>CBFIAX010000033.1:0-1326 GCA_965660685.1 Yoonia sp. | reverse complement strand
GGTTGGTCGTCGCGAGCTTTCTAGCTCCGTTACTTCACATGTTAACTACTTTGGGAGGTGTTTCAACCCTGCCAAGCAGTGTTTGTGATATCGGTAACGTCGCTGACGTATAAGACGTCCGGCGCAGGCGCATGGAACTGCCTGTTCACTCGGTCCAGCGGATACGTTGTCATGGATCGTTGTTTTGTTCATGAGCTCCATCCTACCGGTGAGTTTGAGCATCAAGAAAAACCCAAGCAATCCATGCTACGGGCAGGATGTTTCCGGGGGCCGCTAAAATTGCTTGGCCGCTGCGCGGAGATCATATTTGTCAGCGGCTAGGTCTTGCCGATAGATGTTTTGGCCAGATGCCAAGAGCTTACGACCGGCCATATGAGCCGCCACAGCATTTATCGTCTCTACAGCTCACAATTCATCGTTGCGAAAGCAAAGCACAATCAAGCCGTCCGCATCGTTTTGGGTGACTTCCCATGCGTTGGCATCAGTCGACAATCCGGCAATCTGCAGTTTTAGGTTGCTTTGATCGCTCCAGAACCACGGAACAGCGCGATAGGCGGCCGAAGTTCCGGTGAGCCTCGCTGCAATTGTGCGCGCGTGATCCGTGGCGGCTTGGACAGACTCTAGTCGGATTGGTTGGCCAAGAACGGGGTCTGGGAATAGACAGCAATCGCCGAGCGCTGAGATTGAGGAATCGTCTCTTGAAATAAGGTGTTCGTCCACGATGACCCCATTGTCCACGGCAAGCCCGGCGTCTTGTGCGAGCTCACTGTTTGGCTCAACGCCCGCAGCCACGATGATAGTGTCGCCTTCCAATGTGCTGCCATCTGAGAGCTTTAGGCCTGCGACCTTGTCCGATCCGTTATCTAAGACCTTGTCCGCAAAGGTGTTTAGAATGATCTTCGTGCCCCACGATTTGTGGGTCTTAAGAAACGCGTCCGATGTGATCGATGACACGGCGCGCGCCATAAGACGGGGCGCCCCTTCGACAACAGTGACCGCTACACCAGCCTGCCGCGCCACCGCTGAGAATTCCAGCCCGATGAAGCCGCCACCAATCACAATCGCGTGGCCAATATTGGGTAAGCGCGCCCTGAGTGCTCGGGCATCAGAAAGCGTGCGGAACGCAAGAACACCATCAAGGTCGAGGTTCTTGACCGGGGGAATGCGGTTGCGGCTCCCGGTGGCGAGGATCAGGTGTGAACTCACGCTGAAGCGCAATTTCTGTGGGTTCAGTTTATCTGGATTATGGCTCACCTTCCATAAGCTTTGCACGGAACACTTCAGCTGGCGTTTGATACCCCAAACATTTGCGCGGGGTCGCGTTCA
>CBFIAX010000032.1:0-3160 GCA_965660685.1 Yoonia sp. | reverse complement strand
CGCTTCACCTGCCATTTGGTTTTGTTTTTGGAAACTGCGCATTCACCCATGACGGGGCAGAGGCAGGGCGAAACGGGGGATGCTTTCTCGGGCGGCAATGGTTCGAGGGCGTGCGCAGCACACCGTATGGCACAGATTGCGCGATTTCTGACCGGAACGGCCAAGGTATGATCAGCCGAACGATATTGGAATCGGTTGGGAAGTGCGCGATTTTAAACGCGACGCTCGGTGAACATTTGAACCCTGACCATCTGTGGGACAATTGGGGTGGCCGTAATGGATCACCGCGGTTCAGACCGGTGCAACACAGGCCATCAGATTTTTTGCGTCTGCTCGGGCCTTGGCTGGAAACCCAATCACTGGACTATGCCAAAATCAAAGACGGCCCCGATTGGTTGATCCACCGCTAACCCCGCTGGACAGTGCCGAATCTTGCTGATTGAATGCACGAAACTTCCGAATTTCAGTCCAGAGGTCGCATCATGGGTGTTCACGCGAAAAACTACGCGGGTGATGGCAGTCATACCGACAGCTATTACGCCGCGAGTGCCAATCCATCGCCCGAACGCCCGGCATTAACAGGCGCGCAAGACATTGATGTATGCATCGTGGGCGCGGGGTATTCGGGGCTGTCAACAGGTCTGCACCTTGTTGAAAAAGACTATAAGGTCGCGATCATCGAAGGGGCGCGTGTTGGTTGGGGCGCGTCGGGCCGTAATGGCGGACAAATTGTAAACGGTCTGAATGCCAGCCTGCAAACGATCAAGAAACGCTATGGCCAAGACACGGCCACATTCGTCGCAGGACTGGTCCAAGAGGGCGGGGAGATCATCCGCGAGCGGATCAAAACCTATGACATTCAATGTGATCTAAAAGAAAAGAACATCTTCACCGGCCTCACCGGCGCGCATATGAAAGAGCTTGAAGAACGCCAAGCGCTGTGGCGCACGTACGGCATCGACAACCAAGAGATGCTGGGCAAGGAACAGTTGCGCGCGCATGTCAATTCCGACCTGTACGAAGGCGGGTTGATCGACCATTCGGGCGGACACATGCACCCGCTGAACCTCGCATTAGGAGAGGCAGCCGCGTTCGAAAAGTTGGGCGGCACAATCTATGAAATGTCGATGGTCACGGGCGTCGATTCCGATGCCGCCCGCCCCGTTGTAACGACAAGCGCAGGCACGATGACCTGCAAAACCTTGGTGCTATGCGGCAACGCCTATCTGGGGCATGTGGTGCCGACATTGGCCACACGCGTGATGCCTGTATCGACCCAGGTCATGGCGACAGAGCCCTTGGGTGATGATCTTGCGCAGTCGCTAATCCCCCAAGATGCCTGTGTCGAAGACATCCGCTATATCCTTGATTATTATCGGTTATCTGGCGACAAGCGCATGTTGTTTGGCGGAGGCACTGTTTACGGCGGCGCTGATCCGCATGACATTAAGGCCAAGCTGAAACCGAATATGGACAAGGTATTCCCGCAGCTTAAAAACATCAAAATCGACTACGCATGGAGCGGGAATTTCGCGCTATCTTTCAGCCGCGTGCCACAAATGGGGCGGATTGGGACGAACACCTATTTCGCCCATGGCTATTCCGGTCACGGGGTCACTGGGTCGCATACATTCGGACGTATTTTGTCAGAAGCCATCGACGGCGACCTGACGCGTTTTGACGTGTTCGACAATGTGCCGTGGTATTCATTCCCGGGCGGGCGCATGTTCCGTGTGCCCTATTCTGTTGCTGGGTCTTGGTGGTATGGACTGCGTGACAGGCTTGGGGTTTAAACCTGCCATATTCATCAAAGGACGACAGCCATGAGCAATCGCAAACAATCTATTGTAACGCGCATCGCGCAAGCGTTGCATTTTGTCGAAGCTGACACAGGCGCGGTTGTCCCATCAATTCAGCCCGCCGCCACCTATGCGCGCGACGAAAACTATGAAGTGCGCAAGCCCTATTGGTATCGTCGTGACGGCAGCCAGACGACCGCACATGCAGAGGCGATGATTGCCGAATTGGAAAACGCGGCAGAATCGCTTTTGTTTGCGTCGGGCATGTCGGCATGCACTGCTGTGATCGAACATTTGCCAACGGGCGCCCATGTGGTTGTGCCAGAGGTCATGTATCATGGCGTTTTGCAGCAAATCAAAAACTATGAGGCAAACCAGCGCATCACCGTTAGCTATTATACCGCTGGCAATCTGACTGAATTGGCCGCCGCTGTGCGTGACGGTGAAACGCAACTGGTTTGGGTCGAAACCCCGAACAACCCAAACTGGGAAGTCACCGACATCGCGGCCGCCGCAGAGATTGCCCATGGGGCAGGGGCCAAGCTGCTTGCCGATTGCACGGGCACCCCGCCGTCGATGACCCGCGCGCTGGATCTGGGGGCCGATATTTCGTTCCATTCGGCGACCAAATACCTCAACGGGCATTCCGACATTACGGGCGGGGTGTTGTCTGTAAAACAGACCGAACAGTTCTGGGAAGACATCTATATGGTGCGCAAATTGCAGGGGACTGTGCTGCACTCCCAAGATGCTTGGTTGCTTATTCGCGGGATGCGCACGCTGTTTTTGCGGGTCGAGCGGGCGTGCAAAAACGCGATGGCGATTGCCACGCATTTTGACGGGCACCCGCATATTGAAAAGGTGCTATACCCCGGACTGCCAACCGATCCGGGCCATGAGGTTGCCAAGCGACAAACTGACGGGCAATTCGGCGGCATGATGTCGATCATCATCAAAGGGTCCGAACAAACCGCGATCGATGTGACGCGGTTTTGCGAATTGTTTTATCCTGCCACGTCGCTAGGCGGTGTAGAAAGTCTTGTCGAGCACCGCAAAACAGTGTCGGGCGACGGGTTCCCCGTGCACCCGCGTTTGCTGCGCCTGTCAATCGGGATCGAAGAGGCGGACGACCTGATCTATGATTTGGAACAAGCCCTCGCACGGGCCTGCGCCTAGGTCAGTGTTTTGGCGGATGCCGCCACGCATTTGATTGGGGTTACGCAGCCACAATGTGGATTTCGAGCGCGGCACCGCCATCTACGATGTCAAACAACCTGTCGATATTCGGATGCGCACCGGGGCGGTTTTTAGCGTCCGCTGTATGTTCCGCAAAAACGGTCAGACCATGTGCTGCGGCTTTT
>CBFIAX010000031.1:0-8881 GCA_965660685.1 Yoonia sp. | reverse complement strand
CCTGGCTCGCCTTGGGAAAACGGATATTGCGAGAGCTTCAACGGGCGGATGAGAGACGAGCTGTTAAACGGTGAAATCTTCTACTCGCTACGTGAAGCCCAAATCATCATTGAAAGATGGAGGAAACATTACAACACCAAACGACCCCATAGTGCATTGGGCTACCGCCCACCTGCGCCAGAGGCCATCATCCCGATGGACCAACGGCCAATCATGCACTAACTTTTAAATTGGACCATTCAAGTGGGGCTGCTCACAGCACGAAGACCAATCTTTACCTGTTTTGGAAAACTACCATCCGCAATCATGGCATATATGGTAGATCGTGATAGCCCTGTTAAACGTTCAACTTGCGGTCTTCTTAAGAATTTCAAAATGATGATCCTTCTAGATTATTACTCAGAAAGATTGTAGTTTGAGAAATAGAGAAACTCGTGGAAAACAAACATGCTTAAATTTTCCTACGAAGTTGCACCCTAACTAAGTGGGCAACTTTCCATACTTTTGCCAAATTTTCTGGATAGTATCGTAATTTGAGCAGGAAAGCTTTGTGCGCTTTTCGCTAATCAATTTTGACACAGCTTCCCCCACCGCATCACAAGCACTAACCTTTTTTGAGCTTGCATCGTTCCTAGTCGCGGTAAGACCATGACTTTTTGCAAAAGAAACTGCTGCGCCAATTAGCCTTGTTTCTGTCTCTGGCCTTTTTCGCCGCCCTATTTGACTTTTTTTCAAATCTGCGGATGGATCGAGTAAATGTTCAAATAAAAACGACTGTAGTTTTTCAGGCAACGGTTTTGAATGATAAACATACATTGCGCAGCCAAAAACTAATATATTATACGAATGTGCACAGCTCTTTTTTCTTGTCAGAAGCGTGTCCAGATAATGCTCTAAATCGTGAGAGACCATATGCTGAAGTAGTTCAAACTGATCGGGGTCGGCTTCCAAAAATGCAATGGGATCATAAACATTTTCTTTTGAGAGTTGAGGATCATCAAAATCAGTGTACCCGTAGACGTAAGCTAAGTTCGAACCCTCTAAACTTTGAATGAACACCTCAACACGTTTAACAATTGATGCATAAGGTAGGGTGTCGTCGATACCTTTCCTAACCCGCATCTTGTTTGAGCTTTGTTTCAGTTTATCCATCAAAACAGCCATAGTCTACGCACCTTGAGTTTTAAACGAGCCTCTACAAAGAATACCCAAAACAAATGCTAAGTATACGTCCTATCCAATGCCGCTAACTAGCTTACGTTGAAAAGACTTTGATTTTTGTGGGGGTTATTGTGGGGGTCGCCATCCACCAAGGCCAAACTATCGTCAAAAAACAAAGACTTATATAAATTTATGGCGGACAGACAGGGATTCGAACCCTGGAGACGGTCTCCCGCCTACACACTTTCCAGGCGTGCGCCTTCGACCACTCGGCCACCTGTCCGTGGGCGGGGTTTAACGCGGGTCAAAGGTCATTGGCAAGACCAAAAGCGATGTTTTCTACGCACATTGTCAGTCCTGGCAAAAACGATCATACAAAGATGATCCATCGCTATAGGCCCGCCCCCATGAACATGCCCGATCGCCCGACCTTACGCAGCGCAAACGCCAATGACATGCAGCGTATCCAGACCGGTGCATTGGTCATCATTGCCTTTGCTGTCGTGCTGTTTTCATTAGTGCAAGCGCGCTTCATGCTGATTTCCCTGGCCACGGCAATCATTCTGTTTTCACTGACATCCGACGTAATTAGCTTTATCGCGCGACAACGGATCGGGCCGATGCGCATTCCCAACCTTGTCGCCAGTATTGCAGCAATGTTCCTCATCGCGGCAGCCTTGCTGACACTGACCTCGATTCTTTTGTCTCAAGTAAACACGGTTTTGGTGACAACACTCAGCTACGCCGAACGTGCGCCATCCGCGATTGCATCCTTGTTCAGCTTTATGGGGCCAAACGCCGAAGAAGCGATCGTTAGCTCGCTTGGGTCGGTCAATTTCGCCAGCTATCTGCGCACGGCTGCCGGGCAAGCGGGCAATATGACCCAAGGCACGGTTCTGGTGATCTTGTTTGTCGGGTTCCTTTTTGGCGAGAGGCTTTGGTTCGGGACCAAATTACAAAATTTCGTCGGCGATTCTGCCCAAGCTGACAGGGTAGAGCGGATCATTCGTTCGATCATCCGGCGCGTGAACTACTATCTTTTGGTGAAAACCGTGATTTCCGCAATTACCGGCGCGATGGTGTTCGTGCTGGCGACCCTATTCGGATTGGAATTGGCCACGGCCCTTGGCGTGATCACCTTTGTATTAAATTTCATTCCCAACGTTGGATCGATCGTGGCAACGGCAATGATTGCGCTGGTCGCCCACGTGCAAGCAGCCGACCCAACGATGACGGTAGTGATTTTCCTATGTGCGGGCGTTATTCAATTCATCAACGGCAACGTCATTGACCCATTGATGATGGGGCGTGCATTGCGGCTCTCTGCGTTTGGGATCATCTTGTCATTGGCATTCTGGGGCGCGGTCTGGGGCATCCCAGGGATGTTTTTATCGGTGCCTATTATGGTGATGTTATTGGTGGTCTGCAGCCATGTGCCAGCCTTGCGGCCCATCGCAATTCTGCTGTCGCGCGAAGGTTTGCCCGAATCCGAACAAATGCTGGACGAGCCGCTTCAGCACGATTTGTTCAACTAGCGCGCGACGCACAGAAACCACGCACGGCCGAGGGTTTCACCAGCAATAACTTTCGACAGCAGAACTGATGTGACGGACGCAAAGCGAAATAGATTAACTTTCCAAATGCAAATAAACGCGCCGGTTTTGCTTGCCCTTCTTCTCGACCTTGCCGATCCGGACCGCTCCGATCTCATCGGTGTTCGCAACATGTGTGCCACCACAAGGTTGCAAGTCAGCGGTGTCATCCCCCTGCCCGATCCGCACCAAACGGATGTGGCCAGAGCCGCGCGGCGGCTGCACGGACATGGTTTTCACCAGTGCGGGATTCGCGTCTAAGGCTGCTTCGGTGATCCACTCGTCTGACACGGCGAAATTACAGGCGATGAGTTTGTTAAGCATTTCATTCAACGCTTCTTTGTTGTCGAGCGCGTCAGGCATATCGAAATCTAATCGTCCCTTATCGACAGCAATCGAACCACCCGTCACAGGCAGTGGAATAACCACCGACAACAAGTGCAAAGCTGTGTGAACGCGCATCAAACGATGTCGCCTGTCCCACGCGATGGATTGGGTGACGTGGGTGCCTACAGGGGGCATCGCGGCGGGTTCGGCGGGCACCAGAACAACAGTGTCGTCGGGGCCTTTGATCGCTGTTGCAATCTCTATCTTACCATCGGCCCAGTTCAACACACCACTGTCCCCGGGCTGGCCACCAGATGTCGGGTAAAACACGGTTTGGTTTAAAACGATCCCGCCTTCTGATGTGATAGCTGTGACCTCTGCCTCTGCCTCGCGCAAATAGGCGTCTTGCCGGAAAAGCAGCTTTGTCATGCGCCCTCTCCTTTTGGGTTTAACACTTCGGGATTACGCAACCAAAGATCGCGCTGCGCGAATGGGATTTCGATGCCAGCCTCGTCAAAACGGGCGACAATACTATGGAACATTTCTGATTTCGCGCTTAGCGCAAAATTCACGTCGCGGATAATTGCGCGGATTTCAAAGTCGATGCTATCCGCCCCAAACCCAATCAGCAAAACCGACGGCGGCGGGTTCAACAAAACAAGCGGGTGTGCCTCTGCCACCTCTTTCAGGATCGCAGTAACCTGTTCGGTATCGGTCCCATAAGCCACACCAACAGGCAAAATGGCCCTCCCAACCAGACTACCGCGGGTCCAGTTTGTCACCTGATTGCTGACCAAATCCGCATTGGGAATGATCACATCTGTACGGTCAAATGTCTCAATCCGCGTCGAGCGCACCGAAATATCGCGCACGTAGCCCATTTTCCCGCCAACCTCGATCATATCGCCTTCGCCCACGGGCCGTTCAATCAGCAGGATGATCCCGGAAACGAAATTAGACACGATGTTTTGCAGACCAAAACCGATACCCACCGACAATGCACCCGCGACGATGGCAAGCGATGACAAGTCGATCCCAGCAACGCCAAAGGCGATTAAGGCTGACAGGAAGATGCCCACATAGCCAAATCCAGCGACAACCGCATTCTGCCCACCTAGGTCGAATTTCGTCCGTGGCATCACAGTGGTTTTCAACGTCGCCTTGATGAAACGCGTGATCAGAACACCGGCCATAAATACAAGGATGAAGGTCAGAAAATTGGACGGCGAAATCTGCGTATCGCCGACGCTGAACCCCGCCAGAAAGCGGGTCCAAAGCTCGTATAATTCCGCGCCGCTGACACCCCAAACAAGCGCCAAGGCGGGAAGCCCCAACAAGATCAAACCGAAGTTGATAGAAATCGGCAGCAGCCCAAACCGATCCGCGGCATCGTCAGTAGGCTGATCAACACTCATCGACCTTGATGCAACTGCATAGCTAAGCTGCTGCAAAACAACAATAATAGCGATGATCGCAAGCGAGGTTACAGCAGGTATCGTGATCGCTGCCGCCGCCGCACCGTAGCCCAGAACAGAGGCGAGCGGCCCTGCAACGGCGAACACTTGTCCGGCCCGTCCGATGAACACCCTCAATTTGCTTCGCACAAACAAGGCCTCTGTTTCCGTGCGCGCGGGTTGGGCGATCAAACGCCCTAAACGCCATAGCAACACCCCGACCAACAGCTGCAAAGGCAAGTTTAAGACGTCGCGCGATACAGCAGTCGCATCTGCCGTATCAAGGAATGCAGACATGACGATGACCAACGCCAAAGCCCAGCCCAGCCAGATAGTGATCGGTCGCGCAGCTGTCCGCACGGATTTTGGATAACCCAAAATCCCATCGTCATTTTTCCCCAGCGGGAAATAGAAATCGGCGAGCAATCTAGCGCCAAACACCAATCCGCCTGCATAGGGCAAAGTGGCCAGCACCGCTTGGGACGAGACACCAAAAAGGCCCGACAACCGGAGCACGATGACGACAAGGATCAGTCCGATCACAGGCAACGCAACGCTGGCCACTGACACCGCGAATTTGGCTCCCGCCGCTGCACGACCGCCAACCAAAAATGTATCTGATGCCGTTGATGCAATCGCAATGCGTGCCCGCGTTAGCAAAAACCACGCGCCACCCAATCCTATCAATCCCAAAACGAGACGAGACCAAAGACTGCCATTTTGAAAATGCGCAGCCCCAATACCCCAAATTTCAGTCCCAAGGGCCGCCATTCCAGTTTGAGCCGCAAGGATTGCCTCGGGCCAATTCGCGGGGTTCGCAGGCGACGCGCCGCGCGTGGTCAGCCGTTCGGTTTCCATGGCGCGTTGGCGACGATCAATTTCGGTTATCAGCCCATTGGCGCGCGCGAATGCCTCTTGCGCCAAAAGCTGTGGCTGCAACAAGCGGTCTTGCAATGCGGTCAACTCTTGTGCGCGCGCTACGATCACTGGCCCTGCACCCGTGGTGTCGCCCAAGGCCGCGATCTGACTTGCGACAGTTTCCAAACGGTTCGCGTTAATATCCAACGCCGCAGAAAATCTGTCGCGCCAATTCACAAGCTCTGCGCGAATGTGGGTTAAGGCAAACCGCGACGCTGTGTCGGATTCAGTTAACGCCTCTGCGCGCGTGGCGACCCCGTCCCAGCCTGTTGTGTCCACGGTCCCAATTGTCGTTGAAACTAGTGCGTCAGGCACCAAAGATTGCGCAGCAACAGGCAACGCAAGGCAAAACCAAATCAACGCGACCCAGATGGTCCTCATTGATCGACGAAAACACTTGGGGTTGTGCTTGGTTTTTCTTCCATCCACGCAGGCACTGGCAGCCCTTTTTCTCGCAAAAATGCAGGGTTATACAATTTGGACTGATAGCGCGTGCCGTAATCGCATAAGATTGTCACAATCGTATGCCCTGGCCCCATTTCACGCGCCATGCGCATCGCGCCTGCGATGTTCACACCAGAAGAACCACCCATGCACAGCCCTTCGTTCGCAAGCAGATCGAATACAATTGGCAAAGCTTCGGTATCGGGGATGTTATAGCTGAAATCAGGGGTGAACCCTTCAAGGTTGGCCGTAATCCGCACCTGTCCGATGCCTTCGGCAATTGAGCCCCCAGACATGGCAATTTCACCTGTGGTGTAAAAGCTGTGCAAGCCCGCACCATCAGGATCGGCCAATCCGATTTTTACGCCTTTGGGCTGCAATGCCATGCCAACCCCCGCCAATGTCCCACCGGACCCAACCGCACAGACGAACCCATCGACTCTACCGCCGGTTTGTTCCCAAATCTCTGGACCAGTGCCTTCGATATGGGCCTGACGGTTGGCAACATTGTCAAACTGGTTGGCCCAAATTACGCCTTCGTTGGTTTCGCGGGCCATGGCTTCGGCCAAACGGCCGGAATAGCGCACAAAATTGTTGGGGTTGCGATATGGTGCGGCAGGCACTTCGATCAATTCTGCGCCTGCAAGCCGCAGCATGTCTTTCTTTTCTTGCGACTGCGTTTCTGGGATCACGATGACCGTTTTGAACCCCATTGATGCACCAACAAGCGCCAGCCCGATGCCAGTGTTGCCTGCCGTGCCCTCGACAATTGTACCGCCGGGTTTCAACGTGCCTTTGGCAATCGCATCTTTGATGATGTAAAGCGCCGCGCGGTCCTTGACCGATTGGCCCGGGTTCATGAACTCGGCCTTGCCCAAAATGGTGCAACCCGTGGCCTCTGACGCGGCGCGCAATTTGATGAGTGGGGTGTTGCCAACGGCGGCGGCCAGATCAGATTTGATATGCATCATGAGCCCTTTATGTATCCTAGCCCATATGTAGGAGATCAGCCGCTGTTTCGCAACGCATTCCGCTGCGCGCCAAGCATTGAAAGCACCATCACCAATGGGCCGGTATTTATCTCTCCTGATGCGACCAAAGCCAAAGCCTGATCATAAGAAATCAGGTGTAGGCGCAGGTCTTCGGCCTCGCTGTCCAATCCACCCGATGTGGCGTGATCGTCTGGCAAATCGCAGAGGCCCAGATAAGCATGGAAATAGTCAGTTGATGACCCCGGCGAAGGGTAGAATGAGGTCAAATGGTGCAGGTCAAGCGCCGTCAACCCTGCCTCTTCCATGCTTTCGCGCCGTGCAGTTTGTTCGGGCGTTTCGCGGGCATCTACCATGCCTGCGATGGGTTCCAACATCCAAGGGTTCGGATCTTGGCGTATGATTGGACCCATACGGACCTGCTCAACAAGCAAAATTCGGTCGCGTTTGGGATCATAAGGAAGTACGATCACGGCATCCGATCCGGCAAAAACCTCGCGCTGTAAAACATCGCTCAACGCGCCGTCAAATTGACGGTGACGGACCTCGCATTGTTGAAACCTGAAAAAGCTGCCAAAGGGCGGCGCGGTGCGCACGACCTCGACATCCCCTGCGCGCGCCGTCTTACGCAGGGTGCTTGGCGCATTGGATTGCATCGCAGCCCACTTGGCCCAAGCACGATGTTCAATCATGTGCCAGCTCGCCCTAATTTGAGCTGGTGAAAGCGCAGGATCATGGGCAAAAAGCTCTGTCGCGGCCAGAACCGCCATGGCTTCGTAATGCTGGACCCAATGATTCAGCGACCATGTCCCGTCGCCCACGGCAATATCATCGGGGGGCAAGTACATTTTGACGGACTGCAGGCCGTCATCGGTATCAACTGTGACGTCGATCAAATCATAGCCAAACGCACCCTCATAAGCATTTAGGCGGGTCAATTGATCTTGGGTGATCCCCTCCAAAATCAAACCCGTAGCCGCCTGCCCCACAGCTTTACGGATCAATGGCACAACATTTTTGGCAACAGGCAAAACAGTGTAGTCATGCAGAATTGCAGGCGTACGCGAGGCTTCGTCACCTCCGCTCACGGCCTGACACAAGGCATCTGATTGCAACGTTCCATAAACAAAAAGGCGCATTAACGTGCAATCCAACGCCCGACCAGACCAGTCAATCCACCACCGACAAGCCCGCCGATCAGCAAAAGCAAACCGATCTCGACCGTTGCGAATTTCACCACATTTTGGGTCATCATTGCGACGGCGTGCGTAAACGCATCTGCGGGGCCATCATAGCGATTTTTCATCGACAACTCGATCATCCGCACCACAGAAATTAACGTTATGACAAGCAGTCCCAAAGACACTACCGCGTTCAACCCGTTGGCTACACCAGACCAAAGGCCAACTGCATTGCGCCCGCATAACTGCCAACCAACAAAAAGGCCAGCAACGACGCAGATGATCAATAAATTTGATGGCGGCAAATCATCACCCACCGCCACCATCATGGCCACATATATCGCATAGCCAAGCGCGCCAAATAATATCGCACCGGTTAGTTTTGCTGCGGTTGGCATCGTAATCTGCTCCACCAATTGGGCAGCGATCCCCAGTTAGTTTGGTCGGGTGATCGTGATCTGCGTTACATCGCAGTTTCCGCTATGAAACGTGCCAGCGCAAGACGTCAGATAAAAGTTCCACATCCGCCGAAATCGATCGTCAAATCCCATGGCTGAAATTTGTTCCCATTTCGCGTTAAATGTTTCGTGCCATTCGCGCAGAGTTTGGGAATAGCTTTCGCCAAACTCGATGGAATGAGACACTTTTAACCCAGCCTTTTCAATCTCTTGGCGCAAAATCACGGGGCTGGGCAACATGCCGCCTGGAAAGATATACTTTTGAATAAAGTCGACACCGCGTTTGTAAACATCCCAGCGGCTATGGGCGACCGTAATAATCTGCAAAGTCGCGTTTTTGCCGGGTTTGAGCAACTT
>CBFIAX010000030.1:0-11786 GCA_965660685.1 Yoonia sp. | reverse complement strand
GTCGGTGGTTCGATTCCGCCCCTGGGCACCATTTTTACTAAGCATTATCAAAAAACTTGCCGCCTCTGTGCAATGTGGCTGGTGTAGGGCGAGCATTCGCAAGTTTAAGCAGCCTCCGACAATCAAGTCGGGGCCGAGCCATTTATAAACGTATGATTGGAACAGTTTCGGCGCGTCGATGATAACGCGTAGGGCTGGGCGGTTCGAAGACATTCTGGTCGAAATTTTGGCGCAAATAAACATGCCCTGATTACGGACCGAATTCTTTTCCAATTACAGATATTCTCGACAACGCTGCTCCGATTGGAACCCGACTAATGTGTCCAAGCGCCTCGACGGTCAGTTGCGAAGTTTTCGGCATAACCACCCTGACGAATATTCACCTTGCGCGGCTTGGGGTCGGTCACGGTAACGTCGATCCCTTTGGCCTGTGCGTATTCGATAGCGGCCTGTTTTGTGTCAAATGTCAGTTTGACCTGCGCTTGGGTGTCGTCGGATGAGGTCCAGCCCATCAAAGGGTCGACGCTGCGCGCTTGTTCAGCCACATGTTCCAAAACCCAAACATTGGTCTTCGCAGTGCCGGACGACATTGCGGTTTTGGCTGGTTTGTAGATTCGTGCGCGCATCGGGAACTCCTGTATCTGCCCTCTTATCGACAAAACGGGGCGGCGTTGCAAGATGTGTCAAACCACCTATGTTACGCAACAATAAACAGCCAAGAGGACAGGCCATGACCACCGATAATTTGGACCGCGCAAAGGGGCTTGGCGCTCACGGCCGCCAACAAGACGATGGCGTCATTGTTATCCGCACGATCGCGATGCCAGCGGATACGAACCCTGCGGGCGATGTGTTTGGCGGGTGGATTATGTCGCAGATGGATTTGGCTGCTGGCAACATGGCAGGCCGCGTATCGCAAGGCCGCGGGGCGACGGTGGCTGTCGAGGGCATGCAATTCCTGCGCCCAGTGAAGGTCGGGGACGAAGTCACGATCTATGCGAGCTTGACCAAAGTTGGCCGCACGTCGATGCATATCCATGTGGATGTTTGGGCCCGGCCCAGATTTGGCACGGATGCGGCCAAGGTGACGGATGCGGATTTCGTTTTTGTCGCATTGGACGATAATGGCGACCCACGACCTGTATTGCCGGACTAATGCGCTGCGAGCGGGCCAATGACCTCAATCTTATTGGTCCAAACATAGCCGTCAAAATTGTCAGGCACACGAGCCCAAGTTGCCCTATCATCCACACCGCTGGAAAATCCCGTGCCGTCATATGGTCCCCATAGAATCACGGTGGAGCCCGCGCTTTTCATGCGCGCCGTGAACAGATGCGGCCATCCCCACATGTAGGGCGCGTAATCCATCGGCACGGCGACCAATGTATCGCGGCAGGCAGGCGGCACATAACCTGACCAGCCCAGCGCGATATAACGCAATAAGCAATCCTTCAGTGACCCGCGATCAAAACCGCGTAGATCGGGTATCTTTTCCAACGCGACCTGAGTCGGGATGGCTCCGCCATATACCCCGAACACTTGGGCCGCATGATTTGGGTTTTCGAGCATGTCCGCAAGGTGGATACCTTCTTGCGCATTCTTGCTTTTGAAATTGATCAAAAACTCTGCGCCGATATTCGCTGCAAATACATCTGTCAGCGACGGCATCATGCCAACCCCTTGCCCACGTAATGGAAAGGTCAAACCGTCGTCGGAATACCCATAGCCCAGATCAAGCTTTTGCAAGTCGGCAAAGGCGATCTGATTGGTCTGGCCGGTCCCATCCGTGCGGCAATCGACGGTCCAATCGTGGAACACTGCAAACTCATTGTCGGGCGTCAGCTGCACATCAAGTTCGATCACATCCGCGCCCGCTGCCACGGCGGCCCGCATCGACGGGATCGTGTTTTCGATAAACCCGTGGGTGATGGGGGCAACGGGGTTGGCCGTGCAACTGTCATTGCCGCGTGGCGCACCGCCATTTGTTTGATGCACACCGCGATGTGATAGCAAACGCGGGGCTTGGTCAGATGGGACGTTGATAAAAAGGGTCGTGTTGAGCAACCAAAGCATCGCCGAAAGGCCGAGAGCAAAGATCGCAAGTCGTTTGAAAAACCGCATTCTTTGCCCTTTTTCGATCTAGGTCGTCCAAACTGCCATTGCAGTCCCGCTGGGTTCAGTGAACTCGAAGCGTCGACCGCCCGGGAACTCGAAAATTTCCTGGGTGATAACAGCGCCAGCCGCCTTAACCTGCGCATATGCGGCTTCGAGGTCGTCGGATTTCAGCACAACAAGTGGTGCGCGCGGGGCATCTGCCCGTTCAACCCCGCCACCTGTGCCTGCATTTTGAATGTCGCGATAGTCAGGGCCGTAATCGATGAATGACCAACCAAAGGCTTCGGCAAAAAACGCTTGGCTTTCTTCTAATTGGGTGGCGGCAAATTCGATATAGTCGATTTTCAAGTTTTCCATTTTAGAACGCCCACTCTCCGCTTCGCATGACAGGGATAATGTCGCCCGTGAGGGTGATCCCGTCAATGTCCACCGCGTCAGACCCCATCATCCAATCGACGTGAATAATTGACTGATTGCCGCCTTTTTGCTGCAATTCTTCTGGGGACAGCTCTGACCCGCCTTCGATAGTGTCCGCGTAACACTGCCCCAGCGCGATGTGGCAAGACGCATTTTCGTCAAACAGCGTGTTGTAAAACAGGACGCCTGACTGGCTGATCGGGCTGGAATGAGGGACAAGCGCAACCTCGCCGATCCGGCTGGCCCCGTCGTCTGTCGCCAGCAACGCGCGCAGTTGTTCTTGGCCCTTGGATGCGGTCGCTTCCACGATCTTGCCTGCCTCGAACCGGACAGAGATGTCTTCGATCACCGATCCCTGATGTGCCAGCGGTTTGGTCGCGGTCACCGTGCCGTCAACCTTATAGGCGTGCGGGCAGGTGAAAACTTCCTCAGTCGGGATGTTCGGCTGGCAGGTGATCCCGTTGAGGGCTGGGGATGCGCCACCTTTCCAGATGTGACCTTCGGCCAGACCAAGGCGTAAATCAGTCCCGGGGCCGGTGTATTGCAGCGCGTCGAATTTCTGATCGTTCAACCAATTCACCCGCTTTTTCAATTCGGCAGTGTGATCGGCCCAGTTCTGCACAGGGTCATCGCCACCAATGCGTGACGCGTCATAAATCGCGTCCATCAGACGGCCCTGCGCGTCCGCTACGGGCATGTCGGGGAATACTTGGGCGGCCCAACCCATCGTCGGGTAGGCGACGATGTTCCAATTCACCTCGAATCCGACAATCGGGTTCATAGCGGGTTTGGCTGCAATCGATGTGGCCTTTCCGACGCGGGCCACAAGCGCCGGATCTACCTCGGCCAGCAGCATCGGATCATCGCCTGTAATTGCCATGCGTGCGGCCCCATTTGAGAACGCTTTGCCCATGCCTTCGAACATCCAACCTGCAGCGGCGTCAAAGCTGGCGTCATTGCCGTGGTCATAGCGTGCTTTGGTAATTTCGCCGTCGTTGAACAGCGGCGTGACCAGCGATGCGCCCGCCTTATAGGCATGCACGACGATGCGGCGGACCAAGGGCAAGGCTTCGATCGGGGCGGTGATGATCAGTTCCTGACCTTCAGCCAAATTCACGCCTGTGCGCACGGCGACTTCGGCAAGGCGGTCGAGTTTATCTGCATCGATTGTCATTGGAGGCTCCTGATTTGGTTGCGTCGAACCTACGCCGAACCTGTCCGGCGTCAACCTGATGCCGCAATCTGTCAGCAGCGGCCCTTGAACATCGGACCTAAGGGGTCAAATATGTCGTAACCCCAAAGGATGCCCATCATGGCCTATGCCCATTCCGACAAACGCGACATTGCCACCGCGCAATACCTTGCCAACCCTGCCGAAGACGTGGCCACACGCGAAAAGCTGGAAGGCGGGATTGCGTTCAAACTGCATACCGAATTTGATCCTGCGGGCGACCAGCCTACCGCGATCAAAGAACTGTCAGAGGGTATTCTGAACGGCGAACGTGATCAGGTTTTGCTGGGTGCCACTGGTACTGGCAAAACCTTCACAATGGCCAAAATGATCGAAGAAACACAGCGCCCCGCGATTATCCTTGCACCAAACAAAACACTTGCTGCCCAACTATATGGGGAATTCAAAGGCTTTTTTCCGGACAATGCTGTCGAGTATTTTGTGTCCTACTACGATTACTACCAACCAGAAGCATATGTGGCGCGGTCAGACACATTCATCGAAAAAGAAAGCCAGATCAATGAACAGATCGACCGGATGCGCCATTCGGCGACGCGCGCATTGTTGGAACGTGATGACGTTATCATCGTGGCGTCCGTGTCCTGCATTTACGGCATTGGATCGGTCGAAACCTATGGGGCGATGACCCAAGACATCCACACTGGCAAATCCTATGACCAACGCCAGATCATCGCGGATTTGGTAGCCCAACAATACAAACGCAACGACGCAGGGTTCCAGCGCGGCTGTTTCCGTGTGCGTGGCGACAACCTCGAAATCTGGCCCGCGCACTTGGACGACCGTGCGTGGTCGCTGTCGTTCTTTGGCGAAGAACTGGAAACGATCACCGAATATGACCCGCTGACAGGGCAGAAAACCAAGACTTTGGATAAGGTCCGCGTCTACGCAAACTCGCATTACGTGACGCCGAAGCCGACAATGCAGCAAGCGATTGTTGGCATCAACAAAGAGCTACGTATGCGGCTGGATCAACTGGTCGCAGAAGGCAAGTTGTTAGAGGCGCAGCGACTGGAACAGCGCTGTAATTTCGATCTTGAAATGCTCGAAGCCACCGGCGTTTGCAACGGCATCGAAAACTATTCCCGCTATTTGACGGGCCGTGCCCCCGGTGAACCGCCGCCCACATTGTTCGAATTCATCCCCGACAATGCAATCGTATTTGCCGATGAAAGCCACGTGTCTGTCCCGCAGATCGGCGGCATGTATAAGGGTGACTTTAGACGCAAAATGACGCTGGCCGAACACGGGTTCCGCCTGCCGTCTTGCATGGATAACCGCCCGTTGAAGTTCGAGGAATGGGACGCGATGCGCCCGCAATCTGTATTTGTATCCGCGACCCCTGCGTCATGGGAACTGGACCAAACCGGCGGCGTGTTTACCGAACAAATTATTCGGCCTACAGGGCTTTTGGACCCGCCCGTGGAAATCCGCCCAGTCGGAACACAGGTCGATGATCTGCTCGATGAAGTGCGCAAAATGAACGAACTTGGCATGCGCACCCTATGCACGACGCTGACCAAACGCATGGCCGAAGACCTGACCGAATATATGCACGAACAGGGCATCCGTGTGCGCTATATGCACTCTGATATCGACACGATTGAGCGCATTGAAATCCTGCGTGATCTGCGATTGGGGGCGTTCGACGTGCTGATCGGGATCAACCTTCTGCGCGAGGGGCTCGACATTCCTGAATGTGGACTTGTTGCGATCTTGGACGCGGATAAAGAAGGTTTCTTGCGCTCTGAAACCTCGCTCGTGCAGACCATCGGACGCGCTGCGCGGAATGCTGAGGGTCGCGTGATCATGTACGCCGATCGCACCACCGGTTCCATGGAACGGGCCATTGGCGAAACCAACCGGCGGCGCGAAAAACAGATTGCTTATAACATCGAACATGGGATCACCCCCGCTACGGTCAAAAAGAACGTCGAGGATATTCTGGCAGGGCTTTACAAAGGCGACACCGACCAATCCCGCGTTACCACAAAGGTCGACAAGGGCATGGCCGGCGGCAATATCCAAACCGTTCTCGAAGGCATGCGCACCGACATGCGCAAGGCCGCCGAGAACCTAGAGTTCGAAGAAGCCGCCCGCCTGCGCGACGAAGTCAAACGTCTGGAAGCGGTGGAGCTGACCATCGCCGACGACCCTATGGCGCGGCAATATGCGGTGGATAAAGCGGTCGAGGACAGTAAGGCAAAATCAGGCCGATCCACGGGTGGCCGCGGCGGCATGCGCGGCGGGAAATCGCGGTACGGGGCGCGGAAGTGATTGCCAATTTTTTTTGGTGGCCGGAATGCCAAGATATTTGGCCAACAGCGAACTTAGAAAACACACTAACGCCCGGCTTGCCCGGGCCGCGTCCGACCTACCCCGGAGGGCGCGTTTGCGAGGTTTCGTCTTTTCAATCGGCTTGGTCTTTGGAAACGAACACCACGCCACAAACCTAATCTACGCCCTCCAGCTCGGCCGCGGCCCTAGCGTTCGCACAGTTTCACTCTAGGTTATATCGAAACCGGAGTTTGACCATGCGTAAAACCACCCTCGTCCTAACCCTTCTTGCCACCCCAGCCTTTGCATGGGAATTCACATCCGGCGCGGTTTGTACGCTCTCCGACAGCACCGACGCAGCCCAGATCATCCTGACCTATGACCCCGCATTGCCTCGCTACACCGTGTCGGTCACGGGGCAGGCGGCTTGGCCCGAGAAAGGCATATTCGCCATGGCCTTTGCCAACACGCGGCCAGCCTTGATCCAGACAACGCGCTACACGCTATCGGATGATGGCAAGACCCTGACGGTCGCCGACAGCGGGTTTGGAAATGTGCTCAACGGGTTGGAATTTGGCGAGGCGATCCGTGCGTCAGTGGGCGAGGCATTCGCTGATTTCACCTCCCAAGGGATCAGCGGCCCGATGGCTGCATTTCGGGCCTGTGATGTGGCTGCATTGTCTTAGCGGGCACTTTGGAACTTGCTTTGGGTGCGGTTCTGGTTAAGCAGTAACGCATGTCTATTCTAAACGCTCTGTATGTGTCCCGCAGGCCCGCCACCGCATTTGTCGTGGTCGGATTGTTTTGGGGCTGCTTCGCCGCCTTTGTGCCCGTGATCAAGGATCAGTTGGGGGCCAATGACGCCCTTTTCGGTGTCTTGTTGCTGGGGTCCGCCACGGGCTTGGTGTCATCGATGTGGCTGGCACCCAAGGCAGATAAGCTACTGGGTAACCGGTCCATGCAAGCAGGTGTTGTGTTGTTGGCCGTGGCGTGGTTGCTGCCAGTTCAGATGACATTGCCAATTGCATTTGCCCTGTCGATGGGATTGGTCGGCGCGGCGTCTGGTTTACTTGATGTGGTGATGAATGCCCGTGTTTCCGAATTAGAGGCAGAACATAATCGCCCCTTGATGAACGCAAACCACGCTATGTTTTCATTGGCTTACGGGATCGCGGCCTTGTTCACAGGCTTCGCGCGAGAGGCGGGCATGCCCCCCTTGATGGTTTTCGCGATTATCGGGGCGATCTGCATTTTGTCGGTTCCATTTGCGCAAATGCAAATCGCCGAAGTGGTCGAGGATGAGGATACCCCTAAGGGTTACCCATTTTGGCCTGTCGTCTTGGCCGGTGCCATCGTGCTTGTCGCATTCATGTCAGAAGCCACGGTAGAGGCTTGGTCCGCCCTCCACATCGAACGCACATTGGGCGGTGGTGCAACAGAGGGCGCGTTGGGCCCCGCGATGTTGGGGTTTACCATGGCGTTCGGGCGGTTTTCGGGCCAAGCGATTTCGGAACGCATGCGCGATCGCAACCAGATCATTCTTGCGTCGTTGATCTCAGCCACCGGCGCCATTATTGCGGCCACGGCTTCGGCGCCAATGGGGGCCTATATCGGGTTTGGCATTCTGGGCCTTGGTGTCTCAGTCATCGGCCCCTTAGGGCTGGCCATTGTCGGCAAGGTTGTCCCGACACATCTGCGCACGGACGCGATCAGCAAGGCAGCCGTCATGGGCTTTTCGGGCTTCTTTTTCGCGCCGATGTTGATGGGGCTCGTGTCCGAAGCATTCGGGTTACGGGTCGCGTTTGCGGCTGTTGCCGTGCTGATCCTGATGGCGGTGCCACTGTCGTTGCGTTTGGCATTCATGCCACGCTTGGACGGTAAGGTTTAGGACCAATCGCCTTCAAAATCGCGCGGCACCAGCAACACATCGCGGTCCAGCGTGGTCACATCCGTACGACCGCATAGCGCCATGGACAGGTCGAGCTCTTTGTGAATAACGTCGAGCGCCTTCGTCACGCCAGCCTCGCCCATCGCGCCCAGCCCGTAGGTATAAGCGCGGCCAATGTAGGTGCCCTTGGCCCCCATCGCGAGTGCTTTGAGCACGTCTTGACCGGACCGGATGCCACTATCAAGATGCACTTCGACCTTGTCGCCGACGGCATCCAAAATTGGGGGGAGGGCGCGGATCGATGATAAAGCCCCATCAAGCTGGCGCCCGCCATGGTTGGACACGACAATGGCATCGACGCCGAGATTGGCCGCTTTCTTCGCGTCTTCGGCATCAAGAATACCTTTGAGGATCACCTTGCCATCCCACATTTTGATCAGTTGCGCGACCCGTTCCCAATCAAGGGCCTGATCGAAGGCTTCCGAGGTCCATGTGCTCAGTGATGCGGGGTCGTCGACGCCTTTTGCGTGACCCACGATATTGCCAAAGAACCGACGTTTGGTTTGAAGCATTTCCAGCCCCCACGACCATTTCGTGGCAAGGTTAGCAATCGTCGCGGGGGTGAGTTTTGGCGGCGCAGAAAGCCCGTTTTTGAGGTCTTTGTGCCGCTGACCTAAAACCTGCAGATCAAGCGTAATGACGATGGTCGTGCAACCTGCGGCACGGGCACGGTCCAAAAGGCGGCGCATAAAATCGTCGTCTTTAAGCGTATAGACCTGAAACCAAAACGGTTTCGTTGTGTTTTCGGCGACATCTTCGATGGAGCAGATCGACATGGTGGAAAGTGTAAAAGGCACGCCAAATTTTTCCGCAGCTTTCGCGGCTTTGATCTCTCCATCCGCGGTTTGCATGCCAGTCAAGCCAACGGGGGCGAGAGCAACCGGCATGGCGACATCTTCGCCAATCATCTGTGATGTGGTTGTCCGGCCCGTCATGTCGACAGCCACCCGTTGCCGCAGCCGAATTTGATCGAAATCAGATGTGTTTTCGCGAAAGGTTTGTTCTGTCCAACTGCCGCTTTCGGCGTAGTCGTAAAACATCTTGGGTGTGCGGCGTTTGTAGATCCGCTTTAGGTCGGCGATGTTTGTGATTGTGGGCATGGCGACCTCGCGTGTGAAATTGGTATGAATGTATTACCAATTCAGGCAGGGTCGCGCAAGCCGAGGAGGCGAAGCCTCCGGCGAGAGTATTTAAGACAATGCGAGGCGGCTTTAGCCGCGGTGCGTACCGTCCGCGAGGGATTTGACGAAGGCAAGCACGTCTTCCACGCTTTCGCCTGCGCCGATTTTTTCGACGATCGCGGACCCAACGACCGCGCCATCGGCAATCGATGCGATGTCTTGCGCAGCTTGCGGTGTTTTGATGCCAAAGCCCACGATGACGGGCAGATTGGTTTGCGCCTTGATCCGCGCGACCTCTGGCGCGACGTCGGCAGATTGCGCGGCGGCGGTGCCCGTGATGCCTGTGACAGACACATAATAGACAAAGCCAGATGTGTTTTGCAGCACTTTGGGTAAGCGTTTGTCGTCCGTTGTCGGTGTCGCTAGGCGGATAAAATTGATGCCAGCGGCCTGCGCTGGAATGCAGAGTTCATCGTCTTCTTCTGGCGGCAGATCCACGATGATCAGCCCGTCGATGCCTGCGTCTTTTGCCTCGACCAGAAATTTGTCCACGCCGCGTGAATAGATCGGGTTGTAATAGCCCATCAGAACAATCGGGGTCGTGTCGTCGGTTTTGCGCAGCTCGCGGGCGTATTGCAGGGTCTTTTGCAGATCCATATCCGCTTCGAGCGCGCGCTGACCTGCCAGTTGGATCGTTGTCCCGTCTGCCATTGGGTCCGTAAACGGCAGGCCAAGTTCGATGATATCGACGCCAGCGGCCGGCAGCCCTTTGACCACCTCAAGCCCCGTGTCGTAATCAGGATCGCCCGCCATAACATAGGCCACAAACGCCTTTTTCCCTGCGGCGTTCAGTTCTGCGAATTTGGCGTCGATGCGGCTCATGGCGGTCCCCTTATATAGCCGGATCGTTGTGCGGCATCGATGCGGATAAATCAATGCCCCATTGCGCAAATCGCCAATGGCTCTTAGTAAGCGTGCAACCAGATAGGAGAGTGCGTCATGGGTTTTAAAATGGGTATCGTCGGTTTGCCGAACGTGGGCAAATCAACACTGTTTAATGCGCTGACGAAAACAGCCGCGGCGCAGGCTGCGAACTTTCCATTTTGTACGATCGAACCGAATGTTGGCGATGTGGGCGTGCCTGATGCGCGGCTTGACACATTGGCGGGCATTGCTGGGTCCAAGCAGATCATTCCAACGCGCATGACATTCGTTGACATCGCGGGTCTGGTCAAAGGCGCATCCAAAGGGGAGGGGCTTGGAAACCAGTTCCTTGCCAACATTCGCGAATGCGATGCCATTGCTCATGTACTGCGTTGTTTCGAGGATGACGACATCACCCATGTCGAAGGACGCGTTGATCCGGTTGAAGACGCTGAAGTCATCGAAACCGAATTAATGCTTGCCGATCTCGACAGCATTGAAAAGCGATTGGCCAATCTGGTCCGCAAGGTCAAAGGCGGCGATAAGGAAGCACTTGATCAGGTGCGCCTGTTGGAAATGGCGAAAGCGGCGATTGAAGATGGCAAGCCTGCGCGCACCTGCGAGATTGATCCTGACGATGCCAAGCAGTGGAAAATGCTGCAGCTCCTGACCACGAAGCCTGTGCTTTACGTCTGCAACGTAGAAGAAGACAGCGCCAAGGATGGCAACAGCCAGTCCACCCGTGTCGGCGAAATGGCCGCTGCCCAAGGCAATTCCCACGTTGTCATCTCCGCCCGAATCGAGGAAGAGATCAGCCAGCTAGAAGCTGACGAAGCCGAATTGTTCTTGGGCGAAATGGGGCTGGAAGAAGCAGGGTTGGATCGTCTGATCCGCGCCGGCTACGAATTGCTTCACCTGCAAACCTATTTCACCGTCGGCCCCAAAGAGGCCCGCGCTTGGACGATCAAAGAGGGCACATCAGCACCACAAGCCGCTGGCGTTATCCACGGCGATTTTGAACGCGGCTTCATCCGCGCCGAAACCATCGCCTATAATGACTTTGTGACGCTAGGCGGCGAAGGCCCATCCAAAGAAGCAGGCAAAATGCGCGCCGAAGGCAAAGGCTACATCGTCAAAGACGGCGACGTGATGCATTTCTTGTTTAACACCTAAAAATGCGAAGACCTTTTTGGGTGTGTGGCAAGGGGCGTTGCACAGCAATGCCCGGCCACGCCAGCAAATTTTGGAAATTGCTTTACCTAGATCGCATCTCGAAGGGATTTTATATCAGTCAGCAGTTTTTCGCATTTATTGATGTAATATCCTGCTTGCGCCCTCACATAGACCTCTTGCGCATTTTCGGCATGGGATTCTGCCCGATCCAAATGCGCCGCATCGGCGGTTTTCGCAAAAAACGCTAAATCGACAAGCGCAAGGTTTTCTTGAGTCATGGCCCAGTCCATCGGCACGCGGTCGCGGGTCAGTTCTTTTAACGCGTTGTGGAAGGCTGTGAGGGCCTGTGCCAACCTTGCGGTGTCGCTGTCGCGTTCGCCGAGGACTCGGAGCGCGTTGCCTAGATTATGCTGCGTCGTGGCCCATTGCATCGGCATTCGGTCGCGGGTCAGTTCTTTCAGCGCGTTATCGAAGGCTGTGACGACCTGTTCCAGCCGTGCGGTGCCGCTGTCGCGCTCGCCGAGGGATTGAAGCGCATTGCCCAGATTATTCTGCGTCATAG
>CBFIAX010000029.1:0-12926 GCA_965660685.1 Yoonia sp. | reverse complement strand
CATGTTGTTCTTGCGAAATCGTCAGGCCCGTTACCTTGATCCCACGCTCTTTGGCCGCATATTCCGCGAACCCACCCCATCCGCAACCGACCTCAAGGACATGATCGCCCTTTTGCGCATCCATCTGATCGACCATCGATTTATACTTGGCGATTTGCGCGGCTTCGAGGCTTTCCGCCCCGCCGTCATATTTCGCGGATGAATAGGTCATCGTATCATCCAGCCACAGCCCGTAAAAATCATTGCCCAGATCATAGTGATAGGAAATGTTTTTACGCGCTTGTTTCTTGGAATTGCCCTGCAACCAGAACCGCATTTGTTCATACATGCGCACGAAAGCTTGGCCCGGAAACCCATCTTGCATGTCGGCGGGATCGTCGTGGATCAAATCCATGAACGCCATCAAATCAGGCGTCGACCACCAGCCATCCAAATAAGCCTCGCAAAACCCAAGATCACCTTCGCGCACGGTGCGGGCAAAAACATCGGCGTTGTGCACCTCAAGAACGGCTTCATACCCCGGCTCTTCGCCCTCGATCCGGAAGGTGCGACCGTCGGGCAAAACGATATCACACTTGCCGCGTTTCATGGTTTTCATGGCATCAAACACAGCGGCAAAATAGCGGGGCAAACCGGTTTGGCCTTGGGTGGTTGTAAAGATCATGCTGTGTCCTGTCGTTCTGAATACCTCTTGCGCATCAGCGCGTTACGGTAATCTAACGCGGGTTCATTCGGAGTCACGCGCCGACGCGAAAAAAGTTGCAAAAGTACTAAAAATCGCGTGTTTTATAAGCATCAAGTGCCCGCTGTCGGCCCATCGCCACATCCACCACAGGTGCAGGATAGGTGTGATCTGGCGATAAGCCCCATGACAACGGCACCGCATCGAAATACGACAGCGCCGTGTCACTTGGCTTTGCGCGTCCTTCTGCGATCCAACGGGCCGCATAGCCCCCCATTTTGTCGAATTTTTCAAGCTGGGTCACAGGATTGAAAACACGGAAATATGGGGTGGCGTCAGGTCCAGACCCCGCCGACCACTGCCAGCCCATTGCGTTGCTTGCAGGGTCCCAATCAATCAGACAATCGTCAAACCACGCCTTGCCGATCTTCCAATGGGTCATCAGATGTTTCGTCAGATAAGAGGCGACAATCATGCGCCCCCGATTGTGCATGGTGCCGGTGACATACATTTCACGCATGGCCGCATCGACAAATGGTACGCCAGTGCGCCCCTGTTTCCACGCGATCACGTCGGGGTGGGTTTCATCCGTGTTCCAGGCAAATTGATCCCAATCAGGCTTCCAATTCTGATCAATGATCCGCGGCGTATGGTGGGCCAAGTGATATGCAAATTCACGCCAAACCAATTCCTTCAAAAACACTTCTGCATCGGCCTTACCGGCATGCATTGCATGCCAGCCCGCATGCCAACACGTCAACGGAGAGATTTCGCCATAGGTCAGGTTCTCGGACAACCGTGACGTGCCATCAACGCTCGGAAGATCGCGGTTCATCTGGTAATTGGCCACGCGCTCACGAATAAAGTGATTCAAACGATCCGCGGCGCGCGCCTCGCCCACATGGCAATATGGTTCCATGACCGCCGCACCACGGCGCATATCCGCACCCAACGCCCAATCGGCCAAATCCTCTGATGCGGGCCAATTTTCCGGGGCAATTATCCGGCTCGGGCGCGGCAGGCAGTCTGACAATTCCCGTCCGCGCACCATCTTCCACATCGGCGTGAAAACTTTGTAGAAACCGCCGGTTTTGGTCTCGACGGTCCATGGCTCAAACAACAAATGCCCGGCAAAAGACACGGCCTCGACCCCATCCGCCTTCAACGCAGCTTTCACTTCGGTATCGCGCGCTTTGCTGACAGGGTCATAAAGCCGCGACCAATAGACGGAACCTGCGCCAGTCTGCGCAATCACGGCACGCAGCACGCCCAAGGCATCTCCGGACCGCAACACGAGCTTGCTTTTTATCGCCTCAAGATCGGCCGCTAGTGCCCCTACAGACAACCCCAACCGAAACCGCGGAGCCGCGCCTTGGCCCGCCACCAATTCATCATTGATAAACAGCGGAATAACAGGTCGACCTGTCGCACAAGCCGCCGTCAAAGCAGCATGATCAGCAAGCCGCAAGTCGCGGCGAAACCACATCACAATTGGAGAATTCTCAGTCATACACCGAACCTAGCGCCCCAAACAAAAGAACAAGCCCCTGCCCGCCTCGCATTGTCCAAAATACTCAAAACCAAACACCGAATCCAATCGCGTCGCTACAAAACCTGATCCAACGCCGCGATCAGACGATCAACCTCTGCCTTCTCGGTGTAATGCACAAAACTAACGCGCAGCACGCCTTTACCCATATCAACCCCCATGGCCCCCAATGGACGCCCGGCGTAGAAATCACCACCACCTGCCATAATCCCCATTGGGGCCAACTTAGCGGCGGCGTGCTCTGCCGAAGAATTGAGCGCCATGGTCACCGTTGGCGCGCGCAGTTCAGCCTTGCTGGGTCCAATAAGTCGCACCGCATTCTTGCCGCTGACATAATCCAACACGGGTTGGAGTAATTCGACTTCATGCGCGCGCATGAGATCATGCGCCAATCGGGCCGCCGGGGCACCGGCATCACCGCCATGATGCGCCGAAAACGCATCCATATAATCGGCCATGCCCGCAGATGCGGCCACCTGCCCGTGATCAGGCCCCGCAGGCGTAAACCGATAATACAGCGTGTCCCCGTTAAAATGATGCCCTTGGTTCGGCAGATCAAAGCCAAAGTTTTCGCGGATCACCATCATTCCCTGATGGGGGCCATATGTTTTATATGCGCTGAATAGATAAACATCGCAGCCAAGCGCGCCCACATCGGGAAACCCGTGCGGCGCATAGCTGACACCATCAACAACGACACGTGCACCGGCCGCTTGGGCAATCGCGGTGATCTCGACCACATCATTGATGGCACCCACGACATTGGAACAATGCGGAAAACACACAAGGCGGACGCTATCATCAAGCATATCCTCAAGGTCTTCGGGATCAAGAAGACCTGTATCCGGATTGATCTGCCACTCGCGGACCTCAATGCCTTCCTCGGCTAAGCGCCGCCAAGGACCAGAATTTGCCTCGTGATCTTGGTTTGTGACGACAACCGCCTCGCCCGGTTTCAACCATCGGCGGACGGCGTTTGCCAGAACAAAAACGTTCTGCGTTGTTGACGGTCCAAACGACAGCTCATGTGTTTGCACGCCCAACATCGCCGCCAGACGACTGCGCGCCTCGTCCATTTCTTCACCGCCCAAACGGGATGCGTCATAAGGCGCATAGGGCTGGACTTTGCGTTCCGTGTAAAATCTGTGAAGCCGATCAATGACGGGCCTGCAAGTATAGGACCCGCCCGCATTCTCAAAGAAAGCCTGACCATCAAGCGACGGCATCTCAAACGCGGGAAATTGGGACCGCACCCATTCAATATCCATTTTCATAGGTCTACAAAAACGAAAAAGGCCCCGATGCACAAGCGCCGGAGCCCAGTATTTCTAGCAAGAACGCCCTTATTCCGCTGGCATTTGCGCGGTCACAGATTGAACGCCTGCGGCTTCACGGCGGCCATCGTTCCAAATCGCCTTGATCAATGCGATGCACATCAACGCCATTACAATCGAAAATGGCAATGCACCAATCACCATCGCGGTTTGTATTGCACCCGTGCCACCAGAAATCAGCAAGCCGCCAACAACCAAGGCCAACGCTGCACCCCAGAACAAGATATGGGGACGCGCCTTTGGCCCTTCATCGCCAGCCGCGTTGATCGTGTTCACAATCAAAACCGCCGAGTCAGCCGAGGTCACAAGGAAAGTCATCAACAACACAACAATCAAAAGCGCCATGCCCCATGCCAATGCCTCTGCAATCGGGGCCAACATATAGGCGGTCATCGCAAAGATTTTGTCCCCGTTTGCCGCATCCAGAACAACGCCATTTGCGCCGCCGTTCAGTTCGAGGTCGATGGCCGTACCACCTGCCCAAGCGAACCAAACAAAGCACATCAACGACGGCACGATCATTGCACCTAGCACGAATTCGCGGATGCTGCGGCCGCGTGAAATACGAGCAAGGAACAGACCGACGAATGGCGCAAAGGCAATCCACCAAGCCCAATAGAACACGGGCCACCAGCCCTGCCATTGCGCCAACAAGAAAGCTTCGGACCCTACAACGCCATCAGAGCGGAAGACGTTAAAGCTTAGCCCCGGCAAGGCGATCAAATAATCCCAGATCCCTACAAAAAACGCGGTCGCACCAAAGAAGGTCGCGCCAAAGATCATGAAGAATCCAAGCAAGATAATCGACAGGACCATATTGATGTTGGACAGCCATTTGATCCCTTTGCCCACGCCGGATAAGGCCGACAACGTCGACGCCCCCATGATGACCAACAATGCCACCACAATGCCAACTGTCGTCGCAGAGCCATCTTCCATCGCGAGCCCGCCGATCCCAATACGCGTAAGCCCAGCAACGAATTGCTCGACCCCAAAGCCAAGGGTCTGTGCGACCCCCAAAATCGTCGCAACAACAGCCACGATGTCAATCAGGTGGCCCACAGGACCAGACAAGGATTTGCCAAAAAAATGGGGTGAGCGCAGAACGGATCGTCAGCGGCAAGCCACGGCGATAACTAAAGAAGGCAAGCGACAAGCCCGCAACAGCGTAACACGCCCAAGCGCCAAGACCCCAATGCAAGAAAGACCAGACATAGGCTGTGCGAATATTATCCGCACCCATGGCTGTCGTCTCGCCCATAATGACAGAAGGGTTATTGCCGAAATGCGCGACGGGCTCTGCCACAGCCCAAGTCAACATACCCACACCGATACCGGCACCAAACATCATCGAAAACCACGAGAAATTTGAAAACTCGGGCTTTTCGCCAGCGACACCAAGCTTCATGCGGCCTGCCGTCGGCCAAATCGCCAACCCCAAACACACAATCACAAAGGCGGCGACGCCCCAAATATACCAAGATGCGAAATTCGCCAAAATAACGCTGCTCCAGTCGCCAAGCGTCTTGCCCGCTTGGACAGGCCAAACGATACACCAAACGACAAGAACACTGATTATGATCTTACTAACGACGGTTACATTCACACTGAACCCACGATAAAAACCGTTGTCAGCGGTCTTAATCGGAAGCTCCGAAAGCGGTGGTTGCATGGACATTTCTAATCCCCCATTGTTTTTCTGACTTTCAAAAGACTACGTCACAAATAGGGGTTCACAAAGCCTTTAGATGCATTCGCACACGCCAAGACATGTAAAAGTTGTGCAATTGATTGTTCTAATGCACAAAAAAGGGGCACGAAATATACCCGCGCCCCTCCCTAAAACTACTAGATCTGGGATTTATGCGTTCACATCCACGACGACTCGGCCTTTGACCTGCCCTTTTAGGATGTCACGACCAAGCGATGGTAAGTCAGCCAATGTGGCCGGTTGCACCATGGCTTCCAGCTTGTCCATTGGCAGGTCTTTTGCAATCCGTTCCCACGCACGCACGCGATTGTCATAAGGCTGCATCACACTGTCGATCCCAAGCAAGTTCACCCCGCGCAATAGGAACGGAATAACCGTCGCGGGCAGACCGGCACCACCTGCCAGACCCACTGCGGAAACGCTCGCACCATATTTCATTTGGCCCAAAACCCGTGCCAACATGTCACCGCCGACGGCATCGACACACCCAGCCCAAGTCTCTGCTTCCAGCGGCCGCTTGGTGGTTTCGTTGATCTCTTCACGGGCCACAATCTGTGTGGCACCCAGAGCAGTCAGATAATCCGCCGTTTCTGGGCGCCCTGTTACTGCCGCAACCTCATGGCCCAAATTGGCCAAAATCGCAGTCGCAACTGATCCAACGCCGCCTGCGGCACCTGTGACCAAGACAGGGCCATTGCCTGTCGTCAAACCGTGATCTTCCAACGCCATGACAGCCAGCATCGCAGTGAATCCAGCCGTGCCAACGGCCATCGCCTGACGTGCATCAATGCCTTCTGGCAGCGGCACAAGCCAGTCGGCATTGACGCGCGCCTTTTGGGAATACCCACCCCAATGGGCCTCGCCCACGCGCCAGCCAGTCAACACAACCTTGTCGCCCGCTTTATATCGCGGGTCGTCCGACGCCTCAACAGTGCCCGCAAAATCGATGCCCGGCACATGGGGATAATTGCGGACCAAACCGCCACCTGGCCCAACGCAAAGCCCGTCTTTGTAGTTCACGGTCGAATACTCAACGGCAACCGTGACATCGCCCGCAGGCAATTGATCCAAGGACATGTCCTGCACCGCGGCACTTGTTTTGCCTTCTTCGTTCTTTTCAACAACCAGCGCTTTAAACATGCACCCATCTCCTCTTTGGTTTTCAAATATCCCCGCCGGAGGCTCCGACCGGGGCTGCAGGACCTAAATCCAAAATTTTTCGCGTACGGTGACTTCGCGTGGGCCGTCTTGGGTCATAGCTTGCAACACTGTGCCTGCCTCCCAATGGGTCATCTTGACCATGCCAATTGCAACGTTTTCACCAAAATCGGGCGAGGCTGCGGCGGATGTCACCTGCCCAACCTTCTTTTTGCCGGCCATCAGTGGCCAAGCACGGTCACACGGCGGCAAATCACCCTTGATTGAAATCGGGCTGATCATTTGGGTCGGACCTTCCTTGGCCACCCGCAGCAAGGCATCACGTCCAACACAACCGATCGCTGTTTGGGTGGAACAGAACTTGCCCAAGCCCGCCTCGTGCGGAGTGTTATCGCGTGTCATGTCATTGCCATAGGACAGCAATCCACCCTCAACGCGTTCAATCGCATTGGGGCAACCGGCATGCACATCCATGTCTTTGCCGGCCTCCATCAATGCGTTCCAAAGTGGCATGCCGTTTTCGTGGCCATCGACATAAATTTCGAACCCGCCCTGTTTAGAATAACCGGATCGCGCGACAGCCATGCTTGTGCCTTGAAAGTCGAACCAGCCAAAGCGGAAGAACCGGATATTGCGCACAGCATCACCAAACACTGCCGCCATCAGATCGTCAGCTTTTGGTCCCTGCACGGCCAAGGGCGACACATCAGGTTCATCAACGAGCACGTCCAAACGATACCCATAGGCTAACCCCTTGACCCACAACAACATGTCGCTATCTGCGATAGAGATCCACCAGCGGTCTTCGGCCAGCTTCAACGCCACCGGATCGTTAATCATACCACCCGTTTCATCAACGATTGGCACATAAAAACACTGGCCTAATTGCATGCTGCGTAGATCACGCGGGGTGAGCATTTGAACCAGTCGCGCCGCATCAGGGCCGCGCAATTCAATCTGCCGCTCTACCGACACATCCCAAACCTGCACCGCAGATTTCAGATGATGATAATCCTCGACTACAGACCGGAAAACAGTTGGCAATAACATACGGTTATAGACCGTATAGGCTTTGACGCCAGCGGCCTCGACACCGTCGGAAAACGGGGTGCGGCGCAAGCGCCGTGAAGGGGAAATCAACGCCATATCTTAATCCTTTGGCATAAACACAAGGTCGGTCGCGGCGGGCGTCTGCCCCGCAGCCGTCAACATCGCGTGCATTTGCCCGCGATGATGGGTTTGGTGGTTGAAGAAATGGGTAACGCAGACCCATTTCGGTTTGGACACATCCGCATTGATCGAGCCAGAAAACCAACCAAGGTTTCCTGTCAAATCGGTATCTGTTACGCCCGCGGCCCATTCGCTAATCCGCTGATCCGCAGCACAGCGCTGCACGTCCCAATCCGCGATATTGGCTGTGAATGTCGCACTATCCGCAATTACAGGGCTTTGTGCTGGCCCACCGTCAAAGCGGGCCATCCATAACAGATCGCCCCAAAGCAGATGGTTCATCGTCCCAAAAATGGACCCGAAAAATGCACCACGGTCAGCCTTGACGTCACCCTCATCCATGGCACGAACAATGGACCGCAACCCATTGTTCTGCCACGCATTATAGGCAGCCATTTCCTGAACATACGCAGGCGTAATCATTAGCGCGGGCCGTGCCAATCGATGGGGCATACTTCGGCAGATTTACCGCCAAAGTCCCAGACGCGGCCGTAGTCGCGGACCTTGGACCGCAGGCCCTTTGCCGCGATAATGTCCGGACCCATCCAATATTTGGAATTGGAAATCATCACGGGGTGGTCCTTGGATTTGCCCTCGATCATTTCAATCTCGCCTTGGATCTTGCGACCGATCATGATGGACCGCTTGTTGCCTTCGCGCACGATCTCCACCTTCTCACGTTCTGCGCCGATGATTTCGGACACGAGGAAGGTAAACAGACCTGTTGTGCCGCCAGCAGCACCAGAAAAGATTTTCAGAATGCCGTTATACGCCTTTTGCGTGGACCGATCATCAACATAGGCGGCGACGCGCCAGTTGCCTTCGCCCATACGGCCCGGAATGTCGACAAGTAGTCCAATGTTCAAACCAGACAGGTCTTCGCCTTCAAAATGGCCCTCGTCGATCGCAATCGCCATCCATGCGTGGCAGTGCCCTTCTGTCGGAGGGTGCGCACCAAGCGATACAACGCATGGGCAAAATACATCGCACGAACAGTTCAAAAACAGCTCGCCTTTGATTGCCCATTCGGTCGGGTTCATTTTGCGGCGCAGCGGGTGGCTTTCCATGCGCTGGTCAATCCGCTGGGAAATCCGCAGTTTGTCAGCGGGCGCGCGCTCTTTTGTCTCGGCCATGTGTCTTCCCTTTCCTACAGTGATGTAACAGCCAGAATAAGACCCGCTGCGATCAGCAGCACGCCCATTGGCTTGGTTACCTTATGCCCGATCTGGGGCAGTTTTTCCAAAATCATAAACAGTGTGGCGAGACCCATCCAAGCAAGGCTCATCACCCCGCCAACAAATCCCAGCGCCATAAAACCCCAACAGCAGCCAACGCAAAACGCGCCAAGCCCAAGACCCATCCGCAGACCGCCCGAAAAACCGGTTTTCCAGTGACCCACGAAATACATCATTGGGCTATGGCAGACGCCGTGACAGATTTCTTTGGCGCGGGTGAACTGGAATGCACCTACAACGATCAGCAGTCCGACACTGATCCATGTCGATGTGGCGATACCCAGCATATCAATCCAACCTGCATAAAGCAGACCAAGTTGCACCGCCGTGATCAGCGCGGCAAAGCCGACCCATACGATCAAATAGCCGGAAATGACGCCAAGCCAGCCTGCGCGTGTGCCATCCGCACTGCGCATCAGGTCTTCGTAGCTTGTCAGCGTCGGGATCATCGTCGGCAGCATCATCGCGGCCATCATGACGGCCCACATACCAAACAGCGGCCCAAAGCGCGCCATCGGCATATACATATCCATGCGCGGGTCCATCGCGGCCATACGCTGTGCCATCTCATTTGGACGTCCCAGTATATCAAGACCCATGCCAAGGCTCATCGCGGCCATCATCCACCACGCCAAAATGATCGCAGCAAAGAAGCCGAGCCAGAGGATAGTGCGCATTGAAGAGCTAAGAACGGACATAAGAAGCCTTTGATCGAGTCGTCTGTTGCAAAACATATGTCAGACGTTTAATTGTCTGACAAATGAAAATTGACCCAAACAGCCCTGACCTTTCGGCACAAATTGCCAAAGCCATCCGTGACGCGATCATGTCGGGTGATTTGCTGGTGGATGAACGCCTGCCATCAGAGGCGGAATTGGCCGAACAATTCGACGTATCCCGGCCCACCGTGCGGGAGGCGCTAAAGCGATTGGGGGCCCAATCGCTTATCCGCACGCAGCGCGGGGCCACGGGCGGCGCGTTTGTGAATAGATTACGGTTCGAGGATGCTTACGGGCAGCAAATCACGACCTCCACGCTCTTATTGTCAATGAATGACGTGAGCTTTGGCGTGGCATGCGAGGCACGTTACGCGCTTGAAAGATCCTGTGCCACACTGGCCGTAGAACGCCGTACCGCAGATCATCTGGCGACAATGCGCGCCGAAGCACACCGGCAATCCCAACCGGGTCTAACTGACGAAGCATTTTGCGCGTCTGACGTGGCATTCCACCGCGCGCTGGTTGATGCGGCCGGCAATCCGGTGATTTCATATCAGCTGGCCGGCGCAGTTGAGGCCATGCAGCCATTGATGAACATGATCACATTCTCTGCGCGGTCCCGCGAAACAATTGTCGGCTTTCACACAAGCATTGCGGACGCCTTAGAGGCCCGCGACGCAGAGCAAATCGACCAAAGCCTTGAAGATTTGGCCACCTACACCAACACATTGGCGCAAAGCGTGATCGATGCGCGCCAAGCCGCCCGCGCAACAGATTGATACTTGATCGCACGAACCCTGCGGCCTAGTCTGATTGCCTGCACGCTAATACGGGAGAACCTAGCATGAAACTCACCACTCTTTTGGGAGCTGTTTCCGTCATGGCATTGGCCAGCGCGGCCACTGCACAAGACGCCGATCTGTTGGTATTTGATTATTCGGGTTTTGAAGATCCGGTATTTCACGCCGATTATGTTGCCGCCCATGGCAACAGCCCGTCATTCGCGTTTTTTGGTGACGAGGACGAAGCGTTTCAAAAAATCCGCGCTGGTTTTCAGGCCGATGTGACGCATATTTGTGCGGGTTCCGTGACAAAATGGGCAGAAAGCGGGATTCTGGAACCTTGGGATACGTCCAAGCTGACATCTTATGCCGATCTGGACCGCAACCTGACCGGTGCACAAATTGGCGATGACGTGGGCGACGTGTTCTTTATCCCGACCGATTTCGGGTCCACCGCGATTGCTTATAACCCAGACACGGTTCCCGCCGAAGATGTGGCAACGCTAAATGTCTTCAAAGACTCCAAATATGCTGGCCGTATGACCTTGCCTGACAATGTCGATGATGCCTATGCGCTGGCCTATCTTGCGACAGGTACAACCAATTGGACCGAAGCGACCGACGCGCAGTTTGAAGCTGCGTCCAACTGGCTGCGCGAAGTTCACCCAAATCTGCGCACTTATTGGACCGATCCCGGTGAATTGGCGCAGATCATGGCCTCTGGCGAAATTCAGATCAGCTGGGCTTGGAACGAAACCTATCCCACCATGGTCGACGAAGGCCGCCCGATTGCATTCCAGCGCGAAGCGGCTGAAGGGTCATCGCTATGGCTGTGTGGCTATGTGAATTTGGCTGATGCGCCGGGTGAGGAGCAAAAGGCATATGATTACATGAACGCGTTTTTGGCGGAATCTTCTGTGGTTCCACTGCTTGATGCAGGTTACGGGTCCGCAAATGCGACGGCCTTGACCGCATTGGTTAGCGAAGACGATCTGGTTGCATCTGGTTTGGGCGCGATTGATGTGCCTGTGCTGGCACAGCTGCCGATGTCAAACGCACGCCGCGAACAGCAAAACGAAACCTTTGAATTGATCAAAGCGGGTTTCTAAATCCAATTCGCGATCTAGGTTATAGCGGGCGGCATTCTGACGGGTGCCGCCCGTTTTCATTGACGATGGGTTAAAACCCATCCTACGCAGCCAAGGACACGACACATGGATATTCTTAACCTTATCTTCGCAATTGTAACAATTGGTCTTGGGGCTGTTGGCTGGCTTGCCCCAAAATACACCTTGGAAACGCTGAATTTAAATGCGCATACCGACACAATGGGCACATCCGAAATTCGCGCCTCTGCCGGTGCGTTATTTGTGGGCATGGGGTTAGGCGCGATAATCATCGGCACGCCAACCGCATTCGCCATGATCGGATTCTGCTGGCTGGGCGCATCCGTTGGCCGCTTAACATCATTGCTGGTCGATGGTCAGACGCGCAAGAAATGGGCGTTCTTTGGCTGTGAAATTGTCGTGGCTTTGGGCGCGCTAATTTACAACCTTTGATCACAATTGCAGATGAATGTGGTCGTCGTGCCGCGCAGCACGGCACCCTTGGAACCTGATCTTGACGCTTTGCGCATCAAATCGCGTTTTGAGATGTGGCTCTATGAACACCTTCCCCACACGCGCATCTGCTGACAGCAAGTCAAGCGCCGCCTTCATCCGCAAATGTTCGAGATCATAGGGCGGCCAGAGCGGTTGCAGCGCCGCAAAATCCCACCGCAGACTAAGCTTGCGTTCAGGGCAGTTGGTCGGCCCATCCTCGAATGCGAAATAGCCGACAGGAGATTTTGTCGTTTTGTGCAGAAACCCTGATCCGTCTTTGTAAAAGAACGCAAGATCAACTTTTTCACCATCGTCATGGGACAGATGCGGCAGGAGGGGGAACCCATCAATGAATGGGAAATTAGCGTCAAGAACAAGTGTCGTTGTATCCGGGAATTGGCTTGCCATATCACCCGAAAAATCTAGCAACACGTCCTGCAATTCCGGTGTCACATATTGCCGGTTTAGCACGCAATAAATTGGCGACGTCATACGTAGGTCGCCTTGGGCCATGCAAGGGATTGCCACGCGCCCGAACATAGGCGCGATCATCAATGCGGTAGCCGATAAAGCAGCGTAACTGGCGAGGAACGCCAGTACCCGCCGTCGAAAGCAAAGGCCGATCATCCATGCGATCCCCCCCAGCTGAGTCAGCAACGTCAGAAATACGACACCCGAAATATGTAAAACCACGCGGACCATGGGACCGAATATGCGCCCATTATTTGCGATCCTCCAGCACTTTATCCCCCGTGACACCTTGCGCAAATGGCCCGCGCGGCCTATTTATCGAGTGTCCTTCGGGACTATGAACATAAACGCGCTCGTAATAAGCGGATCGGACCCGGGGGCGGTACCCGGCGACTCCACCAACACCCTGCTCATTTGGCAGCGATGGGGTCGAAATAGGATCGACGAACGTCTA
>CBFIAX010000028.1:0-14919 GCA_965660685.1 Yoonia sp. | reverse complement strand
GCAGATAACGTGTGCCCATGCCGGCAACAGGAAAAACGACTTTGCGGATATTTGCTTTAGGATGTACCTTTCGATGGGTCAGTTAACGTGCGCCACGGCCGGAAATTAGGGCGCGAATCGTCATTGCGATAAGGATAAGATCGAGCAAAATGGTGCGGGACGCGGCATAAGCGAGATCCATATCAACCATTTTTTCAAAGCCGACATCAGCACGACCTGACACTTGCCAGATACCGGTGATACCCGGCTTAACGGCCAAGCGGCCAAGGGCGCGTTTTGGATATGCCGCGACTTCGACGGGAAGAGCCGGGCGCGGCCCAACAATCGACATTTCACCGCGCAGTACGTTCAGGATTTGAGGCAGCTCATCGATAGAGAACCGACGGATAAAGCGCCCAACGCGCGTAATGCGCGGATCTGATTTCGACTTGAAACAGATGCCTTCGCGGTCCGACGCGGCCAGTACACCTGCGCGACGGTTTTCAGCGTCTACACTCATAGAGCGGAACTTGACCATTTTGAAAACGCGCCCATTTTTGCCAACGCGTTCCTGTAAAAAGAACGCAGGCCCACGACTTTCAGCCTTGATTGCGATGGCGGTTGCCGCGAACAGCGGCGCGAGAAGGATCGCCGCACTGCCAGCAAACGCCACGTCAATCCCGCGCCGCATGACGGAGGCCACAGTCACTTGGCGGGCAGCTTGACGCGCCACACGGGTCAGAAAGGTCGCGCTTCCGACAATATTGCGCTTTGCCATCCGGCGGGGCTCAACCCCAAGGCGCCAAAGCCATTCGCCACCTATCCGGCGCAGTGCAGCTGGCGCACGGCCTACATTCCCCGCGAGAAAGTCAAAGCATGCGCCAACGCCCATTGTCAGGTCGGCACTAAGACGGATTGCATTGCGATGCAGCCAGATTTCTTGCTGCGGCACGTCCATAGCGACCAACACAATGTCAGGTGCGCAAGCGTTGATGTGTTTGATAACAGCGTCTTCGTTCGCAGCTTGGTCATCGCCGTTTAAGGTGCCTACAATCCTTAGCCCCGGACTTTTGGAAGTCAGCACATCGGCTGCGGCCTCTGCCGTGCCCGGTTTACCACCGAAAAGAAACACTGATTTACCTTGCTTGGCCGCTTGCGCCAAAAGAGCGGGGATGAAGTCAGTTCCGTTTAAATCCGCGCGGAGTTTCTTGCCCGCAAGCTTAGCTGCGATGGATACACCGAACCCGTCCGGTAGTAATAGATCGGCTGTTTGCACGGCCGCCGCGTACTGGCGATTGGCAGCCAAGACATTGAAACAATGGGCATTCATGAAGGCCACGCGCCGACGACCTACCGATAACAAAGCATCAATTGCGTCAGCGGATGTCGCATCGACAAGGGAGGCACGAAGCGCCGGGATATATATTTTCGGCAGAGCCTGAACCGGAGTGAGCGCGCCATTGAATTTCGTATACATTGTCATTTGGGCAGCTTTCGATGAGACTGTCATTGACCGAACTTTCGACGATCACCAACACACCATGCAACGGAGCGGCCGGACAGGTTTCAGTCTCTTTTGAAGATGGCTACGCCCTCATGGGAGGCGGAGCACCCGAATTGCGCGACCCACCTATCCCTATGGGCTAGTCGGCTAACATAATTCTCCAGCAAAGGTGCCTTTGTTTGGCCGCAAAAATGCGTATGATGGGTGTATATTTTGTAGGGGACACACGCCATGAGAGTATTGATTGCAGATGACCACGACCTTTTAAGGGACACATTGGTTATGTTCCTTGAGGGACAAGGCGCGATAGAGACTGCAAGCGCTGGCACGCTTCAAGAGGCAATTGATCGCATCAAAGCCGATGATGCCTATGATCTGGTTTTACTTGATTACAACATGCCCGGCATGAATGGGCTTGACGGACTGCGGACGGTTCTTGCCATGGACGAAACTGACCGCGTCGCCTTGATTTCTGGCGAGGCGACCAAGCAGATTGCGGAAGACGCGTTAGAGGCAGGCGCGGCAGGCTTCGTGCCCAAGTCCCTCCCAGCAAAATCTTTGGTGAACGCCGTCAAATTCATGGCCATGGGCGAACAATACGCCCCATTAGATTTTATGACAGCTGTCGAAGAGGCCGCACCAAATGCTTTGGCTGACAAGCTCACACCCCGCGAATTGCAAGTTCTAGAAGCTCTCACAAAGGGCAAGCCAAATAAAGAGATCGCGCGCGATTTGGACATCACCGAACCGACAGTCAAGCTGCATGTCAAAACCCTTTACCGTAAAGTAGGCGCCGCCAACCGAACCCAAGCCGCGATGATCGCCCGCGAAGCCGGCCTGTTCTAAACTATCCGCTCGGATAAGATTACGGACAAACGCCCCTGCAGCCCCCCGAACGCCCAGCCGCAGTGGCGTAAAATCAGCGATATCGGTCGGGACGCAGACTGCCGATAACCATAACGCTAACAAACCCAATCGCAAACGACCCCGCCTAATTGGTCGCGGTTGGGGCCGCAGCAATATGATGGGTGGCCGTCTGAGCGATATCAAACGAAAGCCAGCGCAATGTTGCAACGGCTCTCTTGGGGGCGACATTGAAAGGGTATCTCCATACGGCGCCGCTTAGCTTTCGCTCGACCACCTTGTTAATTCTTTCCGGCTCAGGGGCTTCGGCGTCAATGAACCTGAACGGGATCGGTCAGGCGTCATCGTTTGCCAATTCTGCCTTTGCCAGCAACGCGGTCAGCCCGACAGAAACTTACAAACGTCTTTTAGGCGCCGTCCGCATTTTGGATGCCGTTGCCGGTGAGCTTGAATTAACGCGAGTTGAAATCGGTGCGCCGCGCATCCGGTTTGTCGATCAAACAAGTCTGATTCATGTTGAAATGACCGGTCGCTCTCCTGTTGATGCCCAAGCCAAAGGCGACGCCTTCCTGCGTGCCTTCGTTCCCAAAATCGACGCGTTGCGCGAGGATGAGTTTAGCACTCGCGAGGATAGAGGCCTTTTGGCCATCGAAGAATACCGCCGTTCCGTCGCCGAAACCCACCGTCAGATCCCGCAGTTGCAAACCGACAGCGAACTTATGTCCTTCGAACAATACGACCGCATCGTAGATCGCCACCCAAAGCTTGAAACAATGATCCTAGACCGGCGTTCAGGGCTGAGCGAACGGCGCGCAAGTCTGCCCGCCCTAGAGGCACAGCTTGGGTTAGACCCTCAAGCCGTTTGCTGACAGCGGGTATCTGGCCGTCATTGACGAAAAGGCCCGCCACGAGGTCGCCGTGTCAGACGCAAGTGCCCGTTACGGATCAGAGCACACCAAGGTCCAACAAGCGCTCAAGGCACGCGATAATGCTGCAGAAATTGCCTTGCGTTAGGCAATGTCAGTGACCGGAATGGATGCAGCGACCCTGGCTGCACTCCACCTTGTTCCCGACGAGGTGCACGCAGAGCTATTGTCGGGTTTGGTCTTAAAACACGTTAAACTCAGCGCTGCTGAAACAGAACTTGCGACACTTAGCACCCAATTTGAAGCAGGGCAGGCTGAGATCAACCACCTGTCTGGTGCCGCCTCTGATTTGCAGAATTTAGAACGAGATTTTGATGACATTGACGCTTTTGTCGTTCAGCGAAAACGTGGAAATCAAAGCCTACCTTCTATGGCCTAGCCGTGTGGTCTTGGGGCTTCATGCGCGTGGATGTGCGGACAGTTGGGGCCTATCCGGATCCGACGCATGATACATGTGGGGGACACAGTCGAAAGCTTTGGCCGTTATTGAGGGCGATACGCATCGACCGCAGTCATAAGTGGTAATTGCTTTAGCGTCGGAACAGGATAGGCATGGTCCATCAAGCTCTTCAGTTCAAAACTCTGTTCTTGGGACTTCATTGCGCTGACGGCGATTTGCAACAGACTGTGGTCTTGAAATTGCGCAGCAAGCGCTATCTGGTATCGGCGAAGCGACGTAAATTGCGGCCGGAACCCAAGCCCGATGCTGGCATGCATCGCGGCAGCCTCGTAATTCTTGCTGGCTGAGGCAGACATGCAAGCGAAATGATGGAAATAATATTGCGTCGGTGAGTTTTGCGCCAACGAAATGGCGCGGCAAGCTGCGGCATAGCTTTGATCCAATCGCCGGTTGCGTGCCAGTGAATTTGATAGCATCGCACAGACCAGCGGATCAGCCGAATTGGCATCATAAGCCGATTGCGCGAGCGCCAAGGAAAACTGCAAATCCCCATGATTGAACAATTGGATTTGCGAACAGATTGCTTGCACGGTCGGATGGGTCGGGGCCATCGCGATGGCTTGCGTCAAAAGCGAGTCAGAGGTCGGATCAGGATCAAAAACCTCTTGGCCAAAAAACTGGTTCTCTGCTGTGTGCCGCAAGAAGGCCCGCCATGCCAGCTGCCGACCACTGGGATCTTGTTCGTGGGCTTTGATCAGCAATTGATCTGCGTCTTGCAGACTTTGTCGTTCAAGTGAAAACAGCAACCCACGCGCCTTTTGTTCGTAATAAAACGCATATTGCGCGGCGCTGGATTGCGTAGAGTCTTGGCTGAAGTTGTTCGAAATTTGCCCAACAGTCTCTCTTACTAAACGGGCAAGTGCAGGATGATCGAAAAGGCTTTGCGCGCCGATGCCCACGGTCGTGCTGTCCGACCAAAGCAATTGCGCCGACGTCGGTTGGCCAACTTGCACACCCAAAAACACATCCACACCGTCTGCAACTGCATGGATTTTTAGGCTGCAAATTTTGGTCCCGGTCGCGGTTTGCTCGTTGTCGATCGCATGGATACCGCCTTCTGGCGATAGGATTTCAAATTCGCCCAAAGACTTTAGATATTTGATAGTCTTTTGGACAAACAACTGCACAGCAATATCGGCGGCGCCCCCCGACGGCGTCGCGCTTTCAATGATCACCACATTCTTTGCGCGCCCCGTGGTATCCCATGTCCAACCAGCTTCGGTTGACGGGCGCGGGGTATGGGTGCGTATGAGCTCTGTGCGGATGTCCCGGATCAGGTCTTCGAACTCGGCATCTTTGACGTCAATACCGTCAAAGGGATCAAGCTCCATGCCCGTCGCTGCGGACTCTGGCAAATCATAGCATATGTGCAAACGATTCAGGTCCAGCGCAACAGAGGCAAAATCAGCATCAATCACATTCTTTTGCGGACCAAAGGCCTTACGAATATCGGACAAAGTGCGACGCAAGCTGGTCGCGGCTTGTTCAGGTGAACGGTCGCTCCAGAGTTTGCTTTGCAACCACGCCCGCGATCGCACCCCTTCCGGCGTCGCAATCAATAGCGCCAACAAGCCACGTGCCTTCATTGCGCGGGGTGTCACATCACCCAAGGTTACGCTGTTAACCCGAAAATGGCCAAAGACTGAAACACGAAGGTCGGGTGATCGTCCCAAAATTGACTGTCCTCAAAATATCAAAAAGTGCCGCGGGGGCCTAATTTGCAGGAGACTAATCGCAAAAAACCCAAACTGAAACGATTTTTCACGCAAAAATCACGCCTTTTTTGCGCTGCGATCCTGATCGGATCACGCCCGCATGGTGAAAGTAACGTGTTCCGGAGCAATTGAACAAAAAACAAACCGACAGATAGGAAAATCAAATGTCAGATATCCAAAACTTCATCACTTCTAACGCCGGCAAAGAAAACGGCACCGCAAAGTCAGAGTCCGAAAGCGGCTTGAATGGTCGCCAAGAGGTGGCGTTCGACAATAATACAGATTTGTCAGACGTGATCCATTTCAACGACAAAGGCCGAGTTTTTCATATTAAGCTCGAATCTTCTGCGGGTGTGTATGACCATGTTTTACTGGTTGATGCACGTGGTCCGTCCGGCGCGTTTTCTGGCAGCGGTCACCTGAAGTTCACGGATGTATCTGGTGACACCTACAAACTGGGCATCTATTCGAGCACACGTTCGCTGCACACGCTGCGTTACAACAGCAAGAACCCAGCGATCGTAAAGATCGAGTGGTCAAGCTAAGCCACGCCCTTATCCGGTTTTGAGATCAGCGCCCTTTTCTTTTGAATAGCAACGCCAGTCTCAGAACCGGATCCCAATCGGTTTGACCCAAACAATTGCTAGACGGATCACAATTCAACAACAAGGAGACATCAAAATGAGACAAACATTGACCGCCACAAGCGTGGCCGCCTGCCTAGTCTTGGCAGCCAGTCCCGTCATCAGCCAATCATTCCTGCTGGAAGCCGAAGTCGGTTTTCCAGATTTTCGCTTTATGGAAAGCCCGTCCAACTATAACGGCCCAGTCTTTGCACTGGCTGATGATTATCCATCTGAGATTCCGGCCTTGCATCCGGACGTTCAGAATATTTTGCAGATCGATTTCATCAACGACCCGCTTGACTATGTCATGGCGGTTCGGGACCACATTTTTAAGGGTAACATCCGTGGTGGCGATGTGTCGAAAGACTTTGTCCTGCAAGAAAACTCTGAAGGCATTGATTGGTATCATATGCCTTGGCAACACTGGGGATCGACAGGTCGTGAGGGGTATCATGGCCTTACGCGGGAAGGTCCACTTTCGCCAAAAGTGCTTGCGCCGACGCAAACTGCCGGTTCCTACGCTTATGCGGTTGGTTTCTATAACGGCCCCGGCGGCTTCACGATTGGCGAGGCATGGCCGGACCCAAGCGGGGGACCCGATCTTGAACATCTGATTGAAGCGATGGAAGACGGCTTTGCCTTCCCCGAAGGCACAGTGGTTGGCAAGTTCCTATTTACATCACTCGACGAAACGCAGGTGCCGTGGCTTAGCAATCCGCTTCAGTGGAATGCCTATATGTATGAATGCGATTTCTATCCTGACATGGTTTGCCCATCAGGCGATGCGATTGCGGCATCGCCACGTGCAACCCATCCGATGAACTTGCTTCAAATGGACATCATGGTCAAAGACAGCCGTGCGGCAGAAGCTGGTGGCTGGGTTTTCGGCACATTCACATATAGTGGCGACGCGGCCAATTCGCCTGATTTTGGCGACACCTATTCCGCCGCCTGTGCGGATTATCATGGCGACGCCAAGAACTGGTGCAACCTTTTGCCTGTGGGCGTGATGTGGGGCAACGATCCCGGCAACGCCGAAACATTCATCAACAGCGCACCGACCGAAACGGTCATCAACACAGACCTGATGGAAACTTGGATCAACCCTGATCCGGCGATGCCAGCGATGCACCTTGGGTTCAACTCGCGTCTCAACGGGCCTGCTGATAACCCTACTTCCAGCTGCATGTCTTGCCATTCCACTGGTCAAGTCCCCAGCATCAGCGCAATCATGCCCTGGTTGCCGCCGAACGATCTGCCGATCCCGACCAATGGTGACATGGCGTCAGACGAATGGATGCGTTGGTTCCGCAATTTCCGAGATGGCGAAGCCTTTGATGAAGGTCGTGCAGTCAGCATGGACTTTTCCATGCAGCTCACCAAATCAATTGAAAACTATATTCAATATCGTGGGGCCAATCAGGACGGCGCCTATGCGTTGGAATATTGGGGTAAGTCCACGCACGGCCCGATTAGCCGCGGCGCGGAAATGCCTTCGCAGTAGCGTAACGGTTGGGGCCAGCCCGATTGGGTTGGCCCCATCAAACATCTTGGTAACATCTGCAGTTTGCTCCAATGACCTCAGAACGCGCTTCGGGGAACCCAAGTCAAAACTTCCCATGGTAAAAAATTTGTTACCCGTTACGGTCTTCCGGACTTTCGTTTGAAAAGGGGATATATTCGTGCGCAAACTATTAGGTGGGATTGTACTTGTTGCTGGCGTTGGGGGGCTCGGTTGGTACGGGTCCTCAAACAATGCCTAGACAATGCAAGCCGCAGTCACTGGGGCCGCAGACCAGGCGTCGTTGGGAACCATTCATCCATTGAGCACACGCGTTTCGGGACGTGACATTTTCGTGTCAGGCGTTGCCGATAGCGCGGAAGAGCGGGATCAAATCTTGGCGGCAATGCATGACGTTCAAGGTCGCCGCGTTGTGCGCGACGAATTGCGTGTTCTGGATACAGCAAGTCCGTTTGCTTTGAGCGCAGTCAAAAACGCTGAAAGCTACACATATTCGGGTTCCATTCCAACAGAGGCAGATCGCAGTGTTCTTGCAGCGCAAATCGGTGCGGGTGCCGACGATCTTGATCTGATGGCAGGTTCACCGGATGCAAATTGGACCGGGGTTGTTGCCAAAGGCCTGGATGGGCTGGGCGCTCTAGAAGACGGGTCACTTTCCGTTCAAGGCCAAGACATCTTGGTCACTGGCAATGCCCTTACACCTTCCGAAGACGCCGCGGCACGCGCCGCATTGGCCGATCTGCCGAATGGTTATGGTGCTTCTTTTGACATCACGGTTCTGGATGATGGCACGCCATTTCGCCTGACAATGGATCGCGCCGAAGACGGCACAGCGACCGCATCAGGAAAAATTCCATCGACTATGGATGCTGCGTCACTTTCAAACGCGTACGGCACAGATATCAAAACGGATCTACAGCAGGGCAACTTGTCGCCAGAATTGGCGGATTGGTCTGCGGTGACACAATCGGGCGCATCCGCATTGGGCAAACTTCGTTCTGGCCAATTGCAGATGACGGAAACCACATTGTCGCTCACCGGCGTTGCCGACCCCGATGGGAAAGCAGCGGCAGAAGCGATGCTCGCATCATTGCCTGAGGGCTTTAGCGGATCGAGCGATATTGCGCTTTACGACGATGGCGCTCCATTCTCGCTCGAAATGACAAGCGATGATACTGGGACGAAAGCCAACGGGAAATTCCCAGCTGACGTTGCTGCAAGCGAGATTATTGGTGATACGTCTGCGGGCGAAATCGTAACCGCGTTTATCGACGATGACACCGGAAGTTTTGCCCCCGTTGCAACTGCCGGCGTTCAAGCGCTAGGATAACTTGAGAACGGCACATTGCGCGTTGTTGGTACGGATGTTTCGTTGACCGGAACCGCACGCACGCCGGCCGAGGCTCAAGCAGCCATGGCCCTGTTTGATGGTTTGCCCGCGGGCTATAATCTGCAGTCTGACATCGCGACAATCGATGATGGAACGCCACCAAAGTTTGACGTGGCTTATGCCGCAGCGGACGGTGTCTCTGTTTCCGGCAAACTGCCTGCGAACATCGCAACGGACGACATCGCAACGTTCCTGAACATTTCCGATGTCGCCGGAACACCGATGCAAAGCTTGACCGACGAGGATACGCAGACTGGTGATCAGCTTGCGGCCCTTTCCGGCTGGCTTCCAGAACTGGAAACGGTGACCTATAGCAAAAGTGCGGACGACGTCAGCGTTGACGCCGTCACCGCCCCTGGCGTGGATAGCGACCTTGTCCTTGCGGGCCTGTCCGAGGCGATGGGCGGCGATGTCAATGTTACTGTTGCGGCACCGTCCGATCTTCCATCTGACGGAGCCGAGCGTGTAAACCAAGCAACCGGTCGGTCAGAGACCTTTACCGGCGGTTTCTGGTTGCCAATGTATGACTTTGCTTCCGATACCGACAACTGTAACGCCCAATCGGCGGCGGCCCTAGAAACAGACAGCATTAGCTTCGTGACTGGTTCCGCCACATTGGACGCCAAATCGATGCGTGCCATCAATGCGGTCGCGTCAATTCTGCGTAAATGTCTATCAGAAACTGACATGAACGTCGAAATCGGCGGTCATACTGATAGCCAAGGTGGCGAAGACCTAAACCGCGAATTGTCACAATCACGCGCTGAAGCGGTGCGTGTGGCGTTGATTTCTCGTGGTGTGTCTGATGCAGGCATCGTTGCCAAAGGATACGGCGAAGCCGAACCAATTGCCGACAATGAGACCGAAGAGGGCCGCAAGGCCAACCGCCGCACCACAATTACGTGGTTCGCGCCAATCGTAGACGCCCCTGTCGTCGATGATGAAAACAATACTGTCACAACAGACACTAACACCGAAGTAGGAGAATAATATGTTTCGTGAATGGGGATTTCTACTGACTGAAATTTGGGTTTTGCTCGCGCTTGCCGCACTGATTGGCCTTTTGGCTGGTTGGATTATCTGGGGCCGTCGGTCCGAGGTGAACATCAATAACGGCGACGTCGAACGCTTGCAGGCTGATTTGGATGCATGCCGCGCAAAGCATGCCGAAAAAGATGCCTTGATCCATGATCTTCAGGCCAAACCTGCGGCAGCCGTGGTTGCACCCGTTGCTCCGGTTGCTGCAGCTGCACCGATTGCAAAGGATGATCGCGACTATGATGGCGATGGCGTTATCGAAGGTGCAAACGAGGGGTCGAAACCATCGACGCTTTCTGCACCTCGTGCTGGTGGTGCCGATGATCTGAAACGGATCAAAGGCGTTGGCCCCAAGATGGAGCAGATCTGCAACAAGCTTGGCTTCTGGCACTTTGACCAGATCGCAAACTGGTCCGCAGACGAAGTCGCATGGGTCGATGCAAACCTCGAAGGTTTCAAAGGCCGCGTCAGCCGTGACAACTGGGTTGAACAAGCTGCTTTGCTTGCGTCCGGCGGCGAGACAGCCTTTTCCCAAAAAGTTGACAAAGGCGGCGTGTACTAAACACGTCGAAAACGAACCAAGCCAGCCCTAGAAATGGGGCTGGCTTTTCCTTTGGGCGACAGCCCATAATTCCCGCTAAATCCACAACACGACAACTATTAGTTATGCTCGATGCGCAGCATCGTGGCGCGCCGCCGCACGCAGTTAACCAAAGCATGCGCAGCGGGGGTCAGCTGGTGACTTTTTCGGGTCAAGATGGCGATTTGAACCGGCGCGAACTTTTCGCGAATGGCAATTTCCTGCACATTCCAACCCTTGCGTGTGCCTTTGAACAGCATTTCAGGAAAGGTGCAAAGCGCCCCCAGACTTTCCACCATTGCGAGAGCACCGAAATACGACTCAGACGTGATCATCGCATCAGGCGGCGCGAGACCATTGTCAATAAACGCTTTGCGAAAGATTGCGGGCCGTTCGGGTGAACCGATTTTGATCCATAGCGCTTGGGTCAAATCCTGAAGGCTATTCGCGCCTGCAAAGGCAGAGTCGGGTGATGTAATCACAACAATCGGCGTGGTAAAAAGCGGTTCAATATTGAACTCGCGGCCCAGATCGTCGGCAGGAACCGGGCCAATCACAATGTCCGTTTTGCCTTCGCGCAAGGGGATCAGCGCGTCGGGTAACAGACCGCTCGTCATCGCAACACTTATGTGTGGATGCGCCTTTTGAAACATCGCGAGTGCGCGTGGCATGATTTGCACTGCTGCAACCGGAGACAAGCAGACATTAATGGTGCCAACCATCTGCCCGCTGAGTTGTGCGACTTCTTGTTTCAAAAGACCCATTTCGCTTTTGATCGTACGTGCACGGCTTAGTACGGCTTCGCCCATTTTGGTCAAAGTGACCCCACGAGACGAGCGGTGGAACAAAGCTATGCCCAAGTCAGACTCTGCTTGTTTGAGCATTTTTGTCAGCGCTGGTTGCGATTTGTTGAGTTTTTCCGACGCACCGCGCAAACTGCCAGCATCAGCAATGGCGACAAGCGTTTCAATATGTTGAACCTTCACGTGATCACCTTTGGTTATGGTCTAGCAATTTTTATGGATAACAGTAATCATGTCAAAGTCTTATCATCGCATCCAAGATGGCGAGGAAACTAAAATGCCGAAAACATTTGCTGTAACGGGCGTTGCGAGCGGCATTGGCGCCGCGTTGGCACGTATTCTAAAATCTAACGGTGATCGCGTCATCGGCTTTGATATCGCTGAAGCGTCCGAAAACGTTGACCATTTTATTCAGCTTGATCTCAACGATCCAGCCGCGATCACAAAAGCGGCCGCGCAAGTCAACGCGCCACTCGACGGGCTATGTAACAATGCCGGCTTGCCGCCGCGTGACGGGCTAGAGGCGAGTTTGCTGCAAGTGAACTTCTTAGGGCAGCGGCAATTTACGCAAGCCATGCTACCCAAGCTGTTGAAAGGTGGGGCCATCGTAAATATGGCCTCGCGGGCGGGGGCTGGATGGCGAGAACAGATCGACCAAAACAAGCGGTTGGCAGCCCTTGTGGATCGTGCGGAACTGGATGGCTTTGTCGCTTCTGAGGAAATGGACGCAACGCGCGCTTATAATCTGTCGAAAGAGGCGATGATCCTGTGGACGATGGCGATGACCGAAGACCTGATCGCGCGAGATTTACGGGCAAATTCCATCAGCCCCGGGGCGATCGCGACAGGCATTCTTGACGATTTCGCCCGTGCCTTTGGCGACAAGATGGCGAAGAATGTTGCGCGGGCTAGACGTCCCGGGACAGCGGAAGAGACGGCACAGATCGCGGCCTTCTTGTTATCGGATAAAAGTAGCTGGCTTAAAGGCATCGACATCCCTGTAGATGGCGGAATGGGCGCGTTTAATCTGACAGACGCACTGGGGCTAAACGCAATGACGCAGCCCGCATGAGGATGAGCAAATGACACCCGAGGAAAAACTGCGCCGCCACAACGCGGAATTTGAAAAATCTGTCTATCAACTGACCGAAAATGCTTATTTGGCCGTCGGCTATGCGGCATCTAATGTTGGAATGATTGTGGGTGAAGATGGTTTGATCATCATCGACACGACGGAAAGCACGAAAGCGGCAGAGAATATTCTAGTCGAATTTCGCAAAATCACTGACCTGCCGGTGAAAACAATCATCTACACCCATTCCCACCGTGACCACATTTCGGGCGCAACTGTATTTGCGGGCGGCGAAGACGTTGAAATCCTCGCGCATCATGCGTTTGACAGCGATCTGGTCCGCGCATCAGATAAACCCGGACCCGGTCAGGTTTTGATCACCCGCGCAGCGCGTCAGTTTGGCATGGGGCTGCAACAAGGGACCGAGCGGATCAACATTGGCCTTGGCCCTGCGGACCGCCCGATGGAAGGATTGGGAAAGGGCCACATTCCGCCAAACGCGAAGGTTGCAACGGATGGGATGGTAATTGAGCGCTGCGGCGTCACGCTGTCTTTGCATTTCGCACCCGGCGAATGTGCCGACAATATCGTCGTCTGGCAGCCTGATCAAAAGCTGCTGTTTTCGGCGGATAACTACTATACCGGCTTTCCAAATCTCTATGCGATCCGCGGCACGGCTTATCGAGAGTTTGATATTTGGGCTGACGGTCTTGATGCGCTTGCAGGTTACGACGCCGACATCCTTGCCCCCGGTCACTCAAAGCCGATCTTTGGGGGGGATGATATCCGCGAAAGGCTTGCACGTTATGCAGAGGCCATCCGGTTCGTGGTCGCCAAGTCCGCCGAAGGTATGAACGCAGGGCTGACGCCAGATGAGCTGGTCAGCTTTGTACGATTGCCGGACCATCTGCGAGACCTGCCCTATCTGCAGGAATACTACGGCACCGTGGAATGGGCCGTGCGCGCCTATTTCAGCGGGACCTTGGGCTGGTTCGACGGCGATCCGGCAACGTTGTTTCCACTGCCACCATTGGACGAAGCCACGAAGCTCGCGGCCCTTGTGGGCGGTGTCGATGCCTTGGCCAAAGCGGCAAAAGGCGCCCTACAAGACGATCCGCAATGGGCCTTGCAGCTTGCAAGTCGCGTTCTGCGCATTGAGCCAAAGTCTGACGCGGTAATTACCCGTATCGCTGCAATGCGCACCTTGGCTGCGCAGCAATCAAACGCTTGCGCGCGCAATTATTATTTATTGACAGCTAAGCAAGAGGAGGCTGCTCTGTCTTGAGCCGTTCTTTAACGGTCAAACGTTTATGAATTTCGCAGCAACTAACGGGGCAGGATTCGACCGGACCTTTGTGCAAGCAATGCGTAAGTCAGCTTAGAGCCCAAAGTCACAAATGCCGCGAGTCGCACCGATGTCAGCAATCCGTACGTTAACTGACGCCCAAGGGTATTTTGCGGTTGGTTCTGACATGCGAACAAAGGGATGAAGTATTGCAGAAATCTAAGTTCGCCGCACATGATACTGTTGCGCTGTCGAACCAGTCTCCGGCCCAAGTTGGTCAGCTTCTAGTTCTTAAGTCCGGCCATTAATTGCTGAAACTTTTCGCCTTGCACTGTGACGTGGGCACGTAGCAGCTTGGCGGCAAGTTCAGAATCTCCAGACTTTAGAGCATAAATGATGCCATCATGTTCTGCGAGAGACTGGGCCATACGTCCGCGAAAACGAAGTTGCACGCGCCGGTATGGTTTCAGACGGTTCTGCAGACGCAATGCTTCGCTCTGCAGATGTGAGTTTGTAGCGCCCCTATAGATTTCCTGATGGAAGACTTCATTCTCATGATAGTAGCCAACAGCATCTCCTGTCTACACTTGAGATCGTTGCGTTATTGTCACACGATCATTCTGCGCCCTGCTGCTTCCAAAGTTCTTCGACGCTCTGTTAGCGAACGCGGACATCCACCCTGTGGTGGCACGTAAGACGTTTTAATTACTTAAGGAAATTGGTTGCGGGAGTAGGATTTGAACCTACGACCTTCAGGTTATGAGCCTGACGAGCTACCGGGCTGCTCCATCCCGCGACAGTGTTTTCTCTCAATTTGTTGTATTATTGAGAGATCGTAAGAGAGATACGAATGATTTGCCTTATTAGATTTGGCAGTGACTTACTCTCCCACGCCTTAAGACGCAGTACCATCAGCGCAGCGGCACTTAACTGCCGAGTTCGGGATGGGATCGGGTGTTTTGCTCGCGCTATGACCACCAAATCAAAAAAGACAAATCATTCTTTCGGCCCCTATGCATTGGGGCGTCGAGATCATCAGGTTGGGTCTTTTCATTGCCAACATTGTTCCAGGTTCATCATATACTGATGGTTGTGTGTGTATGTATCTTTGGTCAGTAGAGTCTTACTTCTACTGGATCAAATCAAGCCTATCGA
>CBFIAX010000027.1:0-16941 GCA_965660685.1 Yoonia sp. | reverse complement strand
TGAAGCTCGACATCTGTATCAACACCCATTGCAAGTTCGGCCGAATGCAAACCATCCCAGCGCGCAGCGGAAAAACTTTGAACGGTCTGCGCTCTCAATCGGTTTCCGCTTGTTTCCGACGAAAATTCCGCCATCATGCATCCCGTCAGGATAAATCTTGGCCACAACTTTATTCGTTTGCTCATGGACGTTTTCGCCCCAAACAACAGAATTGATGGTCATCATAGGTCTCCCAAATCGCTTTAGGATATGCTTGCGCCACTATTTCAGGACGATCAAGCCCTATTGAATCGGTGCCAGCGTGATGATCTGACCACCTGCTGCCTGTGCATCGTCAGCGTCATGGGTCACCATCAGAACAGGCAGGCCGCGGGCCTTGGCGCGGGCAAAAACAAGTGCACGCACTTGTGCACGCAGCGCGGTATCCAGCCGCGAGAATGGCTCATCGAGAAGCAAGGCGCTTGGCTCTGACAAGAGCATTCGCATCAGGGCAACACGCGCCTTTTGCCCGCCTGACAGTGTTGCCGGATCACGGTCGGCAAATCCCTCTAGCCCGACTTCGACCAAAGCCGCATCGATCTTCGTCAAGCGATCCGTTTTGCTGCCGCCTGCATTCAAGCCGAACGCCAAATTGGCCCCGACGGACAAGTGCGGAAATAGCAGATCGTCTTGGAACAAAATCCCCACGCGGCGTTGATGCGGCGGGGTGGTGCTGATGTCTGTACCGTCCAAATGCACCGAGCCACTGACCGAGAAATCCTGCGCAAGTGTGCCTGTGACGAATGCCAACAGCGTGGATTTGCCCACACCGGATGGGCCCATGATCGATAACACCTCGCCGGGGGCAACAGTTGCGGACAGCGACAGCAACGGCGAACCGTCCTTGAAGATCGACACATTGTCGAGTGTTAGGCCCTTATCCATGCCGCAACCCTTTCCTATTTCGCCATACGATTGCTGGCACAATCAGCGCCAGCGTAAACGGGACCAGTGCAGCACCTGTCTGCATCAAACCATAAACGCCGATGGCGCGCCTGTCGCCGCCAGAGGCAAGTGCGACAGCTTCTGTTGTCAAGGTGGCCACCCGTCCACCACCGATCAACAGGGTCGCAAGATACTGCCCCACCGACACAGACAAGCCCACCGCGATCGCCGTCAAAATCGGGCGCAATAACATGGGTAAGCGCACCGTCCATAAGACACGATCGGGCTTTGCGCCCAACGCATTCGCAATCGTGCCCATACGAACATCCCACGCGCGAAACGGGTCAGCCAATGACAAGAACACATAAGGCAAGACAAACACCAAATGGGCCAACATGACAGGCACCCGTCCCACGTCTGCGCCGATGCTTAACATCAAAGTTTGCAGCCCCGGCAAAAACGCCGTCTGCGGCACCAATAGTGGAAGATACAACAACCACATGCCACGTTGTGACAAGGTTAATCCGTGGCGATATTCTGCCTCGAGACAACCAATCGTTAGGATCAATGCGGCCAGTGTCACGCAAACCGCAATGAGCGCGGTCTCGCCCAAAGCGGCGAGCGTATTGGGACCGAAACGCATCCAATTTCGCAGCGTGAATTGATCAGGTAGAAAGTCTGGAAAACTCCAAAACCCAGCGAACGACCATATACCCAAAACCGCGATCCCAGCGACAACAGCGAACGCACAGGCACTGCTTACAAAAAGCGCTATTCCGCCAACAATAGGGTCTAATTTTCCGCGAAAACCCGCCATAATCCAACGACGACCCAAGGCTGCAACGACCACTTCGCCAATGCGCCAAAGGGTCAATGCACCGATGACCAAGCCGAGTTGTAACAACGCTGCTGCTGCCCCTTGCAGGCGCATCGCAAGGTCGGGATCAGACATTAACCGCACAATGTAAACAGACAGGCTTGGCGGGGTATTTGGGCCCAAAATCACCGCCACATCAACGACCGACATAGAATAAGCGAGCACAACATAGACCGGCAGTCGGATTTGCGCATAGACGCGCGGAAACACGGTTTTCAACCATCCCGTGACACGGCCATAGCCCAGCGCTTGGGCCACTGCCATGCTACGCTGGGTGTCGGCTTGGCCGAGTGCCGCGAGGGTGATCAACAATAGAAACGGCACTTCTTTGATGACCAATCCAAACATCATTGTTAAGCCCAAGGGGTCTTGCACAATGAGCAAGTCCGGCGGCCGGTCCCAGCCTGTCACAACGGGCGACAATGCGCGCGAAATCCAACCCGACGGCGTGATCAAAAACGCCAAACCGAAAGCAGCGGCGGCGTGAGGCACCGACAACAACGGCGATAGCAAACGTTCTAAAAACCGAAATGCAGGTGTGCCGGACCAGCCCGCTGTTAGCAACGCGACGATGGTCAATGCGATCAACGTGGCGCCCACACCGACCCCGATGGACAACATTACTGCACGTGACAGACCAGCCCAATCGAAAAGATCAACGAATGGGGAAATGGTTGGGCCAGTCAGCCCAGCAGCAGGCAAATGCCCAAACGCGGGCAGGACCGTGCCATAAAGCCCAGCGACCACAGGGCCAAGCATCGCCAACAACGTGAAGATTGGCAAAATAGGCAAAAGGCGCCGCGTGGTCATACGCAGCGCCCCTCGTGAGTATCTAATCGCTTACTGCGAAACACCGTAACGGTCCGCCCAATCATCAGCCAAACGCGTGGCCCAGCTTGGGTGCGGTTCCGCCTGAACAGTGCCCAACTCAGCAGGCGTAAGGGTCGCAATACCGAGTTCCAATCCGTCAAAAACAGCGCGCTCCTCGGCTGTGATCGCGGCCATATCCAGCACAGTACCATAGCCCAAAATCGCAGGGTCTTGGGCGCGGGCTTGTGCCTCTGGCGACATCAGGAAGTTCGCAACAATCATCGCGCCCGCCTTGGAACCAGAGTTATAAGGGATCGTCACGAATGACGCGTTGCCGATGGTGCCTTTGTCCAAAACGAATGTGCGCACGGTATCCGGCAATTCAAAATTCGCAATCGCGGTAGAAGCAGCACCCGGGCTAAAGGAAATCGACAGGTCGAGCTCATCGTCGGCGATCAGTGGGAACATGGCCGTACCCGTTGCCGGATAAGCCTGACCTTCGCGCCAAAGGTTCGGTGTCAACGCGTCAAGATAGGCCCAAAGTGGGGCTGTGACCTCAGCATAGTTTTCGTCAGTAGCCTCGGCAGACAGCACAGACGGGTCAGGCAGAATATCGACCAGAACCTGTTTCAAGAATGTCGTGCCCAAGAAATCCGGCGGCTGCGGGTAGCTAAAGCGCCCAGGGTTCGCTTGTGCCCATTCCAAGAGTTCCGCCATCGACCCGACGCCATTGGGCATATCGGCAGTGTCGTGCACGAATACGACCTGCGCCATGGCCCATGGGCTTTCATACCCATCAGTTGGCACGGTGAAATCGGTCTGTACGGTCTTGCCCGCGGCATCAACCACGGCCCAATTTGGCAGTTGTTCAGCGTATGGGCCAAACAGCAAATCGGCCTCTTTCATGGCCGCGAAGTTTGCGCCATTGATCCAGATCATATCGATCGCGCCGTCGTCGTTTTCGCCCGCCTGCTTTTCAGCGAGAACGCGGGTCACAGCATCGGCAGTATCGGTCAGTTTCACATGTTCTAATGTGACGCCATAATCCTCGGCCACACGGGACCCAACCCAAGCAAGGAAATCATTGGTCGTGGTCGACCCACCCCATGCATTCCAATAGACGGTTTGGCCGCTGGCCTTGGCCTTCACAGCGTCCCAATCAGCCGGATTAGGGTCCGCAATCGCCGCCGCAGGGGCGATCAAAGCAGCAAGAATGGCAAGATGTTTCATCAGTTTTCCTTCAGTCAGTATAAAGCTGTTTGGCGCCATAAATACGCAGCACAGCCGTGGCAAAACACAACGTGCCAAAGACATAAGCCAATGGCGCGAAATAGGTGGGGAACAGGCAGAGCAACACAAAGAAAACAATCGTCTCTGTGCCCTCAAGAATGCCGTTGGAATAATAGAGCGATTTCTGGCCTTGGGCGTCAGTCTTATGCCCATGCTTTTCGGCCAGAATTGCGTAGCCAAGGAAGCTGGTTCCGTTGAAGTAAAACGACGTCAGTAAAAACGCGCCCGCTGCCCCATTTGTCGCAGGGTCAAGAAACACAAATGCGGCTGGGATCGCACCATAAAACAGGAAATCCGCCGCAATATCGAGATACCCGCCAAAGTCAGTCTTACGCGTCGCCCGCGCCACAGCGCCATCCAGCCCGTCGGCAATACGGCTGGACAGCAGCAGAGCCAAACCTACCAAACCAACACCACAAGCAATGCAAACTGCCGCCAACAGCCCAAGTGCCAAACCGATCAGCGTCACATCATTGGCCGAAATGCCACGCGCCGCAATCATCCGGCCCGCTGTGTTCAGCGGCGGATCAATCAATGTGCGTGCATAGCGATCAAGCATCGGCTTCCTTTCATTTCTGCGAAGTTGTGACCGATGATTTCAAATCACGCAATCGCCATGACATAAATGTGAGGCAACGCTAGGTTGTTGCGATGCGCGGGCGACCTTGGGCGGTGACCTTGATCGTGGCTTCAATGAACATTGGTTGTTCTTCGATGTCGACTTGTCTGACATCGCGGTCAACGGTGAAGCGGATCTCTTCTACCCCCGCCGCACGGGCGGTGTCGCCTGCTTCAACGCGCAATGCCGTCTCTAGCGCGTCCATGGCTTCATCCGACGACATAAATTGGGTCAAACCATCAGGCAAGTGAACCGCAAACGCCCCCGGACCTGGACTTGTGACCGTTCCGCTGGCATGCATCGCGACCTGCCCGACAACAGCCCCAATTGCATTTGCCACACCCGCATGTTCCGGCAAAACCATACGCGAGTTCACCCGCGTTCCGACAGCACCGTAATAGGCGGTAGCCGAAGCACCCAACCCGATCACAGGAACGCCAAGCCGCAGGTCCATCTGCACAATCCCCTTATTCTGGACCATCCCGGCGAGCGTTAGCGGATGAGACGCCAAAGCATCGGCACGGTCCCAGCCATCCTCGTCAAAGGCAGCTTGCAGCAGGCAATCAACCGTTTGGGTCGTGAGCTGATCAATAATCATCTGCGCCATTTGCGCGGGCCCCGCGCCCAAGCGTTCACCAGACCCGACACGGCGACGCGCGAAAAGAGTGAGCGCTTTCTCAGCTGCCTCCACATTCCACGCATCGACACGGCCCAAAACATGCGATGCATCCGACGGCGTCACACCCGCGATCATCACCATACCTCGGGTGACCAAACGCATGAGGGCAGGGTTTTCCATCCGGCTCACGGCGGCCTCGCTGACGCGCATTGGGCCGTCGATCAGCCGTGACGCAACGGTTGCCTCGCGGTCGTCAAGCCCTTCGGGCAGTGTTTCAAACATTGGCACGGCAAACCGCCCGCCATCTGACGGCGGGATGTCATTGGCTAAACATCGGTCTAAAACCCCATGCACCAATTCGGGAAATTTCTGCGCAGCCAAGGCTATTGGCATCAACCGGCGCGGCCCAAGACGTAAGCCGCCGCCTAGCCCCTCAACCACGTGCACTTCGCTATCGCCACCCAGCCCCGTGGTGCGCATCGCGACGGCCTCGACCATAGTGCGATAGGGTCCGACGCGCGCGCCCTGCGGGTCAATTTTGGGCCGTCCGCCCTGCAATAGACACACATCTGTGGTCGTCCCGCCAATGTCAGACACAAGCGCGTCATCCTCACCGGTCAGCCAAGACGCACCTGCAATGGAGGCTGCGGGCCCCGATAAAATCGTCTCAATCGGCTTCTCGCGGGCGACCAAGGCAGACACGAGTGCGCCATCACCGCGCACGACCATAAGGCGCGCATCAATGCCAACATGGATCAAATGATTTTCGCAAGCGCTGATCAGCCCATCGATCATGCCAATCAAACGGGCATTCAAAACAGCGGTCAGCGCACGTTTTGGTCCCCCTAACGCAGACGACAATTCATGCGAACATGTGACAGGCTTGCCGGTCATTTCGCGGATTAAGTCTCGGGCCGCGACCTCATGTTCGGGATTACGCGTCGCAAAACTGGCTGCGACAGCAAATCCAGTCACACCGGCATCCAAACCGCGCACAGCCTCCGCCAATGCGCCCAGATTAAGCGACGCAACTTCGCCGCCTGCATGGGAATGACCCCCGGTCAAAGAAATCACAGGATCACCGCGTAACGCGTCCTCTAGCCCAGCGCGGCCCAGCTCCGCGGGATCAAACCCGATGAACACCAACGCAACGCGGCCACCTTGGCCCTCAACCAACGCATTGGTGGCCAATGTCGTCGACAAGGACACCATTGCGATATGAGCAGGATCAATCGCCGCCTGCACCAATGCAGCATCAATCGCAGCGCCAACACCAACAGCCAAATCGGGGCGCGAAGTTAACGCCTTCGCGCTCGCGACAACCGCATCTGCGGCCTCATCCAATACAACCGCATCGGTATACGTGCCGCCGGTATCAACACCTAAAAGATAGCTCATACCAATACCCCTATGGCAAAATACAAATCGGCGAACCTGCGCGATCGCGCACAACAATCAGCTCATTCGCAAAGGTGTAAAAATAACAACCCTCTGGATCGCGGTTGACTTCTGACCGATCAATATCCGTTGGCAACATTTCATCCACGGATAAGGGCAGCATCAACGGCTCAACTACAGGCCGCGCACAAGCCGACAAAAGCACGACTAACGCCAAGCTTCTTCTGGCCCCAAATACCTCGGGGGACGGCCGCAGGCCGGGGGGCTGGCCCCCTTCTTGATTGCTCGACAAAAACTTCATGTGCCCTCTTCACGTTTTAAGTGTCATCAGCCCAATTCTGTGCCACCATGAACGGGTTATGACAAAATCAGCAACACGCATACAACAAAAGAATCGCGCAACGATCCTTCAGGCTGGATTAGAGGTTTTTTCCCAATTCGGTTTTCGTGGCGCGACACTTGATCAGATCGCCGCGACCGCGCAGCTGTCGAAACCGAACTTGCTCTATTATTTCAAATCAAAAGAGGCGATCCATAAAGAGGTGCTGACCTCGCTTCTTGACCTTTGGCTTGATCCGTTACGCGACATGGATGCCCAAGGCGACCCAATCCATGAAATCTTGACCTATGCGCAGCGCAAGCTGGACCTAAGCCGCGATTATCCGCGTGAAAGCCGGCTGTTTGCCAATGAGATTCTCCAAGGGGCACCACGTTTGCGGGACGATTTCCCGGCGCTCAAATCATTGGTCGATGAAAAGGCGCAGGTGATTCAATCATGGGCGGATCAGGGCAAAATCGCAGCAATAGACCCTTATCACCTGATTTTTCTGATCTGGGCACAGACGCAACACTATGCCGATTTCGATGTGCAAGTCCGCGCCGTGTTAGACCAAGACGACCCCTATATTGGGGCCGCAAAGTTCCTTGACCACCTGCTGACCCGCACGCTCACGCCCTAGAAAGAAAACGGGTCCACAGTGATGCGTTTGCCAAGCGTCAGCGCGTCCGCCACATGCACCATCGGGGCCAAATCGACGTCCGTCTGCCCAGCACTCACCAGTTTTGCCATCCGGTCATAAAGGGCTGGGTATTCATCCAATTCACTGCCCGCGACGTCTTGATCATTGATCACACAACGATTGCCGCCTTCCATCAAATAGACGACATCATCGCCAGCACGCAGGGTCATTTCCCACATCTGCGTGCCCTCTTTAAGCCAATCCAGCTCCATCGCGATGCCATTGGCAAACTGCACCTGCCCCGCGATCGGTGTCCATTTGTTTTGCGGAAATCTAAGCTCGGCACTGGTCACATGGGTCGGCTGCGGCAGGACTTCGGTAAAGATCGAAAGCGCATTGATGCCTGGATCAAAAACGCCCATGCCACCGGGCTCGAAAACCCAATCTTGGTTCGGGTGCCAACGGCGCACGTCTTCTTTCCACATGATTTGCCCGCCGGTCACGTCCTTATCGGCCAAAAACGCCTTGGCGGCCGCAACCCCTTTGGCCATCCGGCTGTGCCAAGTGGTGAACAAGGTCACGCCCGCGGCATCAGCACGGGCCTGCAAGTCATGCACTTCGGCAATGGTCGCACCCGGTGGCTTTTCCAACATAACATTGCGCCCGGCGGCAATCGCGCGAACAGCGTAATCATATCGGGGCACAGGCGGCAAACACAGCGATATGGTGCGGATGTCGTCACGCTCTGCAAGCATAGCATCAAAATCGGTGTAACTCGGCACGCCGTCCACCTCGCCTGCACGGCTAACCGTCGCGGCAAGGGTCCAATCATTACTCTCCGCAATCGCGGGCACATGTTGATCCACGGCGATCTTTCCAATCCCGACAAGACAAATTGGCTGCATGACACTCTCCCTTTTGTGCTGACTTTGACGATATCATCCGCATGTTCAAGACCGCATGTCGCATTCAGACTTGAACGGCACAAAGTCCACTGCAACTGTGGTCACAAATAAGGGGTATCACATGCGCGAAAATATGGAATTCTGGCAAGAGAGGGTTGATCTAGCTGCCGCCTTTCGGTGGACCGCACGGTTGAACATGCATGAAGGGGTGGCCAACCACTTTAGCCTGTCGATCAATGATGACGGGACCAAATTCCTGATGAACCCGAACCAAGTACACTTTAGCCGGATTAAGGCCAGTGATATGATCGTCGTGGATGCAAATGATCCCGACACATTGACCGGTCCAAATGCGCCTGACCCGACGGCTTGGGGCTTGCACGGCGGTATCCATCGCGGCGTGCCGCACGCGCGGTGTTGCATGCATGTGCATTCGATCCACGCAACGGTTCTGGCCTCACTCGCCGACAGCCACCTACCGCCCATCGACCAAAACGCCTGTACGTTTTACGAACGGCATGTGGTTGATGAAAACTACGGTGGTTTAGCGTTCGAAGAGGAGGGCGCACGCTGTGCGACCCTGCTGTCAGACCCCAAGGACAAGGTCATGATTATGGGCAATCATGGCATCATGATCATCGGCGAAACGGTCGCAGAAACCTTTAATAGACTCTATTACTTTGAGCGCGCTTGCGAGACTTACATCCGCGCTTTGCAAACCGGACAGCCCTTGCGGATCATCCCACACGACATCGCGAAGAAAACAAGTGCCGAACTGGCCGACTACCCCGAACAAGATGAAAGACACCTCAACGAACTCAAGGCGATCTTGACCGATGAGGCGTCTAACTATGACAAATAGCACCGATAGGACCTTATGATGATCTATGGCCTTTCCGATGAATCCACGATGATCGCCGACACCGTGCGCGCCTTCGTGGAAAAGGAAATCTATCCCCACGAAGACCTGGTCGAGCGCACCGGCGAAGTCCCCGCCGAGATTGCCAAAGAGATCAAACAAAAGACACTCGATCTAGGGTTTTACGCCTGTAACTTCCCCGAAAGCGTTGGTTGTGCCGGTCTGTCCCACGTCGATTTCGCAATTGTCGAGCGAGAGCTTGGGCGTGGGTCCATGGCGCTGAACCATTTCTTTGGGCGTCCGCAGAATATCCTGATGGCGTGTAAGGATGAACAGATCGAACGCTACCTGATGCCGGCCGTGCGCGGGGAAAAAATGGATGCCCTAGCAATGACCGAACCAGGCGCAGGTTCGGATGTACGCGGGATGACATGCAGCGCAGTGCGAGATGGCGGTGACTGGGTTTTGAACGGCACCAAACATTTCATTTCGGGCGCGGAACACGCAGATTTCATCATCGTATTCGTGGCAACTGGCGAAGACGACACCCCGCGCGGTCCCAAGAAACGGATCACAACATTCCTTGTGGATCGGGGCACACCCGGTTTCACAATCCGCGATGGGTATAAATCCGTTAGCCATCGGGGCTACAAAAACATGGTGCTCGAATTTGATGATTGTCGTCTCCCCGACGCACAGGTTCTTGGCGAAGTTGATGGCGGCTTTGCTGTCATGAACGAATGGCTCTACGCCACGCGAATTACTGTTGCCACAATGTGCGTGGGCCGCGCGCGGCGCGCATTTGACTATGCGCTAACTTATGCCGCCGAACGGGAACAATTCGGCCAACCAATTGGCAAGTTCCAAGGTGTCAGCTTTCAGCTCGCCGACATGATAACAGAGATTGACGCCGCAGACCTATTAACCCTCGCCGCCGCCGATAGGCTTGATAAAGGCATCCCCGCCAACCGTGAAATTGCGAGTGCCAAGCTCTACGCGTCAGAAATGCTCGCCCGAGTCACAGATGCTGCGATTCAAGTTCATGGAGGAATGGGCCTGATGGATGATTTTCCGCTGGAACGGTTCTGGCGCGATGCGCGGGTGGAACGAATTTGGGACGGTACATCCGAGATTCAGCGCCATATCATCAGCCGCGACCTGCTTCGCCCGCTTGGCGCATAGAATTTATGCCTTCGGCGAGGATATTTGAAAACCAAAGAGGGGAAAACGGACATGACGCCATGTTTTGACACCATGCCCGCCTCTTTGGTTACGGCCATCGGCGTCCCCGCCTGTCCCGCCTCTATAATCTCGCCGACTATGGTTAATAAAACCTTGCCTCTTTGGTTTCCAAATATCCCCGCCGGAGGCTCTATCATCTGCGAAAGTCGACATCATGCCGCGTGATTTGACACGCCTCCTGCGACCCCAATCCGTTGTCGTCATCGGCGGCGGCGCGTGGTGTCAGGCCGTTTTGGACCAATTGAAGGTGTCGGGTTTTAAAGGTGAGCTGTGGAATGTGCATCCACGAACGGGGGGTTTTGCGCGCATCGCCGATTTGCCGCATCCACCCGATGCTGCATTCGTGGGCATCAATCGCGACGCAACTATTGCTGCTGTAGGCGAACTCTCCGCCATCGGTGCGGGCGGCGCGGTATGTTTTGCCTCGGGCTTTGCAGAGGTTGATGACGGTGGTCGTTTGAACCAACAGCTCATTGTGGCGGCTGGTGACATGCCGATTTTGGGGCCCAACTGCTATGGCATGATAAACACATTTGACGGGGCGCTTTTGTGGCCTGATCAACATGGCGCTGTTTCCGCGTCATCAGGGGTGGCGGTCCTAACACAGTCGTCGAACATCGCGATCAATCTGACAATGCAAGCGCGCGGCTTGCCCATTGGCTACGTCATCACATGCGGAAACCAAGCACAAACCACCCAAGCGGATATCGCACTTGCGTTGCTTGATGACCCGCGCGTCACCGCGATCGGGCTGCATATCGAAGGGTTCGGCGATATCGCGAAATGGCAGACGCTTGCCCGTGCTGCCCGCGCAAAAGGGGTGCCATTGGTTGCGTTGAAAGTCGGAAAATCAGCCCACGCCCAAGCCGCAACTATTTCCCATACCGCGTCACTTGCCGGATCGGATGCAGGGGCGGCGGCGCTGCTCGAGCGGTTAGGCATCAACCGCGTGGGTGACCTTGCAACCTTTTTAGAGACTTTAAAAATCCTCCATGTGGCGGGGCCACTTCATGGGACCAATATCGCAACAATCAGCTGCTCTGGCGGCGAAGCATCGCTCGCTGCGGACCTGGCCCATGGGACCGCTTTGCGGTTTCCTCCTTTGAACGATATCCAACATGCGGCCTTATTTGCGGCACTCGGTCCGAAGGTCGCACTCGCCAATCCGCTCGATTATCACACCTATATTTGGCGTGACACAACTGCAATGACTGCAGCGTTTTCCGCCATGTTAGACCCTATATTGGCGTTAACAATGATCATTCTTGATTTCCCACGTGCAGACCGATGCGATCCCGCTGACTGGGATTTTGCGGTCAATGCGGTGCTTGCGACAAAGGCAAACACCTCGGGTGCCTTGGCCGTTGTATCCAGTTTACCAGAACTGCTGCCAGAGCCTATTGCCGCCCAACTCATGGCGGGCGGTGTTATTCCGTTGAACGGATTGCCAGAGGCAATGGGCGCAGTGCTCGCAGCGCAAGTGATCGCCGCACCTGACCTCGATACGGACCTGCTACAGGTCACCCCAGCCTTAGCCGGAAAAACGCTGACAGAAGCAGAATCAAAGGCGGAAATAGCGGCGCATGGCGTGCATATCCCACGACAAGTGACATCGAACAATATTGACGATTTGGACTTTGATGCGATGTCCTTTCCAGTTGTCCTCAAGGGCCAAGGGATCGCGCATAAGACAGAGGCAGCCGCGGTGGCCCTGAACCTGCCCGATCCGCGAGCGGTCAGCGATGCCGCCAAGAAAATGCCCACCTCCTCGTTCTTAATTGAAGAGATGGTAACTGGCGGCGTTGCCGAATTGCTCATCGGTGTTGTCAAAGACCCTGCCCACGGGTTCGTTTTGACACTTGCGGCAGGAGGGACCTTGACTGAACTGGTCCAAGACAGCCAATCCATGTTGGTTCCCAGCGGCCGTGCGACAGTGAAGGCCGCGTTGGGGTCTTTGCGGATTAACAAATTGCTCACTGGTTATCGCGGCGGTCCCGCTGCAAATTTGGTCGCGGTAATAGACACGATTATGGCGGTACAAGACTATGTTCTTGCCAATGCGACCTGCGTTGAAGAAATTGAGATCAACCCGTTGATTTGCACCGCAACCGACGCCATCGTCGCTGATGCACTTATAAGGACAAGCCGATGACAAGCCCCATCAAAACCAAACGTGACGGCGCGATTTTACATGTGACGTTGGACCGACCCAAGGCCAATGCGATTGATCTGGCGACCAGCCGGATTATGGGAAATACCTTTGCCGCGTTCCGCGACGACCCTGATTTGCGCGTGGCGATCATCACGGGTGCTGGCGACAAATTCTTTTGCCCCGGTTGGGACCTGAAGGCCGCCAATGACGGCGATGCGGTGGATGGCGATTATGGTGTCGGCGGGTTCGGGGGCTTGCAAGAATTGCGCGATATGAACAAGCCCGTCATCGCCGCGGTCAACGGGATTGCATGTGGGGGCGGGTTGGAACTGGCCCTGTCTGCCGACATTATTCTGGCCGCCGATCATGCCACTTTCGCTTTGCCAGAAATCCGGTCCGGCACCGTCGCAGATGCCGCGTCTGTGAAGCTGCCCAAGCGCATTCCTTATCATATCGCAATGGAACTGCTGCTGACAGGGCGTTGGTTCGACACGACAGAGGCGTTAGGCTGGGGGTTGATCAACCACGCCTATCCTTCCGCTGATCTAGAGGCCGCCGCTTGGGACATGGCCCGCCTGATCGCGTCGGGGCCGCCGCTGGTCTATGCTGCGATTAAAGAGATCGTGCGCGACGCAGAAGACAGCAAGTTCCAAGACGCGATGAACCGGATTACAGGTCGACAGTTGGCAAGCGTCGACACGCTTTATGCGTCAGAGGATCAGGCCGAAGGCGCACGCGCATTTGCTGAAAAACGCGACCCTATTTGGACGGGGCGCTAGGCTTTGTGAAACACTATCAAGCGGGTCATATCATCACGATATGGCATGTGGTATGAATAGGCCCAATCGCGACATAGCGCATTTATGTCTTTGTCGTTTGCTGCACTGTTAGCGTCTTTGAAATTTGGCCACTTGTCCATAAATACGAAGCGAGCACAGACTTGCATTCACACAAGTCTTGGCCCACTGATCACGTATGACAAAAACGCTTTTATCATTTGGACACGGGTATTCTGCGCAGGCTCTGTCACGCATTCTGCTCCCGCAAGACTGGCGCGTGATCGGCACGACCCGCAATGAAGACAAAGCCGCCCGCCTAATGGCCGAAGGCGTAGAACCACGCATTTGGCCCGGTGCCGATATGACACCTGCACTGAATGGTGCGACGCATTTATTGATCTCTGCCGCGCCAAATGAGGATGGTGATCCAGTGCTTGCCAGCCTGCGCGACGAGATTGCCGCGCGTGCCGGCCAATTCGAATGGATCGGCTATCTGTCCACCACAGGCGTCTATGGCGATCACAATGGCGATTGGGTGGACGAAAAAACGCCGCTTACCCCCGCCACCAAACGGGGTATTGCGCGGGTGAAGGCAGAGGCGGCTTGGGCCGATATCCCTGACCTGCCGCTGCATATCTTCCGGCTTGCTGGGATCTATGGACCGGGTCGTGGACCATTCGCAAAGGTGCGGGCTGGCACGGCGCGCCGGATTATCAAGGACGGCCAAGTATTCAGCCGCACGCATGTCGCGGACATTGCACGCGTACTTGCGGCATCAATTCAGCGGCCCAACGCGGGCGCGGCTTATAATGTTTGCGATGATGATCCGGCCCCGCCTCAGGACGTGATCGGGTACGCCGCCGAGCTTCTTGGGTTGCCCCTCCCCCCCGCCGAGGATTTTGAAACCGCAGAAATGACGCCCATGGCGCGCAGTTTTTATGCCGAGAGCAAAAAGGTGCGCAATGACCGGATCAAAGACGAGTTGGGGGTAGATTTGCTTTACCCCGATTACCGGTCCGGCCTTAAGGCATTGCTGGCCCACGAGCTAAGCGCCTGATCCCCCAAGCGATCAGCGCGAACAAAAGCAGAAACACAACTGCAATTGCAAAATTCGCGCCATAGAAAATCGACCGTCCTGACATATCCAGGTTGTTGAGGAACGGATAAGGCAGACCGCTCGTCACTGTGCCCACCGGCGTGTCGTTCATGCGTTGCAACACGAGTTCGGACCAAGCGACATAGGCCGCGATCACGCCGAACAACCACGCAAAGCCAGAACCTAATTTGCGGAAACTTCGGTGAATGAAAATGGCGTCGATCCATTGTAACAATGGGCCAAGCGCATGCATGTAAAGTTCGAGGTAGAGCGGCCCAAGCTCTCCATCTGATGACACCGAATTGGGGTCGGCGAAAAATAACCGCCAATACATGAACACAACCATCGCGTTGACCACCGCTGTCGCCGCTACAAAGCCGTCCCAACGACGTGTGCTGCGCCCTTCGGTCAAGGCCATCATCCGGCTGGCCGCAAAGAATGACATGAACAGCGCCCAGATTGTCAGGTAACGAAACGGCCCTGCAAAATTTTCAAACGAACCAAAGACAAAGGTGCGCAAACAATAAGCTGCCGCTAAGGCAAAGACGATCCACCGGAAAATTCTGACTGATTTTGACATTGCTACCCCCATTTGCACCGATGATGCGGGGGACGCGGGATTGGGACAAGTTTTACCTTGCGTCGCGCACCCACCTTGCCCTGACCGCCCCGCCACATCATATGTGTGCAAAGATTGTAAAGGACACCACCATGACGCTTCGCGCACGCACCGCCAATTTTCTGGACCGCCCATTGGTCGGGCGGTTTATCGTTGGGGTTATTTTGCTGAATGCAGTTTTGCTTGGGATGGAAACATCTGATGCGATTATGGCCCGGTTTGGCCCGGTCATCTTGGCGCTGGATGCGGCCTGCTTAATGGTTTTCATCATAGAAATCTTGGCGAAGCTGTTTGCCTATGGATTTCGGTTTTTCCGCAGCGGATGGAACATCTTTGATTTCATCATTGTTGGCATTGCTTTGGTGCCGGGCGCGCAGGGTTTTTCTGTTTTGCGGGCGCTGCGCATTTTACGCGTTTTGCGCGTCATTTCTGTCGCACCATCGCTGCGCCGCGTGGTCGAGGGATTCATCACCGCCTTGCCAGGCATGGGATCGGTTTTCATGCTGATGGGTATCATTTTCTATATTGGCGCTGTCATGACCACCAAACTGTTCGGCGACGCGTTCCCTGAATGGTTCGGCACATTGGGCCGGTCGGGATATTCGCTGTTTCAAATCATGACGCTGGAAAGCTGGTCGATGGGGATCGTGCGGCCTGTGATGGCCCAATACCCCTATGCTTGGGCGTTCTTCATTCCATTCATCATGGTGACCACATTCGCTGTGGTGAACCTGTTGGTAGGTCTGATCGTCAACTCTATGCAGGATGCGCATCACGAGGAAGACAACGCCGAAACGGACCGTTATCGGGATGAGGTAATGGCCAAGCTGGATGCGATTGAGGCACGATTGAACGACAGCGAAAAACGCTAACCTTCTACGGGGCGCTGCCCCGGACCCCGGAGTATTTTGACCAATGCGAGGCGGGTTTAAGCCCGTTTTTCGAGAGTTGCGATGCCGAGCACGTCGAGGACTTTGGCCGCGATATCTTCGGAGTTCAGCCCTGCCATTGCATACATGTCGCGCGGATCAGACTGATCGATAAATGTATCGGGCAGTACCATAGAGCGGAATTTCAGACCGTGGTCGAACACACCCTCGTCTGCCAATAATTGCGACACATGCGAGCCAAAACCGCCAACAGAGCCCTCTTCGATACAGATCAGCGCATCGTGATCGGCAGCCAGTTTGAGGATCATGTCACGGTCAAGTGGTTTGGCAAACCGCGCGTCGGCGATCGTGGGGGTAATGCCTTTGGCCGATAGGGATTCACAGGCGGCTTCGACCTCTTGGAGGCGCGTGCCGAACGACAAGATCGCGACCTGTTTACCTTCGCGGATCATGCGACCTTTGCCGATTTCCAAGACTTCAGGTTCAGATGGCATTTCCACGCCAACACCTTCGCCACGCGGAAAGCGGAACGCGATTGGACCATCGTCATAGGCGGCCGCGGTCGCGACCATGCGCACCAATTCAGCCTCGTCTGCGGCGGCCATCACGACCATATCGGGCAGGTTGGCCATAAATGCGATATCGAATGCACCTGCATGCGTCGCGCCATCCGCCCCAACCAGCCCAGCGCGATCAATCGCAAAGCGTACGGGCAAGCGTTGGATTGCAACGTCGTGCACGACCTGATCATAGCCACGTTGCAGGAAGGTTGAATAAAGCGCGCAAAACGGTTTCATGCCGCCAGCTGCTAGCCCGGCACTAAACGTCACCGCATGCTGTTCAGCGATACCCACATCGAAACACCGGCTTGCGTAACGTTCCATGAATTTGTTCAGGCCAGTC
>CBFIAX010000026.1:0-18031 GCA_965660685.1 Yoonia sp. | reverse complement strand
TTTCCGGCGCTCAATTACAAAGCGCGCGGCGTCCTTTAATGTTTCCGCTCTATTGCCATAGCACGTTAACACATCACAAGCCTCTGTGACCAATTGTTCCGCTTTCGCTTTGGCACCTTGTAGGCCTAACAGTGACACAAATGTAGCTTTCCCAGCGCCGGCATCCTTGCCAACGGCCTTACCAACCTCTGCTGCGTCCCCTTCAACGTCCAGAACATCGTCCGCAATTTGGAACGCAAGGCCAAGTGCGTCGCCGTAAGCGCGCAAGGGCCCGAGATCGGCCTGCGCCATACGCGGACCAGCCATCGCCGACCAAGAGATCAATGCGCCGGTTTTTCCCGCCTGTAGGGTGATAATCTCATCGAGTGTAAGCGGCGTCGACGCCGTTTCAGCCGCAATATCCAACGCCTGTCCGCCAACCATGCCAGCCACGCCGGACGCAACGGCCAACGACCGAACCATATCCAAACGGGCTGCATCAGTTGTACCTGCATTTGCGACACATTCAAAGGCATAGGCTTGTAATGCGTCGCCAGCCAGAACAGCCGTCGCCTCATCCCATTTGCGATGCACAGTTGGCTGGCCCCGGCGCAAATCATCGTCGTCCATGCATGGGAGATCATCATGTACCAACGAGTAGGCATGGATACATTCAATCGCCATCGCTGCAGACATCGCATCAGAAGGTGCAACATCATGTAACTGTGCCGATTGATGCACTAAAAATGCACGAAGCGCTTTGCCACCCGATACGGCATAGCGCATGGCATCCGCAACCAAACCCGCTTGTCCATCCAAGCCGTCCACAATTGCCGCGACTGTCTGATCTGCCGCCGCGCCTAAGGCATCTTGAAACCCGCGATCAGCCATCAAGCGGCGCAGTCCCAGCCGCATTACCATCAGCATCAAGCGTCAATTTCGCGACCTTTTCCTCGGCGCGTTTCAGCTCGTCCTGACAGCGCTTGCGCAATGCTGCGCCACGCTCATAAAGCGCGATGCTTTCATCCAATGCAACGTCGCCGCGTTCCAGCTGACCAACAACCTGCTCAAGCGCCGCGATCGCTTGCTCAAAACTCATTTCATTGACGTCATCGCTCATAACGCTCTCTCCTTCAAAACTGTGACATGGGCGGCGGCGCTGGCCCCCAAAGCGGGCAAATCATACCCGCCTTCAAGGCTCGATACCACGCGCCCTGCGCAATGACGATCCGCGATATCGCACAGTCGCTCGGTGATCCAAGCAAAGTCATCTTCGACCAAATTCATACCCGCCAATGGATCGGCGCGATGGGCATCAAACCCTGCGGAAATTATGAGAAGTTGAGGAGAAAACGCGTCTACACGCGGCAAAACAATATCCGTCATGACATCGCGAAACGCTTTGGACCCCGCACCATCAGGCAGCGGACAGTTCAGCACATTGCCAACACCTGTTTCATGCGCGGCCCCTGTGCCGGGATAAAGCGGCATCTGATGGGTCGAGCAGAACAGAATTCGGGGGTCATCCTCGACAAGATCTTGGGTGCCATTGCCATGATGCACGTCGAAATCAACAATCGCGACACGATCTAACCCATGGTGCTCCAACGCATGTTTGGCGGCGATTGCTACATTGCCAAAGAAACAAAAACCCATCGGTGTTTCGCGCTCGGCATGATGGCCAGGTGGGCGCATGGCGACAAAGGCATTGGGCGCTTCGCCGCTTATTACCAGATCCACCGCCCGCACAACACCGCCAACGCAACGAAACGCGGCCTCTAACGTGCCCACCGACATATGGGTATCGGCATCGAGCGACCGCCAGCCGTCGTCGGGGGCCGCATCGCGAATAGCGTCAATATGCGCGGCATGGTGAGCACGCAAAATGTCATCATCCGCACCCATGGGCGCCGTCACGCGGTGCAAATCCATCCCCTTAAGCGCACCCAGAACCGCATCCAAACGGGCGACCTGCTCGGGGTGGCCCGGCGGGGTCACGTGATCAAAACATGCATCATGTGTCACAAGCGCTGTGCGCATATCTCACCTCTTTGGTTTGAAATTTTCCTCGCCGAAGGCAAGAAATTTAGCCGCCAGCATCCGGCGCCAACATATATCCTTCGCCGCGCACCGTCTGCAAATAGCGGGGCTGTTTCGGATCAACCTCGATTTTGCGGCGCAACCGCGTGATTTGAACATCAACGGCACGCTCTTGGGTTTGGCTACCGGAACGGGACAGTTCCTCTACCAGCTTGGCGCGGCTTACTGGCTGCGATGGCTGGCCTGAAAATATCCGCATCAACTGGCCTTCGGTCGCCGTCAAACGGACTTGGGCATCATCGCGCCACATCTCGCTACGCTCGATATCATAGTGGACCGGACCAAGGTGCAGCACTTTGGGCGCAACGACCGCGGGCTCGGCCACAGGCACACGGCGCAAAATCGCGTTGATCCGCAGCAGCAATTCCTTGGGTTCAAACGGTTTGGCAAGATAGTCATCCGCGCCCGCCTCTAACCCAGCAATGCGGTCGCCGGTTTCGCCCTTTGCCGTCAGCAACATGATTGGCGTCGTCAGTGATTTGCGCAAATCACGACAAAGCGTCATACCATCCTCGCCTGGCATCATGACATCCAGCACAATCAGATCAAATTCCAGTCCCGCCAAAATGCGACGGGCGTGGGCAGCATCGCGGGCCGTCGATACCAAAAACCCAGACCGGATCAGAAATTTCTGCAACAGCCCCCGAATGCGTTCGTCGTCATCGACAATTAATAGATGTGCGTCATCAGCCATCGGTCTTATCCTTCATCGCCAAATAGTGCTGGCGCATTTCCTTATCCATCATCGCCTCAAGCACAGCACGAAATCCCGCCACTGCTTCCGGCCCCGCCTCGCGATATGCACTGCGCATCCGGTCGCGCTGCGCATCCGACAACTCACGTTCCAACGCGGCACCAGCATCTGTCAAATGCAAATGACGTTCCCGCTTGTCTACTTGCCCCACGGTCGACGATACCAAACCGTCTGCGATCAATGTGCGCAACACACGATTAAGCGATTGTTTTGTAACGCCAAGAATGTTGAGCAGATTATTTACAGTCGTTCCTGGACTACGATGGATAAAATGAACCGCACGGTGATGGGCACGGCCATACGCCTTGCCTGACAAGATCCGGTCCGGATCAGAGGTGAACCCACGATATGCAAAAAACATCGCCTCAATTCCAATACGCACCTGCTCGTCCGTCAAAAACAACAGGCTGTTTGCGCTTTGCGGTTGACCAGCTTGCGACATAATTTGCGATCCTTCTCCAATTCTTGACGCAACAATACGTCAGCTTTGTTGACATTCCAAGTCACTCTCGGTATCGATTCGAACAAACTACGTAATTTTATGTCCGAAACGGACACATTAACGTAACAAACGCAAATTGAACGGAGGCTGCAATGGCTGGCGCATACGATGATCGGGACGGAAAAATCTGGATGGACGGCAAGCTCGTCGAATGGCGGGACGCAAATGTCCACATTCTGACACATGCTATGCATTACGCATCTTCCGTGTTCGAAGGCGAGCGGTGCTATGACGGGAAAATCTTCCTCAGCGAAAAACACTCTGAGCGGTTGATCTCATCAGCGAAGCAACTCGACTTTGATATCCCATACTCCGTCGCGGAAATCGAAGCCGCGAAGCGCGCGGCCCTTGATGCAAACGGTTTGGAAAACGCCTATGTGCGCCCTGTTGCTTGGCGCGGTGCTGGTGAAGATATGGGTGTCGCATCCGCGAAAAACCCTGTCCACCTGGCGGTGGCCGTTTGGGAATGGGGTGCCTATTACGGCGACGCAAAAACCAAAGGTGCAAAACTCGACATTGCCAAATGGAAACGCCCATCGCCTGAATGCGCTCCATCGCAAGCCAAGGCAGCCGGCCTATATATGATCGCAACCCTGTCCAAGCACGCGGCAGAAGCCAAGGGCTGTTCCGACGCGCTTATGTTCGACTATCGCGGATACGTGGCAGAAGCGACTGGCGCAAACATGTTCTTCGTCAAAGACGGCGAAGTGCACACACCAACACCGGATGCCTTCTTGAATGGGCTAACCCGCCAAACGGTCATTACGATGCTGAAAGAAAAGGGCATCAACGTGATCGAACGGCACATCATGCCCGAAGAGCTGGAAACATTCGAGCAATGCTGGCTGACAGGTTCCGCCGCAGAAGTCACACCAGTTGGTCAAATCGGCGATTACAATTTCGAAGTTGGCGCATTGGCGATTGAAATGGCCGCCGATTATGAAAAGCTTGTCCGCAAATAAACACACAAGATCATTGCAATGTTCAAAGACAATCCAGAAATCAAATTCCCATCCGTTCGTCCGCACGTTCTGATTGCGGGATTGGCCATCGCTACTGCGCTGTCTGGATGTGTCTCGATGAAGCCGGTGACTGACACGGTCGTTGTCGAGGAAGAAGAAGACGACGAAGGTCTGATCGTGCCGATGGTCGGCGGCGGAGTGGTGGCGGCGGCGGCCGCAGCAAACAAACCTGCTGAGCAAACCGCAAGCATGGTGATCGCGGACGGCGGCAGCCCCTTGGGTGGTGCGGCTGGTGCCGGTGGCACGCCAGATGCAACCGGCAGCTCTGGCGCTGGCATGGTGGCGACGGCCGCTGCAAACCTGCCCGCGCTGGCAGTTCTTGCCGTACTTAGCGCAGTGGCCGCGGCTTCCAGCTCCAACTAAGTTAAGAAAATCGGGCGCTTCGGCGCCCTTTTCCAAACGGTTCGGTTCCTACTTCCCGCCGACATGCCCCATCGCTTTACGCTGTTGGGCGCGCTGCAGCCCAAGCGCGCGCTCGCGCCAGATAATCATCACGCCTGCAGAAATCACAATTGTAGCCCCAATCAGCATGGTGCCTGTCGGCACCTCATCAAAGATAAAGAACCCGATCACCAGCGCCAAAATCATCGATGTATAATCGAACGGTGCGACCAGTGACGCATCCGCATAGCGATAGCTCGACGTCAGCAAAATTTGCCCGATCCCGCCGAGCAGTCCAGCCATGATCAGCATTAATGCGGCCTGCGGAGATGGCACAGCCCACCCCCAAGGCAGGGTTAGCAGCGCTAGCACCGACGATGTAACAGAAAACCAAAATACAATGGCGGCTGTGCCTTCGGTCTGCACGAGCTTTCGCACGAAAACCTGCGCCAGTGCGGCGAACACCGCCCCCATAAGTACAACGACCGCGCCCAGCGTTTCACCCGTGCTCAACCCCGTTCCAACAGATAAGCGCGGCGACAATACGATCGACACGCCCAACATGCCCAAGCCAACAGCGGACAAACGGTAGACACCCACCGTTTCGTTCAAAAACATCGACGCGAAAATAACAACCAGCAAGGGCGCAGCATAACCAATCGCCGTCACTTCGGGCAGCGGCAATAACCCCAGCCCAGCAAACCCAAGGCCCATAGCGGATGTGCCCACCAAGCCCCGCCAAAAGTGGCCGACTGGGTTATTGGTCTTCCATCCATCACGCAATTCACCGCGCATCGCTAACCAGCCCAAAATAACGGGTAGGGCGAAAAACGACCGGAAAAACACCGCCTGTCCCGGCGGCACGTCAGCGGATGCGGCTTTGATGAAACTCGCCATGCCCATAAACAGGCAGACCGACATGATCTTAAACATAATTCCGCGCAGTGGTTGCATTGCGGTCATTTGTCCTTCTGCAATTGGGAAACAGCCCATGATGCGGCCTCTGCAACCGTGGGATCAGGATCAGAGATCAGCATTCGCGCGGCATCCGTCAAGACATCATCACCCGAATTACCAATGGCATAAAGCACATTGCGCACAAAACGGTTACGCCCGATCCGCTTAATCGGTGACCCTGAAAACCGCGTCCGAAATGCGGCATCATCAAGCTGGACCAACGCCGCCAATGGCGGCGCAATCATATCTTCACGCGCATCGTATTTGGCATCCCGCCCTGCGACCGCGAATTTGTTCCACGGGCAAACAGCCAGACAGTCGTCACAGCCATAAATCCGGTTGCCCATCTTGGCCCGCAAATCCAGGTCAACGGGGCCCTTATGCTCAATCGTCAGATATGAAATGCACCGCCGTGGGTCCAGCCGATATGGCGCGGGGAACGCATCTGTAGGACAAACATCCAAACAGGCCGTGCATGATCCGCAATGGCTGACTTCTGCCTGATCAGGGTCGAATTCTACAGTCGTAAAAATCGCGCCAAGGAAAAACCAAGATCCTAAATCACGCCCCAATAGGTTTGTATGCTTGCCCTGCCAGCCCAAGCCCGCAGCCTGCGCTAGCGGTTTTTCCATGACGGGTGCAGTATCCACAAATACCTTGATCTGGGCATCTGGTTCTTGTTCGATCAGCCAACGACCAACGTGTTTCAACCGCTTTTTGACAACATCATGATAGTCGCGCCCATGAGCATATACCGAAATCGCAGCGCGGTCAGACTGGTCCAAAACGGCCAAAGGATCGTGATCCGGCGTATAGGGTTCGGCCAACATGATGACAGTACGGGCTTCTGGCCAAAGCGCGTTTGGGTCGCCTCGCCACGCCATCCGGTCAGCCATCCACGCCATTTGGCCATGCATGCCATCAGCGACAAACGCCGCCAACCGTTCCGGCAATTCGGGAACCGCGTCAGGCTTGCAAAACCCGACCTTGGCAAATCCGGCTTCAGTCGCGAAATCAACAAACTTCTGTTTCAGTTCCATTCTTCTGGCCCCAAATACCTCGGGGGGCGCCGCAGGCGGGGGGCTGGCCCCCCTGCCATTGACAGATCAGAAATCAAGATCGGCATAGTGACGCGGTGGCAAAAATCCAGGCACCTGATCAGCCAGCAATGACCGAAATGCAGGACGAGATTTAATTTTGGCGTACCAATCCTTCACGACCTCCGACCGATGCCAATCTACATCAGAAATATAGTCCAAGCATGACAGTTGCGCCGCTGCCGCGAAATCGGCCAAGGACATATCGTTCCCCGCCAGCCAACGACGTTGATCCAAAAGCGCGGCCATATAATCCAAATGATATTTGATCGCGCGCGATCCGGCTTTGACATTTGTGCTATCAGGATAGCCGGTGCCCATCACCTTTCGAAACACGCGTTCGCCGACCAACTTGCTCGTGACTTCGGCATGGAATTTGTCGTCGAACCAGCCCACCAAGCGGCGGACTTCGTGACGGTCCTCGGCGGTTTTAGGCAACAGGGCGGGCGTCGGAAATGCCTCTTCGAGATATTCGCAAATCGCGGTGCTATCCGCGAATGTACGGTTACCCATCTTCAAAATCGGAACTTTGCCTGCAGGATTACGGCGCAGAAAATCGACATCCTGTTCCCAATACCGTTCTTCGACCAGCTCGACCTCGATCTTCTTTTCAGCAAGCGACAAGCGGACCTTGCGCGAAAATGGAGACAGCGGAAAGTGGTAAAGACGGTTCATCAACGGGCTACTTTTGATTGTCAGTGGTGTTCAAACATCAATGCCGCAACTGGGCTGGCGTTTCAATGGCAGATCAATCGGTAAAGCATGCGGCGCGGCCATCCGCTGCGATTGTGGCGGCACCATCCATGATGTTTCGTGTCCGCGTACGCAAATAGCTTGTCGGATTTGCCGCATCACGTTCCTTGGGGTTTGGAAGAACAGCAGCCAATCGCGCGGCTTGTAAGGCCGACAAATCCGCCGCATCCACAGCAAAATAGTGCTGCGCGGCCGCTTGGACCCCAAACACGCCTTCGTCGAATTCGGCGACATTTAGATAGACCTCGATGATACGCCGCTTGGACCATATCAATTCGGTGAGCGGGGTCCAGAATGCTTCGACCGCTTTGCGCACCCAGCTCCGGCCATGCCACAAGAAAACGTTTTTCACGGTTTGCTGGCTGATCGTTGAGGCGCCCCCGCGCCCTGCGTCTAAGGCGGCCTCGATCGCGCGGACATCCAACCCCCAGTGCAGGCAAAAATTCGCGTCCTCTGCAGCAACTGCAGATCGCGCCATGACGGGGGCGATGTCTTCGATTGGGACCCAATCACGATCCAGCGGGCCAAGCCGCATGCGTTCTTGGATCAGATAAACCGAAGTGGGCGGGTTCAAAATAGAGAACAGTAATGTGAGTATGACCGCAAACCCGGCCACGGCGCATATGCCACGCAACGCCCAGCGCATCAAAAACCGGATCGGTCTTGGTCGCGTGAACTTTGCCTTCTTTTTCGCAGGCTTCTTTTTGCTTTTCGCTGCTCTTGCCATGCATCCATAAGCCATGGTCAAGCGGGCGAGGTCAAGGTGGCGCGGCAATCATGCTCACGCCACCTTGGTCATTATTCGGCTGGAATTGCCGCGTCTTCGATGCTCAGCGGATGCGGGATATTGGCCAACATCTCAATCGGGCAAACCTGAACGAAATGCGCCAGTTCCATATCCCAATGCTGCAGGATTTCAGCGGCCTTTACACTGCCAGTTTCCGCATGGTGTCGTTCGATCAAACCCTTTAGCTGATCAACCCAATAGGGCACTGTCACCGGATTGGTCACAAGCGTTTCCATATTGATCAGGTCGGCCGCTTCGCCTTTGGGATCATAGAGATAGGCCATACCACCCGTCATCCCCGCACCAAAGTTCGCACCAATAGATCCAAGGATCACAGCCACACCGCCGGTCATATATTCGCAACCGTTGGTGCCGCAACCTTCGATCACAACAGACGCGCCAGAGTTACGCACCGCGAAACGTTCGCCTGCGCGGCCAGCTGCGAAAAGATAACCGTCGGTCGCACCATACAAAACAGTGTTCCCGATGATCGTGTTGTCAGACGCAACCAATGGGCTCACCATCGGTGGACGCACGACAACTGTGCCGCCGGATAGACCTTTACCGACGTAGTCATTGGCGTCGCCACTGACTTCGATCTTCAGGCCCGGTGCCGCGAATGCGCCCAGTGCTTGACCAGCAGAGCCCTTGAGCTTCACGGTCAAATGATCCGGTTGCAAATCGTTACGCATGCCAAAGTTTTGCACGATATGCGACGATGTCCGTGTGCCGATGGTCCGATGCGTGTTTTGCACCGCATATTCCAACTGCATCTTTTCACCCTCATTCAGGAAGCGCGCGGCGTCCTGTACGATTTGGGCATCCAGCGTATCATCAACGGCTGTGCGCGGCTTATCGCGGTTGTAGGTGATGGATTTGGACCCATCCACAGTGATCAACAGTGGATTCAGATCGAGATCATCGAGATGGGCAGACCCACGGGACACCTGCGCCAAAAGATCGGCACGGCCAATGACGTCGTCCAAGGAACGCGCACCGATGCTTGCCAGAATTTCGCGTACTTCGGTGGCGTAGAATGTGATCAGGTTCACAACCTTGTCAGCATTGCCAGTGAACTTTGACCGCAGGTCATCGTCTTGGGTACACACACCCACAGGGCAAGTGTTTGACTGACATTGACGAACCATAATGCAACCCATGGCGATCAGCGCCGCAGTCCCGATACCGTATTCTTCGGCACCGAGCATTGCAGCGATCACGATGTCACGTCCCGTGCGCAAGCCACCATCGGTCCGCAGGGTGATACGTTCACGCAGATTGTTCATCGCAAGCACCTGATGTGCTTCGGTCAGGCCCATTTCCCATGGCAATCCAGCGTATTTGATCGAGGTACCCGGGGACGCGCCGGTGCCACCATTGTGGCCGGAAATCAGGATGATATCCGCCTTCGCCTTTGCCACACCGGCGGCAATTGTGCCAACGCCAGACGACGCCACCAGTTTCACGGTGACCTTACAAATCGGGTTGATTTGCTTCAGATCATAGATCAGCTGCGCGAGGTCTTCGATGGAATAGATATCGTGGTGCGGTGGCGGTGAAATCAGCGTAACGCCTTTGGTCGAATGGCGTAGCTTCGCGATCAGGTCGGTGACCTTCATCCCCGGCAGCTGACCACCCTCACCTGGTTTCGCACCTTGGGCGACCTTAATTTCCAGCTCTTCACAAGCCAGCAGATATTCAGCTGTCACACCAAAGCGACCGGACGCAACCTGCTTAATCTTCGCAGATGCGTTGTCGCCATTTGGTTCTGGCGTGAAGTCATCAGGGCTTTCGCCGCCTTCACCGGAATCCGATTTCGCACCAATGCGGTTCATCGCGATGGACAGGGTGCGGTGCGCCTCTGGCGACAAGGCACCAAGGGACATACCCGGTGTCACAAAACGCTTGCGGATGGCTGTAATCGATTCAACTTCTTCGATCGGAACCGCGGTTGCCAGTGGCTTAATCGCCAGCAAATCGCGCAAGTGAATCGGCGGATTGGCCTGCATAGATTTCGAATACTGCTGCCACATCGCATAAGATGCGTTGTTACATGCCGCCTGCAACATGTGCATTGTCTGCGCTTCCCATGCGTGTTTCTCGCCGGACCGACGGGATTTGTAGAACCCCCCGATTGGCAGCACGTCGGAACCGGAGGCAAAGCCTGTCGCGTGAACCTCTTCGGTTTTGGTCTGGATACCATTGGTGCCGATACCAGAAATGCGTGACTGCATACCCGGGAAATATTCGGCAACCATGGCGCGGGACAGGCCCACTGCCTCAAAGTTCAAGCCACCGCGATAGGACGACAGGACACTGATACCCATCTTTGCCATGATCTTCAGCAAGCCTGCATTCACAGCGGCACGGTAACGAGTTGTGGCTTCGAGCAATGTGCCGTCGATCAGGCCACGCTCCACACGGTCGGCGATGCTGTCTTGGGCCAGATAGGCGTTCACAGTCGTTGCACCACAACCGATCAACACGGCAAAATAGTGAGGGTCGATGCATTCGGCAGACCGGACATTGATCGAACAGAAGGTACGCAGACCTTTGGCAGTCAGCCCCGAATGCACGGCGGATGTCGCCAAGATCATTGGCATACCAACACGTGTTTCAGACTGATGCTGATCGGTCAGAACGATATGCCCAGCGCCCGATGACACGGCATCCGCAGCTTCAGACCGGATACGTTCCAGACCCTTTTGCAAGGAGCCCGCACCCTTGGCAAAGGTACAGTCGATCACGGTCACGCCGTCGCCGAAATGGTTCATCATTTCATCGAATTCGGCGTTGGCGACAAAGGGGCTTTCAAGCTGAAGGATTTCTGTCTGTGATCCGTCTTCGTCGAGCACGTTTTTCAGGTTACCGAAGCGTGTCTTCAACGACATCACACGGCTTTCGCGCAAGCTGTCGATTGGCGGGTTTGTGACCTGAGAAAAGTTTTGACGGAAAAAATGCGACAGCGGACGGTAAGTCTTGGACAAAACCGCGCTTGGCGTGTCGTCACCCATCGATGCGATCATTTCTTTGCCGTCTTCGGCCATTGGTGCAAGCACCTGCTCGAGCTCTTCGACGGAATAGCCTGCAGCGACCTGACGGGTGCGCAATTCTGCGCCTTCAAAAACGGCCTTTTCTGGCACATCTTTCATCATGCCAGTAAGGTCGACGACCTTTGACACCCATTCGCCGAATGGATGTGCGGCAGCCAATTCGTCTTTCAATTCTTCGTCGTGGAACAAACGGCCAGCGGTCATATCGACTGCAATCATCTGGCCAGGACCAAGCGCGCCTTTTTCAACAACAGTGGCTTCATCAATCTGAACCATGCCAACTTCCGATCCGGCGATCAGCAAGCCATCGCCCGTCACAACATAACGTAGTGGGCGCAAACCGTTCCGGTCCAGACCACCACATACCCAGCGCCCATCAGTCATCGCCAAAGCAGCGGGGCCATCCCATGGCTCCATCACCGCGTTGCAATAGCCATACATGTCTTGCCAAGGCTTCTTCATTTCGATGGCTTGCTGCGACCATGCTTCTGGTACCATCATGGTTTTGGCCATCGGGGCATTGCGGCCCGCGCGCACGAGAACCTCAAAAACAGAGTCTAATGCAGAGGAATCAGATGCACCTGACGGAATGATCGGCTTAATGTCATCAGCCTTTTCACCGAACGCAGAAGACGCCATGCGGATTTCGTGGGACCGCATCCAGTTGACGTTGCCTTTAAGGGTGTTGATCTCGCCGTTATGGGCCAACATGCGGAACGGCTGGGCCAAGTGCCACTGTGGGAACGTGTTGGTGGAATAGCGCTGGTGATAAATCGCGAAAGCGGATTCGAAACGCGCATCCATTAGGTCGGGGTAGAATTCAGCGACCTGTTCGGCCAGCATCATACCCTTGTAGATGATCGACCGGCAGGACAGTGAACAGAAGTAAAAATCAGCCATCTGTGTCGCTGCTTTTTCGATACGGCGACGGATGATATATAGTTCGCGTTCGAACTGTTCTTCGTCCACACCTTTTTCGTTGCGGATGATAATCTGTTCAATTTCTGGACGTGTCGCGTTCGCCTTTTCGCCCAGCACAGAATTGTCCACAGGGACGTGGCGCCAGCCATAAATATAGTGGCCCATCCGCAGGACTTCAGCCTCTACGATTGTGCGGCAACGCTCTTGTGCGCCGAAATCTGTGCGCGGGAGGAAGACCTGCCCAACAGCAATCAGTTTTTCATCCGGCTCATGGCCGGTGCGACGAATTTGGTCATGGAAGAAAGGAACAGGGATTTGGACGTGGATACCCGCGCCGTCGCCTGTTTTGCCGTCGGCGTCTACAGCACCGCGGTGCCAAATCGCCTTGAGCGCATTGATGCCCTTTTCAACCACATCACGTGACGGCGTGCCGTCGATGGCAACGACCAGACCAACACCACAAGAGCTATGCTCTTCTTCGTGGGCATATAGACCGTTTTCAGCCATCCAGTTGCGCTTGGCTTCTTCGGCCGCGACCCAAGTTTTATCATAAGTTGTCATCGGAATACTCCTGCATTACGGGGGCGGCGGACATCAGGATGTCGCAACCAAATTTGGGTTCAAGTGATAGAAAACCGGCCTCGCCCGCAGTGATAAACTGCATCGGGCGGCTGTCGGTTTCAAAGGTATTTGTGGGCGTTGTCACCGTGCTTTGGCCTGCCACAAACATGCGCCATTCGCGGCTAATGTATTCGGTGCCTTCGGATTGCCAGAGCATCGCGCCAGAGCTGTCGGATGCCGTCATCTGATAGTTGGTTTCTTCCAACGTCACGCCATCTATGGTGACCGTCCGACCGGTCAGCGTGTCACTGCCCACATAGCGTGTTGTGCCAACTTGGGCCGACTCTGTTTCGAAGTCATAGGCGTCCGTACCCGTTTCCAAGAGCGTGGAAAAGGATGCGGGTTCAGCTGGATTAGGCTCTAATTCTTCGGTGTAGTTATATGGCACGCGGTGGCTAATCACCCACTGTGTTTCCGCGTCGATGGTACCCAGATAAGTCATTTGGGTTTCATTAAATGACGCTCGCTGTTGGTGCCCCACGGGATCGCGAGCACAACGGAAATGATGGTCAACTTCGCAGTCGCGTTTTTGGACAGTCAAGTAAGCTTCACAGCCCGCGGGCGGGGTGAATTCTTGGGCCGCCACTGGGGCCGCAAGCAATGTGATCAGAGCTGCGATCTTCATTCGGAAAACCCTGATTCAATGATGCCGCATTCAAATTTTGGGCGGTCGGAAAAGAAGCCCTTTTCGCCCGGATAGATGAATTCAACAGGGGACATATCTACAATGTCATCAGGCGTCGCGGCGTCCCAGCTTTCTCCGAAAAAGAACATGCGGTGTTTGGCACTGACATACTGACGACCGCTGCCACCATCGAACTCAACACCGTCGGCACCGATTTTGCGGCCTTCGAAATCCGTCTGCAGCAATGGTTCACCGTCGATCTCTACCTCAACACCGTTTAACGCATCATAGCCAACATTGCGTTCCTCGCCGTCTGGTTTGTCGATGGTAAAATCCCAAGTATCGATGCCATTTTCCAAAAGCTCGGTGAAGGACGCCGGATCGGGGGCTGGGCGTTGTAGCACCTCGGTGCCGGACATCTTATAGGATTCGAGCCATTGGAATTCGCGGTCGATATGCTGCACCGAAAACACGCCAGCCTCGCCGATTAGGGCGATCCATTTGTCACCGTCGTCATTAGCGTCGCACTGCCAGACATTGATCATGGCGCAGCCTTTGTGCTGCACAGTCAATATTGCTTCACAGCCTTCAGGCACAGAAAACGACTGGGCGTTGGCCGCAAAAGGAAACACAGCCAAAGCGGCAGCGGTCAGAAATTTGGTCATTCCTTTGTCTCCTTTTGAGGTTTGGTTTCGATTACTCGGCAGCGACCGCACCAGATTGGTTCAGGTAACCAAGGATCGCTTCGGCCGCGTCACGCCCGTCTTTGATCGCCCAAACAACCAAGGACGCACCACGCACGATGTCACCGGCTGCAAACACACCATCAAGGCTGGTTTGACCCGATGTAAATTCGGCCTTGATGGTACCCCAACGGGTTACTTCCAACCCATCGACGCCCCATAGTTTTGGCAGGTCTTCGGGTTCAAACCCAAGCGCCTTTACCACCAGATCAGCACCTTCAACATAATCAGCACCTTCGATCAATTCAGGCATTTGCCGGCCTGTTGCATCGGGTTTGCCAAGGCGCATTTTTTGCACGTTCACACCCGTGACAGCGCCATCAACTTCAAACCCAGCGGGGGCAGACAGCCAAACGAATTCGACACCTTCCTCTTCGGCATTTTGGGTTTCACGCTGTGATCCAGGCATGTTGGCACGATCACGGCGATACAGACATTTCACGCTTTCTGCGCCTTGACGGATCGCTGTACGCACACAGTCCATCGCCGTGTCACCACCGCCGATAACCACAACGCGTTTGCCAGCGGCATTTAGTTCACCAGATTCATAGTCTTCGACAACATCGCCAAATGATACTCGGTTGCTCGCCGTCAAATAGTCAATCGCACGCACAACGCCGTCGGCGTCGTTTCCTGCCAAATCCAGCTCGCGTGTTTTGTAAACGCCTGTCGCAATCAGAACCGCGTCATGCTTGCCGCGAATGGCGTCGAATGACAGCTCTTCACCAACGTTGCAATTCATCACGAATTCCACGCCGCCATCAGCAAGCTGGTCCATGCGCTTCATCACAATGTCTTTTTCAAGCTTAAAGCCTGGGATGCCGTAGGTCAGCAAACCGCCACCGCGATCATAACGATCATAAACGGTAACCTGCACGCCCTGACGACGCAGCATATCAGCAGCTGCAAGACCACCCGGCCCGGCACCAATGATGCCGACGCTTTCAGTGCGTTCCGTTTTCGGGCGGATGGCCGGTACCCAACCTTCGGCAAACGCCGTGTCGGTAATGTATTTCTCGACCGAACCAATGGTCACAGTGCCATGGCCGGATTGTTCAATCACACAGTTACCTTCGCACAGACGATCCTGCGGGCAGATGCGGCCACAGATTTCTGGGAACGTGTTCGTGGCTTGCGACACTTCATAAGCTTCTTGTAAACGCCCCTCGGCGGTCAGGCGCAACCAATCTGGGATGTTGTTGTGAAGTGGGCAATGTGATTGGCAATAGGGGACACCACATTGGCTGCAACGGCTGGCTTGCTCTGCCGCCTTGTCGGTCGCATATTGCGCGTAAATCTCGTCAAAGTCTTTGTTGCGCAAGTTCGGCACACGCTTTTCAGGCATGTCCCGCTCGACCTTGGTAAACTTCAACATCTTTTGACCAGCCATGCGCCCGCCCTCACTTTGAATTCTCTCAAAGGGGTTCTAGAGCGGGTGGGCGGAAAAGAAAAGTCACTATATATGACCTATTTATGGTTTTTCGCACCTTTGGATTGATATATTTTGGATTTCGGGTGAAATTTAGGTAACTAAATGTGACCTAAATTATCAAAATCCCAATGAAAGCGTGACAATAGCGGCAATGCCAACAACGATTCTCCACCAGCCGAACAGGGCGTAGCCATGCGATGACACGTAGTTAAGCACCCAGCGCACGACAATAAGCGCGGTGACAAAGGCCGCAAATAGGCCAACAGCAATCTCGCTCAACGCGGTGAAGTCCAAAATGTCCCAGTTCTTTATAAGGTCATAAAAGAACACGCCAAACATCATCGGGATGGATAAGAAGAACGAAAATTCTGCCGCGGCGCGTTTACTTACACCAAGTAATAACGCGCCAACAATCGTGGACCCTGACCGTGACGTGCCTGGGATCAACGACAAGCATTGGAACAACCCAATGCCCAGCGCTGTTTTGATAGGCAAACCCATCGCGTCACTGTGGATTTCAGATAGCTTCATGCGGTCAACGAGAATCAAAATGACCCCGCCAATTACCAGCATCACAGCAATCAGCATGGGGGTTTCAAATAAAACAGTCTTAATCAAGTCGTGCATCAAAACGCCCAACAAAACAGCCGGCAGCGCGGCAATGGCAATAGAATAGATGAACTGCCGCGACGCTGGGTCTGAGGGTGCCGTCGCAACAGCCCCCCAAAGCCGCGAGAAATAGAGAACAACGAGTGCGAGCACCGCACCGATCTGGATCACAACCTCGAATGTATTACCGGCAGATTCAAAACCCATGAAATGACCGACAAGGAGCAAATGCCCCGTCGATGACACGGGAATAAACTCCGTCAGGCCCTCTAGGACACCCAGAAGACCCGCGATGATTGTGCTATCCATAATTTAAGAGTTCCGCAGGTTCTTGGCAGATTCTTTGATCGCGTCGTATTGACCAGACGGGCGGAACCGCCACAGGTAGTCTGGCAAAACAGCTGTCATGGCCGTCGTACGAATACCCAGCGCATCGAAACCGCGCGCGCCATCGGCAACAACATTATCAACACGCAAGTTCGCAACCTGATCCTTGGTGATTGGCGCCTTGATGATGCCAAGCGAACAAATGGACGCGATGTTAAAACCCCACGCCATGATCTTGGCTGCAAAGAATGGAATGTTCAGAACCAAGCGACGGCGGCGCACAACATCTAGCATCACGCCCATCAGGTCGCGGAACGACATCGCATCCGGTCCGCCCAGCTCGTAAACGCCAGCCTCGGCTTGACCAAGCACGCCCATGACAGTGGCAGCAGCCACATCATCCACATATACCGGCTGGAACACCGTATCGGCACCAACAACGGGCAACACAGGACCAAAACGGCTCATGCTCGCGAAGCGGTTAAAGAATTCGTCTTCATGACCAAACATGATGGATGGGCGCAAGATCACAGCAGACGGGAAATACGCAACAACGCCAGCCTCGCCCGCGGCCTTGGTCTTGGCGTAATCACTCTCGGCCTCAGCATCAGCACCGATGGCGGAAATATGGACCAATTGACCAACACCCATTTCGGACGACAACCGCGCGATGCGCGTCGCCCCCTCGGCTTGCACAGCTTCAAATGTGTTGCGACCGACCTCGGCCAAAACACCAACGCAATTCACAACTGCATCAGCACCATTCAGCACCTCAGCAACCGACGCATCATCACGAATATTGCAGAACACAGGCTCGACCTGACCTACAACACCATAGGGGCGGACATGCATCGCCTCATTCGGGTTACGCACAGCAACGCGCACGCGCCAACCCTCTTGGGCCATACGACGGGCGACGTAGCGACCGACAAACCCGGATCCGCCGAAAATTGTAACAAGCTTGGTCATATCAACTGGCCTCATATGCAAAGTTGCCCACGTTTACCCCCCTCTCCCTCATCAGACAAGGCGCAACATCTCCTTCTTCTGGCCAGCAAACACCTCCGCCGGAGGCTCCCACCCAAAAGTCTTGCAAAAACGGTTCCGAATCGCGTTGACAGCACGGCGGCCTCGTCCTAAACGACCCTCACGTAATCTGTTGCCCAGATGGCGGAATTGGTAGACGCGCCAGCTTCAGGTGCTGGTGTCTGTATGGACGTGGAGGTTCGAGTCCTCTTCTGGGCACCACGTATTTCTTAAATCCCTTGTTTATATAGCTATAAAGAGTATGCTTTAAGAAGTTTCGTACCAAATTAGCCCAAAGTTTCGTACCAAATTAGCGAGCGTCACCGAGGTGTTTTCAACACT
>CBFIAX010000025.1:0-24447 GCA_965660685.1 Yoonia sp. | reverse complement strand
TTCCGGAATGACGGAATCGCAACGAAAAGGAATTAGCACTTGGCACGTATTGCTGGCGTGAACATCCCAACAGGGAAGCGTGTTCTCATCGCCCTCACATATATCACTGGTATCGGTCCAGCTAAAGCAGAAGAGATCTGCGAAGCTGTTGGTATCGACCGCGCACGTCGCGTTAACGAACTGTCGGACGCCGAAGTCCTGAAGGTTCGTGAATACATCGACGAAAACCTGACTGTTGAAGGCGACCTTCGCCGTGAAACACAGATGAACATCAAGCGTCTGATGGACCTTGGTTGCTACCGTGGCCTGCGTCACCGTCGTAACTTGCCTGTTCGTGGTCAGCGTACATCAACAAACGCTCGTACTCGCAAAGGTCCTGCAAAGGCCATTGCTGGTAAGAAGAAATAAGGGAGGGCATCAGATATGGCACGCGATACCAAACGCACCAAGAAGAAGGTCTCCAAGAACATCGCCGCTGGCGTTGCTCACGTGAACTCTTCGTTCAACAACACGAAAATCTTGATTTCCGACGTGCAGGGCAATGCGATCGCATGGTCGTCCGCTGGCACAATGGGCTTCAAGGGCTCCCGTAAATCCACACCTTATGCGGCTCAGATGGCTGCTGAAGATGCTGGCAAAAAAGCACAAGACCACGGTGTGAAGACACTGGAAGTCGAAGTGCAGGGACCAGGCTCCGGCCGTGAGTCCGCATTGCGCGCTCTGGCTGCTGTTGGTTTCAACATCACATCTATCCGTGACGTGACACCAATGGCGCACAACGGTTGCCGCCCACCAAAGCGTCGCCGCGTATAAGATCGACGAAACGGTTTCGGGGTCCTGCAAACATTTGCATGGCCCCAATCCGTTATTTTGAAACCTCGGGCGTTTGCCTTTTTGGACATGAAAAGGGAAACAGGAATGGAGGGACACATGATCCACAAGAACTGGGCTGAATTGATTAAGCCAACACAGCTTGAAGTGAAGCCGGGCAATGACCCGATGCGTCAAGCAACAGTTATCGCAGAACCACTTGAGCGGGGCTTCGGCCTGACGCTGGGCAACGCCCTGCGCCGCATCTTGATGTCGTCTTTGCAAGGTGCCGCAATTACGGCCGTGCAAATCGACAACGTTCTGCACGAGTTTTCATCCGTGTCTGGTGTGCGTGAAGACGTAACCGACATCGTGCTGAACCTCAAAGGCGTCGCGATCCGCATGGAAGTCGAAGGTCCAAAGCGCCTTAGCGTTCAGGCCAAAGGTCCGGGCGTTGTGACGGCTGCCGACATCTCCGAGACAGCTGGTATCGAGGTCCTCAACAAGGATCACGTGATCTGCCACCTCGACGATGGCGCAGACCTTTACATGGAACTGACAGTGAACACTGGTAAGGGCTATGTTGCGGCTGACAAGAACAAGCCAGAAGATGCACCAATCGGCATGATCTCCATCGACGCGATCTATTCGCCGGTGAAGAAAGTGTCTTACGATGTGCAGCCTACCCGCGAAGGTCAGGTTCTGGACTATGACAAGCTTACAATGAAAGTCGAAACAGACGGCTCCATAACGCCAGATGACGCGGTTGCTTATGCTGCGCGCATCTTGCAGGATCAACTGTCGATCTTCGTCAACTTTGACGAGCCAGAGTCGGCTTCTGCTGGTGCGGATGACGACGGCCTCGAGTTCAACCCGCTTCTGTTGAAGAAAGTGGACGAGCTGGAACTGTCTGTCCGTTCTGCGAACTGCCTCAAGAACGACAACATCGTTTACATCGGCGATCTGATCCAGAAAACCGAAGCAGAAATGCTGCGCACACCAAACTTCGGCCGCAAGTCTTTGAACGAGATCAAAGAAGTGCTGTCAGGCATGGGTCTGCACCTCGGCATGGACGTTGAGGATTGGCCACCGGACAACATCGAAGATCTGGCGAAGAAATTCGAAGACCAGTTCTAAGAGTTTTGGGTGGGCCTTCGGGCCCATCCGCACAAATGCCGGCAATGGTCGGGAATACTCGGACAATACTGTCCCACTAACGGAGCAGGCGTCATCGCAGCGCAGGCCCATCATAAAACAAAATGGAGACTATCAAATGCGTCACGCACGTGGTTACCGCCGCCTGAACCGTACACATGAACACCGTAAAGCGCTGTTCGCGAACATGGCTGGCTCGCTCATCGAACATGAGCAGATCAAAACAACTTTGCCAAAGGCAAAAGAACTCAAGCGCGTCATCGAAAAGCTCGTGACACTTGGCAAGCGCGGCGATTTGCACGCACGCCGTCAAGCCCGCGCTCAACTCAAGCAAGACATGCATGCAGCCAAACTCTTTGAAGTCCTCGGCCCACGTTACGCCGAGCGTCAGGGTGGCTATGTCCGCGTTATGAAGGCCGGCTTCCGCTACGGCGACATGGCGCCTATGGCGATCATCGAATTCGTTGACCGTGATGTCGACGCCAAAGGCGCCGCAGACCGCGCACGTCTGGAAGAATTCGTAGACGCTGACGAGTAAGTCGAAGACTTATCAAGAATTCGAAGGGCCTCGCGGAAACGCGGGGCCTTTTTCTATTGTGCTTTCCAAGACCCTCAACCCCGCATAGGTTTGATGAATGGCTGATTTATTTTCTTCCGACGCGCCCTCCGCTGTGGCAACGGGCCCCCGACCGCTTGCCGATCGGCTGCGCCCTCAATCGCTTTCAGATGTGATCGGACAGCAGCAGGTCCTTGGGCCGGACGCCCCTTTAGGTGTAATGCTGGCATCTGGGTCGTTATCTTCGCTGATTTTCTGGGGCCCGCCGGGTGTTGGCAAGACGACCATCGCAAGGCTGCTCGCCAACGAATCCGACCTCCATTTTGTCCAGATCAGCGCAATTTTTACGGGTGTGCCGGACCTGCGAAAAGTGTTCGAGGCGGCAAAAATGCGCCGCCAAAACGGTAAGGGCACTTTGCTGTTTGTCGACGAAATCCACCGCTTCAATAAGGCGCAGCAAGACGGTTTCCTGCCCTATATGGAAGACGGCACAATTCTTTTGGTGGGTGCCACAACCGAAAACCCGAGCTTTGAGCTTAACGCGGCGGTTCTCTCTCGCTCGCAGGTTTTAATCCTGACACGGCTTGATTTGGCGGACCTTGAACGCCTCGCGCAACGCGCCGAGCAAGAGTTGGAAAAACCGTTACCGCTTGATGGTCCTGCCCGAGAGGCGCTGTTGGAAATGGCCGATGGTGACGGGCGTGCCTTGCTCAATCTCATCGAGCAGATCACTTCGTGGAAGGTGGACGAAAAGATTGACCGTGACGGTCTGTCCAAGCGTTTGATGAAACGCGCGGCGAAATACGACAAGTCGGGCGAGGAACATTACAACCTGATTAGTGCCTTGCATAAATCAGTGCGCGGATCTGACCCCGATGCCGCCCTTTACTGGTTTGCGCGCATGCTTGAAGGTGGCGAAGACCCGCGTTTTCTTGCCCGTCGCATCACCCGCATGGCAGTCGAAGATATAGGTCTAGCTGACCCGCAAGCCCAATCTGTGTGTTTGCGATCTTGGGAAACCTATGAACGTCTGGGTTCGCCCGAGGGGGAATTGGCCCTGTCACAAGCCGTGGTTTATTTGGCCCTCGCCCCGAAATCCAACGCCAATTATGTGGCGTATAAGGCCGCAATGAATGCCGCAAAGCAAACCGGGTCAGAACCGCCGCCGACACATATACTCAATGCGCCGACGACGTTGATGAAAGAGCAGGGTTTCGGCGCAGGCTATGCCTATGACCACGATGCCGAAGACGGGTTTTCGGGGCAGAACTATTTCCCCGAAACCATGAAGCGCCCCGTCTATTATATGCCAGTGGATCGCGGGTTTGAGCGGGACCTCAAGAAACGGGTCGAGTTCTTTGCCGGACTGCGGGCCAAACGGGGCAAGAATTGACAAACAGGGCGTAACCCGCCACATGGGCGGCATGATATTTCCTGTGATCTCTGTGGCGATTGGCGGCGCGCTTGGCGCGGTGATGCGTTACCTTGTGGGGTTGGCCGTGGCCTTTCCGTTGGGCACATTGACAGTCAATGTGCTGGGATCGCTCGCAATCGGGATCGTCTGGGCGCATTTTACAGCGCGTGGTTTGCACGGCTGGTTGCCGCTGGTTCTAACTGGGTTCCTTGGGGGCTTTACGACCTTCAGCGCGTTCAGTTTAGACACGATGCGATTGATTGATGACGGGCGCTTGGGTGCCGCGTTTATGTATGTTGCGGCCTCTGTGCTGCTATCGCTGGGGGCCTGCGCGTTGGGGCTTTGGCTGACGAAAGGATTGACGGCATGAGCCGCGTTGAAAACCGGATTATTGGCCCTGATGACGGCGACCAGCGGCTTGACCGCTACATGCGCCGGCATTTCCCGCACCTCACCCAAGGCCGCATCGAAAAGATGTGCCGCAAAGGCGAAATCCGTGTGGATGGAGGGCGTGTGAAAACAGCGACCCGCCTTGAGGTCGGCCAGAAAATCCGCATCCCGCCGCTGCCCACGGAGGAAGAAGCGGCGATTGCCGCATCCTTGTTGAAGTCGGGCGTGACCAAGGCGGACGCCAAACTGATCCAATCCTGTGTCATCTACAAAGACGACCACATCATCGCGATCAACAAACCCGCTGGTTTGGCGACCCAAGGTGGGACAAAAACCACGCGCCATGTCGACGGTATGTCAGAGGCGTTAATGTTCGGCTACGAGGACAAACCGCGTCTTGTGCACCGTTTGGACAAGGACACATCTGGTGTTTTGTTGCTCGCACGCACCCGCATGATGGCCAAGCAATTGACCGAGAACCTCAAACACCGCGATACGCGCAAAATCTACTGGGCTGCGATTGCTGGCGTGCCGCACCCACGCGCTGCGACGATTAAATACGGGCTGTTGAAATCCGGCGGCCACGGGCGCGGTGGAGAAAACGAAAAGATGCGCTGCATCCACCCTAATGATGTCGCAACCACAGAGGGCGCCAAACGCGCGACCACCGATTATGCGGTGATGGACACTCTTGGTAGCCGCGCATCTTGGTGCGCGCTGGTTCCGATCACGGGCCGTACCCACCAGCTGCGCGCGCATATGGCAGAGATCGGCCATCCGATAGTCGGCGACGGCAAATATGGCGGTTCCGCACAGGAAAATGCAGGAGACGGCTGGGGCGCAGGCATGGGCGAGGAAATCGGTCGCAAGATGCATTTGCACGCGCGGTCCTTGCAGATCGAACATCCCGTCACGGGCGCGATGCTACATCTGACCGCTGAATTGCCAGACCATATGCAGGCGACATGGGACTACGTTGGTTGGGTCGTGGGCCACGCGCCGGTTGATCCGTTTAACATGCCCGATGCCTGATTTACGTCTTGTGATCTTTGACGTCGACGGCACGCTGATCGACAGTCAGGCAGAGATTATGGCCGCAATGACCGTGGCATTTGCTTCGGAAAAACTGCCGATGCCGGATCGCGCGACTGTGCTGTCGATTGTGGGGCTGTCATTGGCTGAAGCATTTGCCGTGTTGTGTTCGCAAAGCGATCTCGCCCAACAATCGCGCTTGGTGCAGGCCTATAAGGATGCGTTTGTCGAACTGCGTGGCACATATGGCAAAGACCAATCGCCAATGTTCGCTGGCGCGTTTGAGATGCTGCAAACACTACAGGCGCAAGATCACACGCTTCTAGCTGTCGCGACAGGAAAATCAAAACGCGGGTTGGATAAGATGATCGAGCGCCACGGATTGGAGGGGCTGTTCGTTAGCCAACAGGTCGCCGATTTTCACCCCAGCAAACCGCATCCGGCGATGGTGTTGACGGCCCTTGCTGACACCGGCGTTGATGCCACACGCGCCGTGATGCTGGGCGATACTACCTATGATATGGACATGGGCCGCGCGGCTGGCGTTGGCACGATCGGCGTCAGTTGGGGCTATCATGATGCCGCGACGCTGAACGCCGATACCGTGATCGATCATTTCGCAGCGTTACCCGCTGCAATCGACAAACTGACAGGACATTAGACGATGAGCATTCTTAAGCAAAAACGGTTTTGGAAACAGGCCGAGGTTGTTGCAACCGACGGCGGATTCGGTGTGGAGCTGGATGGGCGTCGTGTGAACACACCCAACAAAACACCCCTGATCATTCCCACGACATCCATGGCAGAAGCGATTGCTGCGGAGTGGGATGCACAAGAAGAAACAATTGATCCGCTCACAATGCCCGTCACGCGTAGCGCAAATTCCGCGCTTGATAAGGTGATCCCGCAACAGGCAGAAGTCGTCGCGATGTTGGCCGAATATGGCGGCACCGATTTGCTGTGTTACCGCGCGGCCGGTCCGCAAGAACTGATTGAAATTCAACGTGCGGCCTGGGATCCGATGCTGGATTGGGCGGCGGGTGAATATGGGGCGCGTTTGAATGTTGGCGAAGGAGTCATGCACTTGGCACAAGATCCCGCGCTTTTGACGAATCTGCATGCAGAGGTTGCGTCATTTGACCACTTTGCACTGGCGGGCGTGCACGATCTTGTGAGCATTTCGGGATCGTTGATTTTGGCGCTTGGTGTGACCCGTGGGGCGGTGACTGTCGAAGACGCATGGCTCAAGAGCCGTGTGGACGAACACTGGCAGATTTCTCAATGGGGTGAAGATGAAGAAGCCGCAGAGCATGAGTCGCTTAAGAAACGAGCATTTGAGCACGCTGCGCGGTTCTACCAGCTTAGTTTAACCTAGCGTCATATTACTCTTGGGGGCTGTTTCAGGAGATTTCACCGCTTGCAGGCCGATTCGGGGCGCGTTTCCCGCAGCATGGCCTTGACGTTTGGCTGATACTTCGCACACTATCCATAGATTGATCGGGAAACCGTTCATCGCACTTAGATGCCTTTGGGCAAAAAATACTTCACCGACAATGTTCGGTGGAAACTCAGGAAGAGGTAAAAATGAAAAAAACAGTATTTCTCGGCGCACTGACTGTCGCTGGTCTGGCTGCTGGCGTTGCATCTGCTGCAACTCTGGATGATGTCAAAGCACGCGGTACGTTGAACTGTGGTGTTACAACTGGTCTTGTTGGCTTTGCCGCTCCAGACGCAAACGGCGTTTGGGAAGGTTTCGACGTTGGCGTCTGCCGCGCAGTAGCTGCTGCTGTCCTTGGTGACCCAATGGCGGTTGAATTCGTTCCAACAACAGGCAAGACACGCTTCACAGCGCTTGCTTCTGGCGAAATCGATCTGTTGGCACGTAACACAACTTGGACAATGTCCCGTGACGTTGATCTTGCGTTCGAATTCGTTGGCGTAAACTACTATGACGGCCAAGGCTTCATGGTTCCAAAAGACTTGGGCGTTTCTTCCGCTAAAGATCTTGATGGTGCGACTGTATGTATCCAAACTGGTACAACAACAGAGCTGAACCTTGCTGATTTCTTCCGCACAAACAACATCTCTTACGAGCCAGTGCCGATTGAAACAAACGCAGAAGCACAGCAGCAGTACCTTGCTGGCGCATGTGACGTTTACACAACTGACGCATCCGGTCTGGCTGCGACACGTGCAACATTCGAAGCACCAGGCGACCACGTTCTGCTGCCAGAAATCGTATCCAAAGAGCCACTCGGCCCACTGGTACGTCACGGCGACAACGAATGGGGCGACATTGCGCGTTGGACATTGAACGCACTGATCACAGCTGAAGAGCTGGGTGTTACATCTGCAAACATCGCAGAACTGTCCGCAGCGGCAACAAACAACCCAGAAGTGAACCGTTTGCTCGGCACTGAAGGTGAGTTGGGCGCGATGCTGGGTCTGGAAGCTGACTGGGCGAAAAACGCGATTGCTGCTGGTGGTAACTACGGCGAGCTGTTCGAACAGAACATCGGCGAAAGCACACCAATCGGTCTGGCACGTGGCTTGAACGCTATGTGGACAGAAGGTGGCCTGATCTACTCTCCACCATTCCGCTAAGATCTTAGCGTGATAACAGGGGGCGCGGTGAAAATCGCGCCCCTTTGCCAATAAGACCAACAATAAATTTCCGATGTGATGAAACGTGGCGCGAAAAGCCATGGCCGCATCAGGAAAACGGGGAACACATTATGAGTACGCTCACCGATCCGCCATCGGGGTCCTTTCACCCGTTGATGCTTATTAATGATAAGCGGTACCGTTCATACACATTCCAAGCCATCGCATTAGCCATCCTTTTTGCGGCATTTGCGTATCTTGGCGGTAACCTGTCAAATAACCTCGCTGCTGCTGGCTTGCGGATTTCTTATGGCTTCCTTGGGTCGCCATCAGGTTACGACATCAACCAGACATTGATCGAATACGACAGCCAGTCGACGCATTTGCGCGCCGCGTTTGTCGGGATTTTGAACACTTTGCTGGTTGCGTTCCTCGCCTGCGTCACGGCGACGATATTTGGCGTTCTTGCCGGTGTTTTGCGCCTGTCCAACAACTGGTTGGTCAGCAAGCTCATGGCATTTTACGTGGAAATTTTCCGCAACATTCCGGTTCTGATTTGGCTGATCATCATCTTTACGATCATGACCCAAGTGATGCCCGGCCCACGGGAATTCCGTGGTGATGATGCGACGTCGTCAATGTTGTTTGACCTGTTCGCCTTTACCAACCGCGGCGTTTACATTCCGGGTCCGAACTTTACCAATGGATTTGGCGAAGATGGCAATGGTGGGCTGAACTGGCTGCTGGTGCTTGGTGTGATGATCGCATCATTCTTTGGCGCGCGTGCCGTGAATGCCAGCGCTGACAAAACCCAAGCGGACACGGGTATTCGCCCAAACACACTTTGGAAAAACCTCGCGATCTGGTTCTTGCCTCTGATCGTGCTGTGCTTTGTTTTGGGTCTGTACTGGGACATTCCAGAGCTGAAGGGCTTTAACTTCAAAGGCGGTATCAAGATGGGTGGCCCGCTAATCGCCTTATGGTTCGCGCTGTCGATCTATACCGGTGCCTTTATCGCGGAAAACGTGCGTGCGGGTATTCAGGCTGTGTCTAAAGGCCAGACCGAAGCCGCTGGTGCTTTGGGCCTGCGCCCAGGTCGCATCATGTCGCTGGTTGTTCTTCCACAAGCCCTGCGCGTCATCATTCCGCCGCTGATCTCTCAGTACCTGAACATCACGAAAAACTCCTCGCTTGCGATTGCGGTGGGCTATGCGGATGTGACGGCGACATTGGGCGGCATCACATTGAACCAAACAGGCCGTGCGATTGAATGCGTGCTGCTGTTGATGTTGTTCTATCTCACGATCAGCTTGCTGATTTCTGTGTTCATGAACTTCTACAACAACTCTGTTAAACTGAAGGAGCGCTAGGATGTCTGATACACAATCCCATCTCGCAGCCTATGTGCGGACAGAAACCCTGCCGCAGCTCGCCCCACCGGTCACAGAACGTGGCGCATTGAAATGGATGCGGGAAAATCTATTCGCGACGATCCCGAATGCGATCCTGACACTCGTGTCACTTTATGTGATCTATGCCGTTTTGGCATCTGTATTGCCATGGATTTTCAATGGCGTCTGGGATGCAGAAAACCTTGCGGAATGCCGCGAAATTCTGGATGGCACCCGTGGCGCATGCTTTGCGGTTTTGTCAGAACGGTGGCCACAGCTGATTTATGGTCTGGCCTATCCGTCATCTGACTATTGGCGTCCAAACACCGCATTCGTGCTGATGTTCCTAGCCATCGCTCCGGTCTTGTTTTTTGATCTGCCACGCAAGTTGCTTATCATTACGGTTCTGTACCCATTTGTGGCCTTTTGGTTGATTTGGGGGGGCACCATCCTGACACCGATCCTTGCATTTGCCGGATTTGTGGTTGGTTTCTTGGTCTATCAACGCTTCGTTAAAGGTAGCTTTGCGTTGGGTTTCTTTGGTGGGATTGTCGCTGCAGTCATCGTCTGGAAACTCGGCGGTATGCTGATCCCAGCGGATGCGAATGACAATGCTTGGCTCGAAGCAGTTCCAAGCCGCGACTTGGGTGGCTACATGTTGAACATGATGTTGGGTCTGACCTGTGTGTCTTTGTCGTTGCCAATTGGAATCGTCTTGGCGTTGGGGCGTCAGTCGTCCATGCCATTGATCAAATGGATCTGCGTCGTTTTCATCGAATTCGTGCGTGGCGTGCCACTGATCACATTGCTGTTCGTTGCATCGGTGATGCTGGCATACTTCTTCCCGCCAGAAGCAACGGTTGATTTGTTCTTGCGCGTTGTCATCATGATCACATTGTTCTCGGCGGCCTATATCGCAGAGGTGATCCGTGGTGGTTTGGCCGCCTTGCCAAAGGGACAGTATGAAGCTGCTGACAGCCTTGGTTTGGATTACGCCCAAGCCATGCGTCTGATCATTCTGCCACAAGCGCTGAAGATTTCGATCCCGGGCATCGTGAACATCGCCGTTGGTCTGTTCAAAGATACCACATTGGTGTCCGTGATTTCGATGTTCGATATCGTCGGCATGATCCGCGGCCCGATCCTCGCGTCAACGGATTGGAACGGCGTTTACTGGGAACTATGGGGCTTTGCCGCATTGGTGTTCTTCGTCGTTTGCTACGGCATCTCACAATACTCACAATGGTTGGAGCGTCGTCTCGCTACCGACCACCGCTAAGAAGGGGCTATTCACATGTCTGAAGCCGCAAAAATGCAAGTATCCGACGAAGTCGCGATCACCATCGATAACATGAACAAGTGGTACGGCACATTTCACGTGCTGCGCGATATCAACCTGACCGTGAACCGCGGTGAACGGATTGTTGTCTGTGGCCCGTCAGGGTCCGGCAAATCCACATTGATCCGTTGCATCAACGCCCTCGAGGAACACCAAAAGGGCTCGATTGAGGTTGATGGCACATTGCTGTCATCGGATTTGAAAAACATCGACAAAATCCGGTCAGAGGTTGGCATGTGCTTCCAGCACTTCAACCTGTTTCCGCATTTGACGATTCTGGAAAACTGCACATTGGCCCCGATCTGGGTGCGTAAAACACCGCAGAAAGAAGCCGAAGAAATTGCGATGCATTTCCTTGAAAAGGTGAAGATCCCTGATCAGGCGAACAAATATCCTGGTCAGTTGTCTGGTGGACAGCAGCAGCGGGTGGCGATTGCCCGTTCGCTTTGCATGAAACCACGCATCATGTTGTTCGATGAACCGACATCCGCGCTTGATCCAGAAATGATCAAAGAGGTGCTCGACACCATGATCGAACTTGCCGAAGAAGGCATGACGATGATCTGCGTGACCCACGAAATGGGTTTTGCCCGTCAGGTGGCCAACCGTGTGATTTTCATGGACCAAGGTCAAATCGTGGAACAGAACGAACCAGAAGAGTTCTTTAACAACCCGCAGTCCGAGCGGACACAGTTGTTCCTGAGCCAGATTCTGGGCCACTAAGACCACTGAAAATTCGCAAAAGGGCCGCGCCATTAAGGTGTGGCCTTTTTCGTTGTTGCTTGGCAATTCCACAAACAGGGCGCAGACTGCCCCCATGACACAGCAAATCTACAACCTCGCTGACCCTGACTTTCTGGTTGATCCCACACCAATGCTGGCGCGGATGCGCGCGGATGGGCCGATCGTGCGGGTCAAATTACCTATCGTCGGCAAAATTTGGGTCACTACAACGCATTCTGCCACGTCCCAAGTCGCCAAGGGCAAAGATACCTTCTTTCTCACCAGCCAAGGTGCCGGGTTAAAGAAAAAGGGGAACGCATCGATGCCGTGGTGGGCTCCTGCCAGTTTGCGGGCCATGGCGGATAACATGTTGGGCAAGGACGATCCCGAACACCGCCGCTTGCGCAAGCTTGTCGATCAAGCCTTTGCGCGTCGTGGCATTCGCGACATGCGCCCCGACATTGCAAGCATCGCAGCGGCCCGTGTGGCGGGGTTAGGTCATGGCACCATCAATGTCGTGCCGGACTTTTGCCGCGCCTTCCCGCTTGACGTTATCGCGGAACTGCTCGGCGTGGCCGACGATGACCGTGATGCATTCGCGCGTATGGGGCAGGCATTGGGCGATGTGGGCGGGGTGTTCTCAATTATCCGCCTGCTCCGCGCGATCCGTGGTTTTCAGAAACTCGTGCGTCGCATTGTGGCCGATATGCGCGCCGACCCGCAGCCGGGTCTCATCACCGACCTCATTGCGGCAGAAGCGGAGGGCGACCAACTGTCCGAAGACGAATTGGTGTCGATGGTCTTCCTCTTGATGTTTGCAGGGTTCGAGACAACGACAAATCTGCTTGCGGGGGCCATTGTCGCATTGGACGCTCATCCAGACCAAAAGACGTGGCTATTGGCCGATTTCGACAACCGGATTGAGACTGCGACAGAAGAGCTTTGCCGTTTCGTCACTTCGGTCACGGCCACCAAACCACGGATCGCTGCACAGGACGTCGATATCGACGGTGCGCGGATCGCAAAGGGTGAAAAGGTCATGGCATTGCCAGTCGCGGCCAATTTTGATCCAGCGGTTTTTGAGGCCCCAGAAGAACTACGCTTGGACCGCTTTCCCAATCCGCATTTGGCGTTTTCCACGGGTGCGCATTTCTGTTTGGGGATGCAATTGGCACGGGTCGAATTGCAGGAAGGGCTGCGGGCATTCTATAGTGCACACCCCACCGCAATGGTCAAAAATACCGTCTTTGCCAAGCGTCCCGGCCACCGCGCCATCACCACGTTAGATGTCGATCTGGGCTAGTCCGCCTCGCGCCCTGCAGCGCCGATCAAATCACGCGGCACGACGAAATCAACCACCGTACCAGACCCAATCGCGATTGGTCCGTCAAAGTCGATAACTGTCGTCGCACAGGTTGGATAGTCGTCGAACCGACGATGGTTCGGTGCCTTGATCGCCAAAGCGCGAGCCAGCATGCCGATTCCGGGATTATGGGCGATGACCGCGATACAAGGTTCTGTCCGGCGTTGTGCAAGGTCTAGTACTGTGTCTGGGGCCGCATGGTAGAGCGTTGGTAAATAGTCAACATCAGGGTTGTGATCGAGGCAGGGCAGGATCAGATCAGCGGTCTCTAACGTGCGCTTGGCGTCCGACACGAGCACCCGATCAGGCGCGTAGCCTTTGGCCTGCAACCATGTGCCTATGGCCCGTGCAGCATCACGCCCGCGTTTGTTCAAAACTCGGTCGTGGTCGTCCCCGAACGGATCGTCCCAGCTGGACTTTGCATGGCGGATTAAGATCAAACGCATCAGCGAAATGCCTCCATATGGAATGCAGCTTGGGCGTCCAATCTGCGATCTGCGCCGACAGGGCAGGCGCGGCGGGCTTGGCACCCTTTGGTTAAACATGGCACACCGCTATCGGTATTCAAATGAGATTTGCAGGCGGCCACGTCATATCCGCCATCGAATGCTCCGACAGGGCAGGCAGGTTTGCAACGATTGTCACATGTCAAACACGGCTGACTAGATGAAATGGTCTCGCGCGTTTCGGGCAGCCAAATCGCGCCGCGATAAGACGCGAACAGTCCCGCAGTATCGTGTACTAGAAAGCCAATAGGTGAGGCCCATGCCCGCCCAGTGCGCAGCGCCCAAGTATAGAACGGAAGGAACGGCGCACCGCCAAACGGGTAATAGGCGACACCGCCCGCAGCCTCGGCAATCTTGTCGATCACGCGTTTTGACCAACGATCCATAGGATCGGGTCGGCTGTCTTGGTATTCGCTGCTATCCGTGAATATCCCCCAGAACGCCGGTTCATCAGGGCCAAGCAATACAAGCGTGCCGCCATTATGTTCCAACGGGTCCTCAGGCGTGACAGCGCAATGCCCCATTTCCATCAGGCCCGTGCCGGAAAGGGGCAGATCGCTCAACCCTTGGGTTCGCGGATCAGAGAGCCCGCGCCATGGTCGGTGAACAGCTCTAGTAAACAAGCGTTCTGTGCGCGTCCATCAAGGATCACAACGGCGCGAACGCCCTTTTTAATCGCATCCAACGCGGTTTCAGTTTTCGGGATCATGCCGCCAGCGATGGTGCCATCTGCGATCAGATCGTCGATTTGCGCGGGCGACATTTCGGTCAGCACCGTGCCGGACTGATCTTTGACCCCCGCCACATCGGTTAGCAATAGCAAGCGGTCAGCCTGCAGCGCGCCCGCGATGACGCCTGCGGCTGTGTCACCGTTGATATTGAATGTCTCGCCGTTCCGACCCATTCCCAATGGCGCGATCACCGGGATCGCCTTGGCGGCGTGCAGGTCGCGCAGGATCGTCACGTCGATCTCGGCGGGGTGTCCAACAAGACCAAGTGCAGGGTCCGCCTGATCGCAAACGATCATATTGGCGTCCTTGCCCGACAGGCCCACGGCTTTGCCGCCTTCGTCGCCGATGGCCTGTACGATGCGGTTGTTGACCTTACCTGACAGGACCATTTCGACGACGTCCATAGTCGCCTGATCGGTGACACGCTTGCCGTTCACAAACTCTGACTGGATATCCAGCTTGTCCAACATGTCGTTAATCATCGGCCCGCCGCCATGCACCACAACAGGGTTCAGTCCGACTTGCTGCATCAGCACAACGTCACGCGCAAAGCTATACATCGCCTCGTCGCTACCCATCGCATGGCCACCCAATTTGATCACAACCGTGGCCCCTGCATAGCGCTGCAAATAGGGAAGCGCTTGGGACAGCGTTGCGGCTGTGGCGATCCAATCTTGGTTCATATCAGGCGTCCTTTTCTTCATGAAATGCCCGCGATGATCGCGCGTAGCGTTTCAATGCCATCTCCCTTTTCCGAGCTGGTCAGGATCAGTTCGGGGAAGGCGGCAGGGTGTCTGGCCATTGCGGCCCGTGTTTTTTCAAGCGATTTTTCAAGCGCATCGCCGCGCAGTTTGTCGACCTTGGTCATGACGACCTGAAACGTCACAGCGGACCGATCCAAAAGCGACATGATCTCTTCGTCAACCGCTTTGGCGCCGTGGCGCGCGTCGATCAACACGAATACACGGCGCAGGGTTTGGCGGCCCGACAGATATTGTTTCAACAACCGTTGCCATTTTTCCACCACGGCCAATGGCGCGTTGGCAAAGCCATAGCCGGGCAAATCGACAATATAAAAATCGGCGGCAGTGAAAAAGTTGATCTCTTGCGTCCGGCCCGGTGTGTTGGACGCGCGCGCCAAGCCTTTACGGCCCGTCAACGCGTTGATCAGTGACGACTTGCCCACATTGGACCGACCGGCAAAGCAAACCTCTAACCTGTCCGCCTCTGGCAGGCCGTCCATGGCAACCACACCTTTGACGAATTCGGTTTCGCCTGCGAACATCAGGCGACCCTTTTCAAGGGCGTCTGCGTCAGGTGTAGGGGCTTCGTTAAATTGGATTTGCATGTCAATTTACCTTTGATGTGTCGCCAAGGTGGATGGTGCCGCCTTGGATGACTTCGGCGTAAACACCAAAATCCTGATGATTCCAATTGTCACGTAGGACCTTTAACGTATCAACGTCGCGTTTTCCGGTGACTGTATTGGCCGCCGTATGATTGCAGCGTTCTATATGGGCGCGGACCCGTAACACAGTATCGCCAATGGTAACGGTTTGTCCGATCCAGTCGCGCTCAGACCAAGCGTCTAGCCCATCGAGCCAGATATTCCCGCGCCAACGTTCCAGTGCAAACGGCGTGTCGATCAGATCGGCGACTGCTCCATGGCTGGCCATGTTCATGATCGAGATAGACGGGTAATCCGTGTCGGTGATCCCTTGGGTCGGGACATGTACTATGCCACTGGGCTGGCGTTTTTCCGGTGGGCAAAGCGGCGTGACCCACGTAATGAACCGTGTCACATCATCCGCTTCGTCGGGGCGGAATGTGATTTCGCCAAGGTCTTGATGCGACAGTGTGATCGTCGTCGACTCTTCGTTTAGTTGCGCCGAAATTCCGGCCAGATCAGGCGTCAAATTCCCGATCATGAAATTGCGGCACATCACCCAAATGGGGTTTGCAGGATCAAATTTCGTGTCGTGATGTGTGACGGCCCAATGCCTGTCCCATGGGATGGTCTGCCCCGCGATCAGCGGGACAGAGGCCAGTGCCTCGCGGCCATGGCTTTTGATCGGATACCGCCACAGGGATGCGACGGTTCCCATTTACTTGCCCTTTGGCGGTTTGCTGTCATTCGCAGCCTTAGGCGTCCGCTTGAACCCTTCGCGGATGTTGCCGAACACATCTGGACGGTGTCCGTGCGAGGACATGATCAGATACTGCTGAATGAAGGTGATCGTGTTGTTGGCGATCCAGTACAGCACAAGGCCGCTGGCGAAAGAGCCAAGCATGAACATGAAGACCCATGGCATCCAAGCAAAGATCATTTTTTGCGTTGGGTCCGTTGGGGTGACGTTCAATTTCTGCTGCAACCACATGGAAATACCCAAGATGATTGGCAGAACACCAAGGCTAAAGATTGCGAAAAGACTGCCTGCTTCTGGCACGCCCCAAGGGAGCAAGCCGAAGAGGTTCAAGATCGACGATGGGTCTGGGGCGCTAAGATCTTTGATCCAAGCGATCCATTCGGCGTGACGCAATTCGATTGTGACAAAGATCACTTTATACAGCGAGAAAAAGATCGGGATCTGCAGGAAGATTGGCAAACAGCCAGACGCAGGGTTCACCTTATTATCTTTATAAAGCTTCATCATGCCTTGCTGCATGGCTTGTTTGTCGTCGCCAGTACGTTCTTTCAGCTTCTCCATTTCCGGCTGCAATTCTTTCATGCGGGCCATGGACACGTGGGATTTATACGCCAGCGGCAGCACAATCGCCTTTAGTATCACGGTCAGCGCGATGATCGACCAACCCATGTTTCCGATGTAGATATTGAGCGTGTGCAATAGCCAGAAAATCGGTTTTGTCAGGAAGAAGAACCAGCCCCAATCGATGCTGTCCAAGAAGCCTGAAACGCCCTCGTCGTTTTCATAGTTGCGGATCGCTTCCCATTCTTTGGCGCCGGCAAACAGACGTGTTGTGACGGTCACAGACTTGCCCGCGTCAACAGAGCTGACGGGCATCACGGCTTCGGCTTGGAACAGGTTGCGCGATGCGAAATATTTGCTGACAGACCGGAAGGGTGTCGCCTGATCAGGGATCAGTGTCGTCATCCAGTAGTGGTCGGTGTAACCGATCCAACCATTGCCACCGACCTCAATCCGCTCGGCTTGCGTGCTGTCAGATGGTGACATGTCGTAGTCTTCGATCTTGGAATACTTGGTTTCTTCCAATTCGCCATCCGACATCCGCACCAGACCTTCGTGCAGGATGAAGAAGTTTTTGAGGTATGTCGGTTCACCATGACGGCGCAGCAATCCGTAAGGACGCGCAGACACTGTCGTGCTGGTTGTGTTCTCAAGGCTTTGAGCAAAGCTGAACATGAATTCGTCGTCAACGCTCACTTCGTTGCGGAAGATTAGGCCTGCACCGTTGTCCCAAACCAGCGTCACAGGGCTGTCAGGTGTCAGCGTGTCACCCGATTCTACGGACCACAATGTGTCTGGGCCGGGCACTGCATCGGCGCCAAGACCATTCGCACCAGCCCAGCCGAATGACGCAAAATAGGCGTCGACCTCACCAACCGGACGCATCAGGCGCACAGTTTCGGCACCCTCGTCCTGCGTCTCGCGGTATTCGGTCAGCGAAAGGTCATCAATGCGACCGCCCAGCAGGGACAATGTGCCCGACAGCTCTGGTGTTTCGATGGCGATGCGCGGGGCTTCTGCGGCAGGTTCATCTGACGGCGCAGCAACTTCGCCTGCGACAGTGTTTTCAGCAGAAGGCACGGTGCCGTCGGCCTGAACCGTGGCTGTTTCCGCCTCTGGCAGAACAGTGGGTTCTTCTGGCGGGAAAAGCCAGAACCACACAAGGATCACAAGAAAGCTTAGCGCTGTTGCCAAGACAAGGTTCTTATTCTGGTCGTCCATCTGAAACTGCCTATTTTCGCTGGTAAAATATCCCGCTTGTTCAACCCCTGCAGGGGCCAAAGGTCAAGGGATATTCACGGTTTTTGGGTCAAACCAAGCGGATTGTGTCCGCTTGGCGAAGGGATATCAGGATTCGCGGGTCAGTCCGGCGAAATCAAACAATTTTGGGTCAAGCAGATGCGATGGCCGCGCATTCATCAATGCGCGGAACATCACCTGCCTACGACCGGGGCTATTTGCCTCCCAACCATCAAGGATTTGCTTGACCTGCTGGCGTTGTAACCCGTCTTGCGACCCGCACAGATCACAAGGAATGATCGGATAATTCATCGCGGTGCTGAATTTCTCGCAGTCATCTTCGGCCACATGGGCGAGGGGGCGATAAACAAACAAATCGCCTTCGTCATTCAGCAGTTTGGGTGGCATCGAAGCCAAACGTCCGCCATGAAACAGGTTCATGAAAAACGTTTCCAGAATGTCATCGCGGTGATGGCCAAGCACAACCGCAGAACACCCTTCTTCACGCGCGATCCGGTAAAGATTACCGCGGCGCAGACGAGAGCATAGGGCACAGAACGTGCGACCAGCGGGAACCTTATCCATGACGATGGAATAGGTGTCCTCGTATTCAATCCGATGCGGGACGTCCATTTTCTTGAGAAACTCAGGAAGAACAGTCGCAGGAAAATTCGGCTGTCCTTGGTCAAGATTGCAGGCCAGAATGTCGACGGGTAGCAACCCGCGCCATTTCAGTTCATACAACACGGCGAGCAGTGTGTAGCTGTCTTTGCCGCCAGACAGGCAGACCAACCAACGCGCATCGCGTTCGATCATACCATATTGTTCAATCGCCTCGCGCGTATTGCGCACAATGCGTTTGCGAAGCTTCTTAAACTCGGTCGTCGAAGGCGCACCGTGGAAAAGCGGGTGAATATCATCAAGATCATCTAGCATGGCGCCGATATGCCAGATGTGCGCGGCCGTGCCTAGTGGCCATGCCAGTTCTGGCGGGCAAAAGAACAGGCGCTCATCATGGCTAGCCCGCGCAACCCGGGGTTTGCAGCGTGGCGGTTGCAGTATCGTCGAAAGGCGCCGAAACGGTGTTTCCGTCGGCTGTCATGCGCGCCATGGCACCAGCAATTTCCGTATTTGAAACCGTTATTTCGCGCTGTCCGATTGTATCATCCAAGTCGATTGTAAATGCCACTGGCGAGGCTGATAACAATGACGCAAGCGTCAGTGTGAGGGTTGTGGCACCGTCCGCCAATGTCGAATGACCCGTGACGGTTTGCGCACCGGAGACCAATTTGAATGGTTGAAAGACTTCGACACCAGCACCTGCGGCGGTTACATCGAAGATCAGTCCGGCGTCCGACCCAGTCAGATCGATTTGTAAGTCTATCGGCGTGGTCAAGCAGTCATCAGTGGACGCAATAGTGAATCGATCTGTCGGCGCACCTTCGGTGAATGTGACCGTAACATCAGCAAGCGCTGGGCTTGCGATGAACATAGCGATGACGACAGGAATACGCATTGGGTACCTTTGTTAAGACAAATCAAAGGTAGGCTGCCGTTGACATAGGTCAAATGGCTAGTCGGGAACGTTGTCGATCCCAGAGCCGCCCCAAGGATGGCAGCGTGCAATCCGGCGCGCTGCAAGCCAGCCACCCTTTATGCCGCCATGTTTGGCCAGCGCTTCCATCGCATAGGCTGAACAAGTCGGCTGATATCGGCAGCCGTGCCCGACCCACGGAGACCCAATTGTGCGATACGCGCGGACGGGCAGGGACAGGATGTAGGCCAGCGGGCTCATGCGTGCACCTTTTTCAACGCGCGGCGCAGGTCCGCCATTAGGTCATCAAAGGGGATTGATCCGGTGGTGCCGTTGCGTCCGACCAAAACATAATCCCAACCGTCGCGTCCCAATGTGGGCAGTGTCATGCGGGCAATCTCACGCAGGCGACGCTTCGCGCGGTTGCGGGCGACGGCGTTGCCCACTTTCTTGGAACAGGTGAACCCGACGCGGATACCGCTTGCTTCACCTTCGGCACGTTTGCGGGCTTGCAAATGCACGCCGGTGGTGCCCTGACGCCTTGCCTTCGCCGCGCGCAGAAAATCGGCGCGTTTCGTTAAAACAGTGAGCGTCGGACAAACGGAAACCGCCGGCGGACCGTCCAAGGGACCAGCGAGATCGCTAACCTTGGGTTCCACCGGCGGTTTCAAATCAAATAACCGTAACTGACGCTTACGCGCTCAGCTTTGCGCGGCCTTTGGCGCGGCGGTTGTTCAAAATCTTACGGCCAGCTTTTGTGGCCATACGTGCGCGGAAACCGTGGCGGTTCTTGCGAACGCGGTTAGAAGGTTGGAACGTGCGCTTCATAGCGGTGTCCTTTGGTTGGGGCCAAATCCATCGGAATAGATTCGAAGCCGGTCTACAATTCAGAACCGTGCAATAGAGCGGGCGGGCGGGCCTGTCAACGCGCAAGGCGCGGTGAAACTGCAACAATTCGCATAATCTGCGCCATCTCAAATGTTACAGTTATCACGGTTTACCCAGCAAAGCCTGTCATATCCATCAACCGCGCGTGAACGGCCTATGACATTTGCGCAAATCGGTCCATGTAGAATGTAACAACACAACGTGTCCAAATTGAAAGCGACCCGCGCCCATGTCCCAGCCGAATCCTTTTGTCCGGCGCTTGCCATTGATCATTATCGCTGTGGTCGCGATCTTGGGCTTTGTTTTCTTGCGTGATTATCTAACGTTTGAAGCGTTGGCTGAAAACCGCGAGGCGTTGATTGCCTTTCGCGATGCCAATTATCTGCTGACTGCGCTCGCGTTTATCGCCATTTATATCGTGATCGTCGGGTTTTCCTTGCCCGGGGCCACGATTGCCACGCTGACGGGCGGGTTTTTATTCGCAACCTTTCCTGGCGCATTGTTCAATGTGATTGGCGCGACTGTTGGGGCCACCGCGATTTTTCTCGCAGCGCGCTGGGGGTTCGGTGAAAAGCTGGGCGCAAAGCTCGAGGGGTCCGACGGCGTTGTCAAAAAGATCAAAGATGGCATTGATGAAAATCAATGGTCCATGCTGTTCCTGATCCGTCTTGTACCAGCCGTTCCATTCTTCATGGCGAACCTAATCCCAAGTTTCCTAGAGGTTCCGCTGCGCCGGTTCATGATATCGACCTTCTTTGGCATCATGCCGGGAACGGTTGTTTTCACATCGGTGGGCGCTGGGCTGGGCGAAGTCTTTGCCCGTGGTGAAAGCCCTGATCTTGGCATCATCTTTGAACCCGCGATTCTTTTCCCAATTCTTGGCTTGTCAGCATTGGCCGCCTTGCCGATTGTCATTAAGGCCGTACGCGGCAAGAAAGGCCTGTAATCATGAACCGGATTAAGACGGATCTTTGTATCATTGGCGGCGGCTCTGGCGGGTTGTCCGTGGCAGCGGGTGCCGTGCAGATGGGTGCAAAAGTTGTGCTGCTTGAGGGCCATAAAATGGGGGGCGATTGCCTTAACTATGGCTGCGTCCCGTCAAAGGCGCTGATCGCGTCGGCGAAGCAAGCTCATGCAATGACCCACGGCGCGAAATACGGGGTGGCGGATGAAACACCCACAGTGGATTACGCGGCTGCAAAAGATCACGTCGCCGATGTGATTGCCACCATTGCACCTGTCGACAGCGTAGAGCGTTTCGAAGGTCTTGGCGTTCAGGTTATCGAAGAATTCGGCACATTTATTTCGCCAACTGAAGTACAGGCAGGCGATACGATCATCGAAGCGCGCCGTTTTGTCGTATCTACCGGTTCCGGCCCCTTTGTGCCCCCGATCGACGGTTTGGACACAGTTAAGCATTACACCAATGAAGACATCTTTGATCTGCGCGCGCGCCCTGATCATCTGATCATCATAGGCGGCGGGCCAATTGGCATGGAAATGGCGCAGGCCCATGTGCGACTAGGGTCCAAGGTGACTGTCATCGAAGGTGCGAAGGCGTTTGGCAATGATGATCCTGAATTGGCCGCAATTGTATTGGACAATCTGAAATCCGAAGGCATCGAGGTCATCGAAGGCGCGCAAGCCAACCGTATCAGCGGGCGGGGCGACACTATCACAGTGCACACGCCTGCAGGCGACTTCGAAGGCTCTCATCTATTGATGGCCGTGGGGCGTAAGGTGAATATCGACAAGCTTGATCTTGAAAAAGCGGGCGTGGAATTTGACCGACGCGGTTTGAAGGTGGGCGATGACTTGCGCAGCGTCAGCAATAAAAAAGTCTATGCGGCTGGCGACGTTGCAGGTGGTCTGCAATTTACCCATGTGGCGGGCTATCACGCTGGCGTTTTGATCCGGTCGCTCTTGTTTGGTCTGCCAAGCAAACAGAAAACCACGCATATCCCTTGGGCGACCTATACCGACCCCGAACTGTCTCAGGTCGGCCTGACCGAGGCCCAAGCGCGCGATAAACATGGTGATAAGCTTGAAGTCGTCCGCTTTGACTTTCATCATAATGATCGCCTGATTGCAGAACGCAAAAACAAGGGGCTGATCAAGGTTATGGTTGTGAAGGGACGCCCTGTCGGCGCGTCGATAGTCGGCCCTATGGCGGGTGAATTGATCGGCATGTGGGCGATGGCGATTGCAAACAATATGAAAATGTCGGCAATTGCGAATACCGTGCTACCTTATCCGACAGTGATGGAAGTCAACAAACGCGCGGCGGGCGCATATTTCAGCCCACGCCTGTTTGAAAGTGATAGGGTCAAGGCAGTTGTGCGGTTCGTGCAGCGTTGGTTGCCATAAGTAAAAGGTAGAAACGGGCAGATGCTCAACACGCTTTCGGGTCGATTTTTGATCCTAACGATCGTTTTTGTGATGTTGGCCGAAGTATTGATCTTCGTCCCGTCCATTGCCCGATTCCGCGAGGACTACCTGTTGCAGCGGTTGGAACGCGCGCAAATCGCATCGCTGGCGTTGGAGGCGGATGATATGATTTCGCCGGCATTGGAAACGGAACTGCTGCGCAATGCCGAAGTTTATAACGTCGTGTTGCGTCGGGACGAGGTGCGCCAGCTTGCGCTATCCTCGCCGCTGCCCCAGCCGATTGATGCGACTTACGATATGCGTGGCGTGAGGGCGATGACCCTGATTGCCGACGCCATGCGCGTGCTAATAAACCCGCAAGAACGGATCGTGCGCGTTGTTGGTAGCCCCGTGCGGGACGGCGGGCTGTTGATCGAGGTCACGATGGACGAGATGCCATTGCGGTCCGCGATGCTTGGCTATGGGATCAATGTTCTGATCCTTTCAGCGGTGATTTCGGTGATTACGGCGTTGTTGCTGTTCGGGGCTGTGCAATATTTGCTGGTACGCCCAATCAAGAACGTCGTTGACCACATGCAAAGCTATGCCAAAGCGCCCGAAGACGCGCGCCGGATCATTCAGCCAGATGCGAGCGTCACCGAATTGCGTGACGCTCAAGAGGCCTTGCAGCTGATGCAAACCGAATTGACAGGGGCGCTGAAGCAAAAGGATCGTTTGGCGCAGCTTGGTGGGGCTGTGGCCAAGGTCAGCCATGATCTGCGCAATATCCTGACGTCGGCGCAATTGTTTACCGACCGGATCGAGGGGTCAGACGATCCGTTGGTCAAGCGCATGGCGCCGAAGCTTGTTGGGTCGATCACGCGCGCGGTCAATCTCTGTGAAACCACGCTGGCCTTCGGACGTGTTGAAGAACCCGCCCCTGTGCTGGCCCGCGTGAACCTTGCCAGCATTGTCAGCGACGTGATTGATAGCGAACGGCTCGCTGCAGGCGATTACGACCTCTCATTTGCCGAAGACATTCCCGCAGGCATGACCTTGCGCGGGGATGGTGAACAATTATTCCGCGTTGTGTTCAACCTTGTGCGCAACGCGCGCCAAGCGATCATGGCCACGTATCAGCCCGGCGAAATCAACGTCGAAGGCTTTGAAGACGATAGCGCGTGGTGGATCAAGGTCAGCGACACCGGCCCCGGCCTGCCGCCCAAAGCCCAAGAGCATCTGTTTCAACCTTTCCAAGGTGGAGTGCGCAAAGGCGGGTCCGGCCTTGGCCTTGTGATTGCTGCTGATTTGGTGCGCGGTCATGGTGGCCGACTGGAGCTTGAGGAAACGGGGCCGGATGGCACAGCCTTTGTGATACAATTGCCCAAGGCCGATCTCGCTCTTGTTGAGGTCGCTGCGTAAATAAAGTGAGATTGGCACTTGCATCATCCGCAGTCCCCAGCTAAATCCCCCCACAAGCGGATTGGTAGCTCAGCTGGATAGAGTACTTGACTACGAATCAAGGGGTCGGGGGTTCGAATCCTCCCCGGTGCGCCACCTACTCACATAACGCATTGTAATACCTCACTATTTTGATATTTATAGTGAACCGTAGACCATGCTGGCAACCAAATCTAATAGCTATACCTTCCAAAAAGAGGGCGTTTGGTATTTCTCCCGTCGAGTACCCGCAGATT
>CBFIAX010000024.1:0-26595 GCA_965660685.1 Yoonia sp. | reverse complement strand
ATCATGGAAGCGTTCAACACCAGCGAGATGGTCGTCAAAGAAACCTATCAACTCAAACAGAACACATTTTGGGAACCTGACCCTGACAAGCCAAACCATATTCGTCGCAAAGAGAAGATTGCGGATGCGCGCGGGGGATTGTCAGAATTCACCCATGGCATCGTCAATCAAGCCCGTCTGCATGAACTACTGACCGATGGGATGGCGCATTCGGTCACGAACCTGCGGCCCCACTACAGCCGCGAATTTGTTGATCTGGAAATTGACGAAACCCTGTCCCAAGATCTGTCCGCCCATCCAGTCACCGCGACGTTCAAGCGTGCTGATGATGCAGGCAACGGCAAGATTGAAACCGTTAAGGCGCGGTTTATCGTGGGCTGTGATGGCGGGCGAAGCCGCGTGCGAAAAAGCCTAGGGATTACGCTTGAAGGCGACTCTGCGAACAAAGCCTGGGGCGTGATGGATATTCTTTTGAATACCGATTTCCCTGACATTCGCGTCAAAAGCTTTATCCAGTCCAAAGAACACGGCGCGGTCATGACAATCCCGCGCGAAGGCGGTTATCTGATCCGGTTCTATGTCGAAATGGACAGCATCGAAAAAGACAAGCGCGCCACAGATATCGAGATCAGCGAACATGACCTGATCGCGAAGGCACAGCAAATTTTCCACCCCTACGTTCTGGACGTCAAAGAGGTCGCTTGGTGGTCTATTTATTCCGTGGGTCAGCGCCTTGCAGACCGGTTCGATAGTCGCCCCGCCGATGCAACCGACGACGTGATCCCCCGTGCCTTTGTTGCAGGGGACGCCTGTCATACGCATAGCCCAAAGGGTGGCTGGGGCCTTAATACTTCGCTGCCGGACACGTTCAATTTGGGCTGGAAAATGGCTGCCGTTTTGCAAGGACGGAGCCACCCCAAATTGCTTGCGACTTATAGCACCGAACGCCGTAAAGTAGCCAACCAGCTGATCAATGCGGATAAAGAGCTGTCTAAACTGGTCGCCACACGCCCCGCAGCCAGCGACACATCCGAACAAGCCCGCATCGACACCGCAGAAATCGAAGCCTTTATGAAACGGCAAGCCGGTTTTGTCAGCGGGACATCGATCGAATATTTCCCGTCGTATATTTCCACGGGGCAAAACAATCAGCATTTGGCCGAAGGTTTCAAAATCGGTCAGCGGTTTCATTCGGCAGAGGCCACCCGCGTTTGTGATGGCCGCGGCCAGCATCTAGGCCACTTGGTCAAAGCCGACGGGCGCTGGCGCGTGTTTCTCTTTGGCGGGGCCGCGGACCCAACAGACCCGACGTCAGATGCCTACAAGTTCCTAGAATTCATGGCGTCATCGCCCAACTCACCTGCGGTGAAATACACGCCCAAAGGCGCGGACCCTGACGCGGTAATCGACACCTATGGTGTCTTTCAGCAGCCAGACCTGTCAATGCCCGACCTGCACCCTGCCCTATGGCCCTCGAAGGGCAAATACGGGCTGCGTGATTACGAAAAGGTGTTTCATGCCCAGCCCGGCAACGACGTCTTTGACATGCGCGGAATAAACCGTGCCGATGGTTGTATCGTCGTGGTCCGCCCAGACCAGCACGTCGCCAACATTCTGCCCGTCACGGCGCACGATACGTTGGCTGCATTCTTTGACGAATTTATGATTGTACAGCCATAGGTCTTTGATGCGAACAAGCCCTGCCCGACGATAAATCAGACCCGCATTGGGCGTGGCTTATGACCAAGCAATATCGATAGGTTCATTGCGACATGTGACATCATGGAATGGCCGCATTTCCATCATCAGACTGACAAATTCCTCCATCATACAGCATGTATATTTAAGGAATTTTCTCATGATCAGATACGCGCTCGCCACCATTCTCTCTTTTCTTGCCACGCCAATTTTTGCCGCAATTACGTCAGACGACCTACAAGACCTGATCTTTCAAAACGATCTGCCCGCCGTCAATGCCGCGCTAAAACAAGCCCATCAGCAAAGTCTGACCGGTGAAATCAGCTATGACGAATTGCGCGATTTGACCTTGGTGCTGTTTCGGACCCACCCCGATACTGTCGATTTCCTCGCACGCTGGTTAGAAGAAGAGCCCACATCGCCCTATGCGAATGCCGCGCGGGTTTGGGCGTTGTACAACAATGCATGGATGGTCCGCGGATCTAAATCATCTGAAAGAACACCGATGAAGGCATTTCAGGTGCAATCGGAAATGTATGAAGAAGCGATGGATCACACCATCATCGCCTATGAAGCTGCACCCGACTACGTGCCCGCATCTGATGCAATCTTTCGCCTTCAATGGGCCACCAACCGATTGTGGGCATTGCACGTAAAATCGATCATTCACAAAACGCTGCAGGCAACCCCGAATGTAGGCTCCATCGTGCGCATCTCCTATGGCAACCAAGTTGATCCCTTCGAGCTTTGCGCGACCTACGCGACAGAAATCGAAAACCTGTCCGTTGAGGCTTGTAATGTTGTGGTCATCGCCGAGAACGGCTGGTGGGATGGAAACTGGAATTATGTCGCCGAAACGTTGGATCACGATGACAACCCTGTGTTGGACTATGCGCGCGCGCGCCGCGCAATCGAACTTGGGTTAGATGTCGATCAATCATATTTGATCGATTATCTCGACACCGTCGACCTGACCTATCCATGGCTGGACAAGGACCTTCGCATCGCATCCTCACTTGCCAACCTTCGATACTTTTTCAATCCGCCAAGAGACGCTGTGGATGCTTTTAAAGAACGCGCGAAACAGGCTGTTTACAAACAACTCGAAACAGATCCGTTCAACAATTCGCTATTGAAAATTGCCAGCCTCGAAAGCAGCCATTTCCGGTCAAATGACACTCTGTTTCATAATCCTCAGACATATAAACATCTGATGGTCCGCAAGGCATTGGTCCAACCTTATCACATCCTAAATTGGTCACGGATCAGATCGTTGGAAAATATCCATCCGGCTGATCTGAACGATTTTGATGTTTGGGATATTAACGCACTGACCCATTCTGATCACGCCCTTCCCGCGCTCAGAAACTACATGGGCTCAAAGTTCTCACAATACCACACCATGAAAAACGCCGCTGTAACTGATACGATTATTGGTCGTGCGCTGCCAGACCAAAGCGAATTTGATGCAACGGTGTCTTGCCGGTTGGCACGGCTTATCCGGCTATTTGAACAGGCGGCCAATAACAATCCTGACTCCGCCGTCCACTCCCAGCGGTTTCGTGCGAACAACGAGCTTGATGCCGTCACGCTAGAGCTACGCAAACTACCCGCCTGCGCCCATATCTGGGAGGCAGATATCGCTAGCCTTCCGTTTGCGCCGATTGAAATTGATCGCCGCGACTCGTTAGAGTTGCCGTATACACCATTGCCCTAGCGGACGCCGTGCATGGCATTGTCACACCAATCGCGCAAAGCCGGGTCTATGAAGACATAACATCGATCTCATTCGCCTTCATGCTGCTCCGCCTGGATTTCGCGTTGTTGTCAGCTGTCCAGATTTGGGCATTCGTGAATTGCGGGACACGACAATTATGGTGGCTCTTGGCTACAAGGCCCTTGCGTACTTGGCTCGGGTATCGCGCGATGTAGTGACAGTTGTGCCTGATTTTGGAATTAGTATTGTTGATACATCGCGTAGCCCCCTGCCCCGCGCATTCGGGTAAGCGTGTTGAACATGTAAAAAACCCCATAAATTAGTGTTTTGCCTGATTCCACCCAACCAAAAAATTTTAACTCATTGTAATTTAACATTTTTTCAAATTGTCAGCTGACAATTCACCCGTGTTCCGCAATGCGTCCAGCAATGGAGCCACAGAAAACCCGCCATTTCGCGCAGTTTGTGTCAAACGTCGCAAATAGCCACCGGGGTTCCGAATATCTGCAAATCGTTCCAACATACATAGAACAACGATCCCTGCCCGCTTTGCCCCCAACTGGTCAACCGCATCTTTGAATACGGGCGCATCTATGCCCATCATCGCTGCCATCCTATCTGCGATCCCGATCAGATCAGTCCAGCGATGAACGGGGTCCGGATAATACGCCTTAAACTCATTGCACAGCGACAGCACCTCCAAGAGCTGTGGATCGTGTTCAGGTGAGGTGTTTGTTTTTTTTATGAGTGGGTCATGAGCGACACGCGTTTCAGAGTCAGAGTTATTTATAAATTCATATTGTATGTGCCGCTCATTTTGGGCGTCAGTGCTGCTCACTTTATCGGAGATAGCATCCTCTAATCGGGCAATCATATCGCGCAAGGCGGCTTCATTTGGTTTACGGCGCAGGACTTGACTGGCCTCTTGTGCAAGCGCTGTGTCGATCACAAGCTGGCGTAGGTGCCCAACCTCTGCTCGCAATGCCATGAGGGCCTCACGGGTGCGTAGGGCGTTCTCTGCGGCTTGTTTCAGGTAGGTGATATGGGCCGCGATTGGTGACAGATCAAAGCCGAACGCGATCATGCCACCCTGCCCTCCGCGACGGGCAAAACGTTTGTGATTGGCGCTGTCATGACGGCTGACAATGCCGACAGATACCAGCTTGGCCAAATGCCTGCGCAGGGTGCTATCAGGCATGCCGTTCAACCGATCCGAAAGGGTTTTGTTGGACGGAAACACAATCGCGCTCCGCGGGTCCGGAGCGATCAGACGCTGGGGTAAGAAGGTCATCAAGGCCTTGAGTACACCCAGCGTTCTATGGGTCAGGTCAAAGGCGGCAGCCCCATCGGTCAGGGTGCGCAGCGCATCCCATTTGTCGACCATCATATCCTCTGGTGCCATTTGAACAGCCGCGACCGGCTGCCCAAACGTGGTTTGGGTCACATGTTTCATATCAATTTCACGAAAGACAACAGATCCCCTGCCCTACGCCTGACGCAGAGTTGACAGAGCTACCAGAGAAGGGGTATTTCAAGGATGCAAAGCAATGAATTGGCCTTCTGGGATTTATCCTAGGGGGTCTTTTCTTTTTTGGCTGTCCTTACTGTCGTGCCTCCTGTCCTGTGTTTTTCTACTCAGTTGTCTTCCGACTGCTTTTTGTAGCGGTCGTGAAGGTCGATCAACAACGCCTCGGCGTTGCTGGCGATCCACGTGTCGAACCCGTCAGCGGTGCGCGATTGGATGTTTAACGTCACCCCGCGTGCTGTGGTTCGAATATCTGCCAATGCCTTGCCATCCGCGCTGCGCAATGTGCGCGGCTTGGCGGGGGCTTTCGCGGCGTTGGGGGCTTGTTGTGAGGCGCGTTTGAACACGGCCTCGAAACGGGCGTCGGAATTTAGCGTGACAAAGTCTGGCGTGTTCATAAGCGCAGATGCGCGTCTGCGTGCGCCGTCAACGTTCAAGGCAGCGGCAAGCGCTGTCCACCGATCCCGCCCAATGCCAGGTGCAGACCCAATATTGCGCAAGAAGGGCAGGGGGAATGCCGTGCCGACCTTCAACAACCGCGACACCATTGGTAAATCGATCGAGAGCGCGGCGGCAACTGTCTGCCGGTCGTAATCCATCTCTTGCAGCTGCACCGCAAAGGATGCCCTTTCGATAAAGCTCAGATCTTGGCGGGATGTGTTTTCTTGCCCCTGCGCCATGACCAAATCGTGGTCATCCAGCTGCCGGATCATTGCCTTAACGGGCAATCCAAGATCCTTCAGCGCGGCAAGCCTGCGACGCCCGTAAACAATCTCGTATCGGCCCGGTTTCTTCTGATTAGGGCGCAGCAACACTGGCACTTGCTGGCCGTAGTTCGACAAGCTTTCTTTCAACTGGCGCTGTGCTGCAGGATCAATCCCTAGGCGGTCCTCGACACCTGCGTCGTCGATTAGGGCCGCGTCAATCTCTTGGACGGCGTTATCCTGTAGCTTTGACAACGACGATTGCAACGCGCCAACAGCGCCACGTTTGACGGGCGCCTTTGCCACGGGGGCCGGGCGGGATGTTGCGGTGATATCAGTGTTTAGAATGCCTTTGCGTGCCATGTTCTATCGTCCCCATGCTGATTGAAGCAGCAATTCGATTTCATCGTTCACAAGATTGAGTGAATCCAGCGCGCGGTCATAGGTGTTGCGGTGGAACTGCGACCGCTCGACTTCGTAAATCGTTTGTTGGGTCAGGCCCGCATCCGAAATTGCGGTGGATTTCAGCATGGGTGCAATCATCACTTCTTCGCCAAACAATTGGCGTAGAAAGGCGACAACTTGCTGTTGTGGGCCGTCGCTGGGTTCATAACGGTTGATCAGGAACCGCAGGAAATCAAATTCCATATTGGCCCCCACATCAGACACAACATCCAGCAGATCGGCGCTCATTTGCAGGAACTGCGACATAGACGCGACATCCAGCATATTGGGCACAATCGTGATCAACACGCCGGTCGACGCGCACAGCGCCGACATGGTCAGATAGCCAAGTTGCGGCGGGCAATCAAAGATGATGACGTCGTAGTTTTCCTCGACCTCTGCCAATGCGGCGGCCATGCGCGCGTAAAACGGTGGCTGCTGGTTGTTGCGCAGGGCTTGGGGCGTTTCGTGCTCAAACTCTTGCAACAAAAGCCCGCCGGGAACTAAATCGATTCCCGTGAAATATGTCTGCTGAACAATCGTAGACATGGGCAGGGGATCATCATATCGGATCGCGTCATAGACCGTCCCAGTCTCGATGCAATCCAGCTCTGGCGTATAGCCGAACAGGGTCGTCATGGACGCCTGCGGATCGATATCGACACACAACACACGGTAGCCGCGCAAGGCCAAACGCTGCGCTGTATGGACAGAGCTGGTGGTTTTCCCAGACCCGCCTTTAAAATTCAGGAAAGAGAGTACTTGGACCTTATCACCATCCCGACGACCACGCATATATGTGCCTGGCACCTTTGCAGTAGACTCTAAAATCTGGCGGATCTCTAACATGTTTTCGCCAGAATAGAGTCTACGACCCCCAGCAGTAGACTCTACATCAGGGATTTTTTCGTCGAAGTGTAATTTGCGTAGAAAGCTTGTAGAAATCCCAAGCAATTCTGCCGTCTCGCCCGCGCTGAATTTACGCAATTCCTTGCGTGCATCAGGGGCGAAAACTGTCATCATATGATTCTGAAGAGCCGCACTTAAGTCTTCCGCATTCTCGCGAATACGCTTATTTATCTGGAAAAGCCCCTGCTCGGACGCCATATTTACCACCGCTTTTTTAGTAACGCTTTTTTTCGATAGCGTCTTGTTTATCGTTTCTTAGCCTGTGGATAAGATTCTTGCAACAGATTCGTGACGCTGGCGGTCAATCAGCGAATTGCGCGCGATAGGCGGATGGTGCCAAACGCTGCGTTGCGCGGAAGCGTTTTGAAAAATATGACGGATCGGCAAACCCCAACCTGTATCCAATTTCCGCAACCGGCATGCGGGTAAACGCCAACATCCGGCAAGCTTCTTCCATCACGGCCCTCTCGATATAAATACTTGCCGAAGCCCCCGTTGCGTCGCGGCACAAGCGGCTAAGATGACCGGTTGTCAAGTTGAGGGCTGCTGCAAATTGGGCAGGTCCCCAGCCCTTTTCAATGTTCGCCGCGATCAGGGTATCGAATTGTGCCAGACGGCTGCTTGTTGGCAATTGGGCTGCGTGGGGGGCCATGCTGGCCAATATGCCCAGAATGCCATGCGCAATACCGACGGCGATCTGTTGGCGAAACGGTTGTTTGCTGCCAACCACATGGGACAGCTCATCCAGCAGGCCGCCCAATTGAGAGGTGACGTTGCCTTGAAACACCTGCCCCAAGGCCCTGCCAATTTCGGGGGATGCGGGGCCGATTGACGCCAGAATTGGCATCGGGAATGACATGACGGTGCCATCGGTATGCGGTTCGATTTGCAATCCATGTACGGTTTGTATGGGCAGAAATAGAAACGTATTCGCGGTTAGCTCGTAACTCTCGCTATCGACCAATGCGGCGATGCGCCCGGATTTTACCATAAACAATTGCGCCATATTCGAATGCCGATGTGGCGTGATCTCCCACCCGTGTTCCGGTGCGCGCGCGAGAAAGGTTTCGGCGTGCACCACGTCTGGAAAGGGCGTTGTTTTACCGTAAAGCGTAAAGTCGGGAATCTGTGTCATGCACGAATATTACCATTCTTGGCCTGTCTGGTCTATTTCGAAACACGTGGCATGACACTAATGTTCCTACAAAGAGGAAACATATATGAAAACCCAAGTTGCAATTATCGGCGGCGGCCCATCGGGGCTTTTGCTGTCGCAGTTATTGAATAAGTCGGGCGTCGCGACATTGGTGCTGGAACGGTCGAGCCGCGATCATGTCTTGTCGCGGATCAGGGCAGGGGTTTTAGAAGCCGGTACCGTCAATATGTTGCACGAGGCCGGTGTCGGCGCGCGCATGATGGCCGAAGGCATTCCGCATGGTGGCTGTTACCTGACTGACGACGATCTGATGGTGCATATCAATTTCAAGGAACTGACTGGCAAGCAGGTTCTGGTCTACGGCCAGACCGAAGTGACCACTGATTTGTATGATGCCCAAGACGCAATGGGCACCAAGATTTTGCATGATGTCACCGATGTTGTGATTCAAGACGCGGACAGTTCCACACCCTATGTGGAATTTACCCAAGACGGAAAACGCCTGCGGTTGGATTGCGATTATGTCGCCGGTTGTGACGGGTTTCACGGTGTTAGCCGCCAGACGATACCAGCCGAAAAACGTACCGAATTTGAACGTACCTATCCATTTGGTTGGCTTGGTGTTTTGTCGCGCACCCCGCCCGCAAATCATGAACTGATCTATGCCAATTCATCCAACGGCTTTGGTCTTGCGTCGATGCGCAATGAAAATCTGAGCCGCTATTATGTGCAGGTCCCGTTGACCGATAAAGTTGAAGACTGGTCTGATGAACGGTTCTGGACCAAGCTGAAATCGTGTTTGCCGGCAGATGTGGCGGGCAAAATGATCACTGGCCCGTCGATCGAAAAATCAATTGCGCCGCTGCGGTCCTTTGTCAGTGAACCCCTGCGGTGGGGCCGATTGTTCCTTGTAGGGGATGCGGCGCATATCGTTCCGCCGACAGGGGCGAAGGGTCTGAATTTGGCCGTTTCTGACGTGTTTTACTTGTATCAGGGTCTAATTGACGTTCTGCAAAAGGGTGATGCGACGGGCATCGACGCCTATGCGGACCGTGCGCTGTCGCGGATTTGGAAAGCCATGCGCTTTAGCTGGCAGATGACCACGATGTTGCACCATTTTGACGGCGAAGACGCCTTTGCTGCGCAGATGCGCAAGGCGACCTTGGCGCATTTGTCGCGGTCGGAAACGGCCCGTCGTGACTTGGCCGAAAACTATATCGGCTTGCCGTATTAACGTGCATAGTAATGCAAAGGGGACACCAGATGACTGACCGCTATGCCGAGGGTATGAAAACCCGCCGTGCCGTTTTGGGCGACGCCCATGTGGACCGCGCAGAGGCCGCAAAAACCGATTTGGACTTGCCGTTTCAAACGCTGATCACCGAAGGGGCATGGGGCAATGTCTGGTCGTCTGACGCGATCCCATTTCGTGAACGGTCCATGCTAACGTTGGCCTTGCTTGCCGCGACGGGCAACTTTGAAGAAATCCCGATGCACATCCGCGCCACTGCCCGCACGGGCGCTAGCAAATCCGACGTCATGGAAGCATTCCAACATGTCGCGATCTACGCAGGCGTGCCCAAGGCGAACCACGCGATCAAGCTGGCCAAACAAACCTACGCAGAGATGGAAGCAGAAGATGTCTAAGCCAAATGTATTAAACCCGCGCCGCCGCGAGGTCCATCCGCTGCCCTATTACCCCGACTACAAAACGTCGGTGCCACGGTCCCCATCGTTGCCACTGCTATCGATGGAATCCACCCCGTCAGAGGAAACCGGCCCGCGGTTTGGCCACAATATGCTGGGCGCTTTGGACAATGATCTGATCCGCAATTATTCCCAAGACGGTGGGTTGGCGATTGGCGAACGTATCCGCGTGCATGGTCGTGTTTTGGATGAAAACGCACGGCCTGTAACGGGTGCGTTGATCGAGGTTTGGCAGGCAAATGCCGGTGGGCGTTATCGGCACGTAAAAGACAATTACTTTGCCCCGCTTGACCCCAATTTTGGCGGCTGTGGACGCACGATTACCGACGAAAACGGTTGTTACGAATTCATGACGATCCGGCCTGGTGCTTATCCTTGGCCGAACCGTGCCAATGACTGGCGGCCGATGCATATCCACTTTTCCATCTTTGGCCATGCCTTTGGGCAGCGTCTGATCAGTCAGATGTATTTTGAAGGTGATCCGCTGATCAACAAATGCCCGATTGCGGCGACGATCCAACAGCGGTCACAACTTGATCGGTTGGTTGCTCCTCTTGATCTGCAAAGCTCGCGACCGATGGATTATCTGGCGTATAAGTTTGACATTGTGCTGCGCGGCACCCGTCAAACCATGTTCGAAAACAAGCTGGAGGGCATGTGATATGACCCAAGCGTTAGACACATTGGTCGAAACACCGAGCCAAACCGCCGGCCCCTACGTCCACATCGGCTGTATCCCGTCGTTTGTGGGGATCGAGGGGGTATACGACGAAGACCTCGGCAAATCGCCGATTTCAGACGGTGCCAAGGGCGAGCTGATCACTATTTCAGGGTCCATCTTTGACGGTACTGGCTGGACAATGCGCGACGCGATGTTTGAAAGCTGGCAGGCAGATGCCGCAGGGATTTATGCGGGCCAAGAAGGTGCTGACCCTGCCGTGAACGGCTTCTGCCGGTTTGCTGCCGATGGTGACAGCGGAGAATTCGAACTTCGCACGATCAAGCCAGGTCCGGTGCGCACGCGTGGCGGTGTTATGGCGCCGCATATCAACCTGTGGATCGTTGCGCGCGGCATTAACATCGGGCTGAACACACGTATCTATTTCGAGGATGAAGACAACAGCGCCGACCCACTGCTTGCGCGGATTGAACAGCGGCAGCGGGTCGATACGCTGATCGCGAAAAAGACGGGGCCGGGGGCTTATCGGTTTGACGTTCGCTTGCAGGGGATCGGCGAAACGGTCTTTCTTGACCTATGAACAGCGTATTTGATCACCCTTGGCTTGGCGGGCTTTTCGCCGATCCAGAGCTGGCCACGATTTGGTCAGCAGACACGCAATTACAGCACATGATCGCATTCGAGGCGGCTTGGTCTCGGGCCGGTCATTTGGCGGGGCTGTGGTCTGAACCAGATGGGGCTGCTGCGGCAAAGGCTATTGAAAAAGTAACAATGAACCCCGCCGATTTGGCCGATGGCACCGCCCGTGATGGGGTCTGCGTGCCTGATCTGGTCAAGCGTCTGAAATCTGAAACGGGCCTAGCGGCCATTCACACGGGGGCAACGTCCCAAGACGTCATTGATAGCGCCGCAGCGATTAGCACGGCGGCGACATTGGACCATTTGGTCACGCGGATTGAAGCGTTGAAAATGCAGATGATCGCGCTCGACGATCGCTTTGGCGACGCGCCCTTGGTGGGCCGCACACGGATGCAAGCCGCCGTACCCATCACCGTGCGTGACAGGCTGCAAAGCTGGATGTTGCCATTGGACGATCATCTTGATCGCATCAATGGTGTCCGTCCGCGCCTGACCCGCGTTCAGGTTGGCGGGGCTGCAGGAAACCGCGCCAAGACGACGCCGGATATGATCACTGCGGTCGCCTCAGACCTAGGGTTGTTAGACAATCCAAAGGCATGGCATGCGATGCGTGACGGTGTTGGCGAATTTGCGTCTGTGCTGTCGCTGATCTCTGGCACCATGGGCAAAATCGGCCAAGATGTTTGTTTGATGGCGCAGCAAGGGATTGATGAAATCACCCTGTCTGGCGGTGGCGGTTCATCCGCAATGCCCCATAAACAAAACCCTGTTTTGGCAGAGTTTTTGGTGACACTCGCACGATTCAATGCGGTGCAATTGTCGGGCATGCATCAGGCGCTGGTGCATGAACAAGAACGGTCAGGTGCTGCTTGGGCGTTGGAATGGATGATCTTGCCACAGATGGTGCAAGCCACAGGGCGTGGCTTGACCGCTGCCAGTGAATTGACCGATCAAATCACGCGGATTGGGCAAGCCTGATCTGCATATCGCGGATCGCTTGCGCAACAAGGGCAGGGGCCTCGACACAGGGCAAATGCCCGCAGTTGTCGATCACCTGATACGTTGCACCAATCTGATCGGCGAGCGTTTTGACCAATGCAGCCGGGGTCGCCAGATCATTCGCACCGGCGATGCAATGGGCGGGAGCCGTCACCGTTAACCCGCGAAAATCCGTATCACGAATGGCAGCACAAACACCGGCATAACCGGCAGGTGAAGTGCGCGTCAGCATGTTGCGATAGATGATCGGCAAATCAGCGGAATAGCTGGGGGAAAACCAACGCTGCATCACGGCGTCGGCCATTGCGGCCAGCCCATCGGTGTGTACCGCATCGATGCGCGCATTCCACGTTTCAGCATCACCAATTTTCATACCAGTGCAGCACAAGATCAAACCGGCGACATGTGACGCGGGCATGCCTTGGGCGATGATACCACCGACGGATACGCCGCAAATCAGGGCAGGGGGCAGGGACAGATGATCCATCAAGGCCACGACATCCCCGATCAACAAATCCATCGTAATCTCTGCGTCATCCGACAAACCGTGCCCGCGTTTGTCGATGCATAGCACTGGCGCGTCAGGAGCCAGATCGGCAATCACATCATCCCAAATCCGCAAGTCAGTGCCGAGCGAATTGAGGAACACAATGGGGGTGCCAGTGCCCGCGCTGAACCGATAGTGCAGCGCGGTGCGGTTGTTTGAAAACGTCGCCATTTAAACGATCGCCGCCTCTGTCGCGACGCGGAGTTCATCCTCCGTCACGCCATCGGCGCATTCGACGATTTTTAAGCCACCTTCGACCACATCAAGCACACCAAGATTGGTGATGATCCGGTCCACGACCGCTTGGCCAGTCAGCGGCAAGGTGCAGGATTTCAGCAGCTTGCTGTCACCGTGTTTGTTAGTGTGATCCATCACGACCACAACGCGACCCACACCAGCCACGAGATCCATTGCGCCGCCCATGCCCTTAACCAGTTTGCCGGGGATCATCCAGTTCGCCAGATCACCGTTTTCGGCCACTTCCATGGCACCCAAAATCGCCATCGCGATCTTGCCGCCACGGATCATGCCAAAGGATTGTGCGCTGTCGAAATACGCAGTCTGTGGTAGTTCGGTAATGGTCTGTTTGCCCGCATTGATCAGATCCGCGTCGATGTCATCCTCTGTCGGGAACGGGCCCATGCCAAGCATGCCGTTTTCCGATTGCAGGGTCACTTCGACACCGTCGGGGATGTAGTTGGACACCAGCGTCGGGATACCGATGCCAAGGTTTACATATGTACCATCTTCAAGTTCTTGTGCGGCGCGAGCCGCCATTTGGTTACGATCCCACATGGATTAAGCCTCCCGCACTGTGCGTTGTTCGATACGTTTTTCGTGGTTGCCTTGGATGATGCGATGCACGTAAATCCCTGGCAGGTGGATCGCGTCGGGGTCAAGCGACCCAGTCTCCACGATCTCTTCTACTTCGACCACACAAGTCTTGCCGCACATGGCCGCTGGCGGGTTGAAATTGCGGGCGGTTTTGCGGAACACAAGGTTGCCTGTCGCGTCTGCTTTCCATGCTTTCACGATGGCCAGATCGGCAAAGATGCCTTCTTCCATAATGTAGGTCTCGCCGTTGAAGTCTTTGTGTTCTTTGCCTTCGGCAATCACGGTGCCGATGCCGGTTTTTGTATAGAAACCGGGGATGCCACAGCCGCCTGCGCGCATCCGTTCAGCCAATGTGCCTTGGGGGTTAAACTCCAGTTCCAGCTCGCCAGACAGGTACTGGCGCATGAATTCAGCGTTCTCGCCTACATAAGAGCTGATCATCTTTTTGACCTGTTTGGTCTGCAGCAAAATGCCGATGCCAAAGTCGTCGACGCCTGCGTTGTTGGACGCGAATGTCAAGTCTTTGGTGCCTGAGTCCTTGATTGCGGACAAAAGCAGTTCGGGAATGCCGCATAGGCCGAACCCGCCCGCCGCGATAAACATGCCGTCATGCAAAAGCCCGTCTAGGGCCGCTGCGGCATTGGGATAAATCTTGTTCATGATGTCACCTTCTGAAGTCCAAGAATGTCACGCGCCTGCTGCCATGTGGCAACTGGACGCTCGTATTTTTCGCAAAGTTCGGCAGCCCGTTTGACCAAAGCTGCGTTTGATGGGGCCAGTGTTTCGCGGTCAAGCCGCACGTTGTCTTCGAGACCTGTGCGCGTGTGCCCGCCTTTGGAAATCGCCCATTCGTTGATGGTGTATTGCGCAGGTCCAATGCCAGCCGCACACCATTGCGCATCGGGCGCAAGGCGATTCAAAGTCTCGATATAAAAATCGAAAATGCGTTCATCCGCAGGCATCGAATTTTTCACACCCATCACGAATTGCACGTAAAGCGGGGACGCAAGACGCCCGTCCGCGGCCATGCGCGCGGCCTGTACGATATGCACCAGATCAAAGGCTTCGATTTCTGGTTTGACGTTGTGTTCCAGCATCTCTGAAGCGAGCCAATCCACAAGATCGGGGCTGTTTTCATACACACGTGTCGGGAAGTTATTCGAACCAACCGACAAGGAAGCCATGTCAGGTTTCAGCGATAACATTGCCCCACGATCACGGCCCGCACCGGACCTGCCACCGGTCGACATTTGCATGATCATGCCAGGGCAATGTTTGGCGATACCTTCTTGCAATGCGGCAAACCGATCAGGATCGGAGGTTGGTTTTCCGTCGTCGTCGCGGACATGGCAATGCGCGATTGTGGCGCCTGCTTCGAATGCTTGTTGTGTGCTTTCAACCTGCTCGGCGATGGTAATCGGCACGGCAGGATTGTTGGCTTTGGTCGGAAGCGATCCGGTGATCGCGACGCAAATAATGCATGGATTTGTCATGGCTGTCTTTCAAAAAAATCAGTGGTGCCAGACTGGCATTTTGTGCACCAAGAGCCAAGGCGATTACGCCGTTTTTGCGCGTTCTAAGGCATAAAATAAACTGTTTAAATGAATGGCAGGCATTGTTTTTCGAATGGCCGGTTTTAATACCGCGAATTCGCACATCGCTATGCTGGCGGCGTGTAAAAATGCATCCTTGGGATAGTGTTTTCATATTTCGGGATAGTAATTTTTAAGGGCGCGCTATGGCATTTCTCAGATTCATCATTGTTGTGATCGTGACGGCGGTAATTAACATTGCGGGGGTGACGAACCCTGCGGCCCATAGCCGAGAAGACGTCGCAGCGCTGTCTGCGCAATTGTTTGAATTTGGGGCCGTCCGGTTTGTGCATGCGCTCGACAATGATCACATCGCACAAGAACCTCTGTTTGATGTTGTGGCCAGCGGACAGGTATTGGATACGGCGCAATCTTGCACGTACCGCACTGCATATCTGGCCGTTTTACAGGACCATGCCGGTCTGTTTCAGGCGGCTGATAATGATCTGCAAATGGCGACGGATTATGGGGTGGATACCACCAACAATTGCGATGGGTCCGGTATCCTTGGCACCCATGATCTGCACGATATGTCAGCGAAAACTAACTTTGCCGAACTTGTCAGGGACATTGATGCGTTGACCGGCGGGGCAGGGTGGTTTCGCACAATCTGGCTGATCAACGAGTTGCAAAAGGACTTGATCGATCTCACGGTCCATATGGCCCCCGCGACCCATTCGATTGGGATCAATGTGCCAGAATTCGTGGCGTCCGGTCCTTGGGCGGATCAGTTCAACGCCATGCAGTCTGCCTTCAAAGCTGCGCAATTTTCAGATATCAACAGCTCCGCATATTGGGGACACGTTGATCGGGCGTTGACAATTTATGCCGACATCGTTTTTGCCGCCCAAAAGGTCGTGATGGCCAATAGCACCGCCTTGCAACGGCGTTTGGCGGGGCGTTGGTTGTCGGTCCAAACCGTGGCGCCACGGTTGAAGGTCACTGATTGCCTGCGCGTGGGTGCGCCGCAGTACCAGGCCGATTGTGTCTAGATCATAGCCCCTTGAGATATGCGATAAGCGCCTGCTTGTCCGGTTCCGTCAATGACGATCCATAATGATGCCCAAGGTTGGAATTGCCGACAATCGGATTGCCATTTGCATCCAAGGTGCGGAACCAAAAACCGCCCTGATTTTGGGCGAGCCCGACGTTGTCCGGATCAAAGGCCCCATTGGGGACCCTGAAACTTGTGGGGCGATCTTTGAGCGCGCGCAGCAGATCGTAAAGTGTTGGAACCGACCCGTTGTGCAAATAGGGCGGGGTCGCCCAGATGCCATTCAGCGACCGGATACTACGACGGCATCGGGTCTGACGACTATGAAAGCTATGGCGTCAGCATTGGTCTCAGCATGTCGTTCTAGTTCCCAGTCTGAAAACGACATGTTCGGTGAAGCACGGGGTCCCTAATGCCCCGTGCTTTTCCATGTTATGGGGGTCACATAAATCATATTGTCATCAACGCTCACCATGACTTCACTATCCTGAATATTGACCTGCATTTTCATCGCACGATTGGCCAATGCGGCAAGCGCATTTGTATCCGGTTCAGACAATTTCATCACGGTCAGATTGTCGAACCGCGTGGTGCTATTCTTGATCTTGTCCCACCACATGTCCGCCGTGTTGCCACCATAGGCATAAATAATGATCGCATTAGATTTGCCACACGACTGGCGCACGATCTTTTCGCTGGGCTGGCCCAATGCGATCCACAGTTCTAGCTCGCCGCTCAGGCTTTTTTGCCAAATATCGGGTTCGTCATCGGTCGAAATGCCCTTGGTCATTTCCAGATGTTCATGGGCATTGAGCGCAAAGGCAAGCAGCCGCACCATCAATCGCTCGTCCGTCTCAGACGGGTGTTTGGCGATGGTCAGCTTGTGGGTCTCGTAATAATGGCGGTCCATGTCGCTGACGGACAGCTCGACCTTATAAATCGTGGATTTTTGTGCCATGAGAACGCGCCTTTTTGCGGTGAAGTTGCAGGATGCCTACCGTCTCTGCATCATTTGTGCAGAGACGTTTATCGGCGCGGTTTGGTGAAACCGTCCAGCACGTCCCTTTGGGGCATTTAGGCTCTAGGCGCTAAAATCGGTGATCACTGCGGTGCCGGGGCGAGTGGGGCCTTTCATGCCACGCAATTCGGCACTTGCGCCTGACAATGTGACTTCGCGGTCGAGCATCGGGGTCAGGTCCACGTCCCCCCGATCAATCATGTCAAGCAAAGTTGGATATTTCCATGACGGCATGCCGCGTGTTCCGTAAAATGCGAGCTGTTTGGCATAGATCGCGCGCATATTAATTTCCATCATGCCGTCGCCTGCGGGCATGCCCACATGCACATGTCGCCCCAATGTCGCAAGGCATTCGACCGACGCGTTTGTGGTGTCCGCGATCCCCAGCGCCTCTACCGACACTTGCGCGCCGCCGCCCGTGATGTCGCGGATGGCGGCAGGTACATCGGTCGTGGCCGCATTGACCGCCGCATCCGCGCCAAGCTGTTTGGCATGTATCAGTTTTTCAGGCACCACATCGACAACGATGACCCGCGCGCCAAGCATCTTGGCCAGTAAAAGGGTCGAAAGCCCGATCCCACCCGTCCCATGGATCGCGACCCACTCGCCCGCCCGCACATTTGCGCGATCGGTTAACGCGTGCCATGCTGTCGTGACACGGCACCCCAATCCAGCAGCGAGTGCAGGCGACATGGTTTCGGGCAAATGCACGAGGTTATGGTCAAACGGCACTGCGACAAATTCGGCATAGGCCCCGGGTGCGCCAAAGCCCGGGACAACCGCGCTTTCACATGTGTTCGACAGGCCTGTCTGGCAAGCAGGGCAATCGCCGCAACCCAGAATGAATGGTGCGATCAGGCGGTCACCAATTTTGTGTTTGGCCTGCGCACCCGCAGCGACAACCGTGCCACAATATTCATGCCCAAGGATCGACCCATTGGTAACCTTTGGATGCTCCCCCACCCAACCGTGAAAGTCGGACCGGCACACGCCACAGGCCGCAACCTCTAGAACAACACCATTGGCGGGGCAGTCGGGATCGGGCACAGTTTCGATGGATAGATCTGCGTTGAACTCTCTGACAACGGCTGCGCGCATGTGGTCGTCCTTTGTGGTTAATCGGTCTTGGGAAACGCTAACCGCAAGTTGGGCTATGACAAAGCAAAGAATTGACCTAGTCCAAAAACCCACTGAAAACGGTGCAATGCGCAGAACCGTAGCCCCAGCGCCATGGCAGCCCCGAACAAGGCGCACCGCCGATACGCACGGCTAGATACATGGTTTCGGAAAATCCTGCATAAATGCGGCGGGTTTGATCGGGGGACAGATCATAAAGTGCGGCCAGATCATCAGCCCGTGCCGCAGCCGTCGAGACGACGCATGATTTTAGCGCAAGATCTGCGTTCAATCGTGCGTTAAAGCTGGCCGTTGCATCCAACGCATCCCCCGCCGCGTGATAAGCCCTGTCATGGGTCACACAGCAGTTTTCCCACGGTGGTTTGGACTGATGTGCAACGGCAAATTTCGGAAATTGGTTGGCGACCGTGGTCCAGACCTTGGACGGTCCGCCGCTGCATCCATCGGTGGTGAAATCGGCCCGCTCGTTGGTTACGACATTCATCAGTCGTTGATGGGATGGCGTTTCAATTGCACGCATCGCGCGGCTCGCGGTCCAGTCTTGTGCAGTGGCTCCATTGCCAATCAGCAGCAACGCCAACAATGTCTTCAATCCATGTTTCATCTGGGCAGCTTAGCAGGGTTGGCATTTCCGTGGCACGTATTTTTACAGCGCTCTACGTTTCTGGTTCCTGCTGCAACCTTCGCGTGGGCCAGGGGCTTTACCCGACCAAGGCCCCGCGCATGCCGATGACTTTCGCAGATAAGGAAGCACCGGCATTCACGGATTCTTTGATTGTGCCACCCGACAAACGCGTGGCGATGAAACCAGCGTTAAAGCTGTCGCCTGCCGCAGTGGTGTCGATCACATTTTCCACCGTTTCCGGTAAATGCTGGGTGAATGTACCATCTTCATAGGCGATCATCTGATTAGGTCCGTTTTTGACGATTACGCGCCGCGCGCCAGCGTCGGCATAACGCTTCGCCGTATCAGCCGGACCAGCGTCGCCAAACCATGCGGCCTCATCCTCGAAGGACGGCAAAACAATGTCGCTGACATTGGCAGCGTCCATGATCGCGGAAACCATGTTTTGTGTATCAGACCAGAGCCGCGGGCGGAGATTAGGGTCGAAAACCACCGTGCCTCCGCCGGCCCGATATCTTTGCAAGGCAAACAGTAAATTGGCGCGATCGGCATCAGGCAAAATTGCAACCGTGATGCCAGAGAAATAGACAACATCCGCATCCACCATTGCGGCAATAAGCGGGTCCAAGTCGCGGGCCAATGTCCGCGCCGCGCTGTCACTGCGCCAATAGCTAAAGCTCCGCTCTCCATCGACCAAGCTGATCATATACAACCCGCAAGACTTATCCTTGCGGCGGATCACATGTGTGGTCCCGATGCCCGCATCAGACATAAAGCCAATCAATTGGGTCGACATCTCGTCCGTCCCGACCGCAGAACAGAATTCGATTTGCGCGTTGGGCAATAGCTGACGCAAATACCATGCCGTGTTCATCGTATCCCCAGCAAACCCCATTTGGAACGTGGCAGGCGCCGACAGCGGGGCGAGCTCAACCATGGCTTCGCCGATGGCTAGAATACGTGTCATGGATTAGACCTCTGGTGCAAAAAAAGTGGGATGATTGGCGGCGATGCTGGGCAACATGTCTTGGACAGCATCGATATGGGACCGCAGCAATGTGTCGGCCAGCGCATCGTCAACCGCTACAACAGCGTGCAAAATCGCACTATGTTCATCGATCACAAACTGCCGTCGCCCATCCGACAACGATAGAAACCGCAGCCGATCCAAATGCGCCTTTTGTTCACGGATCAGCGCCCAGACATGACTGTGACCAGAGGCAGTGCAGATCAATTCATGGAACATCTCGTCGAGAGCATGAAACACATCAGCGGGTTTGCTTAATGCGGCGTTTTGATCGGCGATGCTGGCGGTCAGCGCATCTATCAACCCTTGTCGGTTCTGGATCATGGCCGCACGCAAACATTCGCTTTCAAGGGCTGTTCTGGTGAAAACCGCATCCTTGATTGCGCGTGGCGAGATTTGCGTGATGAGCGTCGGGCGCTGCGGTCGGATCGCTATGAATCCCAAATTCGACAACCGAAAGAACGCGTCGCGCACTGGTTGGCGGGACACATCCAACTGTTTGGCGATTTCAACTTCTGACACTTTGGTGCCCGGCGGCAATTTGACCGTGATCACCGCATCATAAAGCGCGCCAAACACGCGGTCCGTTGCAGACCCGTCCTGCATTTTTAATGGGGAGAGGGATGTGTCGTTCATTGTCGTCCTATCCATGTTGTCGTTGTGATAGACGAAATTCGACTTTGACTCAACTGGTCATCTAGCATATTAGCATATTAATTCGAGAAACAGAGGGCCCATTCCCAATGGCTTTGACAGATCCAGACCGTCTATTTCCGGTAGAATCGCGCCAGCGCGATCTGGCGCGCGCCCTGTATGACAGCGTCGCGGATTTGCCGATTATCAGCCCCCATGGCCACTGCGATCCCAGTTGGTTTGCGAAAAATGAACGGTTCCCCAATCCGGCGGAATTGTTTGTCGTGCCAGATCACTATGTGTTTCGGATGCTTGTCAGTCAGGGTGTTCCCATGGCCGATTTGGGCATCCCACGCGCTGATGGCGGTGAAATGGAGACTGATCTGCGCAAAATCTGGGGACATCTTGCGAGAAATTATCACCTGTTTCGCGGCACGCCGTCTGCGCTATGGCTCGATCATTCATTTGAACATGTGTTCGGCGTTGATCAGGTGCTTTGCGCAGACAACGCGGACGTGATTTATGACCAGATAGAGACACAGCTTGCGACCGACGCCTTCCGCCCGCGTGCTTTGTTTGAACGTTTCAACATCGAATTACTCGCCACGACAGAGGGCGCATTGGATGATTTGCGCTGGCATCAAGACATCAAAGACAGCGGTTGGTCGGGCAGGGTTGTCACGACATATCGGCCCGATGCGGTTGTTGATCCCGACTTTGAGGGGTTCGCTGAAAACGTCGCAACATTCGGTGACATCACGGGCGAGGATACACGCACATGGGCCGGATATTTGGCCGCCCACCGCACCCGCCGCGCATTTTTCAAAACCTATGGGGCCACGGCGTCTGATCACGGGCACCCAAGTGCCGCGACCGCAAATCTGACCACATCAGAGGCAGAAGCCCTGTTTGCCAAAGTCCTATCCGGCAATCACACACCGCAAGACGCCGAAACTTTCCGCGGGCAAATGCTCACTGAAATGGCCAAAATGAGCCTTGATGACGGGCTGACCTTGCAAATCCATGCAGGATCGCGCCGCAACCATTCCGCGCAGGTTTTTGCTGGCTTTGGGCGTGACAAAGGGTTCGATATTCCGGGGCGGACAGATTATGTCGCAGCTCTTCAACCCCTGCTTGATGTGGTTGGGATGGAACCAAATCTGACGGTCATTTTGTTCACCTTGGATGAAACCGTTTATGCCAGAGAGCTTGCGCCATTGGCTGGTGCATATCCTGCATTAAAGCTGGGTCCACCATGGTGGTTTTTCGATTCATACGAAGGGATCAAGCGTTTCCGAGAAGCCGTCACAGAAACCGCAGGGTTCTTTAACACCGCTGGTTTCAATGATGATACCCGCGCGTTTTGTTCCATCCCGGCACGCCATGATGTGTCGCGCCGATCTGACGCGGCCTATCTTTCCACCCTCGTGACGACAGGACGCCTGCGCGAAGCAGATGCATTCGACGTCGCAGCCCAGCTTGCCTATGGACTTGCAAAAACAGCCTATAACCTTTGACACAGAAAGTTCGACAATGACCAACGCCCAAACCCGCTATGCGATTGATCCCGCCACCACCAAGACATTCGACACCGACAAATTGCGTGAACATTTTCACGTGGGCGGGTTGTTTGCGGATGATGAAATCAAGCTTGTCTATTCGCATTATGACCGGCTGATCCTTGGGTCCGCTGTGCCTGCCAAAGGGCCACTAACTTTGGATCATGTGCCTGAAACTGGAACGGCGACTTTCCTAGAACGTCGCGAAATGGCTGCGCTGAACCTCGCCGAGACAGGGTCAATCACTGTCGGCGGCGAAACCTATGAAGTGGGCAAAGGCGAGGTGCTTTACATCGAGCTTGGCGCGGGGCCGATCACAATGAACAGCGGACGGTTTTATTTGTTATCCGCACCAGCCCACCGTGCGTGCCCAACTAAGTTGATCAAGCTTTCCGATGCCCGCAGGGTCGAACTGGGATCACGCGAAACCGCGAATGAACGTGTGATTATCCAATTCTTGCACCCCGAGGTCTGCGAAAGCTGCCAGTTGTTAATGGGCTACACCCAATTTGCGCCGGGGTCCGTGTGGAACACGATGCCCGCGCATTTGCATGACCGCCGGATGGAAGCATATCTTTATTTCGAAGTCCCCGAAGACCAGCGCGTCTTCCACTTCATGGGCACACCAGATGAAACCCGCCACATTGTGATGGCCAATGAAGAGGCAGTGATCTCGCCGCCTTGGTCGATCCACAGCGGGGCAGGGACGTCGTCATATACGTTCTGCTGGGCGATGGCCGGCGATAATGTCGATTTCACTGACATGGACATGATCGCGATGGAGGATCTGCGATGACCGATCCATTTCGGCTTGATGGCAAACGCGCCTTTGTGACCGGTGCAAACACAGGCATTGGGCAAGCGATTGCACTGGGACTTGCGGCAGCAGGGGCCCATGTCATCGCCGCTGGCCGGTCGTCTTGTGCGGACACTGTGGCGCAAATCCAAACGCTCGGCGGATCGGGCGAAACTTGTGACATTGATCTGTCTGATCCGGCCAAGGCGACGGCCAAGATTGCTGGTTATGACGACCTCGATATCCTTGTAAATAACGCAGGCATTATCCGTCGCGCCGATAGCGTGGACTACGCCGAGGCCGACTGGGACGACGTGATCGACGTCAACATGAAGGCTGTGTTTATGATGTGCCAAGCCTTTGCCAAATCCGCCATTGCGCGTGGGGCAGGCGGGCGCATTGTGAACATTGCATCGTTGCTGTCGTTCCAAGGGGGCATTCGGGTGCCTGCCTATACTGCGTCGAAGCACGGGGTTGCGGGGCTGACCAAATTATTCGCCAATGAATGGTCCGCACATGGGATCAACGTGAATGCCGTGGCACCGGGATATATCGCAACAAACAACACAACCGCCCTGCGCGAAGACCCGCAGCGGAGCGCAGAAATTCTGGGCCGCATTCCAGCGGGCCGTTGGGGAGATCCGGCGGATATCGCTGGGGCCGTTACCTTTTTGTGTGGGGGTGCGTCCGGCTATGTCACTGGCGCGGTATTGAACGTCGATGGGGGCTGGCTTGCCAGATAAACCCCGCCTTTCACGTTCTGGGCAACCGCCCAAGGTTGGTATTGTCCACCTTGGGCCTGGCGCGTTTTTCCGTGCGTTCAATGCTGTCTACACAGATGAAGCCATAGCCGCAGCGGGCGGCGACTGGGGCATCTTGGCTGTCAGTTTGCGCAGCCCCACCGCACACGCGCAACTGTCCCCGCAAGGCGGGGCATACCAGTCGGTTGCGCTTGGCCAGAACGGACCTAAACCACAGATGATCGGGTCCATCACCCAAACGCTTGTGGCACCCGATGATCCATCTGCCGTCATCATTGCAATGGCCGATCCAGCGGTCAAAATCATCTCGCTAACAATCACTGAAAAAGGGTATTGCCATGAACCCGCAACGGGCGACCTGAACCTTCGGCACCCTGACATTGCGCATGATCTGACTGACTTGAGTGCGCCGGTGTCTGCAATCGGGTTCATCGTAGCCGCCGTGAAATTACGCCACGACACCGGCGCGGGTCCCGTCACGGTTTTATCTTGTGACAACCTGCCTTCCAACGGGTCGCTGGCCCGCGGAACGGTGCTGTCATTTGCCAAAATGGTGGACGCCGACCTCGCAAACTGGATTGCGAACAACGTGACTTTTCCTGCAACAATGGTCGACCGCATAACGCCCGCCACGACAGATGAAGACATCGCGACGCTGTCGAGCCTCACAGGCACAACAGACCTTGCCTGCGTGTTCCATGAAGGGTTCCGCCAATGGGTGATCGAGGATAATTTCGCTGCAGGCTGCCCTGCATGGGACCAAGCAGGCGCGCAATTTGTAACCAACGTCGACGCCCATGAATTGATGAAACTACGCTGTTTGAATGGAACCCATTCGACACTAGCGTACCTCGGATATCTCGCCGGCTATGACACCATAGCTGATACAGTTGCCGATCCGGATTTTGCTGTACTCTGTGAGTATCTTTGGGCGAAAGAGATCATACCGACCGTCCCAAAGCCGTACGGGGAAGACTTGCAAGTCTACTGCGCAACCTTAATCGCACGATATAAAGACCCCTCTATCCGGCACCGCACATGGCAAATCGCCATGGATGGCAGCCAGAAATTGCCGCAGCGTATTTTGGGCACGATCACTGATAACCTCGCTATGGATCACGATCCACGAGGGCTGACGCTCACCGTGGCAGCATGGATGATTTACGTGGGTGGCACCGATGAAAACGGGGCCTCAATTGATGTGCGCGATCCACACGCTAATACGCTCAAATTGGCCAGCGATGGTGCGACGACGCCCGCAGAAAAAGTTGACGCGCTGCTTGCATTCTCGGACATCTTTCCAGCCGAACTCGCGGAAAACCCGAAATTCCGCTTTGGCCTGATCGCCGCGTTTCAGGCACTAAAAACCGGTGGGGCCAAGGCCACCGTGCAGGCATTGGTGACCACGTGACGCCACTTGTTTTACATTCAAGTGACAATGTCGCGATTCTGTCAGAGCGCATGACCGCAGGGCAGGTCGCGCTACCCAATGGCGTCCCGCTGACCGCACCCATTTCGCGCGGCCATAAGGTTGCACGATCTATGATTGCCGCCGGTGATCCGTTGTTCAAATTCGGCCATATAATCGGCCACGCAACGCAGGACATTGCGGTCGGTGAACATGTGCATAGCCATAATTGCGGTTTTGGCGATCATGATGATACCGACACCTATGGGCAGTCTCTTGTGGCCGCGCGCGCTGCCATTCCGCAGGTCGCACCGCGTCAATTCAAAGGTTATGCCCGTACCGATGGTCAGGTCGGGACGCGCAATATGATCGCCTTGATCGCGACTGTGAATTGTTCTGCGACCGTGATTCGGCGGGCCGCCGATACATTGGCGCAGTCCGGCATCTTAAATGCATATCCAAACGTCGATGGGGTCGTCGCATTGGCCCATGGGTCCGGCTGCGGTATGGATGCGGAGGGGCTGGGCGCGCAGGTTCTAGAACGCACACTTTGGGGCTATGCGACCCATCCAAATGTGGGTGCTGCCGTCTTTGTCGGGCTTGGTTGCGAGGTCATGCAAATCGCACGGATGCAACATAAGTTCGAAGCGTCGGGGCACGAACGGTTCCACGGCCTGACGATCCAAGATACCGGCGGCACCCAAGCGACCATCGACAGGCTTGTCGCCCAAGTTACAGAAATCCTGCCGCAGGTGAACGCCAGCACCCGTTCGCCGCAACCCCTTTCCGCGCTAAGCATTGGGCTGCAATGTGGCGGGTCTGATGGGTATTCTGGCATCACAGCAAACCCCGCCTTGGGCGTGACAAGTGACCTGATCGTTGGGCATGGCGGGCGCGTGATCTTGTCCGAAACGCCAGAGATTTACGGGGCCGAGCAGCTGCTTTTGAACCGTGTAAATACGGCTGAAACCGGCGACAAACTGACAGAACGACTGCGTTGGTGGGAAAGCTATACCGCGCTGAATGGCGGGTCCTTGGACAACAATCCAAGCCCCGGCAACAAGGCTGGGGGGCTAACAACGATCCTTGAAAAATCGCTTGGGGCCGTAGCAAAGGCAGGGGCCACACCGTTGAACGAGGTTGTGGATTATGCCCAGAAACCCCGCAAACAGGGTCTGATATTTATGGATACGCCCGGCTATGATCCTGTATCGGCGACTGGCCAGATTGCGGGTGGTGCGCAGCTGATCGTATTCACGACCGGACGCGGATCGGCCTTTGGGTCAAAACCTGCACCAACGATCAAAGTCGCGACCAACGACGGCCTTTATGACAAAATGCACGACGACATGGATATCAACTGTGGGGACATTGTTTCCGGCGGGGTGTCTATAGCCGACAAAAGCGCTGAAATCCTTGACCAGATTGTTGCGACAGCGTCTGGCCAAGCGACGAAAAGCGAAGCCTTGGGCCTCGGAGACCACGAA
>CBFIAX010000023.1:0-35702 GCA_965660685.1 Yoonia sp. | reverse complement strand
AACTGTGGACGGTAGTTCGCAAAGAATGGTGTGTGACGTCCGCCTTCTTCCTTGGTTAGGATATAAGCTTCTGCTTCAAACTTTGTGTGTGGCTTAACGGACGCAGGCTTACAAAGAACCTGACCACGCTCAACACCTTCACGGTCAACACCACGAAGCAATGCGCCAACGTTGTCGCCTGCTTCACCCTTGTCGAGAAGCTTGCGGAACATTTCAACACCAGTACATGTTGTTTTTGATGTGTCACGGATACCAACGATTTCGATCTCGTCACCAACGTTCAATACGCCACGCTCAATACGACCCGTTACAACTGTACCACGGCCAGAAATTGAGAAAACGTCTTCGATTGGCATCAAGAATGGCTCGTCAATCGCGCGTGGTGGCTGTGGGATGTACTCATCAACAGCGGCCATCAATTCTTTGATTTTCTCTTCGCCGATGTTTTCGTCACGGCCTTCCATCGCTGCCAAAGCAGAACCTGCGATCACTGGGATATCATCACCAGGGAAGTCATAGGCGCTTAGCAATTCACGGATTTCCATTTCAACCAATTCCAACAACTCTTCGTCGTCAACTTGGTCAACTTTGTTCATGAAAACAACCATCGCTGGGATACCAACTTGGCGACCCAACAAGATGTGCTCACGTGTTTGTGGCATTGGGCCGTCTGCTGCGTTCACAACCAAGATCGCGCCGTCCATTTGCGCCGCACCAGTGATCATGTTCTTGACGTAGTCAGCGTGACCTGGGCAGTCAACGTGCGCGTAGTGACGTGTTTCAGTCTCATACTCAACGTGTGCAGTGGAGATGGTGATACCACGTGCTTTTTCTTCTGGCGCGCCGTCGATTTCGTCGTAGTCTTGGAAGTCACCAAAATACTTCGTGATCGCCGCTGTCAGTGTCGTCTTACCGTGGTCAACGTGGCCGATTGTGCCGATGTTAACGTGTGGTTTATTACGTTCAAACTTTTCCTTAGCCATTTTGCTAGCACCCTTAAGTTAATGAAAGGCCAACACGGCCTGTTTCAGCATCGCGGGCGATGTATGCCGGATTAGGGTAGAAAGCAAGAGGTTTGATAAACGCCGCCGGCAGGAATTTGCGCGACCCGCCGGCGCCTCCGGCGGGGATATTTGACAACCAAAGAGTCGGATGACCCGCGCAGACTTAGGTGAACCGGTTGTTTTTCGGGAAACCGTAGGGCGGGCGCTTGCCCATGCTGCCACGCGCCGCTTTCCATTCCGACATATCAGTCTCGGTACGCGTTTTACCGCCGCCCATCGCCCACGACAGCCCGTCGGCCATTGGGAAGGTTGTGATGTCCGACAGCCCGCCGTCGATTTCCAATGTGCCTTGGCGACCGCGTGCGGATTTGTATTTCTGCAATCGCACCCCTTTGCCGCGCCCCATTTCGGGAAGGTCATCAACGGAAAACACCAAAAGTTTCGCGTTTTCAGACACGACCGCGACATGGTCACCGTTCACGCGTTTACATACCTTGGCAACACCATCGCCGACGTTGAGCACCTGCTTGCCGGTGCGCGTTTGCGCGATGATGTCATCCTCTGGCACGACAAAACCGTTGCCAGCGTCAGATGCCACAAGAAGCCGCATGCCCGGTTTATGCACAAGAATGTCGATAATTTCGGCCTCGTTTGGCAGATCAACCATAAGGCGCAGGGGTTCCCCCATGCCGCGCCCACCGGGAAGGTTCGCCGCGACCACCGTATAGAACCGCCCGTTCGAGCCGAAGACCAAGAGCTTATCAGTGGTTTCTGCATGGAACATAAAGGCCGGACCGTCGCCGTCTTTATACTTCAGCTCTCGGTCCAGATCGATGTGTCCTGTCATGGCGCGGACCCAGCCCATCTTGCTGCAGACAACCGTCACCGGTTCCTTATCGATCATCGCCTCGAGAGGGACTTCGACCAACTCTGCAGCAACCGCGAATTGGGTGCGCCGCTCGCCCCCATCACTGCCGCGGCCAAATTGCTTGCGGGTCTCGCGCAGCTGTTCGGCGATTTTGGACCATTGCAGGTCGTCGCTATCGAGCAGGTCTTCGATGCCAGCACGTTCGAGCATCAAGGCGTCACGTTCTTTGATCAGCTCGATTTCTTCCAAACGGCGCAATGACCGCAGGCGCATATTCAAAATCGCTTCGGCCTGCGTTTCTGATAGCGAGATTTCCGGATCGGCCCCAGCCACGATAGGCGAGCGATAGTCATCATCTGTCAATGCGCGCGGGTGATCCACGGACCAGTCTTCGATCATCAAGGCGCGTTTGGGTTCGTCATCATAACGGATGATATCGATCACGCGATCAAGGTTCAAAAATGCGACGATAAAGCCTTCGAGCACCTCAAGACGGTGGTCGATTTTGTCCATGCGGTATTTGCTGCGGCGGACCAGCACCTCGCGGCGGTGATCCAGAAATGCGCGCAACAATTCCTTAATCGAACACACTTTAGGCGTTAGCCCATCGATAAGCACGTTCATGTTCAGGCTAAACCGCGTTTCCAAATCGGAATTGCGGAATAGCATCCCCATCATCATTTCAGGGTCGACAGTTTTGGCGCGGGGTTCCAAGACAAACCGGATATCTTCCGCAGACTCGTCGCGCACGTCGGCAAGCAATGGAACTTTTTTGGTTTGTATCAGCTCTGCGAGCTTTTCGATCAACTTGGATTTCTGAACCTGATAGGGAATTTCCGTGACGACGACTTGCCACTGCCCACGACCAAGGTCTTCGACCTCCCACTTGGCGCGCAAGCGTACTGCACCGCGTCCTGTTCGGTAGGCTTCCGCGATGTTTTCGCGCGGTTCGACGATGACACCGCCGGTCGGGAAATCAGGACCGGGGATGTACTCTAAGAGAGTTTCATCACGTGCATTCGGCGCCTTGATGAGATGCAAACAGGCATCGATCAATTCGTGCAGGTTATGGGGCGGAATGTTTGTCGCCATGCCCACCGCAATTCCCGTGGACCCATTGGCCAAAAGGCTTGGAAATTGGGCAGGCAAAACAGACGGCTCTTCCAGCCGACCATCATAGTTGGGCTGGAAATCAACCGCGTTTTCGGCCAGACCTTCAAGCAGCGCCTCTGCCGCGATGGTCATCCGTGCTTCTGTATATCGCGACGCCGCAGGGTTATCGCCGTCGATATTGCCAAAGTTGCCCTGACCGTCAACCAACGGATAGCGCACGTTAAAATCTTGGGCCAGACGGGCCATCGCATCGTAAATCGCAGCGTCGCCATGCGGGTGGAAATCCCCCATTGTGTCACCACTGATTTTCGCAGACTTCAGAAACCCGCCCGTTGGCGACAATTTCAGCCGCGACATCGCATAAAGAATGCGGCGGTGCACAGGTTTCAACCCGTCGCGCGCATCCGGCAACGCACGGTGCATAATCGTGGACAGCGCATAGGTGAGATAGCGGTCACCGATCGCTTGGCGCAGCGGTTCGGTTGTTTCAGCATGAAGATCGTCTGGGGAAAGCGTATTGTCGGTCATGCCGATTGGTGTAGCCCCGCCACCCGTGGCCGTAAAGATCAGATAGGGGGAACAGGCCCAAGATTTTCCCTCCGGCACGCGCTGTGGTCCCTGTATAATGGGTGGGTAAACAGTACTACGGACGATTCTTGGGGGATCTGGACAATGAGTAAATTTATCGTCGGCACATTTCTGTTGCTTGGTTTTGGCTTTTATGAGCTTTCCGGTGGCGCAGATTTCGAACCAGAAGTGCGTCCGTTGGAAACCTCTGTGATCTCCACAAAATCCATCGAGGTTGTTCCATTTGATGAACCCGTCATATCCCGCGCGCCCGTCCAGGTCGCGGCACCAGCAGAGGTCACGGCACCAGTAATTGAACCGGTCGTAGAGCCCGAAGTTGTGCAAGCATCACTAGAAGTTGCACCAACCGTCGCAGAAATCGCGGTTGAACGCGACCTGCGCGAAATTTCTGGCAAGCGCGTAAACATGCGTTCAGGTCCGGGCACGAACGATGCGGTTTTGGATACATTGGTACGCGGCACCCAGATCGAAGTTTTAGATGTGAACGCTGACGGATGGGCGCGCCTGCGGGTGCTCGACACCGATCAAATTGGCTGGATGGCTGAACGGTACCTTGCTGCACTCTAAGGCTTGCAAGCCAATCGCGGCCGCGCCAAAACGGGGTCATGACACAAAGCACACCACAAAAATCAATTCTCATTACCGGCTCATCATCTGGGATCGGCTATGACGCTGCCCTTGGCTTTCGTGCCTTGGGCTTTCGTGTTTTCGCGAGCTGTCGCGCGCAAGTTGACTGTGACCGCCTCATTGCCGAAGGGTTCGACAGCCCGCGTATCGACTACGCCGAAAGCGATAGTATCGCTGCGGGCTTGGCCGAGGTGCTACAGGCCACAGGCGGCACGCTAGATGTGCTTTACAACAATGGGGCCTACGCCTGCCCCGGCGCTGCTGAGGACCTACCACGTGGCGCCTTGCGCGAAATTTTCGAAGTAAATTTGTTTGGCTACCACGAACTAACAACGCTGGTGATCCCTGTCATGCGGGCCCAAGGGCATGGGCGGATCATCAATTGTTCGTCTGTGCTTGGGATCGTCGGGCTAAAATGGCGGGCCGCCTATGTGTCCACGAAATTCGCGCTCGAAGGGCTGACCGATGTGCTCCGGGTCGAAATGGCGGACACGCCAATCAAGGTCATCTTGATTGAACCCGGGCCGATTACATCCGACATCCGCGAGAACGCAATCCCCCATTTTGAAAAATGGGTTGATTGGAAGGGGTCAGTGCGCGCCGATCAATACGTCGAATTGCGCGAGCGTCTATATACGGACAGCGGCCCCGATGCGTTCGAATTGCCTGCACGCGCGGTCACGAAAAAGCTAATCCATGCGGCAACCGCCAAACGGCCGAAGCCGCGGTATTATGTAACTTTCCCGACCTATTTGATGGGAACCTTGCGACGCATTTTGCCGACGCGCCTTCTTGACGCAGTCATTGGACGGGTCTGATCCCTTTCTTTTGTGGGCCAAGGTGCTACATCTGCGGTAACCGAATTAAAGGACAGATATCATGGCTAGCGATCCGCTTTTCATTCTCGTGGCATTGGCGTGCCTGATCGTGCTGGGCATTTTGATGTTCGGCGTGGGCACATTTGGCAAAGGCGGTGAGTTTAACCGCAAACATGCCAATAAGATCATGCGCTGGCGGATCGGGGCGCAGGCTGTCGCGGTCGCGCTGATCCTTCTGTTTGTCTATCTACGCTAACCCAAGGGGCCCGACATGGTTGTTCTGAACAAGATTTACACGAAAACCGGCGACGCTGGCGAAACCGCATTGGGCAACGGCAGCCGCGTGGCGAAACATGCGCTGCGCGTCAATGCCTATGGCACGGTAGATGAAACCAACGCGACCGTTGGCATGGCGCGGCTTCATGCAGATGGCGACATCGACGGCCAGCTTGCGATGATCCAAAACGACCTCTTTGATCTGGGCGCGGACCTTTGCCGCCCCGACATGGAACAAGATGCAGAGGCTGAATACCCGCCCCTGCGCATGTCCGACGCCCAAGTCGAACGGCTCGAATCTGAAATTGACGTGATGACTAAGTCGGTCGAACCGCTGCGAAGTTTCATCTTGCCGGGTGGGGCGGCCTTGGCCGCGCATCTGCACCTTTGCCGTACAGTTTCGCGCCGTGCAGAGCGGTTGTCTGTCGAACTGGCGACAATGGAATCAGTGAACCCCGCAGCGGTTAAATACCTCAACCGGCTGTCAGACTGGTTTTTCCAAGCCTCGCGCATTGCCAACGACAACGGCAAAAATGACGTGCTCTGGGTTCCGGGCGCGAACCGCTAGCGCGCCCAGCGTTTCAATTTGGGAATATTCCGCGTCATCAGCCACCCCATGGGACGCGGAAATCCCTTGGCTTTCAGCGCGTTGATGCCAATATCCTGCATTTCTTTTACTGTCAGATCAGGCCCTAAAAATGCGCCATCTGCATAACAAAACGAACACCATTCTTGAGACAATGTGCCATCGGCATTCGTGCCGCCCCCTTTGGGGTCTTGTTTCATAGGCATTCCACAGCTTTGGCAAATTGTTGGCATGGTCCGCTCCTTGTTTGCGTTAACAATCTGAAGCCGGAGGTCATTTACGTCAATACGTGACGTCCAACATCCGTTCTGCGTCGATTTTTCACTGTTTTCCCTGCCCAAGGCACGCTAACAAATATCTCGAGAAATACTAAGCCTAGATTCTAACAGGAGAAACCCGCGATGAAGGTCCTCGTACCCGTCAAACGCGTGATCGACTATAACGTGAAGGTCCGCGTCAAAGCGGATGGTTCCGGTGTTGATCTTGCAAACGTCAAAATGTCCATGAACCCTTTCGACGAAATCGCCGTCGAAGAGGCGATCCGCCTGCGTGAAGCTGGCAAGGTCGAAGAAGTCGTCGCAGTATCCATCGGTGTCAAGCAAGCGCAAGAAACACTGCGCACCGCTTTGGCGATGGGCGCAGATCGCGCCATTCTCGTGGTTGCCGCAGATGACGTGCACACCGACATAGAGCCATTGGCCGTTGCCAAGATCATGGCCGCGATCGTCAAGGAAGAAGAGCCAGGTCTGGTGATCGCTGGCAAGCAAGCGATCGACAACGACATGAACGCGACGGGCCAAATGCTGTCCGCGCTTCTGGGCTGGTCCCAAGCGACATTCGCATCCAAGGTCGATATCGACGGCGACAGCGCAACAGTGACCCGCGAAGTCGACGGCGGCCTGCAGACCATCAAGGTCAATATGCCAACAATCGTCACGGTAGACCTGCGTTTGAACGAGCCGCGTTATGCGTCCCTGCCAAACATCATGAAGGCCAAGAAAAAGCCAATGGATGAAAAGACACCTGCCGATTACGGCGTGGACGTCACACCACGGTTGAGCATTGTCGGCACAACCGAACCAGAAGCACGCAGCGCGGGCATCATGGTCGGATCCGTGGACGAATTGGTCGAAAAACTCAAAGAAGCGGGGGCTGTATAATGGCTGTTCTTCTGATTGCTGAAGTTGCCGGCGGCGCATTGAATGCCGATGCAACTGGAAAAGCCTTAGCTGCGGTTGCAGGTCTGGGCGATGTGACTGTTCTGTGTGCGTCTGCCGGTTGCGGTGGCGCTGCTGAAGAGGCTGCAAAAATGGCTGGCGTGTCGAAAGTGCTTTGCGCTGATGATGCGGCCTATGGCAACGATCTGGCCGAACCTGTCGCCGATTTGATCGTGTCCTTAGCTGGCGATTATTCACATATTGCAGCGCCATCCACGGCAGCGTCCAAAAACATCATGCCACGTGTGGCGGCGCTGTTGGATGCAATGGTCATTTCCGAAGTCACCGCCGTGGTTGACGCGGACACATTCGAGCGTCCGATTTACGCGGGCAACGCGATCCAGACTGTGAAATCATCCGACGACAAGAAAGTCATGACAATCCGCACCGCAGGCTTTGATGCCGCAGGTGATGGCGGGTCTGCATCTGTTGACACAGTTGCGGCAGTAGCAAACCCCGGCCTGTCCGAATGGGTGTCTGACGCCGTTGCTTCTTCTGATCGTCCGGAACTGACATCTGCGGGTGTCGTTGTGTCCGGTGGCCGTGGTGTTGGGTCTGAAGAAGACTTCAAAATCATCGAGGCATTGGCCGACAAACTGAACGCGGCTGTTGGCGCGTCTCGTGCGGCTGTTGATAGCGGTTACGCGCCAAACGACTGGCAAGTTGGCCAGACCGGCAAAGTTGTTGCACCTGATCTTTATGTTGCGGTCGGTATTTCCGGCGCCATTCAGCACCTCGCTGGGATGAAAGATTCCAAGGTCATCGTGGCGATTAACAAAGACGAAGAAGCGCCAATTTTCCAAGTCGCTGACTTTGGTTTGGTGGCGGATCTGTTTGATGCTGTGCCTGAATTGACTGGCAAGCTCTGAACGCGCTACATCGCAACAATCGGCCCGCCATGGTAAAATGGCGGGCCTTTTTTGTTCTAGGGTAGCCTAGTGATTAATGCGTCACATGCCTCCATGTGCGACGCGACGCTGAGCATGTTGGACGCAGCACGTGATTGCATGACTGGTACATACATCCCCCGCGTGCCTTGTTCCTTTGCGGCATCAGATGGTACAGCCACCACGATGTCACGCACATTCGGCCGCAGATCATCGAGCATGGATTTCGTGATAAACAGCGGATCGACAGAAAGTGGTTTTTGCTGATCCGCCCAATGTGCGTCACTTGGCGGATCCCGCGAAAACCACAACAAAATGACGTCATGCCCAATCTGTTCAATCATATTGCGCATACGCGCGCTCCATGCCTCTCTGAGTTCAGACACAACAATTTCGAACCGATTTGGGGACATATCGTACAATTGGTTCAACATAGCCCGCGTGAAGGTAAAGTCTGAGAAATCCACGTCGTCATAGATGGCCTGCAACACGGTTGAAGCACGCAAAAACCTGTCATTGCGGCGCGGGTGCACCGAATAGAATCGGTTCGACAAAAAATTTGCACCCATAATTTGAACCACAGTGGCCTGGGCGTTTTGGCAAATCTCCATGATGGTCGGGTCATTCACAAATGCGTCGACCCCGCCATTGACGCAGCCCAAATTGACACAGCGCCGGTCAGTTTGCTTTTCAATCTGTGCCGGAAAGGGACTTTTGATAAACTTGCCATAGGTTTCGGTGCCACCGATAAAAGCGAGATAGGGGCTGTCCAACCGCCGCTTTGGCCCACGAAACATGATCCGCGACAACCCGTACCGGCATGGTCCATATGCCAAGCCATCATCATCAATGGTTTCATGTTTCATTTCATCCACCGCTTGCTGCAATAGGCTCTACAATTGCCCAAATCTCTTGCGATTTTGCTAATCGGGGTGAATGGCGGCTCTCGCGGCTTGAACGCCGTCCCTGATGGGGCGTAAGGTGACTGCAATCAACCAAGGATTAAGCATATGACAGTCGAACGCGTGGGCATCGTTGGCGCCGGCCAGATGGGCAATGGGATCGCCCATGTTTTTGCGCTTGCAGGATATGACGTTCTGCTGACCGATATTAGCGAAGATGCGCTGCAGGCTGCTGTCGGTTTGATCGATAAGAACCTTGAGCGGCAGGTCAGCAAGGGCGTGATTGAAACCACCGCCAAAACCGACGCCATGGCCCGTATCGGGACCACCAAAACCTTAACTGACCTCGGGCAAACCGACCTCATCATCGAAGCCGCGACAGAGCGCGAGACGATCAAGCAGGCCATTTTTGACGATCTGCTGCCGCATTTGAAACCCGATACGATTCTGACCTCGAACACCTCTTCTATTTCGATCACGCGGCTTGCTTCGCGCACTGACCGACCGGAACGGTTCATGGGATTTCATTTCATGAACCCAGTGCCAATTATGCAATTGGTCGAATTGATCCGCGGCATCGCCACCGACGAAGCCACATTCAAAACCTGTGAATCCGTCGTGGCCACGCTGGGCAAAACCAGCACCGCGTCAGAGGACTTCCCAGCCTTTATCGTGAATCGCATCCTGATGCCGATGATCAACGAAGCAGTCTACGCGCTTTACGAAGGGGTCGGGTCCGTGCAGTCCATCGACACATCCTTGAAACTGGGTGCAAACCATCCGATGGGGCCGCTAGAGCTGGCGGACTTTATTGGGTTGGACACCTGTTTGGCGATCATGAACGTGCTGCACGATGGGTTGGCGGACACGAAATACCGCCCCTGCCCATTGCTAACCAAATACGTTGAAGCAGGCTGGCTCGGCCGGAAATCCAAGCGCGGGTTCTATGATTATCGGGGCGATGTGCCCGTGCCGACCCGCTAAGATCGCAAATCAAGCGTCCGCTTGCGCAGCCACGCCATGAATGCGCGTGGATCACGCGCACGGCTTTCGACATCCGACGGGTCAATCGGAGACCCGACTACCGGCTTTTGCGGTTTGTTCAGTGCATGCACGATTTCATGCAGCAACAACCCTTGCCGCAAGGTCGCGGAAATCCGGTTGGCGATCTGATAAAGTCGCGAATTCGATCCCGGGAAATAGCATGGAACAACCGTGGCCCCTGATGTGCGGATCATCTTGGCGGTGAACACGTTCCACTCTCGTTCAATCGCGTCCCCAAACATGGTGTCCGAACTGGCGACAACCCCCGAAGGGAAAAGCGCAATAAGCCCGCCCGCCTGCAAATGCGCCATCGCGGCACGGCGCATATCCAGCATTTTTTGCTGGGCGTCAGGGTCATGGGGAAATGGCACCGGAATCATGTAGCTTGCAGCGGCCTCATCGATACCTGTCAGCAAGGACCGCGTCAAAATGCGGTAATCATCGCGCACCCGCCCAACCAGATCCGCCAAGATCATGCCATCGACCAACCCGTGGGGATGGTTCGCAACGACAATCGTAGGGCCTGTTTTCGGGATATGGGCAATCTCGTTTTGAGGTGTCAAAAGGTCAATGCCCATGACATCCAAAACCGCGCGCCAGAACGCTTGGCCATGGGCCTCTGGCTGACGTTCAAAACGGCGGACAAGTCGGGCAATTCGCAGCTTGCCGCTCAACAGTTCCACAACGCGGATAAACTGGCGCTTCACTGGGTTGGTGAACGTATCCGAATAGGTTAGACGGCTTCGGTCATAAACTTTGGAAGGGGCTTTGGGGAGCGTCACGAAATCAATCCTAGGGGCGGATTATCCGCCCTCACCAAACTTATCAGCCACCAGCGCCTCGATCGCGTCAGCGAGCGGTTCTGCGGCCGCGCCCTTAGTCGTGACTTCAATGTAGGTTCCGATCGTAGCGGCCAACATCAAAAGACCCATAATGCTGTCGCCATCCGCATCCATGCCGTCCTTGGACACGGTAGCGGTCGCATCAAACTCCTCGACGACAGCGGCCAACTTGGCGGACGCACGGGCGTGCAATCCTTTGATGTTTTCGATTTTAAGACGACGCGTTTTCATATTATGGCTGCCCAACACTATGGCTATTGATATATTTATGGGCCGCGTCCAACGCGGCATCGACGGCATCGACCACAGGCATCTGACGGGACTTCGCGAGTTTGATCAACATCGGCAGGTTCGCACCATAAAGAATACGACGGTTTGCAGGGCTACAAGCGCGCAGCGACAGATTGGATGGCGATCCACCGAACATGTCCGTTACTATGACGACACCATGGCCGACATCGACAGCATCGGCAGCCTTGCAAATCTCTTCTTGTTTAAGGGCGCGATCATCTTCGGCGCCGATTGCGATACTGCGCATGCCGGTTTGCGCGCCAACAACATGTTCAACGGCTGACAAATATTCGCCCGCCAATCCCCCATGTGCAACAATCACGATACCGATCAAGCCTGCGACCCTTTGTTTGACGTGACTTGCGCATCACGACGTTCCAATTCACGATGACGTTTAGACACTTGCCACCCGTCTAGCGCAAGAGCCTCGGCGAGTCTTTCCGCCACTGTGACGGAACGGTGTTGTCCCCCAGTGCACCCAAATCCGATAGACAGATGTGATTTACCCTCTTCGCGGTGGGCGGGCAATAAAAGCTGAAACAGATCATACATCTTCGCAAAGAATTCTTCGAACCGCGGGTCGGCGGCGACATAATCCACGACCTGCTGGTCGCGTCCGTCAAACCCACGTAGCGCTATGTCCCAATAGGGATTCCGCAGAAATCGGCAGTCAATCACGATATCCAGCCCGCGCGGCAAGCCACGTTTATATGAAAAAGAATGCACCGTGATGCCCAAAAAACGCCCGTCGGTCGGGGCAAACCATTTGTCGATCTCAGCACGGGTATCATGCACAGACGCACCTGTTGTATCGATCAAAACATCCGCACGTGCCCGCACAGGCGTCAGCAACTCGCGTTCTTTCTGAATACCAGAAAGTGGTGTGCCAATGGCAGACATTGGGTGCCTGCGGCGGGTTTCGGAATAGCGGCGCACCAGCTCTTCTTCTGTCGCGTCAACGTATAGAACTTGAGACCGCACGTCAGGGCGGGCCGACAGTCTGTCGATCGCATCAATCAGAGCTGCAACGCTAAAATCACGGTTCCTTACGTCCAGCCCTAAGGCCAGCGGCCGCGCGGGCGGTGGCCCATCCAACAGGCGTGGCAACAGGGACAGTGGTAAATTGTCGATAACCTCGTACCCGATGTCTTCAAGCGAACGAATAGCGGTGGATCGCCCCGCACCAGAAGGACCGGTGACAAGCAAAATGCCGGGCTTTGCCGGATTTTCAAGGTCGGGATGATCGATCATCGGTTGCTAAGTCCTGAACGCAGGTATTGCAGTATCACAGGTGCTAAACTTACGCCATTGGGCCGATGGTGCAAAGGGACATCGCATCCCAAAATTGTGATAAACTGTCGTTCTGGAACCCGATCAACTGCTTGTTGACCCAGATCAAGGGCAAATCGGATCGGCACGTCACTGATAGTATCTGCATTAAGAATACCGAAGCCACGCGCCTCAATCATGCCGGAAATTGTGAGCGGGGCGTTTGCAATCAACTGCCTTTGATGGACGTGCAACACGACCTGATCATCAGCAACAAGCCGCGCGCCATAAGCCATCAACTCAAGTGACAAGGCTGATTTTCCTGATCCGCTAGGCCCAAAAATCAGCACAGCCGCCCCATCAAATGCGACGCAATTGGCATGCATAGTTTTGGCCGTCACGCTTTAAACCGGCAATCCAACGACGAACCGTGCACCAAGCGGCTCTGACGTCATATCTGCCTCGCTGGGGCGAATATTTTCTGCCCAGATCACACCGCCATGCGCCTCTACGATCTGTTTAGAAATCGCGAGACCAAGACCGGAGTTGTTGCCAAACTGACCATCCGGGCGTTCGGAATAGAAACGTTTGAAGACCTTGGTCAGCGCCTCATTCGGGATGCCCGGACCTGTGTCTTCGACGACGATCAAAACGCGGTTTTCGCGGCGGCGCGCCCAGACGCGGATCGCATCGCCATCTTCGCAGAACGAAATTGCGTTGGTAATCAGATTAACGAACACTTGCGCCAAGCGCCCTTCAAGGCCCATGACTGTGATCGGATCATCCGGCAGATCAGCGATATATTCGATACCTTTGGAATCCGCCTCACGGCTAAGGAAGTCATTGATATTGCCAAGAACCTTTAGCAGATCGAATGCTTCTTCTTCCTCTTTGACTAGCTCGCTGTCCAAGCGGGAGGCATTGGAAATGTCACTGACAAGGCGGTCAAGGCGGCGAACATCATGTTCGATGACCTCCATCAATGTTTCGCGCTGATCATCACGTTTTGCCACGCGCAACGTGCCAACTGCGGATCTCAAAGAGGCCAGTGGGTTTTTAATCTCGTGCGCCACGTCAGCGGCAAATTGCTCGTTGCCTTCGATCCGCTCGTAAAGCGCGGACACCATGCCACGCAATGCACTGGACAAGCGCCCAATTTCATCAGGCCGCGCGCTAAGGTCCGGAATACGGACCCGCGTGGGGGACATTTTGCGCGCATTCTTATCGCGACCAATTTCCGCAGCAGCAGATAGATCAGCCAATGGATTTGCGATGGTCGATGCCAGCAAAAGACTCAGTGCGATGCTGATAACGAGCGCGACAAGAAACAGGCGCAGAACCTTTTCACGTTCGCGCCGGACCAATGTATCGAGCTCGCCAACCGCGCCTTGCACGGCCACGACCCCAACAGGATTGCCCGCTTGCAAAATTGGAGAAGTCACAATGTACTGCGTATGACCAGCTGTGTTGAGGGTGTGAAACTGCGTGTCTTGACCCGATGCGCCCAAAACCAATTCCGCGATTTCTGATGCGTCGCCGCTTGACAGATCGCCAGCGCCAAATACGGATGCAACCGCATTCCACGCAGATGACAGCGCGTCCGTCAGGAAAGTAGAGCCGTTATCAACCGACAAACCTTGCACATTGCCGAAGTCATCCGTTGAAGTTTTTTCACCGATCAAATTCGCCTGAGGGTCAAAAACGCCAACGGTGATGCCACCATTCAAATCGAGACCATCCAAGGTCGTCGCAACGTCGATGCCATCACCTGTGATCAGATTGACAGGGGCGCTCGTTGGCAATTGCGCCTCAAATACATCGGCGACCAATTCGGCCTCTGACGTCAGACCGATCGCTCGTTGATAAGCCAATGTATCGCGAGACGAGTTGATATACAGGACACCCGCGATCAGCAGGATCATAGCGATCAGATTGAAGGTGATGATTTTGCGAGCAATCGGCGACCGGCGCAGGCTCAAAAGACCGCGCCGTCGGCGTCGCTCGCCCAGCTCACTTTCACCAAGCGGTTGTGGGGCAACCCAATCGTCGCCCAGCACCAAATCGGGTGTTTTGGCCGCAGCCCGCACCGACTCCAAATTGCGGATGTCAATTTTTGGGGCCACGGTCATCGCTTATTCTTCGTTGTAACGGTAACCAATACCGTAGAGCGTTTCGATCGCCGAAAACTCATCATCTGTGTTACGCATTTTTTTGCGCAGACGTTTGATGTGGCTGTCGATGGTACGGTCGTCGACGTACACCTCATCGTCATAGGCGACGTCCACCAGCTGATCGCGTGATTTGACGAAACCAGGACGCTGGGCCAAGGCCTGCAACAACAAGAATTCAGTGACGGTCAAGGACACGTCCTTGCCCTTCCATTTCACCGCATGGCGTAGCGGGTCCATGACCAATTCGCCACGCGTCATGATCTTGGTTTCTTCGGTTTCTTCGATGGCCTCGCCCGCAATCGCGTCCTGACGACGAAGCAATGCGCGGATACGCTCGACAAGCAAGCGTTGGGAAAACGGTTTTTTGACGTAGTCGTCCGCGCCCATGCGCAGGCCCAGCACTTCGTCAATTTCGTCGTCCTTAGAGGTCAGAAAAATAACCGGCATCGATGTTTTCTGGCGCAAACGCTGCAACAGATCCATCCCGTCCATGCAGGGCATTTTGATGTCAAGCACAGCCAGTTCTGGCATGCGTTTGTTAAAACCGTCCAGTGCGGCCTGACCATCGTTGTATGTTTCGACCTCAAAGCCCTCGGCTTCGAGCGTCATAGCTACCGACGTCAGAATGTTTCTGTCGTCATCTACCAATGCAATTCGTGACATGGGAGTTTTACCCTTACTGCTCAATGATTATTATTGCTTATTTTTCCGCTAATTTCGTCAATTTCAGGCTGCGAATCAACCCTGAACTGCGAATCAGCGCATGGCACAGCGCTATTTTCCCCCTGAGGCGATAACTAATGACTAAAATGCCTCACCTCTTTGATGGTGGCGCTAATGGTTGCGCTAACATGAATTTGGTTGCGCTAACGGTCCCAAACAGGGGTTCACGCATTCAAAAACATGGTGTTAAGCAAAGACATCGGGGCCGCAACGTGCCCCCAATTATCAGGAGCGAACCCATGGACCAAGGACAGGTCAACCCACAGATGAAACTTGAACATCAAGGCATCACAGGGCTGGGTTATGCGTATTACAACCGCTCCGAAGCCGAATTACACGACGCCGCTGTTGCCGCAGGCGAAGGTGTAACTGGTAAAGGCGGCACATTTTTGGTCACCACCGGCAAACACACTGGTCGGTCGCCCAAGGACAAATTCGTCGTACGCACACCATCTGTAGAAGACCACATTTGGTGGGATAACAATGCCCCGATGGACCCTGCAAAGTTCGATGTGCTTTACGCCGACATGCTCGACCACATGAAGGGCGGAACGTACAACGTGCAAGACCTGTTTGGCGGTGCCGATCCGGCGCACCGTTTGGACGTGCGTGTTGTGACAGAACTGGCATGGCATGGCCTGTTCATCCGCCACATGTTGCGCAGGCCAGAAGCATCCGAACTGGACAACTTCACCCCGGACTTCACAATCATCAACTGCCCGACATTCAAGGCCGACCCTGCGCGTCACGGCTGCCGGTCTGAAACTGTCATCACGCTGAACATGGACGCCAAGCTGATCTTGATCGCTGGTACGGAATACGCGGGCGAAAATAAGAAATCAGTGTTTGGCTTGTTGAATTACTTGCTGCCTGAAAAGGGCATCATGCCGATGCATTGTTCCGCCAACCACGCGGTGGGCAACCCTGTTGACACAGCCGTATTCTTTGGCCTGTCAGGCACGGGCAAAACCACGCTTTCGGCGGATCCATCCCGTGTGTTGATCGGCGATGACGAACATGGCTGGTCCGATCGCGGCACGTTCAATTTCGAAGGGGGTTGCTACGCAAAAACCATCGGCCTCGACCCAAAGGCAGAGCCTGAAATCTACGCCACCTGTTCGATGCCTCACACGGTGATCGAAAATATGGTGCATGATCCAGAAACGATGGAGCTGGACTTTAACGACGACAGCCTGACTGCAAATATGCGCTGCGCTTACCCGCTAAACTACATCGGGAACGCATCAGACAGCGCGCTGGGTGGTCACCCGAAAAATATCATCATGTTGACATGTGATGCTTTTGGTGTGCTGCCTCCGATTAGCCGCCTGACACCAGCGCAAGCGATGTACCACTTCCTATCAGGCTTCACATCCAAGGTCGCGGGAACAGAGCGCGGCGTAACAGAGCCAGAGCCAACGTTTTCCACCTGTTTCGGCGCACCATTCATGCCGCGCCGTCCAGAAGTTTACGGTGACCTGCTTCGCCAAAAAATCGCATCTCATGGGGCGACATGTTGGCTGGTTAACACTGGCTGGACCGGCGGCGCATATGGCACCGGATCGCGTATGCCGATTAAGGCGACACGCGCCTTGTTGACAGCTGCGCTCGACGGATCACTGGTCGAAAACCAATTCCGCAAAGACGTGAACTTTGGCTTTGACGTGCCTGAAACTTGCGCAGGTGTCGACGATCAGCTTTTGAATCCACGTGCAACATGGACCGACGGCGCGGCCTACGATGCACAGGCGGAAAAACTTGTCGGCATGTTCAGCGATAATTTCGGCAAATATCTGCCGTTCATCGACGCGGATGTGAAGGCCGCGGCCATCGGTTAAGCTTTCACGTTTCGATCAAACTGCTAAGATGCGCCCATGTTCATGTGGCGCATCTTTTTGTTTCTGTTGATCCCCACTGCGGGCATGGCCCAAGAGGGGCCCAAACCCGACATGGTCAGTCCGCGGATCGCGACACATGAATCTGGCATCATCTGCGCGCCTCCAACTTCGGGCATCGCAGAAGCCCCAGGTACGGTTGCAGGCACAACGCATCTGATCAAGGAAGAGCCGAATTTCGTTTCACTGAAACGGCGGGTGCCTGCCGTGATCGGCATCGGGTTCGGGATCAAAGCCCAAGCGAGCGACATCCTTGGCATGCCCGACGTCACGGTTACGATCAGTCATCCAAAAATGGGCAAAGACCGCGTAAAGACCCAAAGCTTTGACACGCGGATTTCAGGCACGGATAAATCGCTGACCTTCTATCAGTTCGACTTTGACTATGAATTGGTCACAGGAATCTGGCAGATAGAAGCAGCGCGTGGCGACGACCTGCTTTATCGTACGACGTTCGAGGTGCTGGCGCCTAATCAAGTTCCTGAACTGGCGACGATCTGCGGGTTTGAAAACCTGCTATCCTAACAGCCCGCGCCGGATCAAATTTAGCCCACCGATCAGCAACACAATCAGGGTCAACCGCTTGAAGCTCGCCTGTGCGATTCGATCTTGAAATTGAAATCCGATCCATGTGCCGATCACCGCTGGTACGACCATAAATGCGGAAAACGGCAATGTGGCCGCGTTCATCACACCAGATTGCAAATGTGCGAAAAACAGCAGGAATGCGCCAAGGCCAAAGATCACGCCTTGGGCACGGATTTGTTCAGCCTTGGGCGTGTTTACCGCCGTCAAATAGGCGACTGTCGGCGGCCCCCAAATACCCGACATCCCGCCTGTAATCCCGGCAAATGCGCCAACGGCGACTTCTACCTTGGCGGACCTCACAGGAACGCGCGGCTGCCAACCTGATAGTTGCATGACCGCGAATCCCGCGACGGCAATGCCGATAAATGTGAACATCACTTTGGTCGACAAGACGGCAACCAATTGGGCACTGGCAATGAGCAGAAGCGCCCCAGCGATTAGAAAAACACGGTAGCGACGAAGGGTGTGCCATGCCTCTGCGACACCTTGCCGAAACGCTTGCATTGCATTTGTTGCAAGCGTCGGCAGTATCAAACCTGCAAGCGCAAGCTCGGGCGAAAGCACGGTTGTCAGCCCCGATATCAAAATCGTGGGCATCGCAAACCCGACCATCCCTTTGATGACACCCGCAAAAAGCCCAATGGCCATAGCCACCGCAAAAACGGACGGCGGCATGAGTTGTAAAAGCTGATCCATGTGCTTTGTTACGCCAGCTAAGGCCACAATGCATGTAAATTCAACTGCGACATATTCGTTCGTTTCGATTTTAAATTCGGAATTATTATTGCGCTGCAACTGCAAAAACGTTATCTCTGCACCTGCACAATACGGGAGAAACGCAATGCCACACGACGGACAGCACTTAACCGACCAACGCACCACGACGGCGCAGACCTTGCCCGCTGTCGACGCCGTATTGCTTGCCGCAAAAAACGCGTTGCGCGCGATGGTCACAGATGGTGATCGGGTATCGGGTGCTTTGATCGAGGCCAACCAAACCGCAGCCCACGGCGTTGCGTGGCTGGCGACCTATGCCCAAGCCCTGCACCAAATGCAAAACTGGGCCGACAAGCTGCAGGCGGATGGCAAATTCAACGAGGTCGAACAGCTGATCCACCAAATCGCATTTGGTGAATACTTATCCCAGATTCATGGCGGCATTCAGATGAACCAAGGCGAAATCGTACGTCTCCAAGACATGGGCGTGTCAGAGGTTGATCAATCGGCCTTTATGACACCCGCCGTTGCTATACTGATCCAAACAGCCAACACCCAATCCGCCCGCACACGGTTGGTATCCTTGATGCAAGACCAAGCCGCCAACATCACCGTGGGCGCATCTGGTCTTGATGATGAATTGGAAATGATCCGCGAACAGTTCCGCCGCTTTGCAGTCGAAAAGGTCGAACCTTTTGCCCATGAGTGGCACCTGAAGGACGAGTTGATCCCGATGGAGATCATCAGAGAGCTTGCCGAAATGGGCGTGTTCGGCCTGACCATTCCTGAAGAATACGGCGGCTTTGGCCTGTCGAAATCATCCATGTGTGTCGTGTCCGAAGAGTTATCGCGCGGATATATCGGCGTGGGTTCGCTTGGCACGCGGTCTGAAATCGCGGCAGAATTGATTGTCTGCGGCGGGACCGAGGACCAGAAACAAAAATGGCTTCCCCAACTCGCCAGCGCTGAAACACTGCCCACAGCGGTCTTTACCGAACCGAACACCGGCTCTGACCTTGGATCATTGCGGACCCGCGCCGTGAAAACCGGTGATGATTGGGAGGTCACGGGCAACAAAACGTGGATCACCCACGCCTCCCGCACCCAAGTCATGACCCTGCTCGCGCGCACGGACCCCGACAGCACCGACTACCGGGGGCTGTCCATGTTCCTCGCAGAGAAAGAAGCCGGAACAGATGACGCGCCCTTCCCCACCGATGGCATGACTGGCGGCGAGATAGAAGTCCTCGGCTATCGCGGTATGAAAGAATACGAACTGGCCTTTGACGGGTTCAAGGTAAAGGGCGAAAACCTACTTGGCGGCGAAACTGGCAAAGGGTTCAAACAGCTGATGCAGACTTTTGAGTCTGCGCGCATCCAAACCGCAGCCCGCGCAATTGGGGTCGCGGCATCGGCGCTGGACGTTGGCATGCAATATGCCACGGACCGCAAGCAGTTCGGCAAGGCCCTGATCGACTTTCCTCGCGTCTCGGGAAAACTGGCGATGATGGCTGTTGAAATCATGATCGCCCGCCAATTGACCTATTTCAGCGCCCATGAAAAAGACAATGATCGGCGTTGCGATCTGGAGGCTGGCATGGCCAAGCTTCTCGGCGCAAGGGTCGCATGGGCCTGTGCGGATAACGCGCTTCAAATCCACGGCGGCAACGGGTTTGCACTGGAATACAAGGTGAGCCGCATTCTTTGCGATGCACGTATCCTGAATATTTTCGAAGGTGCCGCAGAAATTCAGGCACAAGTGATCGCACGGCGCTTGCTCGACTAAGATATAAGAGTGGGATATTGGGGGCGCATGAGATTTTATGCCCCTCTTTTTGTACTCGCCCTTATGGCATGTCAGCCTGACGAAACTGTCAGCGGCCACACCGATGGCGTGACTGCGTTTGCCTTGCAATCCATTGACGGGACCGCATTCATGGCAACTGCGACCATCGACATTTCGCAAACGGGCAAGATTTCTGGCCGCGCGCCCTGCAACAGCTATTTCGCCACACAGACTGCACCCTACCCGTGGTTCGCATTGGGTCCAATTGGCAGCACAAAAATGGCCTGTCCCGATCTGTCGCAAGAAGGCCAGTTTCTTAACACGCTCGGGTCAATGACCCTCGTCGAGGTCGTCGGAAACACCCTCATTCTATCAAATGACACAGGGCGGGAAATGGTGTTTCAGGCGCCCTGACGCTTAATCGCATCCAGCAATCTCTGGCGGGCGGCAGGCATGGGACGGTCGCCCAAACTGGCGATCAATCGCTTCTCAATGAAGAAACCCGTGGTCCCCAAGGCCACCGAAATCTGTGCATTATCCGCGTCGCCCTTGCCCGCCAAAACCGGCGGCAACGGCAGCAAACGGTTTGCCCATTCGCCTGCCGCCTCACGACTAACGGCACGACCGGTTTTGGGGGACACATACGCAAGGTCTTCGTTCACGCCGCGCACAGCACAGGCGGACAGATCCATGCCAAACCCCATGTCTTCGAGCAGGACCTGTTCCCAGCGCAGATACGCAAGCGGCCAAATCTCTGTCTGCCCTAACAGGTCAAGCAATTGAATCGTCCGGTCATAAAGGATCGGATGCGGCTCGCGCTCGGGCAAGACACGGACCAACAATCCTGTCACCGCGTTCAATCCCGCCAACGCCAGTCTATCGCCCATGGCTTGGGCCGCGCGGCTTCTCACAGGTTCAACCGTGAAGCTGCCCAAATGTTCGTTCAGTCGCGCCTTCCACGTCAGATTAACCTGGGTGCCCGGTTGTAAAAGTGGCGCGATTTTGCGGCTGGCACCACCGCGCACAACACCCGCATGGCGGCCTTGGGTTTTGGAAAAAGCCTCTACGATTGCCGACGTCTCGCCGAATGGGCGGGCGGACAGGATTGCGGCGTCATCTGTCCAGCTTAGCATTGACACACCTTGGTCGCATCACTGCGACGTTGGCACCTTCCGCACTGGCAGAGCCTCCGGCGGGAGTATTTCGCCCAATGCGAGGCGCGACGTGAACCTACCCTTGCATTGTCTAAAATACTCATTCCAGACCCTGTTCATCCAGAAGGTGACGCCCCTGTTTGTCCTCGACTTCAATCACCCAAAGGTCAGGGTCAAAGCCACGTTGCTTGGCAATGGACGCATCAACATCGCATTCTGCACCTTCTGACAACACGACCCATTTTCGGTCACCCGTTATCAGATCAAATGAACGTTGGTAACAACAGGCTTGGCCATTCAGCGTGTTCAGCTTGATCAAGACGGCGCCGGCGGTGGCGTCACCGCGGGCAACAACAAAGACCGGAATATCCTGCAAGCGCAGCCGCGCCAGATAGGCGGACACCCAGATGTCCGCGGTCAGTCTCATGCATTGCCGTCTTTGAAATCGAGACCCATTTCGGAATAGCGTTCCTTGTCTTCCAACCAGCCAGGACGGACCTTCACCTGTAAAAACAGGTGCACGCGGCGGTCAAGGAACTCTTCGAGGTCCGTGCGCGACGCCGTGCTAACAGCCTTGATCGTTTCGCCGCGATTGCCAAGCACGATGCCCTTGTGACCATCGCGCATGACGTAAATCACCTGATCAATCTTGCAGGACCCATCCTTGCGATCTTCCCAGTTTTCCGTTTCCACGGTCAGTTGGTAAGGCAGCTCTTGGTGCAATCGCAGGGTCAGCTTTTCACGGGTTGTTTCCGCTGCGATCATGCGCAAAGGCAAATCTGCGATTTGGTCTTCGGGGTAAAGCCATGGACCGTCCGGCACCTGATGCCCCAACCAACCGCGCAGTGCGTCACAACCGTGGCCGCGCTCGGCGGAAATCATAAAGGTCTGCACAAACTCAAAAGCTTCGTTCAATTCGTCCGCCAAACCAAGAAGCTTTTCGGACTTAACCTTGTCGATTTTATTGATGGCAAGCGCGACAGGCGACTTGCCAGCGTGTTCTTTCAACCGCTCGATAATGGCCTTCACGCCTTCGGTCATGCCGCGATGTGCCTCGACCATCAAAACCACAACATCAGCATCCGCAGCCCCGCCCCACGCGGCCTTTACCATGGCGCGATCAAGGCGGCGCTTGGGCTTAAACAGACCAGGCGTATCGATGAAGACAAGTTGGCTTTGGCCTTCCATCGCCACACCACGAATACGGGCGCGGGTGGTTTGGACCTTATGGGTCACGATACTGACTTTTGCGCCAACCATATGGTTCAGCAACGTGGATTTGCCCGCATTAGGTTCGCCAATCAGGGCTACAAAACCGGCTTTGGTTGGCTGGTTGGTCATTTGGCTTCGACTTTCTTTAATAATGCAGCAGCGGCGGCTTGTTCAGCCTGCCGCTTTGATCCAGCCGTCGCCGTTTCAGACGGGCCAGAAGAGAGGCGTGCTTCAATCGTGAACACCGGTTGGTGATCTGGGCCAGACCGGTCGGTTTCGATGTATTGGGGCGGGGTTTCGCCACGGGCTTGCGCCCATTCTTGCAGCGCGGTTTTCGGGTCGCGCGCATCGTCTGCAACGTTGTGAATGCGTTTTCCCCAAAGCCGGATGACCAGATCGCGAGCCGCGTCGAAACCGCCGTCTTGATAGACTGCGGCGATGACGGCTTCCATACCGTCAGCAAGCAGGGCTTCTTTACGACGCCCACCTGATTTCATCTCGGATCGACCCAGTTTGAGCACCGCACCAAGATCAATTTCGCGTGCAACGTCGGCGCAGGTTTCTTTGCGCACAAGCGCGTTGAAACGCGGTGCGAGTTGCCCTTCGGACGCGCCCATATCTGCGTTCAGCAAGGCCTCTGCCATGACCAAACCCAACACACGATCCCCAAGGAATTCTTGGCGTTGGTTGTCATCACGATGCGGCGATGTCATCGACGAATGTGTAACGGCGCGCACTAAGAATTCGGGCTTGGTGAATGTATGCCCGATACGGCCTGCAAAGGCTTGGAGGTCGGCAGACAGCTTCAATTCAGACCCTTAAAGAAACGGTCCATGCGCCATGTCCAGAATGCCAGCATTGACCGGCCACCCGACGAGAATATCACACGGTCCGCGCGACCAATCAAAGCAGACGCTGGAACGGTGCCCACGCCGCGTGCAACTTGTGCGACACGGCTGTCGGTGGAATTGTCGCGGTTATCACCCATAAAGAAATACTCGCCCGCAGGCACAGTGAACACACCGGTGTCATCAAGTGATTCATTGTCTTTGATATTAAGCGTTTGATAGCTCACGCCATTTGGCAGGGTTTCGGTGCGGCGTTGCTTTTCACAAATCGCGCCTTCGCCAACAGCGCCGTTCGAACACCGCGGTTGATTGCCGAACCGGCCTTGGGCAGCATAGATTTCGCTGAACGTCCCGTTGTCAGTCACAGGTACGGCCACATCATTCAGATACAGATCCCCGCCGCGCATTTGCACGCGGTCACCCGGCATCCCGATTAGCCGTTTAATGAAATCACGGCCCGTGACAGGATGGCGGAACACAACGATATCGCCGCGCTCTGGCTCACTGCCAAACAAGCGGCCTTCGGCGTTTTCGAACGCGCCGCAAAAATCTTCAGCACCCAAGTCTACCCCAAGCGCAGGAATTCGGATCGACGGACAGGACGCATAAGAATAGCCATAGGCCATTTTGTTCACGAACAGAAAATCGCCGATCAAAAGTGTTTCTTTCATCGACCCCGATGGAATCCAGAAGGGTTGGAAAAACAGCGTGCGAAACACACCTGCGATCAGCAACGCGTAAACAACGGTTTTGACCGTCTCTTTGACACTGACCCAAAGGCCGCCTGCATTATCTTCCATCATTCTCGTCCTTCGATCATGTTATCAGGCGATATGCGCCCCTGACCCTGCCCTGTCAACCTATGCGTCATTGCGCAGGGCTTCGATTACGACAAAGGCTTGGGCCCACGGGTGGTCATCGGTGAGCGTCACATGGATCACGGCGCGATGGCCTGCGGGGGTCATTTTGTCCAACCGCTCTTTGGCCCAGCCGGTCACTTCCATTGTGGGTTGCCCGCTGCGCATATTGCTCACAGCCATGTCTTTCCACGAAATCCCCATGGCCAGCCCTGTGCCCAGCGCCTTGGAACAGGCTTCTTTTGCGGCCCAGCGTTTCGCGTATGTGCCTGCCACATCAGCGCGGCGCTCGGCCTTGGCTTGTTCGATGTCGGTGAATACGCGGTTTTTGAACCTGTCGCCAAACCGGTCCAAAGTGCCTTGGATGCGCTCGATATTCGCCAAATCGGTGCCAATCCCCAGTATCATTCGGACCCCAGTTCCATTGTAGTCGTCATCGCCCCTGTTGATTGGTTAAGCGTCAATCCCAGCAATCCGCCATTTGAAAACGATCCATCCGCAGTGACGATTTGCACAGGCACGGTGAATTGCAATCCGACCGACGGATCATAGTCCGCTGTGAGCCTGTCGAAATACACAGCCGCAAAGCCAAGCTGATCGGAAAACCCAACCACGCGGCATTGACGTTCGCCCAATTCAGATCGGGGTGGCGATAAAACGAGCAGATAGGCCGCACTTGTCGCGGGTTCTACCGTATCAATCGCCGCAAGCCGGACGTTACCATTGGCGAAAACACGTGTGTTTTCTTCCCATGGCTCCACAAGCGCTTGGGCAGATGCTTGCCAATCACAAAGGCTAACGGATTGCGCGGCAGCGGGGGTCGCCAGCAAGAATGGGATCAGCCACTTCATGGTTCGAGGTCCCTAACCATCATGTCAGACGCGCCGTCAGAATTTTCAGCCCGGCCAACCCAAAAAGCAACGCAAATGCGCCTTCAAACCAGCGACGCAGGCGCTGGTAGCCCCGCACAAATACCTCTGTGGAAAAAACCAATGCATAACCAAAGAACACGCAACAAGACACGGTAAGCAGCGCAGCATAGGTTTCAAAAACGACGACTTGTGTGGATCCAATGGGGACCGCAATGGCAAAAACCGCGCCCCAGCCAAGGATTGCTTTGGGGTTGGTCAGGTGGATCAAAAGCCCCTTAGTGAACAATCGCCCCAAGCGCCCCTGCCCCGCCGCGACGGGCATTAAAGGTTTATCAGAAAACGCAGAGCGCGCGGATTTGAAAGCAAGGAACAAAAGATAGGTGGCTCCGACATAGCGGAGCACCTCAACGATCCACACATGCGCAGCCATCAACGCGCTAAGTCCCAATGCCGCGGCCAAGCCCCACGTGGCCGATCCCACCACAATGCCCGCGGCAACAGCCATCCCAGCCGGACGTCCACGGTTCATCGATGTGCCTGCAATCGCCAATGTCGCAGGCCCCGGTGATCCGCCACCAATGGCCCATGCAAGCAGAACGATTGCAAACTCGAAACCCATCATGCGCGTGCATCATCCATGCAGCGGCGCATCACATTGATCGCCGGACCAAGGCCGCGGAAAATCGCTTCGCCGATGATGAAATGTCCGATGTTCAATTCGGCAACCTGCGGGATTGCGGCAATCGGACCAACGCTGTCATAGGTCAACCCATGACCTACATGCACCTCTAATCCCTGCGCTGTGGCATAGGCGGTCATTTCGACGATCTTTGCCAGCTCAGCATCGCGGTCTTCCCAGCGTTCTTCGGCCCAAGCATCGGCATAAGCCCCCGCATGCAGTTCGATCACTGGCGCGCCGATACGCACGCATGCATCCACCTGCGCGCGGTCGGCGGCGATAAACATCGACACCCGAGATCTAGCAGCAGCCAACGGTGCGATATAAGCCGCGAGCGCGTTGTCATTGCCTGCAACATCTAACCCGCCTTCGGTCGTGCGCTCTTCGCGTTTTTCGGGAACCAAGCACACGGCATGGGGTTTGTGGCGCAGGGCAATCGCTTGCATTTCAGCGGTCGCAGCCATCTCGAAGTTCAGCGGTACGCGTAGCGCGGCCATCAGCCCGTCGATATCAGCATCGACAATATGGCGACGGTCTTCGCGCAGGTGCGCCGTAATGCCATCCGCACCTGCCGCCTCGGCCATCAAGGCCGCGCGCACCGGATCAGGGTTGTCGCCGCCACGTGCGTTGCGCACAGTCGCCACGTGATCGATATTGACGCCAAGACGCAGTTTTGCAGTCATATGATTGATCCTTTTGTGCAATCGGTTGGTCAAAGCCTAGCGCGCCAACGCCGCTTCGTCATCCGTCAGTGGGGTCTTTTTTCGTCAATTGACCAAGCTTTGCGCGCAACCGCTTTTTCCGGCGGTTTTGATGGGCGCGGATCAGCGGCAGTGCAATCATATAGCAGGCGGTCGACGCGATGATCCCGGGAATAACGCAACCCACCATATAGGGGAAAAACACCTCGTCATAGAACCTGTGCAGCCCGTGCCAATCAGCGCGTTCATGGGTAAACGCGGCCATAATATTATGAGCGATATCGCCGAAGGCGTTGCCGAACTGACAGCCAATACCGCAAATGTCAGCACCTTTTTCGGGACCAAACCCGAAGGTCGCGGCATTGAATGGAATGCCTAACATCCAATGGCCCGTCCCAAGTGCCGCCACGGCGATGGGAATATAGGTGAATGGATTGCCAAAGAACGTCGCCATGAGAGAGGCCAGAATATTACCGCCCATAAGACGGGCAATAATGGCAGCAATCACGAAGTGTAAGGTATAAAACGGCGTAAAAGATGCAAAAACACCAGCCCATATGCCGCGCGATATCTTTTCAGGCGTATCCGGCAAGCGACGCACGCGGTGTTTGACATATTCGAACGCACGGCCCCACCCGCCACGTGGATAAAGCGACCGTCCCACGATCTCGGCCAATGACCGCCTATCCCTGCGTTTAAAAATCAAGCCTTAGTCCTTATTGGTTACCCGCGTGACGCGCTGGCCAATGCGGGATCTCTGTGCCGTTCGAGCGACGATACGTTACTTTCGGCCGTCAAGGCCGTTGCGACGCGGTGCAAGTGTTCTTGGTCACGCAAATCAACATCGACGAGAAGGCTGAAATAGTCCGGTTTGCGATCAATAAACCGCAAATCTGAAATATTAGCTTCTTGTTCGCCGATCAGGGTGCAAATCCGCCCAAGCACACCGGCGTCATTCGTAATCGTCATATCAAAGGTGACAGTATTGATGGACCTATGCGTGCCCTCTTGCCAATGCAAGTCGACCCAGCGCTCTGTTTGCTCTTCGTAATCGGCCAGCGCCTCGCAATCCATTGCATGCACAACAACGCCCTGCCCGCGATAAGTGATGCCAACAATCCGTTCGCCCGGCACGGGTTGGCAACATTTCGCGCGCCGGTGTTCCTGGTCCGCAATAAGCCCAATGACCGCACGCTTTTCTTCGATTTCTTCGCCTTGCTTTTCGACAAGCTTAGGGTAGATGGCGCGCACAACCTCACGCGCGGTTAACTCTGCCGACCCAAGGCGGGCGAGCATTTCATCTGCATCTTCGAACGTCAGCGTTTTGGCCGCAGTCGCCAGTGCCTTATCCGTTGCCTTTTTACCGATCTGCTCGAATGCGACACGGGCCAATTCAGCGCCAAGTTTGACGAACCGCCCACGGTCTTCTTCCCGCAAGAATTTGCGGATCGCGGTTTTGGCGCGGCCTGTGACGGCAATGTCGATCCATGTGACCTGCGGCTTTTGGCCCTCTGCGGTAATAACCTCGACGGACTGGCCGTTTTTCAAACGCGACCAAAGCGGCACACGCAATCCGTCAACCTTTGCACCCACACAAGATGACCCGATCCGCGTATGGATCGCGTAAGCGAAATCAATCGGGGTCGCCCCGCGCGGCAGTTTGATCACATCGCCTTTTGGCGTGAAACAGAACACTTGGTCCTGATACATCTCAAGCTTCACCGCTTCGAGGAATTCATCATGGTCATGGCTGTCGTCAAACCGTTCCGTCAGCCCCGCAATCCAAGACACCGGATCAACGGCAAAGCGGTTTTCCACACGTTCACCGTTGCGATAAGACCAATGGGCTGCCACGCCGGTTTCGGCGACCTCGTGCATTTCGCGGGTGCGGATTTGGACCTCAACCCGCTTGCCATCGCGGCCAGACACGGTGGTGTGGATCGACCGATACCCGTTGGATTTTGGCTGACTGATGTAGTCCTTGAACCGACCCGGCACAGATTTCCAGCGCTGATGGATCGCGCCAAGTGTGCGGTAGCAATCGGCTTCTGTCGCGGTAATCACGCGGAAACCATAGATGTCGGATAGACGGCTGAACCCCTGATCCTTTTCCTGCATCTTGCGCCAAATCGAATATGGTTTTTTGGCGCGCCCCATAACAGAGGCAGTGATATCCGCCTTTTCCAATTCAACGCGCATATCTGCGGTGATCCGTTGGACCACATCGCCTGTTTCGCGTTGCAAGGTGATGAACCGGCGGATAATCGAGCTGCGCCCCTGCGGGTTGAGAACCTGAAACGCCAGATCCTCTAGCTCTTCGCGCATCCATTGCATCCCCATGCGACCGGCCAGCGGGGCATAGATGTCCATGGTTTCGCGGGCCTTTTGGACCTGCTTTTCGGGACGCATCGATTTTATTGTGCGCATGTTGTGCAGCCGGTCGGCCAGCTTCACTAAGGTCACACGCAAATCGCGGCTGGTCGCCATGAACAATTTGCGGAAGTTTTCGGCCTGTTTGGTCTGGGTGCTGGTCAGCTGCAAATTGGTTAGCTTGGTGACACCATCGACCAGTTCGGCAATCTCGTGACCGAACCGTTCGGCAACCTCGGTATAGGTCGCCTTGGTGTCTTCGATTGTGTCATGCAGCAAGGCTGTGATCAGCGTCGCATCATCCATCTGCTGTTCGGCCAAGATGGATGTGACCGCCACCGGATGGGTGAAATACTTCTCACCAGAATGACGGAACTGACCTTCGTGCATGGCATCGCCAAACGCAAAAGCATCGCGCAGCATCGGTTCGTTCAAGCGAGGATTGTAAGCGCGGACCAGAGAGATCAGGTCATCTACTGTCGTCGTCATCTGGACCCGCGCCTATGTTTGTCAGCGATTAGCGCTGGCCTTGAGCATCCATCAGGGCGCGCAAGAGTTTTTCTTCGGACATGTCGTCTTCGACTGGTTTGTCGGCCTCTGCGCCCATCAGCAAGGACATGCTGTCCTCTTCAGGCTCGTCAACTTCGATCTGAGTCTGGTTTGCTTCGATCTGGCGTTCACGCAGGTCATCCGCAGCTTGGGTTTCGTCAGCAATCTCACGCAGGGACACAACAGGGTTTTTGTCGTTGTCGCGAACCACGGTGATTGGTGAACCGGCGGAAATTTCGCGGGCGCGGTGGGCTGCAAGCATCACAAGCTCAAAACGGTTCGGAACTTTATCGACGCAGTCTTCTACGGTAACGCGGGCCATTGGCGTTCTCCAATCAATCGGGCGGGGTCATATCAAGTTGGTCAGATAGCCCCGTTAGGCCAGAATGACAAGGGCTTAGGCGATATCAAGCGGCATAACGCTAGCGCGTTCAGCAGCGGGGCGGGCATCTCGCATCTGGGCGACCGAACGACCACAAACCGGATGGACCCAATCTGGGGCGACATCAGCCAAGGGGACCAAGACAAATGATCGGTCTTGCAGGCGGGGATGGGGCAAAATCAGCTGATCCGGCGCAGATTGGGCCTGTTTTTCAGGGGAAAGTTCACGCCAAGCGGCATAGGTCGCTGAATCGGGACAGATCTTTTCTCCAACCGCAATCAGATCCAGATCCAACGTACGCTGCCCCCAACGCACAGTGCGGGCGCGTGCGGCCTCTGCCTCAATATCATGGAGAATTGTCAGAATGTCGGCGGGGGTTTTATCGGTCGCGACGCGAATCGCTGCATTCACGAAATTTGGTCCGGAACCGGTCGGAAATGCCGGCGTTTCGTAAAAATGGCTACATACTGCGATAGAATCCAAGCGTTCTGAGACCTCAAGAACCGCACGCCGGACCGTCTCCGTTACGTCACCCCACGGAGAATTCATGTTACTACCCATGGCGACCAGCGCAAAATCGCCATTCCTAGACTTTAGGGTAGCTTGTGGCATCGATTTTTTCCCATAAACACCGTATCGTTAGGAGGTCTAGTTTAAGTAGTCATTTTTCACTACCGACGACGACCAATATTTGGAAGGACATTTCATGTTTTATCGTGACGAGCGTCTCGCGCTCTTTATCGATGGATCTAACCTTTATGCAGCAGCAAAAGCATTAGGTTTCGATATCGACTATAAATTGTTGCGTACAGAGTTTATGCGCCGCGGCAAAATGCTTCGGGCGTTTTACTACACTGCGCTTTTGGAAAACGAAGAGTATTCCCCGATCCGCCCATTGGTTGATTGGCTGAACTACAACGGTTTCACCATGGTGACAAAGCCCGCCAAAGAATACACAGATTCCATGGGCCGCCGTAAGGTAAAAGGCAACATGGACATCGAGCTTGCTGTCGATGCAATGGAACTCGCACCGCACGTCGATCACGTCGTGATCTTCTCTGGCGACGGCGACTTCCGCCCATTGGTTGAAGCGTTACAGCGCAAAGGCGTGCGTGTATCTGTTGTATCAACGATCCGCAGCCAGCCGCCAATGATTTCCGACGAGCTGCGTCGCCAGTGCGATAACTTTATCGAGCTGGACGAATTGCGTGACGTCGTGGGCCGCCCAACACGCGAGCCACGTCCAGAAATCGCTGAAGAGACTGTTGATAGCTAATTGCGTGCGCAAAACATCAGAATGGGGCCGCGTTGACTGACATGTTGACGCGGCCCTTTTCGTTTGGGGGCTTTACCATTAAGTCTATGTGGTGCGTTGACGGAGACATGACATGAGCAAGCCACCACTGACCCTTTATCTCGCGGCCCCACGTGGGTTTTGTGCAGGTGTTGATCGGGCCATTAAGATTGTTGAAATGGCGATCGAAAAATGGGGTGCGCCCGTCTATGTGCGCCATGAAATCGTACATAACAAATTCGTTGTCGACGGGCTGCGCGACAAGGGCGCCATTTTCGTTGAAGAACTCAGCGAATGCCCTGACGACCGGCCGGTGATTTTCTCTGCCCATGGTGTACCAAAGGCCGTGCCAGCCGCCGCCGCCAAACGCGAGATGGTGTTTGTAGACGCGACTTGCCCGCTGGTCAGCAAGGTGCATATCGAAGCCCAACGCCATGCGGACGCAGGATTACAGATGATCATGATCGGTCACGACGGGCATCCCGAAACGGTCGGGACGATGGGGCAGCTGCCCGAGGGCGAAGTGTTGTTAGTTGAAACCGTCGAAGACGTCGCCACAGTCGCCCCGCGTGATGTGGAGAAACTCGCCTACGTGACCCAAACCACGTTGTCCGTAGATGACACAGCAGACATCGTCGCAGCATTGCACGCGAGGTTCCCTGCAATCATCGGCCCGCACAAAGAAGACATCTGCTACGCCACCACCAACCGCCAAGAAGCGGTAAAGGCCATGGCCCCGAAATGCGACGCAATGCTGGTTGTGGGCGCGCCCAATTCGTCTAACTCCAAACGCTTGGTCGAGGTTGGCGCACGGGCTGGCTGCAATTATGCCCAACTGGTACAACGGGCCACGGACATCGATTGGCGCGCGCTGGATGGGATCAGATCCATGGGAATCACTGCGGGCGCATCCGCCCCAGAGGTCCTGATCAACGAAGTAATCGACGCCTTCAACGCCCATTACACGGTCACTGTTGAAGTGGTTGAAACCGCCGTCGAGAATGTTGAATTTAAGGTGCCCCGCGTTCTGCGCGAATCAGCATGAGCTGTGGCGGATTGAACCCAGCCCTCTGGGGGGCATATTTTTGCTCGGGAAAACCGCGTGGTGGGCGTAATGCCTGATCTAAAGACGATTGCGTTTTATGATAATGCAGCGGAACGCTATGCCAATTTGACCGACACTGGCAGGCCATCAGATACGTTGCTTGCTTTCATGGGGCTTATGCCTGCGGCGGCAAGAGTGTTGGATCTGGGGTGCGGCCCCGCACGTGCGTCCGTCCATATGCGTAATGCGGGGCATTACCCTGATCCCGTAGATGCGTCGCGCGGCATGGTCGATTTGGCCAATGAAACACATGCGATCAATGCGCGGCTTTTGACCTTTGATGAGGTTGATATGGTTGCGGCCTATGACGGCGTTTGGGCAAACTTTTCATTGCTGCATGCACCGCGCGCGGATGTGCCAAGGATTCTGAGCGCCTTGCATCGTGCATTAGTGCCGGATGGCGTTTTGCATATCGCGGTGAAAACCGGAACTGGCCAGGCACGGGACAAGATTGATCGTCTTTATACATATTTTACTGTGCCAGAGCTTAATAACCTCTTGGCAACCGCTGGGTTTACTATCATCGCATCGCAAGAGGGTCACGAGGTCGGATGCGCCGGTACGGACGACCCGTTTGTCGCGATAAGGGCCCGCAAACATGGCTGAACTTTATGCATATACCGATGGCGCTTGTTCCGGGAATCCAGGTCCGGGTGGCTGGGGCGCGATCTTAATTGCCCGCGATGGCGATGTTGCGTTGAAAACCCGAGAGTTGAACGGTGGCGCGGCCTTGGCCACCAACAATCAAATGGAGCTGATGGCCGCCATTTCCGCGTTAGAGGCCCTAGACCGCCCAAGTGCTTTGACCGTGGTGACTGACAGTGTTTACGTCAAAGACGGCATCACCAAGTGGATTTTTGGCTGGAAGAAAAAGGGCTGGAAGACCGCCAACAAAAAGCCCGTCAAAAATGAAGACCTGTGGAAACGGCTCGATGCCGCATGCGCGCGCCACGATGTGACGTGGGAATGGGTTAAGGGACACGCAGGTCACCCCGAAAACGAACGGGCCGATGAGTTGGCGCGCGAAGGTATGGCGCCATATAAAACGTAGGACAGCTTTATTGCATACGTATGCAGGGCGTGCCAAGCTTTGCCCATGACCCGCAATGACCCACTTTTATTAATTCCTGGAATGATGTGCGATGCGCGCTTGTTTGCGCCGCAAATCGCGGCGTTTTCTGCATCCCGATCCATTTCGATACCGACCATGACCGGCACCACCGTCCAAGAGATTGCCGCAGGCATTCTGGCCGACGCGCCGCCTCATTTTGCTCTGGCAGGGTTGTCGATGGGCGGCATTGTGGCAATGGAAATCATAGCCCAAGCGCCGGATCGGATCAGTCGGATTGCTTTGCTTGATACGAATCCGCTGGCCGAAACCAAAGAGGTCGCAGCACGGCGCGGACCACAAATTGAGGCTGCGGAAAATGGCGACATGATCACTGTCATGGCTGCGCAGATGTTTCCGCATTATCTTGCTGACTCTACTGACCAGACCCCGATCATTGCCCTGTGCCACCAAATGGCAACTGCGCTTGGGCCAGACGCGTTTGTGGCGCAATCACGTGCGCTACGCTCTCGCCCCGACCAACAAGAAACACTGCGAAATGTTGACGTTCCAACGTTGGTGTTGTGTGGGGAACACGACAAACTGTGCCCCATCCACCGACACAAATTGATGGCCGAATTGATGCCGCATGCCGCGTTAGAAATCATCCCGAATGCGGGGCACATCCCGACGCTGGAACAACCCGCCCTGACCAATGAGGCAATGCGCAAATGGCAGACATGACCCTTCCCGATGGACTTTTGGAACTGATGCAGAAGGTAGACACGCCGACCGTTTGCAACGCCATCGAGGTTGCCCAAGGCAAACGCGGCTTTGACAATTATACCAAGGGCACAATGTTTGCATCCGCGCCTGATGCACCCGCAATCGTCGGCTTTGCACGCACGGCCAAGATCGCAGGGCGCAAGCCACCGACAGAATCACCTGATGTGATCCGCGCACGCCGCCTCGACTATTTTCGGGCCATGGCGGACGGGCCACGCCCTGCCATCGCGGTGACCGAAGACACAGATTATCCCGATTGCGTTTCTGCGTGGTGGGGCGAGGTGCACACAACCGTTCACAAGGGGCTTGGCATGGCGGGTGCGCTGACAAACGGCGTGATGCGTGACCTTGGCGATATGCCAGACGGGTTTCCTGTGATCGCAGGGTCAATCGGGCCAAGCCATGCGTTCGTGCATGTGCAATCCCTTGGTGAAACCGTGAAAATTCACGGCATGTCCGTGGCTCAAGGCGATCTGATCCACGCCGACAGGCATGGCGCATTAGTCGTCCCGCAAGAGGTGATCCCAACCCTAAAAGACGCGATCCAAAAGCTGCTTGATACCGAAAGCATCATTCTGGACCCTGCGCGCGAGGCCGATTTCAACATCGACAAATTGCTCGATGCTTGGGCCGCATTCGAGGCATCACGCACCTAGCCCTCGCATTGTCGGCAAATACTCCCGCCGGAGGCTCAACCGATCTTCAAAACGATCTTGCCAATATGGGCAGAGCTTTCCATGCGGGTGTGCGCCAAGGCGGCATCGGCGAGTTCAAATTCCTGATCCATCACGGGCGCAATCGTGCCCGCCGCCAACATCGGCCAGACATGGGTGCGCAACTGGTCTGCAATCCGCGCCTTGGCCAAATCAGATTGCGGCCGCAGGGTGCTTCCAGTCAAGGTCAAGCGACGTGTCATCATTTGCATCATGTTCAAATCGACTTTTGCACCATGAAGAAACGCGATTTGGACCAAACGGCCATCGTCGGCAAGCGCCTTGATGTTCCGCTGCATATAAGACCCGCCAACCATATCGAGGATCACAGCCGCACCCCCAACCCCACGCATGACATCCACAAAATCCTCATCGCGATAGTTGATCGCCTGCTCTGCCCCAAGTGCCAAACATGCTGCGCATTTCTCGTCAGAACCGGCTGTGACAAACACGCGAGCCCCCAGCGATTTCGCAATCTGGATCGCTGTTGTCCCTATCCCGGAACTGCCGCCATGGACCAAGAACAGCTCGCCAGCTTGGAGCCCGCCGCGCATCACCACATTGGACCAGACTGTAAAAAACGTCTCGGGCAAACAGGCTGCTTGTTTCAACGTCATGCCGTCGGGCACAGGCAAACAATGCGCGGCTGGTGCGGCGACGAATTCTGCATAGCCACCACCAGGCAGCAAAGCACAAACCAGATCGCCAACGGCCAGACCAGTCACACCATCGCCAATCGCAACAATTTCGCCCGCGCCTTCAAGCCCGGGCAAATCGCTCGCAGTCGGCGGCGGGTTATAGAGGCCCGCACGCTGCAATGCATCAGGGCGGTTCACACCAGCATAGGCCAACTTGATCACGACTTCGCCATGGCCCGCAACAGGCATTGGCCGGTCGGTTAGTTTTAGGACGTCCGGCCC
>CBFIAX010000022.1:0-42875 GCA_965660685.1 Yoonia sp. | reverse complement strand
TTGCTGTATGTTATATTATGATTATTAATTGAGGGCGGGATATAGGTCTGTGAGAAATTATCTTTCTACATCAAATGATATTCATAATTCTCGACCTTTCGACATTCATGTTTGGTCCGATTATCCTGCACTTAATCAGCTTGTTTAGGTAGGCTTCGTCTGCATAGCAGACCTTGGCATAGGACGCGGTGATGGTCCGGTCTGGGTTAGAAATGCGTGACGTTTGGGTCAGAATTGTATGACGCGGCCTGTTGAGCTGATTCAGAAAAATCGCCGCATCGAGTCACTAATGTGTGACGTTCCACAACCTTTGGGTGGCATTCAAAATCAGAAGATTGCATCTGCGGCAAAATCCCACTGGGATGCGAGGTATATCTTCTATATCGTTTGTTCATGAAAATGTTCTGGATTTCGAGGCCTTTGGCCAACAGAGACCGCACGTGATTGCGGCGGGAATCGATCTTGGTGGCACCAAGATAGAAGCGCAGCTTTTTGACGCTGACTGGAAGGTCGTCGCGGATCGACGGATCGCAACGCCCGATGACTATCGCGGGTTGCTAGATGCTTTGGCGGGGCTTGTGGCTTGGGCCGATCAAACCGCAAGCAAGGCCTTGCCCATCGGAATTTGTCATCCCGGCTTGACTGATCCAAGGACAGGGCAGGCGCTCGCTGCCAATATACCGACAACAGGACATCCATTCATGCAGGACATCTCGGATGCGGCTGCGCGTGAGATTTCCTGCCTGAACGATTGCCGTGCCTTGGCCCTGTCTGAAGCAGCCTTTGGCCATGGCCGCGGTCATCGGACGGTTGCGGCATTGGTCATGGGGACTGGGATCGGCGGCGGATTGGTGGTCGATAAGTCTATATGGGCAGGCCCAACTGGAGTTGGTGGCGAATTCGGACACGGCCCATTGCCCGCACATTTGGTTCAGGCTTTTGACCTGCCGATTGTGGCCTGTGGCTGTGGACGATTGGGCTGTGTGGAAACCTTGACCTCTGGTCCCGGCTTGACACGTTTGGCGGAAGCGCTGACAGGGCGAAAGTTGTCGCCTGTCGAAATAGCAGCGGGGCGCGTCAGTGATCCCGACATCGCGAAGGTTTGGGATGTGTGGTGCCAACTTGTCGCCGAAACACTGCATATTATCGTTTTGACTGTCGATCCTGATGTGATCGTTCTGGGGGGCGGCCTGTCCCAGATCGATGGCGTCGCGGCTGATTTATCCAAAAGCCTACGCACGATCCAACTGGCGCCATGGGGCAATGTTCCTATCCATTGTGCACAAGGCGGTGACGCAAGTGGTGCGCGCGGTGCGGCATATTATGCAATGAGGACATTTCAATGACAGTCTGGTGGATTATTCCGCATCACGTTTTTCATAATGGCGCGCTGTGCAGCGATGTTGCGCTACATGTCACCGACGGGGTGATCAGCGCGATTGTTCCGTTATCAGACGTGCCTGACAATGCGAACGCAGAACACATGGCAGGCATCATTTGCCCCGGTTTCATTGACCTCCAAGTCAATGGCGGCGGGGGCGTATTGCTCAATCATGCCCCAAATCTGCAAGGGATCCGCGCAATCATCGCAGCCCACCGTGGCCTTGGCACCACCGCAATCATGCCCACCGTCATCACCGATACGCATGATGTGATCGCTGCCGCTGCGGATGCGGCGATAGAGGCCAAGGATGACGCTGGTTTCGCTGGTCTTCACATCGAAGGACCGCATATTTCCATGGCAAAACGCGGCACCCATGATCCGCGTCATATTCGCCCCATGGACAATGCAACCATGGGTATTGTCGCCAAACTATGCGATGCAAACGTCAAGGTTGTGATCACTGTCGCGCCAGAGGCCATTACGCCCACGCAGATCACCGCATTGGCCGAAATCGGCGCGATTGTGTCCATCGGGCACACCGACGCGATATCCAACGACGTCGCGACGGCATTTGAAGCAGGCGCAACTGTTGCCACGCATCTGTTTAACGCAATGTCCCCGATGCAAGGGCGCGCGGCTGGTGCAGTGGGGGCTGTTATTAACTCTACAGCATTTGCGGGGGTAATCTGTGACGGGCATCATGTGAGCGACGAGATGATCGGCCTTGCGATACGCGCGCGCCCCGTACGCAACCGGATGTTTCTTGTATCAGACGCAATGCCAACGGTCGGCGGGCCTGATAACTTCTCGCTTTATGACCAAGAAATTCAACTGATTGAAGGTAAGCTGGTGAATGCCGACGGCAATCTTGCCGGTGCCCATGTCACAATGGCCGAAGGTCTGGCGCGTCTGGTGTCCCGCGTCGGGTTGCCCCCAGAGGAAGCGTTGAAACTGGCGATCACTGTGCCGGCATCGGTGATCGGGCGACCTGATTTGGACCAAGTAACGGGGCGCAATGTCACTGATTTAGTCGTCCTAAATAACCGCTGTCAGATGATTGACTGCTTGAGAGGGTGAAGGTTTATTAAAAGCGCATTGATCCATGTTGCTATTCTGGCCTTCGGCGCAGCTATATCGTGGCCAATCGCTATGGCGAGACTGAGCGCGAAATCTGGTAATTTGATCTGAACAAAAACACAAAATTGCCAGCGAAAAACCAGTCATTTACATTAAATTGTCAAGTGGTGATATGGCTCCGGCGGTAGGGGTCGAACCTACGACAAATTGATTAACAGTCAACTGCTCTACCACTGAGCTACGCCGGAACACTGTATGACGGCGATATAGCAATGCGATTTGGTGTCGTCCAGAGGGTTTTTGCGCTTTTTGTATTTAATTCTGTTTCGCAAATTTTGCCTTTGTTGAAAGTGCTGGTTTTGCGGTGATTTCACCCCTTTGGTGCAGGTCAACCAGATGGGCAAAAACGTTGCGCTTTGCCGCTGGTAGCAGGGCAGGGTTCACGTCGTGATAGACCGTGGCGGTGATTTCATCGATTTCGCGGGGTTGGTGATCTATTGCTGCTAGAATTTGTGATGTCCGCGCGTCGCGGTGATCGATTAACCAGTTCAAGCGGTCAGGTGCCTGTTTAATCGGTGCGCCATGCGCTGGATAAAATATGCGGGCGTCATACGACTTTAGTTTTTCGCATGATTGCATGAAATCAGTCAGGTCGCCGTCGGGGGGCGACACAAGTGACGAGGCCCAGCCCATCACATGGTCACCAGTGAATATCGCGTCACCCCACGTCAAACAAATATGGTTGCCGATATGGCCCGGTGTATGGATCGCGGTCAAAGACCAATCAGCGCCGTTGATTTGCTCACCATCCGCCACAACGATGTCGGGGATGAAGGCTGCATCAATTCCTTCGCCGCCACCTGCCAAGCCTTGATCCGCAAGTTGCTGCATAATCGCGCTTCGTCCTTTGTGCGCGGGTCCAAACGCATAGATGGGCGCGCCGGTTAGATCAGACAACGGACGGGCAAGGGGGGAGTGATCAAGGTGGGCGTGTGTCACGATGATATGGCTGACCTGCGCCGCGCCGACAGCCGCCATGATCGCCTCAAGATGGGCGTTATCATCGGGGCCGGGGTCGATCACCGCGATCTGTTTGTGCCCCAATAGAAATGTATTCGTTCCCCAATATGTCATCGGTGACGGATTGGGCGCCAATATGAGCCGCAAATCATCTGCCAATCGAAGCGGAACACCAGCGATCGGGGCAAAGGTGGTTTCGGACATGAACATCAGGTCTTTCGCATTGGGGGCAGACTGCTTAACCATAGGGGCATGTTTTGGTCGTGGTTCAAGAACTATTTGCCGAGAGGGCTATATGGGCGGGCGGCGCTGATCCTCGTGCTGCCTGTGCTGTTGTTACAGTTGCTTGTGTCGGTAGTGTTCATTCAACGCCATTTTGACGGGGTCACGCGGGCAATGACAAGCGCGCTGACAATTGAATTGCGCTATTTGCGGGATGTGATTGACCAAGCGCCTGATAAGGCTGCGGCCATGGCAATGGCCAATGACGTCGGCACCGCCTTGGAAGTCGAGATAAAATTGCCCGCAGGTCCGGCCCCGATGACGGATCTGATTGCCTTTGATGATTTAACCGGATCGGTCGTGTTCGAGACTATGCGCGAAGGCGTGCCAAACATTACCCGGATTTCGCTGACGGACCGTGCGCGTGTCCGGTTGTGGATACCTACGCAGTTTGGTGCAGCTGAAATGTCGTTTAGTCGCGGGCGTGTGTCAGCGTCCAACCCGCATCAATTGCTCGTCATTATGGTTATCCTCGGCGCGATTATGACCACAATCGCCTATTTCTTTTTGCGCAATCAGTTGCGTCCCATCAAGCGAATGGCGGATGCGGCTGCGGATTACGGGAAGGGCCGGATCACCCCGTTTTCCCCCGGAGGCGCGGTTGAAGTGCGCGCTGCTGGCATGGCGTTTTTGGATATGCGCAACCGAATTGAACGTCAAACCCAAAGCCGTACCATGATGTTGTCAGGTGTAAGCCATGATCTGCGCACACCGCTCACCCGTCTGCGGTTGGGGCTGTCGATGATAGATCATGATGACAAGAGCGCGCTGTTGCGCGACGTGGATGATATGCAAGGCCTGCTGGATTCATTCCTCGAATTTGCGCGTGATGATGCGCTTGATGAACTGATGCTGTGTTCCCCCGGCGAGATCGCAATGTCTGCCGTTGCGGATGCGGCGCGCAATGGGGCGCAAATTAGTTTGGGCCCGATCACAGGGCCAGACGTGCAGGCGTCGTTGCGCCCAAAGGCGGTGCGCCGTGCGCTTGACAACCTGATCGGGAATGCGCTGCGCTATGGTGATTTGGCCGAGGTATGTCTTGACGTCACTGACCGCACGATCCGCTATAGCGTTGAAGACAACGGGCCCGGTATCCCCGCAGCCAGCAGAGAGGCCGCGATGAGCCCATTTGTCCGTTTGGACCCTGCACGCAATCAGAACAAGGGCACGGGTGTTGGGTTGGGCCTGTCGATTGTGGCCGATGTGGCGCGAAGCCACGGCGGCTTACTGCGGCTTAGCGATAGCGACAGCTTTGGTGGTTTGAAAGCAGAGCTCGTTTTGGCCCGCTAATTTCAATGAAGTGTGGAACGCCGGACATCTTTGACTCGATGCTGCGGATTTTGTGAATCCTTTCAACGGGCCGCGTCATGCAATTCTGGCTTAAACGTAAAGCATTGCTTACCCAGAGCGGCCATTGGGCGTGACCAGCCTCAATGTCAGCTATGCGGGACAGATCTGCCATTCGCTGGTCAGTGGCGAGCCATCCTGGCAAGAATCTCCGCAATCATTGACTTGGTGAAATCCGACTGGGGATCGTCGCTTTTGTCGGGCGTCCGATAATACTCGCCTGCATCGAATGCTTCGTAAATATCATAAAATGGATCTGGCAGGACATTGCTACCCAAACCAATCAATACTACCGACCAAAGATCGTTCATAATCGCGGCACAGACCGCATAGCTTAACAATCCTGCTTGATATTGCTCCGCGATTGCGAGGTTAACCGAGTTGTAGAAGTCATCGTTCGCTAACCCGCCAGCCCAAAATCGGACATCTTCATCGGTTATCCGCTGAGGGGGCGTAGCCGATAAGCGGTCGATCATTTCGTGAAGATAGTTTGCCACTTGCCAGTCCTTCAGAACGTAATGGATGACACTTGATCGCGCTAAGGTACGCCCGTAAAGACGGGCTGCGAGATACGTTGTCGACGACCCAATGGGCACTCTCCGGCCATTTGCCGCAAACAACGTCAATGTCTGCTTTGCCAATTTAGGTCATTCTATGACGTAAAGGTCAAGGACACCTGAAGTTCAACAAAGAGGAATTTGGCGGAGACGCAGGGATTCGAACCCTGGGAACCCGTGAAGGCTCAACGGTTTTCGAGACCGCCCCGTTCGACCACTCCGGCACGTCTCCGCTTGTGGCCGTCGTTTAATCGGGGGCGTGCATGGGTGCAAGGGCAGTTATGACAAATCCGTCAGCATAGCTTGGCACAAGCGCGCGGCGTGCTTAAGTTCATCGTAACGCACCCTAAAAGAGAGCAATTTTCAATGATGCACCGCAATGTTTTGACCGCTGTCGCCTTGTCCACATTTGTCGCTGGGCCGGTTTGGGCGGATAGTGATGCATTGTTTGATGCGTTGCAGTTGCCCGAGATTATTGATGTGATGCGGCTCGAAGGGCTGTCCTATGGCGCGCAAGTTGGCGAAGAGCTGATCGGGGACAGGCTGACGCCCGTCTGGGGCGAGACTGTTGAAACGATTTACGAGCTTGAACCGTTGAAGGCGATCATCAAGGCCGAATTTTCGACCGCGTTAGAAGGTGAAGACGTGACACCAATGCTTGCGTTTTTCACGTCAGAGCCCGGACGCACGTTGATGGGATTAGAAGTCAGCGCGCGCCGCGCCATGTTGGATGATGCGGTGGATGAGGCCAGTCAAGACATGCTGGACTTGGCACGCAGTGACGAAACCGATCGCTTTCAGCTTATCGCGGAATTCGTGGACGCCAACGATCTGATAGAAACCAATGTCATTAGCGCAATGAATGCCAATGTCGCGTTTTACAATGGGCTGTCAGAGGGCGGCGCGTTTGGCGGTGTTTTGACCCAAGATCAGATTCTATCGGATGTTTATGATCAAGAAACAGACATTCGTTCCAATACGTCCGATTGGATTTACCGGTTTTTACTTATGGCCTATGCGCCCATGGAAGATGCGGATATTCAGGCCTATATCGACTTTTCAAACACAGATGCAGGGCGCAGGTTGAACACCGCACTTTTCATCGCGTTTGAGGATACGCTCAATGACATCAGTCATAGCTTAGGGTTTGAAGCGGCGCGGATGCTGAGCACCCAAGACTTATAGGCTAGCGCTGATCAGGGATGCCTCGTAGCTGCGGCATTCGGAACGGGCCATGGATTGCATCACCTTTGCGCTGTTCAGCTCTGGAAAGATTTCCAGAATTTCGGATGCCTGTTCTGGGTTGACGCAATTCAATGCATCGGCGCCGGCATAAAAGCTTTCGCTCGGGCAATCATTGGCCCAAATCACTTCATGATCATCGAACATAATGTGGATATATGTCACGAACCCGCCTTCTACACGGCGGACCGTACGCCCGTTGATCAGGTTTTGCGCGCTCACTAGCATCTCGAATTCACCACATAGCAATTCGGCAATCGAGCCTGAAACAAGCATCCGGTGGTTCGGAGAAACCTGTAATGGCGCGCTACACCCCAACGTGCTCGCATCAAATTCCACAGGCGCCATCGCGCCCATCGCTGGCAAAGTCCGATGGCCCGTCCAGCGGATCGGTTGCAGACCATGATCGCGGGTCATTACGCGGTCGCCAACCACGAGGTCCTCGATCGCGCGTTCACCCTGAGCAGTTTTGATCATCGCCCCTTTGGCGAAACAGGCAAATGCTTGATACGCAACAGCTGTGTGTTCAAGGATCCTGTCGTGGGTAAAATCATGAGACTGGTCATCAGCCAAAACGCTGTTTGTCACAAATGCAGTTGTCGTGCCCGCATGGATGGCGGTTTGTCCGATAGAAATCGAGAACCCCTCGAACCCCTCTTGGTTGGATAAGCTAAAGTTCAGCTTAACCTCGCTGCCTGATGGGTAAAACATGCCATCGATGTTGACTGGCACAGACAGGGTATCGACAATGCGGCCATGTACCTCTTGTTGCGCGATATGAAGCGCTTGCGGAACGGACCCGGATTTAGACCGCAATTGACATGGCATCGCATCATCAGGCGGCGTGCAATGGCCTTTAGAAAAATCAAAGTCCGTCAGTTGATAGACGTGATGCAGTATGAAATCCGACATGGTGCCGCGAATCCTAGCTAAAAGAACGAGTTGAACTAGGGTTTCGCTTTCATTCACGGCAGAAATGGGGCCGTGGTTTTTTCATTCTGTGTCAAATGCGTGGACAATCACATCTTCAGGCGCGGATTATCCCCCATAGACCATCAGTGCTGTCACCAATGCGCTGAGGTTTTTGGTATATAGACCGATGTCAGATTGCATCTGTATGATCCGCGTTTCCCTATCTTGTGCCGGAACGCGGGCGATATCCATGGCTTGGGTCAATCTAGGGCCGCCTCCGGACTTGATATCTTGGATCAGAGCAGGGTGATTGGTTTTGACGAAAATCTCGACCTTACCGCGCCGTTCATTATATATCGTGTTCTCAAACACGGATGCCACTCCCGTAAATGGGAGCAAAAGGGGGTTCCCGATATGGTTGGCCTCGCTTGAGCAGGCGGCTGTCATGATCAGACAAAGCAGGGGGATGCGCATGAAATTAGCCTCTTGTTTATGCTTGACTTATACCCCTTTAGGTCAGATAAGCCTCCATCCGAGCAAGTGACTTGTTCGGGGCTATGCGAAAATACGCCCATACGGGCGCGCAGTCAAAAGGTACCAAACGCCTGTAAACACAGGGGCCTTCACGACGCGGGACACAAAGGAAAGACATATGTTTGCGGTTCTGAAAACCGGCGGCAAGCAGTACAAAGTTGCCTCTGGCGACGTATTGCGTGTTGAAAAGCTGGACGCCACTGCTGGCGAAACAATCCAATTCAACGAAATTTTGATGGTGAATAACACTGTTGGCGCGCCTTTCGTGGCAGACGCCGGTGTACAAGCTGAAGTGATCGACCAGATCAAAGGCGAAAAGACCATCAACTTTGTTAAGCGTCGCCGGAAGCACTCTTCCGCACGCAAAAAGGGCCACCGTCAGCAACTGACACTGGTCCGCATCGGCGATATCCTTGAAAAAGGCGCTGACAAATCCGGTGTAAAGGCTGCAATGGGCGGCGCTGGCGTTTCCTACGCAGTTGCATTGGGTCAACCAACATCCAAGAAAGCTGCAGCCGCAGCAGAGCGTGCATCCCAGCCAAAGAAGGCTGCCGCACCAAAGGCTGAAAAGCCAGCTGCAAAAGCACCTGCAAAGGCAAAAGCCGCTGCAACTGACGGCGCAGACGATCTGACACGCATTAGCGGTGTTGGTCCGGTAATCGTGAAAAAGCTGCACGCGCTTGGCGTGACAACTTTTGCTCAAATCGCAGCATGGACGCCAGAAGATGTGGTTGATATGGATGATAAACTGTCTTTCAAAGGCCGCATCGACCGTGACGACTGGTTGGCGCAGGCTGCTGAATTCGCTAAAGGTTAAGGAGATACACAATGGCTCATAAAAAAGCAGGCGGTTCATCCCGTAACGGTCGCGACTCAGCTGGACGCCGTCTTGGCGTAAAGAAATATGGCGGCGAAGCCGTGGTTCCAGGTAACATCATCATGCGCCAGCGCGGCACAAAGATGTGGCCAGGCCTGAACGTAGGCATGGGCAAAGATCACACGATCTTTGCAACTGCTGAAGGCAATGTTCAATTCCACAAAGGCCTTAAGGGCCGCACCTTTATTTCGGTAACGCCAGTGGCGGAGGCCGCTGAATAAACCGATACCCAAGGGTAGACTTTTGAAAGGGATCGGTGAAAACCGGTCCCTTTTTCTGTTTTCGTAATCAATTGTCAGTAACGCTTTTTCGGGGAGGAGAAAGCATGATGCACGATCCTATTATTCCACAGCACATCATACAGGCGGAGCGGTTTACGCTTCGCCCGCCACAGAAATCCGATGCGGGTTTGATTGAAATGTATGCATCCGACGTGCGTGTCGCGCGGGGCAGTCGCGCAATTCCGCATCCGATGCCACCCGGCGCCGTAGAAGCGTTAATCAACCGCGCCTTGGCCGACGACCGAGAAGAAGACGTCTGGATCATGGACGGATCAGCCCATGGCCATGTTGAAGCCATTGGCGTGATCAGCCTAAACCGTATGGACCGTGCCCAGTCAGAGGTATTTTTCTGGGTCGCACCGGCCTTCTGGAACGCGGGTTACGCCAGCGAAGCGCTGCGCACGTTAATCGACGTGAACCCCCATGGCACCAAACGGTTCTTTGCCGAAATGTTCCAAGACAACCCGCGGTCCGCGCGTGTTATGACGAATTGTGGGTTTGATTACCTTGGTGATGCCGAAGCATTTAGCGTGGCCCGTGGAGCAACTGTGCCGACTTGGACCTATACGCTTAAAACGGACCAATGACCGTTCCGGTGATCAAAACCAGGCAGCTGATACTACGGCCCATTGTGATGGACGATGCCGAGGCAATCACCCGTGCCCTATCACATTGGGACGTGGTGCAATGGCTGTCGGCCGTACCGTTCCCGTATTCCTATGATGATGCCACGTATTTCATCACAGAGATTGTGCCAAAGGACCTTAGCTGGGCAATTGACGCCGGCGATGGGCTAATTGGCGTGATTGGGGTGAAGCCGGATTTGGGATATTGGTTGGACATAGCGTACCACGGACAAAAGATCATGTCAGAAGCGGCCAATGCCGTTGTGGCTTGGTATTTTGCGCAATCTGATGAACCGCTTGTTTCGGGGCATTTCCTTGGCAATGTCGCGTCCCGCAAGGTTTTGAAAAATATTTTCTTTGTGGACACGCATGTCGATGACCAATTGCAGGTCAGCACCCAAGACATGGTAAAAATTCAACGCATGGCGCTGACAAAAACGGATTGGATGAAACGCAATGGTGTCGCTTAACTACCGGAACCTCAATGCTGATGATTTTCCACTAATGCACGAAATGGCATCTGACTGGTCGATTGTACGTCAATTGGGCCGCTGGCCTTGGCCGTCTGATCCCGACCATACCATGAGCCGTTGCAAGCCCTACGGGGGTACCGGATTCGTCTGGGCAATCCTTGAGGGTGATCTTTTTTGTGGCTTTGTTGCGGTGACGGGCGATGAGTTGGGCTATGCATTGCATCCCAACGCCGCTGGCCGCGGAATTATGACGCGCGCCGCGCGCGATGCGATCACGCATGCTTTTGCTACAACTGACCTTGACCAAATCACTGCGAGCGTTTGGACCGATAATATCGGGTCGCAAAAGGTTTTGGGAAACCTTGGTTTTCTGCCATATCGCACGGCCTTTGAACAGTCTTTCCCACGGCGGATGCCTGTTCTGTGCCACTATTACAGGTTGCAACGCGATGATTGGATGTCTTGAGAGTTTGCCGGTAATAGACTAGGTCCAGCGCAAGACAGCCCCGAAAGGCCCCCTCGTTATGAAGTTTCTTGATTTCGCCAAGGTTTACATTCGCTCCGGCGCAGGCGGTGGTGGCTGTATTTCGTTCCGGCGCGAAAAATTCATCGAATACGGCGGCCCTGATGGGGGTGACGGCGGCAGCGGCGGGTCTGTGATCGTAGAGGCTGTCGATGGCCTGAACACATTGATCGATTTCCGTTATCAGCAGCATTTTTTCGCGCAAAACGGCCAGCACGGCATGGGCAGCCAGCGCACCGGCAAGGATGGCGAGGATAAAATCCTGCGCGTACCCGTCGGGACAGAAGTTCTCGACGAAGACGAAGAAACCGTCATCGCCGATCTGACCGAAGTCGGCCAAACCGTCACAATCGCCAAGGGCGGCAACGGCGGCTGGGGCAACCTGCATTTCAAATCGGCCACAAACCAAGCACCACGACGTGCCAACCCCGGTCAGGAATCGATTGAGCGTACGATTTGGCTGCGTCTGAAACTGATCGCTGATGTTGGCTTGCTTGGGATGCCGAATGCGGGCAAATCCACGTTTTTGGCAGCCACGTCAAACGCGCGTCCTAAGGTTGCGGATTATCCTTTCACCACACTGGTGCCAAACTTGGGTGTTGTCGGGATTGATAACGTCGAATTCGTTGTTGCAGACATTCCCGGCCTGATTGCGGGCGCCAGCGAGGGGCGCGGTTTGGGCGATACATTCCTTGGGCACGTTGAACGCTGTGCAGTGCTGTTGCATCTTGTTGACGGCGCGTCCGGCGATCCGGTCGAGGATTACAAAACCATTATCCACGAGCTTGAATCTTACGGCGGTGAGCTGGCCGACAAAAACCGCGTGACAGTGTTGAACAAAATCGACGCGCTCGACGATGAAGAACGCGCCTTCATCAAAGAAGAGTTAGAGGCAGTCACAGGCGCGCCTGTTTTGATGATGTCCGGCGTGAGCCGCGAAGGTGTGCCAGAGGTGCTGCGCGCATTGCGGACCCAAATCGATGACGATCGCTTGCGACACCGCAAAGCGACGGAGGCGGAGATTGAACAGGAGACCGCCCCGTGGACGCCTTAACCAACGCCAAACGACTGGTCGTCAAAATCGGATCGGCCTTGCTGGTCGACCGCGAAACCGGTGCGCTTCGCCACGATTGGCTGGCGTCATTGGCCGAAGACGTCGCCGCATTACGTGCAAAAGGCACCGATGTCATCATTGTGTCGTCAGGGTCTATCGCCTTGGGGCGCGTTGTGTTGGGCTTGCCGATGACGGCGCTTTCGCTGGAACAATCCCAAGCGGCGGCGGCAGTCGGACAAATCCAATTGGCCCGTGCTTATGAACAGGTCTTGGCACCCCATGGGATCACCACGGGGCAGGTGCTGGTCACGCTAGAAGATTCCGCAAACCGCAAACGGTATTTGAACAGCCGAGCAACAATGCAGACCCTTTTGACGCTCGGTGTGACCCCGATTGTGAATGAAAACGACACGATCGCGACGGATGAAATCCGCTTTGGTGATAACGACAGATTGGCTGCGCAAGTCGCAGTCACCGTCGGGGCGGATTGTTTGGTGCTATTGTCCGATGTGGATGGGCTTTATACCGGCAATCCAAATATCAACAGTGATGCGCAACATATTGATATTGTTGATTCTATTACGTCAGAAATTGAGGCCATGGCGGGCGATGCCGCCTCTGCCTTGTCTAAGGGCGGTATGAAAACAAAAGTCATCGCAGCCAAAATTGCCACAGAGGCCGGATGCGCAATGGCGATCACCTTAGGATCGCCGCATAATCCATTGAAATCGCTTGCATCTGGTGGGCGGTCTACTTGGTTTAGGGCACAGATCGATCCGCAAACAGCGCGCAAACAATGGATTGCGACAATGAAACCCCGTGGTCAGATACGGGTTGATGCCGGTGCGCAGAACGCCCTGTTGTCGGGGAAAAGCTTGCTACCTGCGGGGATTGTGTCGCTTGATGGCGAATTTGGGCGCGGCGATCCGGTTGCTGTTGTCGCGTTGGACGGGGCGCAGATCGCGATTGGCTTAACGCGTTATACCAGTGAAGAGGCCGTTCAGATTATCGGGCGGCATTCCGACGACATTGCGAAAATCCTTGGCTATAAAGGGCGCGCGGCCCTGATCCACCGCGACGATATGAACTTGTAGGACCACAATATGAACACTGACATGCACATCATTGGCGAAAACGCCCGCGCCGCGGCGCGTCAACTTGCAACGGCAAGTGCAGATGCCAAGAAAGCCGCGTTAATGGCTGCCGCCGATGCTGTTTGGGCCGGTCGCGCTGACATTCTCGCGGCCAATGCAAAGGATCTCGATTTTGGCGCCGACAAAGGGCTATCGCCTGCGATGATGGACCGCTTGATGCTGGACGAGAGCCGTATTCAAGGCATGGTTGAGGGCCTGCGCGCTGTAGCCGCGCAAGATGATCCGATTGGCGAAGTCACTGATAGCTGGACACAACCAACGGGCTTGCAAATTAGCCGCGTGCGGACGCCAATTGGTGTGATCGGTGTGATTTATGAAAGCCGCCCGAATGTGACGGCGGATGCTGGCGCGCTTTGCCTGAAGTCAGGCAATGCCGTAATTTTGCGTGGCGGATCTGAAAGCCTTCATTCTAGTATGGCGATCCATGCCTGTTTGACGGCCGGTTTGATCAGTGCAGGGTTGCCTGAACATGCGATCCAATTGATCCCAACCCGTGACCGCGCGGCGGTAACGGCGATGTTGCAGGCGGTGGACCACATCGATGTGATTGTGCCACGTGGTGGGAAAGGGCTCGTAGGGCTGGTCCAAAAAGAGGCCCGCGTGCCGGTCTTTGCCCATCTCGAAGGGATTTGTCACGTTTATGTCGATGGCGCTGCTGATCTTGAAAAGGCGCGACGCGTGATATTGAACGCGAAAACCCGCCGGACGGGCATTTGTGGGTCGGCGGAATGCTTGCTTGTTGATCGCGCATTTTATGACAAGCACGGTGATGTCTTAGTCCGCGACTTGCTGGATGCTGGCGTCGAGGTGCGTGGCGATCAGTCGATTACGCAAACGTCGGGCACTGTGTCTGCCAATGCCGATGATTTTGGGCATGAGTTTCTTGATATGATCATCGCAGCCAAGGTCGTGGACGGTGTTGATGCCGCAATCGACCATATCCGCAGCTTTGGCAGCAATCACACCGATGCCATTTTGACTGAAGATGACGCAGTGGCCGATAAATTCTTCCACCAGCTTGATAGCGCAATTCTGATGCGCAATGCCTCGACCCAATTTGCCGATGGCGGAGAGTTTGGCATGGGTGCAGAGATCGGGATTGCCACGGGTAAGTTGCATGCGCGGGGGCCTGTCGGTGCCGTGCAGTTGACCAGCTTCAAATATCTTGTTGTGGGTGACGGGACTGTGCGAGCCTAAAACCGTGCGGTGATCTGATCTTCTGTGGTTTGCAATTCCAATTGTCTGCCAGCATCCGCCAATGCGGATGGCACCAATGCGAAATGGACCTGCGCCGGTTTGAAATCAAATGACCCGTCCGGCGCGGTCAATTGCGCCCAAAGCGATGCGTCAATGGCCAGTCGCGGGCCAGTGGCGGTCAAAACCCATGAATTGCCGTCAGATTGCACATCGACGGTCCCACCAAGCGGCAGGGCCGTTTCAAAGCTTTGCAGCACCAAAAACGCGATCCGCACAGATTGCCGTAACTGGTCGCCTTCTGGGGACCAAGTGTAACTCAGCCGTCCACCTTCGCCTATGGCGTCCAAAATAGATGTTACATCCTGATGGCTTACCCTATCATCTGGCTTTGCAGCCCCAAACGCAATCTGAAAAAACCGAATGCGCGCGTTTGCGTTGCCCACGCTGTCCGCACTCAGTTCCATTTCGGGTGTAGACGGCCCTGATCCGGTCATCGCAAGCAGTTCCACCCCATTGCCGATTGCGCCAATAGGGCTAATAAGGTCATGACAAATGCGCGATCCGATCAGCGCAGCAATGCGGTCGTTCATGGGGCGATCCTGACTTGGAAAGGCTGTTGGCCAATGGATATGACGTCAATTCTGGAACCGGGCATGTTTGTCGAACACCCCAACCACCCCGAATGGGGGCTTGGCCAAATACAATCTAATATTGCGGGAAAAGTGACAGTGAATTTTCGCGAACAAGGCAAGGTTGTTATCGATGGAAAGCAGGTCATGTTAGTCCTCGTCACTGATCCAAATTCACACAATCAAGGTTAAATAACCCCAGACTTGTGTCAATCATAGTTAACCGCAAACGGTTTAGCAAAATGATTGATAAATAGTTACCACGCCGGGTATCTGACCTCGGCCAAAGAAAAAATGACTGATATGCCAATAGAATCTGCCCAATTTTCTGTGCGACTTGCCTCCTCCGACGATGATATTCGGGCGGCGCAGCGTTTGCGCTATGCGGTTTTTGTAGCCGAGCTGGGCGGCGCCGGCGCGGGTGTTGACCATGATGCCCAATTAGAAACCGACCTCTTTGACGTCCATGCATCGCATTTGATGCTAGAAGATCTATCGCGGCCCGTTGGTGATCAAATCGTAGGCGTTTACCGTTTAATGACGACCGCACAGGCCCAAGCGGCTGGCGGGTTTTATTGTGCGAGCGAATTCGATCTTAGCAGGCTTGAACAATCTGGCCGGTCATTGTTGGAACTTGGTCGGTCCTGTTTACATCCAGATTATCGCGGCGGCACGGCGATGCTGCATCTATGGGCGGGGTTGGCTGAATTTGTGATGGACCAAGGGGCCGATATCTTGTTCGGTGTAGCCTCGTTTCAGGGGACGGATGTGAATGCATTGGCTGCACCCTTGTCCTATCTCGCCGCCAACCATAGCGCGCCTGACAATCTAACTGCGACTGCGCTGGCCCCGCATGCCTTGCCAATGGATGTGATTGCTGCCGCCGACATCGATCGTTTGGCTGCGATGCGCGCGACGCCTGCGTTGATTAAGGCCTATCTTCGATTGGGTGGCGTAGTCGGGCAGGGTGCCTTTGTGGATCACGCGTTTAACACAACGGATGTTTGTCTGATCTTGGATACGGCACAGATGACAGCGCGGGCGGCCGCATTATACGGTGTAGGGGCGCAAGCATGACGGACCGGTGGGACGAGGCTGACCATGTGCAAACACCGATCACGGCAATGGGCTGGGTGCGGGTTGTGTTACGTGGCTTGCCGCTTGGGGTTCTGGTGTTTGGCGGGCTGATTATTTTACTAATTTTTCGTCTGATAGAACGGCCGATTTTCGGGATGGGCCGCCCATGGACGCCTTACATCACACAATTCGTATGCCGCGCGGCTTTTTTCGTTCTGGGCATTGGCTACAATCGCATTGGCGCCCCGATGCAGGGCGCTGGCGCCGTTGTCGCAAACCATTCGTCATGGTTGGATATCTTTGCGCTTAACGCCGCCAAGCGTATCTATTTTGTGTCAAAGGCCGAGGTGGCGAAATGGCCGGGTATCGGCTGGCTGGCGCGGGCAACGGGAACCGTGTTCATTATCCGTGACCGCAAGCAAGCCGCCGCGCAGATCGAGGTTTTCCGCACGCGGCTTCATGCCGGTCACAAGCTGTTGTTTTTCCCAGAGGGGACAAGCACCGACGGGCTTCAGGTTTTGCCATTTAAACCAACGCTTTTTGCGGCTTTCTTTGATCCGGCCTTGGCCGATCAGATGCGGCTTCAGGCCGTGACGTTACGCTATAATGCGCCAAAGGGGGCTGATGCGCGATTTTACGGGTGGTGGGGCGATATGGACTTCGGCCCGCATCTTTTGGAAACGCTGGCCGCCGTCCGTCAAGGCAGCGTAACCGTTGTTTACCACCCACCTGTCAAATTGACCGATTATGCCGACCGTAAGGCCTTAGCAAAGGCGTTAGAAGACATGACCCGCGCAGGGTTAACGCATGGCGGCGATCAGATCGGAAAGCGCTGACACAGGATTATCCTGCGTCCAAATTTCGTCGGCGATGCCAAAGAAATCGGTATGCGGTGCAATTTGGCGGATCAGATCGAGGGTGAGGGCGCCTTCGGCCACCACAGGCACTTCGATCATTTGGGACCACCATTCAAACAGATCAACAGGGGCTGTTGTGCCGTCGCCAAGGCCCGTTTGGCCAACAGGACCAAAGCTGATGTAATCCGCGTTCAGCTCGCCCGCGGTCATCCCGTCATGGGTGGAGTTGCCGCAGAATGCGCCAACGATGGCATCATCCCCAAGGTCTTTGCGCACCTTTCGCACGGATCGCGATCCATCGGCCAAATGCACACCATCAAGGCCAAGCCGTTCGACCAGTTGGATATGGCTGTCGATTACAAGGGCCACGTCGCGGGCATGGGTGACTTCGCGCAGGGCATCGGCGGCTTTGGCTATCCGGTCTTCGTCGCGGCTGGCCAGTGCTAAGCGTACACAAGACACATCGGCGCTGTCCAAACAGGCGGCCAGCTGATCGGGATAGGATGACAGGTCGAAGTCAGAAGGGGTGATCAGGTAAAGCTGTGGCAGATCGGGTGTGTCGGACATTGGCTGGCTCTCGCTACTGTTTGCTGTGTCTTACAGTGTCGCCTACTTCGGTGGAAGCGATTTTGCGTAATCCAGTGCCATTGTGACGATTTTCAGCAGGCGGTGGTGGTCGGCCAACACGTCTTCGGAAACATCGACCATGCCTCCCATCTTGCGGCCAGTAAAAGACAATGGGGCAATACCCTCGATCAACAAGGCGTCGGATTCGGCTGCTTTGCCCACCCGCGCCATGCCGCCGTCTTTATGCACGCCACAAACCATATGCCCGCTAAGCATGAAACAAAGTCCGCCAAACATCTTCTTTTCGGTGATGTTAGGCGTATCCCCAAGCGCGTCTTTCATCAGTTCGGCATGTCCGGGGTCATAGGCCATCGCGGTGTTCCTTGCGTCAGTTACCCTCCCAGCGTATCACGCGCTAAATCGCGAAAGGAAGCCCGCAATGCCAACGCCACGCCCACAACCCGCATTTATCCTGATCCGCCCACAAATGGGCGAAAACATCGGGGCAGCGGCGCGTGCGATGTGGAATTTTGGGTTGGACCGGATGCGGATCACCGCGCCACGTGACGGCTGGCCTAATCAAAAGGCGGTGGTTATGGCCAGCGGCGCGGGCCGATTGCTGGACGAGGCGCAGTTGTTCGACGGTACAGACGCGGCGATTGCCGATTGCACCTATGTCTATGCGACGACCGCGCGGGACCGCGATTTGACAAAACCAGTGCTAACGCCAGAGGCGGCCATGATCGAGGCCCGCGACCGCATTGCCGCAGGTCAGCAGGTCGCCGTCCTGTTCGGGCCGGAACGGGCAGGGCTGGAAAATGACGACATCGTGCGTGCCAATGCAATTATCTCGGTCCCTGTGAACCCTGAATTTGCATCATTGAACCTCGGGCAATGCGTGTTGCTGACGGCCTATGAATATCAGCGGGCCACCGCACAAGTGGAACATGAAACAGTCAGCCATGTGGGCGAATGGGCGTCCCAAGGCGAAATGGCCGCACTTGCGTCCCATTACGAAGAACGGCTCGACGACGCCGGTTTCTTTTTCCCCGAACACAAAGGGCCAAGCATGAAGGCCAACCTGCGCAACCTATGGAGCAGGATGCCATTAACCCGCGCAGACGTGCAAATGCTGCACGGGATATTACGGCAGATGGTGCGGTGGAAAGAGCGCGGGGATTAGAGATAGACGGCGATGGCTGATTGGCGGACGCAGCGACACGACACTTGAGGATGGTCAGCGAAATGTCTGCGTGATCGCAATTTCACCAACAATAGCATCGTTGAATGCGCGCATTTCCTCGGCGGGTATCCAATACTCTAAATGTGCTCGACCACCGGCCTCCTGAACTTCGTAGGCGTCTAGATAGGATTTCAACACTTCAAATCGCGTGACGAAACCAGCACCGCTTGCTTTCACGTTCCAATCCCGCGCAATCTTTATAGCGTAGTCTTCGGTCAGCACAGGATAAAAGATCGGTTGTTCAGGCAAACGCGGGGGAAATTCACGCATTTTGGCCTGCTCAATTAGGACAAGTTCTTCAGACCCAATCGGTCTCCAGAGTGTAACAGTTTTGGTAGAATTGCTCATGACAAATAATAACCTTGAATAGACCGAGTTTTTAAAGCCTCGGCAGTAATCTAGGGGCTCCAAGACGACATTCATACGCTGTGGCGCCGTTAGTCGTCAATTTGATTGATGGAATCACGGGCACCCTGTCGCGCTTCCGCTTATTCAGTCCAGCGTCAAAAACCGCCGAGACATCAAAGTCCCGCTTAGAGATACCAGTCGTCGAAAAACGGAACCATGGCATCTGCCAAACCGTCTGCGTTGGAGGATTCATCGGAAAGCGGTAATGCCGCTGTGTCGGTCGCATCCAACGGGGCAATTCGCATCATGCTTGCGGCCATGTCGGTTGAGAAATTATTGGCCATAGGCAAAAACTCGAACGCATCTTGGCTGGGCATTGGCAGGGACTTGCCAAAAGTAATAGCAAAACTTGCACTCTGCATCAGCGAATCCGCGCTCAGGTTCATCGTTGCCTGCGTCACTGCGGAATTGAACAGACCAAATGCGCTTGAGTTCAAAGACCCAGTTTCGACGATCGGCAGTTCATCTTTAATCCGATCAATCATTGTCGCATTCATTTGCCGGCCGCAAAACATACACATACGATTCTCCAATTCAATATTCGCCGCGCGTTGCGTTTAAACGCGTCAGGTTAAATTTTCTCGACGGACCGCATTTCAGCCTTGTTTTTCACGTGAGCCTAAACGACCTTTGAGATAACTGTAGCAACCTTCCCAATCCAATGCCAGAAAAACAAAGCCGAACCATGCAGGTTTGGGTTTCGGCTGCAACGGGTTTAAGACCCACATTGTTGGTAGTAGCGGCACCCTGTCGCGCTTGCCCCCATCGGTCCACCGCCCTAGATTGCGGTCTAGTTAACAAAGGTCGGACCGATGGCAAATAAAACACGCAGTATTTTTGAAGAAGTGGGCGATGTGCAAAAACAGGTTGCTGCCCCTGGTGGCATTGACCGCGGCGGGCAGGGTGCCCGTGGGGCGGTACGCGTCTGGCTTGGTTTGATCTTTGGCCTTGTCGGTCTGATGATCATCATCGGCGGTATGACGCGCCTGACAGACAGCGGCTTGTCGATCACCGAATGGGCGCCGCTGGCCGGTGCCATGCCACCCACGTCAGAGGCTGTTTGGCTCGAAGAGTTCGAGAAATACAAAGCGATCCCTGAATATCAGTTGCAGAACAAGGGCATGTCCTTGGCCGAATTCAAAGGTATTTACTGGTGGGAATGGGGCCACCGTCAATTAGGTCGCGTAATTGGGCTGGTTTGGGCCTTGGGGTTCATCGGCTTTTTGGTCACCCGCAAAATGCCGAATGGCTGGACAGGACGCATGTTGTTGCTTGGTGCGCTTGGCGGGCTGCAGGGCGCGATTGGCTGGTGGATGGTATCCAGTGGGTTAGAAGCGGGCATGCTGGATGTCGCGTCTTACCGTTTGGCCACGCATCTTGGCCTCGCCTTTGTCATCTTCGGCTTTATTACGTGGTTCATTCTAATGTTGTCGCGGCGCGATGCGGATTTGTTGCAAGCGCGGCGGATGGGTGACGCGGGGCTTGCAAAGCTAGGAACGTGGCTGGTTGTTCTGGCCTTTGTGCAAATCTTGATCGGCGCATTGGTTGCGGGCATTGACGCAGGACGCAATTATCCTGATTGGCCCTTGATGGCCGGTGGGTTCTTCCCGCCTGATCCGTTTGGTTTGCAACCCGTTTGGCGCAACTTCTTTGAAGATGATGGGCTTGTGCAGTTCATGCACCGGATGGCGGGATATATCCTGTTTGCTTACGGTTTGTTCGTTTGGTCGCGCGCGCGCCGGTCCGGCAATACCCGCACCAAATTCGCGTTTAACGTGATGATGGCTGTGATGTTGCTGCAAGTTGTTCTTGGCATCGCGACAGTGATGTATTCGGCCCCATGGCACATCGCGATCGTGCATCAGCTGGGCGCTGTGATCTTGTGGGTTGTGATCCTGCGGGCACGGTTCTTGGCGCAATATCCGCATCCGCAAACCATTCAAGGGGCTTAAGCCATGACCGCATATGATGCCTTGATGGCGTTTCAGCGCGAGACAGAGGCCCTGTCCCAAGTCGCTGGTCGTCTTGGCTGGGACCAAGAAACGATGATGGCCGAAGGGTCCGCGCCCCAGCGTGCCGAAGAACATGCAGCCATGGCCAATGTGTTGCATGCGCGTCGGATCGATCCGCGCGTGGGCGAGTGGTTGGCCAAGGCAGAAGCGGCGGATGATGTAGCTGCCGCGAACCTGCGCCATATTCAACGTAGCTATGACCGCACGATGAAAGTGCCCGCTGACTTGGCCGCCGAAATTGCCAAAACAACATCGCTGGCACATCGGACATGGGCAAATTCGCGCGCGGAAGAGGATGTTGCGAGCTATTTGCCGATATTGGAAAAAGTCGTCGGTTTACGCCAGCAAGAGGCCGACGCATTGGCGGACGGTGGTGACCGCTATGATGCACTGCTTAATGACTATGAACCGGGTGCGACGGGGGCAGAGATTGCCGCGATGTTTTCAGCATTGCGCCCCGGTTTGGTCGACCTGCGTGCCGCGATTTTAGACAAACCCAAGCCTGCCGCGCTGACGGGCACGTTCGACGAGGCCGCGCAATTGGCGTTGTCGACGGAATTGGCGCTCGCATTTGGCTATGACATGGATAAGGGCCGGATCGATAAGGCCGTGCACCCGTTTTCTAGTGGCTCTGGCATTGACGTGCGGATCACAACACGCACGAACCCTGTCGATCCGTTCAACTGTTTTTATTCCACCATCCACGAGGTTGGCCATGCGTGTTATGAGCAAAATATAAACGCTGATTACCTGCTGACACCACTGGGCGGCGGCGTATCAATGGGCGTACACGAAAGCCAAAGCCGGATTTACGAAAACCAGATTGGGCGCAGTCGTGCCTTTACGGGCTGGTTATACGGCCGGATGCGCGACAGCTTTGGTGACTTCGGGATCGCCGATGAAGATGCGTTTTATGCATGTGTGAACGCGGTCAATGACGGGTTTATCCGGACCGAAGCGGATGAGGTGCAATACAATCTTCATGTGCTGATGCGGTTCGATCTGGAACGTGCCTTGGTGACAGGTGAACTGGCGGTCGCGGATTTAGAGGCCGCTTGGAACGACCGTTTTGCATGTGATTTCGGCTACGCCGTTGATAAACCGTCAAATGGGGTACTACAGGATGTGCATTGGTCCGAAGGGCTGATGGGCTATTTCCCGACGTATAGTCTGGGCAATGTCTATGCAGGATGTTTGCATGAAAAGCTACGCGCTGATGTGCCAGACTTGGATACGGATTTGGCGCGGGGCGATACGTCTGCCGCGACCAGCTGGTTGCGGAATAATGTGCAGACGCATGGCGGGTTATATGAGCCGCGGGATGTGATTGCGCGCGCCACAGGAGCTGCGCCAACAGAGGCGCCGCTGCTGAGCTATTTGAACGCCAAGTTTAGCGATATTTATCAGCTATAAACCGGGCCCAACCCCGGACCCAGAGGTATTTTCAGCCAGAAGAAGGCCAGTTGGGATCGCGTTTTTCTAAGAAGGCCGCGATGCCTTCGACCGTGTCTGGGTTGGCCATATTGTCGACCATGGTTTGGCCGGTGAAGCCGTAGGCGTCGGAGGTTGTCATTTGGGCTTGCGCGTAGAACGCTGATTTGCCGGTGCGCACGGCGCTGCCAAGCTTGCTGGCAATTGTTTGCGCCATGGCGCGCGTTTCAGCGGCGAGGTTTTCGACTGGAACGGCGCGGTTGATCAGGCCGAGGGTTTTGGCCTCTGACGCGGGGATGAAACGGCCCGTTGTGAGCATTTCAAATGCTGCTTTGCGCGAAATATTGCGGGTCAGTGCGACCATGGGAGTTGAACAGAAAAGCCCAATGTTCACGCCGTTCACACCGAATTTCGTGTCCTCCGCCGCCACGGCCAGATCGCATGTTGCCACCAGCTGACAGCCAGCGGCGGTTGCGATTCCGTGGACTTGGGCGATGACAGGTTGCGGGAGCGATTGGATACGGGCCATCAGGGCTGTGCAGCGGTCAAACAAGTCTTTGAGCGCGGCGGGGTCCTTGGCTTGCATTTCTTTGAGGTTGTGACCAGCGCAGAATGCCTTGCCCGCGCCTGCGACGATGACGGCCTTGATAGTTTGATCCGTTGCGATCTGATCAAGTGTGTCGTGCAATTCTGCAATCATCGCGTCGCTGAGCGCATTCAGACGGGCAGGGGCGTTCATGGTCAGACGGCAAACGCCATCGAATTTTTCGTGAATGATCAGGTCCATGGTCTTGCCCTTTAACTGCTTATGCGGGCAGGTTAGCGGTTGAGCCACTGGGAGGGAAGCCATGGAAATCGTGATGGATGCAGCCGCGTTACAACAGTTTTTGGCCCGCGAGTTCGCGCAGGTTCATGGTGATTTTGAAATTGTATCGATTACAACCGATGGTATTCAGGTCAAATTAATCGTGACGCCTGCGCATTTGCGCCCAGGTGGCACCGTATCGGGGCCTAGCATGTTCGCGCTGGCTGATGTTGGGATGTATCTTGCAGTTCTGAGCCGGATTGGGCCGCAAGCCCTGTCTGTCACCACCAATTGCAGTATCGATTTTATGCGCAAACCTGCCGCTGGTGTGGATCTAATTTGCGACGTCGTGCTGCACAAATTGGGGCGTAGTTTGGCGTTTGGCAGCGCGTTGATCTATAGCGAAGGTGGCGCAGACCCTGTGGCCCGCGCCTCGCTTACTTATGCTATTCCGCCCGTAAAATAAGGGCGCTATTCGCGCCAGAACGGTTTGTCCGCTTCATCTTGGGCCGCCGTGCTGGTGATCCCAATATCTTGAAGCGTGTGAGGGTCGAGCTTCGCCAATTCTTTGCGCGTACGGCAGCGACGGTCCCATTTGGTCACGACCACGGCTGCAACGATCAAAGCATGGGCTGCTGTTGGCAGGCGGCTTTCATTATTCAACAGGGCGATATGCGCGGAATGGAGCGCTGGTGACATGGGACATACTCCTATATTGTATTGACACAACGTAGCTTATTGCTACAATTAGTGGATACAATGAGTCTGCAACAGGGTAAATGAAATGATTGTATCGGATACAAAGTTTGCGCCAGACCTGTCAGCGGCGGGGCGGTCGAAGTATAAGGCGCTTTCTCAAGCGCTCCGTGATGCCATCATTTCTGGCCAACTAAAGGGCGGCGAACAGCTGCCGCCCGTGCGCGAGCTTGCCTACCGTGTTGGTGTAACGCCGGGCACAGTGGCGCGGGCTTATGCGGTGCTGACGCAGGAAGGGCGTTTGGCCACCCATGTGGGGCGCGGGACCTTTGTCGCGGAAATTGCGGACCGGCCACCGGTGAACCCCGACAGTCTGATTTTCCACGTCGATGATACCATCGCGGATTTTCGGAGCAGTCGGGTGCCAGATGTTGGGCAGGGACAGATCATTGATGCGGAATTGGTCAAGATCGGGCAGTCGCATTTTCGCCGCCATATCAACTACCCGACGGCTGAAACCGATTTGTCGGCGCGTGGTGCCGTTGCAGAATGGATCGACCCAGTGCGGCTAGGACCTTTGACTGCCAATGATATCGTTCTGGGAAATGGGGCGCAAAACTGTTGTTTGCTGGCGTTGCAGGCGATTTTGCACGGTGCGCAACCTGTGATCCTAACCGAAGAGCTATCGTATCCGGGTGTGCGCCATGCGGGGCAATTGCTGCGCGCCAAAGTCGTCGGCGTGGCGATGGATGACGCGGGGATCATTCCTGAAGCGCTTGAGGCCGCATATCGTGCGCACGGCGGACAGGTGTTGTTGACCGCGCCAGAGGTGCACAGCCCGACGACGATCAAGACCAATCTGGCGCGTAAGCAGGCGATTGCAGCCGTGACAGAGAAATTGGGAATCACGGTCATCGAGGATGATTGCCACACCACTGTTGGGTCGGATGTTCCAAGCTATCGGATGTTGACAGGCGGCAAGTCATATTATGTATCGTCATTGACTAAATCGATCAGCGGGGCGATGCGTTTCGGCTATATGGTCAGCCCCAAAGGCCAAGAGGACAATTTACGCCAAGTCGCGCAAAGTTCGTTTTACGGGGTCTCCCAGCCGATCACTGATCTGGCAGAGGCTTTAATCCGGTCTGGTGCGGCCCACGACATACGTGCCAAAGTGATAGCCGCGACAGAAGATCGCGTGCGTATGGCCGTTAATACACTGGGCACGTGGGATATTAAGTGGCGCGTTGATGCGCCTTTTGTCTGGTTGCAAATGCCTAATGGCTGGCGGGCGTCCAGCTTTGCCATGGCTTGCGAGAAAAAGCAGATCATGGTGCGGCCAGCTGATGAATTCGCACTGGCAGATGGAAAAACGCCCAATGCAGTGCGTTTGGGCGTGAATACCTGTGCAAATCCTGATCTATATGCACGGGCGCTATCCGAGATGAACACACTCTTGGGGAATCCGGCGCGGATCATGATGAGTTGATGGGGTATTTTAATACCTAATTTGTAAGACATTGTTTTTGCTAATATAAATAGGTGAAAGCACGCTTGACCCGTCATGCAGCACCTTTATAAGCCACCTATCGAATAAATGGGTCGTCTTGGCCCCTTAAGAATTGGTGATTTATGAAAACCTTCTCCGCTACCCCTGCGGATATCGACAAGAAATGGTTCATTATCGATGCTGAAGGCATCGTTTTGGGTCGTTTGGCTTCGATTATCGCAATGCGCTTGCGCGGCAAGCACAAGCCTTCCTTCACGCCGTCCATGGACATGGGCGACAACATTATCGTCATCAACTGCGAAAAAGTGCAGATGACTGGTAACAAGCGTGACGAAAAATACTACTGGCACACTGGCCACCCTGGTGGGATCAAGGAAAAGACGAAAGCCGAGATCCTTGAAGGCAAGCACCCAGAGCGTGTTGTCATGAAAGCTGTTCAGCGCATGCTGCCAGGCGGCAAACTGTCCCGCAAGCAAATGACACACCTGCGCGTTTTCCCAGGCACAGAGCACGGCATGGAAGCACAAAAACCAGAAGTTCTGGACGTTGCATCTATGAACCCTAAGAATACGAGGACTTCGTAATGGCTGATCAAGTGAACTCTCTCGAAGAGCTGGGCCAAGTTGCAGAAGGCGTTGACGCGCCAGTGGCAGCAGAAGCACCTGTTGTGAACCGTGAACCAGTCAAAGACGCGCTTGGTCGTTCTTATGCGACTGGTAAGCGTAAAGATGCGGTTGCACGTGTTTGGATTAAGCCAGGTTCCGGTAAGGTTACCGTGAACGGCAAGGACCAGAACGATTACTTTGCACGTCCTGTTTTGCAGATGATCTTGGCGCAGCCATTTTCTGTTGCAGGCGTAACAGGTCAGTTCGACGTTGTTGCAACTGTCAAAGGCGGCGGTCTGTCCGGTCAAGCTGGTGCGGTTAAGCACGGCGTTTCCAAGGCCCTGCAATTGTTCGACCCAACTTTGCGTCCTGCGCTGAAAGCCGCTGGCTTCCTGACACGCGACAGCCGTGTTGTTGAACGTAAGAAATACGGTAAAGCAAAAGCCCGTAAGAGCTTCCAGTTCTCTAAGCGTTAAGCTTTTGGACATGGTTTTGGAAACGGGTGGCCCCAACGGGTCGCCCTTTTTCGTTTCAAAACAAGGAATTGTGCGATGTATCTCCCGGATCACTTTAAGCTAACCAACAGCGCTGAAATTGCTGATTTGATCAAAGCAGCCCCATTGGCGAATTTGGTGTCACAGACGCCGGACGGTCTGCGCGTCGATCATATTCCGTTGATGCTTGTTGGCGAAACGCTGATTGGGCATATCGCCTTTGCCAATGACCTGCACCGGTTGGTTGCCGATGGGCAAGACATGCTGGCCGCCTTCCAAGGGGCGGACGCTTACATCTCGCCCAATTGGTATCCATCGAAGGCTGACACCCATAAGGTCGTGCCGACGTGGAATTACGAGGTCGTGCATGTGCATGGAGCGGTGAAATTCCACCATGACCGAAAATCGAAACTCGCCGTTTTGGGAAAGCTAACCAAAATGATGGAAACGCGCAACAATGGGGCAGATGCGTGGCGTATGGCTGATGCGCCTGCTGGCTTCATGGATACGATGCTCGACGGAATTGTGGCGTTCGAGATTGGGATAATGCGGGTGCTTGGCAAGGCGAAGCTAAGCCAAAACAAGACAGACGCTGACCGGATTGGTGCAATGAACGGTTTGGGAAACCACCCCATTGCGGCGCGTATGAAAACGGCGCGTTAATTGCGGCTTGCACTTTGGTCCGCTGCAGTGACAATTACCCTATGTGGGCAAAGCTAACAGCGACAGATGGACGACGCGGGCTACTGATGGTGGCGCCGCCTTTTATTTATGCATTGATACTGCTGGCGTTTCCCTTAGGCGCGATCTTGTTGTTCAGTTTCTGGACACAAAATTTCATGACATTGGACACCACGTTCACCTTGCAAAACTACCGAGAGATTTGGGAGAAACCGATCTTTGGCGCACTGTTGCAACGGTCGTTATTCGTATCGGGCTGCGTGACATTTGTGACCGTCATTCTCGCGTTTCCGGTGGCCTATTTTGTGTCCTTCCATGTGCGGCCTGAACGCAAATCGCTGTGGTTGTTCCTGATTACGATCCCGTTTTGGACCAGCTATCTCATCCGCGTGTTCCTTTGGAAGGTGATCTTGGGATATAACGGCGTGGTGAACAGCGGCCTGCTTGGGCTGGGGATCATCGAAGAACCGCTGACGTTCATCTTGTATAACGTCAATGCCGTGATCATTACGCTGGCCCATGCCTTTGCGCCATTCGCAATTTTGCCGATATTTGTTGCCTTGGAAAAGATCGACAGATCGCTCCTCGAAGCTTCCCAAGACCTCGGCGAAAGCAAATTCATGACGTTTTTCCGGGTGACCCTGCCACTATCCGTGCCGGGCCTTGTCGCGGCTGTGTTGATCGTGTTCATCCCGACAATCGGCGATTACGTGACGCCTGAATTGATGGGCGGCGCAGGGGGTAAGCTTGTGGCCAACATGATCCAGACCCAGTTTCTGGCGCTTAACAATGCGCCACTGGGGGCTGCCTTGGCGATTGTCGCAATGTTCAGCGTGACTGCGATAAGCCTGATGTTTGTATTCCTTAACCGGCGCTGGCTGCGAGGGCGATCATGACGCTGCGCATCTATGCCATTTGCTATTTGGTCTTTCTGTACGCGCCCATCGTACTTTTACCGCTTTTTGCGTTTAACGATGCGACGATTATCGCCTTTCCTCTGTCTGGTTTTACGACCGATTGGTTTGCCGAACTGATGACAACAAACGCTTTATACCGCGCTGTCCAAAACTCTTTGTTTATCGCTGTTATGACGGCGGTGTTGTCGACGGTATTGGGTGTTTGTGCGGCGCGGGCAGGGGCGATGTATCAGTTCCCGTTCAAACGCGGTATTTTGGGGCTAGTCATGCTGCCACTTGTTTTGCCCGAAATTATCGTGGCGGTGTCATTGTTGGTCGTCGCCGTGCAGGTATTCGACATGGGGCTTTCGAATTGGACTGTGATCGCGGCCCATGTTTTGATCTGCTCGCCGTTTAGCATCGCCATCCTGAACGGCGCATTTCAAAACCTTGATCCCGCCATGGAAGAGGCTGCAATGGACCTTGGCGAAACCCGCTGGTCAGCGTTCCGATTGGTCACCCTGCCGCTCGTCATGCCAGGGATCATATCATCGCTGCTGATTGCGTTCACGATCAGTCTGGACGAATTCATCATTGCGTTTTTCTTGACAGGTGCGAACCCGACGCTGCCGGTTTACATCTGGGGGTTGTTGCGGTTTCCAGCGTCTTTGCCCGTGGTCATGGCGCTAGGCACAATCCTTGTGGCGCTGTCGATTATTCTGCTGTCAATCGCTGAACTATTCCGACGTCGCGGCCTAGCCCGCGCCGGCGTCAAAGACAAAGGTGGGTTCTTATGACCGGTCTCATTTCGCTGAAAGGCGTGAACAAATATTACGGCGATTACCATGCGTTGCGCGATATTGATCTGACCATCAATGAAGGTGAGTTCTTCTCTCTTCTGGGGCCATCTGGTTGTGGCAAGACCACGCTTTTGCGCACCATTGCAGGGTTCGAAGGCGTATCGGACGGTGTTGTGATAATCGGCGGGCGTGATATGGCGGGCGTCCCAGCGAACCAGCGCCCCACGAATATGGTATTTCAATCCTACGCGATTTTTCCGCATTTGACGGTGGCCCAAAACGTGGCGTTTGGGCTGCGAAAACGGCCTGATATCGACAAATCGACCGCTGTTGATGACGCATTGGCGATGGTCGGTCTGTCAGGGTTTGGCGACCGCGCGGCACATGCGTTGTCAGGCGGGCAACGACAACGCGTGGCTTTGGCACGTGCCTTGATTTTGAAACCCAAAGTGCTGTTGCTCGACGAGCCGTTGTCTGCGCTTGATCGCAAGATGCGTGAGCAGATGCAGGTCGAGTTGATGCAGTTGCAGCGCCATGTGGGAATTACCTTCATTCTGGTCACCCATGATCAGGAAGAGGCGCTTGTGATGTCGGACCGCATCGCCGTGATGTTTGACGGCGAGATTGGGCAGATGGACGATCCCGAAACGCTGTATCGCCGCCCCAACAGCCGCCGCGTGGCTGCGTTTATTGGCAAGATGAACTTTCTTGATGGGACGGTCACGGATGTTGGCGCGCAGATCAATGTTGAGGTCGCGGGGCTTGGCGCTTGTACGGTTGCGGCGGAACAGGCACCTGCAGGCATCGGCAAAGGGGCCGCCATGATTGGCATTCGTCCTGAAACACTCGGCATTCTATTTGACGGCGAAACGACCCCGCGCGAAACGATCCAAGGGGTCGTGCACGAGGTCGTGTATTATGGTGATATGACTTATTATGACGTGCGAATTGCGGGCGTTGAAACGCCGTTGAATATCGCGATGAAGAACCTCATCGGGCGGCCTGTTTTGGATGTGGGTGCGCAGACGACCGTCGTATGGGACGCGCGGTCCTTGGTCGTGCTGCCCTAGGTATCGGGCGCCACAAGGCCCAGTCCACGCAGATAGATTCCGATTCCGGTTTCCAGCAGATCCTCTGGCGGGAATGGCGATTTCGTCCCGGGGCTACCGCGTGCGAATAGTTCCACCACCCCGTGGCTCATGGCCCAAATATGGGCTGCGAACATTTGTGGGGGCGGGCGTTTTTCGGCGGGGATATGTTGGCTTAGCGCAATGGCCGCGGTTTCCAAAACGCCCATGCCACGGCTTGCGGCGGCGTTTAAATCGGGTGTGCGCTGGATTGAAATGCCGCTTTCAAACATTGCCACGTAATGCCCCGGATGTTTGCGTGCAAAGGCGAGATAGGCACGGCCCGTCGCTTCAAACGCAGCCAGATCAGATGGTTTGCCGTCGGCATAGGCATGTTCCATTAGGTCGGCGAAGATTTCATAGCCTTGCAACGCGGCTTCGGCAATGAGGTCTTCGCGGCCTTCAAAATGCCGGTAGACTGCGGCAGGGGTTACGCCTGCTTCACGTGCGGCTTCGGAAAGCGTGAACCCTGTCGGGCCTTTCTTTTCGATCAGCGACAGGCAGCCCATAACAAGCGTCTGGCGTAGGTTGCCGTGATGATAACCGCGCTTAACCATGCCAAAGGTCGGGGCTACCGGCGACGGCGGGGTCAACATCGCCCAAACGCGTATCATCGCGACCCGCATAGTCGATTTGGCGCAAAACGCTGCGGATCGCATTCAATCGCGCACGGCGTTTGTCGTCCGACCGCACCACGATCCACGGGGCGGTTTGTGTATGTGTCCGCTCGAGGGTTTCATCAATTGCTTTGGTATAGGCGTCCCAGCGGTTGAGACCCTCCACATCAATCCACGAGAGTTTCCATTGCTTTAGCGGATCAGACTCGCGATCCAAAAAACGTTTGAGCTGCGTGGCTTGCCCGACATTAAGCCAGATCTTGAAAACGCGGATGCCTTCATCGACCAGCATCTTTTCGACGTCATTGACCTGACCAAACCATTTTTCGCGGGCTTCGTTCGTGCAAAATTCGAAAACATGTTCAACAACGGCGCGGTTATACCAGCTGCGATCAAACAGAACGATTTCACCAGCCGTTGGCAATTGGTCAATGTAGCGTTGGAAATACCATTGACCGGACTCGACATCAGATGGTTTTGACAGGGCGACCACACGGGCATGGCGGGGGTTCAGGTTTTCACGAAACCGCGAAATTGTGCCGCCTTTACCAGCGGCATCGCGTCCTTCGAAAACCACCACAATACGTTCGCCGGTTTCGCGCGCCCATGTTTGCAATCGGACCAGCTCTATTTGCAAGGCGGCCATTTCGGCCTCATAAGCCGTGCGCTTCATCCTTTTGGGGTAGGGGTAGTCAGGATTTAGGATCGCGCCTTTGCCCGCATTTTTGATGGCGTTTTGAACGTCGGTAGGTGCGCTGTCAGTGTAAAAGCGGCTGATGCCGCCATCAAATGGCAAGTCCATGATCAATCCTTCGGCCTGTTTTTCCCACTATGCGCAATGCAGCGCACTAGCGCAATCCGGCGCGGGCCATGGCCCGATCAATCGCGGCAATTGCTGCATCTGGATCGGTATGATGGGGCATATGGCCAACGCCGGGCAGTTCGGTGATCGACACGGTCGGCACAATCTTGATCAGCTCGTTGGAATGCACATCAATAGGAACCGTTTTGTCTTCTAACCCGTGCAAAACCTCGATCGGTAGTGTGAGTTCGGGGTAGCGCTGCGACATCTCGACAACATGGGGGTAAAGCGTGTTCACCTGCCGCACATTTGCGCGGAAACTGTCGGGACGTAGTGTCAAGCGTGGACCGATATGCTCGTTGTAGCCCTCTGGCATTGGGTTAGGCGCAAAGACAGATTCAACCGATCCTTCGATCACGTTGTCTGGCGCAATGGCCGCAATAAGCGGGATCACAACAGCGCCGCCGATTGCGCTGCCATTGACGGTATAATAGGCCCCGATATCGTCTGGCCACGGCATCGACACACCCGCGAATGACACAAGTGCCCTCGCATTATGGGGCGCGTCCTCGTCTAAGCCCGCGTTGGCCCATGCAAGGGCAACAATCCCGCCGAAGCTATGGCCCGCAACGACAGGGTCTACGATGCCCAATTTGTCCGCTGCTTCGCGAAGCATTTTGGCTTGGGCTTGTGGGCTGTCGCCGTCCGTGGCTGTCGGGCCCGTTTCGATGCCCGGTACCCGGTCGGTATACCCTAAACCAGGGCGGTCGAATGCAGTTACCGTATAGGTTTCTGCCAAGCGGTCGAACAGATCGAATGTCCAATCGCGAATGTTTCCGCCAGCACCATGCAGCAACACCAATTCGGGGCCAGACCCAGCGCGCAAGTAATGGACCTTGCCGCCCGTCACCGCGACAAATTCGCCAACTGGTGGAAACGCCTTTTCGGCCGATGCTGTGCGTTGTGCAGTCGTGCAGCCAGTCAATGCTGCGCCTAATCCGATTGTCAGTGCCGTATAGGCCGCGATTTTAAGTACCGATTTCATTTATGTTAAACTTCGTTGTTTGGTAAATTTGGTTAATCCAATTACCATATAGGAGATGTGCGTGACTTCTCCACTTATTGAGCGGTTGTAACGTCGGGTCATCGTTCGGATAATAGTTCGCAGGCACGTGGATTGGGGTGCCTTCGGCGACATCGCGGTCGTATTCTTGCTTCAATGTGCCACTGTCATATTCAAAGTGATTGAAGATATAGAGCGCGCGGTGCGCATCATCTTGGACCAGACACGGACCAGCTTCGTCACTTGTGATCAGGGTTTTCAGTCCCGTGGCCAAATCGATATCTGACTGGCGCATTTCCGTCCAACGGCTAGCGGGGATCACACAATCATCCGAGAACCCGCGCAAGAACGGCGAGGACGCGTCGGTGACACGGTGCCGGTAGCAGCCGAACACTTTTTGATCGACGATGTGTTTGGGCACATTGTGGAAATGGTTGATCATCGCCATGCCGCCCCAGCACACGCCCAACGTGGAATGCACGTGGGTTTGGGTCCAAGCGAAGACCTGCGTTAGCTCGTCCCAATAAGTCACATCGTGGAAATCCAGATGCTCGATTGGTGCGCCAGTGATAATCAGCCCGTCGAATTTCTGGTGGCGTACATCGCTGAACGGCACATAGAATTCTTCCATATGCTCGGCGGCTGTATTCTTGGTCTGATGTTCGGACATGCGAATAAGCGTCAGCTCGATCTGCAATGGGGTCGCCCCGATCAGTCGCGCAAACTGGTTTTCGGTTTGGATCTTCTTGGGCATCAGGTTCAACAATGCGATCCGCAAGGGGCGAATATCCTGACGTGCAGCGGCGTCTTCATCCAGAACCATCACACCTTCGTGCGACAACACGTCAAAGGCGGGCAGGGCAGAGGGCAGTTTGATCGGCATCAGTTTGATCCTTACGGGCAGAGGGTTGAGATAGGGCTAGTTGCCCCGCATCTCAAGGGCGTCAGCGATCATGCTGACAAAACCCTCCGTATCCTTGACGGCGGCGACAGCATCCATTGGGACTGTAATTCCCCATTTTTCGGCCATGGCCCGATAACGCGGCTGACGATGCGCGAGCGCCTTGGCAAATGCCCAGCGGATGAAATCATCTGGGTTAACCTTATCTGGCGCCACGCCAAATTCAGCCAAATAAGCGTGCCATGTGTTCAGCAGAAATGTCGGGTCATAAGACATCGGCTTTGGCTCGCGGTCAAACCGGCGGACCAGTTCGGCCGTGTGGGCATCCGACCCTTCGATCCAGACCATCAATGTTTTGGACGCAAGATCAGTCATAATCGGATCATTATCATCTTCGGTATCGACCCATTCGCAAATCGACCCGCCGGTGTCGCAGACGAAATGTGGGTATTGATACAGGTCATGGGACCGCTGGATAAAATGACCGGTGTCATGAAGCGCGGCAATCTCGGACTGCATAAACTGATCTTGGCGGAACGTATATTCGTCCCAGTCCAAACCACCCAATTCCGGATCACCCGGTTTGCCCAGATAAGACGACATCGGTTTAAGATCATCAAAAGAGATGTTCGACCCGATATAAATACTGTCAGAGCGCAGAAGATCGCGCAGGAAAGGCACCTTCATCGCCTCGCGCTTGGCATTATCGGCAATCAGCTCGCCCATATAGCGGGTGCCAATACGGTAATCGATGGAATAGTGAAACCAATCCCCCTGCGCGCGCAGCATGTTGGACAGATAAGTTTTGCCCAAGCCCGACATGGCGAACAAGAGAACACGTTTTTGCGGGGCGTTACGCCAGTCAGATGCGGTTTTGTAAATCATGGAGGTAGAGGTAATGCGGGATGAAGGATTGGTCTAGTCAAGAAACAGAACTAGAGAAATTGAACCTCTGATTTTGCTCCTTCAAGCAAATCAGTTATTCAAGGACTTCCACGCAGCGTATTGGTTTTTTGCACAATACGCTATCATTGAAAAATCGACGCCCCAATCGTTCGTGCATCCACCAACGATTGTATTTGCAAGATCGCTAGGTAGTTCTTTTATCAACTGGGCAACACTTGCGGCACCCTGTAATTGTTGATTTCCACAATATGCTACCATGTCCCATTGATTGCCCCATTCGCTTTCGCAATTACCCATCGCTTTACCCAAATCGGTGGAACTAGTTACCCTAGCGACGATGTCGCCAAACTCTTTGTGACCAGAGGCCCTTTGATCTATGCAATACTTGACCATTTGAAAGTCATTACCCCATTCGGTTGAACATTCAGACTTCACTTTTTCAGGGTCATATATAAGCTGTGCTGTCTGACTGTTGGCAATAGTGGCGTTCAAAATAAGAACAGAAAACAATACCGATTTTTTCATTGTAGATAAATCCTGTTTAAATATCCGCCAACTTTAAGTGGTCACGGGGCAATTGCAACCAATATTGAATTCAGTCAATAACCCCGCCAAATCCAGCCGCCGCCCAATACCCGACTACTCTCCGGATCGTAAAACACACAAGCTTGTCCCGGTGACACGCCTTCTTCAGCGGCGAGCAGTTCGACATCGGCTTCGGTGTCTGAAATCGGGCGCAGCACGGCGTCGATGGGGGGCTTGGTGGAACGTACTTTCACGGCCAACTGTCGTTCGCCGCCCGCAAGGAACCCGCCATCGCCCAGCCAGTTGATCTCGCGCAGGGGCACTTTGCGTGTGGCCAACATGGATTTTGGCCCCACAATCACATGGCGTTTGTCCACGTCCAGCCGCACCACATAGAGTGGATCAGCCAAGCCGCCGATGCCAAGGCCCCGCCGTTGCCCGATGGTGTAATGGATCACGCCACGATGCTGGCCCAGCACGTTGCCGTCCACATCCACGATATCGCCAGCCTCTGCCGCGCCGGGGCGCAGCTTTTCGATCACGGCGGCATAATTGCCGTCGGGGACAAAGCAGATGTCTTGGCTGTCCGGCTTATCCGCCACGCCCAGCCCGTATTTTTGCGCCAGCGCGCGGGTTTCTTCTTTGGACTTCAAATGCCCAAGCGGGAAGCGAAGGTATTCGAGCTGCTCTGGCGTGGTCGAAAACAGGAAATAGCTTTGATCCTTGGTCGGGTCAGCGGCAGAATGCAGTTCCGCACCCTCATTGCCGACCATACGTTGTATATAGTGGCCCGTCGCCATGCAGTCGGCATCCAGATCCTTGGCGGTTTCCAACAGGTCCTTGAACTTCACCCGCTCGTTGCAGCGAATGCATGGCACAGGGGTGGCACCCGCGAGATAGCTGTCGGCGAATTCATCCATGACGGCGTCTTTGAAGATATTCTCGTAGTCCAAAACATAATGCGGGAAACCCATTTCCTCTGCCACGCGGCGCGCATCATGGATATCGCGACCCGCACAGCACGCGCCCTTCTTGGCCAAAGCGGCCCCGTGATCGTAGAGCTGCAAGGTCACCCCAACCACGTCATAGCCTTCTTCGGCCAATTGCGCCGCCACAACAGAGCTGTCGACACCACCTGACATCGCCACAACCACGCGGGTTTCCGACGGTGGTTTGGCAAATCCTAAAGAGTTCAGTGCAGGGTCTAGAGGCATGATGTGCATCCGGTCATGGGGTGTTCGTTAAAAATATAGGAAAATGCGCCGCATGAACAAGGCCAAGCTACACCGATCCTTAAGTCATTGAGCGCATACCTGTCCCATGGAAACCTGAAAAGGGCAGAAAGATGTATTTGAAGAAAATAGATGGGCCGCGGTCTGTCACGCTCCCAGATGGGTCGATCATGACACGTGCTGATCTACCGTCTGCTGATACTCGCCGCTGGGTTGCATCGCGCAAGGCTATTGTGGTGAAGGCCGTGATGGCTGAACTGATTACGCGCGACGCTGCGTTGGACAAATATGCGTTAACGTCAGAGGAATTCGCCGAATGGGAATTGGCGGTCGAAAGACACGGTGAAGCGGCCTTGAAGACCACTGCTTTGAAAAAATATAGACAACCATAGGTAGAAGTGCAAAACTTCCATTTGGCGTTAGGGTCCGATTAACCATTCGGTGTCTAAAGTGTTTTCAGATTAGAAAGAGCGGAGATCGAATATGCGCGTCCTACTTGTTGAAGACGACCCAACGACGTCGAAAAGTATCGAATTGATGCTGACCCATGCCAACCTGAATGTCTATGCTACCGACCTTGGTGAAGAGGGGATCGATCTGGCGAAGCTGTATGATTACGATCTCATCTTGCTTGATATCAACCTTCCGGACATGAACGGTCACGAAGTATTGCGACAATTGCGGTTGGCGCGGATTGAAACGCCTATTCTCATTTTGTCAGGGGATGATGCTACGGAAAGTAAAATCAAGGGCTTCGGTTTTGGCGCGGACGACTATTTGACGAAACCATTCCACCGAGAAGAACTGATCGCGCGCATTCACGCGATTATTCGACGGTCGAAGGGTCATGCACAGTCGATTATCAAAACCGGCCGTATTTCGGTGAACCTTGATGACAAAACCGTGGATGTCGGCGGCGCGACGGTGCATTTGACAGGAAAAGAATATCAGATGCTGGAATTGTTGTCCCTGCGCAAAGGCACGACGCTGACTAAAGAAATGTTCCTCAATCACCTTTATGGTGGCATGGACGAGTCTGAATTGAAAATTATCGACGTGTTTATCTGTAAGCTTCGCAAAAAGCTTGGCGAGGCCATTGATGGTGACAATTACATCGAAACGGTCTGGGGGCGCGGATATGTTTTGCGTGATCCTGAACCAGTGGTTAATGCAGAGAAAATGGCCGTTGGCGCGTAGAATGTTGCGAAGCTAAGAGGCCGGAGTGCTTTACCTGTCGGGTTCGGGTGCGTAAACCATTGTCAGGGGCGCTGTCGCGTCTTTTGACAACGGAAGGTGCCAAGTTGGACGTGAACACGCATGCCATTGATGTGTCGGAACTGACGCAAGAACAAGCAGTCTTGGAATTGAAGCGGTTGGCCAGCGCTTTAGCGTTGGCAAACAAGCAATATCATACTGATGACGCACCCGAAATTGATGACGCAAGCTACGATGCGTTGAAGCGTCGGAATGTGTCGATCGAGGTCCTTTTTCCCTCTTTAAAGCGCGCGGATAGCCCCAGTGATCAGGTCGGGGCACCGGTTGCCGAAGGATTTCAAAAGACCAAACACGCGCAACAAATGCTCAGCTTGGGGAATGCTTTCACCGATGATGACGTGGCCGATTTTGATCGTCGCATTCGCAAATTTCTGGGAATTGGCGAAACTGATCCGCTGACGTATACAGCCGAGCCAAAGATCGACGGGCTTTCATTATCTTTGCGTTACGAACAAGGGAAATTGACGCGAGCGGTTACACGGGGCGATGGGTCAGTTGGGGAAAATGTCACTCAAAATGCGTTGACGATTTCGGATATCCCCCAGATCATTTCCGGCGCACCGGATATTTTTGAAGTTCGCGGCGAGGTGTATATGAGCACATCGGCATTCGCGGATTTGAATGCCCGGCAGGTGGAAAATGGTGGCAAAACATTCGCCAATCCACGCAACGCGGCAGCGGGGTCTATGCGGCAACTCGACCCTGCAATCACAGAATCGCGCCCGCTTCGGTTTTTCGCCTATGCATGGGGCGAGATATCCGCGCCATTTGCGGACACCCAATCCAATGCAATCACAGCGCTATCGGATTTTGGATTCGTCACCAACCCCTTAACGCAAACATGCGAAACACCATCGGATTTGATCGCACATTACCAAATGATAGAGGCCGCGCGGCCGACATTGGGGTATGATATCGATGGTGTCGTTTACAAGGTTGATGATCTGGCGCTTCAAAAGCGGCTTGGCTTTCGCAGCACGACGCCGCGTTGGGCCATTGCGCATAAATTCCCTGCTGAACTGGCATGGACAAGGTTGAACCAAATCGAAATCCAGGTTGGTAGAACCGGGGCATTATCGCCAGTTGCGCGGCTCGAACCTGTGACCGTTGGCGGCGTCGTCGTGTCAAATGCAACACTTCATAATGAGGATTACATCGCGGGTGTCGGGGGCGACGGCACAGCGATCCGCGAAGGCCGCGACATTCGGGTTGGCGACTGGGTGCAAATTTACCGTGCAGGCGATGTGATCCCCAAGATCAAGGATGTCGACCTCACGAAACGTCCCAGCAATTCCGAGGCATTCAACTTTCCGACAAATTGCCCTGAATGCGGGTCTATCGCTTTCCGCGAAGATGGCGATGCAGTGCGCCGCTGTACAGGCGGGCTGATTTGTCCTGCACAAGCTGTTGAAAAGTTAAAACACTTTGTAAGTCGCGGTGCCTTTGACATTGACGGGCTCGGTGCCAAACAAGTGGAACAATTCTATGCGGATGGTTGGATCGCGACGCCATCCGACATTTTCACCCTACGGGCGCGGTTTGGCCAAGGCCTGCAGCAATTAGAAAACAGAGAAGGCTGGGGCGCGAAAAGTGCGGCAAAACTGTTTGATGCGATTGACGACAAACGCATTATCCCATTTCGTAAGGTCCTTTTTTCGCTTGGTATTCGGCATGTCGGCGATGCAGGCGCAGGGCTTATTGCCGGTTACTTTGGCAAATGGTCAGATATGGAGACAGCGCTGACATCTGCGACGATTGGCGAAGGTCCAATTTGGGATGGTTTGCTGAGCATCGATGGGGTCGGCGCTGTCATGGCCACATCTTTGGTGACTGCTTTTCAGAACGACGCGGAACGTGCCTTGATCGATCGCCTCATCGCCGAATTGACGGTTGAAGATGCGGTGCAAGTCGGAACAGTTGATAGCCCTGTCGCGGGTAAAACCGTTGTTTTCACCGGAACACTGGAAAAGATGAGCCGCGCAGAGGCCAAGGCGCGGGCCGAAACGCTTGGCGCCAAAGTGTCCGGATCAGTAAGCGCCAAGACGGATTTGTTGGTCGCCGGACCGGGTGCCGGCTCCAAGGCAACCAAAGCCGCAACCCTCGGCATCGAGGTTATTGATGAAGACGCATGGCTCGCGTTGATTGACGGTTTATGACCGGCCGTCCGGAAATTCTGTTCCCGCTGTTTGGTCAACTCACGGCACTTGACGGGATTGGGCCGAAAACGGCCCAGACACTTGCGGACGTTGGGGTGTCCAAACCGCGCGATCTTTTGATGACGTTGCCGCTTTCGGGTGTCGACCGTGGCCAACGCGCGAGCATCCGCGATGTAGTTGCCCCATCGGTCGTGACTGTAGAGGTCACAATTGGTGACCATTATCCCCCCAAAACCCGCGGTCGCCCTTATCGTATTCATGTGACTGACGCCGAAACCACGTTCCAGTTGGTGTTTTTCCACGCGCGCGGGGATTATCTAAGCAAGCAATTGCCAACGGGCCAGCGCCGGATTGTATCTGGCAAGATTGAGGTGTTCGACAGCGTCGCACAGATGGTGCACCCCGATCACATCTTGCGTGTAGAGGATGCAGATCAAATCCCGTCGTTCGAACCGGTTTACCCCTTGCATGCGGGGATCACGCAGAAATTGATGTGGAAAGGCACGCGCGCCGCACTGGGCTTTACGTCTGATTTGGACGAGTGGATCGATCCGTCGGTTGTTGCAAAACATGGCTGGCCGTCGTGGTTACAGGCGATGCGCGACGCCCATACGCCAGCGGCGACCGCCGATTTGTCCCCCCACGCGGTTGCCCGCGAACGCTTGGCTTATGATGAATTATTTGCCCATCAGATGACGTTGGCATTGGCGCGTGCGGTGGCGCGTCGCGCTAAGGGACGGGCCACTGTTGCGACTGGGGCGTTGCAAAACAAGGTCTTGGCGGATTTGCCGTTCGCACCAACAGGCGCGCAAACCCGCGCAGTCGCAGAAATTTCAGCTGATTTGGCCAAGCCGTGGCGGATGAACCGGTTACTGCAAGGGGATGTTGGGTCCGGCAAAACGCTTGTCGCACTCATGGCACTTTTGGCTGTGGTAGAGGCTGGCGGGCAGGGCGTAATGATGGCCCCCACGGAAATTCTGGCGCGCCAGCATTTGGATGGGTTGCAGCCATTGGCGGCGGCGGCTGGTGTCTCTTTGGAATTGTTGACTGGTCGTGACAAGAGCACCGAACGGGCGAAGAAACTCGAACGCTTGGCCTCTGGGGACATTCAAATTCTTGTCGGGACACACGCGGTTTTCCAAAAAGGGGTCGAATTTGCGGACCTCCGACTGGCAATTATTGACGAACAGCACAGGTTTGGGGTCGCCCAACGGATGGAATTGGGGGCAAAAGGCGATGCCGTGGATGTTCTGGTAATGACAGCCACGCCGATCCCGCGATCCTTGGCACTAGCCCAATATGGCGACATGGATATTTCTGTGTTGGACGAAAAACCGCCAGGCCGGACGCCCGTGCAAACGGCATTGGTGTCGACAAAACGCATGGACGAGGTGGTTGAGAAATTGCGTCGCGCCGTGGCCGATGGGCGCCAAGCCTATTGGGTCTGCCCCTTGGTCGAAGAAAGCGAATTTCTTGACATGACGGCGGCCGAAGAGCGTTTCAAAAGGTTGCGCGCAGCCTTGGGCGAAGGTGGCGTCGGTTTGGTCCACGGCCAAATGCCACCGGCAGAAAAGGACGCGGCCATGGGGCGGTTTGTGGCAGGCGAAACGAAGGTGTTGGTCGCAACAACAGTGATCGAGGTCGGCGTGAACGTACCAAACGCATCAATCATGATGATCGAACGTGCGGAAACATTCGGCCTCGCACAGCTTCATCAATTGCGGGGCAGGGTTGGGCGAGGGGCCGCAGCCTCTACCTGCTTGCTGTTATTCCAAGACCCGTTGACAGAAACGGGCCGACGCCGATTAGAAATTTTGCGAGAGACAGAGGACGGGTTCCGCATATCAGAGGAAGATCTCGCCATGCGTGGATCCGGTGATGTCATCGGGACCGCACAATCTGGCGTCCCAAGGTTCCGTATTGCGGACCTTGAACGTCAAACCGGACTGATGCAAATCGCCCAAGATGACGCCCGAAAACTGCTTTTGGATGACCCGAAACTGGACTCAAAGCGTGGAAAAGCCGTCAGAACGGCACTTTGGTTCATGGAACAGGATAAAGCTATTCGTTTAATTTCAGTAGGTTAGTATTTTTGTTCGCATTTGTTCTCATTTAGTTCTTTACAGGTGGTTAACCATGTGGAACAAAGAGGCAACAAAGAGAACAAACACTGAGGGAGCAACGAAATGGCCAAAGACATCAAAACCGCAATTGTCCGTTCAAGCGACACGATCATTGCTGATGCGATTGGCGCTGCCTCCTTGCTTGTTATGCTTTTTGTCGGGTTATCCTTGCCCGGGATGATCTGACCTGCCTCGCGGTTGCAGCACCCGGTCCTTCATATTGCCTTGTCCCACCTTGCAATCTGATGACCTGCCTGTCCCGTCCATAAGTCGGAGATTTGCCTCTCTCCTTTTGGAATTCGGACCGGGTGCTGCCATTGCAAACCTCGCCGCCGCCATCCTTGTCCCGGATGTGCGGCGGTTTTTTTATGTGTTGAGCGCGTCTAAGGTCGCATCAAAGGCCAGCAAGATTGACGCATGCCGGTTCTTATAGTCGCGGGCGGGTAGCAAGACCTCGAGTTCTTCAAAAGGGGCGGTAGGTGGCGGACCATCGGCTGTAAGCATCGCGAACATCTGATCGCGACCCGTTTGAATTTCCTTGGGCGTCAAACCGACCACAGCTCCACCAACGACCGCAGCCGCCGCTTGGCCAAGGGCACAGGCTTTGACGTCCTGCCCATAATCGCTCACCTTGCCGTCTGTCAGGACGACATCGACCGTCACAGTTGATCCACAAAGCGGTGCGCGTTTTTTGGCCGTCGCTGTCGGCGCAGTTAAACGCGCGGTGCGCGGCATATCGACTGTCAAAGCCAGAATACGCTGCGAATATAGCTTCATCATGTCGGTTTCTGCTGACACTGCATTTGCCCTTTTCTCATCCTCGTCTTAGATAGGCTGCAACGCCCCGATTGCAAAGGTTTTCAACCATGACGTTTGACCCAACGACGCTAAAATTCA
>CBFIAX010000021.1:0-45210 GCA_965660685.1 Yoonia sp. | reverse complement strand
TGGGACATCTTTGGGTTCCAGCGCGCTGTCTGGTGGCCAAAGTGAACGCCAGCTTCCAAGAGCTGACGCATGGAGAACTCGGGTAGAGCCATGGTCGTATTCCTTTTCCGGTTTAACCTTAAGCGGGGCTGCGACGCTGGATTGCGACAACCGGTGGACTTTTTGGGATTTCTCCCCAAAAGGCCCGACCCCGCTTGGGGATTTCGTAGGCGTCCCTTAGCGGGAGTTGCCGGAGGTTGCAAGCGTTGCAGCCTCCGGCGGGAGTATTTTCGACAATGCGAGACAGATTATTACAAGAATACCCGCTCGATGAACCAATAGGCCCCGATCACCGCGATGAACGCAGAGGCAGGGATCGCGACGAACTTGCGATACGATTCGACTGTGTCGCGCAATTGGATCGACACCATGCACATCAGGAACACGCCCAATAGCGGTGCCGCGAACAGCCACACAGGGTTTTCGAGCGCTGTCGCCAAGGCCGTTGGGTTCAGCCAGATCAGAGCGCCCGCGACTGCGGCCAGCACGAGATAAAGCACTGTGCCTTGTGCGGCCTCATTGGCGCCACGGTCAATGCGCAGGGCTTGCCAAACGCATAGGAACATCACGGCGATACAGGCCAATTGGCCCACTTCAACACCGATGTTAAAGCCGATCAACGCAGGCACAAACGCACCTTCTGGCAGGCCGAATTCTGCAAGAACAGAAGCAAACCCGAGACCGTGCAACAGACCGAACCCAAAGATGATCACGGGCCGCCACGGGGTCAGATTGCGCATAAAGATGTTTTCAACCGCCACATAAACGATGGACAAGGCAATCAGCGGTTCTACAATGCTGCCGGGCACAACAACATAGCCAAGCGCGGCCAAGGCCAAGGTGATTGTGTGCGCAAGTGTGAACAACGACACTTGTGTAATCAGCGGGCGCATGCGTGCGGATAGGAAGAACAAGCCAAGCACAAACAGAATGTGGTCCAGCCCCTTTGGCACGATGTGATCAACACCAATCGGAATGTAGCGCAGGAAAGTTTCCCAGCCCGTTGCTTGGCTGCCGCCCGCCAATGCGATGTCATCGGACATGGCCCCAGCTTCAAGATAGCCGTCATATGGGGCATCGACGCCTGTTTGACGAAGGACCAAGACACCAAATTCGGATGCCCAACCCACCTTTACAAATGTGGTGTCGGCGCCAACTGGCGCGGTGAAGGTCAGGTTAGATGCACGTGTCACCTCTGTATCGCCAACAGGACCAGCGACAAGCGTCGGGTTTTCAACGGTCACTGCGGCACCGTCCGCCATCACGGTAATGCCGGCCGCCATTTCCGGCCAGAATTCAGCAAAACGAGCCTCTAATGCGGCTGGTTCCAGCGCGCGCAGAGCATCATAGGTGTCTGCCTGTGGCGCGGTGTTTGTATCTTCGACCGCTGTCTGGTCGATGCCCGCGATAAAGCTTTCGATGTTCAGACGCAGATCAAAAGACAGCGTGTCGCCCTCGTGGGACATATCACCAATAGTTGGCAACACTTCGTGAGCTTGGGCGAATGACAGTGTTGTGAACCACAGCACCAATGCGCTTGACAATATTCGCGCGAAGGACAGTTTGGAAGTATTAGTAAAGGACGATGACATGCTTAAACTAGCTTTCTTTCTTGGTCTTGTGGCCGCACCCGTGGCAGCACATGAATTGTGGATCGAACCGTTGGATTATCAGGTTGAGCAGGATGGTAAATTGGCGGCCCATATTGTCAATGGTCAAGACTTTGCTGGCGTCAAGTTACCGTTTATTCCTCGCAGGTTCGCGCATTTCGTGGCGCTCGCTGGTGGCAAGGTTCAGAATGTCGATAGCCGTATTGGAGACAGCCCTGCGTTGGACCAGCCCGCTGTGGCCAACGGGCTAAATGTAGTCGCCTATCAAGCGCGCAATTCTGATGTGAGCTATGAAAATTGGGAAAAATTTCAGAAGTTCCTTGATCATAAAGACCTCGGCGATCAATTGGCAAATCATCAAGGGCGTGGTTTTCCGCTTAAAGACTTCAAGGAAATCTATTCCCGCTATTCAAAAACCCTGATCGGGGTTGGGAATGGTGCCGGTGCGGATAAACGCGTTGGACTGGAAACAGAAATCGTCGCGCTGACTAATCCCTATACCGATGACCTGTCGGGTGGTGTTAATGTTCAGCTATTCTATCGCACGGATGTCCGCGCGAATGAGCAAATTGAGGTATTTGAAAAAGCCCCGAATGGATCCGTGAACATCTTCATGATCCGGACCGGTGGCGATGGTATTGCCTCGGTCCCCGTGAAATCAGGCCATGAATATATGCTTGATGCGGTGGTTTTGCGTGAACCGGCGGCGCAGTTGGCGGCGGATACAGGGGCTGCTTGGGAAACGCTATGGGCAAATATGACTTTCATGGCGCCATAGTTTCCGTCAAAAGCGGGGTATGACACAGACACCTGATATTTTGTGCATCGGTTCCGTCTTATGGGATGTGATCGGTCGCGCCGCCAGCCATATGCGTGTGGGGTCCGACGTACCTGGTCGCATCACCCGACTGCCCGGTGGGGTCGCGATGAATATCGCGATGACACTGCGCCAATTTGGAATGCATCCTGCCCTGTTGTCCGCCGTTGGGCGCGATACAGAGGGCGACGAACTTGTGGCAGAGGCGACTCGCATGGGCTTGATCTGCGATACCCTATACCGGTCCGACGACTTGCCCACCGATGTCTATATGGCGATCGAAGGGGCGAACGGGTTGATTGCCGCCATCGCGGATGCCCATTCGTTAGAGGCGGCTGGTGATAAAATCCTGCGCCCGATGGGTGACGGTCGCCTTGGTACGGCGGATGCGCCGTTTTGCGGGCTTGTCGCCTTGGATGGAAATCTAACAGTCGAGCTGTTGCAAAACATCGCAAGCTCGCCGTTGTTTGCGGGCGCTGATCTGCGCGTTGCACCGGCTTCCCCTGGTAAGGCGGCACGGTTGTTGGCCTTAATGGATCACCCGACCGCGACACTTTACGTGAATTTGGAAGAAGCAGGCCTGTTGTGCCAAACGACGTTTGACACCTCCGCCGAAGGGGCTGCCGGTTTGCTTAATCGCGGGGCGCACCGCGTTTTGGTGACCGATGGGGGCAACGCTGCCGCGGAAGGCACCGCTGGCGACATTATCACCCACACGCCCCCCGCTGTTATGGTTACCCGTGTGACCGGTGCAGGCGACACATTTATGGCTGCACATATCGCGTCAGAAGCCGAAGGTCTTGACCGCATGTCCGCCCTGACCCGCGCAGGCAACGCCGCCGCAACTTATGTATCCGGAGAGACACCCCTATGACCTTCCCCCTGACATTCAGCGCCGAAGTCGCCGCTGCCCGCGCCGCTGACACAGCGATCGTGGCGCTTGAAAGCACGATCATCACCCATGGCATGCCATTCCCGCAAAACGTGGAAACGGCGCGTATTGTCGAACAAGACGTGCGCGAAAATGGGGCGACGCCTGCGACGATTGCGGTGATGGATGGGGTTTTGCACATCGGGCTAGAGGCCGAGCAGCTTGATAGCTTGGGCCAAGCGTCAAACGTCGCGAAACTGTCGCGCGCCGATATGGCCGCTTGCATCGCGATGGGCGGCAACGGGGCGACGACCGTCGCCGCGACCATGATCGCTGCGGCCTTGGCGGACATCCACGTTTTTGCCACGGGTGGCATAGGCGGAGTGCACCGTGGTGCGGAAACCAGCTTTGACATCTCAGCGGATCTCCATGAACTCGCGCAGACTCCGGTGACGGTTGTCGCCGCTGGGGCCAAGGCGATATTAGATCTGGAAAAGACCTTTGAAGTCCTTGAAACCCTTGGCGTTCCGGTCATCGGCTACGGCCAAGATACCCTGCCCGCGTTTTGGTCCGCGACATCAGATATGCCAGCGCCGTTGCGTATGGACACCGCCGCACAAATCGCAGCGGCCCAAATAACACGAAGTGCGATGGGCCTGTCTGGCGGGCAATTGATCTGCAACCCGATTCCAAAAGACACTGAAATCCCGGCCGACGTGCTGGCCCCCGTCATCGCGCAAGCCTTGGCAGAGGCCGAGGCGCAGAACATCAGCGCCAAAGCCGTGACGCCGTTTCTGCTAGGGCGTATCTTCGAGCTAACCGAAGGCCGCTCACTGGTCGCAAATATCGCCTTGGTGCGCAATAATGCGGCATTGGCCGCGAATATCGCGGTTGAAATGGTTAATCGGGGATAAACGCCTTGTTGGGTCGGCAACCGGTGCCTATCTACCACCTGCGTAACGTAAAGTGACAGACAAACATGGACCAATTTCCTGACGACAACCGTAAGGCCCGCCGCGGGATCATCACCCGATTGCGCGGGAATTTTCTGGCGGGGTTGATCATTGTCGCACCTATTGCGCTTACGTTTTACCTCATCTGGACAGTTGTGGGATGGATTGACAGCTGGGTCTGGCCGTTCGTGCCCGACGCCTATCAACCCGAGCAATTGATTAATCAGTATTTCCGCGCCGAAGGCGACCCTTGGATCAACGTGAATGTGCGCGGCATTGGGGTGGTGATTTTCTTCATTTTCACTATGCTGGTTGGCTGGATCGGCAAGGGGTTGATGGGCCGATCTTTCTTGCGCATGGGCGAAAGCATCGTGGAACGCATGCCCGTGGTGCGGTCGGTCTATAATGGCGTCAAACAGATTGCTGAAACCGTTTTTTCGCAACGCGATACATCGTTCGATAAGGCCTGTTTGATCGAATACCCGCGCAAAGGTATTTGGGCGATCGCCTTCATCTCGACCCCAGCCAAGGGCGAAGTCCACACGAAGACGACGGATGGCGACGAGGTGACAACTGTGTTCCTGCCAACGACGCCGAACCCAACATCCGGCTTTCTATTGTTCCTGCCCCGCAAGGACATCCAAGAACTGGATATGACAGTCGAAGACGCCGCGAAATTGGTGATTTCCGCCGGCTTGGTCTATCCAAATACCAAGGATCCGAGCCAGCCGCCCGCATGATAGGTCCGGCGATCACAGGCTTTGTCACAGGGTTTTCATTAATCTTGGCAATTGGTGCACAAAACGCATTTGTTTTGCGGCAAGGACTGGCGCAGCAACATGTGTTCTGGCTTTGCCTGCTGTGCGCGGTATCCGACGCGATCTTGATTATTGCGGGCGTTTTGGGCTTTGGCGCTATTGTTGCGGCGGCGCCATGGTTGCCGAAAACCATGGCCATCGGCGGTGCGGCTTTTCTGTTCGTTTACGGGGCGCAGCGGCTTTGGGCGGCTTACCTTGGCGACTATTCACTGCAATTATCCGGGCAAACTGCCGGGCTTTGGGCGACATTGGCGACGGGCGCCGCTTTCACTTGGCTGAACCCCCATGTTTACCTCGATACCCTCGGGCTGATCGGCGCCATATCAACACAATACGACATGAATAATGATCGCTATGTCTTTGGTATTGGTGCAGTTTTTGCGTCTTTTGTCTTCTTTTTCAGTCTCGGTTATGGCGCGCGCTTTTTGGCGCCGGTGATGAAATCCGCGCGCGCTTGGCGCGTTCTCGATGTGCTGATCGGGCTGGTGATGTGGGCGCTGGCGATGAAATTGATTAGTTAAACATATCAGCTAAGTCGACCGTCGACGCTTTGTTCAGTTTGGCGCGATGTGCGGCTAGAAAGCCATCGGCGGCATCGCGTCCCGCATCGCGCAATCGTGTCAATAACACGGGCGAAGGCACTGTTTTAGTTGCCACATTCAGATCATTCATCAACACATCATCGGCAATCATATGGACCAAAACATTCTTCATCGCATGATGGCCCATCGCCCCATCTGCAATCAGCCGTTTCACAAAATCAACGGCCCGTAATTCACGAAGCAATGAAGAGTTGAAGCTGATTTCATTGACCCGGTTTTGGATTGCTTGCGTGTCCGTTGGGACCTCGTCGCGGTGCAATGGATTAATGTTCACAATGACAATGTCGTCTGGCAAGTGTTTGGCAAACAACGGAAATAGCGCAGGATTACCTGTATACCCACCGTCCCAAAAGGCTTCGACTTGGCCGGTCTTGGGGTCATGCATTTCGACTGCTTTGAACAAGGTCGGTAAGCAGGCGCTGGCCATGATTGCCTTCGCAGAAATATGTTTGCCCGTGAAAACGCGGATTTTGCCGGATCGGACGTTGGTCGCGCAAATGTGGACCTCTGGTCCGTTGTCGCCGCAGATGTCGCCAAAATGCAGCTCGTTCAAGATTGATTCCAACGGGTTGCGTAGTGCCGGACCATAAACATAGGGTGACAGGCTGCGCTGCATCATATCGATCGCGGCGTAGGCGGGCGACAGTTCCAAGGCGCGCGCCATCATTGGGGTGCTTGGTGACCAAGCGGCCAGCCAATTGGATAGCATATCGTCATTAAGCGCGCCAATCTTACCCCAAACCCATGCAAGATTTTCACGCGCCCCTTCGCGCCCGCCTGATACCAGCCCCGCCTTGAGCGCAGCAGCATTTAGCGCACCGGCTGATGTGCCTGAAACAGCAGCGATTTCGATCCCGTCATCTTGTAAAATCCGGTCCAGCACGCCCCACGTAAACGCCCCATGCGCACCGCCACCCTGCAGCGCGAGGTTGATGCGGATCACAGGGCTGTCCAGCCGCCATCGACACTGATCGTGGTGCCGGTGATTTGGGCTGCCGCGTCGGAACATAGAAAATTCACTGTGCCGCCAAGTTGTTCGGTGGTCGCGAATTCTTTGGATGGTTGACGGGCCAACAACACCTCTTTGATGACTGTTTCGCGATCCATTCCGTATTCTTTCATTGTCTCTGGAATCTGTTTGTCCACCAATGGTGTCAAAACATAGCCCGGACAAATCGCGTTTGCGGTGATGGGTTCTTGCGCCGTTTCCAAGGCAACAACCTTGGTCATACCAACAACGCCGTGTTTGGCAGCTACATATGCAGATTTATAAGGTGACGCCGTCAGCCCATGGGCCGACGCGATATTGACCACCCGTCCCCAGCCCGCCTTGCGCATCATTGGCAATGCGGCCGCTGTGGTGTGAAATGCAGATGACATGTTGATCGCGATGATCGCATCCCATTTTCCTGCGGGGAATTCATCAATTGGAGCCACATGCTGGATCCCAGCATTGTTAATCAAAATATCGCAAGCCCCTGCGTCGGTGATCAAACGGCGGCAATCGTCGGCCTTGGACATATCCGCGCCGATATAGACGACCTCGGTGTCAAATTCGGCGGCCATATCGGCGGCCAATTGGTGATCCTCATCGCGATCAGAAAAGGAATTCAGAACAACACGCGCGCCCGCCTTGGCCATTTCGCGGGCAATGCCCAGCCCGATGCCAGAGTTCGATCCTGTGATGACGGCGGTTTTTCCTGCATATTGCATTGAAGGGGTCCTTGGGCTGAATTGCGGTTCTTACAACATATAAATGCTGCACCTGCATAATCCAACGCCCAAGGCGCCGATTTCCGCCAACCGATTCTTTACCGATTCCCTACGCTGTCAAAATGACCAAAAAACCGCGAAAAGCCCAAAAAAACGCCCGCACAAGGCGGGCGTAAAGTTATTGAGGCAGGTTTCATACAGGCAAGAAACCTATCGAGCAGTGATGTCTTTATAAGCAATTCATCGCCCGTATCCAAGCTAAAAGTTTGAATTGTCTGGAAACCCTCTTTACGCTGATCATCAAGATAAACAGGGATCAAAGGGATTGTTGCCAAAATGAAATCAGAGTTTTTCACATTTGCACGGCGGATCGGCGCGGTTGCATCGCTCGCCTTATTAGGCACCACGGCAATCGCAGCCCCGAAACATGGCATAGCTATGTATGGCGAACCCGCTCTTCCACCAGATTTTGAGCATCTCCCATATGCGAACCCGAACGCGCCAACAGGTGGCAAAATGGTGACGGCGAACGTCGGATCCTTTGATAGCCTTAATCCTTACATTCAAAAAGGGTCCGTGCACTGGCAGCTACGGTATCTTACAGGTGACAGTTTGATGGGGCGTTCCTTGGACGAGCCGTTTTCGCTTTACGGGGTTATCGCCGAATCGATTGAAACGGACGAAGAACGCAATTGGGTTGAATTCGTGATTCGTGATGGGGCGAAGTTCAACGATGGCAGCCTGATCACCCCTGACGACGTGATTTGGACATTTGAGACGCTCGGCACGATTGGCCATGGCCGTTATCGCGGGTTCTGGGCCAAGGTTGAAAGCCTTGAAGCGACGGGTCCGAATTCTGTTCGTTTCCTGTTTAACACCGAAGATAAGGAACTCGCCCTGCTCGCCGGTATGCGTCCGATCCTGAAGCGTCAGCAGTGGGAAGGCAAAGACTTTGCAGATAGTGAACTGGGTGAAATCCCGATTGTGTCCGGCGAATATAAGATCACCGATTACGAAGCGGGTCGTTTTATTTCCTTCACCCGTGATCCTGACTATTGGGCCAATGACATCCCGTTCAAAAAGGGCACTGGCAATCTGGATGAAATCCGGTTGGAGTTTTTTGGCGATGATACCGCTGCGTTCGAGGCCTTTAAGGTCGGCGAAGTAAACACACAGCGTGAATTCAGCGTTGGCAAATGGGAAAGCCAGTATAACTTCCCACGCATTCAGAACGGTGATGTGGTTAAGGCCGTCCTGCCCCACCAGCGCCCGTCTGGCATGACGGGTTATGTGATGAATACCCGTCGCGATGTGTTCGAAGATTGGCGCGTGCGCGATGCCATGCTGAATGTGTTCAACTTTGAATTTATCAATGAAGCGATGACTGGCGGTCAACAGAACCGGATCACATCTTATTGGTCGAACTCGCCACTCGCGATGAAATCAGGTGCGGCAGAGGGGCGTGTTGCTGAATTCCTAGAACCGTTTAAGGACGACCTGCTCCCCGGCACATTGGAAGGTTACACATTGCCAGTATCAGATGGGACAGAGCGGAATCGCGCAGGTATCCGCGCGGCCCTCGCGCAGCTCGAAGCGGCCGGATACACAGTGCAAGACGGTGTTTTGGCAGATGCGGATGGCGAGCCATTCACGTTTGAGATTTTAATCAAAAGCGGTGTGTCCGAGCAGGCTGCAATCATCGACATGTTCGCGCAATCCTTGTCACGCATTGGTGTTACGCCGACAATTTCATCGGTCGATAGTGCGCAATACAAAGAACGCACGGATGCCTATGATTTCGACATGACCTATTATCGCCGGTCCGTGTCCTTGTCGCCGGGCAACGAGCAATACGCCAACTTTGGGTCTGAACGTGCCGACGAGGCTGGTGGTCGCAACCTCATGGGCGTGAAATCAGAGGCAGTGGATACGCTCATCGGGCGCTTGTTGAATTCGGAAAGCCAAGACGACTTCCGTGCCGCCATCGCCGGCTTGGACCGTGTGCTGACGGCGGGACGTTATGTCTTGCCGACGTATCAGTGGAACATCAGCCGAATTGCTTCCAATAAGGAACTGAAATTCCCGGACTACATTCCAATCTTTGGCGATTGGCCGGGTTGGCAACCTGATGTTTGGTGGTATGAAGAATAAACTAATCAGGGCCGGCCACTTGGTCGGTCCTTTCACAACAAAGAGACGCACCATGAAAAAGATGATTTTGATCGCCGTGACCCTGTCCGCACTTCAAGCCTGTGCAGTAACAAGTGCTGCTATTGGCGCAGGCCAACTCGCCCTCGGCGCGGCTCAGGTCGCACTGTAATCTTCGGTTTGCGGTGGCGGGTGCTTTCCCGCCACCGCATGCCAGAATGCATACTTCGCCCTTCGGATATTTCCTTTTTGCTAAGGAGCTGACCCGCATTGCCCCCCTCTTATTCCACAAGGTTGCTGGCTGAATTTATCGGCACGGCCATGTTGCTGATCGGCGTTGTCGGGTCGGGCATCATGGGGGCTGCCTTGGCTGATGGAAACACGGCAGTTGCATTATTGGGGAATGCGATCGCGACAGGCTGCATGCTTTACGTGATTATCACGACGCTTGAGCCAGTGTCGGGCGCGCATTTCAATCCAGCCGTGACCTTGGCCTTTGCTTTACGGGGAGAACATCCGTGGAGCATGACCCTGCCCTATGTGGCCGTCCAGGTCGCTGGTGGGGTCATCGGGGTATGGGCCACACATGTGATGTTTGATCTGAGCATTTTGCAGACATCAACAACGGCGCGCACGGGGGTGTCTCAGTGGTTTTCTGAAATACTCGCGACATTCGGCTTGCTTTTCGTCATCTTCGGCGGATTGCGCCAGAAACCAGACGCCGTTCCAACGCTCGTGGCGCTTTATATCACCGGGGCGTATTTCTTTACGTCGTCGACCAGCTTTGCCAATCCGGCGGTCAGCATTGCGCGCGCGTTTTCAGACACATTTGCGGGCATCAATCCTGCCCATGTCGCGATGTTCATTGTGATGCAAGTCATCGGTGTTGGGCTGGCGCATCTGGTCCTGCCCCGCCTGTTTGGGCGCGACTAAGTGAGGGATGTCACCCACAACAGGGTCGCGTCATCCGCACTAACCGAAATCACGTTATGGCCCATGGACGCATCGTAATAGGCGCTGTCGCCCCGTTCCAACGTGATGGGTTCATAAAATTCTGTGATCAGTTGGATTTTGCCCGTCAGCACGAACAGGAATTCCTCGCCGTCATGGCGAACCCATCCGTCGAAATCCGACATCTCCCGCGCGCGCACGCGGGTGCGATAGGGCAGCATTTTCTTGGTCGTTAGTGCTTCGGCCAATATATTATGTTCATAGGTCGTCGTAATCTTTTCCGACCCTTTGCCCGCAGGCGTATGCACCATACGCCCATTGACCTGTTCGCGCGATGGCGGCGTGAACAGTTGCGGCACCGAAATCTGCAGACCAACGGCGAGTTTTTTCAACGCTTCATAGGTCGGCGACATTTGCCCGTTTTCGATTTTTGACAAGGTAGAGCGCGCCAGCCCAGCCTGTTTGGCCGCCTGTTCTAGCGTCCAATCCTGCGCCTTGCGCAATTCACGTACACGGGCCCCTAGATCAAGCGGTTGCGTCGTGCCATCGCTCCCGTCTTCATGGGCAATGCGGATCAGGTCTTTTGGGTCTGTCTCTGTCATACCGTTGTTCATAAGATCTGGGGCGCAGGCTTGCAACCGTTGCGCGACAGGTCTAGCGATTGTGGCATGCTGTCGATCACCACAACCGATGCGCCAATGCGCACGCCCTCGCCATTCAACATGGCGGCACATGTGTTGCGGCATGCGACAGACTTGGCCGATAAAACCGCGCTGTCGATTGTTGGGGGCGTCCAAATTGAAAACTGGACATATCGCGATATCGAAACCGCTGTGCGCGGCGTTGCCACAGGGTTCACGCAAATGGGCCTGCGGCGCGGCGAGATCGTGCTTTTACGGCTGGGCAATGTCGCGGCGTTCCCGATTGCTTATCTGGGGTGCATCGCATGTGGCGTGATCCCCGCCCCCTTGTCCGCACAATTAACCGTCACAGAGGTGACGCGCATCGCCGCGCAGATCAATCCCGCGGCCGCGATCCAAGATGATGTGATGGATCATGGTGTCGATCAAATCATCGATCTGGGCCGTCTGCAGTCATTCTTTTCATTGCCGCCTGTACCCTATGACATGGGTGATCCTGACCGACCGGCCTATATCATCCACACGTCAGGCACGTCCGGCCAGTCCCGCGCTGTGGTGCATGCGCATCGTGCCGTTTGGGCGCGTCAGATGATGTGGGACGGATGGTACGGCTTGACCAACACCGACCGCGTTTTGCATGCGGGCGCGTTTAACTGGACCTATACGCTGGGCACGGGATTGATGGACCCTTGGGCGATTGGGGCGACGGCCTTGATCCCAGCCGATGGGACCGACGCCAGCGCCCTGCCCGCACTCATGGCCGACCATAAAGCCACGTTTTTTGCCGCTGCGCCGGGGGTATATCGGCGGTTATTGCGGGCGGAAATCCCCGCAATGCCTGCCCTGCGACATGGGCTGTCGGCTGGCGAAAAACTGCCCCATGACACGCGCCGCGCGTGGGAGAAGAAGACGCAAACCCAAATCCACGAAGCCTTTGGCATGTCTGAATGCTCGACCTTCATTTCCGGCAATCCGAACCGTCCGGCACCGCATGACACATTGGGTTTTCCCCAATCCGGTCGTCGAATCGCAATCCTTGCTAACGGAAAACCGGTGCCATTGGGCCAAGCCGGACAAATCGCGATCCACCGTGACGACTGTGGCTTGATGATTGGCTATTGGGGTGCGCCGGTTCAAGAGGACTGGTATTTGACCGGCGACATCGGGGTCATGGATACGGATGGCGCGATCACCTATTTAGGGCGCAATGACGACATGATGAATGCGGGCGGCTATCGAGTTAGCCCGATAGAAGTCGAAGCCGCGCTGGCATCCCACCCGTCCATTTCGGACGTCGGTGCTTGCGAAGTTACCGTGAAATCTGGTGTTAGCGTCATTGCCGCCTTTTACACCAGCACCGATGTGCTAGATACGGAACAACTGACCGCGTGGTGCGCCGACCGGTTGGCCGGATATAAATGCCCGCGCATTTTCATTGCGCGCGATAGCTTGCCACGCGGTGCCAACAACAAACTTTTGCGCCGTGTGTTGCGCCAAAACTGGGAGACCGCAAATGGTCAAACTTGATATCATTTCCGACCCGATCTGCCCGTGGTGCTATATCGGGAAAACCAACCTAGATAAGGCGTTGTTGCAATACCCAGACCATCCGTTCGTGATGGAATGGCACCCGTTCCAGCTGAACCCTGATATGCCATTGGGTGGCATGGATCGGCGCGCCTATCTCGAAGGCAAGTTTGGCGGCAAAGAGGCCGCCGTGCAGGCCTATGCCCCCGTGGTTGAGGCATCGCAAACCTCTGGCGCGCTGATAAATTTCGAGACGATCAAGACCACACCCAATACGATCAACGCCCACCGGCTGATCCATTGGGCCGGGATCGAACAGCGCCAGACCTTTGTCGTTGATCTGTTGTTCAAAGCCTATTTTGTGGACGGGCGCGACATTGGCGATGCCGAAGTCTTGGCCGACATTGCCGATAGTGCTGAAATGGATGCGGCGATGGTCACGCGTCTGCTCGATACCGACGAAGACCTGCAAAGCATTCGTGACCGCGATGCACATAGTCGCAAAATGGGCGTGAACTCCGTCCCGACCTTTATCGTGGCCCAGCAACATGCGGTCCCAGGGGCGCAGCCACCAGAGATGTGGGTGAAAGTCATCGAAGACATCCAAGCACAATTAGACGCGGAATGACCCAGGGCCCGCGCAAATTGCGCCAAGCCGAATTCATCGCGATGATTGCCATGTGTACGGGGTCCGTCGCATTTGCAATTGACGGGATGCTGCCCGCCTTGCCCGAAATTGCGGCGGTTCTATCACCAGACAGCCCCAATTCGGTGCAATTGATCGTGACCTGCTTCATGCTCGGCATGGCGATGGGAACACTTGTCATGGGGCCAATATCCGACGCATTAGGACGCAAACCCGTGATCGCGGGGGCCGTTGTACTGTACGTTTTTGCCGCGCTGGCCTGTTGGGCGGCCCCATCGTTAGAGGCCATGATCGCTTCGCGGGTCGTCATGGGGTTCGCCGCCGCGGCGCCGCGCGTCGTGTCAATGGCCTTGGTCCGCGATTTGTATAGCGGGCGGTCCATGGCGCGCATAATGTCGTTTGTGATGGTTGTGTTCACCTTGGTCCCGGCCCTCGCCCCAAGTATCGGCCATTACCTTACAATTTGGTTTGGCTGGCGGTTCGTTTTCATGAGCTTTGGTGTTTTCGGGGCGGTCAGCGCCGCATGGATCTTGATCCGGCAACCCGAAACACTGGCCGTTGAAAAACGCCACCCGATGAATATGGGACGTATTTGGAACGCTATTAAAGAGGTCTACAGCATTCGTATCACGCGGCTGTCAATCATCGTCCAGATGATGGTGATGGGTTCATTGCTGTCACTGCTGTCATCCACCCAACAGATTTTCGACATCAGTTTTGGGCAAGGGCATAATTTTCATCTTTGGTTCGGACTACTAGCAATCTTTGCCTCCTCGGCCAGCCTGCTCAATGCGAAATTCGTGGTGCGGTTTGGCATGCAGCGCATGATCCGGATGGCGTTTACGATTCAACTGTTGCTCACGGCTGCTTTGGTGATCAGCTCAGCACTTGGTGGGCATTTCGGGGTTTATCTGCTGTGGTCCATGGGGCAATTCATGCTTGCAGGTTTTACCATCGGGAACCTCAATGCACTGGCAATGGAACCTGTCGGACATATCGCGGGTGTCGCGGCCTCTGTCATTGCGGCGGTGTCCACCATCGGCGGCGTTCTTATCGCGATACCTATTGGGAGAGCATTCGACGGGACAGCCTTACCATTCAGCATCGGAATCTTCTTGGTGCTTTGCGTCGCACTTTACGTGGCGATCCTGATCGGTCGAGCGGCGAAAACCTAGGCCTTCGCCTCTTTCAGCTTCACTGCAAATTCCCGTGCGATGTTGAATGCGCCTTGGATTTTGTCGCGCTCTTTCGTCCAGTCGCCCATCACGACAATCTTGTTGTCTTTGACCTTAGCCCTGCCCTTGTGGTCGTTGATGAAATCAACAAGCCCCGCAGGTGACGCGAATTTATCATTGTGGAACTGGATCGTGGCCCCCTTCGGACCTGCATCAAGCTTGGCAATCCCCGCCTTTTTACACATCGCCTTAATGCGCACGACCAGCATCAGCGTATTCACCTCGCGCGGTAATTTGCCAAAGCGGTCGATCAGTTCGGCGGCAAAGCCTTCAAGCTCGACCTTGGTCGTCAGCTCTGACAAGCGGCGATAGAGGCCCAACCGCACATCAAGATCAGGGATATAAGCATCAGGGATCAGAACCGGTACGCCAAGGCTGATCTGCGGCGCCCATTGGCCGTCGTCGATGATGCCTTCTGCCTCGCCGGACCGGATGGCGTTGATTTGGTCTTCGAGCATCTGCTGATACAGCTCGTAACCAACCTCGCGCATTTGGCCCGACTGTTCTTCGCCCAGCAAGTTGCCTGCCCCGCGAATATCGAGGTCTTGGGATGCCAACGTAAAGCCTGCCCCAAGCGTGTCGATAGACCCAAGAACCCGCAAACGTTTCTGCGCGGTGTCGGTCAATTTTTGACGGGGCTTGGTCGTTAGATAAGCATAGGCACGGGTCTTGGACCGACCAACGCGACCGCGAATTTGGTAAAGTTGCGACAGCCCAAACATGTCGGAACGCCAAACGATCATCGTATTCGCAGTCGGGATATCCAAGCCGGATTCAACAATCGTCGTCGCCAACAGCACATCATATTTACCGTCATAAAACGCGTTCATACGGTCATCCAGCTCGCCCGCTGCCATCTGGCCGGTGGCAGAGATAAAGCTGACCTCTGGCACTTCACGTTTGAGGAAATCTTCCATCTCGGCCATATCCGTGATGCGCGGCACCACAAGGAACGATTGACCGCCGCGATAGTGTTCGCGCAAAAGCGCCTCGCGGATGGTGATTGTATCGAACTCGCTGACATAAGTGCGGATCGCAAGCCGGTCGATGGGCGGTGTGCCAATGATCGACAAATCACGGACGCCAGACAAAGAAAGCTGCAATGTCCGTGGGATCGGCGTCGCAGTTAATGTCAATACATGCACGTCCGTGCGCAGTTGTTTCAGACGTTCCTTATGCTGCACCCCGAATTTCTGTTCTTCATCGATGACCAAAAGGCCGAGGTTTTTGAATTTGACACCTTTGGCCAACAACGCATGGGTTCCGACCACAATATCGGCTGTGCCATCTGCAATTCCGTTACGTGTTAAGGCTGCATCGCGGGTGCCAACAAAGCGTGATAAGGGCCTGACATTAATGGGGAAACCCCGAAATCGTTCGGCGAAATTTTGATAGTGTTGGCGGGCAAGCAAGGTCGTCGGCGCGATGATGGCGACCTGCACGCCACACATGGCGGCGATGAATGCGGCGCGGATCGCGACCTCTGTTTTACCAAAACCAACATCGCCACAGATCAAGCGATCCATCGGTTTGCCTGACGCCAGATCATCCAGCACATCGCTGATCGCGGCCAGCTGATCGTCGGTTTCCACATAGGGGAAGCGCGCCAAAAACTGGTCCCACAACCCGTCTGGCGGGTCCATTGCGGGGGCGGTGCGCAATGCGCGTTCGGCTGCCACGCGGATCAAACGTTCGGCAATCTGACGGATACGTTCCTTCAGCTTGGCTTTCTTTGCCTGCCAAGCGCCGCCACCGAGTTTATCAAGCAACCCAGTCTCGTGGCCGTATTTCGACAGCAGTTCAATATTCTCTACTGGCAGGTAAAGCTTTGAACTTTCCGCATATTCCAGGGCGAGGCATTCATGGGCCGCGCCAAGAGCGGTCACAACTTCCAGCCCAATAAACCGCCCAACACCGTGGTCGACGTGCACAACAAGATCACCAGGTGACAGGCTGTTAGCTTCGGTCAGGAAGTTATCTGCGCGCTTTTTACGTTTTGTCTGCCGGATCAGACGGTCGCCCAACACGTCCTGTTCCGAAATCACAGTGAGACCGTCGGCTTCGAACCCTGAATCCAGCGCCCAAACCGCCAGATGCAGACCGCGTTTCCCAACCCGATCAAAGCTAGTGACCGGAATGGTTTCTGCCAAACCTTCGTCTTCGATCAACCCCATGAGACGTTCACGCGCCCCTTCGGAATAGGACGCGACGACGACGGGCCCGACTTCAAGTTTTGCGCGAATATGATCGGCTAAGGCGCCGAAAAGACTAATTTGTTCTTGCTGTCGCTCGGGCGCGAAATTGCGCCCGTCACGTGCGCCTGCATCAATGACACCCATACCTGTGGCTTGTTTGTTGGGCGAAAATTGGAGAACGCGTTTGTCTGCGACGGCGGCATCCCACGCGGCATCATCCAAATATAACAGGTCAGGTTTCGCCGGTTTATAAACCGTATCCATCCGCCCCTTTTGATCAAGCGCATGCATGCGGGTGCCGTATTGATCTTCGATACTGTCCCATCGAGCGCGGCGCGCGTTGTCGGTTTGGTCGTCCAACGACACTGTGACATTAGGCAGATAATCGAACAGGGTTTCCAAGTCGTCTTGGAAAAAGCCCAACCAATGCTCGATGCCCGCGTGCTTGCGCCCCGCGCTAACGGCCTCGTAAAGCGGATCATCGGTGCCCGCTGCGCCAAACGTGATCCGATAGTTTTGGCGGAACCGCAAAATGGCCGCTTCGTCCAATATTACCTCTGATACAGGCGCGAGTTCGACAAATTTCAGGATTTCGGTTGTCCGTTGCGTCGCGGGATCAAAACGGCGGGCACCATCAAGCACATCGCCGAACAGATCGAGCCGGACTGGCCCCGTCTGCCCTGGTGGAAAGATGTCGATTATTCCGCCGCGCACAGCATAATCGCCCGGTTCCATGACTGTCGGGCTTTGCGTGAAACCCATGCGCACCAGAAATTCGCGCAGGGCTTTTTCGTCAATACGATCGCCGACCCGCGCCTTGAACGCCGCATCACGCAACACAGATCGCGCTGGCACGCGCTGGGTCGCAGCAGCCATGGATGTGAGCAGGACAAATTTGTCCGGCATCTCGTGCACCAAACCTGCAAGCGTAGCCATCCGCATGGCCGAAATATCCGCATTGGGCGAGACGCGATCATAGGGCAGACAATCCCATGCAGGAAATATGATCACCGGCATTTCTGGGGCAAAGAATGCGAGCGCGGCCTGCATGGCCGCAAGCCGTTTATCATCGCGTGCAATATGCACGACGGGGCCGGATTTCGCGACCTCTTCAATGATTAACTTGGCGTCGAACCCTTCGGGTGCACCGGCGACTGTGATATGCTTTGGGGAGTTCATAAGGGCTGATCTACTCCGCGCCGCGCGCGTGTCAATGGGTCAGAGCAAACGCATGACTGCAAGGTTATGATACATGCCAAACATACCTGTCACAAAGATTGCGACCATGCCGATGGCTTGGGTCCAAAGACGTTGACGGAGCAAGAGCGTAAATAGGTCTTCGCCTTGTGGATCCGTTGCCGCAATCAGCCCCACATTTGATGTCGTCATCGCCCCGACAAATGTGAGCGGAAGCGCGATGAGAAAAATGGCTTGGGCCATTTCTACGCCATAGAAGAACCCTAAAATCAGCAGCACGGTCAGGAGGAAACAGCCTAAACCGGCAAGCCAAAGCCCTGCCATCGCCGCAATAGACCGTTGTCGGTTTACAAAAATGCGCACCATGTCGGTGACATCAACCGCTGCTTGGCCGCCTTCGCGTCGCGCACGGTGGATCATATCCGATGGCACACCCATCACCCACGTCGTAGCCGTCGACCAAGTGATCGCCACGATGATCCAATACCAAATACTGGAAAATGACCGTGTGTCGATCACTTGAAAAATTGTCTGGGTCCAATCCACGTGTGGCAGCCTGTGATTGTTATCGTTTTGTCCAGTCATAACGGGATGCTAATCGGATGCCCAGACTTGTGAAGCGTCAAAAACCATGCGACCAAAAGAATGTGACCAGAAAGGCCCGCTTATGAAACCGACCGTTGCCCCATTCCCAACAACCCGCCTGCGCCGCATGCGTCAAAACCCCGCAATCCGCGCCCTGGCCCGTCAGAATGTGCTGACCCCGTCCGATTTCATCTGGCCGATTTTTGTGATGGAAGGTGTCGATGCCGAAGAACCCATCGCATCTATGCCGGGGGTCACCCGAAAAACTGTGGACCGCGCCGTGACCGCTGCCCGAGAGGCCCATGCCCTTGGCATCCCGGCGATTTGCATATTTCCGTATACGGGTATGGCGGAACGGACAGAGGATTGCGCGCTTGCATGGTCGCCCGATAACATCAGCAATCGCGCAATTGCCGCGATCAAGGACGCTGTGCCTGATATCGCGGTGATGACCGACATCGCGCTGGATCCTTATAATATCAATGGGCACGACGGCTTCGTTGAGAATGGTCAAATTGTGAATGACCGCACTGTTGCAGCGCTTGTGAAAATGGCGATTGCGCAGGCGCAGGCCGGTGCAGACATCCTTGGCCCATCGGACATGATGGATGGTCGGATCGCGGCGATCCGTGGGGCCTTGGAATCCGAGGGCCATCAGAACGTCACCATCCTGTCTTATACCGCCAAATACGCCAGCAGTTTTTATGGGCCGTTTCGCGATGCGGTTGGGGCCTCTGCCGCGCTAACGGGTGACAAAAACACCTATCAAATGGATCCGGCTAACAGCGACGAAGCGCTGCGTCTGGTGGAACGCGACCTGATGGAAGGCGCGGATATGGTTATGGTCAAACCGGGCATGCCCTATTTGGATATCTGCAGACGGGTCAAAGATGCCTATGGCGTCCCAACCTATGCCTATCAAGTTTCCGGTGAATACGCGATGTTACAGGCGGCCGCGCAAAACGGCTGGCTGAATGGTGATGCCGTGATGATGGAAAGTCTTTTGTGTTTTAAAAGAGCAGGTTGCGATGGCATCCTCACCTATTTCGCGCCAGCCGCTGCGAAAATCCTAAACGGATAATTACTGTCCGTTTTGCGGCACCCCATCGGCAAGATCGTAATAGTCGCCTTTGTCGTCGGTATAGATGTGCAGCGACAGTTTTGTTTGCGTTGGGGTGTCGAATGCGCCCATTGAAACGGCGGTTCAGTCTTGAAACAGCGCATCAAAGAACAGAAAACTGCCGCAGGTCTTGCAAAACCCACGGCGGACTTTTTCGCTGGCCTGATACCATTGCACATGTTCCGAACCGGTGACGCTTAACTGGTCGCGCAGTAACTCAACTGATGCCCAGTGATGTCCCGATTGCTTGCGGCACAGGGAACAATGGCAGGCCGTTGGTGCGGGCAAGTCACCAATAATTTCTATCTGAACTTCGCCGCACAGGCAGGAGGCGTGATGCATAAATTGACCCCTTTTGGTCACTAATTGCCGATCCGATCATCTAACAGGTGACAGATTCGAGCAAATTGCATATTGTGCCTGACAAAGAGGCGGAAACAGCTTCGGTTAATGGCAAAGGCAGTAAAATGACCAATATTTCAAGACGGACGGCGCTTTTGGGCGTTGGTGCGGGTATGACGCTTGCGGCGTGTGGCAATGGGATCGGCAGTAATGGCGCCGAAACGGTTGATGCGCGCGCAACGAGCACCGTGAATTTCATGTATAACCAATTTCCGGGCACACGGGATTTAGCGGGCAAATCGACGGGCATGTTGATCATGCCTGTTGTGACCGAAGTAGGGCTTGGCATCGGCGGATCATTCGGGCGCGGTGTGCTGCGCATCAATGACAGCACTGTTGACTATTACTCTGCTGCATCTGGTTCTGCTGGTCTGCAGATCGGTGCACAGCAATACAGCCATGTGTTGTTTTTCATGACCCAAGAGGCATTGATGGATTTCCGGCAAGGCCCCGGTTGGGCGGCTGGCGCTGACATCTCTTATGCATTGAGCGACCAAGGCGAGACATTGCGCGCCGACACGACGACAGCGCTGACTCCCGTGATCGCCGTTGTTTTTGCCCAAGCTGGGCTGAGTGTAGGTGCATCGCTCGAAGGCACGAAATACACACGCATTATTCCGTGAATTACGGCTGCGGGTTTAGGCCCGCAGTTTTTTGCCCTTCGGATCAAACGGTGGTTCTGCCAAAACGACGCCGCGATGTGGTTTGCCCAAAATCATCACGTCCACCGCCGTGCCTGCGGGCACATCCTTAAGATACCCCAAAGCCAAAGACATACCCACGCTGTAGCCATAGGTGCCGGACGTCACCCGCCCAACCGGCGTGCCGTCGGGAAGAAAGATTGGCTCTCCGCCGGTTGCATCGGCGCTGTCCACATCTGTCACATGGATCAAGGACAGTAATTCACGTGGTGCATTATCTTTGACCGCTAAATATGCTGATTTATGCAAGAAATCCTTTTCGAGCTTGATCAACCCGTCAAGGCCGACCTCTTGCGGCCAATACTCTGGCGAATACTCGCGGCTCCACGATCCATACCCTTTTTCAACACGCAAAGACATTAAGGCGCGGCTGCCCACGGGGCCAGCGCCCATGTCTTTGCCCGCTTCTAACAAGGCTTCATATAAACGCTGTTGATCGGCCTGATCACAGTGCAATTCCCAGCCCAGATCGCCGGTGAAGGACACGCGCAGGGCGATGACCTTGACGCCTGCAATTTCAATACGCTGGGATCGCATGAACGGGAACGCTGCCGTGGACAGATCTGCATTCGTCAAGCGTGAAAGCAAATCACGCGCCAGCGGTCCAGCAACATTAAACCCACACATGGCGTCTGTGCGGCTTTCAAATGTTGTGCCTTCGGGCAATGGCACCATCGCCCAGAAACGCTGATGATAGCGTTCGGACATGCCGCCACCGATGATCATAAACTCATCCTCGGCCAGCTTGGTGACCGTGAAATCGCCAGCAATTCCGCCGCGCACACCGATGAGCGGCGTCAGGCAAGACCGTCCGACAGCCTTGGGCATGTTGTTGGCAAACACAGCGTTGAGCCAATCAGATGCCCCCGTGCCACGCACGAAATATTTGGCGAAATTCGAAATATCGATGATCCCGGCGCGGTCGCGGAGCATCATCGCCTCTGCCCCAACCGGTTCAAACCAGTTTTGGCGGGTAAAGCCGTTGGTGTCTTTTGTCCCGACCTCATCCGCGAACCAAAGCGGGTGTTCCCACCCATAGTTAAGCCCCATCACCGCCCCCATCGACACCTGTAAATCATGGGCTGGGCGTACACGGACTGGACGCCCCGCGCTGCGTTCTTCATTGGGGAAATGAATGGCGAAACGATTGGCATATTGATCGCCGACGCGGGCCTTGGTAAACGCCTTATCCGCCCATTTCCCAAACCGTGCGACATCCCACGCAAACATATCGTATTGGCTTTCGCCGGTCGTGATCCACTGTGCGGACATTAAGCCCATGCCACCGGACTGACTGAACCCCGGGATAATGCCGTTGCAGCAAAAGTAGTTACGCAAATCAGGGTGCGGGCCGAACAGCACGTTGCTGTCTGGCGACCAAATCATCGGGCCGTTGATCACGCGCTTGATCCCTGCGGTGCCGACCACCGGCACGCGGTCAATCGCGCGCATCATATTGTCTTCGATCCGTTCGAGATCATCGGCGAACAGCTCGTGGCCAAATCCTTGTGGCGTGCCATCCTCTGCCCAGAACTTCAGGTCCTTTTCATAAGCCCCAACAAGCAAACCCTGCCCTTCTTGGCGGAGATAGTATTCGCCGTCACGATCCGCGACAGATGGCAGACGACGGTCCATACCCGCAATTTCCGGAATGGTTTCAGTGACGAAATACTGATGCTCTGTCGGTTGCAGCGGCAGTGTGATGCCCGCCAACGCCGCGACCTCCCTGCCCCAAAGTCCCGCCGCATTTACCACCCAATCGGCGTGAATATCGCCTTTGGGTGTGCGCACGATCCAAGTGCCATCGGGTTGCTGTTCGGTGGCTGTGACGGGGCAAAACCGCTCTATCTCTGCGCCCATTTTGCGGGCACCTGTGGCATATGCATTGGTCACACCACTAGGGTCAACATTGCCGCCATCGGGTTCATACATGATGCAGCGCACACCGTCGAAATCCACCAGCGGATGCAGACGTTCGGCTTCATCGCGCGTCACCTCGTGAAAATTCATGCCGTAAAACTTGGCTTTGGCAGCTTGCAGGCGCAGCTGATGCTCGCGCGCCTCTGTCTGGGCCAGATACAGGCTTCCGGGTTGGAAAACGCCGCAGGATTGGCCAGTTTCTGCCTCCAGCTCGTTATACAGCGTCATCGTATAGTGCTGAATCCGGCTAATATTCGTGCTGTCATGCAGTCCGTGGATATTCGCCGCCGCGTGCCATGTGGACCCAGATGTCAGCTCGTCGCGTTCCAACAATACGCTATCAGTCCAGCCCATTTTCGCCAGATGATAGAGGATAGAGCAGCCAATAACGCCGCCCCCAATGACAACGGCTTGGGCATGGGTTCGCATAGGATCACCTTTGTTTAGTTCCATCCAGCCTGTGGTGCGATCATTGATTTGAATAGACCCAAAGCGACATTCCTTGTCGTTTGTGGCCCTTCATGGCAGTTTATTTTTGAACACTGTGGAAGCTGAACAAACCAAAGGTGCGCCCATGAAAACCACAACCCGCGTTGCAGTCATCGGTGGAGGCGTCGTCGGCGCGTCCGTTCTTTATCACCTAACCAAACTGGGTTGGTCGGACGTGATGTTGTTAGAGCGTTCGGAGCTGACATCGGGGTCCACTTGGCACGCCGCGGGCGGGTTTCATACGCTCAATGGCGATACCAATATGGCTTCGCTGCAGGGCTATACGATCGAGCTCTATAAAGAACTGGAAGAAATCACTGGCATGTCATGCGGGCTGCATCATGTCGGCGGGATCACTCTTGCGGACAATCCGGACCGGTTTGATATGCTGGTCGCCGAACGTGCAAAGCATTTGTATATGGGCCGCGAAACAGAGATTCTGGGGCCAGAAGAGATTGCCAAACTGTCCCCCATCACCAATACCGACGGGATCATTGGCGCGCTGTATGATCCGCTTGACGGGCACCTTGATCCGTCAGGAACGACGCATGCTTATGCCAAGGCCGCGCGCATTGGTGGCGCGACCATTGAAACCCATTGTATGGTCAATGAAACCAATCAACGGCCCGATGGCACGTGGGATGTTGTGACGGACAAGGGCACCATTCATGCAGAGCATGTCGTCAACGCAGGCGGGCTTTGGGCGCGCGAGGTTGGGGCCATGGCCGGCGTCTATTTGCCGCTTCATCCGATGGAACACCAATATCTTGTCACCGAAGACATTCCCGAGCTGACCGGAACAGATACAGAGCATTGCCATGTTATGGATCCTGCTGGCGAAAGTTACATGCGGCAAGAACGCAATGGCATGTGCATCGGGTTTTACGAACAGCCCTGCAAACCATGGGCCGTTGACGGCACACCGTGGAGCTTTGGCCACGAGCTGTTGCCCGATGATCTGGATAAAGTTGAGGCAAGTATCGCCTTTGCTGCGAAACGGTTCCCCGTCCTTGAAACCGCGGGCATCAAATCCGTCATTCACGGGCCGTTTACCTTTGCCCCCGATGGCAATCCGCTGGTTGGTCCGGTTCCGGGATTGCGCAATTACTGGTCGGCTTGCGGTGTCATGGCTGGGTTCAGCCAAGGTGGTGGCGTTGGCCTGATGCTGGCGCAATGGATGATCGAAGGTGAATGCGAACGCGATGTGACCGCGATGGATGTTGCTCGTTTCGGTGGCTGGATCAGCCCAGGTTATACGCGGCCTAAGGTGGTCGAAAACTACCAGCGTCGTTTCTCCGTCAGCTATCCAAACGAAGAACTGCCTGCCGCACGGCCGCATCGCACCACGCCAATGTATGACATTTTTAGCGATCTTGGCGCGGTTTGGGGCCAGCAATTCGGGCTAGAGGTCGCGAACTACTTTGCCAAAGATGACGAACCAACATATGAGCAGCCCACCTTTCGACGGTCCAATGCCTTTGATGCAACCGCGCGTGAGGTACATGCCGTGCGTAACGCCGTCGGCATCAACGAGGTCCAGAACTTTGGCAAGTTTGCCGTATCGGGGACTGGCGCGCGTGCATGGTTGGATCGGATTATGGCCGGACGTATTCCGCAAATTGGACGTATGTCCCTAACCCCAATGCTGTCACCAAAGGGACGTTTGCTCGGTGATTTCACTGTGTCATGTCTGGCAGAGGACAATTTTCAACTGACGGCAAGTTACGGCGCGCAAGATGTGCATTATCGTTGGTTTATGAATAACTTAGATGGCGATGTTCGTGTCAGAAATGTATCGGATCGCAGGACAGGTTTCCAAATTGCGGGACCAAATGCACGCGATCTATTGGCCGCTTGTACGCGAACGGATGTGACGACAATCAAGTTCCTCGATGTCATTCGGATGACAGTCGGACAGGTCGATTGCACGGTGCAACGGGTCAGTTATACGGGCGATCTGGGCTATGAAATCTATTGCGACCCGATGGATCAGCGACAGCTTTGGTGGACCCTTTGGGATGCTGGGCAGCCGCTTGGGATCACGCCATTTGGCATGCGCGCGATGATGTCGATGCGGCTTGATCGGCATTTCGGGTCTTGGCTGTCAGAGTTTTCGCCCGACTATACCGCCGCCGAAACGGGCATGGATCGCTTTATCAGCTTTAAGAAAAACACCGACTTCATCGGTCGCAGCGTGGCAGAGGCAGAACGCGCAAACCCGCCTGCCCGTATCCTCGCGACGTTCGAGGTCGATGCTGACGATGCGGATGTCGTCGCTTATGAGCCTGTTTTCATAGATGAAATGGTCCAAGGGTTCTGCACATCCGGCGGCTATTCTCACCACCAAGGTAAATCAATCGCGATGGCATTGATCCCCCGCGAACACGCGGTTGCTGGCAAACAGGTCGAAATTGAAATCATGGGGCAACGCCGTAAGGCGACCTTGATAACAGAGCTGAGCTTTGACCCCGAGATGACCAAAATGCGGTCATGATCCCGATACTTATCCTTGCGGCTGGACAATCCAGTCGGATGCGCGGCAAGGATAAACTTCTGATGGATGTCGGTGGTCAGCCGCTCTTGGCGCGACAGATTGAAATGGCTTCGGGTGTCGGGCACGTATTTGCGGCCATATCACCGGATCAAACTACGCGGATGGAGGTTGCGGAGTCCAGCGGTGCATCTGTTTTGACAACTCATGATGCCAGCGAAGGAATTGGTGGAACACTGCGAAACGTGGTACCTTTGCTGCCGTCCGTTGGGACGTTCATGGTATTGCTTTCCGATCTAATATGTATTGAAGCCAAAGACTTGTTGGAGTTAGTCGAAGCATCACACGAGCACGTCGATCACTTAATTTGGCGTGGGGCGACGGCGGATGGTGCCGCAGGTCATCCTATCATTTTTGTTGATCAATTGCGGCCATTCTTCTCATCGCTTCGTGGGGATCGCGGTGCAAATGCGATTGTGGCGCAACATGCAAACCAGACCTATTTGCACAGATTTAGCGACAATCGCGCGCGCTATGATCTTGATACACCCGAAGACTGGGATGCATGGCGGCTCGCTCAAAAATGAGAGAGCAAAACCTGTGTCTCTTTTGATCGTGGAACCTGACGTGTTGCTGTCCAACGATGGTTTGCGAAACAAGAAGCTTTCAGACGACATTGCATTGCACAGCATAATTTACAGTCGAACAAACATTAGTTGAAAACAGTTAACTTCGTAGGTCTGAATTTGACTGATGAAGGAACCGAGTATGCCTTGCCCAAAAGGATAGCGGGGGCGCAATGGCCCCCGCTACCTAGTTCTTTTGCGCCTTAATCCGGCAAATTGTATCGCCGGATTGGGCTTTCTACTTCAGCAAAAGCTTAGCTTCGTGCTTCTTCAGTGCTTTACGCGCGGACTGATAGTTGGTCAGACCAGTCTTTGTTGCAAGCTCAGGGAAGAGTTCCATGATCTCGTTACGCTGACTGTTGCCAATGCCCTTGAGCGAGTAGTCACCAGGCTGGAAGCTTTCCGTCCATGCACCGTTCGACAGCACCACTTCGTGGCGTTCGAACATGAAGTGGATGTAGGTCGTCTGCATTACATCCACGGCGTGGATACCATCGGCCCCAACCATATGCTTGGCTGCTGCGAGCACTTCGTTCTCTTCGAAGTACAGCTGCGTTAGCTCGGAAGCCACAAGCACGCGGTGGTTTGGTGAAACCATCATGTCACGCTCTGGCAGACCGTTGCCCAAGGCACCTGCCTTGATCAGGATCGGCTGGAGATGCGGGTTCTGCAAGAGCTGCTTACCAGACATTTCCTTATGACCCATCCAAGCAATTTCCTGGATGCCGTTGTCACGCGTGGTGATGCGATCACCGACCTGCAGTTCCTCGACGAGACGCTCGCCTTTTGACGTCGCGATTGTGGTGCCCGGCGTAAAGCATGGGATCACATTTTCGATTTCGGTAAAGGTCATGATCGACCCGTCGCTGAACGTCACGGTGCCGGCTTCGCTGTCGGTCGGATCATAGTCGATCGCTGCAACATTGGCACCAGACAGGTCGAGCACATCGACGTCTTCGCCGTCTGGATCCTCGCCACCTTCAACAACGTCGCCACCGGTGCCACCAACAATGGTGTCATCGCCGAACCCGCCGAAGATCTCGTCTTCGCCTTCGCCGCCTTCCAGCGTGTCATTGCCAGACTGACCGACCAACGTATCGTCACCGTCGCCGCCAAAGACAGTATCGTCGTCGTTACCTGCGTTGATGCTATCATCACCATCGCCAGCTTCGATCACGTCTTGACCGGTGCCCGCTGAAATGACGTCGTTGCCGATTCCGCCATCGATGTCGTCGTTTCCAGAGCCGCCAGCAATCACGTCGTTGCCGTCATCACCTTCGATGGTGTCATCACCTGACCCACCGCTGATGCTGTCGTCGCCTTCGCCGCCGTCGATTGTATCGTTGCCAGCATTGCCGCGCAGCGTATCGTCACCGGCTTCACCGTCGATAGTATCGTCGCCATCTTCACCGATAACACTATCGTTGCCGATACCGCCAAGGACGCTGTCGTCGTCTTCACCAGCAGTGATAACATCATTGCCCGACCCGCCGCTCAGCGTGTCTTCGCCGAGATCGCCGTCGATTTCGTCGTCGCCGGATCCGCCAAAGATCGTGTCGTTGCCGTCACCACCATCGACGTCATCGTTACCCGCTCCGGCGTTGATGCTATCTTCGCCTTCGCCGCCATCGATCAGATCGTCGTTTTCGTTGCCGCGCAGGATGTCATCGCCTTCGCCACCGAACAATTCATCTTCGCCGGTCCCAGCAATGATCGTGTCATCACCTTCGCCACCAAACAATGTGTCGTCGCCGTCTTCGCCAATAAGAACATCGTTGCCGTCATCACCGATGAGCGTGTCGTTGCCTTCGCCACCTACGATGAGGTCTTCGTCAACGCCGCCATCAATGACATCGTCACCGGTGCCACCAAACAGGGTGTCATCGTCGTCTTGACCAAAGATCGTGTCGTTGCCAGCACCACCAAAGATCTCGTCGCCATTGTTTTCAGGGACAAGGTCTTGGAACCCGACATCGTTTGGCTCGTCATCTGGGAAGCTGACAAGATCGGACTGCGGATCAGCCAAGCCACCATAGAGGGTGTCATCGCCTTCGCCGCCTTCGATGCTGTCGTTACCTTCACTACCTTCAATCAGGTCGTTACCGGTGCCGCCGTCGATGGTATCGTCGTCGAAACCAGCGTTGATGGTGTCATCGCCAGACCCGCCAAGGATGCTGTCATCGTCATCACCAGTATTGATGATGTCGTTACCAGCCCCACCGTCGACCGTATCAAGATCGTCAGTTGGGTCCTCGTCGGCGTCGTAACCTGGGAAGACCAGACCTGGGATCGTTGCAGATGGCTGCTCTGGGTAGCCCACATCAGGGTTTTCATCGCCCTGAGTAGACCCGACGTTGATCACATCATCGCCGTCGCCGCCGTCTACGCTATCGCTGCCCTCGACATCTTCGATAACATCATTGCCGACACCGCCAACAAGTGTGTCATCGCCAAGACCACCTTGGAGCTCGTCATCACCTTCGCCACCGTCGATGGTATCGTTGCCGGCACCGCCGATAACAGTGTCATCGTCCAGACCGCCCCAAAGATCATCATCACCAGTCCCACCCAACAAGGTGTCTTCGCCTTCTGATCCTTCAAGCTTGTCGTTACCAGACCCGCCGCGAAGTTCGTCGTCTCCTTCGCCGCCGAACACCATGTCATCACCGGCGCCGCCGTCGACTGTGTCGTCACCGTCTTCACCAGCCAAGATGTCGTCGCCAGCGTCGCCATCAACAACATCGTTACCAATGCCGCCCATAACGCTGTCGTCATCGGCACCGCCGAATAGAACATCGTCGCCAAGGTTCCCTTGGATCGTGTCATTGCCGTCGCCACCGAACACATCGTCGTCGCCGTCGCCAGCTACGATGGTGTCGTCGCCACCAAAGCCTTCGATCACGTCGTTATCGGTGCCTTCGTCGCCTGGCAGGATGCCGTCGCCAGCGTCGACGATGTCACCATCGGCATCCACAAATGGGATGTCGGGGTTGATCACGTCGTCGCCTTCGGTGCCCTGCACGGTGCCGTCATTGACGCCAGTGACCGTAAAGGTTGCTGTCGCCGTGTCGGTGCCGCCGTTGCCGTCGTCGATTGTATAGGTCACGGACGTGTCGCGTGTCTCGTTCAAGCCCAGATCATCAAACTCGTCATTTGCGTCAAAGTCGACTGTGCCATCGGGGTTGATCGTGAACGTGCCGCCGTTATCGCCCGCAACCGGGGTGCCAACGCCTGCCGGATCACCATCTACAGCCACAACTGTCAACGGATCGTCCTCTGGGTCGCTGTCCACACCCTCGCCGGTGTCGTCCGTGATGACATTGCCATCTACGTCGCCAGCCGTCTCGGATTGATCAACCACATAGGCATTAGACGTTGCCACTGGCGCATCATTTGTGCCTGTGACGGTGATGATCACGGTTTCTGTGTCGGTTGCGCCGAACGGATCTGTAACGGTGTATTCCACAGTCACTTCTTCCGTTTCTTCTACGCCGAGTTCTTCAAAATCGCCGTTCGGATCGAAGGTGACTGTGCCATCTTCATTGATGGTCACAATGCCGCCTTCCGGCAATTCGACAGGCTCGCCAACATCCGCAGGCTCACCGGCAACTTCAGACACTGTCAGCGGATCGCTGTCAGGGTCATCGTCATTGGTCAGCACGTTCCCGATGACCGCTGGGGCGTCATCTTCGCCCGCTTCTAGCTCGTCCAATGTGGCCACTGGTGCGTCATTGCTGCCGGTCACTGTGATTGTGACAGTGGTGGTGTCTTCAGCGCCATCCGGATCAGTGATTGTGTATTCCACAGTCACATCGGTTGTTTCACCGACCGCAAGATCGTCGAACTCACCATTCGGATCGAATGTGATGGCCCCATCTTCTTCAATGGTCACCAAGCCGCCGCCTATCGCAGGGACCGGCTCTCCAACATTTGCAGGCAGGCCTGCAACCTCAGAGACTGTGAGAACGTCGTCTTCGGGGTCTTCGTCGTTGGTTAGGACATTGCCCAAGTTAGTCGGCGTGTCCTCTGCCGCATTATAGTCGTCGACATTGGCTACAGGCGCGTCATTGGCGCCGGTCACGGTGAAGGTCACGGTGGCTGTGTCTTCCAGACCGTCTTCGTCTGCGATGGTGTAGGTGATGGTGGTTTCAGCGGTTTCGCCGTCGCCAAGATCATCAAACTCGCCATTGGCGTCAAAGTCGACGGTGCCGTCAGCATTGATGGTGAACAAGCCACCCGCGTCGCCTGCAACAGGCGCATCAACACCCGCCGCATCGCCGTCAACAGCCACAACCGTCAGCGTATCGCCTTCAGGATCGCTATCGGCACCTTCGCCGGTGTCGTCGGTGATCGCATTCGCGTCAACATCGCCAACAGTCTCGTTTGCGCCGACAGTATAGGCGCTATCAACCGCATTTGGACCATCGTTCACGCCCGTCACGGTGACCGTCACAGTCGCCTCATCGGTGCCGCCGTTTTCGTCAGTGACCGTGTAAGTCACTGTGGTTTCAGCAGTTTCACCTGGGGCCAGCTCTTCGAACTCGCCATTTGGATCAAAGATCGCAGAGCCATCTTCGCCGATGGTGAACAAGCCACCTTCGTCCCCGGCAACAGGTGCGCCAACATTCGCAGGATCGTCATTCACATCCGCAACCGTCAGAACCGCATCCTCATCAACATCCGTGTCATTGCCAAGAATGTTGTCAAGAACCACAGGGCTGTCTTCGGTGGTCTCATCCGTGTCCAACACAGCAACAGGATCATCATTCGTCCCCGTCACAGTGACAGAGACGATAGTTGTAGAATCCGCCCCATCTGGGTCGGTCGCTGTGTAGGACGCCACCACAGTAACGGAATCGCCCTCGTCCAGATCGTCGAACTCGCCGTTTGGATCAAAAGAGGCACTGCCGTCTTCGTTGATCGTGATCAAGCCGCCGCCAACAACCGGCACAGGCTGACCAACATTTGCTGGCTGACCGTTCACTTCGGACACCGTCAATGGATCGTTTTCAGGGTCTTCGTCGTTGCCCAGAACGTTGTCCAATGTGACGATCGTGTCTTGATCGGTTTCGTCGGTATCTTGTACGGCCACTGGCGCGTCATTTGTGCCGGTCACTGTGACCGTTACAGTCGCCGTATCGGTGCCACCATTCTCGTCAGTCACAGTGTAGGTCACTGTCGTTGTGACCTGTTCGCCTTCGCCAAGTTCTTCGAAATCACCTGCTGGATCGAAGGAGGCTGTGCCATCTGGGTTGATGGTGAAATCACCACCGTTGGAACCCGTCACAGGTGTACCGACGTTTGCAGGATCGCCATTGACCTCTTCGACCGACAAAGTGTCAGTCGCGTCAACATCGGTATCGTTGCCCAAAACATTGTCGAGCGTGATTGGCGCATCTTCGCCCGCATCACCCGTGTCCGCTGTCGCAACAGGATCGTCATTTGTGCCGGTCACCGTGATTGTCACAGTCGTCGTATCGGCCAGACCGTTCGGATCTTCGACTGTGTAAGTCACTGTCGTTGTTGTCGTTTCACCTTCGGCAAGATCATCGAAATCGCCATTCGGATCAAAGGTCACAGTGCCGTCAGGATTGATGGTCACGAGACCGCCATCGGAACCTGGTGTCCCCTGACCAACGTTGCCCGGCACGCCGTTCACTTCTGGCACGGACAGGGTATCGTTTTCAGCGTCCGTGTCGTTCGTCAGAACGTTGCCGATTGTGCCGGCTGGATCGTCTTCGCCCGCATCGAGATCGTCAACAACCGCATCCGGGGCTGTATTGTCCGGATCAGTCAAGATTTCTTCGATTTCGACAAATTCCATTGTGCCGGTGACGTCACCGTTTGCATCTAAGAATTCAACTGTACCGGATGTGGAAACGCCATCTGCGTCGACAGTTTCCGTAATCCGCACAGGGCCGAGGCCACGCAGGTCAAGAACGTCGAGATCGTCGTCAGCCAGAATGCCGTCATCATCTACACCATTGGTGCCGCCGTCGACAAAGTCCCCGTCGCTACCGCCAATGATCGTATCTGCGTTGTCGCCACCGTAAATTGTATCAGCGCCCGCATCATTGATGATGATATCGTCGCCGCCTTCGCCGTAGATAACATCGTCGCCTGTACCACCTGTGATCGTATCATCACCCGGTGCACATGTTTCGTCGTCAATGATGGCAGAGGTCGTTGTGAAATTGATGTCGGAAATCTGCGCAACTTGGTCAGTTGTCTCGCCGTTATCATATTCAACAACAATGCGGCCAACTGGGCCTTCGATTTGATAAAGAACAGAGCCTGCCTGGCTCGCGACAGAGATTCCGCCTTGGTCATATACGCCAGCGGTCACAGTGTTGCCGTTGACGATTTGTGCAGCGTTTTCCGGTGTAATGGTCACAGGAATTTCGACGCCATTCACGTCATAGGCACGCACGGTCACGATATCGATGTGTGGATCAGAATCCGTTCCGATATCGATATCACTGATGCGGAATGTGACATCTTCTACCGCGTCACCAAGTTCTGCGTCGTTGGACGCAAAATTCAATGTCGTTGTAGATGTGTCACCCGGTCCGCCAACACCATAAAGACGCAGACCAGAATGGGAATCCAGGCCTTCGCCTGCTTCGACGTATGTTTGATCATTGTTGACCTTTACGTAGCCGCCATCAGCAACCTCTACGTCAACGGTAACGGCGATGCCGCCAGCATGATAAGTCTGCGTATCGCCGAGGTGCGTAAGGTTCGCCTCTTGATCGATCCAAGACAAGGAAACATTGTCCCCGCCTGCGCCGGTATCGACGACAGTTTGGTTAGCACCATTGTCACCATAGATGACATCGTTGCCTGCCCCACCGGTGATGATATCGTCATCAGCTTGACCGTAAATCAGGTCATCGCCTGCACCGCCGTCGATGATGTCGTTGCCGCATTCAGTGTCATCAAGGATCAGGTCTTGCGGCACATCGTAATAAATGTCGGTAACGTTCACGCCGGAATTGTCGTGCCCATCTTGTGTGTGGATCATTTCCACGCGGGACACCGGACCATCAATGCTGACGTTAAGGTTGTTGATGTCGGATGTGCCGTCGGCATAATCGCCGTTACCACGCACGGTATCAATGCCAGCCGCGCCACCTGTATCAGATGGTGTCAGCGCAGACCCAGCCGTCAAATCAACAGGGATTTCGTTACCCGCTGCATCGAACGCCTTGATTGTAACGACACCGTCACCGTCGATGTCGTTCACGTTAAACGAAACATTTTCAACAGGTTGGGAGAAATCCCCAGTGAACGCACCCGTACCACCGTTGCCATTCGTAATCGAAGAAAGAGAGCTATCGTTATCGACAGCATTGCCATCAGAAACGATACCTTCGACGTTCAAATGGTCGTGGCTCAAAGAGGAATCGTGGTTCAGCAGATCAGTGGTCCGGTTATATGTAACAGTAACCTCGCCGGTGTCTTGGACAGTTCCACCGTCGATCGCATGCTCATTTAGGCCAGCTCAGTTAAAGCTTTCCCGTGTAACCGAAGCCTCGGTATCGACGCCATTGTCGCCAAAGATCGTATCTTCGCCCGTGCCGCCCAAAATGCTGTCGTCGCCAGCATTGCCGGTCAGAACGTCATTGCCTTCGCCACCATCGATAAAGTCATCGCCAGATGGACCAGTCGTGCCGTCACCAAACACAACGTCCGCACCTGTGCCAGCATCAATTGTATCGGCGCCTTCTTCGCCATAGATCACGTCGTCGCCCGCACCGCCAAGGATGCTGTCATCGCCACCAGCGAATTCGTCGTCTGTCACTGCGCCAGGTGCATCATAATAGATATCGGTCACAAGAACGCCGGACACGCCAGACCCATCTTGTGTATGCAGAACTTCAATCCGCGCAACCGGGCCCGCGATGTCAACATTTACGGTGTTAGAGCCGCTTGAAGGGGACACGTCTGTGTTGACCGTGCTGTCGGCAGTGTCGTTGCCCAATACACCATCGCTGTCCAAAAGCGTCACGCCAGACCCAGCCGTCAAATCGACAGGAATTTGGTTTCCACCGGCATCGAATGCAAGAACACGCACAACGCCATCAGTATCAACATCAGTGATGTTAAATGACACGTTTTCAACAGGTTCCGAGAAATCCCAAGAGAATTCGCCTTGACCATCTTGACCGTTTGTTACGGACGTCAAGCTAGAGTTGTTGTCGACAACTTCACCGCCGCCATCAACACCCGTGGTGTTCAAATGCTCGTGGCTCAGGCTAGACTCATGGCCGCCAGTGTCCAAAGTACGGTCATAAGTTACGGTAACACTGCCAGTGTTGACGGTAACACCGCCATCAATCTGAGAGTCTGACAGACCTTCCCAATTGAATGACTCGCGCTCTGCGCCGGATGTATTGGAACCACCAGCATTATCGCCATAAATAACGTCATCACCTTCACGGCCGTCGATGAAATCTTCACCGCCGCCACCAAGGATCAGATCATCACCAAACCCATCATCGGTCGCGTCAGATGCAGTTGTCGTAAAGTTAATGTCAGTGACCTGAACGACTTGGTCCGTAGTTTCGCCGTTGTCATATTCAATGATGACAGACGCAACTGGGCCCGCAATTTGATAAAGCACCGAACCAGCTTGGCTGGCGACACTCACGCCACCAGAGTCCAATACACCAGCTGTGACGGTATTGCCGTTCACAATCTGAGCTGGGTTTTCCGGCGTAATCGTTACCGGAACCTCAACGCCATTGGCGTCAAATGCACGCACCGTCACGATGTCGATATGCGGATCGTGGGAGTTTCCGACGTCAATATCATTGATGCGGAAGGTTACATCTTCAATTTCATCGCCGTATGCGATGTCATTTGATGTGAAATTCAATGTGGTGGTGGAGGTGTCACCAGGACCGCCAACGCCATAAAGGCGCAGACCGGAGTGCGACGCAAGACCTTCGCCTGCTTCGACATAGGTTTCGTCATTGTTTACTTTGACATACCCACCGTCCTCAACGTCTACTGTGACAGCAACTTCCATGCCGCCAACGTCATAAGTCTGTGTGTCACCAAGGTGGGTCAGGTTCGATTCTTGATCGATCCACGTCAGCGTCAGCTCGTCTTCGCGGCCAAGCGCCACAGAATTTGGATCATTGTCACCAATGATCGTATCATTGCCAGTGCCGCCATAAATTTCGTCGTCCGCATCGCCAGCCAGCACGATGTCATCGCCTGCGCCCGCAACAACGATGTCGTCGTTCGCAAATTCGCCGGCCAAAATCTGGTCGTCGGCGTCGATCATGTCATTCTCTGCGTCAACATAAGTACTGTCGATCACGTCATCCCCAGCGGTGCCGTTCACAACACCATCCAACGTCACCAAATTGATGTTGGACGCAACCTGTGCAGGCGTACAGTCAGACCAAGAACCGGAACCATTGGATCCCAAAATCTGGAAGCAGTTCGAGAAATCTGTTGGGTAACCAATGTGCCAGTTGCCGGACAAATCACACCATTTGAAATCGGAAAAGATATCTTTTGGGTCGGCTGTCGCGGAATTGTCGAAACAGTTCAGCGGGCTCGCATCCAGCCAAGAGCCAGAGGTGTCCAAGACCTGAACGTTCAAACAGTTGTTGAAATCAAGTGGTTGACCAATGTGCCACAGACCATTCAGGTCCAGCCATTTGCAATCCAAAAAGCCGCCGTAATCGTGATCCGGAATGATGGAACCGTGGCATGAGACTGGAGTAACATCACACCACCCAGAGCTGGTCAGACCCTGAACGTTCAAACAATTAGAAATGTCGAGTGGTTGCCCAAGATGCCAGATGCCATCTAGGTCACACCATTTGAAGTCGATACAGCTATTCCCGTTATAAGCAGTCGGGATGTTGTCATAGCATTCGGAGGGCGTCACATCTTTCCAGCCACCGCTGAAAAGGCCACCAGCGTCATGCTGGATCTCGAGACATTGTGTTAGATCCGAAGGTGACCCGTTATGCCAATTACCAGCAAGGTCCTTCCACTTATAAGACCCACCGTGGTTGAACAAAGACAAAACCATATCGTACTCCAATTTTCGGACGCGGGGACGCGCACGTAATGACGCACGCCGTGACCAAACGACGTACGAAACTCCGATCAAACCAAATGGTCCGATCTTAAAATTAAACAGACAATGGATTCATTGCTGCAGACACTCTTTCACCGATACGAATATCGGCACGGTCGCCCCAATCGACCGGTTGCCCCCCAGTTGGGCCGTCTCTGAATACCCAACATTTCTGTGAGGCAAAAGCGAAAATTGGGACTGAAATCGCGGCAAACCGTTAAGTAGTTTACAAAGTCGTAAGCTTCCCTAACGGAATGCTTGACGTAATTCAGCGGATTGTTGCCAAAACTGAACCAGTTCAGAGATAATTACCTTAACTAAAGTGCAAATTTGGCCGAAAAAATGGAAATTTTGACATTTTTTGGAGAAAAATTGAAACAATAAATTGAAGTCGGTTCCTGCAAATTCCCCCCCAACGGATTGCGAAAAAAGTGACGTTTAGGTTAATTTTACCGTTTCGATCCCGGAAATAGCGGTCGCAAATCTTGGTTATTGGTGCCGAATTAAGAACAATCCAATAGAATCAATATGACGCCACGCGCACAATTTCGACAAAATTGTAAAGATTTTGGTGCCGATGGAGAGACTCGAACTCTCACGATATCACTATCGGGGGATTTTGAATCCCCTGCGTCTACCATTCCGCCACATCGGCCCGCCTTGCGGCTTGCCCGCCTCAACTAACGCCGCAAAAAAGCGGCGTCAATCGGTTTTCCGCGATAATTCTGATTATAATTGCGCGGACGAAAACGTATCGCAATCTCGAATGTTGCCGCTGTCATATCCACGGGCAAACCAGCGTTGCCGCTGCTCGGATGTTCCATGGGTAAACGTATGCGGCTGCACACGCTGCCCCGCATTCCGCTGTAGGGTATCATCACCAATTTGTTTGGCCGCGTTCAAAGCTTCTGCCAGATCGCCACGCTCTAGAACGCCAAATTTGTCTTGCACATTGCGGGCCCAGATCCCCGAGAAACAATCAGCCTGCAATTCGATCCGCACAGAAATACCGTTGGATTCCGCCCGAGACACTTTGGTTCGGATCAAATTTGCCTGCCCCAGAATGCCCAAATCGTTTTGCACGTGATGCGCAATTTCATGGGCCACGACATAGGCCGCAGCAAAATCCCCTTTGGCCCCCATCTGACGGTCCAATGTCCTGAAAAACGCCGTGTCCAGATAGGCCTTCTTCTCGGGCGGACAATAGAATGGCCCCGTGGCTGCACTCGCCCCTCCACATGCAGATTGCGTGCTGCCTTTAAACAGAACCAAGACTGGCGGATTATATGGACGACCAACTTGAGAGCGGAACACTTCGGTCCAGACGTCTTCGGTATAGCCAACATTGACGGCCACAAATTCGGCGGCTTGTTGATCGGCAGCCGTCATTTCCGTCGATTGGCTTGCCCCGTCGCCCGCGCCCTGCCCGACAAAACCGCTAACGTCCACGCCGAAATACCAGCCAAATAGAAGCACAAGGATCGCACCAACACCGCCAACCCCGCCGGCACGTGCACCGCCGCTGCTGCGCCGTCTGTCTTCAATATTGCGACTTCTGCGCCCGCCTTGCCATTTCATGGGTCGTTCTCCTGGATTTTATCGCCGTATTGTTACGGACAAATTGGTGAACCACAAGGTTGACGCCACGGGCCGCCCATGGCCTAAGTCCGGTCATATATTCGAGGGATTCCACCTGTGCTGCGTAGACTATATAACTGGACGATATCCTTGGCGCGCTCGCCTTACGCGCTTTGGGCGCTGGCGGCTGTGGCGTTTGTCGAATCCTCATTCTTTCCGATCCCGCCAGAGGTCATCATGATCCCGATGATCATCGCAGCCCCCCGGCGTGCGTTTTTGATCGCTGGCATTGCGATGGTGGCATCGGTTTTGGGTGGCTTGTTCGGCTATTATATTGGGGCGGTTTTGTTCGAAACCGTGGGTCAGCCGATCTTTGATTTCTACGGCAAGTCGGATGCGGTCGCGGCCTTTAGCGAAAAGTTCAACACATATGGCGCATGGGCCGTTTTGGTTGCAGGTGTCAGCCCGTTTCCGTTCAAGGTCATCACGATCATGTCTGGTGTCACGGGGCTGTCACTGACTGTGTTCATTATCTCGGCAATTATTGCGCGCACGCTGCGCTATTTCATCATCGCGGCACTGCTATGGAAATTCGGCGAGCCGATCCGTGATTTTATCGAGCGGCGCTTGGGCCTGATGTTCATCGTGTTCTGTGTGCTGCTGTTTGGCGGCTTTGCATTGATAGGTTTGGTATGACACGTCACCAGCTCACCATGTTCGCGGCTTTTGGGTCATTTTTGCTTCTTGGCGGCGCATACGCGTTCCAAGCCATGGGTTATCCGCCCTGCCAGATGTGTTTTTGGCAACGCTGGCCGCATATGGCCGCGATTGGAATTGGTATTTTGGCCTTCTTTGTCCCGGCGCGCGTTTGGGCGAGGTTGGGGGCAGTCGCAGCTGCCGTCACGTCTGGCATCGGTGTGTACCACACGGGCGTTGAAAATGGCTGGTGGGAAGGCCCGAGCAGCTGTACCGGCGGCGGTCTGGATGCGACGAATGGGGCGGATTTACTGTCGCTAGCAGGCGATCAATTGATCATGTGCGACCAAGTATCATGGTCCCTGCTCGGCCTATCAATGGCAAGCTGGAATGCGCTGTTTTCCTTTGGCTTGATGCTCGTTTGGCTAGCTGCGGCGCGCAAGCAATAGGCTCGTCTCTGACCGCGTGATCCCATCGATCTGGCGGATATCGGTCAGCGTCGCGTCAAACGATTCCAAGTCTGCCGTCCCAATATCCACGATTAGATCCCAATTCCCATTGGTCGAATACAGAGCGGTTACCGCGCCCATTGCATTGATCCGTGCGGCAATCCGGTCCGTGCCGCGTCCGGCGATTTCCAACATCATCAATCCACGCACGCGGTGTCGCGCAATGTCAGCCCGCGTCAAAACAGTAAAGCCCGCGATTTCACCAGAGTCTTGCAGCCGATCCATCCGTGCCCGCACAGTTGCGCGTGTGACGTTCAGATCCGCCGCGAGCATAGACAACGACGCGCGTCCATCACGCCGCAGCGCCGCAATCACCTGATTGTCCAATTCGTCCATCTTGACCGTCCAATATGTATAATCTCATATCATTTTGCACAAAATGATTGATGTGACTACCATCATATTGCGGAACAATACGGTCATGACACAAAAACATTGCATCTTAATCGGGGCGCCAGTGGATTGCGGAAAACGCGTGCGCGGCTGCCTGATGGGGCCTGACGCCTATCGCACAGCCGGTATCACAGAGGCCATCACCGCCCTTGGGCATACGGTCAACGATCTGGGCAATCTGGCACCTGCCCGTGTTGAACCGGTCCGTCATGAGAACCCCGCACTTTACAAACCGGCTGAAAACATCGGCTGGTGTGAGACCTTGCAAAAGGCCGCGATGGATAATGCGCCCGACGGCATGCCAATTTTCCTGGGCGGCGATCATGCGCTTGCGATGGGCACGGTTTCAGGCATGGCTGCTCATGCAAAATACATTGGTAAGCCGTTCTTTGTGCTTTGGCTCGATGCACATACCGACATTCACACGCTCGCCAGTACCGATAGCGGCAATATCCACGGCACGCCGACGGGCTATTACATTGGGCGCGATGGATTTGATATGTTCCCGCCAGTGCCAGCCCCCGTCCCAACTGAAAACATCTGTATGATCGGCCTTCGGTCTGTTGATCCAGCCGAACACGCAGCACTCGCCGATATGAATATCGACCTCGTAGATATGCGCCGGATCGACGAAGAAGGAATCCGTGCACCACTTGCCGCATTCCTTGAAAAGGTCGCGGCTGTCGACGGGTTTTTGCATGTGTCTTTGGATGTTGATTTCCTCGACCCATCCGTGGCCCCTGCGGTCGGCACCACAGTGCCAGGTGGGGCCACGGACCGCGAGGCGCATTTGGTCATGGAAATGGTGTCGGATTCCGGACTCGCACAATCGCTGGACCTTGTGGAACTGAACCCCTTTATGGACGAACGCGGCAAAACCGCATCGTTGATGGTCGAATTGACCGCATCATTATTAGGCCGTCGCGTATTTGACCGCCCCACACGGAGACATTAATGAAAGCCCCGTCAAAACTGGCCATGGTGCCATTCGTATCTGTCGCGAACATGATGAATCTCGTGCATGCGATTGGATTGGAAAAATTCATTGCCGATCTTGCGGCAGGGATTGAGACCGATTTCGCTCGCTGGGAACTCTTCGATAAAACACCCCGCGTCGCATCTCATTCGGAGGTTGGCGTCATTGAACTGATGCCCACGTCCGATGGCGATCACTATGGATTCAAATACGTCAACGGCCACCCCAAGAACATGTCCGAAGGTCTGCAAACCGTGACCGCATTCGGGCTTTTGGCCGAGGTATCATCCGGTTATCCGATCCTAATGTCCGAAATGACGGTCCTGACGGCCCTGCGCACGGCTGCAATGTCTGCTGTTGCGACCAAACATCTGGCATCCCCCAATGCCACAACAGTGGCGATGATTGGCAATGGCGCGCAATCGGAATTCCAATGCATCGCGATGAAGGCCGTTTGTGGCATCACACACGTCCGGCTTTACGACATCGACCCGACAGCGACGTCCAAATGTGCGCAAAACCTAGCGGGTCACGGGTTGCATATCACGACCTGCACCACGCCAGAGGACGCGATAGAAGGCGCGCATGTCATCACAACGGCCACCGCGGATAAAGACATGAACACGATCCTGACCGACAACATGGTCGGCGCGGGCGTACATATAAATGCCATCGGCGGCGATTGCCCTGGCAAGACAGAACTGCACCGCGATATCGTCGCCCGTTCCACCGTTTTCGTTGAATACCCGCCGCAAACACGGGTCGAAGGCGAGATACAGCAAATGGATCCAGATCACCCTGTCGTTGAGCTTTGGGAAGTGATCACCGGTTCGGCCAAGGGACGGCAATCGGCGGGCGAAGTCACGCTGTTTGACGGTGTCGGATTTGCGATCGAAGATTTCAGCGCGCTGAAATACGTGCACAACGCGATCAAGGGTACGCCGTTCTTTGACCAGCTTGATATGATCGCCGACCCCGACGATCCACGCGATTTGTTTGGCATGTTGCAACGTGCCAAGGCCTAAAAATTGGCCTTAGGCGTTGCCGCCACCCCTTGTGTCTGTTAGTTTCGAGCCTACGAAATATAGGCAGGGACAGCAACGTGAACGAAACGCCGGAAACACCTGAAAACAATGACGAAAACCCTGATCAGGGCTACGTTTACGATGGACCGTCGGTCACGATCGAACACGAGCTGAAAACCAGCTATCTCGATTATGCGATGTCGGTCATCGTTAGCCGTGCGATTCCGGACCTGCGCGACGGGTTAAAACCCGTGCACCGCCGTATTCTTTACGCCATGCATGAAACCAACAACACGCATGACAAACCTTACCGCAAATCTTCGCGCCCTGTCGCCGAAACCATGGGTAAATACCACCCGCACGGCGATAGCGCGATCTATGACGCACTGGTGCGTATGGCCCAAGATTTCTCTATGAGCCTTGTGCTGCTTGACGGTCAGGGCAACTTTGGCTCCATGGATGGGGACCGCGCGGCCGCCTATCGTTATACCGAAGTACGTATGCAAAAGGCTGCGATGTCCTTGCTCGAAGACATCGACAAAGACACCGTTGATTTCCAAGACAACTATGACGGCAAGGACCGTGAACCAACGGTTTTGCCTGCGCGTTATCCTAACATGTTGGTCAATGGCGCTGGCGGTATTGCGGTGGGTATGGCGACAAACATTCCGCCCCATAACCTTGGCGAAGTTGTAGATGCGACACTTGCGTTGATCGACAGCTCTGACATGACGTCAGAGGAGCTGATCGAATATATCCCTGCCCCCGATTTTCCAACTGGCGGCATTGTGCTCGGCCGTTCCGGCGCGCGCAAAGCATACCTCGAAGGGCGCGGTTCAGTCGTTGTGCGGGCCAAAACCCGTGTCGAAGAAATTCGCAAAGACCGCTATGCGATCATCATCGAAGAGATTCCTTATCAAGTGAATAAATCGATCATGATTGACCGTATCGCCGAAGCCGCGCGCGATAAAAAGATCGAAGGCATCGCGCATGTCCAAGATGAATCCGACCGTAATGGTGTGCGGGTTGTCGTGGAACTGAAACGTGATGCAACGGCCGAGGTGGTGTTGAACCAGTTGTTCCGTTTCACGCCGATGCAAACCTATTTCGGCTGTAACATGCTGGCACTGAACGGTGGACGGCCAGAGCAGCTGACATTGCGTGCATTTCTGACAAACTTTGTTGATTTCCGCGAAGATGTGGTTGCCGGCCGCACGGCGTATGAACTGCGCAAGGCCCGTGAACGGTCGCATATCCTGTGTGGTTTGGCCGTGGCTGTGACCAACATCGATGAAATCGTCGCGACTATTCGTAATTCTGCCGATGCCGCTGAGGCACGTGAAAAACTGATGACGCGGGCGTGGCCAGCGCAGGATATTCTTGAATATATCGCGCTGATTGACGACCCGACCCATACGGCCAACGACGACGGCACTTATAACCTGTCTGAAACCCAAGCCCGCGCGATTTTGGAATTGCGTCTGCAGCGTCTGACGCAGATTGGTGTCAAAGACGTCACTGACGAGCTGAAAGAGCTGGCTGGCAAGATCCGCGAATATCTTGAAATCCTTGGCTCTCGTGATCGTATCATGCAGATCATCCGTGACGAGCTTACATCTGTACGCGATCAATTCGCCGTGCCGCGTCGCACAGAAATTGTCGATTGGTCCGGCGATATGGATGACGAAGACCTGATCGAGAAAGAGGAAATGGTCGTGACCGTGACCTCTGGCGGTTATATCAAACGGACTGCCTTGGTCGATTTCCGCGCGCAACGACGCGGTGGCAAAGGGCTGTCATCCATGGCCACCAAAGAAGAGGACGTGGTCACTACCCTGTTCGTTGCCAATACGCACACGCAATTGTTGTTCTTCACAACGGATGGCATGGTGTACAAATTGAAAACATGGCGTTTGCCGCTAGGATCCCGCACGGCCAAGGGCAAGGCCATCGTCAATATCCTGCCGATCCCAACAGGCGTTTCCATCGCGGCGATCATGCCCGTGGACCGCGACGAAGACGAATGGGACGATTTGCAGGTCGTGTTTGCCACATCTGCGGGCACTGTGCGTCGCAACAAGCTGTCTGATTTCACCAAGGTCATGCGCAACGGCAAGATCGCGATGAAATTCGAAGGCGACACAGCCGATTACACGCTGATCAATGCGCGCATTGCGTCCAACGATGACGATGTGATGCTTGTGACCAATTCTGGCCGCGCGATCCGCTTCCCAGCTACTGATGTGCGTATCTTTAACAGCCGCAATTCGGTTGGTGTGCGCGGTATCAAGCTGCAAGGCGACGATAAGGTCGTGTCGATGTCGATCATCAGTCACTTTAAGGCCGAAGCCGATGAACGCGCCGCCTATCTGAAAATGCGCCGTGCGATGGCAGGTCTGGCCGATGACGCCGAAAACGATGACGACGAGGGTGTCGTTGCTGGTGAACTGAGCCAAGAACGCTATGCCGAGATGTCCGCGACTGAAAACCTGATCCTGACGATTACGGAACAGGGTTCGGGCAAGCTGTCGTCTAGCCATGATTATCCAGTGCGGGGCCGTGGTGGCATGGGTGTTGCTGCGATGGATAAGGCGATGCGCGGCGGTGATCTGGTCACGTCTTTCCCTGTGGAGCTGGCCGATCAGATCATGTTGGTTACATCTACCGGCCAATCGATCCGCGTGCCAATCGACGGTATCAGCTTCCGGTCACGCGGCGCTGGCGGCGTGAAGGTGTTCGATACAGCCAAAGGCGAGGTTGTTGTGTCCGTGGCCTGGATCGCTGATCAGGGCGAAGGCGACGACATTCCTGACGCAGAAATCGTCGAATAAACAATTCGGCAGCATGACGTTTCAATCGGCGGGGTTTTAAAGCACCGCCTTTTCACAAAAATCGGGTCCTATGACAGATACATTGAACATCATCGGCGGCGGCATGGCCGGATCAGAAGCCGCTTGGCAAGCCGCAAACGCAGGCATCAAAGTGGTCATTCATGAAATGCGTCCCAAGGTGAAGACCTTCGCGCATCGCACTGAATTTCTTGGGGAAATGGTGTGTTCCAACTCTTTCCGCTCTGATGATAGCGAACAAAACGCTGTCGGTTTGTTGCATTGGGAAATGCGGGCCGCAAACGGGCTGATCATGGCAACGGCAGAAAAGCACCGTATCCCTGCAGGCGGTGCGTTGGCCGTTGACCGTGACCCGTTCGCTGAAAGTGTGACAGCCGCGATCAACGCGCACCCAAACATTTCAGTGTCTTATGAAGAGATCACGGAACTCCCCAACGACGGCCAATGGATCATCGCGACCGGCCCGTTGACTTCGGGCGCATTGGCGGAAGCGATTGCAGCCGAAACCGGCGCAGAGGCGCTTGCGTTTTTCGATGCGATCGCCCCAATTGTCTACCACGACAGCATCAACATGGACGTCGCATGGATGCAATCGCGTTATGACAAGGGCGAAACCATCGAAGAACAAACCGCCTATCTGAACTGCCCGATGACCAAAGACCAATATGAGGCGTTCATCGATGCGTTATTGGAAGCCGAGAAAACAGAATTCAAAGAAGGCGAAACAGCAGGCTATTTCGACGGCTGTTTGCCAATCGAGGTGATGGCCGAACGTGGCCGTG
>CBFIAX010000020.1:0-59166 GCA_965660685.1 Yoonia sp. | reverse complement strand
CCCGATGGAATGGGTCGGTCTGGTTCATTGATCGCGTCGACATGCCGGTCGCACCAGTCATTGGCGGCCTGCGACATGCCGCAGACAATTGGTCCAGCCAGCAAAATGCCCAACACGATATAGACCCCTTGCCCCGATGCCCCGGCGCCGGATGCGATCAACCCGCACGCATAGGCCCACATTGGTGGAAACCATGTGATGGGTTTGATCAGCCACAGCATGGCTGCGGGCTCGGGGTATTTGCGTGGATCGACGGAATCTAGAATGGCCATAGTGTAAGTTTAACCTTACACATTTGATCCAATCAAGTGTAAAGTATGATTTACACTTTGGGGGGCAATGTATCTTGCGTGGTCATGTCCCAAAGCCGGTCCATTTCGGCCTCGACCTGTTCGTAATCCGACACAACCGCGTCTGCGCCCATGAGTTTCACGACGTCACCTGCCTCTTGGACGATTTGTCCACTGACCAGAATAGCCGTCGCCGGAGAGCTGATTCTGATCGCGATGATCAGGCGCGCCAGATCTTCGACCGCATGTTCGCCGCCAGCCGACAGGCCGACAATGCGGGGGCGGTTGTCTTGGATATGCTGTGCCAGCTCAGCGGCCGTTGCGCCAATGCGCAGGTCGATATCCCACCCATTTTTGCGAAACAGATCCGTGGCCATTTTGACGCCAAGCGTATGTGTTTCGCCCGGAACGGCAGTAAATACAGCCGACTTTTTTCCATTCGGCGGGGGCAGGGGGAACAGCGGCGACAAGCCACGCATGATCGCATAAATCCGGCCTGTGCCGACCGTGACGTCGACAAGAGAAATCCGGTCTTCTTCCCACCAAACACCCAAGGTGCGTGCGGCTTGAACAAGGTAAACCAGATAAAGATCTTCGAGGCTCGTGCCTTCGGCGCGGGTTTGGCGGATCATGTCCGCACCGGCATGTCCATCATCCGAAATCAGCGCGCGCGCCAGTTTGTCAATTTGCAATGGCAGCGATTGTTCGGTTGGGATGTGCAGCGTGTCCCCGCGGGCCACGACGCGGCGCAACACTTCGCGTGCAAGCGAAAAGATGGCGTCTTCTGGCAATGTTTCATTGAGCGTTTTCAGCTCGTTGAAGGTTTGCTCATAGATATTCTTATGGAAAATATCCATGTCAGTTGACATGACTTGTCCCCCCGTTACTTCCCGTCATCATCCTCTTGGCAAATCAGAGTTAGTGCGCCATCACAACCTGTAAAGTATTTGTGTGTATACAACGGTATTTTTTTAGCCTTTGGGATCGTTTGTAGCGGTATAAGTGCCTAATTTATAAACATAAAATATATTCCGAACGGGTTTTTGCGCAATTCAATTTTTGCGTATCGCTTTGTGCAAAACGTTATTTTTGTAAAAAATTTCTTGAAAAGGTTGGGGGCAGGGCTAGTCTTTTGCCTTGAGTAAATGGGAGTTCTTAAAATGAAATTTAATGTTACCGCTGCCGCACTGGTCGCGTTGATGACGACCCCAGCATTTGCTGACGGTCATGCAACTGGTGATGCCGCAGCTGGCGAAGCTGAGTTTCGGAATTGTAAATCTTGTCATATGATCGTTGCCGATGACGGTACAGTCATTCAAAAGGGCAACAAAACCGGTCCAAACCTTTACGGGGTTTTTGGCCGCACAATGGGATCGCAGGAAGGTTTCCGTTATTCCAAAGGACTGGCTGCCATGGGCGAGCAGGACGCCGTTTGGGACGAAGCGCAGTTCGTCGCATGGACCCTTGATCCATCCAAGTTTCTGACAGACGCGTTGGGAAAGCGCGAGCGGTCTAAAATGACCTATAAGCTGCGCAGCGAAGAAGACGCGGCCAACATTTGGGCGTATCTTGTGTCTGTCGGTCCAGAAGTTGACACAGCAACAAACTAAACGTTGTTGAGATGAAATTCGAAACGGCGCCCAGTGATGTGGCGCCGTTTTTCGTTGATCAAAACAAAGTCAGTTGATCGTCGCCTGCTGACTTTGGGTTTCTAGCCCCGCGTGCTGGCCGTTTACGGCTTCCAAGTTTGTGGAACACGACCTGTGCCGATTGGCGAAAATCTTCGCCCTTACGGACCTCGGAAATTCGCTGTTTGGCCAGCCTTGCAGTGGTCGCATGATCCACGATCCGCTGCGGATAGTCATGCCCAAGCGTAAAGGCAACATCGTCGATCAATGTGCGTTTCCAGTCCCAAGGTGTGTGAATAAATGAGTCAGGGACGCTGCGCAGCTCTGGCACCCATGTCCGGATGAATTTGCCATGCGGATCATGTTCTTGGGATTGTTTGACGGGGTTATAGACCCGCATCGTGTTGATCCCCGTCACACCAGATTGCATTTGAAGCTGGCTGTAATGAATGCCCGGTTCATAATCGGTAAATAGTTTTGCCAAATGAGGGCCTGTCACGCGCCAGTCCAACCACAGCTGATAGCTGGCAAAGCTGACCAGCATCGCCCGCATCCGAAAGGTGATCCAACCGCGTGCAATCAGGTTGCGCATACAGGCATCGATAAACGGGTAACCGGTCTGTCCTTCGGCCCATGCGTCGAAATATGCCGGATCATGTGCGGCGTCGCGCAGCCCCTCAAAGGCGGGGTGCATACAGTGTGTTTCAATCGCGGGCTGATCTTCGATCTTTTGAATAAAATGACACCGCCACGCCAGACGCGATCCAAAGGCGCTTAGATTTCGGCCAAAGACCTGTTTGTCCATTGGGGACAGTTGGGCTTTGCGTTTGGCAACCGATTGCACAACTTCGCGCACGGACAAGCTGCCCCATGCGATATGTGCCGACAGCCGTGAACAGTGGTATTCTGACGGACCCGGGGCCGAAATATGGAACAGGTATTTTTGCGACCGTTGCAGCAGAAAGCTGCGCAGATCAGCGACAGCGGCCTTGCGTCCACCTTTTTGAACCTGCCCCGTCAGCGCCGCGCCGAACATGGGGTCATCCTTGGGGGGCAGGGCGCCGGACGTGCAATCTGGCTGCGATAATAGCCGGTCTGGTTTGGGCTGAATATCTTCTGCCATACGCGTATTTCTGATCCGCGCCCAATCATCCCGACTGCGTAGACTGCGCACGACACCATTTGACGGGAATTCATGCAGCCCGATGTTGCGCGTTTGGCAAAGCTGGGTAACAGCGCGATCGCGGGCATAGGTCCAGCCGTTTCCTGTTTCTTCGTGGGCGTAGATATCGCCAATGCCATGTTGCTGATGCAGCGCGTCAATCACATTCACAGCCGCGCCAACCCGCACAACCAAAGGCTGGCCCATACCGGCCAAGTCTGCGTTCAGATCAAGCAGACAATCATGGATAAAATGCCAATGGCGCCGCGATGCATCTGGTTCCCGCCAATAATCAGGTTCGACAATATAGAGCGGGATGACGGGCCGGTTCAGGCGGGACGCGGCCAGCAATGGCGCGTGGTCTTGGACCCGAAGATCCCGTTTGAACCAGACAATGCAAGGGCGCTGCGACATCATGGGGGTTTATTTATAAATTTCGCGGCGGTCTCCAAAACCGCGCACACGTCTGCGCCACGCCTTGTAACTGCTGGCTTTCAATTCACGGCGCATGAGCGTTTTGACATGTTTATCGCGCAGCCCGTATTCAGCCTCTATATCGGCAAAGCTGACATGATCGGACAAGGCCATTTCGATGACGCCGCTGATATGTTCCGGAGAGAGGTCTATCTGTTTTTTCATGCAAAACAGATAGAAGTGCACCCATGAAAGACAAGCATCCTGTTGCAGTTCCCGTCATGGTCGCTGTCCTGTCTTGGTAAAGCTGGGATGATTGGCCGGAACGCATCAGGAACATCTGGCCAAATCGGGCACCTTGGGCTATGTCTGAAAGCGAATAAGGGGCTATGGTCTGATTCAAAACCAATGATGGAGCAGTTGTGAGAACATTTTTCGAATTTTTTGCCGGTGGTGGCATGGTTCGGGCTGGTCTAGGTTCTGGCTGGTCCTGTCGTTTCGCGAATGATTTTGATGCCAAAAAAGGCCACGCATACTGCGCAAACTGGGGCGACGCCGAGATGGTCGTTGATGACATCCGCAACCTCAGCCCAGATGATATGGACGGCACGCCCGATCTTGCTTGGGGGTCATTTCCTTGTCAGGATCTTTCCCTTGCGGGCGGTGGTGCAGGTCTAAACGGTGATCGTAGCGGCACATTTTATCCGTTCATCTCGATCATGAAAGAGTTGCAAGACCTCGACCGCGCGCCTTCTATCATTGCATTAGAGAATGTGGTGGGCACGCTGACATCCCACATGGGCAAGGATTTTCAAGCGATCTGTGATGCGTTGGATGGGCTTGGTTACCGATATGGCGCGTTGGTCGCCGACGCATCCCTGTTTGTTCCACAAAGCCGTCCACGCTTGTTCGTGATTGCTGTAAAGTCTGGCGTCACATTGCCTGATGGTGTCACCAGTGATGGGCCAGAGCAGCCCTGGCATACGGCCGCCCTGCGCCGCGCGATGACAAACCTGTCTGATGAACAACAAGATAGATGGATCTGGTGGTCTATGCCTGCACCCAGCGAGCGCGGAACCGATTTCTGCGATCTGATCGAAGACAAGCCGAAAAGCGTTGACTGGCACAGCGCATCCGAAACGACGGCACTTTTGTCCATGATGAGCGCGGTCAATCTTGCGAAGGTCGAAACTGCCAAAGCTGCGAAAAAGAAAATGGTCGGCGCAATTTATAAGCGCACACGTCGGGAACATGGTATTAAGGTGCAGCGCGCTGAGATCCGTTTTGATGACATTGCCGGATGTCTGCGCACGCCTGCTGGTGGGTCTTCGCGACAACTGATCATGACTGTGCATGGCAACAAAATCCGCTCGCGCCTGATTTCAACACGTGAGACAGCGCGCCTGATGGGGCTGCCTGACACATATAAGCTCCCCGAGAAATACAACCAAGCCTATCATTTGACGGGAGACGGGGTCGCGGTGCCGGTGGTGCGGCACATCGCAGAGAATATCTTAGAGCCGATTGTCAAATTAAATACAGAAGTGGATTTGTTGGATGGCGGGCGCGACACCTTGCGAGAAGAATGCAGCACTGAAAGCACGGGTAGCCGCTCTCGCTGAAGTCCTGAAGACACAGGCGCACACCCTCGGTGATCACGGTCTCGACGATCAGGAATTTTATAACTCTGGTCTGTTTCGCGGTGCCATTGAACAGATCCGCGGCGAGTTTGTCGCGTCGATGACGTCGAAGCGTGAATATGTGGCACATGTCCTCGATCACATGGTCGACGAAGGTTTCATCCAAGATTGGCTGTCAGCAGGCGCTGCAAACCGCCATGATTACTCTGTCACACTAAATGATGGGCGGACAGCAGCCATCGAGTTGAAGGGCTGCTTGGACGGCAACAACACGAATATCTTCACCCGGCCACCACATGCTGATGAATTTATCATCTGGTCCGTCTGCACAAATCCGTCTGCGGATCCTGCCAAAAACGTCTGGTCAGGGATACATACGCGCCTAAGCGCCGAGATGATTGACCGTGACCAGCGTATAGATGGGCTTGTTGTGTGGGATTATGTCTGTGGCACTGTCGGGCGGCCATGCCCAAAGCTGGTTGCTGATCCGGAACGGCTGATCGCGTTGGGGCCATATCGCCTGCCGCCACCCTGCATTTACATGTTCCCGTCATCCGTCCCAGCGCCGCGGAACAATGCAGCCCCGCAGCCGCAGCGGGTTGGAAACGTCGGTATACTTGATGCGATGCACCGGTGCTTTGGCGGGCGTGACGAGGAGGTTCACAGCGTCTTCTTTGAGGCGCAGTACGAAGGGGCTGACCTGCAACGCAAGACCCGCATCGAATGTAACGGCACGCTGATGCGCGAGTCTGGGTTTACGTCAATCAAGCGGGATTGATCTGGCCGCGTCGTCGAAAAATGCAACCCACCAGCGACCCTGCTGTTCTTTCTTCAAATCAGAGCACCATTGAGCCTGAGGCAAATGCCCGCTTCTCTCTTTATGTTGTGATCGCAGCGATAATAGTGAATAGCCCCCAGTATTGTAGACGTTTTCTTCCCTAACTTTGAGGCAAGGAGGCCGTTATGGGGAAGCCAAATTTCAGTGAAGATTTTAAGCGCGATGCAGTGCATCAGATCACGGTGCGTGGATATCCAGTTCGTGAGGTGTCGGAGCGATTGGGCGTCAGCACTTATTCACTTTATAAATGGATGAAGCTTTACGCGAAGGCTGCGTCACAGGCATAATCTGTGGATCATGAGGCTGAGAACCGCAGGCTCAAGCGTGAGTTGGCGCGGATGACCGAGGAGCGCGACATCCTAAAAAAACGGCCGCGTACTTCGCAAAGGATGCACCCCTCTCATGGTTTGCAAGCAAACCACTGCCGGGCAGCGGGTGAAGTACGCGTTTATCGCCGAGCACCGCCCACAGTTTTCAGTGCGCCGGATGTGCCGTTGCCTCAGCATTCATCCCAGTGGGTTCTACGCATGGGTTAAGAATCCATTAAGCCATCGCGCGCGCGAGGATGCCCGCCAGACCAAGCTGCTCAAAGATGCTTGGAAGGACAGTGGCAAGGTCTATGGATATCGCAAGCTGCATGATGATCTGATGGAATTGGGCGAGACCAGCTGCCCAAACCGTGTTGCCAGACTGGCTCGTTTAGCAGGCATTCATGCCCAGATCGGATATAAACGCAAACCTGGTAAGTATGGCGGCAAACCATCTATTGTAGTCGATAATACACTAGATCGACGGTTCGATGTGGCAGTGCCAGATACAGCGTGGGTGTCAGATATCACCTACATCAAAGCTTACGAAGGGTTCCTTTATCTGGCCGTCGTCATCGACCTCTACTCGCGTCGTGTGATCGGCTGGGCCACGCAATCACGGCAACCAACTGACCTTGTTCTACAGGCATTGCTGATGGCCGTCTGGCGGCGTAAACCAAAGCAACCCGTGCTAATCCACACTGATCAAGGTTCGCAATACACCAGCCGAGATTGGGCTACATTTCTACAGGCCCACAACATTGAACATTCAATGAGCAGGCGTGGGAATTGTCATGACAACGCGCACGTCCATTGTCCTCGGACCAATGGCGGAAAACGGACTGCCCGAAAGTTTCTTCAACCTGCTCAAACGCGAGCGCATCCGCCGCCGAACGTACAAAACGCGTGAACAAGCCAGACTGGACATCTTCGACTACATCGAAATGTTCTATAACCCAAAACGCAAACCTGTCAGAAACGGGATGCTGTCACCGGTCGACTTCGAAAACAGACAGCGAAATGTCAACCAAGAAGGTGTCTAGGAAACTAGGGGCTATTCAGACTCTTTCCTAGCCCATCACAGAAGGGCTGATCGACCCCTTGGTTCTCAAAGAAAGTACACACGCCACGCAGCAGGCTGCAGATCAAGTTTTTACTTTGTAAAAACAGTGATTTAGAGATGTCACTAGTGGTGTTTTGGTGGTGCATTGTAATTTCCATTTAAAAACAGTGTCTTATGGTAACTTTCAAGTTTTGTCAGAAAAATGACAGCGATTGTCAAAAAAATGACAGGCTATGAGGGAGCATTTTTTGCAGCTTAGTACCGTAGATTCAAATGTTGTATTTGATCAAAATACCCACAGGTTTTTCTGGCGCTTCTATTGCGCTATTTTACGGGCCCCTAGGCGCGCATTGCCGCGCAAAATTGGTTCGACAGCTTGGATCATGTCCGCCGCAAGCTGACGCGCAGGGATGTGGTTAGAACAAGGATCCCCTTGATCCTAAACAACCTGACTTACAATCATCTGGTGCTGAAAGAGGTAGCCGCAGGATTTAGGTCAAATCCTGCCTAGAGTGTCTGCCGAAGAGGAATGCACTTATTAGAAAAATATAACATAAACTTCATTATCCGATGTATGCATGTAGCCGGGGTACATTCTAAACTGAGAAGCGACTTTTCCACTATCCTACTGGAAAGTCAGGAGAACAGTTTATGAAACGCACAGAGTTAAATCTAGCCGAACGACGTCAAATCGAAGATCGTTTGCATCGCAAAGTGAACGTGACGGAGATTGCGCGAAGGATAAATCGTCATCGCGCAACCGTGTATCGTGAAATAAAACGTAACTTTTTCAAAGATGATGAGTTACCTCAACTGAGTGGCTATTATGGAATGACGGCACAGAAATGCGCGGCTGATCGACGTGCGAGACGCCGCAAGCTGGTGCGCATTCCGGAACTGCGCGAGGCTGTGATTGATCGGCTTCAGGAAGGATGGTCACCGGAACAAATTGCTGGACGTTTGAAATTCGAAGGCCACGCAACCACAGTTAGCCACGAGACGATCTATTCTTATGTTTACAGCCCAGATGGCCGGTCACAGGCCTTAGCTCGGTATCTGCCAGATCGCCGTAAAAAAAGAAAACCACGCTACTCTCGGACCGCACGTGGCATGATGTTTCCGCTGGAACGCTCAATCCACAACAGGCCCGAGCACGTCAAGGATAGAGAGAATTTTGGCGCATGGGAAGGTGATCTGATGATCTTTCGGCGCGAACACGGCAAGACTAATGTGGCCTCTTTGGTCGAACGGAAGACGCGCTATGCGGTATTGTTCCGCAACAATGACCGTAGCGCGAACCACTTCATGAAACGGCTGATGAATGTGATGGAACCCCTGCCCCAAACCGCGCGTCAGTCGATCACCTTTGACCGTGGGATTGAGTTCTCTGGCTGGCGAAAGCTCAAACCTGGGATTGGAACCGAGGCTTGGTTCTGCGATCCGCAAGCGCCCTGGCAGAAAGGGTCCGTGGAAAACCTGAACAAGCGTGCGCGACGATATCTGCCACGCGATACACCAATCTCAACGCTTTCAGATCAAGACATGAAGGCTATCTGTGAACTCCTAAACGGAACACCGAGAAAGTGCTTGGGATGGAAAACGCCAACTGAGGCATTCGCCGCAGAACTGCGCAAACTTGGATAGAGAAATGTCGCAACCTGACTTGAATTCACAGCGCGCACAATCGCAGACACCTGCGCCTCGGCTGCTTTTTTCTGTATGGTTACGGCGACACCTGGGTAGATCACCAACTTGGACAATCTGACCTATTGGGAGGAAACCCCAGCTTGGATTTGTCTGGGGTTGGGTCGCGACAAATCTGTCTTTTGACTAGTCTTTCTTGACCAGCCCATATTTGCGCAGCTTCACATAAAGTGACTGACGCGACAGGCCGAGCATTTCGGCGGCGGCAACGCGGTTGTTTGATGTCATTTCCACAGCGGTCTCGATACACATCTTTTCGACCACATCGGTGGTTTTGGCGACGATATCCTTCAGCGACTGGCTGCCAATATATTCAATGACTGATTCCATATCGACGTCATTGGCCTGAGTATTTGCGGGCCGAATTGCATCAGCGCGGCTCGCGTCGCGGATGATCAGGGCGTAAACAGCAGCGGCACCCGTGCGCAGGCGGGTCGTGGAAATTTCGATTGCGCGGTCCGCCCCCAGATCGCTTTTGATCTTGGTCGCATATAGCCGCATCGCGCCGGACCGTTTCGCATTGTCGAGGATCACATTCAAATCAACAGTGCCACGGTTCAAAAACGCGGCCAGCGATTGGCCGCGCACCGCAGGCGCATGGGCAATATCCGCGAGACGCAGGAACGCGTCATTTGTCGACAGGATCGTCCCGTCAGCGCCCACAAACACAATTGCATCAACGCCATTTTCGAACATCGCCATCAGATTGGCGCGCAAATCATCGGTTTGGGCGGGCTCTGCTGTGGATGCGATCAATTTGCACAAAAGCATCTGTTCGCCCGACGTGCGGAAAAGCTTGGGTTGGATCTGAACAGTTTTACGCAAGGCTGTTGTCGTGGCCTTGAGGGCGCTGCCCTCTTTTTGCGTGGCATGGGTGACCAGCTGTGTGACCAGATCGCCTGTCCCTGACGTCGTCGTCACAGTATCCGCAAGCGATAGCCCCGTTAGCTCGGACCGTGCAGGCCCCAAAAGCGCAAGCGCTGCGGCGTTGGCTTCAAGGATTTTACCGCTGCGTGCAGAAAGATAGATAACCGCTTCATCCATCGCGCCCATCAACACGCGGAATTTTAGGTTTGCGTCACGTTGTGCTTCATAGTCTTGTTCAAGCGCGATTTGTGCGGCGACAAGTTGTTGCTGCATTTCGGCCGTCGAGCGCAAATCGCTTCCCAGCAAAAGCAATGCACCATCACTGCCGATCCGGTGAAAGCTATAACGCATCGGGAATTCGGCATAAGTGTCGGTGGCCTTATGGTTCACCTCAAGCGGCTGAAGCGCATCGCCAAGCTCGTCGAATTCGGTCAGGCGGCGGGCCAGTTTTGGCACGCTTTCGACCGTCATCTGGTCTGCGAGCGGCTGACCTTCCCATGTGGAAAGGTCGTATTGCCCGCGAAAACTGGGGTTGGTCATGACACCAAGCACCTTGCCATCCTGCGACAGGACCAAGGCAATGTCGGAAATGCGCGAAATGATTTTTGTCACTTCGTTGGGTTCGATCATCGGGATCAGTCCGCTGGTCCAAGCTTGATCGCTGGGGGACATCATGACGCGTTCTTTCTGGTTTGGCAGGCCGTCAACATTCGTCAAATACCCACGCATCGTTTTGTGGCGACCACGGGCGCAAGCATGTCAATGACATCTTCAACGCAATCTGCACTGAAGTCGGCACCGGCCGTTTCAAGGATATTTGGAACCTGACTAAGCACGCTGCCGCCTAATATTATTGGAGTACTCGTACTATCTCTGCGCATATATAGGATCGTTTGACGCAAAGTTTCAAGGGCTTCGCTTTGAGATGCGGAGACGAGGATGGCGTCAAACCGCCGACCTCGCGTCAACTGGCCCAGTTTTAACATATTGCAATGCAGCGCCAAGGTAACATCGACCCCCTGCGCGCGTAACTGCCCTGCCAAAAGCGTGGCCCCCAATGTGTGTTGTTCATGAACGGGCACCACCAGCAGGACGCTGGCAAATGTTGTCGATTGCAGGGTCTGTGCGTCACACCATGCCAAACCCTTTTGACGCAAATAGGTTTGCAGACGTGAACAGCCGATGGACACAGTGCCAAACGATTGGGTGCCGTCGGCCCAACCTTGCCCCAAGTTGCGCGCCACGGCGGGGATATGCACATTTGCAATCCGCTGCGCTGTGCTGCCTGCATCCAAAAGGTCATTCACCACCCTGTCAAAACAGGTCAAGTCAGGATCAATGGCTGCGGCTTGCAACATCTGTTGGGCCTTAAGGTCCGCACAGCCGGTTTCGTTGCTTGCCAATAATGTTGCCAAGGCGCGCAAGGCGATCGCATTCAAATCTGCAATAGGCTTTGGGCCTTGGCAATGCTCATGCTGGGTCAAGAGTGGCTCCTTGGGTGAAATGGTCACTTTCTTTTAACTATCGTGTCGGCGGTCGTGACTTATGGTCAATGACAGCTCGGTATATGTCAATTTATATTGACATAATTCACCGTAATCGCGGGTTTAATGTTTAGAATCAGCAAAATTGATTTATTGGGGTCCTGATGCAACCCGCAATTAGTGTAAATCTAAGTTGACACATTGGGCGGTTGGTGGCAACTTTTAACCAACGCGACTTGTCCAGGGACACATCAATGACCGAAACTTTTGCATCAACTGCGCCGACGGTCGGGCTGTATACGCCCCAGCAACGTGCGCGGCGTGACGGGACCAAATGGACCTTGGTGCAGGGCATCTTGGCCCCACTGCAATTTTTGGTGTTTGCCGTCTCTTTGGTGCTGGTCCTGCGCTATCTTTTGACCGGTGCAGGCTATGACATCGCAACCGCGTCAATCGTCCTGAAAACGGCGATTTTATACCTGATTATGGTGACCGGCGCGATTTGGGAAAAAGTGGTCTTTGACCAATGGCTTTTTGCCCCCGCATTCTTTTGGGAAGACGTGTTCAGCTTTGTCGTGATCGGACTGCATAGCCTTTATATCTATGGGCTTTTGATGGGATCATTCACGCCGGCCACGCTGATCACAGTCGCGCTGTTGGCCTATGCGGCCTATGTCGTGAACGCGGCCCAATTCATCTGGAAATTGCGCATGGCGCGCCTGCAGGCAGAGGCATCCGCATGACCCATCAAATGGCCCCTCCTCCATCTATCGGCTGCCGCGCGGCCCCTGTGCTCAAACAACGTGGGCAACGCGAAGTATTTTGCGGCCTGACAGGGATCATCTGGTTGCACCGCAAAATTCAGGATGCATTCTTTTTGGTGGTTGGGTCGCGGACCTGTGCGCATCTTTTGCAGTCCGCCGCAGGTGTGATGATTTTCGCCGAACCACGATTCGGGACAGCGATTCTCGAAGAAGGTGATCTGGCAGGGCTCAAAGATGCCCAAGACGAATTGGACCGGACCGTCGCCGAATTGCTGGCGCGTCGTCCTGATATCCAGCAGCTGTTTCTTGTGGGGTCTTGCCCGTCCGAGGTCATCAAACTGGACCTGAACCGCGCCGCCGAACGGTTGACCGTGCAATATGCGCCCAAGGTGCGTGTGTTGGAATATTCCGGTTCAGGGATCGAAACGACATTCACCCAAGGTGAAGACGCCTGTCTCGCGGCGATGGTCCCCGTGCTGCCCAAAACCGACGCCCGCGAATTGATGGTCGTTGGGGCCCTGCCCGATGTGGTCGAAGACCAGATGCTTGGCTTGCTGGCTGATCTGGGGATCGGCCCTGTGCGGGTTTTGCCTGCGCGGACCATCGACAGTGAAATGGGTGTGGGTGAAAATACCGTCTTTGCCCTGACACAGCCGTTCTTGGGTGATACACATGCCGCACTGACACGGCGTGGCGCGCGCCATATCGCGGCCCCCTTCCCCTTTGGTGACGAAGGCACAACCGCGTGGCTGGCTGCGATTGCCGCCGAATTTGGTGTTGATGCAGACACATTCGCGCGGGCCACCGACGCCCCGCGCCGCCGTGCGCGCCAAGCCATCGCGCAAGCCGCCGCCCCATTGGCCGGAAAATCGGTGTTCTTCTTTCCCGACAGCCAGTTGGAAATTCCGCTGGCCCGCTTTTTGACCCGCGAATGCGGCATGTCCGCGCTTGAGGTCGGGTCGCCCTATATCCACGATGCGCTGCACGGCCCTGATCTGGACCTTTTGCCAGCAGGCCCGCAGATTTCCGAAGGCCAAGATGTGGACCTGCAATTGGACCGCTGCCGCGACGCCCGCCCTGATCTGACCGTCTGCGGACTTGGTCTTGCGAACCCGCTCGAAGCAGAGGGCCTGTCGACCAAATGGGCCATCGAATTGGTGTTCACCCCTGTGCATTTCTACGAACAGGCCGGTGATTTGGCCGCACTTTTCGCCCGCCCATTGCGCCGCAAGGATATCTTGGGGGTCGCCGCCGAATGAAGCTGACCGTTTGGACATATGAAGGCCCGCCGCATGTTGGCGCGATGCGTGTGGCCACGGGCATGACGGGGCTACATTACGTGTTGCACGCGCCCCAAGGCGACACTTACGCCGATCTGTTGTTCACAATGATTGAACGGCGCGACCACCGGCCCCCTGTGACCTATACCACATTCCAAGCCCGCGATTTGGGCGCTGATACGGCTGGCCTGTTCAAATCGGCATGCCAAGATGCGGTGGACCGTTTCGACCCAGAGGCGATCATCGTCGGTGCCTCTTGCACCGCGGAACTGATTCAAGACGACCCCGCAGGTTTGGCCGAAACCATGGGCCTTGGCATTCCTGTTATCGCGCTTGAGCTGCCCAGCTATCAGCGCAAAGAAAACTTTGGCGCGGATGAAACATTTTACCAAATCGTCAAGGCGCTGGCCAAACCCGTCGCACGGACCAAGCGGATCAGCTGCAATATTCTGGGACCAACCGCGCTTGGGTTTCGGCACCGCGACGATATTCAGGAAATCACCAATCTGCTTTATGAACTGGGTGTCGAGGTCAATGTGACCGCGCCCATGACCGCCACACCATCTGACATCGCCCGCATGGGGGCTGCGCATTTCAACGTGCTGCTTTACCCTGAAACAGGCGAAACAGCGGCGCGGCATCTGGAAAAAACCTTTGACCAGCCATTCACCAAAGTGGTGCCAATCGGCACCGGCGCGACCCATGATTTCATCGCTGAAATTCGCGCGCTGACCGGGTCAACCGCACAGTTTGATACAGATCGTTTGCGCCAGACATGGTGGTCGCGGTCCGTCGACAGCACCTATTTGACCGGCAAGCGCGTGTTCATCTTCGGTGACGGCACCCATGTAAAAGCCGCCGCGCGGATTGCCCGCGACGAGATGGGTTTCGAGGTTGCGGGCATCGGCTGTTACAACCGCGAAATGGCCCGTGATGTGCGCGCAGTGGCCAAAGAACACGGTTTGACCGCGCTGATCACCGATGACTATCTCGAAGTCGAACGCGCCATCGAGGCGTTGCAACCCGAAATGATCCTTGGCACCCAGATGGAACGCCATATCGGCAAACGTCTGGGCATCCCGTGTGCGGTGATTTCCGCGCCTGTGCATGTCCAAGATTTCCCCGCCCGCTATTCCCCGCAGATGGGGTTCGAGGGCGCGAATGTGATCTTTGACACATGGATTCATCCGCTTGTGATGGGACTAGAAGAGCATTTGCTGCACATGTTCCGCGATGATTTTGAATTCAACGATGCGGCCGGTCCGTCGCATCACGGCGGGCACGCCCCCGCAGGGCAAATGCCGCAGCCCGCGCCAGACCATGCGCCCCAAACAGATGTGCTGGTTTGGTTGGCCGAGGCGGAAAAAGAACTGAAAAAAATCCCGTTCTTTGTGCGCGGCAAGGCACGGCGGAACACCGAAACATTCGCGGCGCAAAAAGGCTTGGCCGAAATCTCGATTGATACGCTTTACGACGCAAAGGCCCATTATGCGCGATGACGTGATGCATCATATGTATCGTTTCGTCATTGTGACGTTGGACCGGCACGCTGCCGGCCCTGCTGCGCGTATTGCGCCCAAACTCGCCCGCGACTTTCCGGGGCTCAGCCTGACCATTCATGCCGCCGCAGAATGGGACAAAGACCCCGCCGCCCTGCAAGCCGCCCGCGATGACATCGCACAGGCCGATATGGTCATAACCAGCGTCTTGTTCCTTGAAGACCACGTCAAAGCGATCCTGCCCGATCTGGCCGCGCGCCGCGACGCCTGTGACGCGATGGTGGGGCTGGTGTCGGATCAGGAAATTACACAGCTGACGCGCATGGGCGATTTGGATATGTCCAAGCCTGCCTCCGGCGCGATGGGTCTGCTCAAGAAACTCAAGCCCGCGAAAAAATCCGGCAAATCCGGCGCAGGGCAAATGAAAATGCTCCGCCGCTTGCCTAAAATCCTGAAACTGATCCCGGGGAAAAGCCAGGATTTGCGCGCTTGGTTCCTTGCCATGCAATATTGGCTGGGCGGGTCTGACGACAACTTTGAAAACATGGTCCGGTTCCTGATCTCGCGCTATAGCCGCGTGCAGGCATGGCGCGGTGTCGGGTCAAACGACCCCATCGCTTACCCAGAGGTCGGGCTCTACCACCCCGATCTGCCGGACCTGCATATCACAACCGAATTGGCCGACCTGCCGCCAACCACTGGCACCACCACCGTCGGCATTTTGATGCTGCGCAGCTATATTCTTGCGGGCGACACGGCCCATTACGATCATGTTATCCGTAGTTTTGAGGCTCGTGGCATCCGTGTCATAGCGGCCTTTGCGGGCGGCCTCGACGGACGCCCCGCGATCAGCGCTTACCATCAAGGTCAGATTGACGCGCTGGTGTCACTGACCGGATTTTCGCTTGTCGGTGGGCCTGCCTATAACGACAGTGACGCCGCTGTTGAAACGCTAACAGGGCTGGATCTGCCTTACATCGCGGCGCAACCGCTCGAATTTCAGACGCTGGACCAATGGGCGACGGGGGGTCAGGGGTTATCGCCGATTGAATCCACCATGTTGATCGCCCTGCCCGAAATTGACGGGGCCACAAACCCGACTGTTTTTGCAGGACGGCACGGGGCGATGGGTTGCGCAGGTTGCGCGCAAAAATGCCAGCCTGTCGGCGGTGTCAAAGCCATGGCGCCTTGTCTGGAACGGATTGATGCGCTGGTCGAAAAGACCGAAAAACTGGCCAGCCTACGGCGCAAAGCCAATGCCGATAAAAACGTCGGGATCGTTGTGTTCGGCTTCCCACCCAATGCGGGGGCCGTGGGGACAGCGGCCTATTTGTCAGTGTTCGAAAGTCTGCATAACACGCTGCACCAAATGGCGGCTGACGGGTACGATGTGACCCCACCTGCCACGGTGGACGATCTGCGCCACGCCATTTTGCACGGCAACAAGGACGTTTACGGCCAAGAGGCCAATGTGATGGCAACAGTCAGCGCCGACCATATCGTGGCGACAACGCCGTGGTTGGACGAGATTGAAACAACATGGGGCCCTGCCCCGGGGCGCATTCAAACCAACGGGCGCGACCTGTTTATTCTGGGTGCGCAATTCGGCAAGGTCATGGTCGGCGTGCAGCCCACCTTTGGCTACGAAGGCGACCCGATGCGCCTGTTGTTTGAAAAAGGCTTTGCGCCGACCCATGCGTTTTCGGCGTTTTACCAATATCTGAAACACGGTTTTGGGGCAGATGTGGTTTTGCATTTCGGGATGCATGGCGCATTGGAATTTATGCCGGGCAAACAGAACGGTTTGGGCGGCAATGACTGGCCGGACCGGTTGATGGGCAATCTGCCCAACGTCTATCTATATGCCGCCAATAACCCGTCGGAGGCGACATTGGCCAAGCGGCGCAGCAATGCGGTGACAATCACCCATATCACGCCGCCTTTGCAAAATTCGGGGCTCTATCGGGGGTTGGCTGATCTCAAGGATAGCATGACCAAATGGCGCGCCATGCCCGATGGGGCAGAGCGTGATAGCCTGTCTGAACTGGTGGCATCACAGGCCACGCTGGTTAATCTGGACGCGTCTGACATGGGCGCGCTTTGGCTGAAACTGTTGGAAACAGAAGACGCGCTGATCCCTGACGGCCTGCATATCGTTGGCCAATTGCGCAGCCCGCAAGCGGTCGAAGACACGCTGAACCTGATGGAATTTACCGATGCGAACGCACGCGCCGCGGCAAAGGCGCATTTGGAAACAGATGCGGAATTGCCTGCACTCATGCGCGCGCTCAACGGGCAATTTATCGCGCCTGTGCCCGGTGGTGACGTGATCCGCGCGCCGGAAATTCTGCCCACTGGGCGTAATATCCACGCCTTTGATCCGTTTCGGATGCCAACCGCATTCGCCATGATGGACGGTGCGCTGCAAGCGGATGAACTTCTCAAAACCCACGACAGCTTGCCGTGCACGGTGGCGCTGGTGCTTTGGGGGTCTGACAATATCAAATCCGGTGGCGGTCCCATTGCCCAAGCCTTGGCCTTGATGGGTGCGACCCCACGGTTCGACGCACACGGGCGGCTGTGCGGGGCAGACTTGATCCCGCTCGAAACACTCGGGCGGGCACGCGTCGACGTTGTGATGACCCTGTCAGGCATTTTCCGCGACCTGCTGCCCTTGCAAACCAAATTGCTGGCCGATGCGGCCTATCAATGTGCAATTGCCGATGAACCAGCCGATCTCAACCCGATCCGCGCCCATGCAGTATCCTTCGCGCAGACACACGGGGTTGATATGAAAACGGCGGCCCTGCGCGTGTTTTCCAATGCCGAAGGGGCTTATGGGTCCAATGTGAACCAGTTGGTCGACAGCTCGGCCTTTGACGATGAAAATGATCTGGCCGATGCCTATCAGGCGCGCAAATCCTTTGCCTATGGCACCGATGGTGAAGCATCCGCGCAGGCCGATCTGCTGCAAGACACGTTGAAAAACGTTGATCTGGCCTATCAAAACCTTGAATCGGTCGAATTGGGGATCACCACTGTAGACCATTATTTCGACACGCTGGGCGGGATCGCATCTGCGGTCAAACGGGCCAAAGGGGGCGGCGACACCCCGATCTATATCGGGGATCAAACACGCGGCGGGGCTACCGTGCGCAGCTTGTCTGATCAGGTTGATCTTGAAACGCGGTCGCGCAATCTGAACCCGAAATATTACGAACCGCTGCTGCAACACGGCCATGAAGGCGTGCGGCAGATCGAGGCGTCGATCACCAATACCGTCGGCTGGTCCGCCACCACGGGCAAGGTCGACCCGCAGATATACCAACAATTGTCCGAAACCTTTGTGCTGGATGACGTCATGCGCAAACGGCTCGCTGATCTGAACCCGCAGGCCTCTATGCGGATGGCCAGCCGGCTGATCGAAGCCTCTGACAGGCAATATTGGACACCAGACGCCGAAACGTTCGCTGCTCTGCAAAATGCAGCTGACGCCATTGAAGATCAACTCGAGGGCATTGCAGCCGAATGACCCAAGAAAGGGAACGACCATGTCACCACTAGATAAAAGCATTCCAAACCTCGGCGGCGACGGCGAAGGCTCCGTTCAAGTCCACCAAGACGAAAGCGCCAAGATCGAAGGCGCCAAAGTGTTTTCGGTTTATGGCAAGGGCGGCATCGGCAAATCGACGACCTCGTCGAACCTATCCGCCGCGTTTTCCAAAATGGGCAAGCGGGTTTTGCAAATCGGTTGCGACCCGAAACATGACAGCACATTTACGCTGACAGGCATGTTGCAGCCAACGGTGATCGATATCCTCAAAGACGTGGATTTCCACGCCGAAGAATTGCGCCCTGAAGATTACGTTGCCGTCGGTTACAACGGCGTGAAATGCGTCGAAGCAGGCGGGCCACCTGCGGGCACCGGCTGTGGCGGCTATGTGGTTGGGCAAACAGTCAAACTGCTCAAACAGCACCACATGTTGGAAGACACCGATGTGGTTATTTTCGACGTGCTGGGTGACGTGGTCTGCGGTGGCTTTGCGGCCCCTTTGCAGCATGCGGACCGCGCGTTGATCGTGACGGCCAATGATTTCGACAGCATCTATGCGATGAACCGGATTATTGCCGCCGTGCAGGCCAAATCGAAAAACTACAAGGTGCGGCTTGCGGGCTGTGTGGCCAACCGGTCCAAGGACACCGACGAGGTCGATCGCTATTGCGACACTGTGGGCTTTAACCGGATCGCGCATATGCCTGATCTGGATGCGATCCGCCGGTCCCGTCTGAAAAAGAAAACCCTGTTCGAAATGCCCGATGACGAAGAAATCGTGCAGGTCCGCAAGGAATATATCCGCTTGGCCGAAACACTGTGGAACGGGACAGAACCACTGGCCCCCGATCCATTGCCGGACCGCGAAATCTTTGAATTGCTGGGGTTCGATTAATGACTTACGAGGCCACACGCAGCCGCGTTGAAACCTATTTCGACCGCACCGCGACCAAAACATGGGAACGGCTGACATCAGACGCGCCTGTATCGGGTATTCGGGCAACCGTGCGTGCAGGGCGCGACCGGATGCGCGACGTTTTGATCGGGCAACTGCCACATGACCTGACGGGGCTGCGCATCTTGGATGCGGGCTGTGGCACGGGGGCTTTGGCGTTTGAGCTGGCCGCACGTGGGGCCGATGTGGTCGGTGTCGATATTTCGCCGCAACTGATTGATATTGCGAACAAACGGACGCCAGATGACCTGTCTGGCAGCCTGCAATTCAAGGCGGGCGATATGCTTGATCCGGCTTTGGGTGACTTTGATCACGTCGTGGCCATGGATTCGATGATCTACTATGCCCAAGCCGACATTTGCACAATTCTGACCGATATCGCGCCGCGTATTCGCGGGAATATGGTGTTTACCGTGGCCCCGCGCACGCCGCTTTTGATGGCGATGTGGCGGATCGGCAAATTGTTCCCAAGCACAGACAGATCCCCGACCATGGTGCCACATGCACCCGCAAAACTGGCCAAGGCGCTGACCACCGGCACGCTGCGCGACGTCGAACGGGTCACATCGGGTTTCTACATTTCCAACGCATTGGAATTCCGTCCATGATCCTGCCACGCGACACATTGAAAAAGCTGACGCTGCGGGCCTTGCCGTTTTCGGACGCGGTCAGCGATGACCTGCCGCTGGGGCAATTGCTGCGGCTGTCGCTGTTTCAAATCTCTGTCGGGATGGCAGCGGTGATGTTGCTGGGCACGCTCAATCGGGTGATGATCGTGGAACTATCGGTGTCGGCCACATTGGTCGCACTGATGATCGCGATCCCTGTGCTTGTGGCACCGTTTCGGGCGCTTTTGGGCTTTCGGTCGGACAATTACCGCTCGGCGATCGGGTGGAAACGCATTCCTTACCTGTGGTTCGGGTCCATGTGGCAATTCGGCGGTTTGGCGATCATGCCAATGGGTCTTTTGCTTTTGTCCGGGGATCAAGTCGCAGGGCCGTCATGGGCTGGCGAAGTCGGCGCAGCACTGGCGTTTTTGATGACGGGCATCGGCATGCATATGACGCAAACCGCAGGTCTGGCCTTGGCAGCGGACCGCGCGACAGAAGAAACCCGCCCGCAAGTTGTGGCGCTGCTTTATGTGACCTTCCTGATCGGCATGGGCGTATCGGCCCTGATTGTGGGCGCACTTTTGCAAAACTTTAGCGCATTGCGTTTGGTGCAGGTAATCCAAGGTACGGCAGTTGTGACGCTCTTGCTGAACATCACAGCACTGTGGAAACAAGAACGACTGGCCCCAATGACCAAATCAGAACAGGCCGCGCCAAAGCCGCAGTTCATGGACGCATGGCGCGATCTGGTGGCGGGCGGCGACGCAGGGCGGCTGTTGATTGTGGTGTTCATCGGCACGCTGGCCTTCAACATGCAGGACGTGTTGCTTGAACCTTATGGCGGCGAAATTCTGGGCCTGTCGGTGTCGGCCACCACATTGCTTTCAGCCCTTTGGGCGGTCGGGGCCTTGATCGGCTTTGGCTTGGCGGCGAGCTGGCTCAAATCGGCACTCGACCCCTACCGCATGGCTGCGCGCGGCATCTTAATCGGGTTGATCGCATTCAGCGGCGTCATCTTTGCAGCGCCATTGAACAGCAGCTTTGTGTTCTTTTCGGGGGCTTTCGGGATCGGGCTTGGTGGCGGGCTATTTGCCGTGGCCACCTTAACCGCAGCCATGACGCTAAACACCACCGGCGCTGCGGGCAAAGGACTGGCGCTTGGCGCATGGGGGGCCGCCCAAGCAACAGCAGCAGGCGCATCAATCTTTATCGGCGGTGCGGTCCGCGATCTTGTGAACGCCGCCGCAACATCGGGCGGCTTGGGGGCGGCACTGCAATCGAACGCAACAGGGTATTCGGTGGTCTACCACATCGAAATCGGCCTGCTTTTCATCACGCTTATCGTGCTTGGCCGCTTGGTTAAGGCCCGCCCGATGTCGGCACCAACATCCACGCCCACAGGGCTAGCTGACTTTCCAACATGACACGCATTTACAATACCTTCGGAGGATAAACCCATGCTCGGTAACAACTTTTTCGGCAACTTTGATCTGGCGAGCGCCGCGATCTGGATGTTTTGGATCTTTTTCGCACTGCTGGTTTATTACCTGCAAACCGAAAACATGCGCGAAGGCTATCCTTTGCAAGATGACGACGGCAACGAGGCCCCGAACCAAGGGCCGTTTCCTGTCCCGTCCGACAAAACATTCCTCTTGCCACATGGGCGCGGCGAGCTGACCGTGCCATCGGGGCAGCGCGGCGACCGCGACAGCCTTGCGCTGGAACGCACATCCGTGGCCGCAGGGTCGCCCTATGTGCCAACAGGCGACGCAATGGTTGACGGGGTTGGACCTGCATCATGGGCGCCACGGTCCGACCATCCTGAACTGGACGCACATGGGCACAATAAAATACAACCGCTGTCCGCGCTGGAAGATTTCAACGTCTCTGCGGGCATCGATCCGCGTGGCTTGGCCGTTGTGGCAGGCGACGGTGAAGTCGTCGGGCGGATCACGGATATGTGGGTCGACGTGCCAGAACAAATGGTCCGTTTCCTGACGATTGATGTGAACCCTGAAGGGTCCGGCAAACTGCGTCTGATCCCGATGAACTTTGCCAAGATCAAGCATGACCGCGTGGTCGTCCGGTCCGTTTTCGAGCCGCATTTTGACGGCATTCCAACGATCAAAAACGCAGGGTCCGTGACGCTTCTCGAAGAGGAAAAGATCATGGCCTATTTCGGCGGCGGGACACTTTACGCCGATCCAAAGCGGTCTGAACCGGTCGTCTAAAACACTTGCGGGGCGTTTTCGCCAAACGGCCCGCACCACCACACATGGGGACAAAGATAATGCATCACGATGATTTCAATTTTGAACCGGTCCGCGGCTTGCCAGAGGCACTGCCCGCAGGCGAAGAAATCCTATGGCAAGGCGCACCCAACCCGCTGCGCTTGGCCAAAGACGCGCTGTGTCTGAATTGGATCATTGGCTATTTCGCCCTGCTGGCGATCTGGCGGGTTGGGGTGTCCTCGGCCACTGTGCCTTTCACACAAGCCCTGGGGCATGGGGTGCCATTTCTGATCGCAGGTCTTGTGGCCGGCGGGTTGATCTATCTTGTGGCAACGGTGCAGGCGCGCAGCACAGTTTATACGCTGACCAACAAACGGGCCTGCATGCGGATCGGGGCGGCATTGAACATGACGCTCAACCTGCCATTCGTGCAAATCGGCACCGCACAACTGGGTCTGCGCAAATCCGGCATCGGAACCATCAACTTTGAACTGATCGGGGACACGCGCCTGTCATATCTGATGACATGGCCACATGTGCGCCCTTGGCATTTTTCGCGCACGCAACCGGCATTCCGCGCGATTCCGGATGCGGCCCGTGTGGCGGCGATCTTTGCAGAGGCCGCCGAAACCCGTGTGTCAGAGCCAAAAATCAGCCGTAGCACAGCGGCCCCATCGCCAATGGCTGCGGAGTGATGACAATGGATGCACGCAACATACAACACGCCGCGTCACTGTCGCAGCAGATGAAACACCGTGACCGCGAAATGGTGCCACGCGCGCTGGTGATCGGAATGTTTTCGCTCATGGCTGCGGCCACCGCCTTGGTCGGGTTCGACAGCTTCACGGACCGCCCGATCCTCGCACAGGCCCCTGATAGTGCGGTCCTGCAAACACGCATGATCCAGCTTGATGGGTCGCGCAGCGGGGGCGTTTTGGTCACGAATACCGATGGGGTCAAAATCGGTCACTCCTTGGAAAATAAGGCAGGGTTCATTGATGTGATCTGGGGGTCGATCCTGCGGGAACGGGCGGCCAGAGGCATCACCACCAATGATCCGCTGCGGCTCGTACGTCGAGAAAACGGGCATTTTGCAGTGATTGATGACGCCACAGGATGGAAAATCGAACTGATCGGATACGGTCAGGATAACGTCGCAGCTTTCGCCAAGCTGATCGACTAAACCGCAACCTAAAGGGACAAAAATTATGGGATTTCTGGCAAGATCAAAAGAACAAGTACCATGCACAGTCACAATTTCGCACCGCTTCGAAGAACTGTCAGCGCATGTGAAATTCAACAACGGGGCGGTCGTGAACCCTGGGGACAGCGTGCTGGTGCATGGCGCCGAAATTATGGCGCCTTACGGTGAAGTCGTCGCAGAAGACCGGACCGCCACCATCACCCGCGCATCAGGGCTTGAACAGCTTTGGACCCGCATGACAGGTGATTTCGAATTTATGGAACTTTGCGAGTTTTCATTTTCCGAAGAGGTGATGTCATGAACAAGGCCACACATTCCGCCTATGCCGATACCGCCGAAGAAGCGATTGCGCTGCAAGACCAGCAGGGCGATGCAATGACGTCGGATAAAGCGACCGAAGTTGCGATGCAAAACACCTTGCTGACGCCACGGTTCTACACCACCGATTTTGCCGAAATGGACGCGCTTGATGTGACGTCGGTGCGCGGCGACTGGGACAAACTGATCGCAGAAATGCAATCAGATCCGAACAAGGGCCATTTCAAGAAAACCGACAAATGGCAGGCCGATTGGGAAGGCATGGACCCTGCCCTGCGTGCCGAATTTATCGATTTTCTGATCTCCAGCTGCACGGCTGAATTTTCGGGCTGCGTGCTTTATAAGGAAATGAAACGCCGTGGGTCGAACACCGACATCACGACCCTGTTCCAGCTGATGGCCCGCGACGAGGCGCGCCATGCAGGGTTTATCAACGATGCGCTGCGCGAGGCGGGCATCCGTGTGAACCTCGGGTTTTTGACCCAGCAAAAGAAATACACATATTTCCGGCCCAAGTTCATTTATTACGCGACCTATCTGTCGGAAAAAATCGGCTATGCGCGCTACATCACGATTTTCCGCCATCTTGAACAACACCCCGACAAAGTGTTCCACCCGATTTTCCAGTGGTTCCGCGAATGGTGCAACGATGAATTCCGCCATGGCGAAGCATTTGCGCTTTTGCTGAAAACAGACCCTAACTTGACCGAATCCCGCGTGAACAAAATGTGGATCAAGTTTTTCCTGACGGCGGTTTATTCCACCATGTGGGTGCGCGATCACCAGCGGCCCGTGTTCCACGATGCCCTTGGCGTTGACGTGACATGGTACGGCCAAGAGGTATTTCGCAAAACCTCTGAAGGGACGCGGCAAATCTTTCCGTTTGTTCTGGACATCGACCATGCGCGCTGGCGGCCCAACCTTGACCGGATGGAAGCCGCATCGCGGCAGGTCGCAGCAGGAAAAGCGCGCGGCGGCATTGGTGGCACTGTGACCCGTTTGGGCGGCATGGCCAAAGCGGCCTTTGCCTTTGTGTCGCTTTATACCATTCCGGCGATCCCCAACGAGGTGCCAATGAGCACAATGATGGAGCCGACCTACTGATGATGGCAACCGCATGGGCATCGGCGATTTTCGCAGTTTTCACTTGGTGGTTCTTCACCGGGGTCATTCTGCTGATCGTGCGCCGGTCCGATGCGGGCGACGCGACGGGGCACGGCAAATCTGTCGTGTTCACCGTGCCGCTTCTGGCGCTTGGGGTGGCAGGGTTGGTTGTGTCCTCAACGGCCCTGAGTGTCGCCAACATCTATATCGGGTTCCTGTCCACATTGCTGGTCTGGGGCTGGATCGAACTGGCGTTTCTGGCGGGCATCGTCACGGGGCCGGAACGGCGCCCCTGCCCTGCTGGCCTGACAGGCTGGGCACGGTTTGCCCGCGCCTTTAATACAGTTGCCTACCACGAGCTGTTGTTGCTTGCGGCCTTGTTGACTATCGGCGCAATCACCGCCGCAGGGGTCAATCAATTCGGGGTCGGGGCTTTTGTGGTTTTATTCGCGGCGCGCATATCTGCAAAACTAAACCTGTTTTTCGGGGTGCCGCGCATCAATACCGAATTTGTGCCTGTGCCGCTGCATCATCTGACATCCTATTTCCGCCAGGGCAGCATCACCGCCGCCTTTCCCATTGGGGTCACGTTCCTTTCGGTTCTGACGGCATACTTCGGGCATAATCTGCTCAATGCGGGCACTGCGCCCACGACCGTGGGGTTCGCCCTGCTCACCGCCTTGGCCGCTTTGGCCGCTCTCGAACACTGGCTGATGGTGATCCCATTGCCCGATGCGAAACTATGGCGCTGGATGCTTCCGGCGCCAACCACGACAGGAAAATCCAATGAACTTTGACGCGCTTTTCAATGCCCAGCTTGATACCCTCAAATCCGAAGGCAACTACCGTTATTTTGCTGAACTTGAACGGACGTGCGGGAAATTTCCGCGTGCGGGCAACCATGTGGATGGCGAGGTTAACGACGTCACCGTCTGGTGTTCAAACGACTATCTTGGCATGGGGCAAAACCAGCTGGTGATTGACGCCATGTGCGAGGCTGTCAAACGGACGGGCACAGGCGCTGGCGGCACACGCAACATTTCCGGCACCAACCACGACCACCTGCTGCTCGAGGCGGAACTGGCCGATTTACACCATAAAGAGGCGGCACTTTTGTTCACCTCCGGCTATGTGTCCAACTGGGCGGCGCTGTCGACACTGGGATCGCGGCTGAAAGATTGCATCATCCTGTCCGACAGCGGCAATCACGCGTCGATGATCGAAGGGATCCGCCATTCGCGCGCGCAAAAGGTGATCTGGAACCACAATGACGTGGCCGACCTAGAGGCAAAGCTGGCCGCCCTGCCCGCAAACGCGCCCAAGATCGTCGCCTTTGAATCGGTCTATTCCATGGATGGGGACATCGCCCCGATCCGCGACATCGTCGAAGTGGCCGAAAAATACGGGGCCATGACCTATCTCGATGAGGTGCACGGCGTCGGACTTTACGGTCCACGCGGCGGCGGTGTGGCCGAAGCTGAAGGGCTGATGGAACGTATCACCCTGATCGAAGGCACGCTTGGCAAAGCCTTTGGCGTCGTGGGTGGCTATATCACCGGCTCTGCGGCGATGTGCGATTTCATCCGCAGCTTTGCATCGGGCTTTATCTTTACGACCGCCCTGCCCCCTGCGGTTGCGGCGGCGGCGCGGACATCCATCGCACATCTCAAAACGTCACAACGCGAACGCACACAGCATCAGGCGCAGGTCGCCAAATTGCGCGCAGGTCTCGACCGGGCAGGCATCCCGCATATGATGAACAACAGCCACATCGTGCCCGTGATGATCAAGGATCCGGTCAAAACCAAAATGCTGGCCGATTACCTGATGTCGGAATGGGGGATCTATGTGCAGCCGATCAACTACCCGACCGTGCCAAAAGGCACAGAGCGGCTGCGCTTTACCCCGTCGCCCTTGCACACCGATGCGGATATCGACCATTTGGTCAACGCGCTGTCGTCACTGTGGAAGCAATGCGCAATCGCCACGGCCGTCGCCTAAAGAAACGTGGCCCCGCATCGTTGGGGCCACATCCTTAACTGCGCCACTCAAAGAATGTGGGCCCTGCTTTTTCAAGCATCTTGCGGGCCATCTCGATGCCCATTGCGGGGCCGTCTGCGATGGTGCCTGTCATGTCATCGGTGATGTTTTCAGACCCGTCGGGGCGCAAAACTTCCCCGCGCAAGCGCAGGGTATCGCCATCCAGTTCGGCCAAGGACGCAATCGGCGTTTCGCATGATCCATCCAGCGCCTTAAGAAATGCACGCTCTGCCGCCAGCCGCTGACCGGTTTGCAGATCATGGATCGCGGCCAGCATATCTGCGGCGCGCATGTCATCGATGCGGCGTTCAATCCCGATCGCACCTTGGGCCACGGCGGGCAGCATGTCTTCCACCTCGATGGCGTATTTGGGCACTTCGTCCATCTTCAAACGGTTCAATCCGGCCATGGCCAAAAACGTCGCCTCGGCCACACCCTTGTCCAGCTTTTGCAAACGGGTCTGCATATTGCCGCGAAATTCGACGACCTGCAAATCGGGACGGCGCAGTTTCAACTGGGCACGGCGGCGCAGGCTGGACGTGCCAACAACCGTGCCTGCCGCCAGATCGGCCAGACCTGTGGCGCGCGGCGAAATAAACGCATCGCGGACATCTTCACGCGGCAAATAGGTGTCCAAGACCAACCCATCAGGCTGTAGCGTCGGCATGTCTTTCATCGAATGCACGGCGATGTCGATCTTGCCGTCCAGCATGTCCTGCTCGATCTCGCGGGTGAATAACCCCTTGCCACCCAAGGTTTTGAGCGGCTTGTCCGCATCAATCAGCGCGCGGTCATCGCCGGTGGTTTTGATCACCACAATGGTGAAGGCCTCGAACGGCAAGTCGAACGCTTTTGCAAGCCTTTCGCGGGTCTCATAGGCTTGGGCAAGCGCAAGCGGTGATCCGCGTGTGCCGATGTTCATGGGGTGGGCTGGTGTGGGTAAATTATATGTCATTTTACCTTGTTAATACTGTAAACCTTGCCTGACAACTCTTGTGTCACACCCTTGCTGTGGTGCATGTTAATCGGGACAAAAATTGAAAGAAAATACCATGACATCTGACAAAACCATCCTGCGTGCGCTTGCCGGTGAAACCCTGCCAACCCCACCGATTTGGATGATGCGTCAGGCGGGCCGGTATTTGCCAGAATATAAGGCGACGCGGGCCCAAGCGGGTGATTTTCTGTCGTTGTGCTATAACCCAGACTTGGCGGCAGAGGTGACATTGCAACCGATCCGTCGCTACGGGTTTGATGCGGCCATTTTGTTCGCAGACATCTTGCTGGTGCCGCAAGCCTTGGGTGCGGATTTGTGGTTTGTCACGGGCGAAGGCCCGCGCCTGTCGACCATCACCACAGCTGATCAGGTTGCAGCACTCAAGCCGGTTGATGCGATCCATGACACCCTCAACCCGATCTATGAAACCGTGAAAATCCTCTCCGCTGAATTGCCGTCAGAGACGACATTGATCGGTTTTGCAGGCGCGCCATGGACCGTCGCCACCTATATGATTGCAGGCCAAGGCACACCGGACCAAGGCCCTGCGCATGCGCTCAAGGCTGAAAATCGCCCCGTCTTCGAGGCGCTTTTGGATCGGATCACCGAAGCCACGATTTCCTATCTTTCGATGCAAATCGAGGCGGGCGCAGAAGTTGTCAAACTGTTCGATAGCTGGGCGGGATCGTTGCAAGACGCTGATTTTATGGACTATTCGATCAAACCGATGGCCCAAATCACCGCGGCGCTCAAGGCAAAATATCCGCATATTCCGGTCATTGCCTTCCCGCGCGGTGCGGGTGAACGTTATGTCGGTGCGCACGGGGCGATTGGTGCGGATTGCGTTGCCGTTGATGACGGCGTTGATGCGGCTTGGGTCGCCCAAAACGTCCAGACCGGCGGCTGCGTGCAGGGCAACCTGAAATCCACCCATATGGTGACAGGCGGCGACGCCTTGGTGTCAGAGACGCGGCGGATCGTTGATGCGCTGGCTGGTGGGCCGCATATTTTTAATCTTGGACACGGGATCACGCCAGACGCTGATCCGGCGCATGTGCAACTGATGATCGACACTGTGCGCGGTGCCTAAATCGGTTGTCTTGCTGGGGGCGACAGGCACGATTGGCTGTGCGACGCTGCATGCCTTAACCCGTGCGGGCCATAGCGTAACACCTGTCACCCGTGCTGATCTCTCCCCTGCCCGCTTAAAGGAGATGATGCAGGATCATGATGCGGTGATCTCTTGCATCGCGTCCCGGAATGGCACGCCAGCGGATGCGCTTGCTGTGGATCACGACCTGAACCTGATGGCATTGCAGGCCGCCGTTGCAGCCAATGTCGCGCATTTCGTCCTGCTGTCCGCGATCTGTGTGCAAAAGCCACTGCTGGCGTTTCAACACGCAAAACTTCGGTTTGAAGCGGCGTTGCAAGCCGCCCCACTGACATGGACCATCGTGCGGCCGACGGCCTATTTTAAATCGCTTTCGGGACAGCTGGACAGGCTGCGCGCTGGCAAGCCATTCTTGCTGTTCGGCGACGGGGATTTGACGGCCTGTAAACCGATCAGCGATGATGACCTTGGGGATTACCTGCGTCATTGTCTGGTTGACAAAGACTGTCACAACCGGATTTTGCCGATCGGCGGTCCTGGTCCTGCCATCACCCCGCGCGCGCAAGGCGAAATGCTTTTTGCAGCACTTCAGATGCCACCAAAATTCAAACGGGTGCCGGTGCGGATGATGTCGGTTATTATTGGCGTGCTGGGGTGCATCCCGCCACTGCGCGATAAGGCAGAACTGGCGCGGATCGGCCGCTACTATGCAACCGAATCGATGCTTGTCTGGGATGCAACCTTGGGGCGATACGATGCGGATGCGACGCCGGAATGGGGACAAGACAGGCTGCAAGATCACTACGCACAGCTCGCATCAGGCGCAAAAACGGTCGATTTGGGCGAACAAGCTGTGTTTTGACCCCATCAGCAGCGGTTGTAGAGGGGTGGTCCACTACATCTCGTTTTTTCTTGCACGAATCCCCACTCTCGGGCAATAGTCACGTCATAAAGGCATAATTACGGAAAATACCGTGACAGCCAGACGGGCAAAGGCAAGCAGATGATCGATCAAGATCCTGAAAACATCAATGCGGTGATCCGCGAGCATTCGGAATTGTTGGCGCAGCAATTGCATGCACAACGCACCAGCCTGTTTCCCCCCAATGCCCAAAAGCAGATGCGCAAATTCACCTCTGGCGAGGCAGCGGGCCTACTAGGGATCAATGACAGCTATCTGCGGAAATTGCATCTGGACGGTAAAGGGCCAGAGCCAGAGGTCACATCCGGCAATAGAAGACTCTATTCCGCCCAAAACGTCGCAGATTTGCGGATCATGCTGGAAAAAACCGCGCGCAAACCGGGTGACTATTTACCTGGACGGCGGGACGGCGATCATATGCAAATCATCGGCGTGATGAATTTTAAAGGCGGGTCTGGAAAGACCACGACCTCCGCGCATTTGGCGCAATATCTAGCCTTGCAAGGCTACCGCGTCTTGGGGATCGATCTTGACCCGCAAGCATCGTTTACGGCCTTGCACGGGGTCCAGCCCGAATTTGATCTGCCCGAAGGCGGAACGCTGTATGACGCGATCCGCTACGACGACCCTGCCCCGCTGCGGTCGGTCATCCGCAACACCTATATCCCTAATCTTGACCTGATCCCCGGCAACCTCGAGTTGATGGAATTCGAACATGACACCCCGCGGGCTTTGGCCAACAACACGGCGGGCCTGTTCTTTTTCCGGATCAAAGAGGCGCTGCGCGAGGTTGACGGGGACTATGATGTGGTCGTCATCGATTGCCCGCCGCAACTGGGGTTCTTGACCATGTCGGCGCTATCCGCCGCAACGGGCGTGCTCGTGACGATCCACCCCGAAATGCTTGACGTGATGTCGATGTCGCAGTTCCTGCGCATGACGGCTGATCTGATGGATGTGATCGCAGACAGCGGGGCGGATATGTCCCATGATTGGATGCGCTATGTGTTGACCCGCTATGAACCCGCCGATGCGCCGCAGAACCGGATCGTGGCCTTGCTGCGGACGATGTATGCGGAAAAGGTTCTGAACGCGACAATGCTGAAATCAACGGCCATTTCCGACGCGGGCCTGACAAAACAGACCCTCTATGAAGTAGACAGGTCTGGGTTCACACGGTCCACCTATGACCGCGCGCGTGAAAGCCTTGATGCGCTGAACACAGAGATTAGCAATTTGATCCAAACCACATGGGGGCGTGACATAGATGGCTGACAATAAGAAAAAGCGGCTTTCCATGCTGGACAATATTGCGGCGGCCGGTGCGGTGGCCACGCCGTCGATGATGGCGTCGAGCCGTCCACTGCGCGCGGCACGCAATGCGGTTGACGGGCATAAGGTTTGGGATCTTGACCCCGACCAAATCATCGACACACGTGTGACCGACCGTCTTGACCATGCCGATATCGCCAGCTTGCGGGAAAGCATCGAAACCACGGGGCAAACGGTGCCTATTTTGGTGCGGCGCCACCCGCAAGATGACGACAAATACCTGTTGGTTTACGGGCGGCGCAGGCTGGAAGCGATCCGGTCCTCGTCCACCGTTCATAAGGTCCGCGCGCTGATCGCGACGCTGGATGATGATGCGGCAACCGTGGCGCAAATCACCGAAAATATGGCGCGGCGTGATCTGACTTATATTGAAAAAGCCCTCTTTGCCTTTGAACTGATTCAAAGCGGCTTTGGCAATCAATCGCGCGTGTCAGAGGTGCTGACCGTGACGAAATCGTCGGTTTCCATGGGGATCAACATTGTTGAAACGATAGGCGTCGATCTTGTCCGCGCAATTGGACCTGCGGAAGGTGTCGGCAGACCACGGTGGGATACGCTGGCCCGTGCGCTCGAGGGTGCGGTTTTGGACGACACCGCCTTGATCGCAATCGCCGAGCGGTCCCGCAGTACGGCGGAACTGGCGGTGTTTGAGACGAATAATGTCGACACGTTAGACGATCCATCTGTGGTGGCATTTGATGCTGTATTAGACTCTGTTACAGCCCAAAAGCCGCAAAAATCATCCCCGAAACCAACCGCTAAACCGGTCATGTCCCTGCCAATGGGTGGGCAGATACGCCGGACCAAGACGGGTTTGCGCATGGATGTGCCCGACGGGCCATTTGCGGATTGGTTTGAAGATCAGGCAGCTGATCTGATGCAAGAACTTCACCAGCGGTGGGAACACCGTGCGAAGCAATAACGCGTAACACAAAAGGAGGCACGAGACAGACAAAGAAAAAGTCCCGCAAAGCTGACGCTTCACGAGACCCTTTATTCTAGCACGTTCAGGGTAGTCGTCGGCACACGAATTCGCAAGTCTTAAGTGATTCGCGGGCCCTAAAAATTTGTCCACGTGAAATTTTATGAGCTATGTTCCAATCACGCCTTTCGGGCGGCCGGTATCGGCTGCGCTGATCAAACATCAAAAATACGCCACTGCGGCCCTGCCACCCGAAGGCGTCAATAAATACGAAGTCATCCGCGAATTGACAGCCGCGCGCCGCGCGCTGGCGATCAGTGACCGCGAAATTGCGTTGCTGCAAACCTTATTGAGCTTTTATCCAAACACGATCTTGGGCGGAAACAGCGATGAATTGCTTGTCTACCCGTCCAATGCCGCGATTTGCGAACGGCAAAACGGTATGCCCTGTTCGACAATGCGTCGGCATTTGGCAGGGCTGGTGAACGCAGGTCTGATTTTGCGCCGTGATAGCCCCAATGGCAAACGGTTCAACCGCCGTCATGGCGACGCACCGCAAGCCTTTGGGTTTGATTTAACGCCTCTGGTGGCCCGCTACAGCGAGATTTGCGCCTTGGCAGAAGACGCACGGGCCCAAGAAGAGAAGTTTCAGCGCCTGCGTCGCAACGTCAGCTTGATGCGGCGTGATCTGGCAGGGCTCGCGGCCTATGGCATGGAAACCCGTCCTGACCTGGCGCTATGGGATGCATTCAGCGATCTGGCGGCCCTTACGGCCCGCGACCTTCGCCGGACACTAAGTTATGATGATTTGCTTAAGTTAGAGACTGATTTGTCATGTGCCCTAGATCGTGCACGGACCCTGTTCGATGTTGGTGTTACAGAAATACCGAGCACCAATGACGTTCATATTGAGCAGCACCATCAGAATTCAAATAAAGACTCTTATGTTTCTGAAAAGAACATTGAAAAAATCAAGCGGGAAAGTTCGGACCAGAAATTACCAAACATTCCATTAACCTTGGTAACGTCGGTTTGTCAGGAATTTAAGACTTACGCACCACAAGAGGTCAGACATTGGCACCATCTGGTTCAGGCTGCAGATGTGATCCGTCCGATGATGGGCATTTCGCCGTCCGCATGGTTTGACGCAACCGATGCTATGGGTCATGAAGAAGCCGCCGTCGTTCTCTGTGCGATGCTGGAACGCTTTGAAGAGATCAAATCCCCCGGCGGCTATCTCAGGGCGCTGACGCGCAAAGCAAGCGAGGATGGTTTTTCGGTCGGTCCAATGATTATGGCGTTGATGACGAAACGAGCGGCGTAAAAGTTCACAGCTGTGAACTTTTGGTCAGCCGATAAACTTAATGATCCGTTTTGCGATCTCGTCCGGTGCCTCTTCATGCGCGAGATGACCCATCGACTCAATGAGCGTAAAGGTTCCATTTGGCAATTGCTCCGCCGCGCAGCGTGACACATCCGCCGGCACCATCTGATCATTCTCTGCCGCGATCAAAAGTGTTTCTGCATCATGTGTTCCAAGTCGTTTGATCAATGGGTCAAGGTTCCATTGGGCCATCATCTGCAAGGTGGCGTTCACGTGGTTTCGATCTTGAAATAGTCGCTGATAAAAAACGATGTCTGCCGCAGCCAAGTTTGATCCGGTGCTATCAATCAGCCGCTGAACGCCCTTCCCGCGCGTCCCTGTCGCGATGAAGAATTCAGCCGCCATTGGCAGCATGGCAAGCGTTTTTGCCAGCAACGGAAACATCACGCCAGCCACCCCTTTGAAGGTGTCTAGTGCAGCATTTATGCCCACGACTTTAGCAGCGAACTCCATTTCCAATGCGACCGCCGCACCCGCGGAATGGCCAACAATACAGACGGGGTTCCAGCTTTCAGCCGCACAAAGGCGATTGATATCTTGGGCCATTTCAACCAGCCCACAGCGGCTTTGCGCACCAATTTTTGTAAATCCTTGTCCAGGCAGATCAATCGCAATGACGCGATTGGTTTTAGCGAGGATCGGGAATAGGTGTCGCCAGCTTTGTGTCGCGCCCCCTGCCCCGTGGATCAAAAGAATAAGCGGACCTTCGCCAGCGATCTGAACGTGCCATCTATGCGGTTTGCAAAGAATGAATTGGGAATTTTCGGCCATCGGCCAATCAGATGCATGTGCCGCCCAATCCATTTACCCGTCCTGCAATGTCGTGGTCACAATATCTGATACGGCTTTGGCATCGGCGCGCGGAAGCGGAATGTAGTGCGCCCCCATTGTCTTTGCCAAGTGATGCAATGCTTGTTCGGGGCGCTGGCCAGTGTCGATCATGATGGCGTCCATCTGAGATGCAGCCAGTCGCTGCGCTGCGGTTGAAGCATCTGCTGCTGCGGCCGCACGGTTGGCAGTGCCATCAAGTGCAACGTTGCTGCGTCCGTCCGTCAGAACGACAACCGTAGGCGTTTGACCGCGTTTGCGCGCTTGTTCGGCCAAATCAATGGCAGCGAAAATGCCAGCGGCCAAGGGGGTGCCACCGCCGCCGGGCAGGGCGGCCAAACGGCGTTTGGTTTGCACCAGTGACCGTGTGGGCGGCAAGACTACTTCTGCTGACGTATCGCGAAACGCGATTAACGCCACGTGATCGCGCCGCGCGTAGGCTTCAGAAAGTAAGATTTCAATCGCGCCTTTGGCCTCGTTCAGGCGGGCAAAGGCGGCGGACCCTGATGCATCAACTGCAAAGACCAACAAACGGTCTGACAGGTCTTGATAGCGTTTTGCGCGCAGATCGCTTGGGCGGATGATCGGACCTTTGCGATGAGGTTGCGCAGTCCGTCGGATCGTTTGCCACGGCAGGGCCGCGCGCAGTGTGGCCATGAGGTCAATTCGGCTGTTGGAGCGGGCAGTGCCGTCACGCGCGGGCAGGGGGCGGCCACGGCGATTGCCAATAATCTTGCGGCCCGTTCCCGCACCTTTGCCAGCCTTGGTGGTGCCCGTCGATAACGTGTCCAGCAATCCTTTGGGCAGGGCCGAGAGGACGGCCTCTAGCAGCATGTCATCTGGAATGTCCCGGCTTTCGCTTGGGTCTTCAGCAGGTGGCGGGTCGGCGGGGTCGTTTTCGGCAGGCTGATCCGGTGCTTCATCTTCGGGTAATTGGGTCGCGCGGTGCGCATAGACCAAGGCAACGGCTGCGGCTACGTCATCATCGCTGATTTCGCTGCGTCCCATGAGACCAGCATGTGCGATTGCAGTGCGCAGGGCAAAGACGGGCGCGCGCAATGACGTGATGCCAAGTCGATGTGCGAGCATGATCAATCGCGCGGGCAGATCATCGGGTGTTTTGATCTGTGTTTGGCGGGGCTGAAACGCCAGGGGTGCGGTGATGTCGGCCATGGCAATGTCGTCCAGCGTGACGGCAAAGGCCATGCGGTCGGATAGGGTGGCGGGCAGTGCGTCGTCGTCGATGCCTTCATCAAGTGCGACGAGCCCGCGCAAGCTGCCAGCATCCATCGCCATGCCAAGCCGCGCGGCCAGATAAGGCGGGGTGCGTTCGGCCATGGCCAGCATAAAATGGCTTTCGCGGGCCAGTAAGCCTGCATGTTGTACGATCCGCCCTGCATCCAATGTGGCGGTCAGATCAATCGACCCGTCGAGCGCATCATTAGTCATGGCGGGGTGGATTTTGCCGATGTCAGGGATTAATCGCAGCGTGGCGGCGACAAAGGCATCGCGCGCGGGGCCAGCGCGGCCGCGCATCACGATCCCACCCAGCCCATCAGGCGCATGTGCCAGCAAGGCCAGCGCAAGTTGACTGCGGTCCCAGGGGGTCATTTAGGCCAAAACCTCTGCCACTGTGCGAGCCACCCGTGTGCTGGAACCGGCGTCGTCCAACGGATTACGGCGCAGGCGGTGCGACAGGACCAGCGGGGCGGTGTCGCGAATATGGCTACGGGTGAGGGCGGTATCGTTGCGCATGGCGGCATAGGCCCGCGCAGCCTTGAGCAATGTCAGTTCCCCGCGCAGCCCGTCGGACCCGAGCTTGAGGCAAAGTTCGGCCACATCGCGCAGCGCGCTGTCGGGCGTTTTGAGCTTTTTCAGCGCCTGTCTGGCGGTTAGGATTTGGTCGCGCAAGGCCGCGTCTTCTGCCTGCCAGCGCAGCATGAAAGCGGCATGGTCATTGTCATAAGCATCGCGCCGTTTGATGACCTCTATCCGTTCATCGATGTCGGTCGGAGAGGCCACATCAACCGACAGCCCGAAGCGGTCCAAAAGCTGTGGCCGCAACTCGCCTTCTTCGGGATTGCCGGACCCCACGAGCACAAAGCGCGCGGCGTGCCGGATGGACAATCCTTCGCGCTCTACGACGTTTTCACCGGATTGCGCCACGTCGAGCAACAGGTCGACGATGTGGTCTTCGAGCAGGTTTGCCTCGTCGATATAAAGATACCCCCGATTGGCGGCGGCGAGCAGTCCGGGTTGGAATGATTTTTCCCCATTTGTCAGCGCCTTTTCGATATCGAGCGCCCCTGTGACACGGTCCTCTGACGCCCCAAGCGGCAGGTCGATCACGGGTGTGGGCCGTTCTACCACGGCGCGGTCTGTGATGGTCGCCCAATCTGGGCAATCGTCAGGGTCAGCGCTGTTCACAGGGCAGGATTTGACTGCTTTGATCGGTGGTAAGAGCGCCGCAAGCGCCCGCACGGCGGTTGATTTTCCTGTTCCACGGTCCCCGAAAACCAGCACACCGCCGATGGACGGGTCGATGGCTGTCAGTGTCATCGCGCGTTTCATGTCGGTTTGCCCGACGATCGCAGAGAATGGAAATGGCTGTTTCATGGTGTCATCTTTGCTGCAAGGAGAGGGGCGTCTGCCCATGATCCGTGGTCTGAGAGAAGGGTGAACCGTGCGTATAATTCTTCGCGGAACCACTGTTCGGATCGCACGGATTTGATGGCCTCTGCGTGGTGGCCTGTGCGTGCGAAATTGGCCACGGTGGCCGCGTCGGGCCAAAGCGAAAACGTGATCTGTTGGAACAGGGGCGTTTCCCCGATCCCGATTTTGAAGAGCACGTTTGGGTCCTTGCCAATCCGTGCGGATATGTCAGGCACCCGCGCCCAGAACCGCCGCAGAATGGATGGTTTGATCGTGGCCCGTGTTAAGACACCGACTGGCCCTGTTTGCTCTGTGTTAGACACGATAAATGGCGATTGCCCCGCCCATGCCCCACGCACCGAATCCGTGCGCAGATAGACTGTCCATGTTTCAGATGCCCGCGCTGCGTATCTGCCAAAGATGCGGGTGTTTTGGGTCCGGTCCCGGGCTGTCACCTCGTCCGGCCATGTGGCCAGAATGGCAAAGACATCAATGTTGATCCGTGGTGTGAAGCCGACGCCCCCGCCTGATCCGCAAAGTTTCCAAAACCCGATGTCGGGCACCTGCCCCATGGCAAGCCGTGCCCCGCCCATCATCGCGAGCGCCCACAGCCGCGCGCTGCGCGACGTGAAGCGGTAAAAACTGATGCTGACAACTTGCGTCATGAGAGGTGAAATCCTGATGTGTCAGATAAAGCTGACATATGTTTGCGGTCTTGTGAAGGTGTTGGACAATAAAGTTGTAAACTAAACTAGACACATCTATCGTGAATTCATGAAGGATTCTGTTTCTCTTGATGATCAGGCGGCGCTTGTCATTGGTGCCGGCCTTGGCGGGCTTACTGCGGCTATGCGGTTGGGTGCCAAAGGCTACCGCGTCACTGTGTTGGACCGACTAGACAGGGCAGGGGGCCGTGGGTCGTCGATTGCCCAAGATGGCCACCGTTTTGATCTGGGACCGACGATTGTCACTGTGCCGCAATTATACGAAGATCTTTGGGCCGCCTGTGGTCGCGATTTTCACAAAGATGTCGACCTGCGCCGCGTTGATCCGTTTTACGATATCCGCTGGCAGGATGGCACGCGATTTACTGCCACCGGTGACACCGCCGCGATGAAGGCCGAGGTTGCCAAGATTAACCCTGCTGATGTCAAAGGTTATGAAAAATTCCTGCGTGGCAGCAAGGCCCGCTATAAGGTCGGGTTTGAGGGGTTGATGACCCTGCCCATGCATAAAATCTGGGAAACCGTGAAGGTGCTGCCGCAGTTTGCCATGCTGCGCGCGGATAAGTCGATTTATGCCTATGCCAAGTCCTGTGTGAAGGATGAGAAGCTCCGCCAAGCCTTGTCGTTTCATCCGCTGTTTATTGGTGGCGACCCGATGCATGTGACGTCGATGTATGCCCTTGTCGGTTATCTCGAAAAGGAATTTGGCGTGCATTATGCCATGGGCGGCGTGCAGGCGATTGCCGATGCCATGGCAAATGTTGTTCGCGCCCAAGGCGGCACGATCCGGCAGGGTGCCGAGGTCGACGAGATCACGGTGGTGGATGGCGCGGCGACGGGCGTGACCCTGACGGGCGGTGAGACGTTGCAGGCCCCTGTGATTGTCAGCAATGCTGACGCGGGCCACACCTATACCCATCTGTTGCGCAATCTGCCCAAGCGCCGCTGGACGCCCAAGCGGTTCAAGAAAAGCCGCTGGTCGATGGGTTTGTATGTTTGGTATTTCGGGACCAAAGGCACGCGCGATATGTGGCCCGATGTGGGTCATCATACCATTGCCATGGGGCCGCGGTATAACGGGTTGCTCAATGATATTTTCATGAAGGGCAAATTGCCTGATGATATGAGCCTTTATATTCACCGCCCGTCCGTGACCGATCCGAGTGTTGCGCCAGCGGGGGATGATACGTTTTATGTGCTATCGCCGGTCCCCCATATCGGGTGGAAAAATGCAGTGGATTGGGACATCGAAGAACCCCACTACCGCGAAAAGGTGGCTGCTTATGTGGATAAGATCATGCCCGGCTTTCGCGATAAAATTGTGACCGAAACCGTGTTCACGCCGCAGACATTTGCCGACAGGTATTTGTCACCAAACGGATCTGGGTTTTCTATCGAGCCGCGCATTTTACAAAGCGCGTGGTTCCGCCCGCATAATATTTCCGAAGAGGCCAAGGGGCTTTTCCTTGTGGGGGCTGGCACCCATCCCGGTGCCGGTGTGCCGGGTGTTGTGGGCAGTGCTGATGTTGTGTCCCAATTGATCCCAGACGCCCCAATTGCCAAGATACAAAGGATGGCTGCACAATGATTGATCCCAAAGATTTGGCCCATTGCCGTGATGTGATCCGCACGGGGTCATTGTCGTTTCATGCCGCATCAAAATTGCTACCTGCATCGGTGCGCGACCCCGCGCTGGCGTTATATGCGTTTTGCCGTTTGGCAGATGATGAGGTCGACGAGGGCAACAATAAGGCCCGCGCCGTTTTGGACCTGCGCGACCGTTTGGATTTGGCCTATGCGGGTGCGCCGCGTGATGCGCCCGAAGACCGCGCCTTTGCCGCGATTGTCGCGGAATTTGACATGCCCCGCGCCTTGCCCGAAGCCCTGTTAGAAGGGCTTGCATGGGACGCGGTTGAACGCCGCTATGCCACCCTGTCAGAGGTGCGCGATTATTCCGCCCGCGTGGCATCTGCGGTGGGTGCGATGATGTGCGTTTTAATGCGTGTGCGTGACCCTGATGCGCTGGCCCGTGCTTGCGATTTGGGTGTTGCCATGCAGCTGACCAATATTGCCCGCGACGTGGGCGAAGATGCCCGCGCAGGCCGGATTTATCTGCCGACCGATTGGATGGATGATGCAGGGATCAGCGTCGAAGATTTCTTTGCCAATCCGCAGGCCACGCCGGAAATTCGCCGGATGGTCCGCCGCCTGCTTGCAGAGGCGCACAGGCTTTATATCCGGTCAGAGGCGGGTATTGGTGCCCTTCCATTGCAGGCCCGTACGGGCATTTTCGCCGCCCGCTATATCTATGACGGGATTTCTGCCGCTGTACGCCGCAATGCCCATGACAGTATCACGATGCGTGCCCGCACGAGTAAGGCTAAAAAGATTGCCCTGATTGGCACGGCGGCTGTGCGCACCGCTGGTACGGTGATTTTGCCGCAGTCCCCTGTGATCTATGCCCGTCCATTGGACGAGGTCGCATTCCTTGTGGATGCTGCGTCTTATGCTCAGCCTGAAACCCGCCCAAGCCGTGCGGCCGCTTTGGTCGATATCATGGCGACGCTCAAGGCACGCGACCAATCGGGGGTGGCGGCAGAGTAGGCTTTGCCCCTATAAGACCCAATGGATATTACACTATTTGCGATCTTTTTTGCGGCATGTATCGGGGCAGGGGCCACGGGTGCCGTGTTTTCGCCCGGCCCATGGTATGAAGCTTTGGACAAGCCTAGTTGGACCCCGCCCAATTGGGCGTTTCCCTTGGCTTGGACCACCATCTACATTTGCATTTCATTTGCGGGCGCCCGCGTTGCCGGCATGGAAGGCAGCGCCTATGCCATGGCGTTCTGGGCGATGCAGGCGGCATTTTCCACATTGTGGACACCTGTGTTTTTCGGCCTGCGCCGCTTGAAGGGTGCGTTGCTGGTCATGGCCCCGCTGTGGTTGGCCGTGTTGGGCTGCACGATTTCCATGTTCCAATTGGACAGATGGGCGGGCATCGCGTTCCTGCCGTTTATGGCATGGGTCACAGTGGCTGCGGCCTTGAACGCGTCGGTTGCAAGGCTCAACCCCGATCAAGCCCCCCGTGATATGTCCGACTAGAACGTCCAGCCCGCCCGTCGTGGCACACGGCACGCCAGCATTGGTTTCAGAAGTGGTGATGCATAGCGGTTCAGATCGACCGCCTCGTGCACCCCTTGTACCGTTTCCCCGTTGACTGTCGTTTCCACAACGCTTCGGTTGTAGAATGGCGCATCTAGCATCGGTTTGATTTGCCGCGCTATTGTTCCGACATCTGCGGGTGTTTCGCGCCGCAGCGCCCAAAGGGACCGTTTGAACGGCACGGGGGCTGGTGCCTTGATATGCGCGGCCTGTCCATCTGGTTGAAACGCCATGGCCGCGTTTAGGGTTGTGCCGTCCCGCCGCGTTGCATCGTAAAAACACGTCGACCCTGCAGAGGTCGGGAACCGCCCCCATGTCCAATAGCTAAAGTCGTGTTCGAGTGGCCGTGTCCCGAAATTGGCATCGAAATACCCATGCCCGTCGAATTGCCAGCCTTTGGCCTCTAAGTTCACATTGATCCGGCTTGTTGGCGCGAAGGGCCGCCAGATATGCGCCCCGTCTGCGGTTAGTGGCAGTTCTGCGTCTGTCAGCGCTGTTGGTGTCACCGTGATTTGCCCGCGCACCCGACTGATCAGCGGGGGCGATGAAATTTCATCAATGTCGATGACGAGCTGGTCCCCTTTCCACCGCATGGATGATGGCCCGACGGTCAGGCTGTCTGCTGTTTGCCGCAGGGCGGACCTTCCTCGATCGGTCATGGTGAACCGCCCGCCTGCCCCGTAGGTCGCCACATTGATGCAGCAGTTGTTGGCCGGATCATTACGCCCTGACCATGCGTACCAGGGCGAAAACACCGAACCGATGAAACCGATCACGGAAACCGCCCGTTGCCCGTCGTCGCTGACCCCGTCGACATACCACCATGCATAGCCGCCAGCGGGGACGTTTAGGTCAAAGAAAGGTCGGTCATGATCGCTGCGGCCGCATGCGCGCCGGAGAGTGCTGCCATCGGCACCCCCGCCCCCGGATGCGCCCCGCCCCCCGCCAGATACAGCCCCGCCGTTTGCGTCCGTGCGGTTGGCCGTTTGAACGCCGCCATCATCCCATGCGGGGATCGCCCGTAAAGCGACCCGTGAGAGGCCGGAAACATCTGGTTGAAGTCCTGAGGCGTGGTCAGGCTGTCCGTGGTTGGCATCGGTGCGAATGTCAGCCCGAAGTGGTCCAGTTTGTTGGCGATCAATGTCAGACATGAGGCTTTCCTTTCGGGGGCGTGGTCTGTGGTGCCGTGGGGTGTTGGTGGCGCGTTGAGGATGATTTCAAACCGTTCTGGCCCAGTGGGCGCCCTGCCACCGAATCGGTCTTGGGCGCAGATATAGAGCGTCGGATCGGTTTGAATCTCGCCTGTCTGTAGCGGCGCGTATTCGGTCACGGGGTCGTTGGCGAATAAAACATTATGCGCAGCAAGCGGCAGTCCAGCGGGTGTGCTGGCAAAGGCATGCACATAGGCCGAAAGGCTGCGCGGCGTTTGTGCTGGTATGTTGCCGATATCGGGGCCAAGCAATCCTGTGTGCAATGCATTGGGATCCCCGTTAAACACCACCGCATCGACGGCTGTTTGCGTGTTGCCGTGATGCACGGCGGTGGCGCGGCCCTGTGTCGTTTCGATGCGCGTGACTGTGGTGCCATAGTGAAAGCTGGCCCCGAAGCTGCCAGCCAGTTTTGCAATCGCCTGTGCAAGTTCATGCATGCCGCCGGTGACGTGCCAGACGCCTTGGGCCTCGGCGTGGGCAATCAGCGACAAAAGGGCAGGGGACAGCGCCGGTATCCCGCCCACATAGGTCGCATAGCGCGCGAAAAGCTGCCCCAAACGCGGGTCGTCAAAGGCGTGTTTCAACGTGGTGGCCAGTGATTGATGGGGTGTCATGTCCATGATCAGCTGCGGATTGCGCAAGACTTTGGCCGTCACGGCCCCAAGGCTTGGCGTTGCGGTTTGCATCATCGGTCCGTCAAAGGCGGCGAAGAGTTTCGCGGTCCGGTTGGTGAAGCGGTCCAGTTGGTTTGCCGCCCTAGACCCAAAAGCCGCAGCCACATTGGCGCGTGATTGCGCGGGGTCTGCCATCAGATCCAGCGTGGTGCCATCCGCCCAGAAATGCCGTGCCAGCATGTCTTCGCGGATCAGTGTTACATGGTCTGTCAGTCGTGTGCCCACATCTGCAAATAGCCGGTCAAACACATGTTTCATGGTCAGCACGGTCGGCCCTGCGTCCACGGGGCCTGCAATACTGGGGACGGTCCGCATTTTGCCGCCCGCCGCGCTGTGTTGGTCCATCACGGTGACTTTTGCGCCCGCATGCGCCAGCCGCAGTGCCGTGCAAAGCCCACCAATGCCAGTGCCGATAACAACGATATGAGGGCGGGGTCTGGCCATGGAGTCCTTTCGCGGGCAATTGACAAATGCAACATGTCCACTTTAGTTTACACATAGAGTGTCAGCAATAGTAGACACGCTGCATTTAAATGAGGTGTTCTATGCCATTTGCTGCCCGCATCGATGATGCACTTACTGCTGCGATCCGCACAGGCCAAGCGGCCCCGTCACCAGGCAAATTGGCAAGCGCATTGCATTATGCGGTGACGCCGGGTGGTGCGCGTATTCGCCCTGTGATTTTGATGAGCACCGCAATGGCCTGTGGCGATGATCGTCCTGCCTTGGCGGATGCGGCTGCTGTTGCGCTTGAACTGATCCATTGCGCGTCTTTGGTGCACGATGATCTTCCCGCCTTTGATGATGCGGACACCCGCCGTGGCAAACCCAGTTTGCACCGTGCATATGGCGAACCGCTTGCGGTGCTGACGGGCGACAGTTTGATCGTTATGGCATTTGATGTGCTGGCCCAAGCGGCCCAGACTGACCCAACCCGCGCCGTTGCGTTGATGCGTATTCTTACCAAGCGTACGGGCATGCCAAACGGGATTTGTGCGGGCCAAGGCTGGGAAGCCGAAGACAAGATTGACCTGTCCGCCTATCACCGCGCCAAGACCGGTGCCTTGTTTATTGCCGCCACCCAAATGGGGGCCGTGGCCGCCGGCCAAGAGGCCGAACCCTGGGAAGAATTGGGCGCCCGCATTGGCGAGGCGTTTCAAGTCGCAGATGATTTGCGCGATGCATTGTATGATGCCGATACCTTGGGCAAGCCCGTGGGCCAAGATGATTTGCATGGTCGCCCGAACGCGGTGTCAGAGCTGGGCGTCGAAGGTGCCATTGCGCGGATGAAGGATATTCTGGGCGGTGCGATTTCATCGATCCCTCGCTGTCCCGGTGAAGCGATACTGGCCAAAATGGTCAACGCCCAAGCCCAGATGCTCACGCCAATGCAATGGCGTGCCGATGTTCCGGGTGAGTAGTTTCCCCACGACATTGCCATGGACAGGGTGGCAATCGCGCCTGATTGCATCGCGCAAATTCCAGACATGGGCCGCCGGTTTTCCGCTGACCCGCGGCCTTGTGCGCCGCGAAGGCGAGGCCTTGTTCGATTTGCTTGCCGGATTTTGTCATAGCCAGATTTTGATGGCTTTGGTCAAATTTGAAATCCCCGAAATGTTGATGGCTGCGCCGATGACATCCGCTGATCTGGCTACCCGCTGTGATGTGCCCCGTGACCGGATGGATGTGCTGTTGCGTGCGGCCGTGGCGTTGGGGTTGTTAAAGGCCAAACGCAGCCGCCGCTTTGCCCTAACCCGCACCGGCGCGGCCCTTGTCGGTGTGCCCGGCTTGTCCCAGATGATCACCCATCATGACGTGTTGTATCGCGATCTGTCCGATCCGGTTGCATTCTTTCGTGGTGACGTCGCCACAGAGCTGGCCGATTTCTGGCCTTATGTTTTTGGCGGTGGCATGGCCCCTGATGTGGCGGCCACCTATTCGGACCTGATGGCCCAAAGCCAGATTTTGGTGGCCGAAGACACGTTGCGCGCAGTTGATTTCACCCGCTGCAAAACCCTGTTGGATGTGGGTGGCGGGTCTGGTGCGTTTCTGGCCGCTGTTGGGGCAGCCTATCCTGCGTTGCAATTGCAGCTGTTTGATTTGCCCCAAGTGGCCCCCAGTGCCGTCGCCCGATTCGCAGATGTTGGCATGGCGGACCGCGCAGAGATCACCACTGGATCGTTCCGCACAGGTCCGTTGCCTGCAGGCGCTGACACGATCAGTTTGATTCGTGTTCTTTATGATCACACCGATGAAACGGTCGCGGATTTATTGACCAAATGCTATGCCGCTTTGCCCGTTGGTGGCCGCTTGGTGATATCCGAGCCGATGTCAGGGGGCGATGCCCCAGAGCGCGCGGGTGACGCCTATTTCGCGCTTTACACAATGGCGATGCGCACGGGCAAGGCCCGCAGCGCCGATGAGGTCGCCGCCCTTTGTGCCCGCGCCGGATTTGCCGAGATCAGCCGTCCCAAATCATTGCGCCCGTTTGTGACCAAATGTGTTGTTGCGACAAAATAGCTCACCGATATGTCTAAGTTTCTTGACAGTTAATAGTGTCAGATTTACGTTACATATAGGGAAACTGCGGCGACCTGAGTCTTTTGATCAGAATCACTGGCCGCTAATTTAGAGGAAATGCATTGCAAACCAGCGCCGTCATCTTAAAGGGCCCAAAGGATTTGGGGCTTGATGTCTTGGACGTAAAGCCGCCAACGGCGGATGATTTGGTTGTGCGCATTTCCCATTCCGGCATTTCCACGGGCACAGAGAAATTGTTCTGGTCAGGTGATATGCCGCCGTTTCCGGGCATGGGTTATCCGCTTGTGCCGGGCTACGAGGCGGCGGGCGAGGTTATGCACGCCCCTGCATCCAGCGCATTCAAAGCGGGCGACCGGGTGTTTGTGCCGGGTGCCAATTGTTATGAAGGTGCGTTTGGATTGTTTGGCGGTGCGGCCCGCACGCTGGTCACTGATCCTGCACGCGCCACAAAAATCGACGCCGGATTTGGTGCGGCGGGGGCATTGCTTGCCTTGGCTGCAACGGCCCGTCATGTGATGGCCGGACAGGGCAAGGCCGTGCCGGACTTGATCGTGGGTCACGGTGTGCTTGGCCGCCTGTTGGCCCGTTTGACCATTGCGGCCGGCGCACCGGCCCCAACCGTTTGGGAACTTGACCCAACCCGCATGGATTGCGCTGAAGGTTATCAGGTCGTGCATCCGGAAGCTGACGACCGCCGCGATTACACATCTATTTACGATGCCTCTGGCAGTGCTGCGATTTTGCCTGATCTGATCGGGCGCATCACAAAGGGCGGCGAGATTGTTCTGGCAGGGTTCTACACCGATCCGATCAGTTTTACCTTTCCACCCGCGTTCATGAAAGAGGCCCGTTTGCGCGTGTCTGCCGAATGGAACGCAGATGATCTGACCGCGACCCGCGCGCTTGTGGAAAGCGGCGCGCTGTCGCTAGACGGGTTGATCACACACACATCCAAAGCCGCAGCCGCGGCGACAGCTTATGATACGGCCTTCACCGATCCAAGCTGCCTGAAAATGATACTTGATTGGGAGGGCCACGCATGAGCCTTGATATTCCAAACCTCAAAGACGGCGGCACGATCAAAGATTTCGACCAGCGATTGCGCGATGAAGCAAACGAAGATCTGGCCGATATTGTCAACGCTGAACCCACATCCAAAACCCAGATCATCGCGATCTATGGCAAGGGTGGGATCGGCAAATCATTCACGCTCGCCAACCTGTCCCATATGATGGCCGAGCAGGGCAAACGCGTTTTGCTGATTGGCTGTGACCCAAAATCCGATACCACTAGTCTGTTGTTTGGTGGCAAAGCCTGCCCGACGATCATCGAAACATCTGCCAAGAAAAAGCTGGCCGGTGAAGAGGTCGCGATTGGTGACGTTTGTTTCAAACGCGGCGGTGTGTTTGCGATGGAACTTGGTGGCCCAGAAGTGGGTCGTGGCTGTGGTGGTCGCGGGATCATCCACGGGTTTGAACTGCTCGAAAAGCTGGGGTTCCATGATTGGGACTTTGATTATGTGTTGCTGGATTTTCTGGGCGACGTGGTGTGTGGCGGGTTCGGTCTGCCGATTGCCCGCGACATGGCGCAAAAGGTCATCCTTGTGGCGTCCAATGATTTGCAGTCGCTTTATGTGGCCAACAATGTCTGTTCGGCGGTGGAATATTTCCGCAAACTGGGCGGCAATGTCGGCGTCGCCGGATTGGTCATCAACAAAGATGACGGTACGGGCGAAGCCGCCGCATTTGCCGAAGCGGTCAATATTCCGGTTCTGGCGTCCATTCCGCAAGACGATGACCTGCGCAAGAAATCTGCGAACTATCAGATCGTCGGCACGATGGAGAGCCAATGGGGCGAGATGTTCGCCGGATTGGGTGAGGCCGTTGGCATCGCCCCGCCGGTGCGCCCTGCGCCATTGGATCAAGACGGGCTGCTTGGGTTGTTTGATGCGTCCGAGACAGGTGCGGATTATGTCCTGATCCCTGCGACCGATATGGACATGCGTGGCAAGAATGCGGCGCCCAAAGAAAGCCTAGAGGTTGTCTATGAAGACGTCTGAAACAGGCCCAATTTCATATGACGACGCCGATCAGGTGCAGGTGGAAACCGGCACCGCAGTTGCGGATCGTGATGTGCCCCTGCCTGAAGGCGGTGTTGGCTGTCACAGTGGATCCACGCTAAAGGACGCCGCGCGCAAGGCGGGCAATTCCGACATGCTGGACCAGTTTGCCGCCGATTATCCCGTTGGTCCCCATGATCAACCGCAATCCATGTGCCCTGCATTTGGATCGCTGCGCGTTGGTTTACGTATGAAGCGCACGGCGACGATCCTGTCGGGGTCGGCTTGTTGCGTTTATGGCCTGACATTTGTGTCCCATTTCTATGGCGCGCGCCGGTCTGTTGGCTATGTCCCGTTCAATTCCGAAACGCTTGTGACGGGCAAGCTGTTCGAAGACATCCGAGAGGCCGTGCATGACATTGCCGATCCAGACAAGCTGGACGCGGTTGTAGTGACCAACCTATGTGTGCCAACCGCATCAGGTGTGCCGCTGCGGTTGTTGCCAGAAGAGATCAACGGCGTCCGGATTGTGGGCATTGATGTGCCTGGATTTGGTATTCCGACCCATGCCGAAGCCAAGGACGTTTTGGCCGGTGCGATGCTTAATTACGCCCGCAAGGAAATTGAGGCCGGCCCCGTTGCAAGGCCTGCGTCTGGCAAATCTGATCGCCCGACCGTTGCCTTGCTGGGTGAAATGTTCCCCGCTGATCCGATGATGATTGGCGCGATGCTGGCGCCGCTTGGCCTTGCCGCCGGTCCTGTTGTTCCTTGCCGTGAATGGCGCGAATTATATGCCGCGCTTGATTGTGGCGCGGTGGCGGCGATCCATCCGTTTTACACCGCCAGTGTCCGCGAATTTCAGGCCGCTGGCCGCCCTGTGATCGGGTCTGCCCCTGTGGGTCACGATGGCACGGCCACTTGGCTGGCTGCGATTGGTGACGCGTTTAATATCGCGCCTGACCAGATTGCGGCGGCCCAAAACCAGTTCCTACCTGCGATCAAGGGCGCGCTTGCTGCGGCCCCTGTCAAAGGTACGATCACCTTGTCAGGGTATGAGGGCAGTGAATTGCTGGTTGCCCGTCTGCTGATTGAGAGTGGCGCAAACATTCCTTATGTGGGGACTGCTTTGCCAAAAACGCCATGGTCTGCTGACGATGCCGCATGGCTCGCAGCCCGCGGCGTGAAGGTTAAGTTCCGCGCCTCATTGGAAGATGACTGTGCGGCGATGGAAGCGGTCCAGCCTGATTTGGCCATTGGCACCACGCCTGTGGTTCAAAAGGGCAAAGAGCTGGGCATTCCGTCATTGTATTTTACCAACCTGATTTCCGCCCGCCCGTTGATGGGTGTGGCTGGTGCCGGATCATTGGCCGAGGTCGTGAATGCGGCCATGGCCAACAAAGGCCGGATGGATCATATGCGCGCATTTTTCGAAGGCGTCGGGTCGGGCGATACTGCTGGCGTCTGGGAAGGCGCGCCGAATTTGCAGCCCTCTTTCCGTGCGACAAATGCCAAGAAACTGGAACGCGCCGCCAAGGCCGCCAAAGCGGCGGAGATGATTTAGTGGCGTATTTTTCCCAAAAATCGCCACAGCGCGGGGCAGCGATTGGCCCTTGCCAATTGCGTTCGCGCCCCGTTTTGGAGGCGCGCAGATGTTAGTCCAAGATCATGATCGCGCGGGCGGATATTGGGGTGCGGTTTATGCATTCTGCGCCGTCAAAGGATTGCAATGCGTGATCGACGGCCCCGTGGGCTGTGAAAACCTGCCGGTCACATCTGTGTTGCATTACACCGACGCCTTGCCGCCCCATGAACTGCCAATTGTCGTCACGGGTCTGTCCGAAGACGAGATGGGATCAGGCACCGAAGAGGCGATGAAACGGGCGTGGCAAACGCTTGACCCTGCGCTGCCCGCCGTCGTTGTGACCGGATCAATCGCCGAGATGATCGGTGGGGGTGTCACCCCGATGGGCACCAATATCCAGCGGTTCCTGCCGCGCACGATTGACGAAGATCAATGGGAATCTGCGGACCGTGCGATGACATGGATTTTCACCGAATTTGGCATGACCAAAGGCCGGATGCCGCCAGAGAAAAAGCGCGAGGAGGGCGCTGCCCCACGCGTCAATATCCTTGGGCCGATGTATGGCACGTTTAACATGCCATCCGATCTGGCCGAAATTCGCCGCCTTGTTGAGGGCATCGGCGCGGATGTGAATATGGTGATGCCGCTGGGTGCCCATGTGTCTGAAATGCGCGGCTTGGTGAATGCGGATGTGAATATTTGCATGTACCGCGAATTTGGTCGCGGGTTGTGCGAAGTGTTGGGCAAGCCCTATTTGCAGGCCCCTGTCGGGATCGATTCCACCACGAAATTCCTGCGCAAGCTGGGCGATCTGCTGGGCCTTGACCCCGAACCGTTTATTGAACGTGAAAAACATTCGACCATCAAACCCGTTTGGGATTTGTGGCGGTCGGTGACCCAAGACTTCTTTGCCACCGCATCATTCGCGATTGTGGCCAATGAAACCTATGCGCGCGGTGTGCGCAATTTCTTGGAAAATGATTTGGGTCTGCCCTGTGCCTTTGCGGTTGCGCGCACGCGCGGCAAGAAGACCAACAATGATGAAGTCCGCGCATGGATGCATCAAAAGCGGCCCCTGATTGTGATGGGGTCGATCAATGAGAAAATGTATCTGGCCGAGATGAAGGCGGGCTTTGGTCCTGCGCCATCGTTCATTCCCGCGAGCTTTCCGGGTGCTGCCATTCGGCGTGCGACGGGCACGCCGTTTATGGGCTATGCCGGTGCGACTTATATCGTCCAAGAGGTCTGCAATGGCCTGTTTGACGCCCTGTTTCATATTCTGCCTCTGGGTACGGATATGGATGCTGCGGAGGCAACACCAACGACGTTGCGCCGCGATTTCCCTTGGGATGCGGATGCCCAAGCCAAGCTGGACGAGATTGTTGCCAGCCATCCGATCCTGACACGGATTTCTGCCGCGAAAACCCTGCGCGATGCTGCTGAAAAGCGGGCATTGGATAACGGGTCAGAGCGGGTTGTTTTGGAAACCGTCGAAGGACTGCAACCTGCTTCGGGAGGAGCCAAATGACCTTTTTTATTGATGATCACAAAACCAAAACCCGCGCCAGCAATGCGGGCGAGCAACGCGAGTATTATGCGTATTTTGCACTGATCTTTGCGGCGACATTGCCGTTGTCTTGCCTGACGTGGGTATTGACGACAGCACGCCGGATGGAGCTGCCAGCCAGCGGCCCCATCAAATCTGCGTGGAGCCAAGCGCAGATCATTACACCGCGGATTTTCTCTGCGTAATTTCTTCCAATCCGTCGGGTCGAGACGATGGGTTACAATAATTCGCCAAATCTTTCTTCGGGGGGAGATGGTGGAATTAGGGCAGGGGGCGGTCCCCTGTCGTAACCCCGCCGCGGGGGCAGCGCGGCGTCAGTACGATTTCTTCTAAGGAGAAAAAACATGGCTGATAAATCCGACCTGTCTTTCACAGGTCTTTCCGACGAGCAGGCGCAGGAATTGCACTCTGTTTATCTGAGCGGGTTCTACCTGTTCACAACAGTAGCCGTCATTGCGCACGTTTTGACTTATTTCAAACTGCCTTGGTTTGCTTGGTAAAGGGAGAACATAGAATATGGCACAGTTTTACAAAATCTGGCTCGTTTTCGATCCACGTCGCGTTTTCGTGGCACAGGGCGTTTTCCTGTTCTTTCTTGCAGCGATGATTCACCTCGTCCTGCTGTCAAACCCAGAAACAAACTGGTTTGACCGCGCTTTCGGCGCAGAAGCAATGGCACCTGAATAAGCTTTCGTCTGCGATAGCGCGTTGGGCGGGGCATTAGTGCCGCCCAACGCAAACACCACATAAGTTTTCAGTCGCGCAGGCACATCCCCGATGGGACGCCGCGCCAAATGGAGGAAGAAGATGGCACAGCTCAGCTTCGAGAGAAAATATCGGGTCCGAGGTGGGACCCTTGTGGGCGGTGACCTGTTCGACTTCTGGGTTGGCCCGTTCTACGTCGGATTTTTCGGCGTCACGACGTTCTTTTTCGCTGCCCTCGGCACGATTTTGATTTTCTACGGTGCGTCTTTGGGCGACACTTGGAACCCTTGGTTGATTTCGATTAACCCACCCGCCTTGGAATACGGTTTGGGCGTTGCGCCTTTGGCCGAAGGCGGTTTGTGGCAAATCATCACCCTTTGCGCCACCTTCGCATTCCTCAGCTGGATGATGCGCGAAGTGGAAATCTGCCGCAAACTGGGCATGGGATATCATGTGCCATTCGCGTTTAGCATTGCCATTCTGGCCTATGTCACGCTGGTCATCATTCGCCCTGTGTTGTTGGGTGCTTGGGGCCACGGGTTCCCATATGGCATCTGGAGCCACCTCGATTGGGTCAATAACGTGGGCTACGCCTATGGCAACTTCCACTATAACCCTGCCCATATGGTTGCGATCACGTTCTTCTTTACGACGTGTTTTGCGCTGGCTTTGCACGGGTCGTTGGTGTTGTCCGCCGTCAATCCAAGCAAGGGCAAACAGATTGCCACACCTGATCATGAAGACACATATTTCCGCGATTTGATCGGCTATTCGATCGGGCCGCTTGGTATACACCGTTTAGGTTTGTTCCTTGCCCTCTCGGCCGTTGTCTGGTCCGCGATTTGTATCGTGATTTCCGGCACCATCTGGTTCGACGCATGGATCGCTTGGTGGGACTGGTACGCTTATTTGCCGATTTGGGCAGACCTGTAGAAAGGGGTTAGACTATGGAATATCAAAACATCTTTACCCAAGTGCAGGTCCAAGGCCCCCCAGAAATGGGGGTCGACCCGACCGGCACATTGGCCGCTGAACGCACCAAAGGTGCCACGTTTTCATCGCTTGCCGGATGGTTTGGCAACGCCCAGCTAGGCCCGATTTATCTGGGCACATTCGGGGTGATTTCGATGGTGTCAGGCCTGATCTGGTTTTGGATCATCGGGTTCAATTTCTGGGCCCAAGCCGATTGGTCGCCTGCGATCTTCATGCGCGACCTATTCTGGTTCTCGCTCGAGCCACCTGGCCCTGAATACGGTCTAGGATTTGCCCCGCTCAACGACGGTGGCTGGTTCCTGATTGCCGGTTTCTTTTTCCTTGTGTCCTTGGTCACATGGTGGATCCGCACCTATCTGCGGGCCGAAGAACTGGGCATGGGCAAACATGTTTCATGGGCCTTTGCATCCGCGATCTGGCTGGTGCTGGTCCTTGGCCTGATCCGCCCCATCATGATGGGATCATGGTCAGAGGCCGTGCCTTACGGTGTGTTCAGCCATCTTGACTGGACCAACCTGTTTTCGCTGACCTATGGCAACCTGTTCTATAACCCGTTCCACGCTCTATCTATCGTGTTCCTGTATGGCTCTGCCCTGCTGTTTGCGATGCATGGTGCGACCATTCTGGCGGTGTCCCGTTATGGCGGCGAGCGCGAGATCGAACAGATCGTTGACCGTGGCACCGCATCAGAACGCGCTGCGTTATTCTGGCGCTGGACCATGGGTTTCAACGCCACAATGGAAGGCATTCACCGCTGGGCATGGTGGTTCGCAGTTTTGACAACGCTGACAGGCGGCATTGGTATTTTGCTGACCGGTACGGTTGTCGACAACTGGTTCGTCTGGGCCCAAGACCACGGCTATGCGCCGCTTGACCAATAAGGAGCAAGATCAATGAAAGAGAACCACGATTATCTATCGGCGAACCAAGATCCGACAAGCGCGCTGAAAGGGCAGATCCTGATGCTTCAGCTAAAGGGTGCCGGCTATGCGGCTGCATTTTGTCTGATCGTTTTGCTGGCCATTCTTGCGCTGGCGTGGCTTGGCAAATTGCTGCCAGAGGACTCGCGCTTTACCGAAGATCCGACACCGTTTTCCTATCTGGTGCAGGACTTGGATACCGCGTTCATCTAATGTTTTGACACGGGCGGAATAGCCGCCGCCCGTGTCACCCATGTTTAGGATGCTTAAGTCCCTTTGGCATCCTAATCCGCCAGAGACTCGACGCTCTGGCACCTCCTGTTGGCTACGGGAAGCAGATGTTACGGTCCCCGTGCATCTGCACCGCGTAGCCAACAGGGCCTACCCCTACGTCGAGATTTCTTGTCGAGAGGAAACCAGATGACCCCATTTTTGGACCGCATTACCACCCCCGCTGATTTAAGGGGCTTGTCCGATGACGCGCTTTGCGCATTGTCAGACGAGCTGCGCGGCGAGGTTGTGGGCGCTGTTGCGAAAACTGGGGGTCATCTGGGATCGTCATTGGGTGTTGTCGAGCTAACCGTGGCGATTCATGCGGTGTTTGACACCCCGCGCGACAAGTTGATTTGGGATGTGGGTCACCAGTGTTATCCGCATAAAATTCTAACAGGCCGCCGCGACCGTATGCATACTCTGCGCCAAGAGGGGGGTCTATCCGGTTTCACCAAGCGTAGCGAATCTGCCTATGATCCCTTTGGGGCCGCCCATAGTTCGACGTCGATTTCTGCGGCCCTTGGGTTCACCGTTGCCCGCGATATGGGCGAGGACACTGGCGATGCGATTGCCGTGATTGGCGACGGGTCGATCAGTGCTGGCATGGCATTCGAGGCGATGAACAATGCAGGGGCCGAAGGTCGCCGCATGTTTGTCATTCTCAATGATAATGAAATGTCGATCGCGCCGCCCGTTGGCGCGATGTCCCAATATATGTCGGGGCTTTATGCGTCCCCGCTTGGCACGATGGCCGAAGGGTTTGAGGCCGCTTTACCTGGTCCGATCCGCGACCATGCGCGCCGTGCCCGCCAATTGGTCACCGGCGCTGTGGGTGCCAACGGCACCTTGTTTGAAGAGCTGGGTTTTCAGTATATCGGCCCTGTCGATGGACATGATTTGCCGCAGTTATTGGCGGTTTTGCGGTCTGCGCGCACCCGCGCAACGGGCCCTGTATTGATCCACGCCTGCACGGTCAAAGGCAAAGGGTACGCTCCCGCCGAAACAGCCCCCGACAAATACCACGGCGTGTCGAAATTTGATGTGGCCAGTGGCACCCAGTCAAAGTCGCGCCCCAATGCGCCCAGCTATACCAAAGTGTTCGGGCAAACCTTGGCCAAGGCCGCCCAAACCGACAGCCGGATTGTTGGCATCACGGCGGCAATGCCGTCTGGCACTGGTATGGATATTTTTGCCGACGCCCATCCCAAGCGGATGTTTGATGTGGGCATTGCCGAACAGCATGGTGTGACCTTTGCTGCCGCCCTTGCGGCAGGTGGATTGAAACCGTTCTGCGCGATTTATTCGTCGTTTTTGCAACGGGGCTATGACCAGATTGTGCATGATGTGGCTTTGCAAAACCTGCCTGTCCGTTTCGCCGTTGACCGTGCCGGATTGGTGGGCGCGGATGGGGCCACACATGCCGGTGCTTTTGACATCGGCTATCTGGCGGCTCTGCCGAATATGACGGTGATGGCCGCGTCTGACGAGGCTGAACTTGTCCATATGGTAGCCACCGCCGCCGCCCATGACAGCGGCCCAATCGCGTTCCGCTATCCACGTGGTGAAGGCACGGGTGTCGAAATGCCAGAGGTCGGGACCGTGCTGGAAATCGGCAAGGGCAAGATCGTGCATGCGGGATCCGATGTGGCGATCCTGTCATTTGGCGCGCATCTGTCAGAGGCGTTGAAGGCCCGCGAAATCCTGATGGGGCATGATGTGTCGGTGACCATTGCCGACGCCCGATTTGCCAAGCCTTTGGACACTGCGTTGATCCGCAAACTGGCGAAAACTCATCGTGCCTTGATCACCATTGAGCAAGGGTCCCAAGGCGGGTTTGGCGCGATGGTGCTGCATGAATTGGCCAATACAGGGCAGCTAGACGGGCGTTTGGCCGTGCGCACGATGACCCTGCCTGACCGGTTTATTGATCAGGCGGCACCGGATGCGATGTATGCGGATGCGGGGCTGACGGCGGCTGATATTGCGGCAACGGCATTGCAGGCTGCGGGTGTCAAAACACCCGTTTGATTATTCGGCGGCGAGGGTGCCGCCAAAAATCAGGTCGCTGTGCTTTTCGAGATAAATCGACAGCCACGGTGTGAACTGGTCCGGTGTTGCGCGGACCTCTGCGATCAGTTGGTCGTAATCGACCCAGCGTGTGGCCATGACTTCATCAGGGTTTGGCTGGATTTTATGGGTCAGCGTGGTTTGCGCCAAATAGACTTCGACCACCTCATGTTCGATCAGACCGCCACCCACATCGGCGCGATATTCCACCGTGCCGCGATGTTGCGGGCGCAGATCGGTCATGCCCAATTCATCGTCCAACCGCCGCACGGCGCAGGTTTTCGGGGCCTCATCCCATTTGGGATGTGTGCAGCATGTATTCGCCCAAAGCATAGGCGTATGATATTTATGGGCCGCGCGTTGCTGGATCAGCACCGCATTTCCGGCCATCACAAACACCGACACGGCCTTATGTTTAAGCCCGCGTTCATGTGCCGCCAGTTTTTCAACCGGCTGCAATACCCCGTCCACCCAAGCTGGGATCATAATAGCGGTCATACGCGCGTGGCCGAAATTATGCGTGTCAGATGGGCCAGATTTTTGACCCCGATTTTCAGATGCGCCATGGGTTTTGCCGCCACCAGTTTCTTGTTCATATAGGCCTCGAATGTCAGCCGCTGCACGTCCACATCGTGGCAAAGCGATACAAAGCGTTCGCGCCGTTCATCGCTGCGGTAATAGGCATTTTGCATGGCACCGAGCACTTTGAAAACGTTCTTGTGCTCGCCCATGAAAAGTTTCCGCGCCAGCGTCAGATCTTTGGCCCGCCCAGAGGTGAGGGCCGCGCTGACAGCGGTGGCCGCAAGCCGCCCGCCCATCATGGCATAATAAATGCCTTCACCAGACGAAGGGGCCACGACCCCTGCCGCATCACCCGCCAGCACAACGTCGCGTCCGTTGTCCCATTTGTCCATGGGTCGCAGCGGGATGGGTGCCCCCTCGCGCCGCAAGGTTTTGCAATCGGTCAGCCCAGAGGCCGCGCGCAGATCGGCGGTTGCCTGTTTGAGATCAACCCCGTCCACGCCCGTGCCCATCCCCACGGAACAAGACGCCCCATGCGGGAAGACCCAGCCGTAAAAATCGGGCGAAATTTTCCCGTCGTAGATCACGTCGCAGCGCAGCGGATCATAGGTTGCGGATTGCGCAGGGGCCTCGATGATTTCGTGATAGGCGATCACATAGTTGATTTTCTCGCCGCCGGGCACTTCGGCTTTGGCCACATTGGACCGCGCCCCATCGGCTCCGATGATCATGCGGGTTCGGATGGATTTGTCGGTGCCCGTCTCTTTGTCGCGGTAGATGACGGACGGTTTGTCCCCCGTTCGGTCGATGCTGCGGAAGGTGCCTGTCAGTGATGTCACCCCGTTGCTGACCGCGCGGTCCCGCAGGAAGGGATCAAAATCCTTGCGGTCGACCATGCCGACAAATCCGTTTTCAATCGGGATATCGACGCGGCGGCCGGTAGGGGATACCATGCGGGCCGTGTTTACCTTGGCAATCAATTGGTCATCGGGGATGTCGAAATCAGAGATTGCGCGCGGTGGGATCGCCCCGCCACAAGGCTTGATCCGCCCTGCGCGGTCGATCATCGCGACCTTGAACCCCGATAGCGCCAGATCATTGGCCGCTGTTGCCCCAGACGGCCCGCCGCCGATTACCACGACATCATACATTTTCATTCCCCCGGTATCAGTGCGGCGTTTGGTGCCTTTTGTGTGTCCATGATGCGCACCGCCATCAGTGCAGCTGCAAAGAAGATTGCCGCCTCAAAAGCAAAGACCGCCCCAAAGGCTGGTCCATCTGCCATCAGGCTGCGCATGATATCGACGGCCAATGCGCCGGTTAACCCGCCAAAGCCTGCGGCGATTGCTTGGGCTGCACCCCAGATGCCCATGCGGGTGCCTGTCCGTCCGTCGCGCCCTGATGACGCAAGCGCCATCATGGCCCCAATGGCCGCCACCGCGAACATGCCGTTAAACACCCCAAGTGCGACAACGACGGGGACCAAGGGCGCGTTGACTGCGCCGGTGCCCATCAGGCTGATCATCCCGAGCACCGTGCATGATCCAAGGCATCCTGCCACGACCCATGACCGCAGCGATCCGATTTTCAATCCTGTTGCCATGATCCCCACGGTCAACATGCCCAAAAACACCCCGCCGTTTTGTGCCCCCGACAGCGATGTCGATTGCCCGGGTGTGAAGTTGAACACCAGCCCTGCGAAAGGTTCCAAGATGAGTTCTTGCATGAAGTAAGCATTCATCGACAAGAAGACGAAGATTGTGAAATTGCGGGTTTTCCGCTCTGCCCAAATCTCTGCCATCCCGTCCCGAAACGACATGGTGGGCTGGGGGGCCGCGGCGACGACGCGCTGTTCAATGCGCCCGATGGCCAAAGTGGTCAGGATGACGGCAAGTGTGACGACCACCGCCACGACGGTTAAAAGGCGCGCGGGCGAGTAGGGGTCAAGAAACGATCCGGCCAATCCTGCCGTCAATGCGATCCCAAAGATCATCATCAGCCATGTGATCGTGGCTGCCGCCGCGCGGCGTGTGGGTGCTGTGGCCGTGGCCAACAGCGCCAGCAGCGATGTGCCCGATGCGCCCACGCCCAAGCCGATCAAGGCATAGGCCGCGAATGACAGCGCGAGTGCTGCCCAAAAGCTGACCGCGAAAAGCGTCACTGCCACGGCCGCGCCAAAGCCGCCAAGCGCAAGTGCGATCATACCGCCGATAATCCATTTGGTCCGGTTGCCGCCATTGTCGGACATGAACCCCCATTTGGGCCGTGACATTTGAATGCCGTAGTGCAGGCCGACAAGCATGCCGGGTAAAACGGCGGGCAGGGCGAATTCCACCACCATCAGCCGGTTCAATGTCGATGTGGTCAGGACGACAATCGCCCCAAGTGCCATTTGCACCAGTCCCAGCCGCATGATCTGTGTCCATGAAAGTGTCATAACAGTCCCCTTAATGCGAAGGCGGCAATCATCATGCCGCTGACGTATAATGTGATGCCGGTCCCTTGGTACCACGGCGTATTGCGGCGTGGGTCGCGGAGCAATTTGCGCATTGCCCCGATTTGCAACGCAAGCACAGCCAGCACTGCCGCCCCGTGCAGCGGTTTGTCCCACACCATCAGCAACGTGATGACACCGACTTGTGGAATGGCCATGATCCAGCAGGCCACGCGTGCTGCGCGGTCCGGCCCAAGCGTGACAGGCAAGGATCGCAGGCCCATTTGCGTGTCGCCTTCGAGTGCTTTGAAATCGTTGAGTGTCATGATTCCATGGGCGCCGATCCCGTAAAGGATGGCGATTGTGATTGTTTGCCAGCTTGGCGCGCCCGCGGATAAAACCGCAGCGCCGGTGATCCACGGCAATGTTTCATAGCTTAGCCCGACCAACCCCGGCCCCCACCAGCCGGATTTTTTCAAGCGGATGGGTTCGGCGGAATAGGCCCATGCGGCGGCGACGCCCAAGATGGTCGCGCCAAAGCCCCAAGGCCCAAGCAGTGATCCAACACCAAGGGACAAGATGGACATTGCGATTGCGATCCATAAACCCCAGCGCCCCGGTATGCG
>CBFIAX010000019.1:0-60940 GCA_965660685.1 Yoonia sp. | reverse complement strand
GCGATATACCACCGTTATCGGTTCAAATTGTATAGTTGCAAATGACAACCGTGCTCCGGCAATGGCAGTCGCAGCGTAAGCTGTGCCTACCGCCGAAACTTAACTCCTTAGGTTTAGCGACCTAAGGCGGGGTTCGCAGGTACCTGGCAACAGAAACCTGCACTTACCTTTCCATAATAAATCTTGCATTTTGAACGTGACCACGTGCAGCATGCCTTATGTTTAAGGTTATCCTTCACGCGGCTCTTGCGGCCATATTGCCAAGCATTTCAGCGGCTTGCGGCACTGCGTTAATCTTAACAATCGACGTATCCAATTCCGTTGACCCCGCCGAATACCGCATTCAAGTGGATGGCATGGCGAGCGCCCTGCGCGATCCAGAGATTGTGGAGGCAATGGTCAGCCAAGAGGCAGCGATTGCCGTGGTCCAATGGTCCGGCGCGCAACGCCAAGAACTATCGATCCCATGGACCCGTATTCGTACCAGTCTGGACGCCGCCCGTTTGGCCGACGCGGCCCAACTTACCACCCGCGCGTTCACCCTGTCCGACACGGCCCCCGCCGAGGCGATCACATTCGCCCTGCCCTTGTTTGCCCAAGTTCCCGACTGCAAGACCAAGGTTATTGATGTATCTGGCGATGGCACCCCCAACGCAGGGTCCGATGTCCGCCGCGCGCGCAACTTGGCCGAAACTCAAGGCGTCACGATCAACGGCATCGCGATTGAGAGCCTTGGCGTGGCGATCAGCAATTTTTATCGCGCTGCCCTGATCACCCGCAATGGGTTTGTCATCACAGCCCGCACGCACCGTGAATACCCTGATGCCATCCGCCGCAAAATCCTGCGCGAACTGTCGATTGTGCTGGGTTGACCTGCACCGGCTTGCAGATTACCCATAACCCAAGGCGTTTTGCGACCACGCCATGAGGCTTTGGCCAAAGGATCGTATCCCCTGAAACTGCTCAGCAAGGATGCATAATGCCTGCCCTAAATATGATCACAACCGCCCAATTGATGCGCCAAATCGGCCTGCCCGATTGCCCCATCATCGTGGATGTTCGCCTGCCAGAGGATATCGACCCCGACAGCCGCAGCATTCCGACCGCCATTTTTCATGCCCATATGGATATTGATGGGCTTATGCACCGGATCGCGGGCCGAAAGGCCGTGGTGGTTTGCCATAAGGGGTTGAAGCTAAGCCAAGGTATCGCGGCCTTAATCCGCGCGCGTGGTCAAGCAGCAGAAGTGCTCGACGGCGGGTTCGTTGGGTGGCTTGCCAATGCTGGAATGACCATTGCCATTGACCAAATCCCATCAAGCGGGCTTTGGGTCACGCGCCGACGGCCCAAGATTGACCGCATCGCCTGCCCTTGGCTGATCCGCCGCTTCATCGCCCCCGCAGCAGAGATGATGTTTGTGCCCCGTGCCGATGTCACTGCTGTGGCCGAAAAATTTGACGCTGTGGCCTTGGATACCGACGGCGCGCGCTTCACCCATGTGGGCGAAAATTGCAGCTTTGACGCGTTGCTCGACGGCTTTGGGATACGGACAGAGGCGTTGGACCGTATGGCGCGCGTGATCCGTGCCGCCGACACCAACCGGCATGATGCGTCCCCCCAAGCGGCGGGATTGCTGGCAATGTCCGTGGGGCTGTCCAAACAATATCGCGACGATAATCAGATGTTAGAAGCAGCGATCCCACTGTATGACGCGCTCTACCGCTGGGCCCGTGACGGATATGACGAAGGACACGCTGAATGACCCAGTCTATTACAGAGCTGACCCGCGTCTTTGGCCGCATTGGTCTTATGTCTTTCGGCGGCCCAGCTGCGCAGATCGCATTGATGCATCGTGAATTGGTCGACGACCGCGATTGGCTGACAGAGGCGCAGTTCCTACGGGCGTTATCGTTCTGCATGTTGCTTCCAGGGCCAGAGGCGATGCAGCTGGCGACCTATGCTGGATGGAAACAGCGCGGCATTATCGGCGGGTTGATCGGCGGCGGGCTTTTCGTGCTGCCCGGCGCGATTGTCATCGCCGTCTTGGCCCTGCTTTATGGCGCATATGGCGATCTTGCATGGACCCAAGCGCTGTTCCTTGGTGTCAAAGCCGCCGTTGTTATCATCGTGATTGAAGCACTTATTAAGGTGTCTAAACGCGCGCTAAATTCCCGCGCCTATATTTTGATCGCTATCGCGGCGTTCATCGCGCTGTTTGTGTTGGGCCTGCCCTTCCCGCTTGTGATTGTCATCGCGGCGCTGCTTGGCGCGTTAACCGCAACGCCCGCCACGCACACTGCTTCGGCGGCGCTCCCATGGCGGCAAAGCGTGGCAATCGTTCTGATTGGCATCTTAATTTGGGCAGTTCCCATCGGAATTGTTGCCACGCTCGACCTAACACTCTTGCAAGAGATTGGTCTGTTCTTTTCCAAGCTTGCCGTGGTGACATTCGGCGGGGCCTATGCGGTACTTGCTTATATGACACAAGAGGTTGTTACGGGCTATGAATGGCTCACAACGCCCGAAATGATGGACGCGCTGGGCCTTGCGGAAACCACACCAGGCCCGCTGATCCTTGTCACGCAATTCGTTGGGATGCTGGCGGGATACGCTGACGGCGGCCCAAGCACGGCCATTGTCGCAGGGCTACTAACGCTTTGGGTCACATTCGTTCCGTGCTTTATTTGGATATTTGCGGGCGCGCCATTGATCGACTGGATGGAAGGCCGCCCCCGTCTCACGGGTGCAATGGCGGCCATCACCGCGGCCGTTGTAGGGGTTATAGCCAATCTGTCTGTCTGGTTCGCGCTGCATGTGTTTTTCGGCACAGTGACCAATGGCCCATTGGCGATGCTCATACCCGACCTTTCCTCTGTCCAAATCTGGCCCATACTGATCGCACTACTGGGAGCGGCACTGCTCTTATGGCGGCACTGGGGGCTCCCTTGGGTGCTCTTGATTTGTGCAGGCGTCGGGCTTTTGTTGGGCGTCTCGGGGATGCCCCTTTAATCCCCCATCGAATCTTCTATGGTGAGGCTACACAACGGGGGACGAATGCTGTGGCTGGGACGATCGACTACGGAAATTTGATGCATCGCGCCATGCGCGGCCTGATCCAAGAGGTGCTGGAAGGCGTCGCAAAAGACGGGCTAATCGGTGATCACCACTTTTTCATCACCTTTGACACAATGAACCCCGACGTCGAAATTGCGGATTGGCTTTCTGACCGCTATCCCGGCGAAATGACCGTTGTGATCCAGCATTGGTTCGACAATCTGGATGTCACGAACGAAGGCTTTACCATCACGCTCAATTTTGGCGACAATCCCGAAACGCTTTATATACCATATGATGCGATCCAGACCTTCGTGGATCCATCCGTGGAATTCGGTCTACGGTTTGAAACGCCGGAAGAAGAAGACGCCGGACCGGCGGAAGTTGTGGATGCACCGATGGAAGAAATGGCAGAGCCAGAAGAGCCTGCTGTCGAAGAACGCCAAGAAGCCGAAGTTGTCAGCTTAGACAAATTCCGCAAGTAAAGACCATTGCCGTTTTCGACCCTGCCGTTTAAACGGCATACAACTGTATACTAAAGGCGAGATCATGACCAACACACGCACAGAATCCGACAGCTTTGGCCCACTCGAAGTCCAAGCAGACCGCTATTGGGGCGCACAGACACAGCGTAGCTTGATGAACTTCCCGATTGGTTGGGAAAAACAGCCGGTCGCGATTGTGCGCGCGCTGGGCGTGATCAAACAAGCCTGCGCGATGGCAAACAAAGAACGCGGTAAACTTGACGCGGAACTGGCAGATGCCATGATCGCAGCGGCCAATGAGGTCGTGACTGGAAAGCTCGACGATCATTTCCCACTTGTCGTCTGGCAGACTGGGTCCGGCACACAATCAAACATGAACGCCAACGAAGTGATTTCGAACCGCGCGATTGAAATGCTCGGCGGCACCATCGGGTCAAAAGAGCCAGTGCACCCGAACGATCACTGCAACATGGGCCAATCGTCCAACGACACGTTTCCAACAGCCATGCACATCGCGGTGGCCACGACAGCCCATGACGTGCTGATCCCGGGGCTCGAAAAGCTGCACGCCGCATTGGTCGTCAAGCAAGACGAATTCAAAGACATCATCAAAATCGGCCGCACCCATACAATGGATGCGACACCGCTGACATTGGGCCAAGAATTCTCTGGCTACGTGCATCAGGTCGCCATGGGCATCCGCCGTGTAAAGGCTGCCCTACCTGCGATTTACGAACTTGCCCAAGGCGGCACCGCTGTTGGCACCGGCCTGAACACACCGATGGGTTGGGGCGAAACTGTCGCGGGCAACATGGCCGACATCACTGGCCTTCCATTTGTGACCGCACCGAATAAATTCGAAGCGCTCGCCGCCCATGACGCATTGGTCGAAATGTCCGGCGCGCTGAAAACCGTCGCGGCCTCGCTTTATAAAATTGCTTGTGACATTCGTTTCTTGGGCTCTGGCCCACGTTGCGGCCTCGGCGAATTGATGTTGCCAGAAAACGAACCGGGGTCTTCCATCATGCCTGGCAAGGTCAACCCGACACAGGTTGAAGCGATCACCCAAGTCTGTGCGCATGTCATGGGCAATGATGCGGCTGTTGGCTTTGCCGGATCGCAGGGGCACTTTGAATTGAACGTCATGAAACCAATGATGGCCTATAACGTTCTGCAATCAATGCAATTAATCGGCGACGCGTGCGGCGCATTCACCGATAATTGCGTCGTGGGAATCAAAGCCGACACTGTGCGCATCGAAAAACTGATGCGCGAAAGCCTGATGTTGGTCACGGCCCTCGCGCCGACAATCGGCTATGACAACGCCACGACCGTTGCGAAAACGGCCCATAAGAACGGCACGACCTTGAAAGAAGAAGCAATCAACCTTGGCTTCGTTGATGAAGCGACATTCGACAAGGTTGTGCGTCCCGAAGACATGATCGGCCCGAAATGAACGTTGTGAACCTCAACAAGGTCCGCAAGGCAAAAACCAAGGCAGAGGTCAAAGCACAGGCAGATGAAAACGCTGTCCGCTTTGGCCGCACCAAGGCAGAACGCTTGCGCGACGTAACCTTGGCTGATCAATCCAAGGCGCGTCTGGACCAGTTGCAGTTCGAAGACGAATGACACAGCGTCCGGTCAAACGGTCGCTGACATTGCGCGGACACCGGACCAGTGTGTCACTCGAAGATCCGTTCTGGGATGCTTACCGGCAGATCGCAGCCGAAGACGGCAAAACAATCAATGGTTTGGCTGCCGAAATTGATGCGGAACGCGGCGATGTCGGACTGGCCTCTGCCATTAGATTATTCGTCTTAGAACGGGTTCAACGCCGCGATTAACGCGGCATAAACCGCAGTAAAATCCCGTTCTTGGCACGCACCGTCAAATGCGCCACAGGCTCGGGCGTTTGTTCTGGCACGATCTCAAACCGGAACGCGCGGACAAGCATGGCAAGCAGCAAAACGCCCTCAATCATTGCAAACCCTGCGCCCGTACACACACGTGGCCCACTGGAAAACGGCATATAGGCATCGCGCGCGCAGGCTTTCCCGTTTTCCGTCGCCCACCGCGTCGGATCGAAACCGTCGGGATTGTCCCATAAGCGTTCCTGCCTGTGCAAATGCCACGGCGACAAAACCACTTGCGCGCCCGGTTTAACAGGCCGCGCGCGGAAGGTTTCGGGACAAGTCGTTTCCCGCACCATCATCGGGACAGGCGGGTATAATCGCAGCCCTTCACGGAACACATCGCGGGTGTGGCGCAGTTTCTTGATCTGGCTAAAGTCGTGTTGCAGATCAGCGGCTTCAGCTGCAATTTTGTCTTGCCATTCAGGGTACATCGCCAACAAATACAACGTCCAAGCCAAGGCAGATGCGCTGGTTTCATGACCCGCCAGAAAGAATATCGCGACCTGATCGACCATTTCATCGACACTAAATGTCTCGCCCGTTTCGGGGTCTTGGGTCGTCATGATTTTTGTCGCCAAATCATCCGGCGCGGTGCCCGACTTGATCGCATCTAACCGCGTTGCCGTTAGGCCCGTGATCAGCTTGCGGATAGCGGCCGCTGTCGATTTTGTTTCAGATTTGAAAAACCGTGGCATCCATTTCGGGCCACGGATAAACGCCGCAAGGTTCAATATCGGTTGCGTGCGCTGATAGGCGCGAAATTCGTCGAACACACGGGTCGCGACTTCGTCCTCAATCGGAATTGAAAACAAAGTGCGAAAAATCACGTCAGCCGCCGCATGGCTGGTTTCGGGTTCAATGTCGTGGGGTTGCCCGTCGGCGAGTGCTGCCATACGGGCCACAGATGCCTCTCCTGCCGCCCACATGGCGGGAAACGTATCACGCAGACGCCCACCTTCGAACGCAGGGTCGATGATGCGGCGTTGCCGTTTCCAAACCTCGCCATTGGTCAAAAACACGCTATTGCCCAACAAGGGTCGCAACCCGGCACCGATCCTGTCGGATTTCGGGAAATCGTCGGGCCGCTCATTCAGCACCCGTTTGACCAAACTGGGGTCGTTAATCATATAGCTGCTGAAAAATGGCGTCTTAAATTCGGCCATCCAAGCCCGATACAGCTTTGCTGGCTGCGCAGACAGAATATCGGCGCGAAACAATTGCATATACCGCCAAAGCGATACCTTCTCTGGGCGCGACGGCGGTTTGGGCGGGATCATGGCGCGGTGCTCGTATATTTTGACGCGGGCCTCGTGATCCGCGATTTTGACGGGGTTCGCCCACGGAACCTGTCCGCCAATGTCAGCGGCCCTGCAGTGATTTGGAAATAGTCATAGTCCTTTGGATTATCAAAGGCGCAAAGATACTGGAAATGCAGACGGAAGAACCGCCATCGCAAGGCCTTCCACGTTTCTGGTTTGAGCGATTGGGTGAAGGCGGCCGAAAATACCAATGGCCATTTCTGATTAACTGTCGCCACGCCAGTGACGCCGACAGGATCACACAATGCAAAGGCGCAACCATCGCCCGGGGCCGTGACATCGACCCAAGCCATCTGATTTTGAGTGCTAAGATATACCAAATCGCCGCGCAAACGATGGGCATCAGGAAGGAACGACATCATCGGAACAACTTGGCCAAGCGACAAGAATCCTAAATTCGGTCCATCCAGAGGCACGCGCCCGTCCCGCATTAGATCCGCCAAAATCGACACTGCCAGATGCGCACCGGATGAATGACCGACCACCAGAACCTCGTCGATGTCATCATTGAAGGCAGCCGAAATCGTGTCGCCAAATTCAGCCATGCGCTGTTCTAACGCCTCTGGGTTTGCGCCGCGCCACCGCGCCGAAAACGCATAATCATGCATCAGGTAATGGGCGAAGAATTTGTTATCTTTGGATTTGAACCAGCGTAGAATTGCGACAGCCACGCCCGCGCCGATTATCCACCCGATCCACATCCCGATCAACGACGCTACCAGTCCGGCAAGCCCCAGCGCAATAAGCAGTTGTAAAATCAGCATTCCAACAGGGTAAAGGGCCGCGATCACCGGCCCCTTGCGCAACCGCATCAACCGCCCAAGCGCACCGGTGCTGATATAGACCCACGCCGTACGCACCAGCTGCGCGTAAGTCGCCAGAATAGAAGTTGCCATGCTGTCGCGCACTATGTCGGACCAAAGCAGGACATCAATGTCTGTTTTCACCGACTGCCCAGCGACTGTCGCATCAACATGCCAGCCATATGGTCCGTCACCCGACGCCTTCGGGCTTTGACTGATGGTATATCCACTGATTTGCGCCTGAGATTTGCTTTCCGTCCGATACAGCTCGCGATACCTGCGCGGATGGATCGGATCATAACCCGGAATGTAAAACACCCGACGTTTGGTCACTGTTTTGGGATCATCTGCGGACATTTGCGGCCTGTCGGTTATTTGCGATTAGCCTAGGCGAAAATGCGGCCCTAGCCAAGCGTCGCCAATGCCGGAAACCGTTCCAGCAACCACCAGCTGAACGCCGTGAATTGCCCTGTCAGCATCATCAGTCCAACTGTCCACAAAAGCAGCCCCGAAATCCGTTCAATCCGGTCCATATGGCGTTTCATCCATGCCATCGGCCCCTTGAGCCTTGGGAAAAAGCTCGCGACCAAAAGGAACGGAATGCCAAGGCCGAATGCATATGCACCCAGTAAGACCGTGCCGCGCATCAATGATGCCTCTGACGCAGCCAACCCCAGTATGGTGCCGAGGATCGGACCCAAGCATGGCGTCCATCCGAACGCAAAGGCAAGCCCAAGAACGTAAGCACCCAAGGCCGATCCGCCCCGATCGCCGGTTTCAACCCGTGCTTCACGGTCAAGAAACCCGATCCGGTAGACGCCGATGAAATGGGCCCCGAAAATCATCACGACGATACCCGCGACCGTGGTGAAATAGTCTTGGAATTGCAGGAACATTCGCCCCATGGCAGAGAATGCAAATCCTAACAGTAAAAACACCGTCGACAGACCCATGACGAAAAAAACAGCCGCCAAAAAGACGCGTTTACGCGCGGCAAATTCATCTTCCATGTCGGTGACCGAAACCCCGCCCATATAGGCCAGATAAGGTGGCACGATGGGCAGGACACAGGGCGACAGAAACGACAAAAGCCCTGCGACCAGCGCGATCATCATCGCGGGCAAGAGAGTGGCGTCAAGGATTTGGGTGGCTTCTAACATCGTGGGCTCCTGATTTGTCTCTGTCTACGACAGCTTGTGCCCGCCGTCACGTCACAGCTGTGTTTACGCAGTGTAATATCTGCGGTAATCGGGGGCATGTCACATGAATTAGATACAACGGGGCTGTTGTGCCCCCTGCCCGTGCTGAAGGCCCGCAAGCGGTTGTCCGCTTTGGCATCCGGCGACGAGCTGCGCGTTTTGGCCGATGATCCGGCCGCCATGGTCGACATGCCGCATTTCTGCGCTGAGGCGGGCCATGCGTTGGTTGAAACGACCGATCAAGGTGACGCCCAGCTTTATGTTATCCGCAAGGGATAAGGAAAAAGGGCCGCGTCAGTTAAGACGCGGCCCTTTGAAGTCTTAGCGGCCCAATGACCACCAACCTTTGCGCTTTGGCTTGTCAGATTTCTCTGGCTCCGGTGCAGGCTCCAAAGCCACTGGTGCAGGTTCTGCAACTGGCTCTGGCGCGGTTTCAACGGGCGCTGGGGCTTCCGCAACAACAGGTGTTTCCTCTGCAGCAGGCGCATCTTCGACAACAGCCGCCGGCTTTGGCTTGGCACGGCTTTTGCGCTTTGGCTTCGGCTTTTCTTCGGCCTCTGGTGCGGCGTCTGCTTCAGCCTCTGCCGGTGCTGCTTCAGCCTCTGCGACCTTTGGCTCTGCTTTCTTGCGGCTACGACGGGCGCGTTTCGGCTTTTCAGGGGCGGCTTCGGCCTCTGCCTCTGGTGCAGCTTCGGCGACCGCATCAGCTGGTGCGTCTTCGGCAACAACCGCATCTTCCGCTGGCTTTTTTCGGCTCCGGCTGCGGGTCCGCTTTGGCTTCTCAGTCGGTGCTTCTTCCGCCTCTGGCGCATCTTCTACAGCTGTCTCGGCAGCCTCTGCTGGGGCTTCGCCGTCAACTGCAGCTTCTGCGGTCTCTTGGGTTTGCTCTGCATTGTTGCCACCGCGACGACGACGCCGACGACGGCGTTTTTTGCGGGGCCGATCCTCGGTCTCTGTGGCCTCGGCAGTGGTTTCCTCTGCCTCTTCTTCTTCCGCACTTTCGAGCAGCACGTCTTTGTCGTCATCATCCATCATCGCAGCCGTCGCGACAACCACGGGTGCTGCATCAGGGACAATACGTGTGGCTGTCTTGAACTTTTCGATGGCGAAGTCAGGGGACACCAGCGATGTGTCGCATTCGATACGCACGGACATACCGTAACGCGCCTCGATATCGGCGATATGTTCGCGTTTGCCATTCATAAGGAAGTTGGCAATCGTGATCGGCACGCGCACGAGCACCTCTTTGGACCGGCCGCGCACGCCTTCCTCTTCCAAGGACCGCAAGATCGACAATGCAACGTTATCGTCGGACCGCAACAGACCTGTGCCGTGGCAGTGGCCACACATTTGGGTTGTCGCTTCTAACATGCCCGGACGTAAACGCTGACGTGACATTTCCATCAGGCCAAAGCCGGAAATGCGGCCAACCTGAATGCGGGCACGATCGGTTTTGAGCGCCTCTTTCATCCGCTTTTCAACGGCGTTGTTGTTACGGCGCTCGTCCATATCGATGAAGTCAATGACGATCAGGCCCGCAAGGTCACGCAACCGCAACTGGCGCGCCACTTCATCAGCGGCCTCAAGGTTGGTTTTCGTCGCTGTCTGTTCGATCGACCCTTCTTTGGTTGCACGACCAGAGTTGACGTCGATAGCAACCAAGGCTTCGGTGATCCCAATCACGATGTAACCGCCAGACGGCAGCTGCACAGTCGGGTTGAACATGCCGTTCAAATAACCCTCGACCTGATAACGCGCATAAAGCGGCAGCTTTTCCGTATAACGTTTCACGTTTTTGGAATGCGACGGCATGATCATTTTCATGAAATCTTTGGCCGTGCGGTAACCCGCCTCACCCGCAACAATCACTTCGTCGATGTCTTTGTTATACAGATCGCGGATCGACCGTTTGATCAGATCGCCCTCTTCGTAAATCTTCGCAGGCGCGATGGATTTCAGGGTCAGCTCGCGGATCTGTTCCCACATGCGCTGCAGGTATTCATAATCGCGCTTGATCTCTGTTTTCGTCCGCTGAGAGCCCGCAGTACGAATGATCAGGCCCGCACCATCCGGCACCTCCATCCCGTTCGCGATTTCCTTAAGCTTCTTGCGGTCGGCAGCGTTCGTGATCTTGCGGCTGATGCCTCCACCCCGCGCGGTGTTCGGCATCAGAACGCAGTAACGGCCAGCAAGCGACAGGTAAGTCGTCAGGGCTGCGCCCTTGTTGCCGCGTTCTTCTTTGACAACTTGGATCAACAGGATTTGGCGAACCTTGATGACCTCTTGGATCTTATACCGCTTTGGACGTGGCTTGCGCACAGGACGCACATCATCGGTGTCGTCGCTGGTGTCGACGCTTTCGATCCGGTCGTCTTTTTCTGTTGGATCAACGCCGTCTTCGTCCGGCGAATCCGTGTCGTCGTTATCATCGGAAGCGTTTTCGTCAGAGGCGTCATCGTCGGAAGCAGCCTCTTCCGCAGGTGCTTCGTCTACAGCCGCTTCCGTTGCTTCCTCAGTCGGTGTTTCTTCAACCGCAGGTACATCTTCTGCGACAACCTCCGCAGCCGGAGCTTCCTCTGCAGTCGCCTCTGCAACCTCAACCGCACCGTCCTCTTCGGACAGATCAATGGTTTCCATACCAGAAACTTCAGCCGTGACGACGGCATCTTCCACCACGTCAGCGGCCTTTGTGCGGCTACGGGACCGGCGACGTTTCTTGGGCTTTTCGTCCTCGTCGTCCTCTGCCTTCAGGCTTTCAGCATAGGCTTTCTCCTCGGCGATCAAAGCTTCGCGATCGGCGACAGGGATCTGATAGTAATCAGGGTGGATTTCCGAGAACGCGAGGAACCCGTGACGGTTCCCGCCATAGTCCACAAACGCGGCCTGCAACGACGGTTCAACCCGTGTTACTTTGGCGAGATAGATGTTCCCAGCAACTTGACGCTTAAACTGGCTTTCAAAATCAAATTCTTCGACTTTGTTTCCGTCGACCACAACAACGCGGGTTTCTTCCGCGTGTGTGGCATCGATTAACATTTTCTTTGGCATTGTATCCGTTCACTCGCGCACGACGGCACCTCCCCGGCGGGGCGGCATCATTGTTTGCGATTTTTATTAAGGCGATGGGCGCAAGGGCAAGCGGCGTGGCCCGATGGGCCGCCGGTGAATTGCCTATATCTATTGCGCGTTGCATCGCGTTGCTTCTCCGATTCCCCGAAAACAGGAAACCCATTCATGACCCGGCGCATCGGAATTTTCGCGCGACCTGGGCGTTCCTCTGGCCGTTTTAAGGCCAAATCAGCTGCATTTTATGGGGGCATTGTGCCGCTACAAATATACAGAGAATTCTACCGGACGACACCACGCACCAACGCATGGACACCCGTATTACATACATAGGTCACGAGGGGGCCGGAAAACAAGTGTTATCGTTATCTCTCGCCCCGCAGTCAGAGATAATCCGACCGTTGCAGCCCGTATTTCGCCATTTTCTCATTGAGCGTCCGGCGCGGCAGGCACAGCTCTTCCATGACGGCGACGATACTACCCTTGTGGCGGCGCATCGTGTTGTCGATACACATACGCTCGAATGCTTCGACAAATTCTTTAAGCGGCTTACCCTCTGTCGTCATTGCAGGTTTTAGCTCTTCATCGGTGTCGGCCATCAACAGCGACGCGATTGTCCCCGTTCCGCGTCGGTTTTGCAGAACCGCGCGTTCGGCCACATTGATTAACTGACGCACGTTGCCTGCCCATGGGGCTTGCAGCAATTGCGCAGCTTCTTGCGCGGAAACTTCTGGCGCGTCACATCCATATTCTTCGGCAAATTGTTCGGACAAGCGGGTGAAAAGGGTCAAGATATCTTCGCCGCGCTGGCGCAAAGGCGGCACGGTGATCCGCAAAGCAGCGAGACGGTAGAACAGATCAGGACGCAAGACACTTTCACAGGTTTTATCCTGTTCTTGCAGGTTACAAATGGCGACAATCCGCGTTTCCGCGGGCGAGCCTTGATCATTGATCGCGGTCAGCAGGCGCGACTGCAACGGCTGCGTCAGCGCCTCGATGTCTTCCAACACTAATGTACCGCCACGCGCCTCTTCAATGGCGGGAATAGGTTCGTCGTCTTGGGCCGGTCCGAATATACGACGGCCGAGCGTGTCTTCATCGAAAGCGGAACATGACAACAGTACGAATTTCTTATTGGCCCGCGCGCCCACGGCATGCAGTGCATGGGCCACAAGGGTTTTACCAGTGCCTGTTTCGCCTTCGATCAGCACATGACCGTCGGCTTGCCCCAAATCAAGAATGTCTTCTTTAAGACGCTCCATAGGCGGCGATTGCCCGATCAACTTCTTGATCAACGACGTGCCGTCCGACAATTCGCGGCGTAGCGCACGGTTATCCAGCGTTAAACGTCGTGCCTGCGTGGCCTTTTTAGCCAATTCTGTCATCTGGTCGGGGTTAAACGGCTTTTCAAGAAAATCGAACGCACCCACGCGCATCGCCTCCACAGCCATTGGCACATCGCCGTGACCCGTGATCATGATAACAGGTAAGGAACTGTCGACGCCTTTTAGTTTACGCAAAAACTGCATGCCGTCCATGCCGGGCATTTTGATGTCAGACACCACAATGCCGGGATAATTGGAGCCTAGCCCTTTCAGTGCATCCTCTGCACTGGCAAAGGTTTCGGTGTCGAAACCAGACAAGGCCAACCACTGGCTAATCGACTGACGCATATCTTTTTCGTCATCCACAATCGCAATCTTCATCGCTTGGCTCATTTTGGGTCGTCCTTATTCTGCCGCTTCGACGTCTGCGTTTAAAATAGGGAGCTGCACCTCAAATACAGCCCCCCCGCCCGCAGCGTTGCGCGCTGTCAGCCGTCCCCCTAGGTCGTTCACGATCCCAGAAGAGATGGCAAGCCCCAGTCCAACCCCGTCGCCCGGCTGTTTGGTTGTGTAAAACGGCTCAAACAACTCATCGAGGTCATCGATTCCCTCGCCATTGTCGCGGACCATCAGGCTAACGGTATCACCTGTGGCAAGGATGATTTCGATGGCCGGATCACGGGCGGATTTGGTGGCGTCCAATGCGTTGCGCAACAGGTTAATAATCACCTGTTCCAACCGCATCCGGTCACCCAAAATCATCACCGGATCTTCGGGCAATGTGCGGGTGATTGTGATGTCGCGGCTGTTCAGTTGCGGTTCCATCATCGACAGTGCCGACGACACCGCAGCCCTTGTATCTACTGGGGAAAACGCGTCTGCACCCTTGCGCGCGTATGACTTCAACTGCTTGGTAATTGCGCCCATACGTTCGATCAGATCATCAATACGCTGGAACGAAGCAAGCGCCTCTTCGGGGCGTTTGCGTTGCAGTAATAATCGCGCGCCCGCCAGATAGGTTTTCATCGCGGCCAGCGGTTGGTTCAACTCGTGGCTCACGGCGGCAGACATCTCGCCCAAGGCCGCCAATTTCGACGATTGCGCGAGGGTTTGTTCGGCGACCTCAAGGGTCTTTTCGACCTTTTGACGCTCGGCGACTTCCCGCTGCAAGCGGATGTTCAATGCGCGAAGATCGGCTGATTCCCGCTGGAAAAACATGACACGGGACGCTGCCTTGCGTGACCAAAGCCAGAAAATCAGCGCCAAAAGGATGGCAAACCCCATCACCTCCAGCGCGAGCACACCGTTCACCCGCTCGCGGACCGAAGAATATGTCGTGAAACTGACAATGCTCCAGCCCTGAAACGGAACACGGGCCTCGCGGCGCAACACCGCCTCGCCGCTCATATATGTGTCGACAGGGAATGACGCCCAGTCTTGGGTCGCGCGCACCGCGCGTTCGATAGCCGAAGGTGCTGATTGACGCACCAAGGCGGTCGCTTCGTCCAATCCGCGCCACTGCGGTTCGGTCGCCATGATGATGGTGCCTTGGCTGTCGGCGACATAAACCGCGTCCGACACCCCTGCCCAACCACGTTCAAGTTTTTGCAAATCCACCTCAACGACGATCACACCGATGGTGGAGCCTGCGGCTTCGATCCGCCGCGAATACACAAATGCATAACCGCCCGTTTCCAGAACAAGTGTGGCGAAAACCGTGGCATTACTACGCTGCGCATTCACAAAATGCGACGAGGTTTTATGCTGTTCGCCCAAACGGTTACGGTCCGTTGCCGCCACTGTGCGCCCATCGCCATCAAGCAAGATCAATGACGCCGCGCCAATTTCATCAACAAAGGACAACAGCCGCGCGGTGGAGAGTGAGTAGTCTTTGAAATCAAGCGCCGTGATCAATTCTGGGTCACGCGCCAGCAATTGCGGCACGATAGAATTACGCTGAAGCTCGCTCATCAGGTTGGCGACATATAGCGTCAGCCGAACTTCTGATTTATTTCGGGTGGTTTCCGTGAACCGCTGGGTCAGGTATTGATTGCTAACGTAGATCACTATCACTGCAAACACGCAGACGATCAGCACGGAAATGCGCATATACCAGCGATTTTTATCGCGACGTTGGTCGATTGTGGCGGGCAGCTTCATATCGGCAGTCTATGCCGTGCCCTGCCCGCCCACAAGCTAGGCGTTGGTCAGCTGCCCCACCAATCCGCGGAAAAGCGCCTGTCCGTCGGTGCCGCCATGGCCTTCGTCAACGGCACGCTCTGGGTGCGGCATCATGCCAAGCACGCGGCGATTGTCGGACAAAACGCCCGCAATATCCGCGACAGATCCGTTTGGATTGTCATTATACGTAAATGCGATCCGGTCTTCGCCCTTCAAGCGAGCCAGACATTCGGCGTCTACTGTATAATTGCCATCATGGTGTGCGACAGGAAATCCAACGGTGTCACCGGCGTTATAAACTTCGGTGAACGCGCTGTCGGATGTCGCAACGGTAAGATCGGATGTCTTACAGATGAATTTCAACGCCGCGTTGCGCATCAACGCGCCGGGCAGCAGACCTGTTTCAGTCAAGACCTGAAACCCGTTGCAAACCCCAATGGCGTAGCCGCCACGTTCCACATGGGAAACAAGGCCCTTACAAATCGGTGACTGCGCAGCAATCGCGCCGCACCGCAAGTAATCACCAAATGAAAACCCGCCAGGCACAGCCACAAGATCAACGTCAGGCAAGTCCGCATCTTTGTGCCAAACCATCTGCACATCCGCACCAGCCGCGCGCAGGGCAACAGCCATGTCACGGTCACAGTTGGAACCCGGAAAAACGATAACGGCCGCGCGCATTATAGCACCTCGACGCGGTAGCTTTCGATGACCGTATTCGCCAACAGCTTTTCACACATATCTTCGATTGTGGCTTCGGACGTGCCATCGGCCAGATCAAGCTCGATCACTTTGCCCTGACGAACGCCGTCCACGCCATCAAACCCCAATGACCCCAGTGCATGCTGAATAGCAGCCCCTTGTGGATCCAAAACACCATCCTTAAGCATCACGTGAACTTTGGCTTTCATCTATCTGGTATCCTTTAGTTAATCAGGGTTGGCTTGGTCGTGTTGTTGGCAGTATTAGCTTGCAAAATGCCCAAACGTTCGGCCACTTCGGTATAGGCATCAGCCAGATCGCCAAGGTCGCGGCGGAACACATCTTTGTCCAGTTTGCGGCCGGTTTCGATATCCCACAAACGGCAGCTATCGGGGCTGATTTCATCCGCAAGGATGAGGCGCGGGAACTCATTATCCCAAACGCGACCAACCTCGATTTTAAAGTCGATCAGCTTGATCCCAACACCGAACATGACGCCAGACAACCAGTCATTGACGCGCAGCGCCATGCTGACGATATCGTCCATTTCTTGCTGGGTGGCCCAACCGAATGCGGCGATGTATTCTTCTGGCACCAGCGGATCGCCGAGGCTGTCATCTTTATATGAAAATTCGACAATTGGACGCGGCAGAGCGGTGCCCTCTTCGAGCCCCAAACGCTTGGCCATGGTGCCAGCAGCAAAATTGCGCACAATCACCTCGAGCGGGACAATTTCGGCCTGCCGGATCAGCTGTTCGCGCATGTTCAAGCGTTTGATGAAATGCGTGGGAATGCCGATTGACTGCAAACCAGTCATGAAAAATTCGGACAGGCGGTTATTCAACACACCTTTGCCCTCGATCACGGCTTTTTTCTCGGCGTTGAACGCAGTCGCGTCGTCCTTGAAATACTGTACGAATGTGCCCGGTTCCGGGCCCTCATACAGGATTTTCGCTTTGCCTTCGTAAACCATCTTGCGGCGTGCCATCTCAGAACCCTCGCGTCTCGCGGGCCCCGCCATGGGGCGCGTCTTTTGCGCGTCATAAGCCAAGCCTGAACGGCGAGCAAGCCACCGCGTCATGAAACTAGGATGCGAAGTGGAAAAAGAACCCGAAAGAGAGGTTTTTCCGCTCGATATTAATCTTTTACTAGGTAACGGCGCATAAAACCGCCGCGACACAGAGGATTAGCATGCAACGCAACGCAATTTTCATCCGCGCGACAGCCGTCAGGATCACATTGTTGTTCAGTTTCGTTGTTTGGATTCTTAGCCGGATCAACGCACGACGCCGCACCACCGCACGTTTGACTGCCCCACAAGCCTATGGGGAATGGGATTTGGCGCGGCAATCCGCACGGCTGACACGCGTGGGCCGCGCAACGTGGTTAACAGGCTCTGCCTGTGGACTGCCAGTAACCATTGGGGCCGCGTCGATGGTGGCACCGCCACCACGTTTTGCCGCCGGATGCTATAAACTGGACGCAGCATCAACAGCAGCCCTACGCAGCAATGGCTGGACAGTGGCCAAAATCTCGAAAGAGGCGATAATTTCGCCACAAACATGGACGACAAAGGGGAAAACACGCATGTCGCTGCGCCGAAAGCTGCGGCGAGCCACAAATGCCAGCATCCGGATAACCCATCCAACCCGTGACTTTCCCATTGCACAAATGACCGAGATTGCAGCCGAATGGGCACGGCGGCAAGGTGGTGAACGCGGGTTTTCAATGGGCTGGTATGACCCTGTGTATGTCGCACGACAAGAGGTGTTTTTGATTTGGCAGCGCGACACACTTATCGGGTTTGTCTCGTTTCAAAACCACGGCAGATCTTGGCATCTTGATCTGATGCGGATGCGTTCAAATGCACCGTCAGGCGCGATGCAATGCGCCATCGTCGCAGCCATCGACGCTGCAAAACAGTGCGCAGTTGAAAAATTTTCTCTCGCGGCGGTTTATGACTGCCCATTGCAAACGCAGAGCTTTGCCGGCGCCAAAAATGTTGCGACTGGCTTGTTCCAATTCAAGAACAGCTTTGGCCCCAAATGGCGGCCACTTTATCACGCAGCCCCGAACAAGTTGATGTTTGCACTATCGATTTTAGCTGTCACATTGGCAATTCAACGCCCGTTTTCTCGCCTTTCACGTTGTACTCTTGCGCGGATCATGAAACTTCAAGCATAGATTTTCTTATGCAAAAGGTGCCAATATGTCCGACAATCTGACCAAACTTCTCGCTGAAAACGACTGGTTGCTGGCGGATGGGGCCACCGGCACAAACCTTTTCAACCTCGGATTAGAAGCCGGCGATGCGCCTGAAATGTGGAACATCGAGCAGCCCGACAACATCCGCACACTGTACAAAGGTGCGGTTGATGCGGGCAGCGATTTGTTTTTAACAAATACATTTGGCGGCAACGCGTCGCGGTTGAAACTGCATAACGCTGCTGACCAAGTGCACGAACTGAACCGTGTTGGCGCTGCATTAGGGCGCGAGATTGCTGATGCTTCGGGGCGCACGGTTGTGGTCGCTGGTTCTGTCGGACCCACAGGCGATATTTTTGCCCCCATGGGCACGTTAACCCATGAACTGGCGGTGGAAATGTTCCACGAACAGGCCGAAGGATTGAAAGCTGGTGGCGCAGATGTGCTTTGGGTTGAAACGATTTCCGCCGCCGAAGAATTCATCGCCGCGGCCGAAGCTTTCGCGCTGGCCGACATGCCATGGTGTGGCACGATGAGCTTTGACACAGCGGGGCGCACAATGATGGGTCTGACCTCTGCTGATATGGCGAAAATGGTGGGAAAGATCAAAAACCAACCAATTGGCTTTGGCGCAAATTGCGGAACTGGTGCGTCCGATCTGTTGCGCACAATCCTTGGCTTCGTAGATGCGTCTGAAGGTGCGACCCTGATTTCCAAAGGCAACGCGGGCATTCCGAAATACCACGACGGGCATATCCACTATGACGGCACGCCTGAATTGATGGGCGACTATGCCGTTTTGGCCCGCAATTGCGGGGCGCGTATCATCGGCGGTTGCTGTGGTACCACGCCAGAACATTTGGTGGCGATGCGCGCCGCGCTGGAAAACACACCCAAAGGGGACAAGCCAGCTTTGACCGACATCACCGCTGCATTGGGCGATTTTTCTTCTGCGTCAGATGGCACCGACGGCGAAGGTCCGGTGCGCGCGCCGCGTCGCGGACGGCGTCGCGGTTAAAACAACGCCATTTGATCCCCGACCCGTGGCGGCACCTGAAACAGGTCCGTGCGCAGCGGGGGTAAATCGCGCGTCAGTCCCAGCTTTCGCGTGCTCAACTGTACGCGTTGCCGGATCAGATCGGCCCATTTCCCCTGCCCGCGCATTCGATTACCAAATGCTGGATCGTATTCCTTGCCGCCATGCAGTTCGCGCACGCGCCCCATGATACGATCAGCACGGTCAGGAAATGCGTCCTTTAACCAGTCTTGGAACAGCCCCGACACTTCGCGCGGCAATCGCAAAACGATCGAAGACGCAGCAACCGCCCCTGCATCGCGCGCTGCTGTCAAAATCGCTTCTAGTTCGTGATCTGTCAGCGCAGGCACGACGGGGGACACCATCACACGCACCGGAATACCCGCATCAGTCAGGCGTCGTATGGTTTGCAACCGCCGTGCAGGCAATGGCACGCGAGGCTCCATCGCGCGGGATGTTCTGTTGTCCATTGTGGTGATCGAAATACCGACCCGCACCAGTCCCTTGGCCGCCATTGGGGCCAAAATGTCGATATCTCGTTCAATCATCACACCTTTGGTTACAATGCCAACAGGATGATTAAACTTCGCCAAAACCTGCAAAATACCCCGCATAATTTCATGCGTCTTTTCAATCGGTTGATACGGATCAGTATTTGTCCCAATCGCGATCATCGCAGGGTTATACCTTGGATTGCGCAGTTCGCGTTCCAAAATCGCAGGCGCATCGGGGCGAGCGATCAACTGGGTTTCAAAATCCAACCCCGGAGATAGCCCCAAATATGCGTGGCTCGGTCGGGCAAAGCAGTAAATACACCCGTGTTCACAGCCGCGGTAAGGATTGATCGACCGGTCAAACGACAAATCAGGCGAGGTGTTTTTGCTGATCACGCGGCGCGGCACTTCGATACTTGTCTGGGTGCGCAAGACTGGCAAATCATCTTCGCGATCCCAGCCATCATCCGCATGTTCCGCCGTCACAGAATCAAATCGGACAGCGGGATTGGACATGGCTGCACGGCCCCGCAGTTGCATTTGGCGATAGTCAATTATCTTTGTCATACCACATGCTGGAACAAAATAGGAACAAACGCAAGCCTTGGTCGTTCACGACGAAACAAATGTCGCGATTGTTTGCGTGTGGGATGGATTTACGGCGCACAACTTGTAAAACAACGCATAAATACCTGTGCTTATGGAGAATTCCCATGTCCGACGAAGATGATATCATCCTGTCCGAACTGAACGACGAAGACCTTGTCGCGCAAATGTTTGACGACCTTTATGATGGCATGAAGGAAGAAATCGAAGAAGGCGTCGACATTTTGATCGCCCGCGGTTGGGCACCTTATAAGGTCCTGACAGAGGCGCTCGTCGGCGGCATGACTATCGTTGGTGCAGATTTCCGTGATGGCATTTTGTTCGTGCCCGAGGTTCTGTTGGCCGCGAACGCGATGAAGGGTGGTATGGCCATCCTCAAACCACTTTTGGCCGAAACAGGCGCGCCGCGCGTGGGCAAAATGGTTATTGGCACGGTCAAGGGCGACATCCACGACATCGGCAAGAACCTTGTTGGTATGATGATGGAAGGCGCTGGGTTTGAGGTCGTCGACATAGGCATCAACAACGCGGTTGAGGCCTATCTTGAAACGATGGAAACCGAAGGTCCCGATATTTTGGGTATGTCCGCCCTGCTCACAACGACCATGCCCTATATGAAGGTCGTGATTGATACACTTGTCGAAAAAGGCATGCGCGAGGACTACATCGTTTTGGTCGGCGGTGCGCCGCTGAACGAAGAATTCGGCAAGGCCATCGGCGCTGACGCGTATTGCCGCGACGCGGCCGTGGCCGTTGAAACAGCCAAATCCTTTATGGCGCGCAAACATAACCAAGGCGCGACGGCCTAAACCGGATCATACAGCATTGGGGGCCTCGCAGTTTATCCTGCGGGGCCTTTTCTTTTGCCCGATGATCCCCAACTATTGGGAAAGGAGATCACAATGCCCATTCAATCGCTTTTCATCCTGCTAACCGTCGTGATTGCGGCCGCGGGCGCCACCGTGGCCCTGATGCAAGGCATCGGCGCGTGGGTCTTGATCCCGTTTATGATCATTGGCTTGGCCCTTCGGTTTTGGATGGCACGGTCATGATTGATGACGCAGTTCTGACCACCGATGGAATGGCCGATTTGGGCAAAGGACGCGTGCTGCTGCTTGCCTGCGGTGCCCTTGCCCATGAAATCATCGCACTCAAGAAAATGAACGGCTGGGATCATCTAGATCTACAATGTCTGCCCGCCATTTTTCACAATCACCCCGAGAAGATTACCCCCGCAATCGAAGATGCGGTTGGCAAATACCGCGCAGATTACGACAATATTTTTGTGGTTTATGCAGATTGCGGCACTGGTGGCAAATTGTTCGAAAAGTGCAATGAATTGGGAATTTCGATGATAAATGGCCCGCATTGTTATTCGTTTTATGAAACTAACGACATCTTCGAAAACCGCGATGAAATGACTGCATTCTATCTAACAGACTTTCTGGTACGCCAATTTGATGCCTTCGTCTGGGATCCACTGGGCCTTGGGAGACACCCCGCATTGCGGGACATGTATTTCGGCAATTACACAAAACTGGTCTATCAAGCACAGACGGAAAACGCTGAATTGCAGGCCAAGGCACAGGTTTGCGCGGACCGGTTGGGCCTTGACTATGAATACAGGTTCACGGGTTACGGCGATTTGGCGACAGCGCTAGAAGAGCTCTAGACAGCGGTCTGTTTGATCCGCTCGATCATCGCACGCACACCGTTAGAGCGCTGTGCAGAAAGGTGATCGTTCAGCCCAAGGCGGCCGAGTTCCGCATGGGCATCCACCGCTTGCACATCAGCCACGGGTAACCCGTCGTAAAGCGCATGTAAGACAGCGATCAGACCGCGCACGATCATCGCGTCGCTGTCCCCTTGGAATGTAAACACGCCATCGGTGACCTTTGGCACGATCCAGACCTGAGACGCGCAACCGTTAACCTTGGTCGCATCGACTTGAAACGCCGGATCGAGCGGGTCCATCGCCTTGCCCATGTCGATGACATGACGATAACGGTCTTCCCAATCGTCCAGAAAATCAAAGTCTTCGGCAATCTCTTCAAAACGGGCGGTGGCCATGGTGTTATCTCCTGCGTTCCCCCTGATTTAGGGCGGAACATGCGCGGGGTCCAGAGGGTGCTTTTCAACGGTCGAATGATCCGTTACGAAAGTGGTAACTCTAGTGACGAAAGGCCGACCGCAATGCGTATCACTCTGCCCTTGATGATTTGTGCGGCTCTGACAGCCAGCGGCTGTGCCACAATTTCAGAATCGCGGTTCAATCCGCTGAACTGGATGGAACAATCAACCAATGCGCGGACGTCCGACGGCGCATTGCGTCCCTTGGTGCCAAACACAGGCACAACGCAGATTGTTGACGCCCGCAGCTTGGTCCAGTCTGTGTCCGCCGTTTCTGTAGAGCGCCTAACAAACGGTGTGATGATCCGCGCAACGGGCATCGGAAGCAGCGTCGGCCAATACAACGCACAACTGGTGCCGGTATCGAACACAGGCGGCGTTTTGACATTGGCATTCCGCATTGAGAATGCCGGTGGCGGCGCAGGATCCGCCCAATCGCGTCAGATCACGGCAGCGCGTGTGTTGAAATTCGCAGAATTGAGCGGTGTGCGGTCAGTGCGCGTGCAAGCCAATAGCAACCAGCGGACAGTGCGGGTCCGTTAAAGCCCGACTGTCACGACTTTCTGTCCCTTGACCGCAAGGCCGACCTCGCCGTTGCACAGGCGGATCGCGTCTTCGCCAAACACCTCTTTGCGCCAACCGCGCATGGCCTTGATATCGCGCTCGCCAGCGGCCAATGCGTCAAGTTCGGCAGAGGATGCAATCAGCTTTGCGGCCACATCTTCATTGTCGGATTTTGATTTCAGCAATACGCGCAACATGTCCGCCAAAGCTGGATTAACCTGCAGTTTCGCACCCTTTTGATTGACCTTCGGCAGGCTGTCATTTGGGGCATCCATCCCCGCCTTAATCGCGGCAAGAATACCCGCGGCGATGTCACCCTTGCGGGCCTCGCGCAGCAAAAGCCGGGAACGGCCAAGGTCTTGTTCTGACTGCGGTTTCGTCGATGCAATCTCGACCAATGCATCGTCTTTAAAAACGCGATTGCGCGGAATGTTGCGATCTTGGGCGTATTGTTCGCGGAACTTTGCGAGCTCGCGCACGATGCCCAGAAAACGGCCAGAGCTGGTGCGCGTTTTCACGCGACGCCATGCGTTTTCAGGGTCGGCTTGATATGTTGCCGGATCATTCAAAACGGCCATTTCCTCGGCCACCCATTTTTCGCGGCCCGATTTTTTCAGACGGTCAGACAGGTATTCATAGATGTCACGCAAATAGGTGACGTCACCAATCGCATATTTCGCCTGCGCATCGGTCAACGGACGCCGCGACCAGTCGGTAAACCGTGATGATTTATCCAGATCGGATTTCGCAATTTTGCGCACAAGCGTTTCATATCCCGCCTGTTCGCCAAAGCCGCAAACCATTGCAGCGACCTGCGTGTCGAACAACGGCGCGGGAATCACTTGTTGATCCACATAGAAAATTTCGAGGTCCTGACGCGCCGCGTGGAACACCTTCACCACGCCCTCATCACGGAACAAATCGTAAAGCGGTTCCAGCGATATGCCATCAGCCAATGGATCGACCAAACAGGCATCGTCGCTGTCGTCATCCTGATAGGCCAATTGCACGAGGCATAGTTTGGAATAATAGGTCCGTTCGCGTAAAAATTCTGTATCAACAGTCACATAGGGGCGTTTGGCCGCCTGTTCACAAAACGCGGCAAGCGCGTCGGTGGTGGTGATTGTCTTCATGGATAACCTGTATTTTTACGCCGTTTTTTCATTCATACGCGATTGATGGCGCAAAGCAAAGCTAAACGCCGAGCAGTAGCCGTTCACGGTTGCCAGCTGCGTAGCGCCGCAACACTTGTGGATATAGCGCGTGTTCGAATGGGAGCACTTTGGCAGCCAAACTTTCGGCGGTATCACTCGCCTCAATCGCGATGCGCGCTTGTCCTAAGATCGGTCCACCGTCGAGCTCGGCAGTAACCTCATGCACTGTGCAGCCATGGTAGGTGTCGCCCGCGTCAAGCGCCCGCTGATGGGTATGCAGCCCCCGATATTTTGGTAGCAGCGACGGATGGATGTTCAGCATCTTGCCATCCCATTTCGCCATGAACTCAGCCGATAGAATACGCATGAAACCAGCGAGGCAAATGATGCCGGGGTCGGCTGCCACTAGGGCCGCATGAAGCACGTCCTCAAACGCGGCGCGGTCTTTACCAAATTGTTTGTGATCAACAACTTGCGTTGCGACATTCATGTCCGCTGCCTTCGCCAATCCCCCTGCATCCGGCACATTTGACAGGACCAGACAGGGGCGGCACGGGTGATCACCGGTCATGTCTTTGACCAGCGACACCATATTGGACCCGCCACCCGAAATCAGAATGGCTGTTTTGATCAAAGCAGCGACCCTTTGTAGGCCACGCTTTCGTCCGCAGTCACGGTGCCCAGTTTGCAAACGTCATGCCCTGCATCCGCGAATGCGGCTGTCGCAGCGGCAACATCGTTTGGAGAAACGATCGCGACCATGCCGATCCCGCAGTTGAATGTTTTCAGCATTTCGGCCTGATCCAAACCACCAACCTCTGCCAGCCATTTGAACACGGGCAGGATGTCCCATGCATCCAGATCAATCTGCACGCCCAAGCCGCCTGGCAGAACGCGCGGCAGGTTTTCTGTCAATCCACCGCCAGTGATATGGGCAAAGCCATTAACGGCACCCGCCTTAATCGCAGCAACAGCCCCTTTCACATAAAGCGTCGTTGGCGCCAAAAGCGCCTCGCCCAATGTGCCGTCGCCGAAGGGGTTTGAATCATCCCAGCCAAGACCCGAGCGTTCGACGATCTTGCGCACGAGCGAGTAACCGTTTGAATGCACGCCGTTGGATGCCAGTCCCAACAATACATCGCCTTCGGCCACATTGGCTGGCAGCTCCGCACCGCGTTCCATTGCGCCTACGCTAAACCCTGCAAGGTCAAAATCGCCTTCAGGATACATGCCTGGCATTTCCGCAGTCTCGCCGCCGATGAGCGCGCAGCCGGACAATTCACAGCCCTTTGCGATGCCGTTGATGATCCGCGTGGCTTGGTCCAATTCCAGTTTGCCGGTGGCAAAGTAGTCGAGGAAGAACAGCGGTTCTGCGCCTTGGCAAACAAGATCGTTGACGCACATGGCCACCAAATCGATGCCAACACCGTCCACAACGCCCGTGTCGATCGCAATGCGCAGCTTGGTCCCGACACCATCGGTCGCGGCCACAAGGATCGGGTCGGCGTACCCTGCCCCTTTGAGGTCAAACAACGCGCCAAAGCCGCCCAAGCCAGCCATCACGCCCGACCGGTTAGTCCGCTTTGCTGCCGGTTTGATCCGTTCAATCAGTGAATTGCCTGCGTCGATATCAACGCCAGCATCCGCATAAGTCAGGCCGTTCTTTGTCATGGTGCATCCCCCAAGAGCCAAATTTCAACGATCAGGTATCCCAAGGGCCATGGGCGTGCAACGGGAGGTGGCGTCGTAGGGGAGAATAATTGGCCGAATTGCTACAAAACTTTACCCTGCGCATGCAAAATCCCCACCGATCCCATCTTGACGGCCTGTCACAGACTGCTATCCACAGGGCAATGGGGGCCTGTAGCTCAACTGGTTAGAGCAGAGCGCTCATAACGCTTTGGTTGCGGGTTCAAGTCCTGCCGGGCCTACCATTACCCCCCAACAAGACGCAAAAAAGGGGCCGCGCGGGCCCCTCTTTCATATTATATGCTTGATCAGATTAGCCTTCTGACAGCACCAGTTCGAAATCCACGCGGCTGTTTGGCAGGCCCGGCTGACCTGGGATCGCTTTGGACCACGAAGGCGCGCCGACGATGATTTGATCAGCGGCAAAACCGGTCGCTACAAGCGTGTTCATGATCGCCAAAGCCCGCAGACGGCCCGTGGATGCGCCTTCGCGTGCACTAGGATCGTCAGAATGCTGACCAACAACGCGCAGTTTTGCGCCATCACATTGAGCCGCTTCAGCTGCCAGCTGATAGATCGATTCCATGTCGGCAGATGGAACAGTGATCGAACCGGGGCCGTAGAACAATCGGGTCTGGGCCACAGATGCCTGCAGATCAGCCAGACATCCGGATTGCTGCCATTGGTTGCCAGCGGTCACAGTTGCGTTCGGTGTGTCAGTTTTGATGATCGAAAACTCAACACGGCGGTCGTAATACGCCGCTGATTCCACGCCCGTTACACCAGACGGCTGCAGATCGCCGAACCCTTTGGCAACGAAGTTGCGTGTATCAATACCAGAGGCGGCCAAACGGGCCACGACGGCCTCCGCGCGTTTCTGGCTTAGGCGCAGGTTGATCTGGCTGTCACCAGAGGGATCAGAATGGCCTTCGACCTGTATAATGAAACCGGGGCAATCACGTAGCACCTGTCCGATCAGTCGCGCTTGGGAAATAGATCTGCGCGTTGGACGCCAACGCGTTCAAATCGTTTTCGCAATTATTGGCACTGGCCAGATTGGCCTGCGCTTGGGCAAAGAACGCGGCAGGATCGTCGCCGATGCCCGTGATTTCAGTTGTCAAAGGCTCGCCGCGTGTGACCTCGGGCTCTGCCGCGGCTTCGACCAGTGCAGCCAAGCGCGCAGCTGTGGACGGGTCTGGATCAGCAACGGCAAGCACGACGGGTGCTGGCTCTGGCTCGATGAATGCAGCAGCGGGTGCGACCGGTGCCGCGGCAACCTCAACGACGGGCTCTGGCACGATTGCCGGTGCAGCAGCAGGCAATGCGGCCGCTGGAATGGCGGTTTCAGGTGCCGCGTCTTGGTTGAAGCGGTCAAAGAACCCCGTCCCAAACAGTACAATAGCGACAGTTGGCGCCGCCCACGGCAAATTGTCTTTTAAAATCTTCAGCACGATATACCCCCCAGTATAGTTTTGTTTTTCTGGCCTTATGCAGCATTTGGCCCATTTATGGATCTATAGTCGCAATTTGGGGGTGTGGGTCAACATCTATGTCGCCTTTAACGGGATTTAGGGAGAATTGGACCCTTTTTCAGGTAATTTGATACGATTTGGACATATTTTCCGGAATATTATTTTCCAAGGACGTCGAATCGCCAACCACGAGGAAAATTTCCGCATACAATGGTATACAGCCTTTTCGTCTGGGATTTTATGGGTTATGACGCCGCTAAATTCACAAAACCGGAGCAAACCTATGTCCAAGATTAAGGTCGCCAATCCCATCGTCGAACTCGACGGCGATGAAATGACACGTATCATTTGGGATTTCATCAAACAAAAACTGATCCTGCCTTATCTGGACGTTGATCTGAAGTATTACGATCTGGGCATGGAAGTGCGCGACGAAACGAATGACCAAATCACAATTGATGCGGCGCATGCGATTCAGAAATACGGTGTCGGCGTCAAATGTGCGACAATCACGCCAGATGAGCAGCGCGTCGAAGAATTCGGTCTCAAAAAGATGTGGAAATCGCCAAACGGCACAATCCGCAACATCCTTGGCGGCGTTGTGTTCCGCGAACCGATCATCTGTTCCAACGTGCCGCGTTTGGTGCCGGGCTGGACACAACCAATCGTCATCGGCCGTCACGCATTCGGCGACCAGTACCGCGCAACCGACATGAAATTCCCGGGCAAAGGCACATTGTCCATGAAATTCGTCGGCGAAGACGGCACAGTCATGGAAGAAGAAGTGTTCCAAGCACCTGATTCCGGCGTCTTCATGGCGATGTATAACCTCGACAAATCCATCGAGGACTTTGCTCGTGCGTCATTTGAATATGGCCTGAAGCGCAACTACCCTGTGTATCTGTCCACCAAAAACACAATCATGAAACAGTATGACGGCCAGTTCATGATGATCTTCCAACGCATCTTCGACGACGAATATGCCGCAAAGTTCGCAGAAGCGGGCCTGACATACGAACACCGCCTGATCGACGACATGGTTGCATCCGCGATGAAATGGTCTGGCGGCTATGTTTGGGCATGTAAAAACTATGACGGCGACGTGCAATCTGACACCGTTGCGCAGGGCTTTGGCTCTCTTGGTCTGATGACATCGCAGTTGATGACACCCGATGGGAAGATCGTCGAAGCAGAAGCAGCCCACGGCACCGTGACACGTCACTACCGTCAGCACCAAGCTGGTCAGGCAACATCCACCAACTCCATCGCGTCGATCTTCGCATGGACTGGCGGTCTGAAGCACCGCGCTAAGCTGGACGAAAACGCACAGCTGATGAAATTTGCCGAAACACTGGAAAAAGTCATCGTTGATACAGTTGAATCCGGTTTCATGACCAAAGACCTCGCACTGTTAGTTGGTCCAGATCAGAAATGGCTAACGACCGAAGGTTTCCTCGAAAAGATCGACGAAAACCTGAACGCCGCGATGTAACCGTTTAGTTATATGCACCGAAAGGAGGCCGCTTTCATGGCCTCCTTTTTTCGTTTAAGGACAGGTTTATGGCCAACACATCACAACATTCATGGATCGAAGACGCCCAAGGCCTGACGACCGGGGCGTTTTTCTGCGCGGTCAGTTTGCATTTGTTGACAAACCTTGGGCTGATCACGGGCCAAACCGCGGGATTGGCAGTCATTATGTCCTATTTGACGGATTGGGCGTTTGGGGCGGTATTCTTTGTGATCAACATCCCGTTCTATTTCCTCGCGTGGTTTCGCATGGGTAAAACATTCACGCTGCGGTCTATATTGTCGGTCACACTGTTGTCACTCATGTCTGCGATCGTTCCGCTTGTCTGGAACGTGGGCGATATTCACCTATCGATGGGCGCAATCTTTTGTGGGGCTCTCGCTGGGACTGGTCTGTTAATCCTGTTCCGTCACAAGGGCAGCATGGGTGGTTTTGGTGTTTTGGCGTTATATGTCCAAGACCGTACAGGATTTCGCGCAGGGTATTTGCAATTGCTTGCTGATGTCGTGATCTTTGCCGTGGCGTTTTTGGTGTTTCCTTTTACGATTGTGGCATGGTCACTCGTCGGCGCGATTGTGCTGAACCTCGTGATTGCTGTGAACCACCGGCGTGACCGTTATATCGCCACCTAAAGGACTGAAAATGCCAGCACATTATATCGTTTTGTTCTTCGCGATTGTGGCCGAGACCATTGGCACAACCGCATTGCAAGCCAGCCAACAGTTCACCAAATTTTGGCCTGCCGCTCTTTGCGTCGTCGCCTATGCGGCGTCTTTTTATCTGATGGCTTTGGCGTTAAAGGTCATTCCAGTGGGCATCGCCTATGCAATTTGGTCGGGCGTTGGGATTGTGATGATCGCAATTATTGGCTTTGCAGTTTTCGGACAAAAACTGGATTTAGCTGCCGTTATCGGGATGGGGCTGATCCTTGTGGGCATTTTGGTCATTCACCTGTTTTCAGCAAGTGCGACCCATTAAGGGCGATGGGTTAAAACCCATCCTACGTATTCCCCCTTTCCTTTCAGGCCGCGCCGCGTTATGCGCGCGCAACCGCCGCAGTCCGGCATCCGTCCCAACCGCTTGAAAGTATGTCCTATGGAAATTCGTAACGTCGCGATTATCGCCCACGTTGACCACGGCAAGACCACTCTTGTTGATGAATTGTTGAAACAATCCGGTGTCTACCGCGACAACGAGGCCACGCAAGAACGCGCGATGGACAGCAACGACATCGAGCGTGAGCGCGGTATCACCATTCTGGCGAAGAACACCTCTGTTGAATGGAACGGCACACGGATCAACATTGTCGATACTCCGGGCCACGCCGATTTCGGTGGCGAGGTGGAACGTATCTTGTCCATGGTCGACGGCGTTGTTTTGCTGGTTGACGCCGCCGAAGGCGCGATGCCACAAACCAAATTCGTAACATCCAAAGCACTCGCGCTCGGCCTGCGCCCTATCGTTGTTGTGAACAAAGTCGACAAAGCAGACGGCGATCCAGACAACGCAGTTGACGAAGTATTCGACCTGTTTGCGGCACTTGAAGCAAATGACGACCAGCTTGATTTCCCAACAATGTTTGCATCGGGCCGCTCTGGCTGGTGTGACGCAACATTGGACGGCCCGCGCAAGAACCTTGATGCCTTGTTCGACCTGATTGTGGATCACGTCCCTGCCCCTGCGCAAATCTCTCGTCGCGAAGAGCCATTCCAGATGCTGGCAACAACACTCTCCGCCGATCCGTTCATTGGTCGTATCCTGACCGGCCGCGTCGAAGCAGGCACTTTATCAGCAGGCGACACGGTCAAAGCGATGACCCGCGACGGCGAAAAAATCGAACAATTCCGGGTGTCCAAAATCCTCGCGTTCCGTGGCCTGTCCCAGACCGCCATTGACGTGGCCGAAGCCGGCGACATTGTCACAATCGCGGGCATGACAAAGGCAACTGTGGCCGACACGCTTTGCGATCCATCCATCGACGTGCCGCTGCCTGCGCAACCAATTGATCCGCCAACAATCACAGTGACCTTTGGCATCAACGACAGCCCGTTGGCCGGGAAAGACGGCAAAAAGGTACAGTCCCGCGTGATCCGCGACCGTCTGCTCAAAGAATGCGAAGTCAACGTCGCGATTAAGATCGAAGACACACCCGGCGGCGACGCGTTCGAAGTGTCCGGTCGTGGCGAATTGCAAATGGGCGTTTTGATCGAAAACATGCGCCGCGAAGGGTTTGAGCTGTCGATTTCCCGCCCACAGGTTATCTTCACCGAAGTTGACGGCGTCCGTCACGAACCTGTCGAAGAAGTCACCATCGACGTGGATGACGAATACACAGGCGTCGTGGTCGAAAAGTTGACCGGCCCACGCAAGGGCGAGTTGATGGAAATGAAACCAGCTGGTGCCGGCAAAACCCGCATCATCGCGCTGGTCCCATCGCGCGGCCTGATCGGGTATCACGGTGAATTCCTGACCGACACCCGCGGCTCTGGCGTATTGAACCGTCTGTTCCACGGCACAACCGCATATAAGGGCAAAATCCCGGGCCGCCGCCAGGGTGTCCTGATTTCCATGGAAAACGGGCAATCCGTCGCCTTCGCCCTGTGGAACCTCGAAGATCGCGGCAAAATGTTCATCGGTGCACAAGAAGCCATTTATCAGGGCATGATCATCGGCGAACACAGCCGTGAAAACGACCTCGAAGTAAACCCGCTGAAAGGCAAGAAACTGACCAACGTGCGGGCCTCTGGCACCGACGAAGCGGTCCGTTTGACAACGCCTGTCACAATGACGTTGGAACAAGCAATCGCTTATATCGACGACGACGAATTGGTCGAAGTGACGCCAAACGCGATCCGTCTGCGCAAACGCTACCTCGACCCGCACGAGCGTAAGCGCCAGTCGCGCGCAGCAGGCTAAAGACAAAAAAGGCGCCCTTGGGAACAAGCGGCGCCTTTTCTTTTCTTCCGGCCCCAAATACCTCGGGGGGACCGACAGGTCGGGGGCAGCGCCCCCTAGCCGATCTCTTCCACAATCACCAATTCGCGTTGGCTCGCCCCTTTGGCAAAGCCAAGCGCCTCTTGATAGGCATCCGAATTGTAGCAATCCCGCGCCGCATCCATGCTTGGAAACCGCGTGACAACATTGCGGGCACGCTCTTGGCCTTCAAGCTGCTCAAACGAACCACCACGTGCCAAAAATACGCCGCCGTGATCCGCAATCGCGACTGTCGCGCGTTTTGCGTATTCGGCGTATGCGGCCTCATCGGTGACAGTGACATGGGCGATCCAAAGGGCGGACATTACAGCCCCTCCAAATAGGTTTTCGCATCCGTCATCGCTTGATCCGCGTTTTCTGCCGATGCACCGCCACCTTGGGCCATATCGGCGCGGCCACCACCGCCCTTGCCGCCCAAAGCGGGCACCGCTGCGCGCAAAAGATCGACGGCGGAAACTTTGTCAGTCAAATCGGCTGTGACACCCGCCGCGACAGCAGCCTTGCCGCCAGTATCAGCGATCAACAAAACGGCGCCCGTACCCATTTGCGATTTCATTTCGTCGATCAAGGACGGCAAATCCTTGCCCGTGACACCTTGTAAGACTTGCGCTTGGAACGGCACACCGTTGATGGTTTGCACGGCGGTTTCCGCCTTGCCGCCGCCCGACATTGCCAATTCACGACGCAACTGAGCCACATCATTGGCCAGAGCCTTGCGTTCGTCCATCAGCGTCTTCACACGGTCCGCGACTTCGGAAACTGGAGCTTTCAATGTGCCTGCAACTTCCGCCAATGTCTGGCTTTGATCTGAAAGGTGATCCAACGCCGCCTGCCCTGTCAACGCCTCGATTCGGCGCACGCCAGCGCTTGATGCGCTATCGCTAAGCAGGACAAATGCGCCGATCTCGCCAAGACGGGTCACATGGGTACCACCGCAAAGCTCGAGGCTATACGTCGATCCATCCGCGCCTTTGCCAGACCCAGCAAGCTGGCCCATGGATACAACGCGCACCTCGTCGCCGTATTTTTCGCCAAACAGCGCCTGCGCACCCAAGGCACGGGCATCATCTGGCGTCATAATACGCGTTTCAACTGCCGTATTCTGACGGATCAACCCGTTCACTTCAGTTTGTACCGCGGCCATTTCGGCGGCCGACACTGGTTTGGTGTGGCTAAAGTCAAAGCGCATCCGGTCGGAAGCATTCAACGATCCGCGTTGGGCAATATGATCACCGAGCGTGTTGCGCAGCGCCTCGTTTAATAGATGCGTGGCAGAGTGGTTTGCCTCGATTTGGCCACGACGAAGGGCGTCCACGGACAGCTCCGCGCCTTGTCCTTTGGCAATTTCACCCTCAGTGACTGTGCCAACATGCACAAAAAGGCCTTCGATCTTCTTGGTGTCTGTGATCGTCACAACGCCACCGTCGGTGCGCAAAATGCCGGCGTCGCCAATTTGGCCACCGGATTCTGCATAGAATGGTGTTTGGTTCAAGATAACTTGGACCTCGCCCTTGGCCGACGTCGCAGGTTTGCCGTCCTGCACAATGCCCACAATCTGCCCTTCGGCTGTTAAGGTGTCGTAGCCCAAGAAATCAGTTGCGCCAGATTCGTCCAGAATGTCGAACCAAACGCTTGCATCGGAAATCGCAATGTTGCCAGAACGGGCTGCACGGGCCTGCGCCTTTTGAGCGGCCATGGCCGTGTCGAAACCTTCGGTGTCAACCTCTCGGCCCTTTTCGCGCAACGCGTCTTGGGTCAAATCAAGCGGGAAACCGTATGTGTCATAAAGCTTAAACGCAGCTTCGCCAGACAATGCTGCCCCTTCGGCCAATTCGGACACTTCGTCATCAAGCAGTTTAAGTCCACGGTCCAAGGTCGTTTTGAACCGGACTTCCTCGTTCAACAATGTCTCTTCAATCAGACGCTGCCCGATCCCAAGCTCAGGATAAGCCGCCCCCATTTGCTGCACCAACGCAGGCACCAAACGGTGCATGACCGGATCCTTTGCCCCCAGCAAATGGGCGTGGCGCATCGCGCGGCGCATGATGCGGCGCAGAACATAACCGCGGCCTTCGTTCGACGGCAGCACGCCTTCGGCAATCAAGAATGAAGTCGAACGTAGATGGTCCGCGATCACACGGTGGTGCACGTTCTGGTCGCCAATCATATCGGTGGATGTGGCGTGGGCTGATGCCTCCATCAACGCGCGGAACAGATCCGTGTCATAGTTATCGTGGCTGCCTTGTAACAAGGCCGCGACACGTTCCAGCCCCATGCCCGTGTCAATCGATTGCATATCGAGCGCGGTCATGGACCCGTCTTCGAATTGTTCATTCTGCATGAACACGACGTTCCAAATTTCGATAAACCGGTCGCCGTCTTCGTCCTTGGTGCCCGGACGGTCGCCCCAAATATGGTCGCCGTGGTCATAGAAAATTTCAGTGCATGGACCACATGGACCAGTCGGCCCCATTTGCCAGAAATTATCAGATGTGCCGATGCGGATGATCCGATCCTCTGGCACGCCGATCTTTTTCCAGATGTTAAACGCTTCATCGTCGGTGTGATAAACTGTGACAAGCAAACGATCTTTGTTGATGCCAAATTCCTTGGTCACCATGTCCCAGGCAAAGGTGATCGCTTCTTCTTTGAAGTAGTCACCAAAGCTGAAATTGCCCATCATTTCAAAGAACGTATGGTGGCGCGCCGTATAGCCGACGTTATCAAGGTCGTTATGCTTGCCGCCTGCCCGCACACATTTTTGCGCAGATGTGGCGCGCTGATAGTCGCGGGTTTCGACACCTGTAAACAGGTTCTTAAACTGCACCATGCCCGAATTTGTGAACATCAAGGTCGGATCATTGCGCGGCACAAGCGGGCTGGATGGGACGACTTCATGCCCATTGCGTTTGTAAAAATCAAGGAAGGTGGAGCGAATATCAGCAAGGCTGGTCATGGCGGGCTTTCGGGTTCAAAATTCTGTTGTCACAGAAATAGCCCTCGCATGGCGCAGTGTCCACAGACCAACGAAAAAAGGGGCGCCCAGCTGATGCGGACGCCCCTTTTTATCAGTCGTTGGAATTTAATCTTCGAGCATATCCGCGTCATCTTCGGACCCGTCAAAATCCAAACCGTGAGCCGCGCGAATTTTGTCTTCGATTTCCATCGCGATCGCTGGGTTTTCACGCAGGAAGGTTTTGGAGTTTTCACGCCCCTGCCCCATACGTTCATCACCATAGCTGAACCATGCGCCGGATTTCTCGACAATGCCCGCTTTGACACCCAGATCAAGCAATTCGCCATTCTTAGAAATGCCTTCGCCATACATGATGTCGAATTCTACCTGTTTGAACGGTGGTGCCACCTTATTTTTCACGACCTTCACGCGGGTGGCGTTGCCTACAACCTCGTCACGATCTTTGAGCGCGCCGATACGGCGAATATCCAAACGCACAGAGGCGTAAAATTTCAACGCGTTCCCACCTGTCGTCGTTTCAGGAGAGCCAAACATCACGCCAATTTTCATCCGGATTTGGTTGATGAAGATACACATACAGCCCGACCGGTTGATCGAACCTGTTAATTTGCGCATTGCTTGGGACATCAAGCGCGCATGCACCCCAACCGAACTATCGCCCATGTCGCCTTCCAGCTCTGACTTTGGTGTCAATGCCGCGACAGAGTCGACGATGATCATGCTGACCGCACCGGAACGGACCAATGTATCCACGATTTCCAGCGCCTGTTCACCAGTGTCAGGCTGCGAAATGAGAAGCTCGTCAAGGTTCACGCCCAGCTTTTTCGCGTAAGCAGGGTCAAGCGCGTGTTCGGCGTCAACAAATGCGCAAACGCCGCCCTTTTTCTGTTCTTCGGCAATCGCGTGCAGTGTCAATGTCGTTTTACCAGACGATTCAGGGCCATAAATCTCGATAACGCGCCCCTTTGGCAGGCCGCCAATGCCCAACGCGATATCAAGCCCAAGCGACCCAGTCGATGTCGCCTCGATATCGGGCATTTTATTTTCGCCACCGAGCTTCATAATAGAGCCCTTGCCGAATTGGCGTTCAATTTGCGCCAATGCGCTTTCCAGCGCCTTTTCTTTGTCCGCGGTCTTCTTGTCTGTCATTTTAAAGAGCTCTGCCGTTGCCATGTTCATGATCCTTATTCCACACCCTGTCTGGGGCGACAATTACTGCTTTGTTCTATTTATGTTCCCGTTAACCAATGAGACCAAAAGAAGAACATTGCAACCAAAATCTTCGATAAACAGTTTCCGACAGGAGTGGTTAATTATTGGTTTACCCGTTACAATCCACGTGAAGGCACATCAACGGAGCCAGCCAAATGCTTGTTTTCTGGAAAGAAAATCTTGTTTTTCTCGCCGTCCCCAAGACGGGAACAACCGCAATTGAAGGTGCGCTATCACCAAAGGCCGCGATGGTTCTGCGCGATCCGCCGCAGATCAAACATGCGCCCCTTTATCGTTATGGCCGATTCTTACAACCAATGTTTGAAAAGGCTGGAGGGAAGAATCCCGAAACCATTGCCGTAATTCGTGACCCTGTTGAATGGCTATCAAGTTGGTATCGGTATCGGAACAGGCACGCCTTGGTTGGCCATAAGAACAGCACGCGGGGGGTGAAATTCAACGAATTTGTGCTCGAATATTGCGAGGACAAACCCGCCCCGTTCGCCAATGTCGGATCGCAGGCGTCATATGTGTTTGACCGCAATGACAACCGTGCCGTCACCCATCTGTTTGCCTATGAACACCAACCCGCGCTGATCGATTTCTTGGAAAAACGGTTGGATACGACCATCACGCTCAAACAATTAAATGTGTCCCCCACGATCCCCGCCGAAATTTCGCCAGAGGTCGAAGAGCATTTGCGCAATTGCAAGCCGTTGGAATTCGCGGCCTATGCAGAGGCTAGGTCAGCGTCCGCTTAACCGCATCTTGCCAACCAGCATAACGTCGATCGCGCGTGGCCTCATCCATCGCAGGCTCAAACCGGCGGTCCAACGCCCATTCGGCCGCAAAACCATCTTGATCCGGGTAAATCCCAGCGCGCATACCGGCGAGCCAAGCAGCCCCAAGCGCAGTGGTTTCCAAAACCTTGGGCCGATCCACAGGCGCGCCGATGATGTCGGAGAGAAACTGCATCGACCAGTCAGACGCAGACATACCGCCATCAACGCGCAAAACGCCCTTATCGGCGGCGTCCACCCAATCAGATTTCATCGCCTCAAGCAGATCACGTGTTTGGAACCCCACGCTTTCAAGCGCGGCACGTGCGAATTCTTCTGGGCCGGAATTGCGGGTCAAACCATAAATCGCGCCACGAGCCTCGGCGTCCCAATAAGGCGCACCAAGGCCGGTGAAGGCCGGCACCATATAAAGCTCCTGCCCAACATCTGCGCGTTCGGCCAAGGGTTGGGTTTCTGACGCCTCGCGGATGATTTTCAACCCGTCCCGCAACCATTGCACCACGGCACCAGCGATGAAAATGGACCCTTCGAGCGCATAGGTCGGCTTGCCGTCGAATTGATAGGCAATAGTGCCTAACAAGCGGCTTTGCGACCGGACAAGCGTGTCGCCAGTGTTCAAAAGCGCAAAGCATCCGGTGCCATAGGTGGATTTCAACATACCCGGAGCAAAACACGCCTGCCCGATGGTCGCGGCCTGTTGATCACCGGCGACGCCAAGGATTGGTAACGAACCACCAAACAAATCCGGCCGTGTTGTGCCGAAATCAGATGCACAATCGCGGACCTCTGGCAGCATAGCCATTGGAATATCGAACCGGGCGCAAATATCGGCGTCCCACTGACCTTCACGGATATTATATAGCATTGTGCGCGCGGCATTTGTGGCGTCAGTCACATGTGACACACCGCCTGTTAGCTTCCAAATCAGGTAACTGTCGACGGTGCCAAACATCAGTTTGCCCGCTTTGGCCTTCGCGCGCGCGCCATCAACATTATCTAAAAGCCATTTCAGCTTGGTGCCCGAAAAATACGGATCCAGGATAAGGCCGGTCTTTTCGGCCACCTCCGCCTCGAAGCCGTCAGCCTTGAGGTCTTGGCACATGGCTGATGTGCGGCGGTCTTGCCAAACGATGGCGTTGTGGATCGGCGCGCCTGTGTCACGGTCCCAGACAAGCGTGGTCTCGCGTTGATTGGTGATGCCAATGGCCGCAATATCGCGGGCGGACAGGCCAGCCTTTTCAATGGCGCCACGGCAGGTGGACGCGGTCGATGACCAAATGTCGGACACATCATGTTCGACCCAGCCGGATTGCGGAAAGTGCTGTTTGAATTCCTCTTGGGCTGTGGCCACGACACGCATCTCAGCGTCAAAGATGATGGCGCGACTTGATGTCGTGCCTTGGTCAATTGCCAGAATATATGTCATCGGTTCCCCCCAGTTTCGGCGCAGCTTAGGCCGCTTTGAGATAGGCATCAATCGCTGCGATTTGATCCGCGCTCAGACGTAGGCCCAGCTTGGATCGACGCCAAACCACATCATCGGCAGTCTGCACAAATTCATGGGACTTGAGCCAATCCAGTTCACGGGCCGTGATGGTCGCGCCAAATCCAGCACCCAAATCTTCCTCTGCCCCCGCATCACCCAGCATGACAGCCGCGTCGGTGCCATATGCTCGGATCAAGCGCAGCGCCCATTTTTCGGATAAAAATGGATAACCCGCCATCAAATCGCGCTGAAGCTTACTCACGTCCTCCACAGCAAAATCACCGCCTGGCAAGGCAACCCCGGCCGTCCAAGCGCCGTCATAGCCGAGCTTTTTCAACGCATTTTCAGCCAGTTTGCGATAAGTTGTGATCTTTCCGCCAAAGATATTTAGCAGCGGCGCACCCGCGTCGTTTAATGTCAAAACATAATCACGCGTCGCCGCAGTCGCCGATTTGGCACCATCATCATAAAGCGGCCGCACACCGGAATATGTCCAGACAATATCATCACGGCTGATTGCGGTCTCGAAATACTCGTTTGCAAAAGCAACAAGGTAGTCTTGTTCAATATCACTGGCTGTCGGTTTGACATCGACGTCATCATGGTCGGCGTCCGTGGTCCCGATCAACGTGAAATCGGTCTCGTAAGGAATTGCAAAAATGATGCGCCCGTCTTCGCCCTGAAAGAAATAAGACTTGTCGTGATCGAAAAGTTTCTTGGTGACGATATGCGATCCGCGCACAAGCCGCACGCCTTCGGTGGCGTTGACTTGGACCTTACCGCGAATAATATCTTCGACCCACGGGCCACCCGCATTGACCAGCGCAGCAGCGGTGACGACACGGTCACCGTCAAGCGTGACTTCCCAATGATCATCGACGCGCCGCGCTTGCGTTACCTTGGTGCGGGGCATGATTGTCGCGCCCTTTTCGGCAGCATCGCGTGCATTCAAGACAACCAGACGCGAATCCTCGATCCAGCAATCCGAATATTCATAGGCCCTTTTGAATTTGCCCTTAAGCGGCTTACCTTCCGGCCCATTCGTCAAATTCACCGTACGCGTCGCTGGTAAAATCTCGCGCCCACCAAGATTGTCATACATGAACAGACCCAAACGGATAAGCCACGCGGGCCGCCTGCCCTTCATCCAAGGCATGAATAACGACAACAGCTTGGATGTCGGCGTGTCGCCTTCGAACCGCATATCCTTGTGATAAGGCAACACAAACCGCATCGGCCAGCTGATATGGGGCATGGCGCGCAACAGAACCTCTCGTTCGACCAAGGCCTTGCGCACCAGTCCGATTTCGAAAAACTCCAAATAACGTAGACCGCCATGGAACAGCTTCGTAGACGCAGACGAGGTTGCAGCCCCAAGATCGGACATTTCGGCCAGTCCAACTTGCAGTCCACGCCCCTGAGCATCGCGGGCAATGCCGACGCCATTAATCCCGCCGCCAATGATGAAAATATCGAAATCTGTGGGCATGCGCTGCATCCTTTGATGAATTGATATCGCGTTAGACCAATCCATCGGATACACAAGATAAATCACATGGACGGTTCGTATCTGGTCAATACGAACGTATATAAATATAGCTATCATCGATCAAATTGACCACATCTACACTGAAAGCGAACTTATGAACACCAGCACACGACAGGCGGAGATTCTGACAATAGCGCGGCGTGATGGCAAGGTCGGCGCAACAGCAATTGCCCGAACGCTTAATGTGGCCGTTCAAACCGTGCGGCGCGATCTGCGCGAACTTTGTGCGGCGGGCTTGCTTGAACGGGTGCATGGCGGCGCAATTTTGCCAAGCGGTGTGCGCAATATCGGCTACGACGACCGGCGGGCGCTTGGCCGTGACGCCAAATTGCGGATCGCCGCACGCACAGCGTCATTGATCCCCGACAATGCGTCATTGTTCTTGAATATCGGCACAACAACAGAGGCCGTCGCACAGGCGCTATTCCAACATCGCGACCTAATGGTCGTGACCAATAATCTGAATGTTGCCAATATCTTAGCACGCAACCCGTCCTGTGAGGTTGTCGTGGCAGGTGGCACATTGCGCCGCACAGATGGCGGGTTGGTAGGAGATCTGGCGGCACTGGCTATTGCCCGGTTTAAGGTCGATATCGCCGTGGTTGGCGCATCTGCGATTGATCCAAACGGCGACCTTTTAGACTTTGACCCAGAAGAAGTCCGCGTTAGCCGTCAAATTCTGGATGCTGCCCGCGCCAGCATTCTCGTCGCCGACAGATCAAAATTCACCCGCAAGGCGCCGGTTCGCATCGGATCTGTGAGCGAGGTAGACCATTTGGTGACAGACAGCGTGCCATCGGAAAGCTTTGCAAACGCCTGTTCGGATTGGCAAACGCGCCTACACCTCGTCTAAGGAACGCCCCTTAAACCCAGTTGCAACGACGAATTTTTCTGAACTATCAGACCGTGACGACGGCGGTTTCACATAAGCGACTTTTTTGAACTTCAACTTGAGCATCTTGTTCAGCTCGGCCTCTGCCCCGCCTGCTAAAACCTTGGCCACGAATGTCCCGCCTTCGCTAAGCACATCAAAGGCGAAATAAGCCGCCGCTTCGCACAATGCGATAATCCGCAAGTGATCGGTTTGTTTATGCCCGCAGCTGGCCGCCGCCATATCGGACATCACCACATCTGCTTCACCGCCAAGCCATTCCATGACCTGTTTGTCGGCATCATCAACCATAAAATCGAGCTGATACATCGTGGCACCGGGCATCGGTTCAACCTCTTGCAGATCAATTCCCAGAATTGTGCCGACATCGCGGCCCTTTTTCTCGCCCAAGGCGTTGATGCGCGGGATCGCAACCTGAATCCAGCCACCCGGTGCACAGCCAAGGTCAACCACGCGCGCGCCAGCGGTCAAGAACCGGAATTTATCGTCCAATTCCATGATTTTATATGCCGCACGTCCGCGCATTCCTTCTGCCTTGGCACGGGTCACATAGGGGTCGTTCAGTTGGCGGTGCAGCCATTGCGTTGACGAATGGGTCCGGCCACGCGCGGTTTTGACCTTAACGGTCAGGTCGCGCAGGCCACGTCCCGAGTTATTCTTTTTAGGTTTCTTTGCCATCTGGACCACCTAGACCTAATAGGGCGCATCTTCAAGCACGCCATCCGCCGACATTTGCGCATAAAGCAACCCTTCGCGTAGGCCACGGTCTGCAACAGACAGTGTATCGGTGGGCCAAAGCCGCATGAGTGCTTGCAAAATCGCCGCCCCTGACATGATCAACGCCTGCCTGTCTTTGCCAATGCGTGGATCAGAACGGCGGCCCGTTGGGCCAAGTGACAGGTAATTGCGGATCACAGCGTCAATCTGATCGGTCGACATCCGCAGCCCGTCCACCTTGGTCCGGTCATAACGTTTGAGCCCCAAATGGCTGGCTGCGACCGTGGTCACAGTCCCACTTGTGCCGACGATCTGGAACCCCTCACGTGCTTGGGCAGCCGCTTGCGGAGAGAAATCTTCGAGGTTTTCCTCAAAGAACCACGACATCAAGGCAAAACGCGCGCCGTCATCTTCGACATCGGCAAACTGATCGCGCAGGGTCGCAACACCCAAAGGCACGGAAATCCAATCCACAACTTTTGCCGCCGCAAACGGACCGGGATCGGATTTGAACCCAGCATGCAGCCGCATGATGGCGCGAGGACGTTCGCGTTGCGGCACGTTGGTCAGATCGATCCAGACCAATTCGGTGGACCCGCCACCAATATCAACAACCAACAGCTGATCTGTCTTGGTGCTCACCAATGGTGCGCAAGAAATCACCGCCAAACGCGCTTCTTCCTCTGGTTGAATGATCTCCATGGTCAGGCCGGTCTCGCGACGCACCTGCGCCACAAAGTTTTGACCATTGCGCGCACGACGACAGGCCTCTGTCGCGACAAGGCGCATGTTTTTCACGCCATGACGGTCCAGTTTTTGGCGGCAAATGCGGATGGCATTGATGGTCCGGTTCATCGCCGCACGCGACAATTTCCCAGTGCTTTCCAAGCCTTGCCCCAATTGGACAGACTTAGAAAAGCTATCAACCACGTGAAATTGGCTGCCCTTTGGTTGGGCAATCAACATCCGACAGCTATTCGTGCCCAAATCCAACGCGGCATAAAGCCCCGTCACATCGGGTTGTTTTGGCGCGGGGGTTACGACCGCTTTTGGGAACGCGCCCGCACCATTGGGACGCTTGGGCGTCATCGTTACGCCCTCCATTTCGAGTTATTACCAAGCTATGACGCATTGCCGCGTCACGCAAGCACTGGCCGAGATCAAAGTGAATTGACTGCACGTAGGTCATGAAAAGAATGAGGGTTAGGCGATCTTTTAAATCTGTGCGGGTCTGATCATAACGGTGTCGTCGCTGGATGCGTCCACAATGTCGAAATCCGACGTTCTATTACAAAAAGCTATCATAGAAATGATGGACAACAGGTTCGTGGAGGAATCAGAATATGGCAGATGTCACAATCGTTTATTGGCGCGATATGCCCGCACAGGTTATCGTTGGCAAAGGCCGCCGTGGCACCAAACTGCCGTTGCCCGAACGGTTCGAGCAAGCAATTGACCGTGCCGCAATGAAATCTGGTGCCGCTGAATCCGATGCCTACCTTGAAGGGTTCCATAAGGCGCCGCCCTACCCTGTTGACGGCGCTGATGCCGATGTTGCCGCCGCCGAGGTTGCACGCATAGACGCTGAATACGACCTCGACCGGATCAAAACCCTGATTGCCAACGACGGCTGGGCCACCCCACAATAGAAAGCGACGCTGATGTCATTGCTGCCATTTTCCAAGAAAACCGACGACCCTATCGATGTGAACCCGCAGGTCGAAGCCCTGTTGCAGGATTATTCCATCGAAGTCATGCCGCGCACGGCCGAAAAGGTCGACAATTTCCGCGACCTACTTCCCGCTGGCACCCGCGTGTACATCGCCCACATCGAAGGCACGCCAATTGATGACATGGTCGCCACAGCGAAACGTTTGACCGCCGACGGTTACGCCGTCATGCCGCATTTCCCTGCGCGTATTATAAAAGACAAGGCCACACTGGCTGATTGGATCGCACGCTATCAAGGCGAAGCTGGCGTTGAGCAGGCGCTTTTGCTTGCTGGCGGTGTAACAACGCCCCATGGCGATTATTCGGACAGTATGCAGCTTTTGGAAAGCGGCCTATTTGGTGATGCTGATTTTAAACACCTGCACGTCGCTGGCCACCCCGAAGGGAACAAGGACATCGACCCGGACGGGTCCATGACCAATGTGGATGCGGCGCTTCGTTGGAAGCAAGCATTTTCGGAAACCTCCGACGCAGAAATGGCGCTTGCCACCCAGTTCGCATTTGAGGCTGGTCCGATTATCGAATGGGCCAATGCGATCAAAGAAGCAGGCATCGACATCCCTGTGCATATCGGCATCGCGGGTCCGGCCAAATTGCAAACGCTGATCAAATTCGCGATTGCATGTGGCGTTGGTCCTTCTTTGAAAGTGCTGCAAAAACGCGCGATGGATGTGACCAAACTGCTGCTGCCATATGAGCCGACCGAGGTGCTGACACAGCTTGCCGCCCATAAGGCGGCCAACCCTGACTTTAATATTACCAATGTCCACTTCTTCCCGTTGGGCGGGATCAAAACCAATGCAAATTGGGCCATCAACCACGGCGGCAGCTCTGCCGTTCCTGCAAATCAGTCTTAAGGGACAGCTTTTATGACACGCACGATCGTTGAATCTAAAACGAAAACCACCATCATCGGCTTTGACCAACCTTTCGCCGTGATCGGCGAACGGATCAACCCGACAGGCCGCAAGATCCTGAACGAAGAGCTTGAACGCGGCGATTTTTCGCGGGTGGAGGCCGATGCTTTGGCGCAGGTCGCCGCGGGTGCAAATATCCTCGACATCAATTCCGGCGCTGTTTTTTCGAACAGAATGGCTGAAGACCCACGTTACGCCGACAATAACTTTGTCGAACCAACACTGATGATGGAACTCGTCAAACACGTGCAGGCCGTGACCGATTGCCCATTGTGTATCGACAGCTCTGTTCCTGGTGCGTTGGAAAACGGCTTGGCCGCTGCCGAAGGACGCCCCTTATTGAACTCTGTCACGGGTGAAGAAGACCGTTTGGAATTGGTGCTGCCGCTGGTCAAAAAATACAATGTCCCTGTCGTCGCGATTTCCAACGACGACACCGGCATTTCCGAAGACCCCGATGTACGGTTTGCCGTCGCAAAAAAGATCGTAGAACGCGCGGCAGATTTCGGCATTCCGGCCCATGACATCGTGGTTGATCCGCTCGTCATGCCAATCGGCGCGATGGGCACCGCTGGTTTGCAAGTGTTTGCATTGGTGCGCCGCTTGCGCGAAGAATTGGGTGTTAACACCACATGCGGTGCATCAAATATTTCCTTTGGCTTGCCCAACCGCCACGGCATCAACAACGCTTTCCTACCGATGGCGATGGCAGCTGGCATGACATCCGCGATCATGAACCCCGTCGCCCTGCCCGTTGGCCCCAAAAAGCTGGCAGAAAAACGCGCCGAAATTGAAGCCGCGGGTATCATTATCCCGCCGACCATGGACGATGAAGCGATCGTGCAAATGTTCGGTATGGGATCGACAAAGCCACGCGCAGGCAAGGAAATGGAAGCCATCCGTGCCGCCAATTTCCTGACAGACAATGATGCCGGCGGCGGCGAGTGGATTTCTTTCAACCGCCCACCCGTCAAAGCAGGCGGAGGACGGGCCCGCACCGGCCGTCGCGCCCGTCGTTAATCAAGGATTAACCTTCAAAAAATAGCGTCGGAGCATGACTATGTCCCGATGCGTTAATTCACCAGATGGTTGGCTCGACCTCATTTTCACTGCAAAAGCAGCGCAAAATGGCGGCATTGTGCGGCGCAATGTGACATGGGTCGAACATGAAATCGGGCGGCAGACATTTGTAAAAGCCGTCCAAGACCGTGGATTTCATTTATTGGAAACAGGCAATCAGTTCATTGTGATTTGCCACCAAGGCAATATTCATCTGCATTTTTGAAACCAATTTTCGCCGAAAATTGGAAGCTGGATGCAGCGCAGTCACTTGCAGCCGGAAAATGCACTATTGCCCCCAAAGCGCCACGGATCAGCGATGATTGTTTAGGATGCAACACTGATTGGCAATCTGTAACATTCCGTAAGAACCGCTTGAAAACCACAGGAATTGTAAATACGAAAACGTTTACGTCAAAATACTTTTTAAACACCCGGCTACTAAAGCGCTTTGGAATGCCCCCATGAACCTCAAACAGCTCTCGCATGAACTTGGCCTTAGCCAAACGACCGTCAGCCGTGCATTGAATGGATACCCCGAGGTGTCAGAGGCAACACGTAGCCGCGTCCAACTTGCGGCCGCGCGACATCAGTATCAGCCAAGCACGACCGCAAAAGGATTGGCAACTGGTAAGGCGTTGGCCATCGGTCATGTTATCCCGATTTCGACCAAACACGAGATGGTGAACCCGCTTTTCGGTGACTTCATCGCAGGCGCCGGCGAAACATATGCCAGCAACGGATATGAAATGATCCTTTCAATCGTGGACGATCAAAAGGAAAACGACATTTATCGCGCATTAAAAGCAAGGCGATCAGTCGACGGCATCGTTGTGCATGGCCCCACGATGGATGACCCACGGATTGATCTTTTGACCGAACTTGGGCTGCCTTTCGCGGTTCACGGTCGGGCATCTGGCGTGCAAACCCCCTATTCTTGGTTAGATGTGAACAACCGACGCGCATTCAACCGCGCCGCCGATTTCCTGATTGATCTTGGACACCGCCGCATCGGACTGATCAATGGTTTGGAACATATGGATTTTGCACATCGGCGGCGCGCTGGTTACCTCGATACGCTAGATGCAAATGGTATTCCGACCGATTTTTCCTTAATGCGATCAGGCGAAATGACCGAAGATTTCGGCTACACCTCTACGTGCGATCTGCTTGCATTGCCGAACCGTCCAACGGGAATTATTGCTGCTTCGATGATCGTGGCGCTTGGCGTGCGCCGCGCGATTGATGAAAAAGGCCTTGTTATGGGGCGCGATGTATCCGTGATCACCTTTGACGACGCGCTATCTTATCTTAGTAATGGCGACGATGTCCCAATTTTTACGGCCACGCGATCATCGATCCGCGATGCAGGCCGCCGTTTAGCAGCAATGCTTATCGCGAACATTCGCAATCCAGGCGCAGAGCCAACGCACCAGCTTCTCGAAGCTGAATTGGTGGTGGGACAATCCACCGGCCCTGCCCCTTTTTGACTTAAGGACTAAACATGCAATTCAAACGATCCGACTTCCCCGATGGTTTTCTTTTCGGGGCGGCGACAGCGGCTTATCAAATCGAAGGCCATAAATTCGGCGGCGCCGGCCCTACCCATTGGGACACATTCGCAGCCACCCCCGGCAATGTGATCCGCGGCGAAGATGGTGCGCTTGCGTGTGACCATTACCACCGTTTTGAGGGCGACCTCGACTTGCTCAAGGATGCGGGTATGGATGCATACCGGTTTTCCACGAGCTGGGCGCGGGTGATGCCCGACGGGAAAACCCCAAATCCAACGGGGTTAGACTTCTACGATCGTTTAACTGACGCCATTCTGGAACGCGGTTTGCAGCCTTTTCAAACGCTGTACCACTGGGAATTACCATCGGCATTGGCGGATCAAGGCGGCTGGACGAACCGCGATACGGTCTTGCGGTTCGGGGACTTCACCGATGTTATCACCGACCGAATTGGTGACAGAATGGCTGCGATTGCCACGATCAATGAACCATGGTGTGTCGCTTATCTGTCGCATTTCATCGGACATCATGCCCCCGGCCTGCGCGACATTCGCGCAACAGCCCGCGCAATGCACCATATAAATCTGGCCCATGGCGAGGCGATGACACGCTTGCGCGCCAAAGGTATGAAAAATTGCGGCATTGTCCTGAATTTTGACCATACGTCGCCTGCCGACGACCGCGCCGAAAGCATTGCCGCCGCAGCACGCCAGGACGCTATCAACAACCGGTGGTATATCGAAGCGATCACTCAAGGCAACTACCCAGCCGAGGCGATGGAAGGTCTTGCAAATTATATGCCGGCCAACTGGCAAGACGATATGGCAAAGATCAGCCAACCAATCGATTTTCTGGGCGTAAATTATTACACCCGCAGCCGCGTGACCACCGACGAAGGTGGCGCATGGCCCTCGATCAAAGCCGTGGCGCATGAGTTGCCTGAAACGCAAATGGGCTGGGAAATTTATCCAGACGGGCTGTACGCGTTTTTGACGCGTATGGCACAAGACTACATTGGGGACCTGCCGCTTTATGTCACAGAAAACGGCATGGCTTGGGATGACCAGGTAGAAAACGGGGCAGTCTACGACCCCGAGCGCACGAAATTTGTGTCTGATCATTTTCTTGCAGCCAAACGTGCAATCGCTGACGGTGCCAATGTAAAAGGCTTTTTCTATTGGTCACTGTTAGACAACTACGAATGGGCGTTCGGCTATGAAAAACGGTTTGGGATGGTCCATGTTGATTTTGACACCTTGAAACGCACCCCTAAAGCCTCTTACTACGCGCTAAAATCAGCGATCATGGCAGAGTAGAGACCACTATGACCCACCCCAAAGACACCTATGCGCTTGTCGCAGATATCGGCGGCACAAACACACGGGTGGCCTTGGCTGCGGGTCGCCAATTGGTGCCCGATACAATTCGTCGCTATTCAAATGCGGATTACCCCGGGTTGGAAACGGTGTTGCGCCGCTATATCGACGATGAAGGTGGGGTTGATCCTATCGCCGCTTGTGTCGCGGTTGCGGGGCCTGTGCGCGATAGCAGCGCCACAATGACAAACCTCGACTGGACGATCGACAAAGAAACGCTTAGCCGCGCCACGAACGCCGAAAACGTCGCCATTCTCAATGACTTGCAGGCGCAGGGCCATGCATTGGGCTATCTTGATATCGCAAATATCCGCACATTGATTGACGGACCGAGGGGGCATGCCAATGCCGCGCGCCTCGTTGTCGGCGTGGGCACCGGCTTCAATGCTGCCCCTGTCTTTGAAACTGAAAATGGTCGCCTCGTACCCCCATCAGAAAGCGGGCATGCGAATCTGCCAATTCGTGATGAGCGGGAATTACGCTTATGTCAGTTTGTTTCCAACGCACATGGCTTTCCGGCCGTCGAAGACGTCCTGTCAGGCCGTGGATTAGAACGGGTCTATGCATTCTTGGCTCAAGAAAGTGGATCTCCGGCAGAAAAAATGGCACAAGATATTATGTCAGCCTGTGCAGACGGCACTGATCCACATGCGCTTGAAGCCGCGCAACTATTCTCTCGAATCTTGGGAACTGTTTGCGGGAACCTATCGCTAATTCAATTGCCGTTCGGCGGTGTGTACCTTGTTGGTGGGGTCGCACGTGCCTTTGCCCCATACCTTTTAGACTTTGGATTCGGCGATGCGTTCCGTGACAAAGGCCGCTTTGCTGGGTTTATGACCAACTTCAGCGTTCACGTTGTTGAGGATGACTATGCAGCGCTTACCGGATCAGCGGCCCATCTCGTGGCGCTTACGAAGTCATAGTTTCTGTTACTGATACGTCATTTAACTGGCCTTGCACCGTGTGGGTCAAATCACTTAACGAAAATGGCTTTGGCAAGAATACTGAATTGGGTATTTGAGGGCCTTCGTCACCGAAAGCATCTTCAGCGTAACCCGACACAAAAACGACCTTTGTATCGGGACGATCTTGTAGCGCCTCGCGCACCCAAGTCGGCCCGTCCATTCCAGGCATAATGACGTCAGTCACAAAAATATCCACCATAAGATCGCCGTCCGCCAACATGGATAGTGCTGTTTCCGCACAATCCGCTTCCAGAACCGTGTAACCGCGTAATCGGAGCGCGCGGGCAGCAAATGCACGTACCGGCGCCTCATCTTCAACAAGCAACACGACGCCCTCCACTTCATTACTCAACAGTGGTTTTGGCATTTTGGCTGGGGTTTTCGCTGGTGCGACTGAAATCGCATGCACGGGGAAAAGCAGCGTAAATTCTGTTCCACGGTCGACTTCACTCTCGGCAAAAATAAATCCACCTGTCTGCTTCACAATACCGTATGCCGTCGATAAACCGAGGCCTGTTCCCTCTCCCGTGCGTTTCGTTGTATAGAATGGCTCGAAAATTTTTGGCAGCTTTTCGGGCGCAATTCCGTGACCTTCATCCGAGACTTGAACAAAAACATAGTCACCCGGTGGAATTATAGCTCGGTCCCGCTTCATTTGCTCACGATATGTTACATTTTTGGTCACAATGCGAATTCCCCCCCCTGACCGCATTGCATCCCGGGCGTTGACGACCAAGTTCATCATGACTTGTTCCAATTGACGCTTGTCAGCCTTGATGCATTCAAGATCCTGCGCATGCGAAAGACTAAGTACAACTTTCTCGCCAACGAGGCGATTAAGCAAATGCGTCAAATCCGACAATGTATCACGCAGGTCAATCACCTCCGGTTGCAAGTTTTGTTTGCGCGAAAACGCAAGCAATTGCCCAACTAGACTGGCGGCGCGATTCGCATTCTGGTGAATTTGTATCAGGTCGCCATAGTTTTGATCGCCTTGATCATGGCGTAACAAAAGCAAATCGCAATGACCTGAAATTGCGGTCAAAAGATTATTGAAATCATGTGCAACACCGCCTGCGAGTTGTCCAATTGCTTGCATTTTCTGGCTTTGTACAAATTGGGCTTCCAGCGTCTTAAGCTCGGTGACGTCATTCAAAACAGCCACAAGGTGTGGGTCAGCTTTGCCGCCAGCAATATTCAAGGTTACTTGCACAAATGTGTCGTAATTGTCGCCACGGCCACGCAAGAACTGCGAGCCATAGCCACCACGACCATCAATCGCTTCTTTAATCCAGTCTCCGATTGGGCGCCCAAGACCGTCCAACACATCGGCAATCCGTTTTCCATCTGTTGAGGTAACATCTAACAGCCCGCGCGCTTCACGGTTTGATGCCCTTACAACGCCATCAGCCCCAATTTTCAACAAGGGCACGGGTAAATCTTCAATTGCGTCCCATTCTGTCGGCAGGGTTCTGGGGCCTGCATCTTTTGGGGTTGGAATGAGATAAACCTCTTTGCGCCCCACTGTTCCTTCGATCACCGCCAACGTTATGTGGGTTTCCCCCCGCTCTGCCGCGATAAACCGCATAGCGCCACTTACCAGCTTTGCATCACCAAAAATCTCTGAAATTGCCCTTGGACGATACCCCAGAAGGTTTCGACAAGCATCGTTTACATAGAGGACCGCACCGCGCGATCCCACAGTCAGCATTGGTATGGTCAATGTTTGTGCTGTTGGTTTTTTAGATCCACACACGCTAGCTTCATCTTTCAATCGCCAGATATAGCGACCCGTCGACAGCTTGCAGACAACAAGACCAAATTGGCCACCACGCGTCGAAATCGTTTCCGTTGCATTCCCATGCACGCGCGCCTTTTCAAACATATCGAATAGAATCGTGTCAGGGTTCGCCAGTATAGTGGCGAGGACTTCGGACATCCCTTTCCCAACACTCTGGCCGAAACGGTCGCATGTTTTGCTGTTTATCCCCGAGATGTTTCCAGCTTCGTCGGTCATGAATGCGAATTCAGGCTCGTTTTCTAAGAGCATGCTCGCCGGAATCGACGACATCGTCGAAATATTTACGTGAGATTGCGTCCGCACCAAGAAAAATGTGCCGACTGTGATGATCGCAGAAAAGCACGAAAAGATTAGAATTTGATTCTGTCGGCCAAAACCCTGCGACCAAAAAAGCCAAGTAGTCACGGCCAAGCAAGCCAACAAGAGAGCGGCAAACAGGCGTCTTGAAACAGCGCCTTCAGCAGCTAAAATCCAATTCTTCAAAGCGGTTTTCCCGTAAGTTCTTTTGCGAGCCTAAGCCAAGATTGTTAACATAGTTTTAATCTTGACCGAGGCCGCAATGCACTTATCGGTTGTTTTTATGATCTTTGCAAAAGAGCAACGTAAAAGCCGTCCCCGTCTCGATCGGGCAAACGCTGATCCTGATGTGACAAGGTCCAGCCGCTATTCGCCGCGAGGAATGCGGACACCACGTCATCATTCTCTGCATGCAATACGGAACATGTTGCGTAGACCAGTTGCCCGCTTGAACAGACATAGCACGCTGCCGTTTGAATAACTTCCAATTGCAATTGGCTGAAATTCAACAATTTTTCACTGTCCAATGCCCATTTTGCCTCTGGCGTTCGCCGCCATGTGCCACTGCCGCTGCATGGGGCATCGCAAAACACCAGATCAAATGTCTCCTCGGTTGCAATTTCATCCGTTAACAAACGGTGAATTTTCACACCGGCACGCGTCGCGCGGGCTGGAATATCAACCGTTCGCTCTGGCGCGATATCATGGGCAAAAACATCGACATCATAGGCGTCCGCGATGGCCAAGGCTTTTCCGCCTCCGCCGGCACAATAATCCAGAACGCGACCACCGGCTTTGATTTCTAACGCAGCGACAGCGTTTTGTGACGCCAAATCTTGTAGCTCCACTTTACCAGAAAGATAGGCCTTTGAAGTTAATACTCTTCTTTCGTTCTCAACAACTTGCAATGCGGTCTGTGAGTTGATGACAGGTTCTGTTTTTATACCAGCTTCCAGCAATTCCGCCATGGCAGCTTCACGGGTGCCCCGTCGCAAATTCACGCGCAATGTGATCGGGGCACGAGACTGTTGGGTGCGCGCCACAGCGCTTGCATCATCATCCAAATCAGATTGCCAAATCGGCCAAAGCCAATCGGGCATATCATGTGCTATGGCATCAGATGGCAGGTCTTGAACCGTCTCTTGTTCGAGGGCGGTCAACGCGTCTGGCGCATACCCGCCCGCCCCAAAAACGGTATCAGGATCAACGCATTGCGCGCGTAGCAGCCCAAGAACCATGCCGCGCGGTGTTGGGCTACCGCCCAGATGAGACACAGATCGTTTCTGGCGCAGAATGCTAAAAACATGGTCGCGCACAGCCGCCCGATCTTTTGATCCGGCATAGCGGTTTTCACGTCCCCAAGCGGTCAATGCGCGTTCTGCGGTGATACCGTCTTGCATCCGGTCAAGCACATCAATGGCACCGGCGTAGCGCGCTGCTGGGGTCATTCCATCACCTTAACTTCGCCACTTAAGGCATTATAATCCCTAACCAATCCGGTAATTCGGGCTTTCGCGTGTGATCTGTACATCATGCACATGGCTTTCCTTCAAACCAGCGCCGGTGATCTTCACAAAATTACAATTCTTGCGCATTTCAGGCACGGTCGCGTTACCAGTGTAACCCATGGCCGCCCGTAAACCGCCTACCAATTGGTGTACCACAGCGTTGGCAGACCCTTTGTATGGGACCTGTCCTTCAATGCCTTCAGGGACCAGTTTATCACTGGCCGCATCTTTCTGGAAATAGCGATCAGCGGAACCGCGCGCCATAGCGCCAAGGCTGCCCATGCCACGGTAGGATTTGAACGAACGGCCCTGATACAAGATCACTTCGCCCGGGCTTTCATCCGTCCCAGCGATCATTGAACCAACCATTGCGCAAGACGCGCCTGCCGCAATGGCCTTGGCGAAATCACCAGAAAACTTGATCCCGCCGTCGGCAATAACGGGTGTATCCCCCGCCGCTTTCGCACAATCCATAATTGCAGTGAGCTGCGGAACCCCGACACCAGCAACCATGCGTGTGGTGCAGATAGAACCAGGTCCGATGCCGCATTTCACAGCATCCGCACCGGCGCCAATCAACGCCTTGGCCGCCTCGCCTGTTGCGATATTACCCGCAACAATTTGCAGGTTCGGAAACGCCTTTTTCGCGCGAATAACGGCTTGAGCAACCCCTTCGGAATGACCATGGGCCGTGTCGATCACAACCATATCAACACCCGCGTCGGCCAGTGCTTCGGTGCGCGCAAAGCCCGCGTCACCCACGCCAGTCGCGGCTGCCACGCGCAAACGGCCAAGGTCGTCCTTACACGCAATCGGGTTCAGCACGGCTTGTTCGCTGTCTTTCAGCGTCAACAGCCCTGTCAGCTTGCCATCACCATCCGTGATCAGCAGCTTTTCAATGCGTCGCGCCTGCATCAAGGATCGTGCCTCATCCAGATCGGCAGGTTCTTGCAGCATCGCGAGGTTATCTGATGTCATCATCACAGACACCGGCGTCGCGTCATCGCTTGCAAATCGCATGTCGCGGTTGGTGACGATCCCCACGACCAAGCCGTTTGCACCCACAACCGGAAAACCGGTGACGCGGTAGCGTTCCATCAACAGTTTGGCGTCGGCCAGTGTTTGGTCAGGCGTCAATGTGATCGGGTTGTAAACGGTGCCAGAGACAAAGCGCTTCACTTGGCGGATTTCCAAGGCTTGGGCCTCGACATCCAAATTCTTATGCACAACCCCGATGCCGCCCGCTTGGGCCATGGCGATGGCCATTTTGCCTTCGGTGACGGTATCCATGGCGCTCGACAGCAGTGGGATATTCATGGCGATGGATTTGGTGACATGGGTGCGCGTGTCTGCCGTGGACGGCATGACTGACGATGCGCCGGGCACCAAAAGAACGTCATCAAAGGTAAGTGCTTCGCGAATTTCCATCAACCTAGCTCCTTGGGGATGTGTGATCGTGTTGCGACGTTCATGTGTCATGAATACGCGGCAGACACTAGCCCCAAAATGCCGCTGATTGGCGGTGATAGGGCGGGTTCGCGCTTTCGCTCTGATCTTAATCCGCTAATGTTGGCCCAAACCCAATTGATAGGCACAGGCATGAGCAACGACCCTTTGGTGATTTTCACCCCTTCCGGTAAGCGCGGCAACTTTCCCGTTGGCACCCCGATCCTAACGGCAGCCCGTCAGCTTGGCGTGGATTTGGACAGTGTGTGCGGTGGGCGCGGGATTTGTTCCAAATGTCAGATCACACCTTCATACGGGGAATTTTCCAAGCACGGCGTGACGGTACACGACGATGCCCTATCCGAATGGAACGGCGTTGAGCAACGATACGACGATATCCGCGGGCTGACCAAGGGGCGGCGTTTGGGCTGCCAAGCCACGGTACAAAATGACGTCGTGATTGATGTGCCGTCTGAAAGCCAAGTACACAAACAAGTCGTGCGCAAACGCGCAGAGGCCCGCGACATCACAATGAACCCGACAACGCGGCTTTATTATGTTGAGGTGCAAGAACCCGACATGCACGACCCGTCGGGCGATTTGGAACGGCTAATCGCTGCACTGCGCCGTGATTGGGACCTGCCAGCGCTAGAGGCTGATTTGGGTGTCCTGCGCGCGATGCAACCCGCCCTGCGCAAGGGCGAATGGAAGGTCACTGTGGCCGTGCATCTGGGCGACGATACATTCGCACCGCGCATCATGCAGGTTTGGCCCGGCTATTACGAAGGGTCCATTTACGGGCTGGCGATTGATCTGGGGTCAACCACAATCGCGGCGCATTTGTGCGATTTGCAAACCGGCGAGGTGGTCGCGTCATCTGGCGTGATGAACCCACAAATCCGATTTGGCGAAGACCTGATGAGCCGTGTCAGTTACGGCATGATGAACGCCTCTGGCGCGGATGAAATGACGACCGCCGTGCGCGAGGGGATGAATTCGCTTTTCGTGCAGATCGCGTCAGAGGCCGAAATCGACCGCAACCTGATCATGGACGCCGTGTTCGTCTGCAATCCCGTCATGCACCACCTCTTCCTTGGGATTGACCCGTTCGAGCTGGGCCAAGCACCGTTTGCGCTGGCGACATCAAATGCGCTGTCCTTGCGCGCCTTGGAACTGGACCTGAACCTGCACCCAGCTGCGCGGGTCTATTTACTGCCGTGTATTGCGGGCCATGTGGGCGCGGATGCGGCCGCCGTTGCCTTGTCAGAGGCACCGGACAAATCCGACGACCTTGTGTTGGTGGTCGACGTGGGCACCAATGCGGAAATCCTACTGGGCAACAAGGATAAGGTTCTGGCTTGTTCATCCCCCACCGGCCCCGCGTTTGAGGGGGCGCAGATCACAAGCGGCCAACGGGCCGCCCCCGGTGCGATTGAACGGGTTGAAATTGATCCGATCACCAAACTGCCACGGTTTAAGGTCATCGGCTGCGATCTGTGGAATACCGAGGAAGGCTTCGCTGCCCAAACCGCAACGACCGGTGTCACGGGTATCTGTGGGTCAGGTATCATCGAAATTGTCGCTGAAATGCGCATAGCGGGGATTGTTGACGCCCCTGGATTGATCGGATCAGCAGAACAAACCGGATCGCCCAATTGCTTTGCCGAAGGGCGGACCAATTCCTATCTGGTGCATGATGGCACCGCCGATGGCGGCCCGAAGATCACAGTGACCAATGTGGATATCCGACAAATCCAAATGGCCAAGGCAGCACTTTATTCCGGCGCGCGCCTGCTGATGGATAAATTTGGTGTGGATAAGGTCGACCGCGTTGTACTGGCCGGCGCATTTGGTGCGCATATCAGCCCCAAACACGCGATGGTGCTGGGCATGATCCCTGACGCGCCACTTGATAAGGTGACATCAGCAGGCAACGCCGCAGGCACGGGTGCACGCATCGCGCTGTTGAACCGAGACGCCCGCGCAGAGATCGAACAGACGGTCCAAGACATCCACAAAATCGAAACAGCGATCGAACCGAGGTTCCAAGAGCATTTCGTAAATGCCTCAGCAATCCCAAATGCAGTCGAACCGTTCCCGATCCTAAATTCGATCGTGACCCTGCCAGACGTGAACCACAATACCGGTGGTAGCCGCGATGGCAGCGGAGGACGCAGGCGGCGGCGGGGTTAATAGCCCCCTCTGCTCAAAACATTCATGCTGCGGAGGGCACCGACCGCCCTTGGTCTGGATGTGCACATCAAACTTGCGTCGCCTCGCGATGATCATTGTTGAAACACCAATTCACAATGCGCAGTCGAGGCGCGAATCGAGGCGAATATAAGGTTTCCATTGACGGGATTTGCTTTGACGTTTGCCACCACCATGACACGACAGCCTGTTTCAGCTTTGAGGTCTGCCAAGACTAAACATCGCTGTGGCGCATATTACGTCGGTGCGACTGAAAACCGATCCATATTTGTAGTCGTCAAAGACTTGGTTTAGGCGAAGTGTGATTGTTGGCGAAGGGATAGACCATGAAAAAATTGATGATGCTCGGGCTCTTGGCACTTTGGGCGTGTGCACCTGCCAATACAGGCATCAGACAGGCATCTGTCCCAGTCGATACGTCCAACAGCACTGCCGAAGCGCAGCTAGCCAAGTCTGCACTGTCTGCATTACAAGCCCCGTCTTTTGCCGCCAACACCGAATTTTGCGGGTACATTTACCGTGATGTTTCGGGGCAAATGCAAATATCGCAGGCTGTCCAAGGTGAAGAAGATAGCTGCTTGCCGCCTGAATTGCCCAACAACGCGATCATTTTGGCGTCATTTCACACCCACGGCGCGTTTAGCTTAGACGCATCAGCCGAGTTCCCGTCCCCCAGCGATGTGCTCGCGGACGAGGCCGAAGGCATTGATGGCTACGTCTCTACGCCGGGTGGGCGATTGTGGTTTGTCGATAGCTCGGAACTGACTGTCAGCCTGTTGTGCGGCATCGGTTGCCTGCCACAAGACCCCAATTTCCAAGCTGGCATCGACGGCCCAGTCGCCCCGTTTTACACCTTGTCACAGTTGAACGCATTTTTCGCGGGGTAAACGTTGACGCCAACAGTTAGTCGGCGTATTGCGCTGACTGTGATGCGGGTATGGTGAAAAGGTATCACGAAAGCTTCCCAAGCTTCAGTTACGAGTTCGATTCTCGTTACCCGCTCCAGAATTTCCCTTATTTATATATATAATCAGTTATAACTGGCGTATTGTCACTACTTGTGTCACTACTTGTGTCACTACTCCTGTCACTGCGCTGGAATATTATGGCCGCTTTACAATGGACGGATTACCCCAAGCCAAACCTACGATTTATTCGTGGTGTTTGGACTATCGAAGTTAATATTCCTGCCAGTATGAGGCATCTGTTTGGTAGCGGTAGCGGAACAACGAGGAACAGGCGCAAGTCTGCTCGGACAACAGATAAGTCCATAGCTCAGTCGAAGATGCACGAACTTACTCATCAGATTTACAGTGAGTTTGATCGGAAGCAGGAAGAGCATCTAACTAAGCATCATGCTGTCAGTGATGACTTTGCTGTTGATGCTATCTACGGGTTGGCTTCATCATTTAACTACAAGGACATCCCTACTCTCAGAGCATCTACTGAATACAATCGATTAGTTGCACTTAAAACTTCATGTGATGTTTATGCTGATATGATCATGAATAGCGCAACGATTGATGAAACTAAGGTCATAGCGGACTTACTAGCGACTTATCTTTCACCAGAGGACGTGATCGTGAAGTTTAGAGAGCTAAAGACCAACTCCCCTTACACTACAGAGCAGAAGGGTCTTGCAGGTCGTTATAAACATCTGATGACCCAAACTTTCTGGCATGATCTTCTAATTGAAGCAGCAAGAGAGCAAGGATTACCAGAGCCTCGACTAGACCCTCTCAAGGGTGCTGATGTCCCTTTAATCGTTAAAGCTGACGGTAACGTAGTAGTTGATAGCCCTATAATGAGGCGCATAACCAACCAACCAGTTGAACCAATTAGTCGTCCAGCTAGGATTGCACCCAAGGGGCCACCCATGCTGTCCGATGTGCAGGAAGAATACTTCAAGATAATCGACAGAGACTATGACAAGGCAGATACCAAGCGAGCCTTAAAGAGAGGAGTTCTCAAGTTTGCTGAACTCATGGGTGATCTACCGATGGATGAGGTAGACCTGACAACCGCCTACGACTTCATAGACAAGCAATTAGAGCTAAAGTCTGACACTTCACACAGTCTCATCAGAGATACTAACTGGACTATGAGCAAGATGTTTAGCTTCATGATTAAGCGAGGGTACGTGAAGTCTAACCCGTTTGTCGGCCTTGATCTCAAGAACTACGGCACCAAGACCAAGAGCTATTTACCATACACTTCAGAAGAATTATTCACGATATTCCATTATAACTGGGAGCCGCAAGAACGCCTGCTACTCAGCATAATGATCACTACAGGAATGAGACTCAATGAGGCTGGCACATTAACATGGGACCGATACAATGATACTGAATATCAGGGCATTAGATACTTCTCTTTACTTGATACCAACCATGAGAATGTTGCTACAAAGAACGTAGGCTCAAAGCGTATAATCCCGCTACACCCTGACCTTGAGTTGCCACCTAAAGGCACTGGAAGACTCTTCAATTACAGTATTTATGACCACTCCTGCGCTGTCAAAGCAGGAAACGCTATTAACCCAACACTAAATGCACTGGTTCCTCACCCAAGAAAGACAGCTCACTCATTCAGAAGCTCTTTGAAGATACTCTTGCGAGATGCTGACGTATCCAAAGAGGTGAATGACTATTATACAGGGCACTCTTCTGGTGATGCCGCAGGAAAGAGTTACGGTGGCGTTAGTGTTGCCAAAAGGTACGAGGACATATCCAAAGCGAAACATCCGTGGTTGTCAGAGACTGGTTGAGAAGCCCTTTGACTGCATCAGTGTCCACAAAGAACCTCCAAGATCGCTCAGAGGGGCCTACAGCCGATAGCTTTGTGTTCATGGGATAAGCCTTAGGACGTCAGAATGACATATGCCTTCGCCAGCACGACAAAGACTAGAACTGCTATAAGGACCTTGTTGGCTGTCATGGTGTTCTCAGGAGAATCCTACTCGAACCTTGCGTCATTCAACGCCCAGTAAGCATCTGTACCTGCTAATGCTTCATTGTCTTTGGCTAAGTCGAATGGTGTTTCACCGTCATCATTAACGGCGGTTCCGTCAGCGCCAGCGTCAAGCAAAGTTTTAATTATTTCTGGATTATCAGTACTACTCGCTGCGAAATGAAGCGGAGTTTTACCTGCTGCAGTCGTTGCATTCACATCAGCATCAGCTTTGAGTAGTGCTCGTATAACTAAATGGTTCTTATCAGCACCATAAACAGCTCTATGAAGCGGCGTTTCTCCATCAAACGTCCTAGCATTCAAATCTGCACCCGCTCCCAACAATACATGAATAACTTCAGGATTTTTGGAGAATAAAACGGTATCATCGAATTCGTATTTCATTCCATGAAGCGGTGTCTGCCCGCTTTGGTCTTTCACATTTACGTCTGCCCCAGCTGATAGCAAAGCTAACAGGGCTTCAGGATCATCCGTAACAGAAGCCATATGAACTGGTGTGCTACCAGTTTCGTCCCTAGCGTTTACGTCAGCACCAGCTTCAAGCAAAACATATAAAATTTCGACGTTATCAATAGCCGAAAACAATGATGTAAATCCATAGTTGTCCACCGAATTGACATCCGCACCAGCATTTAGAAGTGTTTTTACGACTTCCGGGCTTTGCTTGTGACGAAGAGCCCAACGGAGCGGCGTGTATCCTCCAATGTTCCGAGCGTTTATATCCGCCCCAGCATGTAAAAGCCTTTTGAGAACCTCTGGGTTCTTACTGCGGGATGCAGCAAAATGTAAAACTGTATCTCCTCTATTATTTCGGGCCGTCAAATGCGAACCTGACTTAAGGCAGCTGGTGACCTCTTTGAGTGTTGCGTTAGTCCAGAACCTTTTGCTGATCTCGCCCTGATCCGTGCCCAAATCTGCAGGAACAAAACCATCACATCTGGTGATGGGCGTATCTAAAGGCGTGATTGTGATTTGTGCGCCCAATGGGGTGGCCAAACACAATACAGTAAATAAAAGTGCAGAAAATCTTGACATGTTGTTGCTGGCTGACTGCTATGATTTCCCCATGACCTAACAACATGAAACGCCAAACGGTCAAGGTTTCACAATCAGGACGGTTGATGGGCAAACCAAATCTTTGCCCTGGATTCACATACGTAAACCAAGCGAGACAGATTCACCTGCTTATAAAATAGGGGTCTCACTCTGCCACTGACACACCCAACAGCCTCAAGTCAGACACAAATGAACAGAGGTAACCCAGAAGTTTTTGCCTCTCAGTGGGGCTTATATTGGCTCTGTCAGCTTGCCTTCAAACAGCGGTAGGTAGTAACTGGCCTTGCTGATACCAAGCTGTTCCTGCACCTGAACTCTGGTCACACCAGCATCAACCAGAGCCTTCACTTTGTCTTCTTGCTTCATAGCTGTCGGAACACGGCCTTTGTATTTGCCTTCTGCTTGCGCCCTCTTGATGCCCTCAACCTGACGTTCTTTCATCATCTCACGCTCGAACTGTGCGACAGACACCATCATGTTCAGGATCAGCTTGCCTGTTGCCGTGGACGTATCAACTGTCTCTGAGCCTAACGA
>CBFIAX010000018.1:0-61513 GCA_965660685.1 Yoonia sp. | reverse complement strand
TTAAACATCGCCTCTTGTCCCTCGCCCACGGCCAAACCACCGACGGCATAGCCATCAAATTCAATCGCGCGCAGCGCTTCGGCTGACTGGCCGCGCAGGTCTTCTTCCAGCCCACCTTGTTGAATGCCAAACAGCGCATGTCCGGGTCTGTCGCCAAAAGCATCGCGGGATCGTTGTGCCCACCGCATCGACAGCTCCATGCTTTCCGTCAACCGTTGATGATCGGCAGGCAGAGCGGGGCATTCGTCAAAACACATGATAATATCGGACCCAAGCAGCTTTTGAATTTCCATCGACCGTTCAGGGGTCAATTCATGGCTGGACCCGTCGATATGGGATTTGAACGTGACACCATGTTCGGACATTTTGCGCAGATCAGACAAAGACATGACTTGAAAGCCGCCGCTATCGGTTAGGATCGGCTTGTCCCAATTCATGAACTTATGCAGGCCGCCGAGGTTGGCGATACGCTCTGCCGTTGGCCGCAGCATCAGGTGATAGGTATTCCCTAGCAAAATATCCGCTCCCGTCGCCGCCACGCTTTCCGGCATCATCGCCTTGACGGTGGCCGCTGTGCCCACAGGCATAAACGCAGGCGTGCGAATATCGCCGCGCGGGGTGGAAATGACACCGGTACGGGCCTTGCCGTCGGTGTTGTGCAGGTCAAATGAGATACGTTGTGTCATGGGATGTGTATTGCCGGAAGTTTGGCGTAAGGAAAAGGGGGAAGACTTAAAACGTTGGGGTTCAAATCTTCATTCGGTATTGTCAAATTGACGACAAGCAAAGCTACGGAGTGCCCATGAGCTCAGACTTAATCACAAACATGCTGGCGTTACACATCGTTGCGGCCTTTGTTGTGTTCATTCTGTACCATTTCCAATTGGTACTGCGAATTTTAGGGGATTCTCCAAACGGACTTGGGATTGGTCAATCAAGCAACTCAATGGCGCTATTGATGGCGTTTTTTGCTGGAGATATTTATCCCAACCTACGGCGCAAGTGGATCAGATCCGCCAAATGGCTTGCATGTAGCATTCTCTTGTTGTTTGGCTATGTCGCATTGCTTTCGTTAACCTGACGCCTGTGACGCCAGATTGCGCCCCACAAAAACCAACCCACTCTTTACGCCCCACCCTGCAAACCCTATATGAACACTCAGGAATAGCAGGACGAGACTCATGACCGACGCAAACACCCCCGTTGAAGGCACCCCATTGATCGCGCCATCCAGCACCGATCATCCGATGTATGACGACATCGTCATGGCGTGCAAATCGATCTATGACCCTGAAATTCCAGTGAATATCTACGATCTTGGGCTGATCTACACGATCCAGATCGCAGACGATAACGCAGTGAATGTCACCATGACCCTGACCGCGCCGGGCTGTCCTGTGGCTGGCGAAATGCCGGGCTGGGTGGCGGATGCGATCGAGCCACTGCCGGGTATCAAACATGTTGACGTCGAAATGACGTTTGAACCGCAATGGGGCATGGAAATGATGTCTGACGAGGCACGTCTCGAACTCGGCTTTATGTAAACTTGCAAGGCGGCGACGCCCTTCCTATCTTGAAGGAAGAAGGAGAATTCCAATGTTCGGCATCCCAGGCAAGCAAGCGGTTTCCATCACCGACAAAGCTGCAGCGCAAATCGCAAAGCTCATGGCCAAGGACGGGTCAGAAGGCCTGCGCATTGGCGTGAAAAAGGGCGGCTGCGCCGGCATGGAATACACCATGGAATATGTGCATGAAATCAATGCGATGGACGAGGTTGTTGAAACCGGCGGCGCCCGCGTGATGATCGCGCCCATGGCGCAGATGTTCTTGTTTGGCACCGAAATCGACTATGAAACATCCCTGCTCGAAAGCGGTTTCAAGTTCCGCAACCCTAACGTGGTCGATGCATGCGGCTGCGGCGATTCGATCAAATTCGACGACGCATTAGCCGCGAAATAATGGCCGTATCAGACGCTGATATTGCCTTTGCGGTGGATTTATTCAGTGATCTCGGCCCGATCACCCATCGTAAAATGTTTGGCGGGATCTGCCTGTATTACGACGGCACCGTTTTCAGCTTGGTAAGCAGCGACGGGACGATCTACTTGAAATGCAAAGGCAGCTTGGCAGAGCAATTGGCCGATGACGGCAGTGAACGCTTTCACCGCATGCCATATTGGTCCCTGCCCGATGCCGCGCTTGAAGACCCGACAATCGCTTGCGCACTCGGGCGCCGTGCCTTTTCGGACCTGCTTGATTAATCGTTTTGCAAGTGAACGTATGTTTCGTCGTAGCGTTTTTTCAAATGTGCCCAAGCCTCGATCACCTCATCTGACCCGATGGGCGCGACGTTGGCGTCATGATTGGGGTTGAAAAACAACGGCACAGAAATGCGTTCTGCAGAGGTCCCGATCACGCGGTGCGGCGTCGCCTTGATCTTGCCACCTGTCCACATTTCCAGCATTTCGCCAAAGTTGATCACGAACTCACCCGGCGGGGCGGACAACGGTATCCAGCCTCCACCACGTTTGCGCACCTCTAACCCCGGTGATCCGTCCGTCGCCAGCAGCGTCAAACATCCGTAATCGGTATGGGTCGCAATCCCAAAATCCTTATCCGTCGCCCATGCAGGGCGCTCTGGATAATAATTCCCGCGTAACAGCGCCATCGGACGGCTGAACTTGTCACGGAAAAAATCGCCGTCTTCACCCACGAACGTCGCAATCGCACAAAGCAAATCCAAAGCGAATTCAGTGCTTTGCACATAATAAGCCTGTAAGGCCTCCGCAAACCCTTCAGGTTTTTCGGGCCAAAGGTTTGGCGCATAAAATGAAAGATTTTCATCGGCAATCGGATCATCTTCGACCAATGTCAGACCGCAATCAAACACCTGTTTATAATCGGGGTTCGCATCGGGATCGACCTGTTCAGCACCTGCCGCCCCCCAGCCGCGGTTGGACCCAGTCGTGGCCATATCATAAGCCGCCTTTTCACCCGCAGGCAGATGGAAAAAACCAGCATAACGGTCGATCATATCTTGCACGGCCGCGCCCGACAGCGGCGTGTTAAACACGGTCAAGAAGCCAACACCCATCGCCCCTTCGGCGGCCATTTCCATGGCCTCTGCGTCGCCAGCCAATAGTTTCGCAGCATCAATTCGTGGGATCATGAGGCGTCTCCTTCAAGTAATGCGCTTGGAATGCGACAACGCCAACCGCTTTGCAACCCCGCATGGTTCTTGATAGGCACGGGTAAATTTTACAAAGGGGAACACCATGCGCCGAAAAATCGCTGCTGGAAATTGGAAAATGAACGGGCTTCAAGCCGCAATGAGCGAGGCCCAAGCCATAGCAGCCCATGACGCCAATGGCGTCGAGGTCCTGATCTGCCCTCCCGCAACTTTGCTCGCGCAAATGGCCGATCTTTCGCTTGCGACCGGCGGACAAGACTGCCACGCCAATAAAAGCGGCGCACATACGGGCGACATCAGCGCTGACCAATTGGCCGACGCTGGCGCGACCTTCACGCTGGCCGGTCATTCAGAGCGGCGCACTGACCACGGTGAAACTGACGCTGTGATCAACGCAAAATCGCAAGCCGCTTATGCCGCAGACCTCACAGCGGTCATTTGCATCGGCGAAACGCTCCAAGAACGCGAAACTAACGCCACGCTCGATGTGATCAAGGCGCAGCTTGCAAGCTCCATCCCGGACACAGCCACCGCCGCCAATACTGTGATTGCCTACGAACCCGTCTGGGCCATCGGCACGGGCAAAGTCCCTACAACGGCTCAAATCGCAGAGGTCCACGCCCACATCCGCGCGACTCTCGCCTCACGCTTCACCGATGGCGAGAACTTCAGCATCCTCTACGGCGGCTCGGTCAAGGCCAGCAACGCCACCGAAATCTTCACAATAAACGATGTCGATGGGGCCCTCGTCGGTGGCGCGAGCCTGAAGGCCGCTGACTTCACCCCGATCATCGCGGCCCTGTCGCAAGCCTAGGCTTTTTCAGAGCCAAAATATGTCCTGCAAGACCCTAAACAAAAGGCGGCGCATTCAATCCAGATGCGCCGCCTTCCTCAAAATGTAATGCGCGTTAGCGCCCTATTGGATCACAATCTCCGGCCCCATAAACAGCGTCGGCAAATAGGTCGAAATTGCCGGAATATAGGTCACCATAATCAAGAACACGAACAAGACGGCCAAGAATGGAAGCGCTGCACGCACCACGTCCATCATCGGCATGCCGGCCACACCAGAGGTCACAAACAGGTTCAACCCTACTGGCGGCGTGATCATCCCAATCTCCATATTCACAACCATGATGATACCAAGATGGATCGGATCAATGCCCAGTGAAATCGCAATCGGGAACACCAGCGGTGCCACAATGACGATCAGACCTGATGGCTCCATAAACTGACCACCAATCAGCAAGATCACATTGACCACGATTAGGAACATCACTGGCCCCATGCCCGCACCCAACATCGCCTCTGCAATATGCTGCGGAATCTGCTCATCGGTCAAAACATGCTTTAGGATCAATGCGTTGGCGATGATGAACATCAGTGTGACAGTCAGCTTGCCACCTTCATATAACGCATCCAGCGTATCTCGGTGGAACCAGCCTGTAATCAAAGCCTGAGGTTTCTTGAGCAAGGAAATCGGTGCTTCCCCATCGCCCACATACAGCGGCCCCATGTCACGGTAAATGAAGGTTGCCACGATGAATGCATAGACAGATGCAACAGCCGCAGCTTCGGTCGGGGTGAATGCGCCCGGCTTCCAAATCACGCCATCCGTCAAGCTGTACCAAGGGTGGCCGTAAATTCCGCCCATGATGATCACGATCAATAGCAAGCCCCAGACGGCATCTTTGAAGCTCGCGAAAATCTCGCCCCAGCCTTTCCATTCACCCTTTGGCATATTCTTGATGCGCGCCATGATATAGATTGCGACCATCAGCATGGTGCCCGCCAAAATGCCCGGGATGACACCGGCAAGGAACATCCGGCCAACGGATACATCTGTTGCAGATGCGTAAACAACCATCACGATGGACGGCGGGATCAGGATGCCAAGCGTACCCGCGTTACAGATCACACCTGCCGCGAATTCCTTGGTATAGCCAACCTGACGCATTGCCGCGATCACAATGGACCCGATGGCCACAACGGTTGCGGGTGAAGACCCCGAAAGGGCGGCGAACATCATGCAAGCAAGCACACCGGCAATGGCCAAACCGCCCTGCAAATGTCCTACGCAGGCGATGGAAAACCGGATGATCCGCTTTGCGACCCCGCCCGTTGACATGAATGTCGAGGCCAGAACGAAAAACGGGATCGCGAGCAACGTATAGTGTCCCGCCATCGCCTGATACAGCGACTGCGCGACAGACCCCAGCGATGTGTCAGAGAACAGCAAAAGGAAGATCATCGACGACAGACCAAGCGACACGGCGATCGGCACACCAATCAACAACATGCCAATAATCATAACAAAAAGTAGAACAACATCCATGACTTAGGCGTCCTTATTCAGATGGGCAACGTCGGCGACGGCCTCTTCGGCTTCGTGGCTGACGATCATGCTCGACCTGCGGCCTCGCGCGATAGCGATGGTGGCCTGGATGATACGCAGCAGCATCAGCGCCACGCCAAGCGGCAAGATGAAATAAGGGATGAAGCGCGGCATTTTTTCGTACTCATCGCCATCGTTGAACTTGTTTTCAAGGAACGTGCGACCAAACGGAATCGGCACTTGGTCGGTTTCATACCAAGCTTGATTGCGGGTTTTTTCATTAAACCCTGTCGGGATCACGCGGCCCGTTGTCTGTTGCACGCCGCCAAATGGTGCCCAGAAATCCCACGCGCCTTTCATCATCAATCCGCCGTAAACAATGCATAAGATTGCGGACAGCAACACCAAAGACTTGCGCAGTTTCGATCCAACCATATTGATGATCGCATCGACACCCAGATGGGCCGTAATTTTGAACCCATAAGAAATGCCGAACAAAACCAACCATGCGAATAAGATCAAAACGACCTCTAATCCCCAAAGCAGCGATGACCCGAAAGCATAGCGCAACACCACATTGGTAAAGGTCACCATGACCATCAGACCTAGCAGGATTGCAATAAACCGTTCTTCTATATGTGAAATAAAGCGCCCAAGCGGTGTGCTTGGCGCGTCTTGGGTGCCCGACATCGCGGTCCCCTCCCCCAAAATTTGTGAAATGGTGGTCATGGGGCGGCTCGGGGCCGCCCCATGATTGCAACTTAGTTCGCTGCGTTGAACGCTTGTGCTGCGTCGATGTTGTCTTGACCAACATCACCGACGAATTCAGCCCAAACAGGTTTCATTGCGGCAACCCAAACATCACGTGCTGCAGCATCCAGTTGGCGCACTTCGCCGCCTGCATCGATGATGGACTGCTTGGCAGCCTCATTCACAGCAAAGGCTTCGCCGTTGCGCAATTCGGTCACTTCGGTGATGATTGTGGTCAGCTGGTCCGCGACTGCTGGGTCAAGGCTGTCCATGAAATCAGTCGATGTAACAACAAGATAGTCGATGATTCCGTGGTTGGTTTCAGTTGTCCCATCTTGGACTTCAAAGAATTTTTTGCCGTAGATGTTGGACCATGTGTTTTCCTGACCGTCCACAACACCAGTTTGCAACGCGCCGTATACTTCAGAGAACGCCATCGGCTGCGGGGATGCACCAAGAGCGGACATCTGCGCGATCAGCACGTCAGACGCTTGCACGCGGAATTTCAGTCCAGCCGCATCTGTTGGCAGGTTCAATGGCACGTTCGCAGAAAACTGCTTCATGCCGTTGTGCCAGAATGCGAGCCCTTGAAGACCGCGTTTCTGCATGCTGTCCTTCATCGCCTGACCTGTGTCAGAGTTTTGGAACGCGTCAACTGCATCGATGTTTTTGAACATGAATGGCAGATCGAAAATGCGGAACTGCTTGGTGAAAGCTTCGAACTTGGACAAGGATGGCGCAGCCATCTGCACGTCGCCTTGCAACATCGCTTCCAAAACCTGATCATCGTTGTAAAGCTGCGAAGATGGGAACACTTCCATGCACATTGCGCCGTTCATTTCCGCATTCACGCGCTCGGCCAATAGGGTCGCTGCGATGCCTTTTGGGTGCTTATCTGTGTTCGTCACGTGGCTGAATTTGACAACGATTTCACCGTCGTCGCAGCCAGCTGCATGTGAATCGGCAAATGCTGCGTTTGCAGCAACGGACATAGCTGCAACCATTGCAGCGTTCTTCAAAAATGACATGTGGTTCCTCCCAGAACGTCGTGATGCAGTCCAAAGCGGACTTGCTTTAGGGATTAGGCCGAATCCCGCAACCCCGTCGCAAGCAAAAAATTGCCGAGGCGAATTGGCTTGATATTATTGGAATTTCTCTCTTGCGCATTAAGTGCTGTGTGAAAAACCGCACAAGCCGTAGCGCTAACAGGGCGAAAAACCGCACATCGCATTTTAGGCGCGATAATCCTCGGGTTTCAGCCCATGGCGTCCGAGTTTGTCATAAAACGTCTTACGCGGAAGTTGCAGGTCAGCCGCCGTATCGCCCGCCCGCCCTTGATTGCGCTGCAATGCAGCGATCAGCAACGATCGTTCCACCTGCGCCATTTGCGCAGCCAAACCCTGCCCGATCGCGCCATCCCCGTCATCCAACCCCATCGCAAACCGCATAGCCGCATTCATCAATGCACGCGCATTGCCTGGCCAGTCCTGAGCCATCAATCCCGCCATTACATCCGCGCCTATCTGAGGGACCGGCAGATTTGCTTGCTCGCAGGCTTGCTCAACATAATGCTGAAAAAGCACCGGAATATCCTCGCTCCGGTCACGGAGGTTCGGGATATGCAGCCGCATGATGTCAAAATGATAGAAAAGATCCTCGTGGAACTGGCCGCTGGCGACCGCATCATCCAGCGGCACCGTCGACCCCGCCAAAACACGTAGACCCGCGCCCTGCTCAAATGCGGCGGCCAACGCAAATTGAACGTCGCCCCCCAGCTTTGCGATTTCGTCCAGATAAAGAGTCCCGCCCGCGCCCGCGTCCAACGCAGCTTGCAGGCCTGCGACATCCAAAAGCCCGGCGTTGTGTTTCACAAAGGGGCGGTCCGCGGTATGCGACAATAGGTGAATGACTTCTGCCACCTTCGGCGTACCCGACCCGCGCTCACCGGTGATCAAAGCATCCGTCCCCGCCCGCGCAATCCTACGCACTTGATCGCGCATTTCAGCTGATTTGGTCGAAACGCCGCGCAACATGCGCGACGCCGCATCGCCTTTTTCCACGGCGGCGGCCAAGCGGCGATTTTCCAAAACCAAGGCGCGAGATTTCAATGCGCGGCTGACCACCGCAATGAATGCCGACGGCGCACAGGGCTTTTCCAGAAAATCATAGGCCCCTTTGCCCATCGCCTTTACGGCCATCGGGATGTCCCCTTCTCCGGTGAGCAAGATCACAGGCAAATCAGGGTCAACGGTGCGCGCGAATTCTAAAAGGTGAAACCCATCGCGCCCCGGCATGCGCATATCGGTTACAACGATGCCGTCAAACATTGGGCCCAAATGGTCCTTGGCGGCCAAAAACGACCCCGCGAGCACTGGGATCAAACCTTCCAATTCGACCGTTTGGCCCATGGCTTCGCGGACGGCGGGGTCATCATCAACGATTAATACGCGCATTGTCATGATGCTTTCTGGGCCGCCGCCGGTTGAAGTTCAACCGTAAATTCCGCACCGCTATCCGGGTGGTTCCGCCCCCGGATTACACCGCCAAAGCTTTGTACCAGACCATAAGAAATGCTTAGTCCCAGCCCCATGCCTTCGGCGGCACCGACGGCTTTAGTAGAATAGAACGGGTCAAATATTTTCTCTGGCTCTGTAATCCCCGGCCCCGTATCGCGCACGGAAAGGGTAGTCGTATCAGTATCTTGAACAATAGATATCGATAGCTTTTTAGGGTCTGAATGTTCCATCGCGTCAATCGCATTGGACGCAAGGTTCAACACAACCTGCTGCAACCGCACATCGCCGCCGCGCACAATGACATCGGGCACCGGCGTCCAATCGACGGTCACGCCAGCCTCTGCGATTTTGCTTTCCAAAAGTTCCAGCACCGTACCCACGACCGGTGCCAAATCCACCTCGCCCAATGGTTCGCTTTCTTGACGGGCAAAGGCGCGCAGGTTTTTGATGATGCGGCCCATGCGGTGGGAGAGTTCGGAAATTTTGCCCAAATTCTGTGCCGCCTTTTCAGGCATATCGCGATCCATAAACCTCTGGCCGTTATCCGCAAATGACTGAATCGCCATTAGGGGCTGGTTTAATTCATGGCTGATCCCTGCGGACATTTGGCCAAGTGCGGACAGTTTGCCCGCCTGAACCAGATCTGCTTGGGCTTTTTGCAATTGGTCTTGGGCCGCGCGGCGCTCTTCGACCTCGCGGCGCAGGCTGATGTTCGCACTTGACAATTGCGCCGTGCGGTCGGCGACGCGGTGTTCCAGTTTCGCGTTCGCTTCGGCCAATGTGCGCCGCCGTTGGGTCGCAAGGAACAAGAGCGTCCCGAATGTCAGACAAATCCCAGCTGCCACTGCCGCCTGAAGCCCTGCGATCAACTGGGCGGGGGCGACATCGACCAAGACCTCGCCCTTCATGTCGATCACTGGTAAGTCTTTTGTCAAATGCAAGGCCGTGCGCGGAACATACCGGCTGCCTGACACCCGCCAAATATCCATGTCACGGATTAACCGGCTGCTATAATTCAGAAAATCGCCCTGTGCGCGGGACCGTAGAACCAATTCGGACCGGTTCGACACATAGACAACGCCCTCGTCATCGGTGAAAAACACCGCTGGCCGCGCGCCGCGCCACGTGCCTTCGATCCCCTCGACACCAGCAAAAACAAGAACGACGCCAATGACTGGACCAGCTGCGCCAAACACCGGCGCGGCATAAACGAATGTGCGTAAATCATCGCGGATCGGATGCGCAATGCCCAAGGCCCCGTCCATCGCACGGGCAAAATATGGCGCGTCGGCAAAACTTTCTGGCACCGTGTCAGATGCGGCCGTGACGACCTCGCCCGAGCCATCCAGCAGCACGATGTCGAGCGCCCCTGTTTTGTCTGCGATCCTTTGCAGGATTGGGCGCACAGCTACCGAAGTTTCGCGCTCGTCAAGCACATCTGCGATCTGCGACCGATCCGCCGTTAGCACGGCCAATTCGCGAAAACGCCGTAATTCATTGGACAGGCTGTCTGCCGCCAAGGTCAAATCCGCCTCTGCCCGCTGCTGCAATTGGGACAAGGCAGACACATAACCAGACCACCACACCGCGACGGTCAGCAGGGCGACCACGCACAGATAGGCGGCGATAGAGATTAGGTTTTTACGGTCCATTGCAAACATTCGACATGTATAGGCTGTGACGTCTTGCAATGGCCAGTGCTGCTTGGCAAAGCTAGACCATGCAGCATTTATCCCAAAACCCTAAAGACCCCGCATTCGTCCAAAACCCCTATTGGTTCTACGATCATGCCCGCCAATTTGGCGAGGTTTTTCAGTGGGATGACTATAACATGGTTTGCACGCTGTCTCATGCCGCGACACATGCTGCGCTGCGAGACAAACGCATGGGGCGCGAATGTCCGCCGGAATTCGCCCCGACAATTCCTGCCGCGTTAGCCCCGTTTTACGATGTCGAAGCTCATTCCATGTTGGAACTCGAAGCGCCCCGCCACACCCGCCTACGCGGTTTGGTTCTGCGCGCGTTCACCAGCCGCACAATTTCGGCGCTGGCCCCTGCAATCCGCGCGCTTTGCCATGCAGCGATTGACGCGTTCCCTAACGGGCCATTCGATCTGCTAACGGCTTATGCGCAGCCTGTGCCGGTCCGTATCATCGCGCGATTGCTCGGTGTGCCGGAAACCCACGCCGACGAATTGCTTACATGGTCCAACGCCATGGTCGCCATGTATCAAGCCCGCCGCACGCCCCAAATCGAGGCCGACGCAATCGCCGCCACATTGGCATTTAGCGCCTTCATCAAAGACCACATCGCCCTAAAACGTTTGACCCCTGCCGACGATCTGATTTCCACGCTCATTGCGGCCAATGAAGCAGGCGATAAGCTGTCCGATGACGAACTGATCACGACCTGCATTCTTTTGCTAAATGCTGGCCACGAGGCAACGGTACATACGCTCGGCAACGGTGTAAAAACCCTGCTGGAAACCGGCCACCGCGACATCACGCCGACACTTGTTGAAGAGATCATTCGCCACGATCCCCCGCTGCATATGTTCACCCGTTATGTCTATGAAGATATGGAATTTTACGGGGCCACCCTCAAACGCGGCGACCAGATTGGATGCTTGCTCGGGGCGGCTAACCACGACCCAACAGTTTATGACGCGCCTGCCGAATTTGACCCAACGCGGAAGGGCAAACAGAACACCAGCTTTGGCGGTGGAATCCATTTTTGCGTTGGCGCCCCATTGGCGCGGTTGGAACTGCAAATCGCGCTAGAGGTCTTGTTCGAACGTTGTCCAAACTTGACCCTGCACGCCCCGACAAAATATGCCGACGTCTACCATTTCCACGGTCTGGAAACCTTGATGGTCACAAAGGAAGTGCCACCGTCGATTTAATCTCTTCCATCGACAAAAGCGCCGTAACGTTATGCACCTTCACCTCTGAAATCAGGGCCTGATAAAACGTGTCATAGGCACGGGCGTTTTGAACGCGGACCTTGAGGATGTAATCAATGTCGCCCGCCAAACGATGCGCTTCTTGGACCTCTGGCCGCGCTAAAAGCGCCTTCAGAAACGCTTGCTGCCATTCGGTGCCATGTTCGGTCGTGCGGATCAGAACAAAAAAACAGGCCTCGAACCCGAGCGCATCTGCATCCAACAAAACCGTTTGCTGGCCGATCACGCCCGCCTCTTTCATTTTCTTGATGCGATTCCACACTGGCGTCTTGGATGACCCCACAGATTTGGCGATTTCGTCCAAAGATTGCGCCGCATCCGCCTGCAGGCTGCGTAAAATCTTCCGATCCATATCATCAATACGCACAGACATTCCAAATTCTCCTGTTTGCGGGGAAAACCCACCCTTTTAGCCCCAACACCGGAACACATGTCCTTAACTAGCCCCAATGGGGCGGCAAAATCCATATGTTTGTTCTATATTGATGGAAGAAATTGATCGAAAGGCGGACATCATGCAGCATTTCCCCATCTTCTTGAACGTGACATCACGCCGGATTGTCCTGTCGGGCGGCGGCGATGCGGCCATGGCCAAACTGCGCCTTTTGATGAAAACCGAAGGCAAAATTAACATCTACGCTGCCGACGCCGCACCCGAAATTCACGCTTGGGCGGCAGAGGGGAAATTATCCTTGACCCTGCGCCCTATGGGCCGTGGCGACGCGATTTGTGCGGCGCTGTTCTATGGCGCGAATGAAGACACCGCCGAAGATGCGCGTACCGCCGCAATTGCAGCAGCCGAGGGCGCATTGGTCAACATCGTCGATAATCTTGCCGACAGCCAATTCATCACCCCCGCCATCGTGGACCGTGATCCTGTCACAATCGCGATTGGAACCGAAGGGGCCGCCCCCGTTCTGGCCCGCGCAATCAAAGCCGACATCGAAGCCAAGCTGCCTGCAACCTTGGGCACATTGGCGCGGATTGGCAAAACTTTCCGCCATGCGGTCGATGTGCTGCCATTCGGCGCGAAACGTCGTAATTTCTGGTCGGATTTCTATTTCAACGCGGGTCCTTCCGCGGTGAACCAACAGGGTGAACAAGGTGTTCTTCCGGCTTTGGAAACCCTGTTGGATAAACATGTCATGACCGCCGCGGCCGAAGGTCACGTTGATCTGGTCGGGGCTGGGCCCGGCGATCCTGACCTGCTGACGCTCAAGGCGCGCAAGGCAATTGATAAGGCCGATGTGATCATCCACGACCGCTTGGTCACGGGCGAAATTCTTGAACTGGCCCGCCGTGAAGCCGTAATCATTGACGCAGGCAAAGAGGGCTTTGGTAAATCCATGGCTCAATCCGATATCGACACGCTGATCGTAGAGCATGCCCAAAACGGCCACCATGTTGTGCGACTAAAAGCGGGCGATCCGACTGTGTTTGGCCGTCTGGACGAAGAAATCGAGGCGGTGACCGCCGCTGGCATTTCCTACCAGATCATTCCGGGCATCACGACCGCCTCTGCCGCTGCGGCGAACATTGGGCAAAGCCTGACGAAGCGCGGACGCAATTCTGCCGTGCGCCTGATCACCGGCCACGACACTAAAGGCTACGCCGATCATGATTGGAAGGCGCTTGCCGCCACTGGCGAAGTCGCTTCGATCTACATGGGCAAGAAATCCGCGCGCTTCATTCAAGGGCGTCTTCTGATGCATGGCGCAGATCCGTCGACACCCGTGACGATCATGGAAAACGTCAGCCGGGCAGACCAACGCACCATTGCCTGCACGCTTGGCACATTAGAACCGACCATGTCGGCATCCAAGCTCACCGGCCCTGCCCTTACTTTCTTGGGGCTTGCGCCCCGCGACGCAGCCCTCGCTGCAACTGACATTCACACAACACAAGAGGCACTTTAACCATGGCCCGCGCATTCACACCGAAAGTTGTCACCGCCAACGCGCTTCTGGAAGGCGACGCGATATGGTTCACCGAAACCGGCGAATGGACCCGCGATATGGGCAAAGCCGAGCTGATTACAGATGAGGCCCATGGCGACCTGCGCCTGATCGAAGCCCAAGCTGATCATGCCGCCGTTGCAGGTGTCTATCTGGCCGACGCCAAGGCCGGACCCAACGGCCCAGAGCCAGTGCATTTCCGCGAAACATTCCGCACGCGCGGCCCGTCCAACTACGCTCACGGCAAACAGGAAGCTTAAATCATGTATGTTTACAACGACTTTGACGAATCCTTTGTGCGCGAACGCGTGGCTCAATTCCGTGGCCAAGTGGAACGGCGCATTGATGGATCCCTGACTGAGGACGAGTTCAAGCCATTGCGATTGATGAACGGCCTGTATCTGCAGTTGCACGCCTACATGCTGCGTGTTGCCGTGCCATACGGCACATTGAACGCCGATCAAATGGACAAGCTAGCCTATCTGGCGGACACTTATGACAAAGGCTATGGCCATTTCACGACGCGTCAGAACATTCAGTATAACTGGCCAGAACTGCGCGATGTGCCGGATATGCTGTCCGATTTGGCCGATGTGGGCATGCACGCGATCCAGACGTCAGGAAATACGATCCGCAACGTGACCGCAGACCATTTTGCCGGTGCCGCAGCGGATGAGTTCGAAGATCCGCGCCCCACCGCAGAGCTGCTGCGCCAATGGTCCACCGACCACCCAGAATTCCAAGGCCTGCCGCGCAAATTCAAAATCGCAGTGACAGGTGCGGAGGCCGACCGCGCGGTGGTTTTCGCCCATGACATCGGCTTGCAAATTGTGCGCAATGATGCGGGCAACATCGGTTACCGCGTGATTATCGGCGGTGGCTTGGGGCGCACACCAATGGTCGGCAAGGTCTTGTGTGACTTCTTGCCAAAGGCGGACCTGTTGCCATATTGCGAGGCGATTGTTAGCGTCTACAATCTGCTCGGTCGTCGCGATAACAAGTACAAGGCACGGATCAAAATCACCGTGCATGAAAACGGGTTGGAAAAAATCCAAGAGCTCGTAGAGTCACGTTTCGCACAAATCAAACCCTTGTTTGACGGTGTAGACCAGCAATTACTTGCCCAAATCGAACATGCGTTTGCCGCGCCTGAATTTGTGTCGAAATCCACTGATGCCTTCGAGGCGGCGCGTTTGGCGAACCCAGCGTTTCGGTCGTGGTCTGATACGAATCTGACACCGCACCGCGCCGACGGCTATGCGATTGTGTCGATTTCGATCAAAAAACACGGGGCCACACCGGGTGACGCGACCGCGTATCAAATGCGTGTCATGGCAGACCTCGCCCGCCAATACGGTCACAATGAACTGCGCATCAGCCACGAGCAAAACGTCATCCTGCCACATGTGCATAAAGCGGACCTGCCTGCTGTCTACGCGGCCCTGCGCGCGGCGGATTTGGCGACGGCCAACATTGGGCTGATCAGCGACATCATTGCTTGCCCGGGTATGGATTATTGCGCGTTGGCAACGGCACGCTCGATCCCAGTCGCACAAGAAATCGCAACGCGGTTTGATGAGCTGAAGTTGGAACATGATGTTGGCCCGCTGAAGATCAAAATTTCCGGCTGCATTAATGCCTGCGGCCACCACCATGTTGGTCACATCGGCATTCTGGGTCTCGATCGGGCTGGCGTTGAGAACTATCAAATCACGCTGGGCGGTGATGGTACGGAAACCACGACGATTGGCGAACGTGCTGGCCCCGGATTTGGCGCCCACGATATTGTACCGGCAATTGAGCGCTTGGTTCTGGGTTATTTAGAGCTCCGCACCAACCCATCCGAGACATTCTTGCAGGCTTATCGCCGTTTGGGTGCCGCCCCGTTTGTTGCAATACTATATCCAGAGAAGGCCGCGAAAAATGCCGCTTAAGGAACTGGCCGAACGCCGCAATATCTTGCATCGTAAATCTAATGCGCGGACGATTTTGCGCCATGCATTGGACGACATCCAAATCGGCAAAATGGCCGTGGTCAGCAGCTTTGGCGCAGAAAGCGTCGTGCTGTTGCACATGGTGTCCCAAATCGACAAAGATACACCTGTCATTTTCATCGACACAGAAATGTTGTTTGAGGAAACGCTTCAATATCAATATGATGTGGCCGAAACGCTTGGCCTAACTGACATTCGGGTGATCACGCCAAAACGCGATGCGGTGTTGTTGAATGACGTCGACGGGTTGTTGCATCAAGCGGATAAAGCCGCCTGCTGTCACTTACGCAAAGTACAGCCGCTGCAAGACGCGCTGGCTGATTTTGATGGTTGGGTTACGGGGCGCAAACGGTTTCAATCTGGCACCCGTTCGGGCATTCCAATCTATGAAAAAGACGGCCGCAAAATCAAAGTGAACCCGCTTGCCACATGGACGCCCGATGACCTGAGCGCCTATATCGACGCCCATCGCCTGCCGCGTCATCCTTTGGTCGCCAAAGGCTATCCTTCGATTGGCTGTCAGCCTTGCACCACCCGCGTCAGCGTCCACGAAGACCCGCGAGCAGGCCGTTGGCGCGATGAAGAGAAGACCGAATGTGGCATTCATTTCACCCCAGATGAGCCGATGCGTGCAGCGAAGGTCGAACAATGAGTATTTTAGAACAATGCGAGACAGGAAACATGAACGTGATCGTCACTGACAAAGGGTTTGCGGCGGATGATTGGTCTGCCGGGTTTTGCGAATTGACGGAGAAGCCCGCGAATGCGACTGATCATGCCATCGATGTGCCTTCTGACACGGCGCCCGAAACCATGGCCTCGCTCCTTTCGGCAAAGATGATCCGTATCGATTTTCCGACGTCTGCAGACGGACGCGGTTTCACCTTGGCGCAGATTTTGCGCCGTGCCGGATATACAGGCAGATTGCGGGCCCGCGGTCACGTTCTGGCTGATCAATACGCCATGGCCCGCCGCAGTGGTTTTGACGAGGTCGAGATTGATGCCGCCTTGGCCGCGCGTCAGCCAGAACCGCAATGGCTGGCCCGTGCAGATTGGCAAGCGCACAACTATCAAGCCCGCTTGCGCGGCTGACCCCCTTCCCTTGACCCCAATGAATGACTAGATGGAGGGCGGCCCCGCATGGGGTCGCCAATGTACTTATGACAGAGCAAACACCTGTGACCACTGACAAAGCAAAACCCGCCCTGCCCGACGCGCAAACGGTTACATCCGTGACCCATCATACCGATAGCCTTTTCAGCTTTCGTATAACCCGCCCCGCATCCATGCGGTTCCGGTCGGGTGAATTTGTGATGATCGGCCTAATGGGTGATCCGCATCCCGAGACAGGCAAGCAAAAACCACTGCTGCGCGCCTATTCCATCGCGTCGCCGTCTTGGGATGAAGAATTGGAGTTTTATTCGATCAAGGTCCAAGACGGCCCGCTGACGTCCAAGCTGCAACATATTGAGGTTGGCGATCAGGTGATTTTGCGCCCTAAACCTGTCGGCACACTGGTCCATGATGCGTTATTGCCGGGCAAACGGTTGTATTTCTTCTCCACCGGCACCGGCTTTGCCCCCTTTGCAAGCCTGTTGCGCGAACCAGAGACATATGAAAATTACGACGAGGTCATCATCACTCACACTTGCCGCGATGTGGCAGAGCTGACATATGGCCGCGACCTGATTGCCAACCTCAAGGCCGACGAAATGATGATCGAGCTGTTGGGAGAAGAGAACCTCAACAAGATCCGTTACTATCCGACCACCACCCGCGAGCAGAGCCCTAAGATGGGCCGTATCACGACGCTGATTGAAAATGGCGCGTTGTTTGCCGATCTGGGTGTCCCTGCGCTGGACCCTGCAACGGACCGCGCGATGGTCTGTGGCAGCTTAGCGTTCAACTTGGACATCAAAGCCTTGTTGGAAGCGGCGGGCCTGAATGAGGGTGCCAATTCAGAGCCGGGCGAGTTCGTGATTGAAAAGGCATTTGTTGGCTAAACAATACCGTTCCAAATAAAAGAAAGGGCCGCGTCATTGCTGACGCGGCCCTTTTTGTTTGATGTCTTGAACCCTTAAAGGCCCAGCGCTTCTTTCAAACGTGTCAGTGTCGCTTCCAGCAAGGCTGGGTTGTCCTTAACGCCGTTTACAGCTGTGGACAGAACAGTTTTCTGCACGTCGGACAGGTCGGACCCGTCGATCATGCCGATCACTTTGTCTGCGTCAAAACCTTCAACTGTCAGCAGGTCAGCCATGCCTCCAGCGTCCGCATCTGCAGCCGCTGCAGCCTGTTCCTGAACTTCTGGTGTTGGGATGTCGATTGTTTGTGCTGTTGCACCCTCAACCGTATCAGAAGCGACATCTGCGACGCCTTCTGCAACATCAGCAGCGGCGTCAGTAGTGGCCTCTACTGCGTCAGAAGCGACGTCTGCGGCACCTTCAACTGCGCCAGCAGTTGCATCCGCAGCGCCGGATGCCATGTCTGTAGCACCTTCGGCCACGTCAGTTGCTGCGTCAACAGTCGCATCGACCGCATCACCAGCAACATCTGCGGCGCCTTCAGCAGCATCAGCAACCGCGTCTACTGCGCCAGCAGCCGCATCAGTCGTTGCATCTACAGCGTCAGACGCCATGTCCGCAGCACCTTCAGCAACGTCACCCGCTGCCTCAGCAACACCTTCAACAGCATCGCCTGCCATATCAGCCGCTCCTTCAGCAGCGTCAGCAACTGCGTCTACTGCACCAGCAGCCGCATCAGTCGTTGCTTCTACAGAGTCAGACGCCATGTCAGCAGCACCTTCGGCAACATCGCCGGCTGCATCAGCCACACCTTCAACAGTGTCGCCTGCCATATCTGCGGCACCTTCAGCGGCATCAGCAACTGCGTCTACTGCACCAGCAGCCGCATCAGTTGTTGCATCTACAGCATCGCCTGCCATGTCTGCAGCACCTTCAGCAACATCGCCGGCTGCATCAGCCACACCTTCAACTGCGTCGCCTGCCATATCTGCGGCACCTTCAGCGACACTGCCAGCTGCATCTGCTGCATCGCCAGCCATGTCAGTCGCCGCGCCAGTCAGTTTTCCGATTGCATCAGCAGGTGCAACACCTTTTGCCGCGTATTGATAGCCGAAAAAGCCAAGAATCGCCGCAACGATCAAAATTAGAATTGCTCTCATTGGCCATGTCCTTTCAAATGAGTCTCATGACGGCCCCCAGTTGAGCCCTATGGTTCATATGTCAGATGGCAAACGAAAGTAAAAGAACCCGATCGCGGGGAATTACTGGCGTTTCGGCGCTTTTTTGCGGGTTGAAGCCCCCGCCCAGCGCGACTAGGTTATGCACTGCATACTTGGAACGACTAAAGGATAAAGACCATAGCACGCAGACCCCACAACGCGCCACCACAGCGCGACACCGGCCCCCGCATCAACGAACGTATTCGCGGGACCGATATTCGCCTGATCGGGGCGGAAGGCGAAAATGTTGGCGTTGTATCGCCAGACCGCGCAATGGCGATGGCAGAAGACGCAGGGCTGGACCTTGTGGAAATCTCTCCCAATGCGAAACCGCCTGTCTGTAAGATCATGGACTATGGTAAGTTCAAATACGAGACCCAGAAGAAAGAAGCTGAGGCCCGTAAGAAACAGAAGATCATCGAAATCAAAGAAGTGAAGTTCCGTCCAAACACGGATAACAACGATTATGATGTAAAGATGCGCAATGTGTTCAAATTTTTGGGCAATGGCGACAAGGTGAAAATCACCCTGCGTTTCCGTGGTCGTGAAATGGCCCACCAGGAATTAGGCCGTCAACTGCTGGAACGTGTGGCAGAAGATACCAAAGATACTGGTAAGGTTGAAAACTTCCCGAAAATGGAAGGCCGTCAAATGGTCATGCTGATCGGGCCACTGCCGAAGTAAGATCAAATCGACATTTTGAGAAGAGAGGCGGCTTTTATGGCCGCCTCTTTTTTTGCCTTATTGTCCGGCGACGAATGACCCGTTAAAGACAAAACCTGCTGCTTCGCCGTCGACCTCTTCTTCAAAGGCCATTGTCAAATTGCCACCTGCCTCTTGCGCCTCGGTGCCATAAAATGCCCCATTCAATTCCGAAGTCAGTGTTGAGTTACACACGTTCGAACAATGATCGGGATCTAATGATATATCCGTTTGAAACTGGCCCGACTCGATGTCCGCTTCATTAATTTCAAGGCTCACCCACGGGTTTAATTCGCCGACAACAGATAGATCAGTGATATCACCATTTACCGTGCCATCTTGAAAATTGGCATAAAGTGCGACGTCCCCCTCAAGATACCATACCGAATAGGAGTCATTCATATCATAGATCGGCCCGGTTAAAGTGCCGTTATATTCTGCGCTACCGGACACCGGCATATCGCTAGGGTTGGTCAACAACCCGAACACACCCTCCACGCGATTATTGATCTGGTCATCCGAATAATCGCTCATGCCATAGGTGAAAACAAAGTCGTATTCCGTCGCCCCATCCAGCACGTCTTGCCAGCTGCCGCTATTCGTCCAAAACCAAACGGTCGTGCCATCCGGCAATTCAATCTCATATTCATCGTCGTAAGCGGTAAGATCGTCCGGTGTGAGCGTCACATCGTGTCCCAAGCCAACGACGTTGATATGCATGCTTCCGTCAGGTTGGGGCAATGCAGTTGCCGAAATTGTCTGTTCGGACCCAACGCGCACTGTTCTGGCTTCGTCATCCCTGATTAGATAAGCGCCACCCGTTTGAATCGTTGTATTATTGGGCCCCGAGACGAATGCAGCAACAGAGGAGTTTTCAATGCCTGCAAAGTGCCCTTCGTTCAACGTTGTTCCGCCGCAGGCAGTCAGCCCCATAATGGCGCTGATCGTCGTTACTTGCTTAATCATCTAAATCTCCAAAAAATCTCAATAAATTCGTTTCGAATTATGAGGTGAGAATAGCGAGAACAGTCATTTACATTCAAGTACAATCAGTCGTTTTCGCGGTACTCACTTCCCATAACCCGCACCGGAACTTCGTTTGAAAACGATTGTTCCGCGGCGTTCTAGTTTCAACAAAGTCAGAATCATCGCTATCAATCAATTAGCGGTGGATAGCCGTGATATTGCTTCCAGCTATACGAGATATTGCCCTGCCTACCCCAAGGGACTACGTTCTTCGCAACACATCACAAAAGGACGCTCATGATGAAAGATGCCGCTGAAAACAAGGCCGGATTCGGCCCTGATCTTGGTCCATTCGACTGGGCGGATGCGCTGCGGCTAGAGGATCAGTTGACCCAAGACGAGCGAATGCTGCGTGATGGGGCCGCTGCGTTTGCGACCGACAAGCTGGCCCCTGTAGTGACCCAAGCAAACCGCGAGGCGACCGTAGACCCATCCGTGTTTGCCCAAATGGGTGAGGTTGGCCTGCTGGGCCTGACAATCCCCGAAGAATACGGCGGGCTTGGCGCATCTTATGTCACCTATGGGCTTGTCGCCCGAGAGATTGAACGTGTGGACAGCGGTTATCGGTCCATGATGTCAGTGCAGTCGTCTTTGGTCATGTATCCTATCCACGCCTATGGGTCCGAAGAGCAGCGTTTGAAGTACCTGCCGGGTTTGGCGGCGGGCAGTTTGATCGGATGTTTCGGGTTGACCGAACCTGATGCGGGGTCGGACCCTGCGGGCATGAAGACCGTCGCGCGTAAAACGGCCACGGGCTACAGCATCACAGGGTCCAAGATGTGGATCTCGAACGCCCCTATTGCCGACGTCTTTGTCATCTGGGCCAAGTCCGAAGACCACGGCGGCAAAATCCGTGGGTTTATCCTTGAAAAGGGCATGGATGGCCTGTCAGCACCCAAGATTGGGGGCAAGCTGTCCCTACGGGCATCTGTCACCGGAGAGATTGTTATAGACAACGTGCAGGTCGGCGATGATGCGCTGCTGCCCAATGTGCAGGGGCTCAAGGGGCCGTTCGGCTGTTTGAACCGTGCGCGTTATGGCATTTCATGGGGTGTCATGGGCGCGGCAGAGGCATGTTGGCACGCTGCACGTACCTATGGGCTGGATCGCAAACAGTTTGGCAAGCCGCTTGCACAGACACAGCTTTTCCAGAAAAAGCTGGCAGACATGCAGACAGAGATTAGTCTTGGCCTACAAGGATCATTGCAGCTTGGCCGTTTGATGGATCAGGGCAAGGCCGCGCCGGAAATGATATCCATGATGAAGCGCAACAATTGTGGCAAAGCCTTGGACATCGCCCGCATGGCCCGCGACATGCACGGCGGCAACGGCATTTCCGAAGATTTTCATGTCATGAGACATATGGTTAATCTGGAAACTGTGAACACATATGAAGGTACACATGACGTGCATGCGTTGATCCTTGGGCGGGCACAAACAGGGCTACAAGCGTTCTTTTGACCCGTATTTTCCCTAAAACGGGCCAGCCATCTGCCCAATTTCGCCACAAACTGCTGGCATCTGCACTGAAAGATCAACCGGAATTGCCGGATCGGAGAGCAGTAATGAGAGAAATGAGCCTAAGTTTCGAGGCCAACCTGACTGACCTAGACGAGAACGCGTGGTTTGCGCGTCTTGAAGAGATCAGTGATGAATTGGGGTATTTTCAGCCCCTTGGTGATGATCATGTTGCGACGTTTCTTGATGCTGGGACCAATCTGCTTGTTACTTTCGAAAACGCGGCAGACATCCGTAAAGAAGGCACCAGCCAAGAGCCAATGGGATATAAGTTCACCCAGACCGACGGCTGGTCACATCTTGCGATTATTTCCCGCGATCTAAGCTGGTTCCGTGATCAAGCGATTTATCGTTACTTTGACAGATTGATCGACGATGGTTTCTTTGAGGACTTTGACAATGTGCTGTTCTACGGCGTCAATGCGGGTGGTTATGCGGCCACGGCCTATTGCGCGGCGGCGCCAGGGTGCAACGTTCTTGCAATCCGTCCCCAAGCAACCTTAAACCCACGCATCACAGGTTGGGATACCCGACATACAGCGCATCGGCGTCTGAATTTCAGCGATGTTTCGGCTATGCACCTGATATGATTGACGCATGCAACCACGCGTATATCGCATTTGACCCACTCAATCGCTTTGATTCTTGCCATGCGGGCATGTTTACAAAACCCAACATGACGCCACTCCGCTGTATGGGGCTGGGCGCGACACCAGAAGCAGGCCTAAAGAACCTTGAAATTCTAGATTATCTTGTCAAATCCGCAATGGATCAGACGCTTAACACAAGCACATTCTCGGCCGCATTTCGTAATCGCCGTGACAGCATTCCCTATCTGCGGGGGCTGTTCCACCGCATGATGCAAACAGAACACCCCAAAATGGCGGTAAATGTCTGCGCGTATGTACAACGGAAAGGCGATGATCCGTTCTTTCGCAAAAAGCTCGGCGCGTTGATGAACGAGGGCCATATGCCAAGCACCCCTTTAGATATTGATGCCGCGTAGGGCGTCAAACACCAAAAAAAAGGCCGCCCACCGATGTTTCGGGGGCGGCCTTTTTGATTTCTGCGTTTCGGCGACTTAACCGTAGTAAACATCGCGGAAGACGTGACGTACAATATCTTCGCGACGAATGCCAATTTCTGCCAATTCTGCGTCGGACATTTTGTCCAGCGCCTGAACTTGATCCTGACGGCTACGCGCCCGGACAATTGATGTAAAGAACGAGCCGAGTGCGCTTTTAATCTTTTGACCGACGGACGGTGTATTTGCTGCGAAATCTGTGGTGGACAAGAATGCCATAACGATTGCTCCTAACTGGAATTTGCGTTGTTGCATTCAATGTATCAGCAATGCCGCGTTGCAGAACCCATAGTCTCTGCAACGCCGCAATGCGTTGGGCGCATAGCCTTAGTCTTCGTCAGCTGGTGCTGTCACTTCGTCCGCTTTAGTGTTGCGCGCATCCATGAATGCACGAGCTGCAGCCACAAGACGGGTGCCAAAATAGCCCAGCGCGCCGCCCAAGATCATCCAGAAAGCTGAACCGCTATGCAGCAGAGACCCAATTACACCCGCGCCCAACATGGCAACGATGAATGAAAGAAGACGCGTTTCAGCGGCTTCCAACGTGATGTGCTTTTCCAGCATGCGGGCCAATGGGCGCGCGACTGGGGCTTCGAGTTGGGGGACGAGAAAGCCTGCAACGACGGCTACGATAAATCCAAGCATGGTGTGTTCTCCGGTTAAATTTTGCTTTGTAGCTTATATCAGCGGACGCCAACTGATTAACAAGGGTGAACAATCCGTATCTAGTCACCGTCACTGCAAACGTGTAATTGACGCACCATGACAGATAAAAACATGACATCCCTGACGATCCGCCGCCCTGATGACTGGCATTTACACCTGCGCGACGGTGCGATGTTGCAGGCTGTGCTGCCTGAAACCGCCCGCCATTTTGGCCGCGCGATTATCATGCCCAATCTAGTGCCCCCTGTTGTAACGGCCGCCCAAGCTGTCGATTACCGCGAACGGATCATGGCCGCCGTGCCGCGTGATATGACGTTTGAACCTCTCATGACGCTTTATCTGACCGAAGACACCGACCCCGATGACGTGGCTGCGGCCCATGCGGCGGGGATTGCGACGGCGGTAAAGCTTTATCCGGCGGGTGCGACCACCAATTCCGCGTCTGGCGTCACGGATTTTGAAAAAGTCCGCCCTGTGCTGGACCGCATGGCCGAAATTGGTATGCCGCTGTGTGTACACGGCGAAGTCACCGACAGCAGCATCGACATTTTCGACCGTGAAGCCGTTTTCATCGACAAGATCCTTCGCCCGCTTCGCAAAAAAGTATCTGATCTGCGCGTGATCATGGAACATGTCACGACCCAAGACGCCGTGGATTACGTCCGCGACACGCCTAAAAACCTTGGGGCGACGATCACAACCCATCACCTGATTATCAACCGCAACCATATCCTTGCGGGCGGAATCAAACCACATTTCTACTGCCTCCCAGTCGCCAAACGCGAAAAGCACCGCGTCGCATTGGTGCAGGCAGCCGTTTCAGGTGACAAACGTTTCTTCCTTGGGACGGACTCGGCACCACACATTGATCCGTTGAAATTGCAGGCCTGCGGCTGTGCAGGCATCTTTACCGCGCCCAACACCATGTCGTGTTTGGCGGAAGTATTCGAAGCCGCTGGCGCGCTGCCGAAACTCGAAGCCTTTGCATCGCTAAACGGCCCTGCATTTTACGGACTTGCGCCAAATGAGACGACGATCACCCTAACCAAGGGCGATCCTGTCACTTATCCCACACATGTGCCAACCGCCGACGGCCCTGTCACCGTATTTGACCCAGGTTTTAACCTGCATTGGTCTGTTACTTCTAACGAATGAAAGCTGCATCATGATCCCCACCTCTTTTCCCGCCAAAGAAGAAATCGCGCGCCTGACCGCTGGTATGTTGCTTGAAATCGACGCGATCACATTCAACGCGCGCGAGCCTTTCACACATGCTTCCGGCAAAAAGGCCCCCACTTATGTGGATTGTCGCAAGCTGATTTCGTTTCCGCGCATCCGGTCCGTGTTGATGGATTTTCTAACCGTGACCACAATGCGCGAAGCTGGGTTCGAAGCATTCGACAACATCGCTGGCGGCGAAACGGCTGGCATCCCATTTGGCGCATTGGTTGCGGATCGCATGGCCCTGCCCATGACCTATGTGCGCAAAAAGCCCAAAGGTTACGGTAAGAATGCCCGCATTGAAGGTGTCATGACCGAAGGCCAGCGGGTGCTGCTGGTCGAAGACCTAACAACCGACGGCGGATCCAAGCTATCGTTCGTGGACGCGATCCGCGAAACGGGTGCAACCTGTAACGCCACAGCGGTGATCTTTTACTACGGCATCTTTGACGGCGTCGAAAAAACGCTTGGCGATCACGGTGTGCAATTGATCCACCTGTGCACATGGTGGGACGTGCTGGCCGAAGCCAAGGCGCGCGGATCATACGATTCTGAAACGCTTGAGGCGGTAGAGGCCTATTTGAATGATCCCGCAGGTTGGTCCGCCGCCCACGCGGAATAAACTGCGCAAAATTTTGCTAATTGGCCCGCAGCGTTAACCACGTTGCGGGCTTTATTTTGGGCGGCATAGCCATCACACCACAACATGTGCTACTCTCAGCCTTATCCACAGAGATATACAATTTGCGGCCCGCGTCACGGTTTTGTATGACCTGTCAGGTGGGTGATGGGATAGAGCGATGAACGAGATTACGACATTTAACGCGACTGGCGTATCCGAGGCGGATGTGGACACAATGCCCCATTCCATCGAAGCAGAGCAGCAGTTGCTCGGCGCAATCCTGACCAACAATGATATTTTCGACCGTATTGCGTCCATTGTTGGACCCAAACATTTCTATGATCCCGTCCATGCGCGTATTTTCGAGACCGCCGCGAACCGGATTGCGAAAAACGCACTGGCGAGCCCTGTGACCTTGAAAACCTTCCTTGAAGATGACGAAGGGCTTAAAGAACTTGGCGGTCCGGCCTACCTTGCCCGTCTTGCGGGGTCTGCGATTTCGGGTTTTGCGGCGCGTGACTATGCGCAGATGATCTATGACCTATCGGTTCGTCGTGAATTGATCCAAGTGGGCCAAACGATTGCCGAAAAGGCCCGCAAGGTTGACGTCATTTCCGAACCGCGCGAACAGATCGTTGAGGCCGAACAAGAGCTATATCAGCTCGCTGAACAAGGATCATCTGAAACCGGTTTTCAATCATTTCTGAAAGCCGTGACAGAGGCCGTGAATGTCACCAATGCCGCCTATCAGCGCGATGGCGAATTGTCTGGGATTTCTACGGGCCTGATCGATCTGGATAAGAAACTGGGCGGTTTGCATAAATCCGACCTTCTGATCCTTGCCGGTCGTCCATCGATGGGGAAAACCTCGTTGGCAACCAACATCGCCTACAACGTGGCCAAAGCTTACCGCAAAGGCACCAAACCTGATGGGACAGAGGGTGCGGTGAACGGGGGCGTTGTCGGGTTTTATTCGCTCGAAATGTCAGCCGAACAGTTGGCCGCGCGTATCCTGTCAGAAGCTTCAGAGATTAACTCGCATTCCATCCGGTCGGGCGACATGACCGAGGCAGAGTTTCGCCGCTTTGTCGAAGCGGCCAAAAGTCTTGAAGCCTGCCCACTATATATCGACGACACGCCTGCCCTGCCGATTTCACAGCTCGCCGCCCGTGCGCGCCGATTAAAGCGAACCCACGGTTTGGATGTGCTGGTCGTGGACTATTTGCAGCTTGTGCGCGGCACGGGCCGGTCGGAAAACCGGGTCAACGAGATTTCCGAAATCACAATGGGCCTAAAAGCCATTGCCAAGGAATTGCAGATCCCTGTGATCGCCCTATCCCAGCTGTCGCGTCAGGTCGAAAACCGCGAAGACAAACGCCCACAGCTGTCGGATTTGCGTGAATCAGGCTCGATCGAGCAAGACGCCGACGTTGTGATGTTCGTTTACCGCGAAGAATATTACGTCGAACGTGAAAAACCCGGTGATCACGAGATGGAAAAGATCGCCATGTGGCAAGAACGCATGGAACACCTGCACGGCAAGGCCGAGGTCGTGATCGGCAAGCAGCGCCACGGCCCCATCGGGTCTGTTGGCCTGTCGTTCGAAGGCCAGTTCACGCGCTTCGGCAACCTCGCTCAACCATGGCAAGGCACCCCAAGCGAGGAATATTAAACCCCTCTTGCTGGTCACCACGCATGCTGCCAAAAGGGGCGCCATGAGCACTGGACATATTACAATCGATCTCGACGCCATTATCGCAAATTGGCGGGCATTGGATAAAATGACATCCGTGGAAACGGCAGCTGTCGTCAAGGCCGATGGCTATGGCTTGGGCGCCGGTGTCGTAGCCAAGGCGCTGGCCAAAGCCGGTGCGCGCAAGTTTTTCGTAGCCGTTGCCGAAGAAGGTGCCGCCGTACGTGGCGCGCTTGGCCCCGGCCCAGAGGTCAATGTGTTTTCGGGACATATGCGCGGCGATACCGATATGATCGGTGATCTTGGCCTGACGCCAATGCTAAATTCGCTCGACCAAGTGACCCGCCACTTTGACGCACTGCCCGGCCATCCGTTTGGCATTCAACTGGATACAGGCATGAACCGTCTGGGCATGGAATGGGATGAATGGGCCGCGATTGCTGAAATCGCATTGGCGCAGCGCCCGACAGTTGTGATGTCCCATCTGGCTTGCGCTGATGAGGCTGATCATCCGATGAACGCCTATCAGCTGGATACATTCCGGCAAATGACAGACGGGATCACCGTGCCGCGGTCTTTAGCTGCGACGGGCGGGGTCTTGCTGGGCAAGGACTATCATTTTGATCTGTGTCGCCCCGGTATCGGGTTATACGGAGGGATGCCATTCTCAGCAGCGCGCAATGTCGTGCAAATGGATTTGCCTGTCGTTCAAATCCGCCATTTGGACGAAGGCGAGGTCGTAGGCTACGGCAACAGCTGGCAAGCAACACGTCCCAGCCGGATCGCGACGCTATCCGCCGGCTATGCCGACGGCTTAATCCGTGCCATGTCCGATAAGGCCACGCTGTTTTACGGCAATGACCCTGTGCCATTGGTCGGCCGCGTGTCCATGGACTTACTGACCGTCGATGTCACCGACCTACGCGAAGACCCGCATGCCCTGACCCTACTTGGCCCCCAACAAACCGTGGACCAATTGGCCGATGCGGCGGGTACAATTGGGTATGAAATTCTTACATCGCTTGGCGGGCGTTATACCCGCCGGACACGCGGCGGATGATCCGTATTCTGGCATGGATCGGGGCGGTTGTCCTTGGCATGCTGGCCGCCATCGGGCGTGTTGCCTTGTTTACGGGGCAGACCATCAAACACAGCTGCAGTGGCCCGTTTTATGGGCGCGAATTTGCCAAATCCCTGTTTCACATCGGTTTTCTGTCGCTGCCCGTGGTTGGCCTCACCGCACTGTTCACGGGTGGCGCGCTTGCGCTGCAAATCTTTGCCGGCGGGGCACGGTTTTCGGCAGAAGCCGTCGTGCCCCAGATCGTGGCCATCGGCATGGTTCGCGAACTTGGCCCTGTGCTGGTCGGCCTGATGATCGCGGCGCGCGTTACCTCATCCATCGCGGCCGAAATCGCTACGATGAAGGTCACCGAACAGCTCGACGCATTGGTCACCTTGTCCACACATCCAATGAAATACCTAACAGTGCCGCGCGTATTGGCTGCGACCTTGGTCATGCCTGCATTAGTCGGCGTTGGCGATATCATCGGGATCATGGGCGGCTATATCGTAGGGACCGAACGGCTTGGGTTTAATGCCGCGTCCTATTTGCAAAACACCGTCGATTTCCTCGAGCAGCGCGACATCATATCGTCATTGGTGAAAGGGGCCGTCTTCGGTTTTATCGCATCCCTCATAGGATGCTACTACGGCATGTCAGCGGGCCGTGGTGCGAGCGGGGTCGGTGCCGCGACCAAGGACGCCGTTGTCGCCGCAGCCGTTTTGATACTCGGGGCGAACCTGATCCTGACAGAGGCGTTCTTTTCCCTATGATCAGCATCACCAACCTTTATAAAACCTTTGAAAACAACGCTGTGTTGCGCGGGGTCGACTTGCATGTTGACCAAGGTCAATCGCTGGTCGTCATTGGCGGTTCGGGCACTGGCAAATCGGTGCTGATCAAATGTATCCTTGGCCTTGTAACGCCTGATGCCGGGCAAATCATGGTCGATGGGCATGACATTACCCACGGTGGACATGCCGCATTGTTACATCGTTTTGGGATGTTGTTCCAAGGGGCTGCCCTGTTTGACAGCCTTCCCGTTTGGGAAAATGTGGCCTTTGGGTTGATGCGGTCTGGCAAATCTCGCGCCGCCCTGCGCGATCTGGCGGTTGAAAAGCTGCGTCGTGTAGGGCTTGGACCACAGGTCGCCGACCAGTTCCCGTCTGAATTATCGGGCGGCATGCAAAAACGTGTGGGCCTCGCCCGCGCAATTGCGACGGACCCTGATGTTATCTTTTTTGACGAGCCGACAACGGGCCTCGACCCAATTATGGCCGGGGTGATCAATGACCTAATTCGGGACGTCACGCGCGACATGGGTGCGACGACGATCACAATTACCCACGACATGTCGTCGGTGCACGCCATCGCCGATCAGGTCGCCATGCTACATGACGGGGTCGTCCGATGGCACGGGAATAAGGACGCCCTGAAACAATCAGATGACCCCTATTTACGCCAATTCATCAGCGGCACCGCATCAGGCCCTATCCCCACATTGCGCTAACGATTCGGCGAACGACGTGGCGTAAAGTTGCGCTCGGGCAAAAGCTCCAAGATTTTTCCAACCCCTGTGTCAATTCGGCAATAGGCCGCCCAAAGGGGTCAAAAACCCTTCATTTCCACCCGTATTTGGCGTTTTTCCTGCCCAAACAGAGGGTTGCATAGCGGTTCTCATCCTTCTGCGATCAACCCCAAAGCTGGCAACAATCATCTGATTCACCCCCTGATTGTTCCAGAAATCCAATTACGAGAAATTCAACCGGTTTTTCCCCCTTAGCGAGACTTCGCCGTTCCGGTAAATTGGAACATGACCAAGAAAATCCATGGGGGGAATTAAAATTGCGTCCTACGACAACACTTCATTTTGTGGCCCGCGCTTTGCGTGGCGCATCTATTTTGGTTTTGGCCATCATGGCCATCGCCGCTGTTATTTACACATTGGCCTGCGCTTTCGGCATGGCCTCTTGGCTGACACTGTCGCTCGCATTCGGCGACATGATTTTGCCGACATTTGGCACCTATTTGCAGATCGCTGTGACCGTTTTGCTGGTCGCGATGGCAACCATGATCCCGACAAACATGCGCTTGAACGCGCTAGAGCGCAGCCACCGGTCTTTTCCGATCGGCATGGACGACGTCGCGCGCGCCTATCACATCTGCCACACTGCGGATCGGTCCGGCGTCTTTACGTTCAGCTCCGAATTTGACGCAGTGCGTGAACGCCTTGCTTACCTGCGCGACCACCCTGATTTGGCGCGTTTGGAACCAGAGGTGCTCGAAGTCGCGGCCCAAATGTCCCAACAATCGCGGCATTTGGCTGATGTTTACTCCGACGAAAAGGTTGCCCGCGCGAAAAAGTTCCTTGAGCAAAGCCAGCAAGAGGCCGAAGATCAACAGCAAAAGATCGTCGAAGCCCTCCATGCCACACATGAGCTTGGTAAATGGGCCCAACAAATCGATCTGGAAGAAAGCGTCGTTGCGTCCCAGCTCGAACAGCTCGACGAAAAACTGCAAAGCGCCCTGCCAGGTCTCGGCTACACATTGGGGCGGACGGACGACAATGTTGTCCCTTTGGCGCAAAAGCCTGCTGCTGAATGAAAACCGCACTTTGGGTGGCGAACCTTAGCCTGCTGATCCTGTTCCCCATTGCATGGTTCGCGCCGCTGATGCGGGCAGGTATCTTACCGCTTTTCGGTTTGTCAGAAATTAGCGTTGTTTCAGGGCTGCAAAGCCTCTGGGGCAGCGACATTTTCCTTGCTCTGCTTGTCACAGCCTTTGCACTTTTCGCGCCCTACCTCAAAACCATCGGCCTCGCGCTTTTGCATTTCAACCTTGCAAGCCCCAAATTGCTACCGGCGCTGTCGTGGCTTGGGAAACTGGCGATGGCCGATGTGTTCCTCATCGCGCTTTACATCGTTGTGTCTAAGGGCGTCGGCATCGGCAAAATTGAAACCATGTGGGGCCTTTACCTCTTCACGGCCTGCATCCTCGCCTCTATCGCAATTTCAGCGCTAACCCCCCGCTTTTTCCGAGCCTAAATATGTCCGCCGGAGGCACCGGTCATTTGCCCCATGGACAGGGCGTGGTTAATGGGGCAAAACGTGAACATGGCGAAACAAAAACTCTTCACCTGCACCGAATGCGGCGCGTCATCCACAAAATGGGCCGGGCAATGCGATGCATGCCACGCGTGGAACACCGTCCAAGAAGATAAGCCGCTTGGTTCTGGCCCAGCGAAAAAATCCTTGGGCGGCATGCGCGGCCAATTGATCGACCTCACCGATCTGGCCAGTCAAGAAGCCCCCCCTGCCCGCACGCTGTCGGGCGTTGGCGAGCTGGACCGCGTGCTTGGTGGCGGCCTTGTGCAAGGGTCTGCGATGTTGGTCGGCGGCGATCCGGGCATCGGGAAATCCACACTGATGCTGCAAGCAGCGGCACGGTTTGCCCGCAATGGGCTAAAGGTTGTCTATATTTCAGGCGAAGAATCAGCGTCACAGGTGCAAATGCGCGCGCAACGGCTTGGCTTGACCCAAAGCCCTGTCAAATTGGCTTCAGCCACGAACTTGCGCGATATCCTAACGACGTTGGAGTCCGAAAAACCGGACTTTGCCATTATCGATTCCATCCAGACCATGTGGGCCGATAATGTGGACAGCGCGCCGGGGTCTGTATCCCAAGTCCGCTCTTCGGCTCATGAACTGACCACTTTCGCCAAACAGCGCAATATCGCCATGGTCATGGTCGGTCACGTTACCAAAGACGGCTCCATCGCGGGCCCGCGCGTCGTCGAACATATGGTTGATACTGTGCTCTATTTCGAAGGCGACCGTGGCCACCAATACCGCATTCTACGTTCTGTCAAAAACCGTTTTGGTCCTGCCGATGAAATCGGCGTTTTCGAAATGACGGGCAAAGGGCTAGCAGAAGTCAAAAACCCCTCCGCCCTATTTTTATCAGATCGCGGCAAACCCGCCCCGGGATCCGCCGTTTTCGCTGGCATCGAAGGGACCCGGCCTATTTTGGGTGAAATTCAGGCACTCGTGTCCCCGTCGCCGCAGCCCAACGCCAAACGGTCGGTCGTGGGTTTGGACAGCGGGCGGCTTGGCATGATCCTCGCCGTACTCGAATCGCGCTGCGGCGTGCCGTTTACGGGGCTGGATGTGTACTTGAATGTCGCTGGCGGCATGCGGATCAATGACCCCGGTGCTGATCTGGCCATTGCCGCCGCCCTTGTTTCGGCGCGCGAAGATGCGCCATTGCCCGCCGAAATGGTGATTTTTGGTGAAATTAGCCTCTCTGGCGCTCTCCGTCCGGTTGTGCAGACCGAAAATAGATTGAAAGAAGCGCAAAAACTTGGTTTTACGTCCGCAAGCACACCGCAACAGACCAAAAAGGTCGCGGTGGCGGGGTTGGAAATGCGTGAAGCGCATGATCTGGCCACGTTTGTGGCAGAGACTTTCGGGGAACGTGGCCCCGTATAAGACCAATTAAAAGGGTGACGGACATGGATGGTTTCACAATTATTGACGGGATTGTCGCCGTCATCATTATCGTGTCGGCGTTGTTGGCCTATAGCCGCGGTTTGGTTCGCGAAGGTATGGCCATCGCTGGCTGGATCGGTGCAACTATTCTGGCGTTCATTTTCGCTGACAGTGTTCAGCCGCTGATTAAACAGCTGCCCGTCGTTGGTGATTTCATCGGTGACAGCTGTGAATTGTCGATCATCGCATCCTTTGCGGCCGTGTTCGCCATTGCACTTGTCGTCGTATCAATCTTCACCCCTCTGTTTTCCAGCCTCGTGCAACGGTCCGCGTTGGGCGGCTTGGATCAAGGACTTGGGTTCTTGTTTGGCGTCTTGCGCGGCATCCTTTTGGTCGCGGTCGCATTTTTCGTCTACCAGACGGTGCTGTCTACACAACAGCTTGAAATGGTCGACAACAGCCGCTCTGCCAAAGTGTTCGGAAAGCTGACAGGTCAGGTCGAAGACCGCGATCCAGAAGCCGCCCTGGGCTGGATCACCACACAATATGAACAGCTCGTCGGCAACTGCGGCGCCGCTGAATAAAACAAAAGGCCTCCGCCACACCGGCGCGGGGCCTTTTTTTATCCCATCTCGTGACATGGCCCGCCGTTCGGACTATGACAGCTTTGTAACAGACCTCGGATTCGGAGCACCTGACCTTGTCCCACCAAATGCCCCCCGCCCATCCCTTTGACGATGACAAACTGCGGGAGGAATGTGGCGTGTTTGGCGTTGTTGGCGTGGCCGATGCTTCCAACTTTGTCGCACTTGGTTTGCATGCCTTGCAGCACCGTGGACAAGAGGCTGGCGGCATCGTCACCCACGATTTCGGCACCGGCTTTAATCAGCAGCGTCGCATGGGTCTGGTCCGCGATAACTTTACTTCGCCGAACATGATGGCCTCTTTGCCCGGCCCGATTGGCATTGGCCATGTGCGCTATTCTACCGCTGGGTCCAAAGGCCAGACGAACATGCGCGACGTGCAGCCGTTCTTTGGCGAGTTCGCAATGGGCGGGGCGGCGATTGCACATAACGGCAACATTACCAACGCCGACGCCCTGCGCCGTGAATTGATCGAGCGTGGGTCAATTTTTCAATCATCATCTGACAGTGAATGCATCATTCACTTGATGGCGCGGTCCATGGGCCAAAACATCCCCGACCGCATGGAAGAAGCCCTGCGCAAGGTCGAAGGCGCGTTTTCCATTGTGGCCATGACCCGCACAAAACTGATCGGCTGCCGTGACCCATTGGGCGTGCGCCCGCTTGTCTTGGGCAAAATTGGCGACGGCTGGGCCTTGGCATCTGAAACCTGTGCGCTTGACATTATTGGCGCGGATTTCGTGCGTGAAATTGAAGCCGGCGAAATGGTCGTGATTTCGGAAAAGGGCGGCATTGAGAGCCATTTCCCATTTCGCAAGGCACCTTCGCGTTTCTGCATCTTTGAAAACGTCTATTTCTCGCGGCCTGACAGCATCCTTGGCGGGCGTTCCGTTTATGAAACCCGCGAAAACATTGGCCGTGAATTGGCCAAGGAATCGTCGGTAGAGGCTGATCTTGTGTGCCCCGTTCCAGATAGCGGCACCCCTGCAGCGATTGGCTATTCGCTGGAATCCGGTATCCCTTATGCGATGGGCATCATTCGCAACCAATATATGGGCCGCACGTTTATCGAGCCGACGGAATCCATTCGTAACATGGGTGTCCGCCTGAAGCTGAACGTGAACCGCGCCTTGATCAAAGGCAAGCGCGTGATCCTTGTAGACGACAGCGTTGTGCGCGGCACCACCAGCCGTAAAATCAAGGATATGATCCTTGACGCCGGTGCCGCAGAGGTGCATTTCCGCATTGCGTCCCCGCCAACTGCTTGGCCCTGTTTTTATGGCGTTGATACGCCGGACCGCGACAAATTGTTGGCCGCCACGATGTCCGAAGACGAAATGCGCGATCACTTGGGCGTCGACAGCTTGAAATTCATCTCGCTCGACGGGCTTTACCGCGCGTCTGGCGTGGCAGAGGGCCGTGATCCAAAGGCACCGGCCTATTGCGATGCCTGTTTCTCTGGCGAATATCCGGTCAAGCCGACGGATATGATCGCCAAAGGGTTCACGCCAAAAGTAGCGGCAGAATAATGACCAAAACAGCATTGATCACCGGCGCGTCACGCGGGCTTGGCGCGGCAATTGCCCGCGAGCTGGCCGCAACCCATCATATCATCGCGGTGGGTAAAACTACCGGCGCGCTCGAAGAATTGGACGACGCGATCCAAGCATCCGGCGGCCAAGCCACGCTTGCCCCAATGGACATCACGGTGGACGCAGCGATGCAACAGCTGTGCCGATCAATCTTTGACCGCTGGGGATCGCTTGATCTGTGGGTCCACACTGCCGTGCACGCTGCCCCTTTGGCGCCTGCGGGTCATATCGGGCCAAAAGACTTGTCCAAATCGATTGATGTAAACATCACCGCCACTGCGCGGTTGATAGGCTATGTCGGGCCATTGTTGGGCCAGACAGGCCACGCCGTATTCATGGATGATCCGCAAGGTGGCAACCAATTCTTTGGTGCATATGGAGCGACAAAATCCGCACAAACCGCGCTAGCCCGTTCTTGGGCGGCTGAAAGCGCGAATACCGGCCCGAACATTCATATCGCTACGCCAAACCCGATGCCGACAGCCACGCGCGCCCGTTTTCACCCCGGAGAAGACCGCGCGCCATTGGCGGACCCCGCGGATGAGGCCAAACGCCTGTTGGCCAGCTTGGACCTGTCATGAGCACCGAAATCCCGCAATTGCTGGATCAAGCCCGTGACAAAGCCGCGATCGATGCCCCCGTCGCGCAGATCGAAGCAGAGGTGATCGACCTGATGGCCGTGTTCGAGGCGCGGATGCAGCATCATTTCAAACGCGGGCCTTTCTACAAAAAACTGCGCGCATTGCTGGTGGAAGATGGCAATCCGGTGCTGGCTGATAGCGTTCATCACTATGCCCAAGCGATCAATGTGCTGAAGCACGGGACCGGTGCGAGCTACCGCGAGCTCAAATCCGCAAAATCCCTCCCTTTCACGCTGAAAATTCCGGCGGGAAATATCCGACTGGTGGATGTGACCCAAGATGAATTCTATTTTGGCGTGGTAGACACATTGACCCAAGCTTATGCGGTGCTGAACACGCGATAAGCTTGCCCAAATCGCCCCGCCGCATTAGGGGTTATTTGACAGCAAAGGGGCAGCTTATGCGCATTTTGATCACCAATGACGACGGCATCAATGCCCACGGTTTGAAAACCCTCACTGCAATTGCGACCGAACTGGCTGGCCCATCTGGCGAGGTTTGGACCGTGGCCCCTGCGTTTGAACAATCTGGTGTCGGTCATTGCATTAGCTACACGCACCCCACGATGCTGGCCCAATTGGGCGATCGGCGGTTCGCCGCCGAAGGGTCACCTGCCGATTGTGTGCTTGCAGGCCTATACCACGTGATGAAAGACAGCCCGCCGGACCTGATCCTATCGGGCGTGAACCGTGGCAATAACGCAGCTGAAAACACATTATATTCTGGCACTATCGGCGCTGTGATTGAAGGCGCGTTACAGGGCATCCCTTCTATCGCGCTGTCCCAGTTTTTCGGCCCCGCGAACAAGGACCTTGCCGACCCGTTTGACGCCGCAGCCCAACACGGCGCGGCCACGATCCAAACACTGCTGGACAAAGGTATTTGGACCAATGACGCCTATACGGTGTTCTACAACATCAACTTCCCCCCTTGCGCGGGCAGCGATGTAAAGGGTGTGATGGCCACGACCCAAGGGCGGCGCGCGGGCGTGAATTTCTCTGTTGAACCACAGGCCTCCCCAACGGGGCGCAAATTCATGTGGGTGCGCGGCGGCAACCAGCAAACGCCGACAGCGGCTGGCACGGATGCACAGGCCAACCTTGATGGGTATGTGTCGGTAACCCCCATGCGCGCGGACCTGACCGCACATGATTTAGTCAATGAACTCCAAGGCTTAATAGATTGAGCTTTAATGCCGAAACCAAGATGCAGTTCCTTTATGCGCTGCGATCCAAGGGCGTTACCGACCCTGCTGTGCTGACCGCAATGGAACGGGTGGACCGTGCCGATTATGTCAAAGGTATCTTTGCGGATCGGGCCTATGAAGACATGCCGCTGCCGATTTCATGTGGTCAAACGATCAGCCAACCATCCATTGTGGGCATCATGACCCAAGCGCTGAAAATCAATCCGCGTGACAAGGTTTTGGAGATTGGCACTGGGTCCGGCTATCAGGCCGCGATCCTCGCTCAGCTGGCGCGGCGGGTCTATACAGTGGACCGTTACAGACGTCTGGTCGCCCAAGCGCAGGCGGTCTACACCGCGCACGATATCACGAATATCACGACCTTTGCCGCTGATGGCACCCGTGGTTTCGCCGAACAGGCGCCGTTTGACAAAATCTTGCTAACGGCTGCCGCAGAAGACCCGCCCGGCCCTTTACTGGCTCAATTGCGCGTGGGCGGCATCATGGTTTTGCCCGTCGGCCAATCCGATACGGTCCAAAGCCTCATCCGCGTGACGCGGCTAGAAACGGGTTTCGACTATGAAGAGTTGCGGCCTGTGCGCTTTGTCCCCTTGCTCGAAGGGCTTGGAGAAGATTAAAAAGACACCAAACGCGTTTAGAACATATGGATCAATCATATGCGCCGCGACCCAGGAGGCGAGTAGATGAGCATTTCAAAAGTACTGATGACCACAGCGGCGGTTGGTTTCATGGGGGCCTGCACGGCTCCGTTTGATTTCGACATGCGCGACCTTGTGAAAGGCTTCGACACAACAGAAGCGGTCACCGATCTGCCGTCGCGTCCGCAACCCGACAATCGCGGTGTGATTTCCTATCCAAACTATCAGGTGGTTGTCGCACAAAACGACGACACGATGGGGACCATTGCCAAACGTCTGGGCCTGAATGCGCTGGATTTGGCATCATTCAACGGGATCGAAGCAGATGTGAAACTGCGCAAGGGCGAGCTCGTGGCCTTACCGAACCGCGTCACAGAGCCATCGCCAGAAACAGGTGCTGCGCAAACCGGCCCAATTCAGCCCGCAATGGTCGATGTTACTGCGATTGCAACAACAGCCCTTGATCGTGCAGGCCCGCAGGCACCAGTTGCAACACCCGATGCGCCAGCCACGGTTCAAGTTGGAACAGAGCCTGTCCGCCATAAAGTCCAACGCGGTGAAACCGTGTTTTCCGTCTCGCGCCTTTACAACACGAAAGTGAGCGCCATTGCGGAATGGAACGGGCTTGGGCCAGAACTTAGCGTACGTGAGGGTCAGTTTTTGTTGATCCCGCAGGACGGACAGAAAGCCCCCGTGCAAGCAATTGAAGCCGCCCCTGCACCCGGCGAAGGGAGCGTCACACCAATCCCGCCAAGCGCATCGGCACCTTTGCCAGATGAAACCCCATCCGCACCTGTTGCCCCAGCCGTCGTTCCTGCTGCACCAGTGTTAACGCCCACAGCGGCACCCGTTGCCCCCGCAGCTACGCGTTTTGTCATGCCGGTGAATGGCACAATCATCCGCGCCTATGCTGCCGGTCGCAACGAAGGCATCGACATCGGTGTCTCCGCAGGCACAAACGTTAAGGCGGCAGGTGCAGGCAGCGTGGCAGCGGTCACAACGGACACCAGTGGTGTGGCGATTGTCGTCATTAAGCATTCTGACGGGTTGCTGACCGTTTATACCAACCTCGAAGGACTAACCGTCGCCAAAGGTGCCAGCGTGAGCAAGGGTCAAACCATCGGCAAAGTCCGTGAAGGCGATCCTAGCTTTGTGCATTTTGAGGTCCGTCGCGGCCTGACATCCGTCGATCCCGCAGATTTTCTGCCTTAACAGGCAGAAGCCTCCGGCGGACATATTCAGGCTCGAAAAAAGCGATTAAGCGAGTTTGACGCCCTGTCGTCCTGCAAGATCTGTGAAATATTGCCATGCGACACGGCCTGAACGGCTTCCGCGTGTGACTTGCCATTCAATGGCTTCAGCGCGCAACGTGGCGTCGTCGATGTCAACGCCATGTGCATCGCAATAGCCGCGGATCATCTGCAGATATTCGTCTTGGTCGCAGGGGTGGAACCCAAGCCAGAGGCCGAAGCGGTCTGAAAGAGAGACTTTTTCCTCGACTGCCTCACCTGCTGTGACAGCTGTAGATTGTTCGTTTTCAATCATATCGCGTGGCATTAAGTGCCGTCGGTTGGACGTTGCATATAGCACAACATTGTCTGGGCGGCCTTCGATGCCGCCGTCCAAAACCGCCTTGAGCGTTTTGTAATGCGCATCGTCATGGCCAAAAGACAGATCGTCGCAAAACATGATGAACCGCTCTGGTCTGCCGCGCAAAAGCGCAAGGCAGCGACCGATCGAAGGCAAGTCCTCGCGCTGGACTTCGACCACTTTTAGCGTGTCATGTGATGCGTGAACCTTGGCATGCACCGCTTTGACAAGGCTAGATTTTCCCATGCCCCGCGCACCCCACAAAAGCGCGTTATTCGCGGGCAGGCCTTTGGCGAATTGGAGCGTGTTTTCGAGCAATGTATCACGCGCCCGCGTGATGCCCACAAGCAAGTCCACATCAACACGGTTGACCTTTTGAACTGGCACAAGCCGGTCTGGATCTGCATGCCAAACAAATGCAGACGCCGCCCCAAAATCTGGGGCGGCGGCGGCGGCGGGGCTTAGGCGTTCAAGCGCCGCCGCGATGCGTTCTAGCTCGGTCACAGGTTCGGCTCGTCGTCGCCGTCTGCACCATTACCGTGAATGTCATCATCCCAAAGACCTTCTGCGCGCAGTTTAGCCTCGCGTTTCCGTTCTACACGGGCGACCAATTGGATCGACACTTCATACAAGCCATAAACCACTACAAAAAGGATCACCTGGCTGATGACGTCCGGTGGTGTCGCCAGCGCGGCCACGATCAGGATCGCAACCATCGCGTATTTGCGGGTGCCACGCAGACCACGGGCGGAAACGAGCCCTGCCTTGCCAAGCAATGTCAGCAATACCGGAAGCTGGAAACACAGGCCAAAGGCCACAATGAATTTGATGGTCAAAGACAGGTAAGCCTTTGCTGACCCTTGGAAAATGATGCCTGCCGCAGCCGTTGTTGCACCGGCATCCGATGTCAGCATGTTTTCTTGTTGGAACCCAAGAAAGAACCCGAATGCCAGTGGCGTAATCACGTAGTAAGCAAAGGCAGCGCCTGCGAAAAACATAAACGGCGAGGCCAAAAGAAACGGCAAAAACGCGCCTTTTTCATTTTTGTAAAGACCAGGCGCGACAAAGCGCCAAAGTTGATAGCTGATAATCGGAAAACCAATCACCAACCCGCCCAACAGCGAGATGGAAATCGCAACAAAGAAGCCTTCTTCAAGTGCGATGAACTGCAAGTCACACGCCTGTCCGCGCACCGAAAGCGCGTCACAAAGCGGCTGTGTCAGAAAGTTAAACACAGGACTCCAAACGGTAAAACAGATCACCATGCCGACAATGAACGCCAGAACGGATTTGATTAACCGGCTGCGCAGCTCTGTCAGATGCTCCATCAGGGGGGCGGCGCTATCGTCCATTTCATCAGTGGAGGTCATGCATCACCCTTTGGTTTCGTCGTGGTTTTCTTGGCAGCGGCCGGTTTCTTCGCCGCTGGCTTTTTTGCAGCTGGCTTTTTGGCCGCCGCTTTTTTCGGTGCAGGTCTCTTTGGCGCTGGCTTTACCACCGGACCTTCGTTTGCGACATCAGCGTCGGCCGCTTCACGGGCCTTTCTGTCAGACGCGGCCTTGGCCATGGCTTCCGACATCTGCGCCTTTTTCGCGGCGCGTTGTTCGGTCAGCTCGCGTGTCGCAGGACCGGCCTGAATGCCGGTTGCTTCGCGCAATTTGTCCACGCCAAATTTCTGGGGGTTGGTCGCTGATTTTAGCGTTGATGAAATATCTTTCACCCCTGCATCATCGGCGGCCGCCTCCATGGCGCGGCTAAACTCGCGGGCCATGCCGCGGGCCTTGCCTGTAAATTCCCCCAATGTGCGGAACAAACCTGGTAGGTCTTTGGGTCCGATCACAATTAGGGCCACAATGGCGACAAGCACCATTTCGCTCCAGCCAAGGCCAAACATACGCTAATCCTTAACTGTCGCTTAAGCTTTGTCTTTTTCTTCGGCTGGTGTCACGTCTTTGGCATCGGCCAGACCTTCTTCCAATTCGTTTTTGCTGTCATCCACGCCCTTTTTGAACGCGGTGATACCTTTGCCGACTTCGCCCATCAGGGAAGAAATTTTACCACGACCAAACAGGACGAGGACGACAACGGCGATCAACAAAAGACCGGGTAAACCAATGTTATTGAGCATCTGAGTATTCTCCTTTTACCACCCCGATTTTGGGGCAGTCTCTTCGCTTGCCATCAGAGATAGGGACAGTTTGCGAATGATGAAAGGTGGAAAAAGCCTTTATTTTCCCCATTTTGAAGATAATTGTGACAGATACTTGTCAGTTGTCAGAAAATTGACAAAACTCATCTAGAAATCACAGGGAATCGCCGATGCGCCGCGCCGATAGATTGATGAAACTGATCCAGATCCTGCGTGACGGGGTCTTGCACAAGGCGTCTGATTTGGCCGCCGCTACCGACGTGTCATTGCGCACCGTTTACCGTGATATGGACACTCTGATTGCCTCTGGTGTCCCCATCGAAGGAGAGCGCGGCGTGGGCTACCGTGTCACCGCGGCGATCACCCTGCCCCCACTGAACCTGACAATGACAGAGGTCGAGGCGTTGCATATCGGGCTGCAAGCCGTGGGGCAGAACGCGGACGCCGAATTGTCCGACGCTGCGCGCACGCTGTCCGCGAAAATCGACGCCGTAATGCCAGAGGATCGCGCGCGCGCGCCCACGGGCTATGGTTTCGCCGTTTATCCGTTTGCGGATGCCGCCCGCGGGTTCGAGCATTTGCCGATGATCCGTCAAGCGATCCGCACACGCCAGAAGTTGCGGCTTGGGTTTCCTGACGGCGACCGGACGGTGCGCCCGCTGCAGTTGGACTATTGGGGGCGGCTATGGACCTGTCTTGTGTGGTGTGAAAAGACAAAGGGCTTTGCAGAGCTGCGCATCGACCAAATCAAGTCGTTGAAAATCCTGCCAAGTCTATTTGTAGACGAAGCTGGCAAAACCCTTGCGGATTTCAACAACCGCTAGGTGTTATCCCCAACCAAGCGCCTTGCGCAGCATGTTCAGCGCCACAAGGATCAGGAAAACACCAAACAGCCGTTTCAACGGTTTTGGGTCCATCCGGTGCGCCAACGCGGCCCCCCAAGGTGCGGTCACCAGCGTCATTGCAATGATGACGAAAAACGCGGGCAGGTTCAGCGCCCCAACCGTAAATGGCGGTGGCGCAGCCAGGTTAACGGTCAAAAACCCAATGACGGACGGCACAGCAATAATCACGCCGAACCCTGCCGCCGTGGCAACCGCGCGGTGGATCGGCACGGCGTAAAGCGACATTGTCGGCACACCAAATGACCCGCCACCAATGCCCATCAACACCGACAAGAACCCCAAGACAGGCGATAATGCAATCCGCGCAATACCCGTGGGCATCGCATCCCCAATCCGCCATTCAGATTTGCCAAACGCCATGTAAAGACCGACGATGACTGCGAGTATGCCAAAAATCAGCTGTAGGGTGACGGACCGCAAAGATGACGCAATAAAGAACCCGACGACGGCCCCCACAATGATGCCCGGCGCCCAAGTCTTTAAGATGTCCCAGTCCACCGCGCCTTTCTTATTATGCGCCAACACGGATCGGATGGATGTCACAATGATTGTGGCCAGTGATGTGGCCAAGCAAACTTGCATTAGCTGGTCGTTCGCATAGCCAAGCACTTGGAACATATAGAAAAACGCAGGGACGAGGATGATGCCACCGCCAACGCCCAAGAGCCCCGCCAGCACACCGGCAAAGGCACCGACGACCAAAAGCATCACAAACATCGTCAATAAGTTAGGGTCGCTTATCATGCTGTTTCCTTTGTCACATAGTTTAATGCGTCAAGTACCACGCTTGCGCCAGCGCCGTCTTTATGCACATTCTCTGATAGATGTCGTCGCCACATACGTGCGCCCGGACGGCCTTGGAATAGCCCCATCATATGACGCGTGACCTGCTGCAAACGGCCCCGTTCTGTGGCGATATGGGCGTCGATATAAGGGATCATCTGATGCACGATGTCTTCGGCTGACTGCGTTTGCCCGTCGCCAAAAATTACCTGATCCGCGTTCAGTAAAATTTCCGCAGGCGTGTGATAGGCCGCCCGCCCAATCATCACGCCATCGAGCCCACGATCCAAGAACCCCGAGGCATCATCCAAATTATCCACACCACCATTCACTGACAGATGCAGATGTGGAAACAGCCCCTTCATTTCATGCACAAGATCATAATCCAGCGGCGGAATATCGCGGTTTTCCTTGGGACTAAGCCCTTGTAGCCACGCCTTACGGGCATGGATGGTAAAACGGTCACAGCCAGCAGCACTCACCCGCGCCAGAAAGTCTGGCAAGATGGCCGCAGGGTCTTGATCATCGACCCCAATCCGGCACTTCACAGTGATCGGCACATTGGTCGCAGCACGCATGGCGGCAACACAATCGGCCACAAGGCCCGCGTTTTCCATCAAAACCGCGCCAAACGACCCCGATTGCACGCGATCCGACGGGCATCCACAGTTCAGGTTAATCTCTGCATACCCCCAATCCGCGCCGATCTTTGTCGCTTGCGCCAATTGAGCCGGATCAGACCCGCCAAGCTGCAATGCCAAAGGCTGTTCAAACGCATCAAAATCCAAAAGCCGCGCGCGGTCACCGTGAATCACCGCAGGGGCAGTAACCATTTCAGTGTAAAGCAGCGCGTGTTTCGACATGAGCCGATGGAAATAGCGGCAATGTCTGTCCGTCCAGTCCATCATAGGGGCAACGGAAAGGCGGGCGGCTTGCCTCACAGCTTTACTATCGGGCGTCAAGGTTGGGGCGTCGCGCGTCACGTTCGGGCTTTCGGTTTAGGCGTTTTGCGCCCCCATATGGCACAAGGGCGCTGTCGTGAAAACGAAAAACGGCGACCATGGTATCGCCACGGCCGCCCTTTTCCGATCTGCTGCAAAGCTTATTCAGCGGGCCAACCGCCGATGGCGCGGACTTCTGTGAACTCTTCCAAGCCCCATTCGCCGCCTTCGCGCCCGTTGCCAGATTGTTTCATGCCACCAAACGGAGACCCAGCGCCGCGCGCCTTGCCGTTCATATCAACCATGCCAGACCGCAATGCGCGCGCCACGCGGCGCGCACGCACGGGATCAGTCGTTTGCACATAGTTGGTCAAACCATAATCGGTGTCATTGGCAATCGCGATTGCTTCTTCTTCCGTGTCGAAAGGCATCATCGCCAACACAGGGCCAAAGATTTCTTCGCGCATGATCGTCATATCATTGTTGCAGTCCGCAAAAACGGTCGGACGGACATAGAAGCCGCGGTTCAGCCCCTCTGGACGGCCCAAACCACCGGCAACCAGATTGGCACCCTCTTTTATGCCTTCTTGTATCAAGTCTTGGACCTTGTTGAATTGCATTTCGGACACGAGCGGACCAATGTGGCTGCCGCCTTGTGATGCATCATTGACGGAAATCGCGTTGGCGGCTTCGACGGCTTGCTGCACGGCTTCGTCGTAACGGGACCGTTCAACCAACATGCGGGTTGGGGCGTTGCAGGACTGGCCTGTATTGTTGAAACACCGCGCGATACCTTGGGCAACGGCCTTGGGATCTGCGTCCGCGAACACAAGGTTCGCACCTTTGCCGCCCAATTCCAGACTGACGCGTTTCACAGTTTCCGCAGCTGCAATCGTGATCGCACGACCAGCACGGGTAGAGCCTGTAAAGCTGACCATATCGACGTCTTTATGCGCGGATAGCTGGCTGCCGACACCAGGGCCGTCACCGTGCAACATGTTGTAAACACCAGCTGGCACACCGGCCTCGTGCATGATTTCAGAGAACAGAACAGCAGAGAGCGGCGACTGTTCGGATGGCTTAAGGATCATCGTGCAACCCGTTGCCAACGCAGGAATAACTTTCAACGTAATCTGGTTCATCGGCCAGTTCCACGGGGTGATTAGCGCGCAAACACCAATCGGTTCGTGGATGATTTGCGTGTCTTCCGCACCCTCGCGCAGGGAGTGTTCGAATTCGAAACCTTTCAAAGAGTCGATAAAGGCATTCAGATGGAACGAGCCGGTGCCAGACTGCTGCACCTTGGACATGTCAATCGGCGCACCCATCTCTTCACTGATGACCGCGCCCATCTCGTCAGACCGGCGCAAGTAAATGTCCAAGATGGACTGCATCAGCTCAAGGCGTTCCGCCTTGGACGACAAACGCCATTTCGGGAACGCAGCCTTGGCCGCTGCGACGGCAGCATCGGTATCGGCTTGGCCACCCAACTGGATGGTCGCTGCGACCTCTTCGTTGGACGGGTTGATCACGTCAAAATCCTGCCCCGAAATCGGTGCAACCCATTTGCCGTCGATATAAAAATTACGTGCGTTTTCCATGCGTGAATGGCCCTTCAATTCTTGATGTCAGTTACATCGGCGCGCAATCGGTTTGGCGCAAGTAAAATCTTACGACCAAAACATGCAAACCATGAGGCCAATGGCGACATTATAAGTCGACAGCGCGCCCCGTTCTTGCACTTTCCTGCGCAGCGAGACCAATGGCGACGGCTTTCATACCGTCGTCAGCTGTGACTTCGACCGTGCCCTCACCGCGCACCACGGCGTTAAAACGCTGATGCTGATAAAAGGTCGACCCATTGTGATCACCCGCTGCCAACAATGTGGGGTCAACAGGAATTTCCGATGTAAATGGCCCCTTTGGCGCGCGCGGACTGATCACCAATTGCGGCACAGGGGCATCGCCCAAGGCCGCGGGCCAAAAGCGGCCCGGCCCCGGAACCTTTGCCTCAATCTTGGCCTTTGGGCCAATGGCGATGATTTCTTCTTGGTATTCGGCCCCTTCGGCAAACATGCACAATTCCAACATTGCGCGTGCACCACCTTTGAAATCGATGATGACATAACCATGATCCCAAATGTCAGGGGTTTCTTCATTGTAACGCTCTTCGAGATGGTTAAACCCCTGCCCGGCGGACGCCATGACGCGCATTGGTTCGTCATCCAGAATAAGGCGCATCAAATCAAAGAAGTGGCAGCATTTTTCCACCAAAGTGCCGCCAGTCTTTGCATTAAACCGGTTCCAATCGCCGATTTTTGGCAAGAACGGAAAGCGGTGTTCGCGCACGGTCAGCATTTTGATACCACCAGTGGCTTGATGGGCCTGTTCAATAAATGCCGCGACCGGCGGCATGTAGCGGTATTCCATCGCGACCCAAAGTGGGGCGGGATAATTTGCCGCGAACTCCGCAACGACGGATGCGTCGTTTGGGTCGGTATAAAGCGGCTTTTCGCACAGAATTGGGAGCGGGCGGATGGCTGCGATTTCCTGCAGTTGAGCGACATGAAGATAGTTCGGACTGACAATGACCAGCGCATCAAGCGCCTCATGCGCCAGCAAATCCGCGATAGAGCGCGCGACATAGGCATCGCCTGCCAGTGTCGCGGCATTTTCGGCCAATTCAGTGACGGGATCATAGACCGCCGTGACAGTCCCATGGGTCAAAAGATTGATATTCTGGATGTGTTCGCGGGCCATCATGCCGCACCCAATGATCCCGTAGTTTACATTTTCCAACTTAGTTAGCCTTTTCCCATGCGAGAAACATATCTCGCCTTTCCACTATCGAACCATGTTCGCGAAAACTCTGCGGCCTCGCCGCTCGCCGTCCAGCTGACGCGCTCGATATATCCTGTCGTTGCTCCGGCCCGCAAATGAAAGCTATCGGGCGCCCATTCCGGCACGCGGCCAAGCCCAATTTCATCTGCGACCGACGCAATCACGACGCCCAAATCCTCGCGATAAAAGTGATAAAGCGAATCCGATAAATCCCCGACCGTGATCACCTCGCGGTGGGAACCATCCAGCCAAATTTCCTCTATCGCAATCAATTCATCATCCAAAAACCGTAATCGGCGAATGCGATGCCCCTCGTTTGATGGGCCAAATTGCGGGGCTTTGCGGGGTTTGTTCAAACGGTCCGCAGAAAGCACCTGCGCCGTCGGCAATCCACCGCCCCCAATCAATTCCAACCTGAAAAACGCATAAACGGATTCAACGGCGCCACGATGTCTGATATAATTGCCAGACCCTTGCACACGTTCCAACATGCCTTTTTCAACAAGATCAGAAAGCGCCTTGCGCAATGTGCCGACGGAAATATCCAAATCTGCCGCCATATCGCGTTCGGGCGGCAATCGCGCGCCATCTGCCAAGTGACCGGCAGCAATTTCGCGGATCAGCATTTCACTGATCTGGATATATTTTGGCAACGCATTTTGCCCCAAAGTCCGGCTCATTTGAAAGCCCTCCTTTGGTGCTTCGCAAATTGATACACAATTGATTTGCATTATTGGTCGGTTCGCGCAAGATTAAATCAACAGATTCTTGTCGAGGAACACATGCTATGACCATCGTCCCAATCACAAGTCCAGATCTAGACGGGGCAGAAGTATCTTGGTTTTCGGCGCTCTGCTCTGATGACTATCAGTTTCTCGGTGTGCCTGATGGCGATTTGCGCTCTTCATGGGATCACTGCCGTGACATCGCGTTAGAGGCCGAAAAACAAGGGTTCCGCAACATTCTTGCCCCTTCGTCCTATCAGGTTGGGCAAGACACGTTGTCCTATGTCGCAGGCATGGCCCCGCTGACTGAAAAGATTAACTTTCTGGCCGCAATCCGCTGTGGCGAGATGCAGCCGATCATGCTGGCGCGCACAATCGCGACGCTGGACCACATGCTGCAAGGGCGACTGACGCTGAATGTCATTTCATCCGATTTCCCGGGCGAGGTCGCGCCATCTCCATTCCGCTACAAACGGTCCCATGAGGTTGTGCAAATTCTGCGCCAAGCATGGACGCAAGACGAAATCACCCACAATGGTGAGGTCTATCAATTCGACAAAGTGCCCACTGGCCCTGCCCGCCCATATCAAACCAACGGCGGTCCATTACTGTATTTCGGTGGCTATTCCCCCGATGCGTTGGAGCTATGCGGTGCCCAATGTGACGTCTACCTGATGTGGCCAGAGGTGAAAGAGCAACTGGCTGAACGTATGAAAGCGGTGCACGCTCGCGCAGCGGCCCATAACCGGACCCTCGATTATGGCCTGCGCGTCCATATGATCGTGCGTGATACAGAAGCCGAAGCCAAGGAATACGCCGAATACATTGCGTCCAAGCTTGATGATGAATACGGCAAACTGATCCGCGACCGTGCCCATGATAGCATTTCGCTTGGCGTGGCCCATCAGGCGCGCGCACGCGAATTGGCTGATCAATTCGGCTATACCGAGCCTGGGCTATGGACTGGCGTGGGGCGCGCGCGATCTGGTTGCGGTGCGGCACTTGTCGGATCAACTGATCAGGTTATGTCTAAAATCGAAGACTACGAAAAAATGGGTATTCGTGCCTTCATCTTCTCGGGGTATCCGCATATCGACGAGGCGAAACACTTTGGCGCACGCGTCATGCCCAACCTCAAAACCGTCTCCCTGCCCCATGTCTATGGGCGGGTTCCTTCTACAACTCCAGCGACGCCACTCGGCACAGGACCACGCATTTGAACCGTATCGACATCACCCCCGACCTTTCGTTTTCCCGCATCGTGTACGGCATGTGGCGTTTGTCCGACGACAGCGACACAAGCACATCACATGTGCAGGCTAAGATCGAAGCCTGTTTGGCCCAAGGGATCACGACAATGGATCAGGCCGACATCTACGGCGGCTATGAAGCGGAAGAAGTGCTTGGCGCAGCGCTCAAGGCGGCGCCCGCATTGAAAGACAAGATCGAAATCGTGACCAAATGCGATATCGTCGCCCCAGCTGGGCGGCATGCGGCGGCGCGTGTGAAATACTACGATACATCTGCCGCGCATATCACTGCATCGGTTGAGGCATCCTTAAACCTGATGAATGTCGACACGATCGACACGCTTTTGGTGCACCGGCCTGACCCGATGATGGACCACCACGCAACAGGCAAATGCCTGGACGCATTGGTTGCATCGGGCAAGGTGCGCAGCATCGGCGTATCAAACTTCAAGCTGCACGACTGGACGCTTTTGCAATCGGCAATGACAAACAAACTTGTGTCGAACCAAATCGAATTGTCGGTCACGGCCCACGACGGATTTACCAATGGCGACGTGGCCTATCTGCAAGAACGTGACGTGCCGATCATGGCATGGTCGCCGCTCGGCGGCGGCACATTGATGCAAGGGGCGGGTCCGGTGCAAGACGCGCTTCAGTCTGTCGCAGATGCAAATGGCGTTGATACAAGCGCGGTCGCGGTGGCATGGCTATTGGCGCATCCGGCCAAAATTATGCCCGTCATGGGCACCAATAACATCAGCCGGATCAACAATTTGTCCGACGCGCTTAAGGTCAATATGGACCGCCAAACATGGTTCGAAATTTACACAGCAGCTCTGGGAAATGAGGTTCCATAATGGACGCAGGCACTTTACAGACTTTCGACCCATCCGCAGATTCAGACAGCTTCCGGGGCGCACTTGGCAGCTTTGTGACCGGCGTGACTGTTGTCACAACTGACAGCCCAGAGGGTCCGGTGGCGATCGTGGCGAATTCGTTCGCCAGCGTATCGCTTGACCCACCCTTGGTGCTTTGGTCGCCCGCAAAATCGTCGAAACGGTTTGAACATTTCGCGGGCTCGCGGCGCTTTGCGGTGCATGTTCTTGGTGCGGATCAGCGCGATATCTGTGCTGCGATCATCAAATCGAAAACAGCCATCAGCGACGTGCCGACCCATCAATCCCATTGCGGCATGCCGATCATTGACGGCGCGCTCGCGACATTCGAATGCACTCTTGAAACAACCCATGATGCGGGCGATCATGTGATCGTCGTAGGGCGCGTGACCAAAGCCCACCACAAGGGCGGCGCCCCGCTCGTGTTCCATGGTGGTAAATATGGTGCGTTCGTAGAAGGTTAACCCTTCTTCTGGCCCCAAATACCTCGGGGGTGGCCGCAGGCCAGGGGGCAGCGCCCCCTAACGGCACATCGCGTGGCCTGACAAGGCCGCGCAATCATTCGCGGATCAACACCCCGAGGTCCGCGACATTGGTCCCTGTCGCGCCTGTCATCAGCAGATCACCAGCTAATCCCAATGCATAATAGCTATCATTATTTGCCAATAGCGCCGTGATATCCCCGCCAGCTGCTGCGATGCGGTCCAACGTGCCCTGATCCGTCACGCCGCCCGCTGCGTCCACAGGTCCATCGCGCCCGTCAGTGCCCCCAGCCAGACAAGTGAATATGCCCCAACCCCGACGCGCTGCTTCACAAGCGATGTGCAGGGCAAGTTCCTGATTACGCCCGCCCTTGCCGCTGCCAGTCAACTGCACTGTGGTTTCCCCACCCCAGATCAAAACGCCTTTGTCCGACTGATCGCAAATGAACGCCGCTGCCGTTTGGACATCGCCTTCGACGGGAGTTTTGATCACCTGCGCGGCTGGATAGGCGGCCTGCATCGCAGCCAAGCTTTGGCTATTTGAACCGACAAGCAGATTACGGGCGTTCGGTAGTGGAGCGTTATTGCGTGGCTCTTGCAGATAAGCGGTGACAGTTCTGGGGAGTTGGTCCCAGATTTGTGCGGCGCGCAGCACATCAACAGCTTGTTGTTGGGTGCCAATCGGGGCTGCCGTCGGCCCGCTGGCGATGGTACAAAGATCATCGCCTACGACATCTGACAAGATCAGTGCTGTGACCGGAACGCGTGCGTGGCGTAGCATGCCACCGCCTTTCAATTCCGATATCTGTTGGCGCACCATGTTCATCGCTGTAATGTCCATGCCCGCCCCCAACAACAACTGGTTCACCGCCGCCTTTTCGGCCAATGTGATCTGCCCTGCGGGTGCGGGCAGCAAGGCCGAACCACCGCCCGATACCAAAACCAAAACGGGACCGTCGGTTGTTTGTAACGCGTCGATAACCGCGCGTGCGGCTTTGGCGCCCGCGGCGTCTGGCACGGGGTGTCCGGCCGCGAAAACTTCTGCCCCCGCAACCTGCTGCGCGTTTTCATAGTTGGTAACGATGAGCGTTTTGACGTCAGGAAACGCAATCATTGCGGCATTGGCCATGCGCGTTGCGGCCTTGCCCAAGGCGATGATCAAGCTAGGGCGCGCGACGTCATGAGCCGCCCCTGCGACCGCCGCATAAGGATCGGCAGCCGCGACACCGACATCAAATAAGGATCGAGCGAGTTCGCGTGGGTCATTCATGAGATCAGCTCCTTTATCGGGCGGCGTGCGCGGGCGGGTTGTTGTCCCAACGAGACCCCAAAGCGAATAACTTGGATCAACTTGCGATCCGGCGGAATACCAAATTGCTCCGCAATTTGCGCGGCCGCCTCTGGTGTGTCGGACAAGGCAGCCATGGGACAGCCGGCAAGGCCAAGCGCCGTGGCCTCGAGCCATAGGCGCAAATAGGCGCGGCCTGTTGTCACCGCGCTTTCACTTTTTGGCCTGTGGAAACATGCGATCACAGGGGCTGTGCGTGTAAGCGGCGCCTCGGCTGTCAGGTCTTTGGTGCGCCCCAACGCATTCAGCAGCGGCCACAGCGGGCCAAATCCAAGCGCTACCTTTCGCGCGATTTTCGGGGTCATCACCAAAGCATCTCGCCCCATACCGTCATAGGCTAAACGCGGGTGATCTGGGGTTAGCCGCATCCATGACATCAGTTCTGTCCGAAACGGTTTTTGACGTAAGATGGGCAAGCTAACCGCATCATTCAGCATGGCTAACCAGTCGCGTTGCGGACGGTCGCACACAAGCGCTGTATCAGCCCGTGTCCAGCCGTAAAGCGCAGGATTCTCGGGGGCGAATGGGCCGCGCCAAGTGAACCGATCTGCAAGATGTGCGGTCAGCCCATCGGGCTCTACTTTGCCTTGAAAAATAATGCACGCCGCCAACCGATGCCCTTTCAAAAAGCTCCTGTCGTCGTCGTCCCAAACATCGGTGACCTTGGCCCCAATCCCCATTTCTGACAGGGCGAGCACAGTCGCCTCTACCGCCGCACCACAGGATAGGCCGATGCCGTGGCCCGTTGGATCCGCATTGGGCAAAGTGACGTTCAGATTCGCGCAAACATGAATGGCTTCACAATCCAGCTGCCAGCGCGCGGGCTGCGCGTTGTGGATCGACGGGGCCAAACGGGCCCGCGCCACGACATCATGGAATTGCTCTGGCGTCATAGGTAGCGGTTCACCAGATTTTCGAGCCGTTCTTGGCGGCCGGATTGTGGCTGTGGATTGATATTTTCGGATATAACCCGCGCCGTGATCGCATCCAAATCGGCGGTCATCAAATCGACACCTTCGGCAGTGTCCCAACCCGCATAACGGGCATCGCGCGCTGCTTCCAACTTACCGTCTTCAAGCATCGCTGCGGCAGCTTTTAACCCTGCAGCGCAGGCATCCATACCGCCCACATGCGCCAAGATCAGATCATCCGGATCAAGCGATTGGCGGCGCAATTTTGCGTCAAAATTAGTGCCCCCGGTTTGAAAGCCCCCAGCGCGCAAAACCTCGTAATAAGCCAATGCCATTTCGGGCACATTATTTGGGAATTGGTCTGTGTCCCAGCCCGATTGGTAATCATTGCGGTTCATGTCGATCGATCCGAAAATTCCAAGCTCGCGGGCCAAAGCTAATTCATGTTCAAACGAATGCCCTGCCAAAATCGCGTGGCCCTGTTCGATGTTGACTTTCACCTCGTCCTCAAGCCCGAAGTCTTTGAGGAAACCATAAACTGTGGCCACATCATAATCATATTGATGCTTTGTCGGTTCTTGGGGTTTCGGCTCGATCAGGATCGTGCCCTGAAAGCCCATCTTATGTTTATAATCCACGACCATTTGCAGCATCCGGCCCGCCTGCGCACGTTCGCGCCCCATGTCGGTGTTCAGCAGGGTTTCATAGCCCTCGCGCCCGCCCCAAAGCACGTAATTCTCTCCGCCCAGCTTCATCGTGGCGTCCATGCATGTCTTGATCGTGGCGGCGGAAAACGCGAATACATCTGGATCAGGGTTCGTCGCGGCCCCCGCCATAAACCGCCGGTGAGAGAACAGATTGGCCGTTCCCCAAAGCAGTTTCACACCGGTTTCATCCATCTTTTGTGCAAAGTAATCAGTGATTTCCGACAGGTTGTTCGTGTTTTGCATGAAGTCGGCACCCTCGGGGCACACATCTGCATCATGAAAACAGAAATAGGGCACGTTAAGGATTTGAAACATCTCAAATGCAACATCGGCCTTTAGCTTGGCGTCCGCCATTGTGGTCCCGAACCAAGGGCGTTCCAATGTGGCACCGCCAAATGGATCGCCACCTTCCCATGCGAATGAATGCCAATAGGCTGCGGCAAATCGCAGGTGATCTTTCATTGGTTTGCCCATGATCATCGCAGTGGGGTCATAGTGCCGAAATGCGAATTCGTTTTCGGTCTGCGGACCTTCGTATTTGATCTTCGGGATGCCTTTAAAGAAATTGGTCATGTCAGTCCTTTCAGCGCTTGATATGCGGCGCGGTAACGGCTGTGGGCCTCTGCGAATGCGGGTGTGAGCGTGGCGTCAGGTTCGACCATATGTGCGATATCGGGCGTCGTGGCGATGTCTGCCCCTGCCCCAGTGGCGGCCATCATCCCAAGTCGTGCCGCCCCGAATGCACCACCGAAATCACCGGCGACGGGGATGTCGATGGGCATGTCCAATGCGGTTGCAATGGCTTTGACCCAATAGGCGGATTTCGTGCCGCCGCCGACCCCGATCAGCCGGTTGATTTGTGTGCCAGTGGATTTGAGCGCATTGAAGTTGTCGACAAACGCATGTGTCACCCCTTCCAGCACAGCACGGGTCATGGCGGCGTTGTCATGACCGTGGTCCAGATGTAGAAAGGCGCCGCGAATGTCCGCGTCATTATGCGGCGTGCGTTCGCCCCCCAAATACGGCAGAAACAGCGCGCGTGATGGCGCTGTGAGCGAGCCAAGCGCTTGGGTCAGCGTGGCAGCGTCTTGCCCGACACGTGCTGCATACCAATTCAGTGCATCTGCCGCCGCCAGAATCACCCCCATCTGGTGCCAAGTATCTGGCAAAGCGTGGCAAAACGTGTGTACAGCACTTGCCGCATCGGGTTGATAGGCGTCAGAAGCGGCAAAAAGCACGCCCGACGTGCCCAGCGACACGAATGCGTCACCAGCTTTGACCACGCCAACGCCCACCGCGCTGGCCGCATTGTCACCACCCCCACCCGCAACGACAACGCCCTTTGGCAGGCCCCACGCCGCCGCAAGTGTATCGCGCAATGTGCCAGAGGGTGCGGACCCTTCGACCAACCCCGGCATATGGTCGCGGGTCAGGCCGGTTTTGCCGAGCAAGTCATCGGACCAATCACGTTTGGCTGTATCGAGCCAACTGGTCCCAGCCGCGTCCGACATATCCGACACTGCGTCACCAGTGAGCCAGAGGCGCAAGTAGTCTTTGGGCAATAAGACCTTATCAATTTTGGCAAATGTTGCGGGATGATGGGTTGAAACCCATCCTACTTTAGGTGCCGTGAAGCCCGCGAAAACGATATTGCCCGTAATGTCGCGAAAAGCCGCATCTGCATCCATCGCGCGGGCTTGATCTGCGGCGCGTGTGTCATTCCATAGCATACATGGGGCGAGCGGCTGCCCTGCGGCATCAATCATCGTGGCTCCATGCATTTGCCCAGACAGGCCAATGCCGCGTACGGCGTCCAGTGCATGCTGCGCGCACAAGGCCACCATTACGTCCCCTGCCGCCGTGATCCAATCGGCGGGGTCCTGTTCGGACCACCCTGCCTGCGGGCGGGCATTGGTCAGGGGCGCATGCGCCTCTGCGATAATGGTTTGTGCGTCATTGATCAACACGGCCTTCAGCCCTGATGTGCCCAAATCCAACCCGATGTACATGGCATGCGCCTCCCCTGCATTCGGTCAGAATGGCCAACTTCCCAATCCATGTCACCCCCGAATGGGAATTGACGCAAAGGGCGACTCGGGTATAGAACAAATAGTGAACATGAATCAGGAACAGCACCGTGCACACAGCCATATCCACCACCAAACGCCTGCGGGATCAGGCCCGATCCAAGGCCGTTGACCCGACCTTGGCAGAGGTGTTTTGCGACTGCACAAGCGATGGATCACCCGTGGGATTTGTGACGGCACATCTAGATCAGACAACAAAACCAGTGCTTTGGGTCCAAGACAGGGTGTCGCGACGCGAAAGCGGACGGCCCTATCTGGGCGGATTGCCTGCGCAGATGGACATCATCTATGTGGATGTATCGCGCGCCATTGATCTGCTGTGGGCTATGGAAGAAGGACTGCGTTGCACCGCCCTTGGGGGCGTGATCGGGGAAATCTGGGGGGATCCGCCTGCGCTGGACTTCACCGCCACCAAACGGCTGGCCCTGCGATCCGAAGCGCACCGTGTCCCCGCGTGGCTGATCCGGCGCGGCGGGACCGCGAACCTTAGCGCGGCACGGCAACGCTGGCGGGTCAACGGGTTGCCATCACTGAACCACCCCTATGACGCCCAAGCCCCCGGCCAAGCCCAATGGCAGGCCGAACTGTTCCGCGCACGCGGGCAAACACCCGGCACATGGGTGGCGCATCACGATGCGGATGGGCTTCACTTTGATCACGGTTTGGACGGGCATAGCCCCGGCGACAGGCACGCCTATGGATAGCGCACGCACATGACTAATGAGGACAAGCTGCCTGTCCTCACGTTTCCCAAACGGCCAAAGGACACTGTCACATCTGCGAACCCCGATCAGCTGGATCGGGCAATTGCGGCCCTGCGCGCAGCTCTTGTGGTCGAGGCGGAAAAAGACGCGCCCAAACCCACCCCCGAAGCGCCCACCGACAGCTACACAATGGTCGGGCAACCCAAGGACCCGCCTTACCAAAAGGTCGGGCGGGTGGGTGTCGCCGCAGGCGCAGTCACATTGCCCGAACGCCATCAAAAACCACATAGCGCACGGCGGATCTGCGCCATCCACCTGCCTGATTTTGCTATGGAACGCTGGCTGCGATGGGCAGAGCAACACAGCCTTGCGCCAGCACAAGACCAGCCCGTGGCCCTCGCCCAAGACGCGACCCACGGGCCAACGGTCTATGCAACAAACAAAGCCGCCCGTGACGCAGGTATCAACCAAGGCACACGGATCGTGGACGCCCGCGCACTTTGCCCGACATTGCGCGTGGAATTTGCCGACACTGGCGGCGATCATGCCGCATTGGGCAGGCTGATGCTCTGGGCGCGACGCTGGTGCCCTTGGACTGCGGTCGACGGTGCTGCGGGCCTTGTGCTGGACACGACAGGATCAGACCACCTTTGGGGCGGCGAAGCGATGATGCTACGCGACATGGAAACACGGCTCTCGCGGCTCGGATTTTCGGCCAATCTGGCCTGCGCCCCGACACATGGGGCGGCGTGGGCGCTGTCACGACTGGGCGGCGTACGTGAAGTCATAGCGGATGCGGATCTGACAACACGGATCAGCCCCATGCCCGTGCGCGCACTACGGATCGACGCAGCAACAGTGCAGTTACTGCAACGTTTGGGGCTTAAAACCATCGGCGACCTGATCGCCGTGCCGCGTGTGTCACTGGCCCGCCGCTTTAGCAAATCCGCCTTGGCGCAAAACCCGCTCCTACGGCTCGACCAGGTGACAGGACAGCTGGCCGAACCGATCAGCGCGGCCGCTGACCCACCACAATTCCAAGTGCAATCCAAACTCGCCGAACCGGTCCAAGACCCCACACCACATCTGCCCGATCTTTGCCGGACTCTTTGCGCAGACCTCGAGACGGCGGGCATGGGCACGCGCCAGATCACGATCACGATCTACCGGACCGACGGTGAGGTCCATCATATCAGCGCCCGCACCGCAGCCGCCAGTTACGACCCGCATCATATTGAACGCTTGTTCGATGACAAACTCGAACGGATCGATCCGGGGTTCGGATTTGACCTGATCACGCTCTCGGCAGATGCGGTCGAACCGATCACCAAACAGCAAATCAGACTGGATGGATCAGGCGACGGCAGCGCCGCAGTTGCCCAATTAATTGACCAACTCTCTGCGCGGCTTGGGGCAAAGATGGTGACGCGACCAAAACCGGTAAGCAGCCACGCCCCCGAGCGGGCCGAAACATGGCCGCCCGCACTCTATGCAAATGCGCCGGCGCAACACACACACCGCCCGCCGCGCAGGCCCCTGAAACTTTTCGATCATCCCGAAGAAATCCGCGTGCTTTACGCTGTGCCAGAAGGCCCACCCGCACAGTTCATATGGCGGAAAACCAACCACCGCGTGGTGCGCTACGCTGGTCCTGAACGGATCGCGCCAGAATGGTGGTGCGACATGCCCGGCACGCGGTTGCGCGATTACTATGACGTCGAAAACCAAATGGCCCGACGTATCTGGCTATATCGCGAAGGCGTCTGGGGAGACGCGCGTGGCAATGACCCGCGCTGGTTCGTGCATGGTGTATTCGCATGATAGGTTTAATCCAACGGCGCGCCTGCGGCGCAAGACATTCGTCGGTTTTAGGGGCGCAGCCCCCGGCCTGCGGCCTCCCCCGAGGTATTTTCCGCCAGAAGAAGACAAGATCAAGCACCCTACTCCCAAACAGGATGGTAAGGTGCCTTCTCCTAGCACGGCCATCGGCACCTCTGCCTGTACCGCAAGTCCATTTTGGCAGTTCAAGGTTAATAAATCCTTGCTTCTTCTGGCCTCAAATACCTCGGGGGGCCGTCGTAGACGGCGGGGGCAGCGCCCCCTAGATGCCTGAGAATGATCATGCACATCCGCGCAGAACCCTGCCCGACGATGGTGTATTCACGCCCAATCCCCCTGCCCCGTTTGTAGAGCTGGGTCTTACGACCTGTTTTTCCTTTCTGCGCGGCGCGTCGGATGCTGTCGACCTTGCCACCACGGCATGGGCATTAGGCTATGATCAGATCGGCTGTGCCGATCTCAACAGCTTTGCCGGCGTTGTGCGTATGTATAGTGAAGCGAAAACCACTGGGTTGCGCCCACTCACCGGTGTTCGCATTGCGTTGGTCACGGGACAAGTCTTTCTGGCTTACCCCCAAGATCGCACAGCCTATGGGCGCCTGTCCGCCCTGATTTCCAAGGGGCGCATGCATGACCCCGATGGCACATGGCAGGCCAAAGGCGTCTGCGACCTGACGCTGAACGATATAGCGTCACACACCAAAGATGTGATCCTGATTGCTGTTCCGCCCCGCACACTGTCGAAATTCGCCAAGGGATTGCCAAGCCTGATCCGCACCCTGCCCGCCCTGCGCTATATCGCTGCCAGCTATCATTATCGCGGGGATGATGTGGCGCGGATCAATCAACTCGACGCGCTTGCCCAGAAACATCGTCTGGGACTATTGGCCACCAATGACGTGCTTTATCACGCCCCAGAACGCCGTGCGTTGCAAGACGTCATGACCTGTATTCGCCGCAAAACCACGATCCAGCAGGCGGGGTATGCGCTACAACCCAATGCAGAGCGGCACTTGAAGTCGCCCAAAGAGATGTGTCGCCTTTTCGCCCGCTGGCCCCATGCGATCCAGTCCAGTCTCACCATCGCCAAGGCCTACCAGTTCAGCCTTTCAGAACTGAAATACGAATATCCCAACGAGGTTCTGCCCAAGGGGCGTACGTCAAGCGAACAGTTGCGGATCAACACGCTTGAAGGTGCCGCAAAACGCTATCCCGATGGGATACCTGAGGATGTCATGGCCACGCTCGACAAAGAGCTCGCCATGATCGACGACAAGGATATCGCCAATTATATCCTGACCATCGACAGTATCGTGAAATATGCCCGCGAAGAGGCAACACCGCCCATCCTATGCCAAGGACGCGGGTCTGCGGCCAATTCCGCCGTCTGTTATTGTCTTGGGATCACCGCGGTGGACCCTGCGCAAAACGACCTGCTGTTCGAACGGTTCATCAGCGAAGACAGGATCGAGCCACCTGACATCGACGTCGACTTTGAGCATGAACGCCGCGAAGAGGTGATCCAGCATATCTATGCCAAATACGGCCGCCATCGCGCGGGACTTTGCGCGACTGTGATCCACTACCGCCCGCGATCAGCGATCCGCGAAGTGGGCAAAGTCATGGGCCTGTCAGAGGATGTGACTGGTGCGCTGGCCAAGACGATATGGGGATCGTGGGGCAAGGATGTGGACGGCAACCACGTGTCAGAGGCAGGGTTAGACCTGTCTGATCCATTGCTGCGCCGCACCTTGATTGTGGCCCAACAAATGATCGGCATGCCACGCCATTTGGGCCAGCATGTCGGCGGTTTCATCCTGACAGAACAGCCGCTTATCAACACTGTGCCCATCGGCAACGGCGCCATGCCTGACCGCACATTTATCGAATGGGACAAGGACGATATCGAGGCGCTAGGTATCTTTAAGGTCGATATTCTTGCGCTTGGGATGCTGACCGCGATCCGCAAGTCGTTTGATCTGATCCGTGCCCATTACGGCCATGATCTTAGCCTTGCGACCGTCCCACAAGAGGACCCGCGCGTTTATAACATGCTGTGCAAAGGCGACAGTATCGGCGTGTTTCAGGTCGAATCCCGCGCCCAGATCAATATGCTCCCCCGCCTGCGCCCGCGCACGTTTTATGATTTGGTCATCGAAGTCGCCATCGTCCGCCCCGGTCCAATCCAAGGTGATATGGTCCACCCATATTTGCGCCGCCGCCAAGGGTTGGAGCCAGTGGAATACCCTGCCCCCGCCGCCCCCCATGATGCCGCGGAGTTGAAAAAAATCCTTGGCCGCACCCTTGGCGTGCCCATTTTCCAAGAACAAGCGATGAAAATCGCGATGGAGGCCGCGCAGTTTAATTCCAAAGAGGCGAACCAGTTGCGCAAGGCCATGGCAACGTTCCGGTCGAAAGGGAACATCGAGCTGCTCGAGGATAAAATGGTCGGGCGTATGGTCAAACGCGGATATGATCCCGAATTTGCGGCCCGTTGTTTCAACCAAATCAAAGGCTTCGGCGAATACGGGTTCCCCGAATCCCACGCCGCCAGCTTTGCCCAACTCGTCTATGTATCGAGCTGGCTGAAATGTCATTTCCCCGATGCATTCTGCGCAGCCCTGCTAAACTCCCAACCAATGGGGTTTTATGCACCGGCTCAACTGGTCCGATCTGCTCAGGAACACGGCGTCGAAGTCCGCGCGCCCGATGTGAATTTTTCCGACTGGGACAGCACATTAGAACCGATCAGCACCGGCGGCTGGGCCTTGCGCCTAGGACTGCGTCAAATCGGTGGCCTGCGGATCGACACCGCCGCCCGTATCATGGCTGCCCGTGACACACCGTTCAAAGACATCCCTGATATGCAAACCCGTGCCGGCATCAGCGCCGCCCATATGCGCCATTTGGCCGAAGGTGACGCCATGCGTTCGTTCTTCATCGATCGCCGCCAAGCCCTATGGGAGGCAAAAGGCCTACGCGATGCCCCCGATCTGCCCCTATTTCAGGACAATAACGACGAAGGAACCGAAATCTCGGTCCCCCTGCCCGTCATGCCCGTCTGTGAACAGGTCGTCGCCGATTATCAGACCCTGCGCCTATCACTCAAAGCCCATCCCATGTCCTTTCTGCGCAAATCCATGGCACGGCAAAACTACGTTACGACCCAACAACTCTTACAAGCCCGCAATGGTCAAAGGGTTAAGATGGCTGGCCTCGTGCTCGTCCGCCAGAAACCCGGCACCGCCAAAGGCGTGTGTTTCATCACGATCGAAGATGAATGCGGCGTCGCCAATCTGGTGGTCTGGCCCAAGATGATGGAAAGCTACCGCAAGGTGGTGATGCAATCGCGCCTGTTGATGATCGAAGGTTATGTGCAGCGCGACGTGGAAATCATCCACGTCGTGGCAACCCATCTTGAAGATAGGAACGACGCACTTGCCCGATTGGCCCCCAATAACGGCGAAGACCAAGGCCCAGCACCCCGCCCAATGCACCCGCGCAACGCCCGCATCATCCCCAAAAGTCGCGATTTTCACTAGGTTTCTAGCGATCAAAACCGCCTGCAAAAAAACATGCGATTTTCTGCAAAAATCCCATTGCGCTTTTGA
>CBFIAX010000017.1:0-64985 GCA_965660685.1 Yoonia sp. | reverse complement strand
CCTCTTCTCCTCCTGAATCCAATAAGTACTGGAGATAACCCTACTGACAACTTTCCACAGAGCTAACGCAACAACCCGGGCAGCCATCCAGTAAGTGATTACCGCCAGCGGATATGGTACTAGAAATATCTATAATGTGGTACATAATTCAAATCATCTAAATACAACAATATAAATAATATCAATATCTTAAATGCCAACTTCTATACAGCATGAGTCCGTGTGGGGGCACCATTTTACCTAACTCGCCATCAAGGTCGGCTAAGGCCTTGAAAGGAAAGGTGGTTTTTGCGGTTCGAAATCCGTTTTTGCGGCAGTAAGCTAAACGCTCGGCAAACACCACTTTTAGCACCATCCTCTTCCACTTGAGATCTCGATTTTTCCATATATTGCAAGGGCTTGAGAGAATTTTTATTGAGTGTTCGAACATTTTATCGAAGGAGAGCTGCTTTTGCCCAAATTCCGCGAGTTTTTCGGTCGTGGCGGCCTTTTTGTACTGGAGCGCAGCAACACGTTTTTCGTAGGCAACTACGATGCTTGGGTTCGAAGACTCGACGATGCGGTCTAAGAAGTCATCAATTTCAACTTCAAGTTTTTTAGCTTCAGTCTGTAACTTTTTCCGGCGTATTACTGCGTGTTTTTCCCGACTGTTCCACATATCGCGGAGGATGGCGCAACTGGCGTCGACTACGTTCGTGCTTGGCTCGATAGATGCGAGCCTGTCCAAGAATTCCATCTCGATCTTGTCTCTGGGGATCGATTTACGATAGCTCAAACACCCTTTTTTGTGGCACGCATAATATGGATAACGTTTCCCGGTGCGGTTCTTAGAAAAAGCTGCCGTCAGTGGAGACCCGCAATCTGCACAGGTAACGAAGCCTCTGAGTGGAAAATCTTTTGCCAAATCCCTTCGTTGAGGGGCCCTATTTTTTTCATTAAGGCGAACCTGGATTTGGTCAAATGTTCGCATGGAAATCAGCGCCTCATGCTTGGCTACCCGAAAATCAATGCCCCAAGGTTTGTACTCTAAGTGGCCCGTGTAAATGACATTCGTAAGCATATTTTTCACAACGCTATTTCCAAGTCGACCACGGCGATTTGCGCGAAACTCTGGTTGGCTTTCGATGTATGTTCGCACTTCGGCATGTGATTGGAAGTGACCACAGGCGTACCCCTCAAGCGCTGCTTTAGCGATTGGCCCAAAAGTCTCGTGCTGCTCCATAACTTTTCCTTTGCCACCTGACCTGTAGCCAAACGGCGCAGCAAAGCACCAGTATCCATCCGCAATTCTTGCGTGCTGGCGCCGCTTGGTCTGCGCCGCATTTGATTTGCGGTGATACTGATCGAATGAAACTTGAATATTCTCAGCCAGCTCACCCTCTGGTGTTTCGTCGAATCGAAAGGTAGGGCAAGAAAATTTTGCCCCTGCCGCAAGGACAAATTCTTTGATTTCGTGGTAAATTTTTACATCACGGCTCACGCGGGACAGTGCGTCAAAAACTACGACCACTTTGTGGGCCTTGTTGCGGGTTAGCCAACGTTTCAGCTCGTGCAGGCCTTCGCGGTCATCATTGCCGCCTGAGCTGTCATCTTGAAAGATTTCAACAACCTCAAATCCATTTTCCTTGCAATGTGCATTGCAAGTGGACACCTGCGATTGAAGGCCGTTTCCGGCTTTCACTTGCTTGGGGCTCGAAACTCGCGCATAGATCGCTGCCACAACTGGTTTTTCTTTAGTCATGCTGGATTTAGGCTGTTTGTATTTCTACAAACTGCGCCACAAAATCGCATGGAAACGCATGAAATCCGTGCGCCGGATCAGGCAGGCCAAAGCAGCCTAACCGCCGACCATATACGGCATCAGGATAATTTCGTTTTCCGGTCCAATTTCGGTCAACCATGCCTCGCGGTAGATCACCCCGTCCAAGGCGAGCGACACGCCCCGTTTGATTTGCGGGGCGAGCGCAGGGTGTAATCGTACCAATTGATCCAACAGTTGTTTGAAATTACGCGCATCTACCTCGACCCATTCCTGGCCGTCCGCCAATGCACGCAATGACCCCCACAATTTGACCCGCACCATGCGCCTAGCCCTGCGTCATCGCCTTGAGCAATCGCGGCGGCGACATGGGCAGTTCGGTCATGCGAACACCCGCCGCCCGCGACACAGCATTGGAAATGGCGGCCAAGGGCGGCACGATTGGTGTTTCGCCCACGCCGCGCACACCGTAAGGGTGGCCGGGGTTCGGGATTTCCAGAATGACAGTTTCAATCGGCGGCAAATCAGATGCCACTGGAATACGATAATCAAGGAAACCTGCGTTCTGCAAACGCCCGTCTTCGCCGTAGATGTATTCTTCATTGAGCGCCCAGCCGATGCCTTGCACCGCTCCGCCCTGCATCTGGCCTTCGACATAATCGGGATGGATCGCTTTGCCCGCATCTTGGAACACGGTGTAGCGCAGAACAGTCGTCGCACCGGTTTCAGGATCGACCTCTGTATCGACGAGATGCACGCCGAAACTGACCCCTGCCCCGCCGGCGTTGACTTCGTGATGGCCCGCGATCGGCCCGCCAGTGTTGCCAGCAATGGCCGCAATCTCTGCCAACGACATTGGTGGATGCAGCCCAGCATTTGGCCCTGCTGGTTTGGCACATCCGTCTTCCCAGATCACGGCGTCGGGGTCGATGTCCCACAACTGGGCCACCCGCCCGCACATTTCTTTAATCCCGGCGCGCGCGGCTTCGATCGTGGCGAGCCCCACGGCGAATGTCACCCGACTGCCGTCAGTCACATCATTAAAGCCTAGCGCCGCTGTATCGGCGATGACCGTGCGGACCTTGTCGTAGGGCACGCCCAATTCCTCAGCTGCCATCATGGAGATCGACGCGCGGGAACCGCCAATATCTGGGTTGCCCTCGACCACACCAATGGTCCCGTCGTCATTAATATTCAGCGTCACACATGTATTGCCGCCAAAGTTGAACCAGAACCCGCAGGACACCCCGCGCCCCTGATTGGGGCCAAGAGGCGCGCTATAATGCGGATGGTTTTGTGCGGCTTCCAATGTGGCCACAAGGCCGATTTCGTTGAACGTCGGCCCATATGCCGAAAGCGTGCCCTTGCGAGCTGCATTCAACAAACGGACCTCTAGCGGATCAAGTCCGAGTTCTTGGCACAGCTCGTCGATAACGCTTTCGACCGCGTAAATCGAGGTTGGCGCGCCCGGCGCACGGTATGGAATTTCCATCGGGCGGTTGGTCATCACGCTCCACCCCAATGTCTGAACGGCGTCCAGATCATAGGCCGCAAAAGCCGCCTGCGCACCCATTTCGACCGTCGCATTCGGGAATGCACCGCCTTGATAACGCAGCTCGCCCTTGGCAGCGGTGATGCGCCCGTCCTTGGTCATGCCAATCTTAATATCCATAGATGTGGAAACGGTCGGACCTGTGGCGCGCAGCACCTCTTGGCGGGTCATCACGATTTTCACGGGCTTGCCGGATTTGCGCGACAGGGCCAAGGCAACAGGTTCAATGAACGTTGATGTCTTGCCGCCAAAGCCACCGCCGATTTCTGAGGATGTGACCTTGAGCTGGCTCGCCTCGATACCCAAAACCGCGGCGCAATTTGCACGCACCATATATTGACCTTGGGTGCAGCACCACAAATCGCCACGCCCGTCCGCGCCCAGATTAGCCAGACAAGCTTGCGGTTCGATATAGCCCTGATGGGTCGCAGCTGTTTTAAAAGTGCGCGCGATTATCTTATCCGCCTTGGCAAAGCCTGCATCAATATCCCCATGCCCGAACTCCACATGCATGGTCACATTGTCGGACATGCCAGCCGGCACATTTTCCAGCGCACGTCCCTTTTGGATAACAGGCGCATCCGGATGCATCGCAGCGTCCACATCGGTGACATGGGGCAAAACCTCATAGTCCACTTCGATCAAACGGACCGCGGCCTTGGCCGCAGATTTTGTCGTCGCAGCGACAGCAGCCACAGCGTGCCCGTCATATAAAACCTTATCGCGTGCCAGACAGTTATCACGGATATCAGTCATGCTCGCGTCATCGGGATTGGCGAAATCGGCGGCGGTCACGATGGCCTTCACCCCTTCAGCCTCGAGGGCTGCGCTGACGTCAATCGACTTGATCCGCGCATGGGCATGCGGGCTGCGCAAGATTCTGCCATGCAACATGCCGGGCGCGGAAATATCGGCGCCGTAAGCCGCCTTGCCCGTCACCTTGTCAATCCCATCTGGGCGCGGCACACGTTGGCCAATAACTTTAAATGCGCGCTTTGCGTGAGTGTCCAAGGCCATGGCTACGCGCCTCTCATTTCTGCGGCGGCCGTTTGGACCGCACTGATGATCTTGTCGTAACCGGTGCAGCGGCACAGGTTCCCCGCCAGCCAATAGCGGACCTCCGTATCCGTCGGATCAGGGTTCTTTTCCAACAGCGACTTGGCCGCGATCAAAATTCCTGGTGTGCAGATACCGCATTGCAGGGCCGCCTCGTCCAAGAATACCCGCTGCAACGTATGCAGCTTTTCTCCGGTTGCCATGCCTTCGATGGTTTCAATCTGTGCACCTTCGGTTTCAACGCCAAGCACGAGGCAGGAACAAACAACGCGCCCGTCCAGATTGACGCTACAGGCACCGCAGTCGCCAGTGCCGCAGCCCTCTTTCGCACCGGTCAGGCCAAGCCTGTCGCGCAGCACATCCAGCAAGCTTTCATCCGCGTTGCACAGAAACTCCGTCCGGTCGCCATTGATTGTGGTCTCTACTGGTATGGTTTTCATGACTGACCTCCGGCGCGCGCATAGGCGATTTTTGCGGCACGTTTTGCGAGCACACCCGCGGTTGTTGTGCGAAATGCGATTGTACCGCGTTTGTCCGAAATCGGGGCGCATGTGGCTTCGACCGCGGTGACCAATTCAGCGATCGCTCTCTCATCCAATGTCGTCCCGATGATTGACGCAGCATCAACGGCGCGCACGGTCGGGGCCACGGCCCCAATTGCAACATTTGCCGCCGTAATTACTCCGTCTGCGTCCAATTCAATGGACACGCCAGCAGCCGAAACCGCGATGTCCATTTCGGTGCGCGGGATGAACCGCAGATAGGCATCAGATGCGCGCGCAGGCCGCGCTGGTAGATAGATGGACGTGATGAATTCGCCCTTGGCCAATGACGTCTTAAACGGGCCGACCGGAATATCCGCAACAGGCACGTCGCGTGTGCCATCGGGACCATGCACGCGCGCGACGGCACCCGACGTAAACAAACAAGGCACCGCATCCGCTGCCGGACTACCCGTGCAAAGATTGCCGACCATGGTTGCGCGATTGGCCACCTGGGTGGATCCAATCAGTTCGGCGCCCTCAACCACACCGGGCCACATCGCCTTTAACGCCGCATGTTCGCCCAAGGCGCTGTTGCACACAGCCGCACCAATACGAAACCCGCCGCTCTCTGCCACGATATCGCGCATGCCGGGCAAGTGTTTGAGATCGAGCATCAGGTCAGGTTCAACAACTTCCGCCTTCAGCTGCACAAGCACATCCGTGCCACCACCCAAAATCCGCGCAGTGCCTTGTTCGGCAAGCAACATGTCAGATGCAGCCGCGAAGCTTTCAGGCTTTTCATATCTCATGCAAAGGTCCAGTCTTGGTTGGATTGGCACACCGATTTGGCACCGTTTGCCAAGTTTGTCTGCATATCAAAGGCAGGTCAAACCTATTCGCGCCTTCTAGCGGTTTGCGCGCGCCAAAAACGCCACGGCCGCCAGCCCGATCAAGGTAATCATCAGCGCCGCAGGGGCCGCTTGGGCAATATCTTCAAGCGACGCTTTGGCGTGCACGCGTGTCGCCAGTGTGTCGAAATTAAACGGCCGCAGGAGTAAAGTGGCGGGCAATTCCTTGACCGCATCGACAAACACCAACAAAAGCGCTGACCCGATGGAAGCGCGCACCAGTGGCACATGCACTGCGCGCAATGTGCCACCCGCCGTCCGGCCCAATGACCGCGCGGCCATGGGCAGGCTTGGAGCAACGCGCCCCAAAGCCGCATCCGCCGTGCCCTGCGCAATCGCAAAGAAACGCACCACATAGGCCAACACCAATGCCGCCGCAGTGCCGGTCAGCAACAGGCCCGGATCATAACCGGTCAGTGCCAAAATACCGTCAGCGAACCAATTATCGAATGCGGCCAATGGCACCAAAATGCCAAGCGCCAATACGGCACCCGGGGCCGCATAACCAATCGCTGTGACAGGCATCAAAAGGGCGGGCAAACGCTTACCGCTCAACCGAACGCCATAGACCATGAACACGCCGCCCAGCACAGTCAGCACAGCGGCGATCCCCGCGACGGCGACAGTACGTCCCACGGCCAGATGCAAATCCGGCTCTGCCCATTGACCCGCATCTACGGCATGGGACAGCAAGACTGTGACAGGCAAAACAAAACCGATCAGCACAGGGATCGCGCAAAATCCAGCGGCCAATCCAGCCTGCCAGCATGTTAGTTTCGCAGGTGTAATCGGGCGCGAATTACGGGCGGATGTGAAAAACCGGCTTTTGCGCCGCGACAGTTTTTCCAATGTAACCAAGAGCACGATGATCGTCAGCACACAGCCCGCCAATTGGGCTGCCCCGCCCAAATTTCCGCCCTGCAACCAAACCGAAAAAATGCCCGTGGTTAGGGTTTGGACGGCGAAATAGTCGACAGTCCCAAAATCATTAACTGTTTCCATCATGACCACGGCGGCACCGGCGACAATTGCAGGGCGGATTAAAGGGAAGCCAACACGCCAGAACCGCGCAAACGGACCAGCCCCTAAGGCACGGGCCACATCAAACGCAGCGCCAGATTGTTCGCGCAATGCCGCCCGCGAAAGGATGTAGACATATGGATAAAGCGAGGCCGACAACACGACAATCGCCGCACCACGGGTCCGAATTGCGGGGAACCAATAGTCTTGGGAATTCGTCCAGCCAAATACACCGCGCAAGGCGGTTTGCACCGGGCCCGCATATTCAAAGAAATCTACCAGTGCGTAGGCCCCAACATATGCAGGCACGGCCAATGGCATCAACAACACCCATTGTAGCCAGCGGCGGCCCGGAAATTGGTACATCACGACCAACCACGCAGCCCCTGCCCCGACCATCGACGCAATGACGCCCACACCAATCATCAAAATCGCCGTATTTGCCAAATACCGTGGTAAAGTCGTCGCCCACATATGGGACCAGATGTTTTCCGTGGGATTAAATGCAAACCAAATGACTGCCGCGATTGGCATCAACACCATAAACGCAATCACCAAAGCCCCAACGGACCAAGGGCTTGGTGTAACTTGGCGGCGGGCCTTGCCGCTTATCTGACGGATTTGCTTGGTCATTTCAAAACGGCACCTACCCGAAAGCGGTTTATCTGTCCAGAAATCCGGCTAAGATAGCGAAAAGAAAACAAACAACGGCAAGGGCATCATGCAAATCGCGTTTCACATCGGCGTCAACTGCACCGACGACGATCGGATCATCAAATCGCTTTTGAAAAACACATCAAACTTTGGGCAATCGGGCATCAAGGTTCCCGGTCCGGGGAAATACCGTCGCCTGTTGCGCGAAACCATCCAAAACTTGAATGGGGCAACGCCAAACGACGAAACCCGCGATATTCTGCTTGATGCGATTGTAGATGATCAGAATGTGAACCGGCTTGTGTTGTCGAATTCAAATTTCATTTGCATTCCCAACCGGATTTTCGACGGCGGGATTTTGTATCAACAGGCTGAGGCGAAAATTCAAGCGCTTCACCAGTTGTTTCCTCATGACGAAATCGAGTTGTTCATCGCCCTGCGCAATCCTGCGACTTTCCTGCCTGTAACCTTTGGGCAATCCAAGGCGGCGACTCCGGACGCATTTTTGCAGGGGCTACATCACACGCAAATCCGATGGTCCGATTTGATCCGCCGGATTCAAGGCGCATTTCCGATGACCCAGCTGACGGTTTGGTGCAACGAAGATACCCCGCTGATCTGGGCAGAGGTAATGCGCGCAATTTCCGGTGTGGAACACGACCAAAAAATTACTGGCGGCTTTGATTTGTTGGCCACAATCATGACTGACGAAGGCATGAACCGCTTTCTGAACTACTTGCGGACCCATCCGCCAAAGTCAGAAATGCAAAAACGCCGCGTGATTGCGGCGTTCTTGGATAAATATGCGCGCGAAGATCAAATCGAAGAAGATCTCGACATGCCCGGCATGACCGCAGAAATGGTCGACGAGTTGTCGCAGATTTATGAAAACGATATCGCGTTTATTGCGCAGCTGCCGGGCGTGGATTTCATCACGCCCTAACACAGATGCCTACATGCCGAGCGCGGATTTATACATATCCAATACGGCTTCTTCTTCGGCCAGATCATTGGCGTCCATTTTGCGGATGCTGATGATTTTACGCATGACTTTGGTGTCGTAACCACGGCCCTTGGCCTCTGCCATCACCTCTTTTTGTGCGTCGGCAATGTCTTTCTTTTCGGCGTCCAAACGCTCGAACCGTTCAATGAACTGGCGCAGCTCTTGGCCTGCAACTGAGCTTGTTGTCTCTGTGACGTCATTTTCCATATCGCTGGCTCCTCATTTTGGTTGGCCCCTTCCCTAGCCCGCCTGCAACCCTTGCGCAATGCAGTTCAAGGCGCTACGCGGAGCCCAGGCAAAAAGAAGGTGATCAAGATGTTAATTTGGGGCGGTGCTGCACTGACAATTTTGGGCATGATTGGCATTATCGTGTCGATCATCATGGTCACCCGCGCCAAAAAGGCACAACTGGAAGATGCCGAGATGCGTGCGCGCATCGGAAAAATCCTGCCATTGAACATGGGCGCGCTATTCGTGTCGATGATCGGGCTGATGATGGTGATCATCGGGATCGTGCTTGCCTAGATCTGCGTCGGGCAAAATACGTCATACATGCGCTCTAAGATCGGGCGCACCCGCGCATCAGCCAATGAATACCGCATAATACGCCCATCGCGCTCGGCCGCGACAAGCCCCTCTGCGCGTAATTTCAGCAATTGACCGGACACATAGGACTGGCTCTGACGAATGGCCACTTCCAATTCGCCGACCGTTAAGTCTTGGGGCACTAAGGCGCACAAGATCCGCAACCGGCCCGGATTGGACAAGGCTTTCATCATTGCGGCGGCCTCTTCTGCGGCGGCAGCCATGGGGTCAACTGGCATTTCGGTCATGCGATCAATTTAACCCAACGGCAAATACATTTCAATATTGAAATGTATTAACAACGCCCTATTGTTGAGGCCAGAGGAGATTCGCATGCAACCGATCGTTACCGCCTTTTTCGACGACGCCACCAACACTGTGTCCTATGTCGTGCGCGAACCCAATGGGACCGCCTGCACGATTATCGACTCTGTTCTGGACTATGACCAAGCCGCAGGGCGGACCGACACAACCTCTGCCGACGCGATCATCGCATTTGTGAAAGCCGAAGGATTACAAGTCGCATGGATTTTGGAAAGCCATGTACATGCAGACCACCTATCTGCCGCGCCGTATTTGCAAGACGAGCTTGGTGGGCAAATCGGCATTGGTGACCAGATCACTGTGGTCCAAGATACATTTGGCAAAGTGTTCAACGAAGGCACCGCATTCCAGCGCGACGGATCGCAGTTTGACGCGCTTTTCAAAGACGGCGACAGCATTCATATCGGGCAGTTGCGCTGTGATGTGATGCACACGCCCGGTCACACTCCCGCCTGCCTGACCTATGTAATCGGCGACGCGGCATTTGTTGGCGATACGCTATTCATGCCAGATTTCGGCACCGCACGCTGCGATTTTCCCGGTGGATCAGCCGAAGACCTTTATCAATCCATCCAGAAAATCCTATCTCTGGCCGACGACACCCGCATATTTGTTGGCCACGATTACAAGGCACCTGGCCGCGATGAATTTGCGTGGGAAACCACCGTCGGCGAACAAAAGGCGCTTAACGTGCATATTGGCGAAGGCCGCCCAATGGACGAATTTGTCGCCATGCGAACAACGCGTGATGCGAAGCTCGGAATGCCGCGGCTGATCTTGCCATCAATCCAAACAAATATGCGGGCGGGCAACATGCCCGAACCCGATGACAATGGCACCAGATTCTTCAAAGTGCCGATAAATACACTTTAATATCAAGGACATCGCAATGAACTCAGATTGGATCATGGGGCTGATCGGCGGCGGGCTGATCGGCACAGCGGGCGCAATATACCTGCTCGTCAACGGGCGGGTCATGGGCGCGTCTGGCATCGTGGGCAGCCTTGTTGACAGGTCAGGCTTGGCCTCTGCTGCGGAAAAACTGTCGTTGATCACGGGGCTGGTGATCGTGCCCGCGCTGATGACATTGGCGTTCGGCATCAAACCAACGTTCTTGACGGATAACCTGATTTTGGTCGTGGTCGCTGGGCTTTTCGTCGGCATCGGAACGCGCGTCGCAAATGGCTGCACGTCAGGTCATGGCGTCTGCGGGATCAGCCGTTTGTCACTGCGCGGGATTGTCGCGACAGTATTCTATATCGGTGCGGGCGGCTTAACCGTCGTGCTGTTCAAACATGTTCTGGGGTTGATCTGATGCGGAATTTCTATGCGTTTATTGTCGGTGGATTGTTTGGCGCTGGCCTGTTGATTTCGGGCATGACCAATACGCTCAAGGTCCAAGGTTGGCTTGATATTTTTGGCGATTGGGATCCAACACTGGCCTTCGTAATGGGGGGTGCGATCATTCCAATGGCAATCGCTTGGCGGTTTGTCGAGGGTCGCAAACCCGTGCTCGGTGGCGAGTTTCAAGTCCCCAAAAACGCAGCTGTGGATCGGCGCATTGTTGTCGGATCAGTGATGTTTGGTATCGGTTGGGGGCTTGTCGGCCTTTGCCCAGGTCCTGCGATTGCTTCGATCTCATTCGGCGGCATCGGTGGCCTGACATTTCTGGTCGCGATGATTTTGGGCATGTATGTCGCCCCGAAATTTCGCGCGGCTCTGGAATAACTGATCGCGCTACGGTAAACGCAGCTATGGATATTCGACAAATCACCCCCGCCTACGCCGTCAGCCCACAAATTGACCCAAACGACCTGCCAGCGATTGCGGCGGCGGGGTTCGTTTGTATCATCTGCAACCGGCCCGATGAAGAAGTCCCGACAAGCCATCAGGCCCATGCGATGCAAATCGCGACAGAGGCTGCTGGCCTGCAATTCGTGCGCATTCCCGTGACGCATCAAGGGCTGAACATGGAGATGGTTCAACAACAGCGCGCCGCTTTAGATGAATCGGCGGGGCCAGTGCTCGCCTATTGTGCATCTGGCACCCGGTCATCCATCGTTTGGTCCATGGGCCAAGCGGGTGACATGGCCACTGACGATATTCTCGCGGCAACTCAGGCTGCCGGATACGAGCTCGGCGGGTTGCGCGGGCAATTGGATTTGCTGGCGCAACAAGTTTAAGCCATTGTTTTAACCTCTGCCGGCACGGGCGCCGGTATGTCGCGCATATGCGGCTCTGGTGGGGTCTCCAAGCGGACAGCCCGCATCCCCCCCGATTGCCCCAATCGGGCGGTGCCGACCAATGTGTCTTTTGGCGCGAACAGCTTTACAGAGCCGACAGTTACCCCGTGAAGCGGGAGAACATCCCCTACGGCCAGATCATTCACTTGGCCCAGAGGCAATCGTAGTTTGTGCAATATTGCGTCCATTGCGGCGGGCGCAGATGACACAGCCGTATGCATCCGACGGTCCCATTGCGCGTCCACGTCCGGTGCATCCAAAACCTCTACAGCGTCGCATGTCGGCAAAACGATAACCAAATGTCCCTGCCGTCCCTCGCCGTTTAAGTCCACTGTTATCGTCATGATTTTATATCGTGCATCAGGCAACATCAGCCCTGCCGCGCGCAATGTTTCAAACGGATCGCCCAGCTTAATGGCCGCCGCCCAGCCATCCAAGTCAGACCCTTGCGTCGCCTTTGGCAATGCTTCGAGCACCGCCGCGCATAACGGGGTCGCCAACAACATATCAGTTCCGGTGTGCGGGCGCGCCGCCGCCTCTTTCTTGCCAATACTGCCCATGGTTTGCATTTCAATCGCGGCCGCACGCAGCTGCATATCAAGCCCGATTATACCGCGTAGCCCATCGGCGCCGTCTAACTGGAAATAGCTGTCATCGGTTGCGAGTTGCCCAATCACCCCGTCCAACTTTTGGGTGTCTTCTGACACGCTTTCAACTGTCAGCGACAGTCCAAGCGCACGGTCCGCCGCCCGTGTCACCGCCAAACGCATCGCACGGGATGATGTCAGTGGCACTGCAGCCACTTCTGACGGCGCCGACACCACCATGCGTGATAAAATAGAAGCTGCTGCGGTCACAAAAAGTCCCGCCCCCTTTGTCGTCAGGCCTACAATGGTTACCAATTAACCGACAAATGGTTACGGAGTTGCTAAGATCATCGCGGTCGGAAGCGCAACGCGGAAGGCAGCACCACCTTGCGCCGGCAAATAGGTAATATGTCCGCCCAGTCGGGTCATCACCTCGCGGCAAATCGCGAGCCCGAGGCCCGCACTTCCAGCCTTACCTTCATCCGCAACACGGGCGAATTTCTCGAAAATCAGTTTCTGGTTTTCCGGCGCGATCCCGCTGCCGTTGTCTATGAAATCAATGAATAAAAGCCCGTCGCCATGGGAAACCTCTATTTTCAGAACCGGCTTAGGTGCGTCGCAGTATTTTCGCGCATTTGCGATCAAGTTGATGAACACCTGCACCAAACGATCAAGATCGGTCCGCAATGAAATCTGTTCCTTCGCAGGCGTCCTTTTTACGGTCAAACCGCCCTTTTCACCGTTTACGACGCTAATGGCGCGGTCGATCAAATCGGTTAAACGGCCCGTTTGATCTTGCAGTGTCACTTGCCCATTGGCCAGAACCGACAAATCGAGCAAATCATCCAAAAGCCGCGTCAACCGGAGCGTTTCGTCATGTATAATACCTGCGTAGCGGGCCTGGTCTTCCGCAGTCATTTCGCTATCGCGTAGGATTTCGGAAAATGACCGGATTGATGTCATGGGCGTGCGTAATTCATGGCTAATCTGGCTAAGAAACGCGTCCTTTTGCACCGATAATGCGGTCAGCTGTTCGTTGGCTCCGCGGAGCGCACGGGCCGTGCGATCTTGCTCGGCGGATTTGGCTTCCAGTTGGTTGGAATACTCTAGGATTTGAGCGGCTTCGTCGGCCACCGCGATCAGGTCTTCGACGGACACGCCACTGCCATCTGATAATTGGCCGATCATCGCATGGGCTGTCGCGGCACCAACAGACCCAGACAGCTCTCGCTCCAGCGCCTCCATGAATACTGGTGTTACATCAGGTAGATAGCCGTCTTTGCCCTGTTCCTGTGCAGCTCGTTGGAAAAAGCTCTGTGCCTCGCGACCACCGATAATGCGCTGCGACATGATTAACAGGTCTTCGGCGTTGGCCACGCTTGTCCGCCAAGGCTGCGAGCCTGTGGAGAAATCGAACACATTGACGAATTGCGCCCCTTGCAGTCTTTCCAACGGCGTCGGGAAACTGAAAACAGAGCCAATAAAGAACATCGCAGCATTCAAGAGCATCGACCACATGATGCCATGCACTAACGGGTCCATGCCTTCGATCCCGAAAAGCGCATCGGGACGGAGCCAACCGATGCCGAACGGACCAGCGGGTGTGGTCAATTCAGAAAGGATCGCGGCACTGCCAAAACTTGGTAAAAACAGGGTCCAGCTCCAAACGAGAAACCCCGTGATTAGCCCCATCGCGGCACCCACGCGGGTCGCACCGCGCCAGAAAATACCCCCGATCAGCGCCGGTAAAACTTGGACAGCGCCCGTGAACGACACCAGTCCGATAGCAGCCAATGCAGCCCCCCCGCCCGACAGCCTGTAATAAAGATATCCCAGTAACAAAACGCCTGCGATGGTCAGGCGGCGGGTTAGCAAAATAACAGCACGTACGTCGCCCGACATTTTCGCTTGGGGCGTGTTGCCACGCGTGGCTAGCCAAATCGGCACGACGATGTGGTTTGAAACCATCGTTGCCAGCGCAATTGTCGCCACGATCACCATGGATGTGGCCGATGAAAAACCGCCCAAGAACGACAGCATTGCCAGACCGTCGCGCCCTTGGGACAACGGCACTGTCAGAACAAACAAGTCAGGGTTGGCACCCGTCGGTAACAATCGCAAACCAACAACCGCGATAGGCACAACGAAAAGGCTCATTAACATCAGATAGGCCGGAAATGCCCAGCCCGCGATGTTCAGATGGCGTTCGTCGACGTTTTCAACCACAAGCACTTGGAACATGCGCGGCAAACAAATGAAGGCCGCGGCGGATAGGAAAATCAGGCTAATCCAGCGCGACCCGTCTTGTTGCCACGTGGCGATGGGCGAAGTTTCAATTTGGGTCAAAATCTGCGCTGGCCCACCGGCAATGCCCCAGACCACAAACACACCCACCGCGACAAGTGCGAGCAGTTTGACAGCCGCCTCGACCGCGATGGCCATAACGATCCCATGGTGCCGCTCATTTGCGTCCAAGTTCCGCGTGCCAAAAAGCACGGTAAACACCGCCAGTCCAATCGCGACCCAAATCGCGCCGCCTGCCAGTTCATCCTGCCCCCAAGGGCGTCCACCCGCCTCTGCGAAAACGGAAAAAGATAGGGTAACCGATTGTAATTGCAGCGCGATATAGGGCGTCGCAGACACAACGGCCATCAGCGTCACGATGACGCCGAGCGAAGTAGACTTGCCAAAACGCGACGAGATCAAATCGGCCACCGAGGTCAAACGCTGCATGCGACCAATCCGAACAAGGCGGCGCAATACCCACCACCATCCCACCATCACAAGCGTTGGCCCAAGGTAGATCGTCACATACTCAAGTCCCGAACGCGCGGCGTAGCCAACGGCCCCATAAAACGTCCATGCGGTGCAATAAATCGACAGCGACAGAGTATAAACGACAGGCGAACGCAGCCAGCCGCCTCGCCCTTTCGCCGCGTGGCGTTCAGCGAGGAAGGCGACGCCAAACAACAAGATGACATATGCCAATGCCACTGCGAGTAGGACGTTAAACGTAAACATGCCTATCAAGTCTTTTCGGAATCATTGGACACTAGTCGCGAAATGATGGCGGCCAAAGCGATCAAAAAAAGCCAAACCAGAAAAACATAGACGCTTGCTGTGCTATTGAGGGTACCTGGCGACCACAAAAGAGGAAGCATCAACAAAATGCCACCGATCACCGGCACCGCGCGCGCCAAATCACGCATGCGCCGCCGCCGATAGCTGTCTTTAGCCAAAAAAGAAGTCTGTTTGAACGGGTGCAAGCTCATGCGTCGCCCATCAATGTCCGAACATGATCACGGACATCGGCATTGGAAAACGGTTTGGTCATGAAATGATTTGCCCCGAGCCGATCAGCGAGTTCGCGGTCGCGCGCTTGGCCGCGGGCTGTCAGCATCATCACCGGAATATTGGCGGTCACTTCAGTTTCGCGCAAGTCGCGCAAAATGTCGAACCCGCTGCGCCCGGGCAGCATGACATCCAGAATGATCAGATCGGGCGGCAAAGCCAGCACCTTATTCATTGCAGATGTGCCGTCTTCATGCGTGTGCACTGTCCATCCGTCGCGCGACAGAATGAAACTGATGGCTTCAATAATATTCGGCTCGTCCTCGATCAGCAAAACGCGTTTTGCCATTTTGTGTATCCCCCCACGTCGTCGGAGGACTATTGCGTCAAATGCACGACCTGTCAAAGCTGTTAGCGCATAGCAGAGGGTTCTCTGCGGGCCGCACAAGCTTTGCGTGGGCAAATGCGGCACGAAACCCCAACAGGGATGGGTGCGGTGCTGCCTTCGACGGGGTCGGGCATGATCAGCATGGTAGCATGTAAAACAGGCGGCGCATCAAAACTTGCGGCGCCTACAGGCTTGGCGACAGCATAACACAAGAATCGCTGCCCGCCCGCATCGGGTAGGGCTACCTCGGCGCGGATTGGTTGGTCCGGCCTGCCAAAGGCCGTGAATAATGGCCAAAGCGGACAGCCCGCCCCCGCCCGCGGTAAGGCAAAGCCGCTGACAGGTTTACGGAACAGCATCGCGCCGGATGCATCTGCCACAGCAAGTCCCATCGGCGGGTGGCCTTGGGCGGTTGGCAACCCTGATAAACGGCGCAACACTGCATCAATGGGGACCGCGAACCGATGTGCCAAGGCAACCGGATCATAGCCCGTTTCAATTGCGGCTGGCCCGAACCGCGTCATAGGCATTAAGGCCGCATCTGCTTGGTAGGTTGTCAAAAACCGGATCAGTAAATCACGGGCTATACCCTTTTTTGCGATAAGCCCATTCGCAATGCTGTCCAGATCGACCTGCCGCCCCCGTTCCAGTTCTTTGATATGATACCCAACTGCTGCCAAGGCTGTTTCGATGTCATCAACAGGCGCCGATTGCTGCTGGCCTGCCGTTTCGGGCGTATCAAGATAGCGTATCAATGCTTCGGAACTGGCGGCGAGCTTCACACTATCATCATAGATATTCTTATGAAAACGCGCTTGCCAATCGGCATCAATGTCCTCGCCGCCAACCAAAATTGACGCAGCAGAGCGGACTGATGTGACCGCTGAAATGACCTGATGCAATGATCCGGCCAATTCGGGGTCATAGGTCATTCTGTCCGTTAACACCTGAACACGATCATTAAGTTCTGCCAATTGATTGGCCTGCGCCACGATGAGCCCCGACCAGCCAGGAAAGCGGATCGTCAAATCTTCGGCCCGCGAAAGCTCTACCGTTGCAGATAAAGAGGCCGCAGCGGCCCGCAATTGGTCCAAGACTGACGCGCTGATCCCTTGGCTCAACTGCTGCACCGGAACTGAAAGGGCAAGCGAGATATCGGCCAACAGCTTTCCTGCGATTCTCCGTTTGTTGTGCTCGATCAGGTTGAGATAGGGCGCAGAAATGCCAACCTGCTTCGCCAAATCTGCCTGTCGGATGCCACGATCAATGCGTCTGTCGCGAATACGCGTTCCTGTAAAACCATCAACAGCCATAGCAAATTCCCCTAATTTCAGCATCTTCCCGCATAATCATGAAAACGAATTTACAAATTCTGCGTGCCGTTTGTGCATTTATTTACCAATTCGCTTCGCAATTCTAGTCCCGCTGTTGCGACAAACGGTCCTCCCTCCCAAGGTGTTACCACACGTAAGTGTAAAGCCGTGCGAGCGAGGAGGCTCAATCGGCGGATATAAAATCTAGGGAGGATAATAATGTCCAAGTCTAATTTCTCACGTCGTGGGTTGCTGAAGACAGGTGCCGTTGCCGGTGCAGGTCTCGCAGTTCCTACGTATCTGAGCGCGGCCAGCCACGCTGGCTTCACAAACGCTCCAACTGGTTCAACAGTCAAATTCGGTTTCAACGTGCCACAAACTGGCCCGTACGCTGAAGAAGGTCTGGACGAACTGCGCGCACAAGAACTTGCTGTTGAGCACCTCAACGGCATGGGCGACGGCGGCATGATGAACACGTTCTCTGAGAAGAACCTCAAAGGTAACGGTGTTCTGGGTAAGAAAGTCGAATTCGTCACAGGCGATACGCAGACGAAATCTGACGTGGCACGTGCATCCGCACAGTCCATGATTCAGAAAGACGGCTGCATCATGATCAACGGCGGTTCTTCTTCCGGTGTTGCGATTGCTGTTCAAGGTCTGTGCCAAGAAGCTGGCGTGATCTTCATGGCTGGTCTGACACACTCTAACGACACAACTGGTAAAGATAAGAAAGCCAACGGCTTCCGTCACTTCTTTAACGGTTACATGTCCGGTGCGGCACTTGGCCCAGTTCTTGAAAAAGAATACGGCAACGAGCGTCAGGCATACCACCTGACAGCTGACTACACATGGGGCTGGACACAGCAAGAATCCATCGCTGCTTCTACAGAAGCTTTGGGTTGGAACACTGTTCAGAACGTTCTTACGCCAGTTGGCGCGGGTGACTTCTCTTCCTACATCGCGCCAATCTTGAACTCCGGTGCTGATACATTGATCCTGAACCACTACGGTGGGGACATGGTTAACTCTTTGACACAGGCCATCCAGTTTGGTCTGCGCGACAAGCAGGTTAACGGCAAGGACTTCACAATCATCGTTCCTCTGTATTCAGAGCTGATGGCTGCGGGTGCTGGCTCTAACATCCAAGGCGTATTTGGTTCCATGAACTGGAACTGGCAGCTGCAGGATGAAGGCACAAAAGCTTTCACGAAATCCTTTGGCGAAAAATACGGTTTCCCACCATCCGGTGCGGCGCACACATGCTACGTTCAGACACTGCTTTATGCAGATGCTGTCGAGCGTGCGGGTACGTTCAACCCTTGCGGCGTTGCAGAAGCTCTCGAAGACTTCGATTTCGACGGCATGGGCAACGGTCCAACATCTTACCGTGGCTCCGATCACCAGTGCTTCAAAGACGTGCTGGTTATGAAGGGCGCAGAGAACCCAACCAACCAGTACGATACACTGGAAATCGTGGAAGTTACGCCACGTGCACAGGTTGAGTACGATGTTGATCACCCAATGTTCGCCGGTGGCGATCTGGGCGCATGTAACCCAGGCGCATAAGCGTTTCGGTTATACGATATCGGACCGGCGTCATGATTGGCGCCGGTCCTTTTCAACCCCACAACAGGGGTCCATCCATCAGACATGACGGGGCAAGGTCCAATGGACGCATTTATTCTACAAATTCTCAACGGCTTAGATAAGGGCTCGGCTTATGCCTTGATTGCCCTCGGCCTGACACTCATCTTCGGCACGCTCGGTGTTGTGAACTTTGCGCATGGTGCATTGTTCATGATTGGCGCGTTTTGTGCTGTGACCGTGCAGAAAATTCTGTCGCTCAGCTTCGAAGTTGTTGATCCGACACAGACCGACTTTTTGGGCAACCCGCTGAAAGTGGCGACACCCTATGTGGAATCTTGGTTCGGCCCAGCAATGGGCGGCGCAATCCAAGACTGGTCGGTGCCTTTGGCCATCCTTGTTGTGATCCCAGTCATGTTTTTCCTTGGCTGGGTCATGGAACGTGGCTTGATCAAGCACTTCTATACACGCCCCCACGCTGATCAGATCCTTGTGACCTTTGGTCTTGCCATCGTCATTGGCGAAATCATCAAAGCTTTCTACGGCGCGAACCCAATTCAGACCCCTGCCCCATCTACTTTCCTTGGCACTGTAGACGTCGGTTCATGGCTTGGCATGGGCGAAGGCGCTGTGGCCTATCCAACATGGCGTTTGGTCTACTTTATCTTCTCTGCGATCATCATCGCTGCTGTGTTCGCCTTCTTGCAATTCACCACCTTTGGTATGGTTGTGCGCGCTGGCATGGCTGACCGTGAAACTGTTGGCCTTTTGGGCATCGACATCGACAAGCGGTTTACGTTCATGTTCGGTCTTGCGGCGGCTGTCGCGGGTATGGCCGGTGTGATGTACACACCAATCCTGTCACCCCACTATAACATCGGCATGGACTTCCTTGTGCTGTCGTTTGTTGTGGTTGTTGTCGGCGGCATGGGCTCGCTTCCGGGCGCGGTTCTGGCTGGCTTTATGCTTGGCATCTTGCAGTCTTTCGCATCCATGAACGAAGTTAAGGCCATCATCCCCGGCATTGACCAAATCATCATCTACCTTGTTGCAATCATCATTCTATTGACCCGTCCTAGGGGCCTCATGGGCCGCCGCGGCGTGATGGAGGAATAATCATGCTTGGATTGAATTCACGCGACTTTAAACTGTTCCTCGTGGTCTGTGTTATGGCTTTGGCCGCACCGATCTTGCTGAACCCCTTCCCTGTGTCTTCTGCCTTGGGCGAAAGCTTTAACGCGGGCTACCCTGCACTGATGCAACGCTTTGCGATCTTCGGCATCCTTGTCATCGGGTTTAACATTCTGTTCGGCCTCACCGGCTATCTGTCATTCGGTCACGCTGCGTTTCTGGGTGTGGGATCATTCGCCGCTGTTTGGATGTTCAAGCTGCTGTCTTACAACGTGGTCCCTGCGATCATCTTGTCGGTCATCGTGGCGGGTCTGTTCTCTGTTGTGATCGGCTATGTGGCCCTGCGCCGCTCTGGGATTTACTTTTCGATCCTGACACTTGCCTTTGCACAGATGATGTATTCCATCGCCTATTCCGACTTGGCCGGTAAATTGATGGGCTTTGGCCTAACAAACGGCGAAACAGGTTTGCAGGTGTATAACGACGATCCGCAGATCCTGCTAAAAGAGGGCGATTCCACAGTGCCGCATCTCTTTGGCTGGGAAATGAACTCTCAGTTCAACTGGGACATCGGTGGCTGGTCGTTCACATTCCAGAACGGGTATTACTTTTCTGCGATCTTCTTGATCTTGGCATTCTACCTGTCGATTCGCATCTTCCGGTCCCCTATGGGTCTGATGCTGCGCGCGATCAAATCCAACCAGACGCGTATGTCTTATACGGGTATCAACACCAAACCCTACATGCTCGCAGCATTTGTCATCTCTGGCATGTATGCAGGGCTTGCCGGTGGTTTGCTCGCTGCGATGGACCCATTGACCGGTGCGGAACGCATGTTCTGGACAGCCTCTGGTGAAATCGTTGTGATGGCGATCTTGGGCGGTGTCGGCACATTGATCGGCCCAGTACTTGGCGCTGGCTTGATCAAATACCTCGAAAACATCGTATCTAAAATCAACGGCGACATCCTGCACACGTGGTTTGCGTTCCTACCAGACGGTTTGGAAAACTTCATCGTGAACATCATGTATCCGTTTGTGGGCAAAGGCTGGCACCTGACGCTGGGCCTATTGTTCATGGCTGTTGTCATCTTCTTGCCCGGTGGGCTTGTGCAAGGTGGTCAAAAGCTTGGTGGGTTGTTCCGCCGCAAGAAAACCGACGACGCCGCTGATGGCGTGAAAACCCCAGCGGAATAAGGAGAAACAACAATGGGTATCCTTGAAGTCAAAGGCATCAACAAACGCTTTGGTGGTCTACAAGCGCTAGGTGACGTGAACCTCAGCGTGGCAGAAAACACCGTGCACGCGATTATCGGCCCAAACGGGGCCGGTAAATCCACCCTGCTCAACGTGTTGGTGGGGAAACTGATCCCTGACAGTGGATCGGTCATGTTTGACGGCCAATCCGTGTTGGGCCGCCAGCCCCATGAGATCAACCAGATGGGCATTAGCCGCGTGTTCCAAACACCGGAAATCTTCGCTGATCTGTCCGTGTTCGAAAATGTCATGATCCCGTGTTTTGCCAAACGTGATGGGTCATACAAGATGCAAGCCATTGGCGCAGTATCTGGCCACGGCGACATTCAAGACATGGCGGAAACCATTCTGGCCGACGTCAATATGCTTGATAAACGCCACATGATCGCATCATCCCTTTCACGCGGCGACAAACGCCGTTTGGAAATGGCGATGTGCTTGGTCCAAGAACCACGTCTGTTGCTGTTGGATGAACCCACCGCCGGTATGGCGCGGGCTGACACCAACAACACCATCGATCTTCTCAAAGAGATCAAGGAAAAACGCGACATCACCATGTGCATCATCGAACACGACATGCATGTTGTGTTTTCCATGGCCGAGCGGATCACAGTGCTCGCCCAAGGGATGCCATTGGTCGAAGACACGCCCGACAACATCAAAGGCCACCCAAAGGTGCGCGAAGCCTACCTCGGCGAAGCACAGGTGTAAGGAACTGATATGACCACTGAATTCAATAAGCGCGTCAATAACGCAGCTACCACACCGGCCTATCTTTCCGTTTGGGAAATGGAAGCCTACTACGGCGAAAGCTACATCGTGCAAAACGTCAGCTTTGACATTCACGAAGGCGAAATCTTGGCGCTTTTGGGCCGGAACGGGGCGGGCAAAACATCCACCCTGCGTACCATCGCGCGTATGGGCGACCCGCAGCTCAAGCACGGCGAAATCTGGCTCGACCACCAGCCACTTCATAATATGAAGTCTTGGCAGGCGTCCCAAGCTGGCATCGCATTGGTGCCAGAAGACCGGAATATCATTGCGGGCCTGACGGTTGAAGAAAACTTGCAATTGGCTCAGATCGCACCGCCAGTCGGTTGGTCATTGGACCGAATCTACGAATTGTTCCCGCGCCTGAAAGAACGCCGGAAACAAGAAGGTGTGACGCTTTCTGGTGGTGAACAACAGATGCTTGCCATCGCGCGCGCACTTGCCCGCGATGTGAAAGTACTGTTGTTGGATGAACCTTACGAAGGTCTGGCCCCTGTTATCGTGCAGGAAATTGCCAAAACGCTGGGACTAATCCGTGATCAGGGCATCACGACTGTGATTGTGGAACAAAACGCTGTTGCTGCGTTGAAACTCGCCGATCGCGCCGTGATTTTGGACACAGGCACCGTCGTTTACGATGGGTCCGCCCAAGAGGTTCTAGACGACGAAAAATTACGCGCACAATACTTGGCAATTTAAGCGTAATTTAACTATTAACCTGACGGTAAGCAATTGGGGCCAAAATACTCTAGAAATTTGTGATTTCTTAACATGGATCAGAAATATGGAAACTTTGCTTACCGTCCCGCCGCCCGCCTTGACCAGTCTCATCCCTGTAATGGTGGCCGCGCCTGTGGCGCCACAATCAGAGCCACGCGAAGCCGACACTGAAACGGGTATTAGACCCAGCGACAACTCGATGATTGGTACTGTGAACCGCACGCAGCTACTGGCTCAGCTTGATACAATCACAAAGACCGAACGGGTGCTTAAACCCTACGGAATCGAAATGTTGCCGCCGCGTAATCAAACCGCCGAAGTTGCCTGATTTCTTTGGCAACGGTTCCGCAACGTCATTTTCCTGACTGACCCGTCTTTCCTCGGGGGGGTTCCTGCCGTATAAGTCCGCCTATCGCCAGCGTAGCTGGGCAATGTTTGGGCAATGGGCCGAGGAAAATATGACAAAAAAGACTTCTCATGACAGCGATGTCAGCTTCATCCAGTCGCTTGCAGAGCTTCTGCGCGAAAACGATTTGACCGAATTGCAGGTTAAACGCGACTATGGCGAGAATGACAGCCTGAACGTGCGGGTCAGCCGCCAATCCCAAACAGTAATGCAAGCAGCGGCCCCGGTGGCCGCCGTGGCAGCACCAGCCGCCCCTGCACCAGCCGCCACGGCCCCTGCCCCAGTAGTCGCAGATGTACCCGCCGATCCAGCGGCGCATCCTGGAGCTGTCACATCGCCAATGGTCGGTACGGTCTATATGGCCGCTGAACCGGGCGCTGCACCATTCGTTTCCGTAGGCACAACAGTTGCTGAAGGCGACACACTGCTGATCATTGAAGCGATGAAAACAATGAACCACATTCCAGCCCCCAAGGCCGGCACAGTGAAACGCATTCTGGTCGAAGACGGCGGCGCAGTCGAATTTGGCGCCCCTCTGGCGATCATCGAATAAGGCGGTTAGCACATGTTCGATAAAATTTTGATTGCGAACCGTGGCGAAATTGCGCTGCGGGTCGTGCGCGCGTGTCGCGAAATGGGCGTGAAATCCGTCGCTGTGCATTCAACCGCTGACAGCGATGCGATGCATGTGCGCATGGCCGACGAGGCAGTCTGCATCGGACCACCGTCATCCGCGCAATCCTATCTGTCATTTGCCGCAATCATTTCGGCATGTGAAATCACAGGCGCGCAGGCTGTGCACCCGGGTTATGGTTTCTTGTCAGAAAACGCGGCCTTTGTGCAAGCGCTTGAAGACCACGATATCACCTTTATCGGCCCATCCGCTGCTGATATCCGGACCATGGGCGACAAAATCACGGCCAAGGACACAATGAAAGAACTCGGCGTGCCATGTGTGCCCGGATCTGCTGGCGGCGTGCCGACACTGGCCGAAGCCCAGAAAATCGGCAACGAGATCGGCTATCCCGTCATTATCAAAGCCACAGCTGGTGGCGGCGGGCGCGGCATGAAGGTTGCGCAGACCGCGGACGATATGGAACAAGCGTTCCACTCCGCGCGCGCAGAAGGTAAAGCCGCATTTGGCAACGATGAAGTCTACATCGAGAAATACCTTACAACCCCGCGTCACATCGAAATCCAAGTTTTCGGCGACGGTAAAGGCAACGCAGTGCATTTGGGCGAACGCGATTGTTCGCTGCAACGCCGCCACCAAAAGGTATTCGAAGAGGCTCCTGGCCCCTGTATCACCCCCGAGTTGCGCGAACGTATTGGTAAGGTTTGCGCGGATGCCGTTGCCAAGATCAACTATTCCGGCGCTGGCACCATCGAATTCCTGTTTGAAAATGACGAGTTCTATTTCATCGAAATGAACACGCGTTTGCAGGTGGAACACCCTGTGACCGAAAACATCTTTGGCGTGGATTTGGTGCGCGAACAGCTGCGTGTGGCCTCCGGCCTGCCGCTGTCGTTCACCCAAGACGACCTGAAGATCAACGGCCATTCCATTGAGGTGCGGATCAACGCGGAAAAGCTACCCGATTTCCGCCCCTGCCCCGGCCAGATTACGCAATATCACGCGCCTGGTGGGCTTGGTGTTCGGATGGATTCCGCGCTTTATGACGGCTACCGCATCCCGCCTTATTACGACAGCTTGATTGGTAAGCTTATTGTGCACGGACGCGACCGGCCCGAAGCAATGGCGCGACTGGAACGCGCATTGGGCGAACTGATTGTGGACGGTGTCGATACAACAGTGCCCCTGTTCCATGCGCTGCTCGCTGAAGAAGCAGTCCAAACCGGTGACTATAATATCCACTGGCTGGAACACTGGCTTGACGAAAATCTGGCCTAAGATGTGAATGACCCCGCGCTGACACCTGACCTGCTTTTGCAGGCCTACAGCGCGGGGGTTTTTCCCATGTCAGAAAACCGCGACGACCCGGAGATTTTCTGGGTCGACCCAAAATTTCGCGGCATCTTTCCCCTGAACAGTTTCCATATCTCGCGCAGTTTGGCCAAGCGCCTGCGCAGCAGCCCGTTCCGTATCACGCTGAACGCCGCATTTTCAGATGTTGTGACTGGCTGTGCCAACCGCGAAGAAACTTGGATCAACGATACAATTTTTGATCTCTACCTTGCTCTGCATGCGCGTGGAAACGCCCATAGTATTGAAGTTTGGGACAACAACACACTCGTCGGCGGCGTTTACGGTGTCTCCGTAGGGGCTGCGTTTTTCGGCGAAAGCATGTTCAGCACGCGGCGTGACGCATCGAAAATGGCGCTCGCCTATCTCGTTGATCATTTGAACCGCTGCGGGTTCCGGCTGTTTGACACACAATTCATCACAGATCATCTTGCCACCCTCGGCGCGATCGAGATTCCGCGTGCCACCTATCATTTACATCTGCAAGAGGCGCTGAATCATCGGGCGAATTTCGCCCTAACGACCGAAGTCACGGATGTTTATTTATTGTTGCAGCGCAACGCCCAGACGTCATAGCGCGGGTGGTCCATCGCATTCAGCGCAGGGGCTGATGCGATCAGCCAGCCCTGAAACACAGGGGTAACCGTGTCGCGGTATACTACCGTGACCTTGGCATAGGCATCGCCATTGGGGTTCGACGTCGGAAAACGGCATTCGTTCAGCGTGATTTTCAATAGTCCTAGCGCACCGGTTTCCCCTGTTGCCAAGCGCAGGTCGGTAACGGCCCCCGACACCTTGTCCAAGACCCGCAATGCGCCAGAATTGGCACTGCTCGCTTGTTGCGCTTGCGCCATAGACGCAGTCAAACAAAAACATGCCAAGATCAAGGATTTCATGTTAATTTCCCTCGCCGGTGACGAATTTTAGTAAAAGCGAGATGAGGCTCACCGCGCCTTGCGTGTCCTCTATCTCTGCCCCGTTTTCGAAGTTGCCCAGCGAGCCGCCGGGCACGATTTCAACGAAATTACCGCCAAGCAGCCCCTCAGACGCAATCACGGCGGCGCTGTCGTCGGGGATCACGGTATCGTGCTGAATGGCGAATACTGTGTCACCTCGGAACGTGTCGGGGTTCAAAGATACGCTAGACACAGTGCCGATTTTCACGCCGGACAGGCGAATATCGGTGCCTGCTGTAATGCCTTCGATGGATCGGAAGCTGGCGGTCAGATCATAGGTGTCGCCACGTGCACCGAACCCTGTTGTGGACATCGTATAGGTCAAAAAACCAATGGCGGCCGCCAAAACGACGCCGCCAACGATCACCTCTGTTGGGTTCTCGCGCATCTGGCCTACTCTGGCGTCCAAGCCTCGTAATCGTCACGCGATTTGGTTTGGGCGTGACGGAGCGACCCAGCGGGCGCATAAGCGGCGACCGTGCCTGTCAGGTTTTTCTGATGTGGCTTTTCCCACGCTTTATGGACAAGCGGTTTATCTGTTGGCGGCTCGTTCCACGTGTGATGCAACCAGCCGTGCCAATCAGGTTCGATGCGCGTTGCATCCATATCGCCGTTATAAATCACCCAGCGGCGGCTATCGTCGGCATTTTTGTAAAAGACATTGCCTTGCGCGTCTTCGCCAACTTTGTGGCCCTTGCGCCATGTCCAAAGCTGCGTGCCGAATGTTTGACCATCCCACCATGTGAAAACACGTTTGATTGTATTCAAAAGGCCCATCTTATGCTCCTAGAGGCTTACTTGCCTCGCGTTTTGCCCGAAACTGCAGGAAAGGTCCAGTGCACTATGCGTTTGGATCGATGGCCGTCAGCTCTATTTCGATCTTATATTTTGGATCAATCAAAGCACATGAAATCATTGTGGCCGCAGGCGGATTTTCACCAAAAGTTGCCGCCAAAACGGGCCAACACGCTTCGAAATCCGCCGGATTTGGCAAGATATACCGCACGCGCACTGTATCAGCGAAAGTTGCCCCAGCTTCAGCCAAGGCCTTTTCCATAATTGATAATGCCGATTTGCATTGAGCGGCGACATCTTCCGGCACGTCCGGCCCTGCGACCGTGCCTGATACGTGAATAAAGCCACCCGCAACAACCGCGCGGCAATAACCGATTTTGGCCTCAAACACGCCGCCCGAAGAAATCCGTTTTATAGACATTAGCCGGCCTCCGCTGGCTCAGTATCTTTGGCTTTCTTCTTGTCGTGAATCATCAGCGGTGCTGCGTCGGGGCCGACAGCCTCTTCATTGACCACAACTTCGGATACGGTGCCCATGCCCGGCAGGTCGAACATTGTGTCCAACAAGATATCTTCCATGATGGATCGCAGACCACGCGCACCTGTTTTCCGCTCAATCGCACGCCGCGCGATCGCGATCAGCGCATCGTCGGTGAACGTCAGCTGCACATCTTCCAAATCGAACAGGCGCTGGTATTGTTTGACCAATGCGTTTTTCGGTTTTGACAGGATGGTCACAAGCGCGTCTTCGTCCAGATCAGTCAGCGTCGCAATCACGGGCAAGCGGCCAACAAATTCGGGGATCAGACCGAATTTCAACAGATCTTCTGGTTCCAAGTCCGCAAAGATTTCGCCAATGCCGCGTTCGTCATTGTCGTTCACTTCGGCGCCAAACCCGATACCGCCGCCCTTACCACGGGCTGCGATGATCTTGTCCAGACCAGCGAATGCACCGCCGCAAATGAACAGGATGTTTGTTGTGTCCACTTGCAAGAATTCCTGCTGCGGATGCTTACGCCCGCCTTGTGGCGGCACAGAGGCAACAGTGCCTTCCATGATCTTCAGCAAAGCCTGCTGCACACCCTCGCCCGAAACATCGCGGGTGATGGATGGGTTGTCGGATTTGCGGGTAATCTTATCGACCTCGTCGATATAAACGATGCCGCGCTGCGCACGTTCGACGTTGTATTCGGACGCCTGCAACAGCTTGAGGATGATGTTTTCAACATCTTCACCCACATAACCGGCTTCGGTCAGGGTTGTCGCATCGGCCATTGTAAACGGCACGTCCAAAATACGCGCCAGCGTTTGGGCCAGCAGCGTTTTACCACAGCCCGTTGGCCCAAGCAGCATTATGTTGGATTTCGCCAATTCAATTTCTGATTTATCGGCGTGATTCAGGCGTTTGTAGTGATTGTGAACAGCCACAGACAACACGCGTTTTGCGTGAACTTGGCCGATCACATAATCATCAAGCACCTGACAAATTTCGGTCGGTGTTGGCACACCTTCGCCGGATTTCAGGCCCGCCGTTTTGGTTTCTTCACGAATGATATCCATGCACAGCTCTACACATTCATCACAAATGAAAACCGTTGGCCCAGCAATCAGCTTGCGCACTTCATGTTGGCTTTTGCCGCAAAAGCTACAGTAAAGTGTGTTCTTGCTGTCGTTGCCGGATGTATTCGCCATGTCTTAAACCTTATTGACCGAATGGTCATTGCTAGAAATGCGGCGGGCTGCCGTTGGCATATAGCCTATGGCAGCCCGCAACTGGCTACAATGTCAAAATGACCTTCGCACGGTCATGTTAACAAGCCGTTTACCTTAGTCTTCAAGTTTTTCGCGGTTCGTCACAATTTCATCAACGTGACCCCAATCTTTGGCCTCTTCTGCGGTCATCCATGTGTCACGATCCAGCGCTTTGACTACAGTATCGTAATCTTGACCAGTGTGATCGACATAAAGCTGGTAAAACCGCTCGCGTGTGCGTTCAATGTGGCGCGCAGAGATGAGCATATCAGAGGCTTTACCCTGTGACCCGCCAGATGGCTGGTGCACCATCACTTCGGAATTTGGCAGTGAGAAGCGCATGCCTTTTTCGCCGCCAACCGCAATCACAGAGCCCATGGATGCGGCCATACCGCAGATCAGCGTCGAAACTTTAGGCCGGATATACTGCATCGTGTCATAGATGCTCATGCCCGCATGCACAGCGCCGCCGGGGCTGTTGATATACATGCTGATCTCTTTTTTCGGGTTTTCTGCCTCGAGGTGCAACAACTGGGCAACGATCAGCTGGGACATGCCGTCATGTACAGGGCCATTGACGAAAACGATCCGCTCTTTCAGCAGGCGGGAAAAGATATCATAGGCGCGTTCGCCACGAGATGTTTGTTCAACAACCATCGGGACGAGGTTCATATATTGTTCGACTGGATCGTGCATTTTGCTGCCTCACTGTTGGACGCGACCGTCCTAGTTCAAATTTACTTACAGAACCTTAGTCATGCCCGTGGGGGGCTTCAAGGTCGGTTCGGCGATTTGCCTGATCAGATTGGTGGACTATTTGTCAGGCTATGATAATTTTTCCGCCCAACCGCGCTGCCGCATTGGCCCGCCTTTCCGCTTTCGCCCCTTCGGCGGGCCCCGCTTATGCGGCGGGCCGCAACTATGACGATTTGACATATGTGTCCGTGCTGTCCCCATATTTGCGCCACCGGATGGTCACTGAAACAGAGGTCTTAACAGAGGTTTTACGCCACCATTCCCCTGCAGCGGCCGACAAATTCATCGCAGAGGTGTGCTGGCGCATCTATTGGAAAGGATGGTTGGAACGTCGGCCCGAATTATGGTTACGCTATAAAACCGATCTGATTTCGGCCCACAATGCCGTGCAAACCCAATCGGGCTTGCGTGCCGGTTGGGAAGCCGCCTGTTTGGGTCAAACCGGTATCGATTGTTTCGACCATTGGGCGCAGGAATTGGTATCAACGGGCTACTTGCACAACCACGCCCGTATGTGGTTCGCGTCGATCTGGATCCATACGTTGCGCCTGCCATGGGTATTGGGCGCGGATTTCTTTTTGCGGCATTTGCTGGATGGGGATGCCGCATCCAACACGCTGTCTTGGCGCTGGGTTGCAGGTATTCAGACGATGGGCAAAACCTATCTCGCGCGCGCTGACAACATTGCAAAATATACCGACGGGCGGTTTCAGCCGACAGGGCTGTCAGACGCGCCATTGGCCATTGAAACGCCCCCGCACCCCGCGCTTGGCCCCGTGCCGCAGTCTGATCCAATCGATCCGGACGCGCGCAGCGTCCATCTTATCACCGACGACGATATGATCGCCGACCACGGGGCTGTGGCCACTGCGACCTATGCCAATCCGACAGGACGTAGCCAATGGGCTGTGTCGCCACTTGTCATAGACTTCACCCGCAACGCACTTGCGCCGCTTGGGGCACCATTGGCCGACGTGGCCGAAATTGCGGCTTGGGCCAAATCACATGACGCCACCCAAGTCATTATGAATTATACGCCCCAAGGGCCCACAAACGACGGGCTGCGCGGCTTGGCAGATGCGCTTAGGCCGCATGGCATCACGGTTTGCCGCCACATCCGGCCGATTGATCAGACCGGCTGGACTGCCGCCACAGCGGGTTTTTTCAAATTCAAGGCGGTTATCCCAGACCTGTTACGCATCGTCGCCGATTGCCGCAGCCCTCAGTTTGACCTAGCCTAAGCCCAACGTTCCAATCAAAAAGGACACCCCACATGGCCACCACTTTGACGATCAATGGCGAAAGTAAAACGATTGACCTGCCGGACGACGTTCCGCTGCTGTGGGCTTTGCGCGACGGGCTTGGGCTGACGGGCACAAAATTTGGCTGTGGCGTTGCCGCCTGTGGTGCCTGCACCGTGCATATCGACGGCGAAGCGGTCCGGTCTTGCCAAGTGGGCTTGGCCGACGTTTGGGGCGATGTCACCACGATCGAGGGTCTAGGGACGCCTGAAAACATGGCAGTGATCCAGCATGCTTGGGTCGATCATCAAGTCGCGCAATGCGGTTACTGCCAATCGGGTCAGATCATGCAAGCCGCTGATTTGCTTGCCAATAACCCTGCCCCCACCGACGAAGATATAGATTTCGCGATGCAGGGGAACCTTTGCCGTTGCGGGGCCTACCCGCGTATTCGCGCCGCGATCAAAGACGCCGCAATCAAGATGAAGGACGCGTAACCATGGCCAATCTTCGCAAAATTGCTCGGCGTTCGTTTCTCATTGGGTCTGCTGCTATCGTCGGCGGCGTGGCCTTTGGCGTTTACCAAGTCAACAAGGCCGCCCCGAACCCACTGATTGCGGGCGACGGCGAAACAACGCTGAACCCGTTCATCATGATCAACGCTGATGGCGTGACAGTCATTACACCCCGCGCCGAAATGGGCCAAGGGGTACATACCACCCTCGCTGCACTGGTCGCCGAAGAACTCGATCTGGCATGGGACGACGTGCGCGTCATGCACGGCCCACCCGCGCAGGCCTATTACAACGGCGCGCTTTTGGGGCTGGCCCTGCCGTTCAAACATTATGAAGACACGGACTTTAGACATGGGTTACGCCAATCAGTGGGCAAGGTTGGCAAATTGCTGTCGCTTCAAGTCACTGGCGGCTCTACGTCCATGCGCGACGGATACGAACGTATGCGTCATGCCGGTGCGTCGGCACGCGAAACGCTGAAACTGGCGGCCGCGGATCAGTTGGGCGTCGATGTTGGTACATTGCGCACCGAAAACGGCACCGTCATTGCGGCCGATGGGACCACACTATCGTACACCGACCTCGCCCCTGCAGCGGCCAGCATTGATCCGCCATCGGTGGACCTTCGTCCGCAATCGGATTGGAAACTGCTTGGTAAACCCCTGCCCCGCAACGATATGGTCGGTAAATCGACGGGCACTGCGGAATATGCCATCGATGTTGTGCTTCCAGACATGAAATTCGCCACAGTGCGCATGAACCCCAAGCGCGCGGGCATGACATCTTTTGACGCAAGCGCTGCCGAAACCATGGATGGCGTCGAAGCTATTGTGGACATGGGCAACGGGATTGGCGTGATTGCAAGCAACACATGGCTCGCAATTCGAGCCGCTGAAGCCGTCGAAATTGTATGGGAAGACGCCAGCTACCCTGCCGACACCGCTGCCCTTATTGCCAAGATTACTGCATCGCTGGATGACGCGCCCAATTCCACGGCGCGCGATGATGGCGATGTGACCGCCGACGTGAATGGCGCCGAAATAAAGGCGACCTATACCGTTCCATGGCTCGCGCATTCCACGATGGAGCCGATGAATGCAACGGCGTGGCTGCGCGATGCCAAGCTCGACATCTGGGCTGGCAACCAAGCCCCCGTGATCGTGCGCGACAAATGCGCGGCAGAGGTCGGGTTAGACCCAAGCGACGTGACCGTACACACGACGTTCATGGGTGGCGGGTTCGGACGACGCAGCGAAACAGATTTCGCAGTCCAAGCCGCACGCTTAGCCGCCGCCATGCCCGGTGTGCCAATCAAAATGACGTGGTCGCGCGAAGAAGACATGCGCCAAGACTTCTATCGCCCTGCCGCTGCCGCAACTTTCCGAGGCGTCGTAAACGACGGCACGGCAGTATTGCTGGACGGTGCAATCGCGGCACCGTCTGTCACGCAACAATCGGCCATCCGGATCGCAGGTTCAGCCCCACCCGGCCCTGATCGCGGCCATGTAGAGGCGGCATATGACCAGCCTTACGGCATTCCGAATTATCGCATTACCGGCCATTTGACGGATATCGACGTGCCAATCGGTTTCTGGCGGTCCGTCGCATCCTCTTTCAATGGGTTCTTTTTCGATACATTTATCGACGAAATGGCCTATGCGGCCGGCACCGATCCGTTGGAATTTAGGGCAAATCTGGCGGCCAAAGAGCACCCTGTTTCGGAAACAGTCATCCGTAAAGTGGGTGAAATGTGTAACTGGACAGGACAATCCCCTGCCGGCGTGGGCCGTGGAATCGGGTTTAGCCACACATTTGGATCCGCCGTCGCGCAAGTGGTGGAGGTTGTCGAAGAAGACGGGTTGATCCGATTGAACAAGGTCTGGATCGCATGCGACGTCGGCACCGCGCTTGACCCATCTATCATCGAGGCACAGATGGTGTCTGGCGCGATCTACGGATTGTCCGCCGCGATGATGGGCGAAATCACGTTCGAGAACGGCGAGGCCCAACAATATAACTTCCCTGACTATGACGCGTTGCGGATGCATACCTCACCGAAATTCGAAGTCGCGATTTTGGAAAACGGGCCGCATTTGGGCGGCGTGGGCGAGCCCGGCACACCGCCATCGATGCCCGCATTGGGCAATGCATTATTCGATCTGACGGGCAAACGCGCGCGAAGCTTACCCTTGGTCACCTCTTTCGATTTGATGCTGTAATCCGCTTTTTTACGGGTCAAATGTGGCGGTACTGACATAATTGCCTAAGTTCTGCCACAATTGAGTCCATTTGCCCCGAAATAATCACACAATTCTCAATATGGCCTTTTTCTAATCCCAATTAGGACACTCAGCCAATTTACCGACAATTTTAACAAGGGGTTCTGTGTGGGATTTTTCCCTCTGAAAATTAACCCCAGCAACACACATCTGTTGCATAGTAATTGAAGGTAAGGGTTAGTTATGGCCACAGGTATACTCGTCACACTCGGAAATGGTGTTCTCGACAGTGGGGACAACACAGCGACTGCTGGGTCGTCGTTCACAATTGCCGAAGTCCTTGGCGCAGGTACATGGAACTGGGTCGATAATGGCGGCCTGTTCGGTATTGGTGCTGACAGTGGCACCGAAGTTGGTACCTACAACCTAGGCACCGACGGCAACGTTTACTTTATTCCTAACGATGGCACGCTTCCTGGCGGTGTGGACAGCGCGACTGTTGGCTCTCACCCGACGTACCCTGCCCCAGACGGCACCGTGAACGGTACGACTGGCGACGATACGATGGTCGTCGGTTATTCAGACACACAGACTGATACCATCACAACTGGCGATGACGTTGTCATCGGCGGCGGCGGTGACGACAGCATTTCTGCGGGCGCAGGTAGCGACACAATCATCGGTGACCAAACGGCTGCCAACGACGGCGAAGACACAATTGACGGTGGCGCAGGCAACGACACGATTTACGGCGATTCCACAGGCGACGCGTCCGGCGTGGCTGAAACCACAGCGTTCTCTTGGGAAGACCAAGGCATTGCCAATGGCAATAGCGTTACTGGTGGCATCACGGGCCTAACAGAAAACGGCGACGTCGAAGTCACGATGACCGTGACCCAAGAAGCTAACTTTACCAGCGTTGAGATGTCTAATGACACGCTTTATAACTATAATGGTTTAGATGACGATTCATCCATCTCGATCACAGGTGGCGCGGCCGGCAACAACACCAATGCAGGCACCATCAATCTTAGCTTTGCGGCGGCAGAAACCGGTTATTCCGACGAAGTATCCAATGTCACGTTTGGCATCTTCGACCTCGACCTCTTGGCAGGGCAGTTTTCCGACCAAGTTATCATTACGGCTTTGGATGCAGACGGCAACCCAGTACCAGTTACCCTGACAACGATTGGCGGTGGATCAACCGCGATCACAACGAACAATGCGACCGGGACCGCGACGTCAACAACTGATAACAATACCGGCGACACAGACGATCCTGATGATGTCGACGGCTTTGTTCAGGTCAGCATTGCGGGACCAGTTGCGTCGATTTCAATTGACTATAACAACGTGGACACAGCTTACGGTGCCCACGCGATCCGCGTTGGTGACCTCGAGCTTACCACTATTCCAGACGCGTCTACACCAGAAGGCGGTGCAGCTGATGTCATCGACGGCGGCGCAGGCGATGATACAATCGAAGGCCAAGGCGGCGACGACACGATCGCTGGTGGCGCGGACGAAGACTCCATTGATGGTGGTATCGGCAACGATACAATCTATGGCGACGATTCTGGCGCCGACATTTCTGGCCCTGACCTCTTGTCGTGGCAAAACAACGCTGCGGATGGCACAGATCTATCCGGCGGCGGTGTAGGCACAACCGACAGCGGTGACATGACTGTCACATTGACAGTCAACCAAGAAGCCAACTTTGGCGCAACTGCCGCTGATCACACGTCAACACTTTATAACTATAACGGCTTCGACGACACATCCGCGCTCTCCGTAGAAGGTGGGACAGTCGGCGCAAGCGGCACCGCATCGGATGCTGCGACTGTTGGCCTTGATTTTTCATCCAACGACCCTGCTTTGTCAGACAACGTCGAAAACGTTACTTTTGGTATTTTCGATCTCGATTTGCTTAATGGCCAGTTTGCCGATCAGGTGATCGTTACGGCCTTTGACGCGGACGGAAATCCTGTTCCGGTAACTTTGACAACAATTGGCGGTGGCACAACCGCGATTGTGACCGACAACGCAACTGGCACAGCAACTGCAACTGTCGATAACAATACAAACGACACCGACAATCCCGATGACGTCGATGGCTTTGTTCAGGTGTCCATCGCTGGCCCCGTTTCCTATATCGAAATCGACTATAACAACGTCGATACAGACTATGGCAACCACGCGATCCGCATCGGCGACATCGGCATGGATACAATTGCGGTCACACCAACAGGTGGCGACGCTGACACTATCGACGGTGGCGAAGGCAACGATACAACCTTTGGTCAAGGCGGCGACGACACAATCGACGGCGGTCTCGGCAACGATAGCATCGAAGGCGGCCTCGGCAACGATAGCATCGAAGGCGGCCTCGGCAACGATACAATCACTGACACCGGCACTACTGCCGATGAAATCGATGGCGGAGCTGGCAACGATAACATTAGCTCAGGTGGCGGCGCGGACGTTGTAACTGGTGGTGACGGCAACGATACAATTGACGCTGGGTCCGGTTGGGACACAATCGACGGCGGCACGGGCGACGATATCATCGTCGCAGGCTCTGGTTCCGACACGGTTTATGGTGGCACCGGCAACGACACGATCACGGACACTTCTGGCAACAACTTCGCTGACGGCGGTTCTGGCAACGATAGCATCACATTAGGCGTCGGGAACGACAGCATCATCGGTGGCACTGGTGATGATACAATCGGTGTACAGGACAACTTTGGCACAGATACAATTGACGGCTCCGAAGACCCAGGCGACGGCGATGTCGACGTCCTTGATGCCTCTGCGCTGACAAGCGACGCAACACTTGACCTGTCGGCAGTTTCAGCAACCGATCCTGAATCCGGGACTTTGACCCAAGGGTCCAATGTCGCAACCTTCGACAACATCGAAGAAGTCGTACTCGGCGCAGGTGATGACAGTGTTACTGGCTCCACCGGCGACGACAGCGTTGTTGCGGGCACTGGTGCCGACACCATCGACATGGGTGCTGGGAATGACACCGTCGATCTCGGTGCAGGCTCGCCCGATGGCGACGAGGATGTCGTCATTCTCGAAGACGGGTTCGGCGACGATATCGTTGAGAACTTTGACGCACCTACCCCGAATGGCGACGGCACATTTACCGGTATTGATACACTGGACGTATCCAACCTCTATGATGCGCCAACAGGTGGCGATCCGGTTGATACAAACGACGTGACAGTCACCGACGACGGGTCTGGCAACGCGGTTCTGACCTTCCCGAACGGTGAGACCATCACACTAGTTGGTATCGATCCAGTTGACGCGGATGATCCACAATACCTTAACGCTATTGGCATTCCTTTGGGCCTCGACGGCACCGTGTCCGGCACTGCGGGCGACGACGTCATCGACGGGTCCTACCTTGGCGATCCAGAAGGCGATATTGTTGACAATAACGATGCAATCCTTGCTGGTGATACGGCCAATGACGACCTGATCGAAGCAGGTGCGGGCAACGACAGCATCCTTGCTGGCGACGGCAATGACGAAGTATACGGCGGCACTGGCAACGACATCATCGATGACGGCGTGGGCAATGACACATTGCTGGGCGAAGACGGGTCCGACACATTCACCATCGGTGAAGCTGACGGCACAGACGCCATCACCGGCGGCGAAGATGCGGGCAACACCGACACGGACACCGTTGACTTTAGCGGCGTGGCCAACACAGACGGCGTCGACGTTACATTCGACGGCGCAGAGAGCGCGGATTATCAGGTCGGCACAACCGGTTCTGACGGCACATTCGACAACATCGAACAGGTCATCGGCACGGACAACAACGACACCATCGACATGGCGCTCGACACATCCGGCATGGATGTCGACACAGGCGCGGGCGACGACACTGTCATCGGCGGCACCGGCGACGACAGCATCGATGCCGGCACTGGCGACGATACAATTGCGGTCAACGACAACTTTGGCGATGACACAATCGACGGCGGCACTGACGCTGGCAACACGGACGTCGATGTTCTGGACGCAAGCAATGTCATCGCGGACACCACGCTGGACCTGACCGCGCCAGAAACCGGCACGCTGACAAATGGCACAGACACGCTGACATTTGCAGAAATCGAAGAGTTCATGCTCGGCTCCGGCGACGATAGCGTGACCGGCTCTGCTGGCGACGACATCATCGATCTGGGCCAAGGCGCTGACACAATCGCAGGTGGCGCAGGCAATGACACCATCGATCTGGGCGAAGATGCGCCAGGCGTCACCGACGGTGACCCTGATGTGATCGTGCTCGAAGACGGGTTCGGCGACGACACAGTCACCAACTTTGACGCGCCTACCCCGAATGGCGACGGCACATTTACCGGCATCGATACGCTGGACGTGACGGGTCTTTACGACTTGCCACTGGGCGATCCTGCGCGTGAGCCGGTCAACACAAATGACGTGACCGTCACCGATGACGGCAACGGCAACGCTGTGCTGACCTTCCCCAATGGCGAGACAATCACGCTTGACGGCATCACGCCGACTGAGGCTGACGACCCGTTCTACCTCAACGCCATCGGCATCCCAATGCCAGACGGCACCGTATCCGGCACCGCGGGCGACGACGTCATCGACGGGTCCTACCTCGGCGACCCAGACGGCGACATTGTGGATAACGACGATGCCATTATTCCAGGGCACGCGGCCAACGACGATTTGATCGAAGCTGGCGCGGGCAATGACGTCATCACATCCGGCACTGGTAGCGATACTATCTACGCAGGCGCCGATGATGACACCATCTATGCTGGCGCAGGCGACGACACAGTTTACGGTGAAGAAGGTGATGATTTCATCTTTGCTTCAAGCGGCAACGACGTGCTGGACGGTGGCATCGGTGAAGACACAATCTTTGGCAATGCCGGTGAAGACAATATCGACGGCGGTGCAGACGATGACCTGATCAACGGCGGCGCTGGCAACGACGATCTGACTGGTGGTGCGGATGCTGACACATTTGTTCTGCAAGACGGGTTTGGCGAAGACATCATCACCGGCGGTGAAACGGGCACTGATAGCGATACAATTCGTTCAAGTACCAGCGTCGATACGACAACGGTTCTGACCGCTGACGAAGCTGGCACAATTACCAACGGCACCGACACAGCCACCTTTACCGAGATCGAAGTTTTTGACCTCGATAGCGGCAACGATCTGGTTGATGCCTCGGCTGCGAATTCATCTGTCACTGTTTACGGTGGCGCGGGTGAAGACCGCGTGGACGGTTCTAACGCTGATGACAGCATTGACGGTGGCACCGGCAATGACTGGCTTGAAGGTGGGCTTGGCGACGACGAAATTGTTGGTGGATCTGGCGACGACACGATCGTGATCGAAGATACATTCGGCAACGACACCATCACCGGTAGCGAAACTGGCGAAACCGACGGCGACACAATCGACGGTTCCAGCCTGACAGAAGATGTCACCGTCGACTTCACTGGCGCAGAAGCCGGCACAATCACCAACGGCACTGATACGCTCGACTTTGATACAATCGAGAACGTTGAAACCGGAGCAGGCGACGACACAATCACTGGCGATGTGGGCACACAAAACGTGTCTACTGGTGCGGGGAATGATTTTGTTACGACCACTGGAACCGGCGCTGACACAATCGACACCGGCGCAGGCAACGATACTGTCACTTTCTCTGATGGCGACAGCATCACTGGCGGCACAGGCGACGATACCTTCACCTACGAAGACTTGGGCGAACCGACCAATGGCACCATCACAATCGTTGGCGGCCAAGGTGGCGAAACACCTGATGATGGTGATCCATTAACGCAAGAAGGTGACACGCTTGATCTTGGGTTTGACGCGGACATGTCCACGCTCAACATCACATCGACCACCACCAACGTTGATGGCAACGAAAGCTATTCCGGTACGATTTCCATGGATGACGGCACGCTGCTGGAATTCTCTGAAATCGAAAACATCATCTGCTTTACGCCTGGCACACGCATTGCCACGCCAATGGGCGCGCGCGATATCGCATCCTTGCGCGTTGGGGATCTGGTCGTGACACGCGACCACGGGCTGCAGCCAATCCGCTGGATCCGCTCGCGCACCGTGCCAGCGGTGGACAAATTCGCCCCGATCCGGATCAAACCGGGTGTTGTCATTGGTCAAGAGCAGGATCTGCTGGTCTCGCCGCAGCACCGGATGTTGTTCCAAGGCTATCGTTCAGAGCTTCTGTTCGGCGAAAGCGAAGTCTTGGTATCCGCCAAACACTTGGTTGACGGCAAAATGGTCACCCAAGACGAAGGTGGTGACGTCACATACATCCACATGATGTTTGACGAACACGAGGTGGTTTATGCCGAAGGCGCAGCCACTGAATCGTTCCACCCGGGCGAGGTTGGCCTGTCAGCCGTTTCCGATCCGGCACGTGACGAGTTGTTCGCGTTGTTCCCCGAACTGCGGAGCGATATGGCAAGCTATGGCGACACCGCGCGCCGCTGCTTGAAAAAGCACGAGGCGAGCTTGTTGCATGTCTAAAACGGCAAATACATGCGAAATGGGGCCGGACACCTGCCAGTGTCCGGCCCCTTTTTCATTCAATCACCGAAATTACCGGGCATTTCTGAAATTTGCGCAAGCTGCGCCAAAGGCGGCGAACAAGGGTTTGGACACTGGATCGTGGGCGGCCTGCCATTCGGGATGCCATTGTACGGACAAGGTGAACCCGGGCGCATCCTTGATATAGATCGCTTCTGGCGTGCCATCGGGTGCATAGCCATCGATCACCACCCGCGGCCCCGCGTCGGTAATACCCTGCCCGTGCAGCGAATTGGTCATGACCTTGGCCGATCCAAGCAAATCGCGGAACGGACCATCGTCAGAGAATGTCACCTTATGGCGCAGCGCGAATTTCTCTTCGAGCGTGCCATCGGGCGGCATGCGGTGGTTGTCACGCCCCTCTAGGTCGCGAATTTCAGGGTGAAGCGTGCTGCCCATGGCCACCGCAACCTCTTGAAACCCGCGACAAATTCCGATTATTGGCTGACCTGCCTCCACACAAGCACGGATCAGCGGCAGGGACACACCATCGCGGTCCCGATCAAAATCGCCGTGGGCTGGGGTAGCGGTATGGCCGTATTCCTCGGGATGCACATTGGCGCGCGCACCAGTGAATACAAACCCGTCACAACAAGCCATCAACTCTGAAATACTGACCAATGCCGGATCGGTCGGCACGATCATCGGCATCGCGCCGCAGGCTTCGGCGACAGCTGCAGCGTTCAACTTGCCCGCGCCGAAAATGTGGTAATCGTCGTTAATCAGAAAACTACAGCCGATAATGCCGATAACAGGGCGTGACATGCCAACTCCTTTAGATGTTGGAATCACGCTAGCGCGTCATTCACCTATCTAAAAGAGGGCAGACAAAACAAAGCCGCGCTTGCACGGGGCAAACACGGCTTTGGGTTTCTTTTGCGAAACTTTAGCTCTCGCCGATGAGCCCAGCGCCTTCGATACCGGCCATTGCAGCAACGACGTCATTGTCGGATGTGTCACCGGTGACGCCCACCGCACCGATGACCGCGCCGCGCTTGTCACGCAGCAACACGCCACCGGGCACAGGCACAACCTGCCCGCCATAAACGCCGTTCACGGCTGCCATAAAATAGGCCTGCTGTTCCGCGCGCGCCATTTGCGCCGTACCCGCCATGCCCAGCATAACGGATCCATAAGCTTTGCCATGAGCAATGCCAAAACGGCCCGGTGCGGCACCGTCCGCGCGTTCAAACGCTTTGACGTGACCGCCCGCGTCTAGCACAACAACGGACAGCGGTTTGAACCCCATCTCGTCGCCCTTGGCCATTGCCTTACGGATAATTGTGCGTGCCTTTGACGCCGATACTTCTGCCATGATCTCTCTCCTTCGCAGGATGGGTTTTAACCCATCACCCCTTTAATGATTACGCTGTGCTTTTAATTCCAAACGGCGGCGGTGCAACACAGGCTCTGTATAGCCGGACGGCTGCACACGGCCCTGAAATACCAGATCACAAGCGGCTTGGAACGCGATGCCGTCGAATGTCGGGGCCATCGGGCGATACGTTGGATCACCTTCGTTCTGGCGATCTACAACTTCGGCCATCTTTCGCATCGCGGCCATGACTTCAACCTCTGTCACCACATCATGGTGCAACCAGTTGGCCAGTGCTTGGCTTGAAATGCGGCAGGTTGCACGGTCTTCCATCAGACCCACATCATTGATGTCTGGTACTTTGGAACAACCAACACCCTGATCAACCCAGCGCACAACATAGCCAAGGATACCCTGAGCATTGTTCTCAATCTCGCGGGTGATAACCTCTTCGGACCAATTGGGCTGCACAGCCACAGGCACGGACAACAGGTCATCCAATGTGCCGCGCGCACCGCCCACCTTAATCTCTGCCTGACGGCCCAACACGTCAATCGTGTGGTAATGCGTCGCATGCAACGTCGCAGCCGTAGGCGATGGAACCCACGCACAATTCGCACCCGCCAGCGGATGGTTTGTTTTGGCGTTCAGCATTTCTTCCATCCGGTCCGGCATGGCCCACATGCCTTTCCCGATCTGCGCACGGCCCTGAAGCCCGCAAGCCAGACCAATATCCACATTGCGATCTTCATAGGATTTGATCCAAGCGCTGTCTTTCATCTCGCCTTTTGGGATCATCGGCCCTGCTTCCATCGAGGTGTGAATTTCATCCCCCGTCCGGTCCAAGAACCCAGTATTAATAAACGCGACCCGTGATTTCGCCGCGCGGATACATTCCTTGAGGTTGGCGGACGTGCGGCGTTCTTCGTCCATGATGCCTAGCTTGACTGTATTCGCATGCAAGCCCAGCGCTGCTTCGACGCGATCAAAAATCTCAACGGCAAAGGCCACCTCTTCCGGCCCGTGCATCTTGGGTTTCACCACATAAACCGACCCATGGACCGAGTTGCCCCCATCACGCGCCAGATCATGCATCGCGATCAGTGTGGTGCACATCGCGTCCATGATGCCCTCCCCCACTTCTTTGCCGTTACGGTCATGAATGGCGGGGTTCGTCATTAAGTGCCCGACGTTACGGATCAGCATCAAGGAACGGCCTTTTGCTGTCACAGCCGCACCATCCACACCGGTGAAGCTGACGTCGTCATTCAGCATGCGCGTGAAGGTCTTGCCGCCTTTACTAACCTCTTCGGCCAAATCGCCCTTCATCAGGCCCAGCCAATTGGCATAAGCCACGACTTTATCCTCGGCATCGACTGCGGCAACACTGTCTTCGCAATCCATGATCGTGGACAGTGCGCTTTCCAGAATAATATCGGAAATGCCGGCCTGATCGGCTGCACCAATCGTGCTGCTCGGATCAATCACAACGCGTATCAGCAACCCATTGGCGCGCAAGAACACGCTATCATCGTTGGTGCCCGCCATTTGCGCAGGATCAGCCAAGACAGGCGCCTTTACGCTCTCCGCATCAATATCGGCCCAAGACCCAGCCGCCAAAGGCACAGCCTTATCCAGATGCGCACGGCCCCAGGCGATCACCTCAGCGCCACGCGCCGCGTCATATCCCTTGCCAGTTGCAACAGAGCCAAGCGCATCCGTGCCATAAAGCGCGTCATACAAGCTGCCCCAACGTGCATTCGCCGCATTCAACGCGAACCGTGCGTTTGTGATTGGCACAACCAACTGCGGGCCAGGCAAGGTTGCGATTTCGGGATCAACATCAGCGGTTTCAATGGCGAATTCCGCTCCCTCTGGCACCAAATAGCCGATTTCGCGCAAAAATGCCTGATAAGTCGCAGCATCGGCCATCGGGTTGGCGATGTGCCACGCATCGACTTGTCCTTGAATTTCGGCGCGCTTTTCGAGCAATGCGGCATTGCGCGGTCCAAGGTCATGCACCAATGCCGAGAACCCAGACCAGAATGCGTCCGCATCCACGCCTGTATTCGGTAACGCCTGATTTTCAAGGAAATCAACCAGTTGCGGGTCGACCATCAGGCCGTGCTTATCAATCGGTTGGGACATGGGATGCTCCTGTAAAATGATCAACGCCCAGCGCAAGCGAGGCAATTTGACACTTTGCTAGGGCAAAAGTTTCCGATAGGCAACAAGCATTTGGTAAAAAATATTTACCAATTCGTCACGCACCCCGCTTCCGGCGACATGCATCAGAGCAATATTTCACCTCGGCCCAGACTTTTGCCCATTTCTTGCGCCATGTGAATGGACGCCCACAAGCGGTACAAACCTTTGTTTCCAAGTCTCTTTTCTTAATCATACGCGCCATAAGGCGGATATAGCCCGGCGGATTATCAAATCTAGATTGAAACAGCTTCGATTTCCCCAATTGCGGCCGCTTGTGACCTCTGGCCCAAAACCATACGCTACGGGCAACCGCTCTCACCCCAAGGACAAACCGATGAAAAACGCAGCCGTCCATCTGGCCGATTACACCGCACCCGCCTATCTCGTGGACACTGTGCATTTAACGTTTGACTTGGATCCGCGGGCCACCAAGGTCATCAGCCGCATTACGTTTCGCCCCAACCCTGACAGCGAAGACACCGCATTTTTCTTACACGGCGAAAACCTGACACTGGATTGGGCAATGATCGACGGGGTCGCAGTGACCCCCGATGTGACTGAAAAAGGCCTGACCTGCCCCGCACCCGACGCCCCGTTTGTCTGGGAATCCTGCGTCGAAATCGCGCCTGCGGACAATACCGAACTTGAAGGGCTTTATATGTCGGGCGGCATGTATTGCACACAATGCGAAGCCGAAGGGTTTCGCAAGATCACCTATTACCCAGACCGCCCAGACGTGATGGGCGTGTTCACTGTGCAAATCAACAGCGACATGCCGGTGCTTTTGTCCAACGGGAATACCAAAGGCCACGGCGCATGGCATGATCCATGGCCCAAACCCGCTTATCTGTTCGCTTTGGTTGCTGGCGACCTGATCGCGCACCCCGACACATTTACGACAATGTCGGGCAAAGACGTCGATTTGAACATCTACGTGCGCAAGGGCGACGAAGACAAATGCGATTTCGGAATGAAGGCGCTCAAGGCATCTATGGCATGGGACGAACGTGTTTACGGACGCGAATACGACTTGGACATTTTCAATATCGTTGCTGTCGATGACTTCAATATGGGCGCAATGGAAAACAAGGGATTGAACATTTTCAACTCGAGCTGCGTTCTGGCCTCCCCCGAAACTTCCACCGATGCGACATTTGAACGGGTCGAGGCGATCATTGCGCACGAGTATTTTCACAATTGGACGGGCAACCGCATCACCTGCCGCGACTGGTTTCAGCTTTGTTTAAAGGAAGGGCTGACAGTCTACCGCGATCAGCAATTTACAGGCGACATGCGCGGCCATGCGGTGAAACGCATTGTAGACGCGCAAACCATGCGCGCCGTGCAATTTCGCGAGGACCAAGGGCCCCTATCCCACCCCGTGCGCCCCGCCAGTTTTGTCGAGATCAACAATTTCTATACCGCCACGGTTTACGAAAAAGGCGCCGAGGCTATCGGCATGCTCAAACGGATTGTGGGGAATGAAGATTATTATAAGGCCTGTGATCTGTATTTTGACCGCCACGACGGGCAAGCCGCGACGATCGAAGACTGGCTCGCCGCGTTCGAGGACACAACGGGCCGCGATTTGTCGCAATTCGCGCGCTGGTATTCCCAAGCGGGCACACCGCATCTGCATGTCTCCGAGGCTCGCGATGGCGACACCTATGTCCTGACATTACGGCAAGACTTGCCGGACACCCCCGATGGCAGCCCAAAAGACCCGCAAGTGATCCCTGTGGACATGGGCTTGATCGGCGCGGATGGGACAGAGGTTTTAGCGACACAAACCTTACTGTTAACCGAGACGGAACAGTCCTTCCGATTTGACGATATTCCTCAGGGCGCAGTGCTGTCCGTCTTGCGCAGCTTTTCGGCCCCTGTCGTTGTGCACCACAACCAGTCCTTTGCCGACCGCGCACATTTATTAGCCCATGACACCGACCCATTTAACCGCTGGGATGCGGGCAACAGATTGGCCGCAGAGGTGTTACAGGCCATGATCACCGACAATACACCACCCGCAACAGCGTTTCTTGACGGGCTGGCCGCCGTGTTGCGTGACGACACCTTGGACCCGACTTTCCGCGCCATGGTGCTGACGCTGCCCAGCCAGTCCGAAACCGCACGCGCGCTCGTCGCAAATGGACATACGCCGGACCCGCTGATCATCTACCGTGAGACCCAAGCCTTGCTGCTGCTCATTTCCCAACATCTTCAAGATATTACGCCCCGCATTTATGCCCAGATGACAATCGACGGTCCGTTTTCTCCCGATGGGGCGGACGCCAGCAAACGCAAGCTTGGCAATTGTGTGCTCGCCTATATCAACCGGACCGATGGCGGCACGCTGGCGCAGGCCCAATTTGACTGCGCAACCAATATGACCCAGCAAATCGCGTCACTTGGCATGCTTTTGCGCATCGGCAAAGGCGACGCTGCAAACGCGGCGTTTTTTGACGGGTGGCAACATGAACGGCTGGTGATGGACACATGGTTCGGAATGCAAGTCGGCTGCGCGGCACCGAAAAACGCGGTGAGCACGGCGAAAACCATGATCGCGCATCCGTTGTTTGACTGGAAAAACCCGAACCGGTTCCGCGCAGTGATTGGCGGGCTTCTGGGCAATCAGGCGGGGTTTCATGCCGCCGACGGATCGGGCTATGACTTTGTCGCTGATTGCCTCATCAAGCTGGACGCGATCAACCCGCAAACGACGGCGCGGATGACCAAAGCGTTCGATACTTGGGAACAATTTGGCCCAGACCGTCAGGCCCAAATGCGTGCGGCCCTAAAGCGGATTGCGGATACACCGCACCTCAGCGGGGATACCACGGAAATCGTGATGCGCATTTTGGGCTAACTCGTCACCGCCACGTTACAAACCCATGCTTTGTGATGGTATATGGAACATCGCATTACACCTTTGATCGCCGAACGCGCCCCTTGGCTTTACATGCTCCGGGCCGCTTATCCCCTCAGACGCTTACTTGAACGGCTGCTTGGCTTAAACAAAACCGTCGCGCTGGCACAAAGCCTTAACGCTGCCGGTCATGCAGAGATCATGGGACATATGGCCAATATGATAGCCCACGACCTAGCTGTGCGCGGATTGGGCAATATTCCAGTGCATGGGCCCGCGTTGATCGTGTCAAACCATCCAACAGGAATTGCTGATGGGATCATCCTGCACCACCTGATCGCGCAACGGCGCAAGGATTGTTATTTCTTTGCAAACAAAGACATCCTGCGTGTTTTGCCCCAGATGGAACACATGATCGTGCCTGTTGAATGGCGGCACGACAAGCGAAACGCTACATCAAGCAAGGAAACTTTGACAACGTTCAAAGCCGCCACAGCCGAAGGACGCATCGGGGTGATTTTCCCGTCAGGGCGACTGGCAAAACGGCGCGGCCTGCGGCTTTATGAACGGCCATGGTTGGCGTCGGCGACAAGCTTGGCGCGCAAGGGTAACCTTCCGATCATCCCCGTGAACATTCAGGCCCGCAATTCGGCTCTGTTTTATCTGTTGGATCTGCTGCACCCAACGCTGCGCGACATCACCCTGTTTCACGAGACATTGAACAAAGACCGTCAATCGTTTCGCGTGACGATTGGCGAACCGATCTCGCCCCAAGCTCTGCCCCGTGATCCGGTGCAAGCGACAGAGGTTATGCGCCAAGCCACATTGACCCTCGCTGGGCCAACCACCGCCGTTAACCTTGTTCAGACGCCGCGGTTTTTGTTGAAATCATAGCTGCGACAGGCCGCGCCACGGGCCGTGTATTTTCAATCGGTTGGCAATAGGTCTGCTGCCGGGTCCATGCGGACATTTCTGCGATCTTATTGGGTTTGGTCATGGGGCCCCAATCCGCCGCCACGCCGCGCCAGCGTGTATCGCGGACAGCCACAGCGCGGTCGCGCAGTACGGTCACATTCATAATGCGGGCTGCACATGACAGGTTTTCAACAGGGTTTTTCAATGCCTCGCCAGTTTTGGCCCGACAGCCATAACGTTGCGCCGTGTCTGGATAAATCTGGAGCAACCCATACCAAAGATCACCGCCGCCCACGGCCTCTGGCCGATATGTGCTTTCATGCTTGGCAAGGGCTGACATCATGCCAACCCAAAATGCGTGGCGCAGGGTAGGGGAATTCTGCACATATGCCGGACACCATGTGTCGATATCTTTGGGAATGATCGATTCGAGCCCTTCGCCGTAAGCGCCAACCGACACCATCGCGGCGCGGGTCCAAACGTCTGAACCAGCCTTAAAGGCCCAGCGCGTTGCGGGCAAAAACGCATCACGCGCCGTGGGCCGCATGGTTGGCGTCGTCAGGTTTGCTTCAACCGGATACCGGATCATGTGCGCCGGACGGGCGGCGGGGCGAAATGCAGCAAATGCGGCCGCAGCGGCGGCCACCTTTGCATCAACAGCATCGGAGCGGGAAAAAGGGCGGATCGCAGGATTGGCGGCAGCCACGCTCGCGATCATCAAGCCCACAATCCCCCCCAGGAGTGTGTTTGAAATCTTCATCCGCGCAATCTGCACCAGGAAACGCAACAATAGCAAGAATTTTGGCGTCTTGTTCCCGCGCGCGCGCTGGCTTAGAACCCCACAAACGCTAGAAGTTTCCGGAGACACACCATGCTTGATCTGACTTACGACGCCCCTGCCCCAAAGGTTATCGCGGGTGCCCAACATGATTGGGAATTGGTCATCGGGCTGGAAGTCCACGCGCAGGTTGCGACGAAGGCAAAGTTGTTCTCCGGTGCCTCCACGCAATTTGGTGCCGAACCCAATAGCAACGTGGCGTTTGTGGATGCAGGCATGCCGGGCATGTTGCCCGTCATCAACGAAGAATGTGTGGCCTATGCGGTGCGCACCGGTCTGGGCCTCAAGGCAGAAATCAACCTGATGTCCGCCTTTGACCGCAAAAACTATTTTTACCCTGATCTTCCGCAAGGCTATCAGATTTCTCAGCTTTACCACCCGATTGTCGGCGAAGGCGAAGTGCTTGTGGAAATGGGTGACGGCACGGCGCGAAACGTGCGTATTGAACGTATTCATTTGGAACAGGATGCGGGTAAATCCATTCACGATATGGACCCCAACATGTCGTTTGTCGACCTGAACCGCACGGGCGTCGCCCTGATGGAAATCGTATCCAAGCCTGACATTCGCGGTCCTGAAGAGGCAGCGGCCTATGTGTCCAAGCTGCGCCAGATCCTGCGCTATTTGGGCACATGTGACGGCAACATGCAAAACGGCAACATGCGCGCCGATGTGAACGTGTCGATCTGCCGCGTTGGCCAGTATGAAAAATTCGTTGAAACCCAAGACTTTAGCCATTTGGGAACGCGGTGCGAGATCAAAAACATGAACTCTATGCGGTTTATCCAAGCCGCGATTGACGTTGAAGCCCGCCGCCAGATTGCGCTGGTGGAAGACGGTAAAGAGGTCGTGCAGGAAACGCGTCTGTATGATCCAGACAAAAACGAAACACGGTCCATGCGGTCCAAAGAAGAAGCGCATGATTACCGTTACTTCCCCGATCCGGATTTGCTCCCATTAGAGATCGAACAGGCATGGGTCGATGATATCGCAGCAAACCTGCCAGAGCTGCCCGATGCGAAGAAAGCACGCTTTATCGCTGATTTCGGACTGTCCGATTATGACGCATCTGTTTTGACAGCCGAAGTCGCCAATGCCGAGTATTTCGAGGCTGTGGCAGCTGGTGCTGACGGCAAACTGGCCGCCAACTGGGTTATCAACGAATTGTTTGGTCGTCTAAAGAAAGACGAAAAAGACATCACCGAAAGCCCTATTTCGGCCGATCGTTTGGCGCAGATTGTGGCCTTGATCAAATCTGACAAGATTTCTGGCAAGATTGCCAAAGACGTGTTCGAGATCGCGTATACATCCGACCGCGATCCGACAGAGATTGTCGCGACCGAAGGGATGGAACAGGTCACAGATACGGGTGCGATTGAAGCGGCTGTGGACGAGATTATTGCGGCCAACCCTGAACAAGTTGAAAAGGCCAAGGCCAATCCAAAGCTGGCTGGTTGGTTTGTCGGTCAGGTCATGAAGGCGACCGGCGGCAAGGCAAACCCAGCGGCAGTGAACAAGTTGGTGAGTGCCAAATTGAGCCAATAGGATGATGGGTTAAAACCCATCCTACGCAATTTCGGGGTGTGGCAAACGGGGCACGGCGATGTGGTTCGGTGTGCCCGCAACACCGCGCGAGACCGATTTGTAGGGGCGCGCTTCGCGCCCACCACAACCCCTAGCCCAAGTGATTTTATCCAGCAAAACCTTGGATTTGCGCCACAATATTGATACAAATAGCGGGTGAAACCGAAGGATCACCCAATGTCCCAATATGAATACAAAGTTGTCCCAGCCCCCACGAAGGGTTTGAAAAGCAAAGGCATGAAGACGTCTCAAGACCGCTTTGCCAACGCATTGGAGACCGCGATGAACACGTTGGGCGCAGAAGGCTGGGAATACCAGCGCACCGACACGTTGCCTTGCGAAGAGCGGTCCGGCCTAACGGGCCGCGTGACCACGTTCCAGAACATGCTAGTGTTCCGCCGTGTCGTTGAGGCGATTGTTCCAGATGTTATAGAGCCAACTGCAGTCACAGCTGAGGAACCCATCGAAGAGACTGTCACCCCAGAGGCTGACGACACACCAGAGGTTGAGGCCAAGCCGCTTGACGCGGACCCAGCGCGCCCCGAACCACAGGTCGCCGCCGAGTAACTAAGTTATTTGCAGCGAAAGGGCGTGGATGCGTCCAATAATCGCGGGGCCAAGCGCCGCGTGAATTGCCCTATGCCGCGCGATACGTGACATGGATGCAAATTCCGGCGCGGAAATTTCTATGCGCCAATGGCTTTCGCCCGTTCCATCATCGCCCGCATGACCCGCGTGCAAATGGCTTTCATTGATCACATTCAGCTGCGTTGCGCTAAAAGCCGCCGATAGGGAATCATTTATCTCTTTGTCCAGCCCCATTATTTTCACTTTGCCCCCTTCAATCTGACAGTCAGAGGCTTAAAGTCTATTGGTCGAGTCGGAAAGGTTTTACCTGCTATGAAGAAAAATGATCCATTTGGTTTTGACATGTCAGTGTCATCGTCGAAAAAGAAAAACCCACGTGGGCGGCGTGGCATGTCCGGTGCGTCGGAAACCTCGACACGGATTTGCGACCACGATGGCTGCAACGAGGCGGGCAAATACCGTGCGCCAAAATCCCCCGATGTCATGGATGACTATTACTGGTTCTGTCAGGAACATGTCCGCGAATACAACCTGAAATGGAATTTCTTTAATACGACGTCAGAAGCTGAAATCGCCGCGCAGATGGACCAAGATCGCGTGTGGGATCGCCCAACAAAACCGATGAATAAAAAGACCGTCGAACAGCGGGCTTGGGCCCGGTTGGGCGTTGATGATCCGCATCAGGTTTTGGGCGAGAATGCCACGATGAACCCGGGCAAAGGCCCCGCCCAGCGTCGTCTTCCTGCAACTGAACGCCGAGCGCTTGAGGTTTTGGAAGCCAAGGACAACTGGACCAAACCCGAAATCCGCAAGGCCTATAAGTCGCTGATTAAGGTGCTGCACCCTGATATGAACGGTGGCGATCGCAGCCAAGAAGACCAGCTCAACGAAGTTGTTTGGGCATGGGATCAAGTGAAAGCCAGCAAAAGCTTTCGTGATTGATTAGCGATCAGCAGAGAGGACGGCCTCAAAAACGCTGTCCTGTTCGCTCCGCCATATAGCCATCAAAAAATGCGCGCCGAACAATGTGCTGGCCCATAACAGTGCGAGCATTGGCGCGCTGATCAATGACATGATGAGGGTGAAAGGGCCGAACATTGTGCCGTAAAACGGCAAGGCCAACGTGCCCCCAACGATTGCGCCCACAAGTGATACGGCGACCACACCGACAATCGCAGTGCATAAACCACGTGTCCCCGCCTGCCCCATCCAGTTGCGACATAGATAAAGTCCCGCCGGTCCGCCAATAGCGCCCAAGAAAACCACCCACACTTCATAAGCAGTCAAACCTGCCATCATGCTGGCATGGCCTCCGATGGTCATCACAACATTGAATGCCAAAAGCCCACCAAAGATGGCCACACTGATGGTGGCAGCCAAAATGCTGCGCTCGCCCTCGGTAAGGGTAAATTGGCGACCAATGCGCCGGATCACGTTAACAACATTACTCATATTGCGATGACGCTAGCACATGCGGCGCAGATTACAGAGCGCTCGAACTGAAACTGACTGTTTCGAAAGCGGCATTAAACCCTATGCTGCGACGAACTTGAGACTGACACCATTCAAGCAATGGCGTTTGCCCGTCGGCGCCGGACCATCGTTGAAAATATGGCCCAAATGGCTGCCACAGCGGCGGCAATGGCATTCTGTGCGCTTGGAAAACAGCTTATAGTCGTCTTTGGTGCCGATGGCGTTGGGCAGGCTGGCGTAGAAGCTGGGCCAACCGGTCCCGCTGTCGAATTTGGTTTCACTGGAATAAAGCGGCAAATCGCAACCGCGACAGATATAGGTCCCTGCCGCGTAATTTTTGTCTAATGGGCTGCTGCCCGCGCGTTCTGTCGCCTCTTTGCGCATGACGTTGAATTGCGATTTTGTGAGCATCGCGCGCCATGCGGCCTCGCTGCGGGTGATTTCAAATGTCTGGGCGTGCAGCGCGGCTGGCATTGCAGCACAGGCAAGGGCGGTCACTGTAAATTGGCGGCGGTTCATCATCATCGTTCTCCACTTCAAGACGTCATAACCTGTTTAGGTGTTACGTTGCCCTGAACAAACATATTTCAGGGCAACGCACGGTCATGTGACAACGCCGTGTCCTTATTGGGGATGCTTCGCGTTAACACTTAAGTGCAAAGCCAAGGTCACGCATCACCTGACGAACGGTGCGACAGAATTGATCTGGGGGGCTGTCGCACCGTCACGTGAAACCACGCTATGGCAGGACAGAAAGTTTCAGAACTATTGAACCTGCCCAACGGCCAACACATCACCTGTGGGCGCACCTGTGGTCGATCCACCAATTGGTTCGTCACTAATGGCCAGAATTCCGCCTTCAACCAAAGGCGCGACGGTGTCGGAAATTGCGAGCTGGGCTTTTGGTTGACCCTTCGGCCAAACACCAAGCGAAACAGGCGCGTTGTCACCAGCGATTAACCACACCTCTAGCGCGCGCCCTTCGCGCGGGCCGCCAGCCGTGCGGTCCATATCCAATGTGTTTGCAGCGGGGTCGAAACTGGCAAGCACGACAAAGCTTTGATCTTCGGCGGCAATTTCAGCAACAAAAGTCGGGCCGTCGTCGCGCAACACTTCAAATTGGTCCAGTGCAATCAGCACGACTGCCGCAGCTGCAACCCCTGCTAGGATCGGTCCCAGCAACCCAAGCCGCGCCATCAAAGACGGCTTTGGTTCTGCTGCGCCAAAAATCGCGGCTTGGATGCGCGCCTCTAATGCGGCGGGTGGCGCGATTGGCGCGATGTCGTCTGTCAGCTGCGCGAAATCTTCGGCCCAATCGGCGTAAAGCGCGCGCAAATCAGGGGCAACGGCCAAGGCATCCTCGAACGCTTTGGTTTCCGCGGGCGTCAGCAAGCCAAGCGCATATTCTGCGGCAAGCGCCATTTCATCATGCCTGTCCAAGTCATCGGTCATCGCGATAAACACTCTTTCAGTTTGATCAGACTGCGGCGGAGCCACGTCCGAATTGTGTTAAGCGGCACATCATAACGCGATGCCAGCTCTTGATATGTTTCGCCTTCCAAATAGGCGCGGCGAACGGCGTCCGACCGGTCAGAGTCCAGTTCAGCCATACAGGCCAAGATTTGGCCACGCTCGGATGCGGCAATCACCAAGGCTTCTGGCCCCGGGGCAGCAGATGCGAGGTCTTCGGCCTCGTCCAAACCCGCGCCCTGTTTGACCCTGCGCGCCCGCAACCGATCAATTGACAGGTTACGCGCAATTGTAATGAGCCATGTCATGGGCGACAGCCCGTTGACTTGATAGCGGTCCGCATTGCGCCAAATCTTGACGAAAGCATCTTGCAAGGCATCCTCGGCTTCTGCCCGATCACCCAACACACGCAGGCACACCCCAAAAAGTTTCGCTGATGTCGCTGCATAAAGTGATGAAAACGCTGTCCGGTCCCCTAAGGCACAGGCTGCGATATAATTTTCAATCTCTGCAATTTTTGTCATGGGGCGTCTCGCGCATTTGATTGGGTTCACTTTGACGACTTAACGCCAAAATACAACCGGTCGAATTTGGCCGCCGTTCCCCTTGAAGTGTTGTTTGAGATAAGGCATCCAAACAGCAGATAACAGAAGCTTTAAGACGCGACACAGGAAGGCACCACCGCATGGCCGATACAAGCACCAAAATCGACGCGACACCAACAAACGATATTTCCGTGCGTGACGTCTTTGGCATCGACAGCGATATGAAAATTAAGGGGTTTGCCGAACGCACCGACCGTGTGCCTGACATCGACAGCACCTATAAATTCGACCCTGATACGACCCTCGCGATTCTGGCTGGTTTTGGCTATAACCGCCGCGTCATGGTGCAAGGCTATCACGGGACAGGTAAGTCCACGCATATCGAACAAGTCGCGGCCCGCCTGAATTGGCCCTCCGTGCGCGTCAATCTGGACAGCCACATCAGCCGGATCGACTTGATCGGGAAAGACGCGATCAAATTGCGTGACGGTGTGCAGGTTACCGAATTCCACGAAGGTATCTTGCCATGGGCGCTGCGCAACCCTGTTGCGATCGTTTTTGACGAATATGATGCGGGCCGTGCGGACGTGATGTTCGTAATCCAGCGCGTGCTGGAAGCCGACGGCAAACTGACATTGATGGACCAAAACGAAATCATCACGCCGAACCCGTATTTCCGCCTGTTCGCGACGGCCAACACTGTTGGTCTGGGCGATACAACTGGCCTGTACCACGGCACACAGCAGATTAACCAAGCCCAGATGGACCGTTGGTCACTTGTTGCCACGTTGAACTATTTGTCCCACGACGCAGAAGCGGCGATTGTTCTGTCTAAGTCACCGCATTTCAACACAGAATCCGGCCGCAAGACCATTAGTCAAATGGTCACTGTCGCGGAATTGACCCGCACCGCGTTCATGAACGGTGATCTGTCGACTGTCATGTCGCCGCGCACCGTGCTGGCATGGGCCGAAAACGCGCGCATCTTTAATGACGTGGGCTATGCGTTCCGTCTGTCGTTTCTGAACAAATGTGACGAGCTCGAACGCCAGACAGTTGCAGAGTTCTTTCAGCGCTGTTTTGACATCGAACTGCCAGAGTCCGCGGCCAGCCTGAGCTTGGGTTAACCCCATGAGCGCAGCTTCGGACAACCCAGCTGATCCGTTCAAAAAGGCCCTCGCCGAGGCCACCAAAGTCATGGCCGATGATCCGGACTTATCGGTCAGCTATTCGGTAGATCCGGCGGGCCAAACGGGCGACAGCATTCGCTTGCCCCAAGTCAGCCGCCGTATGACTCGCGAAGAGGTGTTGTTGGCGCGCGGCACGGCGGATGCATTTGCGTTGCGCCACAAGTTCCACGACCCGAAAACAGCGGCCAAATACATGCCCCAAGGCCAGATGGCCAAGGACTTGTATGACGCGATGGAAACTGCGCGGATCGAAGCCGTCGGCGCACAGCATATGCCGGGCACTGCGGGCAATATCGATGCCAAAATCGGCAATGAGGCCATGCGAAAGGGCTACGACGGGATCACAGATGCCGCCAATGCACCACTGTCCGTGGCTGCGGGATATTTGATCCGCCATTTGGCGACAGGGCGCGACCTGCCCAAAGGCGCTGAAAATGTCATGGAATTGTGGCGTGGTTTCATCGAAGAACAGGCTGGCGAAACCTTGAATGACCTGCAGGACTTGCTTGGCGATCAGCAAGCCTTTGCCAAATTTGCCCGCCAGATGATTTCTGATCTGGGTTATGCCGATCAGCTGGGCGACGACCCAGATGCGCTTGACGATGATCAAGAGGATGAGGCCGAAACCTCTGACGATGATGAGGCCGACGAGCCTGATAGCACAGGTGATGACGAAGACGGCGAAGAAGCCGAAGCGTCCCCAGAGCAGACCCAAGAGGAACAGCAGGACGCATCTCAAGCCGAAGTCAGCATGGATGATCAGGCTGATGCCGAGATGGGCGAAGAAACCGAAATGCCCGATGGCGAGGCCCCGTTAGAGCCGCCTGCCCCGATGCCCATTTCGGATGCCGACCCGAATTACAGCGTGTTCACAACGGATTACGATGAAGAGATCGGTGCCGAAGACTTAGCCGAACCTGCCGAGCTGGAACGCCTGCGCGCCTATCTTGATCAGCAGTTGGAGCCACTCAAGGGCGCCGTGTCCCGTTTGGCCAATAAATTGCAGCGCCGTTTGCAAGCCCAACAAAACCGGTCTTGGGAATTTGACCTTGAAGAAGGCATTTTGGATGCTGGCCGTCTGGCGCGGATCGTAGCATCGCCCACGACGCCACTATCGTTCAAGCGCGAGCAAGACACCGAATTCCGGGATACGGTTGTGACCCTGTTGCTTGATAATTCAGGGTCCATGCGCGGTCGCCCGATTTCCATCGCCGCGATTTGTGCTGACGTGATGGCACGCACCTTGGAACGTTGTTCTGTGAAGGTCGAAATTCTGGGCTTTACCACCAAAGCGTGGAAAGGCGGCCAAAGCCGTGAAAGCTGGCTGGCTGATGGACGTGCCGCTACACCCGGTCGTCTGAATGACCTGCGCCATATTGTATATAAATCCGCTGATGCCCCTTGGCGCCGGACCCGCGACAACCTTGGCCTGATGATGAAAGAGGGCTTACTCAAGGAAAACATCGACGGTGAGGCGCTTGAATGGGCGCACCGTCGCATTGCGAACCGATCCGAACAGCGCAAAGTGCTCATGGTGATTTCCGATGGTGCGCCGGTGGATGACAGCACCTTGTCCGTGAACCCCGCCAACTATCTTGAAAAGCATCTGCGCGATGTGATCGCCATGGTTGAAAAGCGTAAACAGGTCGAGCTGGCCGCGATTGGTATTGGCCATGATGTGACGCGCTATTACGACCGCGCGATTACCATTACCGATGTGGAACAATTGGCGGGTGCGATGACCGAACAGCTTGCGAGCTTGTTTGACGATGACCCGCGCAAGCGCGCCCGCGTGTTGGGTATGAACCGTTAAAGTGGTCAACGCGCTGCGCGCATTGATGCCTCCGGCGGAGGTATTTAAGGCCAGAAGAAGCGAAAGGCACCACCATGTTTCAAACATTTGAAAGCACCACTTCCCCCGACCAAGGCCCGCCACGTCTGGCGCAGTTGCGAATTGCGATGCGCGATGCGGGCGTGGATGCGTTTTTTGTTCCACGTGCAGATGCGCATCAGGGCGAATATGTGTCGGCACGTGATGCGCGGCTGGCGTGGTTAACGGGGTTCACCGGGTCAGCAGGGTTTTGTATTGTTACTGATGAAATGGCGGGTGTGTTCATCGATGGCCGCTACCGCGTGCAGGTACGCGATCAAGTGGCGGATGTGTTCACCCCTGTGCCTTGGCCAGAAATCACGGCCGCCCATTGGATTGGCGAAAATGCCAAGGTGGGGGCGGTTGTTGCCTATGATCCGTGGCTTCATTCGGTCCAAGAGGTTGCGGATCTGAACGCAGCATTGCCCGAGGTAGAACTGCGCGCTGTTTCCAATTTGGTTGATGCAATTTGGGACGATCAGCCTGCGCCGCCCGCTGCTGCGTTTTTTGCCCAAGACGAGAGCCTCACTGGCGAGAGTGCCGCATCCAAGCGGGCGCGGCTCGCGGCAGATATGACCGCGGACACCGTTGTTATCACCCTGCCCGACAGCATTGCATGGCTCTTGAATATTCGCGGTGCCGATATTGAGCGCAACCCCGTGCCGCAAGGGTTTGCGTTTTTGCATCGGTCGGGTGCGGTGACATTGTTCGCGGGTGCTGGCAAAGCGGATGTCCTTGCGGATCATTTGGGGCCAGATGTAACTGTTTGTGATGTGTCTGCATTCTCGGACGCATTGTCTGACTTAACAGGTACGGTCCAAATCGATCCCAAGTCCGCACCGCAAGCCGTGGCAACAGCGATCAAAACTGATGTCACGCATGGTCCTGATCCCTGCCTATTGCCAAAGGCGATCAAAACCGATGTCGAAATTGCAGGCGCCCGTGCGGCGGCGAAACGCGATGGCGTTGCGATGGTTCGGTTCCTTGCTTGGCTGGACACTGAAGCCGTCAAAGGCACATTAACAGAGATCGACGTCGTCAAACAGCTAGAGGCATTTCGCCGTGATACCAATGCCTTGCGCGACATTAGTTTCGAGACGATTTGCGGCGCAGGGCCGCATGGTGCCATCGTGCATTACCGTGTGACCGAAGCCACCAATCGGCCCGTTAAGCGTGGCGAATTGCTGCTGGTCGACAGTGGTGGGCAGTATGTGGATGGGACAACCGACATCACTCGCACGATAATCGTTGGCGCCCCAACGGCCGAACATCGCGCCTGCTATACCCGCGTTCTGCAAGGCATGGTCGCCCTATCGCGCGCGCAGTTTCCCAATGGGGTAAGCGGCCAACATCTGGATGCGCTCGCGCGCTTTCCCTTATGGACGGCAGGTATGGATTACGATCATGGCACCGGCCATGGGATCGGCAGTTACCTCAGCGTGCATGAAGGCCCCCAGAATATTTCCCGCCGCTCGAACATTCCGTTGGAAATCGGCATGATTGTGAGCAACGAACCCGGATATTACCGCGAGGGTGCGTTTGGCATTCGCATTGAGAACCTGATCACTGTTGTGCAGGCGCCCGCGGAGGTCGACAACCGTGATATGCGCGCGTTTGAGACGCTCACCTATGTGCCATTTGACCGGCGCTTGATCGACTTGTCACTGCTGTCGGGCGCAGAACGGGAATGGATCAATGCCTATCATCAGCACACCTCCGACCTACTAGGGCCAATGGTCGATGGCGATGCAGCAGCTTGGTTAGCACAAGCCTGCGCCCCGCTTTAAGAATGTTCCTCGCGGGCCGTTTCGGCCAAGGCGGTGTTCATTTTGCGCAAAGCGTCCACTTGGAATAACGCGCCCCAGAGTTCGGGCGGGGACTCGTCGCTGCCAAGGCTGACGACCGGGATGAAGCCGTGATTGCCTTGTTCGAACATGGGCATCGCCTGTTCCAATGTGGCATTGCCGTCAATGTAAACGCCTTCGCCGATCAACTCCCAACAGGCGTCTTCAGGTGCCGCACGGTTGTGATCCATCGGGCGCATGATCGTTGCGACACGGAATGTGGCCAGCAAATAGGCCTGTGGTCCGGCGGCCAAATGAACGTTGCGGCGTTCCAGCTGGGTAAGAAAGAACGACCGATCCACCAGCGATGATGCAAGCGCAGTCGACAGAGAAACCGACACCATCACGGCCATTGCAGTTTGCCAGTCACCCGTTAATTCGAACACGATCAAGGTCGTGGAAATCGGCGCGCCAAGCACGGCGGCCGCAACTGCGCCCATGCCTGCGAGCGCGTATAATGTTCCTTCGCCTGACACATTCGGCAAGATGCTTGTCGCAATGATCCCAAACGCCAATCCGGTCAGCGCGCCGACCATCAAAGATGGGGAAAACACGCCCCCGCCCATGCGCCCGCCAAGGGTGATTGCGACCGCGACGACCTTGAGCATGGCGAACACGATAGCCTCGTGTAGGACAAGCTGTCCGGTGAGCGCGGCTGACGTGGTCTCGTAACCGACACCGATGATATGCGGCCAGAAAATCGCCAAACAGCCTAGCAACGCGCCTGCAAAAGCGGGGCGCAAATAGCGTGGTAAGCCAACCGCGTCTTGCAATCCCGTGGCCATATTATCAGCCCAGAAGATCGCCCTCATCAGCACAACGGACACCAATCCGCAGACCATCCCAAGGATCAAAAAGGCAGGCAATTCGACGTAAAAGGCCAATGCGTTCTGAACCGGCAACACGAATTCGGTCACGTCACCAAAGGCCAAGCGGTTGATCACCGTGCCCGCCACAGATGCAATCACAATGGGGGCGAATGCATGGACGGCGAAATGGCGCAACACGACTTCAAGCGCGAAAAGGGCGCCCGCGATTGGCGCGTTAAAACTGGCAGATACGGCGGCGGCAACCGCGCAACCCAGCAGGTCGCGGCCTGTGATACCGTTCGCACCCAGCCAGCGGCTGACAATTGTTGATAACACAGCGGCAAGGTGAACAACTGGTCCCTCTCGTCCGGATGATCCGCCGGTGGACAAGGTAATCAAGCTCGCACAGGCCGATGCGATGCCGTGGCGCACCTTGACACGGCCTTCATTCAAGGCCGCGCCTTCGATCACATCGCTAACCGATCTTGCCCGCCCATCATCAGTGAATTTATGCAAAATCAATCCGACGATAAGGCCACCACAGATCGGCAAAATCAAAATTTGATACCATGCCAGCTCGGCGGCAAAGCTGTGCAACCGCGCGACATCGTCAGTGCCATAAAGCGTGCCTTGTAACCAATTAACCCCAAGGCGGAAAAACAGCGCCGCAAAACCTGCAGCAATCCCAATGGCCAAGGCGATGAACCAGAACTGGAACTGCGACGGGCCGCGTCGTTTCATGATTTGGAATGCGTCAGCACATGCGCCACGCACATCGCGCGCGCCTTGTCCGATTAACGTGCCAATTGGCCCTGCCATGCCTCAGCCTTGCTTAATGTCCCAATCAACGTCTAAGCGATGGAATGCGTTCGGCCAACCCCTGTCAGGGCATCAAGGCGCGCGCTGCGTCGCGTGCCGCATCGGTAATCGTATCACCCGACAACATGCGGGCAATTTCATCGATGCGCGCATCGGTATCGAGCGGCACAACAGTCGACAAGGTCTGGTCCTTGGTCTGGTGTTTTTCCACACGCCAATGATGGCCGCCAAGGGCTGCGACTTGGGGGGAATGGGTCACGACCAAGATCTGCCCATTGGTTGCGAGTTCGTCTAAGCGACGCCCAACCGCATCGGCAGTCGCCCCACCAACGCCACGATCAATCTCGTCGAAAATCATCGTCAATCCAGCTTCGGTCGAGGTCAGGCAGACCTTCAACGCGAGCAAGAACCGCGACAATTCCCCGCCCGATGCAATCTTGTTGATCGGACCAGCGGGCGCGCCCGGGTTCGTGGCAACGGTAAAGGCGACGGCGTCGCGGCCTTCTGGTCCGGCCTCTGCGTCGGTGATTTCGGTGACAAAAACCGCCCGCTCCATTTTCAGCGGACCAAGCTCTGCTGCCATCGCCTTATCCAGCGCCTTTGCAGCGGTCACGCGTTTTGCATGCAACCGATCGGCACCGGTGTCATATGCGGCCTGCGCGGTCTGGACATCGCCTTGCAAGGCCTTCAAATCGCTCGCACTTCCGTCCAAAACGGCCAAACGGTCACGCAGGTCATTTGCAAATGTGCCCAGCTCGTCTGGCAACACATTATGCTTGCGCGCAAGACCGCGAATGGCGAACAAACGCTCTTCGATGTCTTCCAATTCGGACGGGTTAAACGACAGCTGGTCAAGACATTGAGCCACGCCTTGCCCCGCCTCATCCAGCGCAAGTGCAGCGCGTTCCAATGCGGCAAGCGGCGCATCGAGTGCGCCCTCTGCTTTATCTGTAACACCGCCTAACCAGCGGGTGGCGTCCGATACCATTCCGTCTGCGCCCTGCATGCCGATTGCTTCGGCGGCGCGTTTGATATCCTCGCGAATTTTCTCTGCGGCCTGCATCATGCGGCGCTGTGTGTCCAACGTGGCCTCTTCGCCGACTTCTGGCATCAGCTTGTCTAATTCGGCGACCGCATGGCGCAAGAAATCTTCTTCGGCACGGGCTTCTGCCACGCGCGCCTCTCCAGCTGCCAACGCCTTGCGGGCCGTCGACAATTTGCGCCATGCCAAACGCGATTTTTCAAGCTGCGGGGAAAGCCCCGCAAAGATATCCAACATATCGCGGTGACCACGTGGGTTCAAAAGGCCGCGATCGTCGTGCTGACCATGCAGCTCGACCAAGGTTTCAGACAGGTTGCGCAATACCTCGCCACTGACACGGCGATCATTGATCCAAGCTGTTTTGCGGCCATCACGGGTGTTAATCCGGCGCAAAATCACTTCGCCGTCCTCGACCTCAATCCCCGCCTCATCCAATACGGCACGCCCCGGATGGGTGTCAGGCAATTCAAATTCAGCCGTCACCTCGCCTTGATCGGCACCAGCGCGCACCAATTCGGCACGCCCTCGCCACCCCAAAACAAACCCAAGACTATCAAGCAAAATCGACTTACCAGCGCCGGTTTCACCCGTCAGCACGTTCAACCCTGGTTGGAAGGCAAGCTCCAACCTGTCGATAATCAGCATGTCACGAATATCTATGTGTCGAAGCATATCTGCGTAGGATGGGTTTTAACCCATCCCCCTATCAAAGCCATTCGCCACGGATCACTTGACGGTAAATCGACGACAACCAGTTGTTGCCAGCTTCCACCATCGACAGACCTTGGCCAGTCAACAGTGCAAAACTGTCCTGATACCATTCAGTGGACTGATAGTTATGGCCCAAAATGGCCCCTGCGGTCTGTGCCTCGTCTGTGAGGCCAAGCGACAAATAACTTTCAACCAAACGGTGCAACGCCTCTGCCGTGTGGGTCGTAGTCTGAAAATCCTCAACCACAATGCGGAACCGGTTCACAGCGGCCGCGTAATGACTGCGCTTCAAATAATAGCGGCCAATTTCCATTTCCTTACCAGCAAGATGGTCAAAGGCCAGATCAAACTTCAAAATCGATGACCGTGCATATTCGGTATCGGGATATGTCTCGATCACAGCGCGCAAAGCTTGCAAGGCTTGGAATGTCAGCCCCTGATCACGACCGATTTCGTCAATCTGATCATAATAGGACAAGGCCAGCAAATATTGCGCATAAGCCGCATCTTCGGTCGCCGGATAAAAATCGACATAGCGCTGCGCAGCCGCACGGCTGTTGGGATAATCCTCGTCCTTGTGATAGGCAAAGGCCTGCATGATCAAGGCGCGCTTGGCAAAATCGGAATAAGGATAAAGCCGCTCAATTTCACCAAAATAAACGGCGGCGTCATCGGCCTGACCGCGTTCCAGTTCATATTCACCACGTTCAAAAATTTCAGCCGCGGTGTATTCTTCCAATGCGCCAGGCAGTGTGGGGTCGAATGAGGAACAGGCAACGAGCAGGCTCAACCCGCAAACCGCGCCCAAATGGCGTGCTTTATGACCGATTTGAAATTTGGCGTTTGACATCAACGGCCCCTGCAGCTCTGCGTGTTGGGACTGGTCTAGCACAGAAAAATCGGGTGCAAAACGCCTTTTGCATGTCTTGGCATAGATGTGTTCACGCAACCGCGTAAAGATCGGCTTTGCCGACGCCGACGCCCGGCAAACGGGCAGAAATTTTGGCGTCACAACTGGTCATCCTATAGGCATCAGGCTGCGCGAAAAGCGCCTGTAACAGTCGGTTCGTCAGCGCGTGTCCCGCCCGCACACCGCTATATCGTCCAAGGATCGGCGCACCGGCCGTATATAAATCACCCAATGCATCCAACATCTTATGGCGCACTGCCTCGTCATTGTGCCGCAAACCACCAGGTGTCAGGACGTCATCACCATCAACCACAACTGCATTGGCCAATGTCCCGCCCAAAGCCAGTCCATTGGCGCGCATCGCATCAACATCGGCAGAGCGGCAAAACGTCCGGCTGTCACACAACTCGCGCACAAATGCACCATTTGCCATGTTCAGTGTCTTGGCCTGATGACCAATCGCGGCATCAGCGAAATTAATATCGAAAGAAATCTGCAAACTTGTCGCCGGCGATAGCATAGCGCGGGCTTTGCCATCGGTCACGACAACGTCGCGCAGAATCTCTATCGCATTCAGCGGAGCATTAGTTTGTGTCAGCCCCGTTTCAACAATACCGCGCACAAAGGCAGACGCACTGCCGTCCATAATCGGAACTTCTGGCCCGTCGATATCTACAAAGGCGTTATGCACACCGGTACCCGCAAGGGCGGCCATTAGGTGTTCGATGGTCGAAACCGTCAGCCCCTTCTCATTGGTCAAACGCGTGTTCAGCGGCGACACAATCACATTCGACCAGATTGCAGGTATGGCGTTGTCTCCAGCCTCGTCCACGCGCCTAAATACGATCCCGGTATCGGTCGGCGCGGGTCGCAAATCGACAGTCACCGGCGCACCAGTATGCAAACCAGTGCCGGTAAATGTGGTCGGTTTTTTGAGCGTGGTTTGCAACCTAAGGGCCTCGCGACGGATTTAGCTTCTTTTGACCTAGTTAGGTCGCACCCATAAGACTCTCAACTCACAGTTTGTAACGGTATGAAACATGGCGACACTGCACCCCTAACCCACTGACACCAAAATGAAAAAGACCGCCCCACAGGGACGGCCTTTCAAATTACGCAGCGTCAGTATTTGGCTTAGTTTGCCTGACGACGCAGGAACGCAGGGATTTCGATGCGTTCTTGCTCTGGGTCTGCCTGTGCTTCTGGCGCGTCGTGAATCGGTGTGACCTGTGGCTGTTCGCGCGTCGGTTGCGCTTCTGCTGCCGAACCCGTCATACGATTGATCAAGCTATTGATCCCGAAACGTGGGCGCTCTTCCTCTGCAGCTGGTGCAGGAGCGGCAGCTTGCTGCCCCGGTGCGCGAGTGACTGCGGCTTGCAAACGGGCCATCGCTTCTGGCGAAGGTGTACCTGGAGCAGGAGCGCGTGGTGCGACGAATGTTTCTGGAGCGTCCATTTCTGGTTCTGCACGCGGCGTATATGCCGGCGGTGGCAGGTCGTCGGTTTCCGCCAATGCAGCGTGGATATCCGCAAAGTCATCTTCGATTGGCTCGACACGACGATCATCATCCAAGCCTTCGAACAAAGTTTGTTCTGGCGCTGCCGCTTCAACTGGCGCTGGCGCTTGGGCTACAACAGGTGCGGCTGCAACAGTCGCAGCAATCGGGGCCGCTACTGGTGCAGGTGCAGGTGCCTCTTCAGCTTGAACTTGCGGCTTCAATGGAGCGGCCATGGAACGGCGCGGCAATGGAAGGTCTGCATTGCGAACAACAGCATCGATGCCGGTCGCCACAACAGAAACGCGCATTTTGCCGTCCATGTTGGTATCCAATGTGGAGCCAACGATGATGTTTGCTTCTGGATCGACCTTTTCGCGGATCTTGTTCGCTGCTTCATCGAGTTCGAACAATGTCAGATCGTAACCACCTGTGATGTTGATCAACACGCCGCGTGCGCCTTCGAGGGAAATTTCGTCCAACAGCGGGTTGGCGATGGCTTTTTCCGCAGCTTCGATCGCGCGGTTTTCACCGTCGGCTTCGCCAGTGCCCATCATCGCCTTGCCCATCTCGTCCATAACGGCGCGCACATCGGCAAAGTCGAGG
>CBFIAX010000016.1:0-67653 GCA_965660685.1 Yoonia sp. | reverse complement strand
GCTTCGATACGCGCCAAAAGGGATGCGTTTTCTTCACGGGCTTTTTGGGCCATTGTGCGTACGGCGTCGAATTCTTCACGTGTGACGAAATCGCGATCTGCTAGCCAACGATCCATCATGCCGTTCATGGCGGTGCCTGCTTCGTCCTTGGCGCCTTGTGCCACGCCCATCGCATTGGTCATGAGGGACGAAATATCATCGAGAATTTTGTTTCTGGTCTGCATTGCAGTCTCCAATCCTGTGTCTGACCTTTATATGGGGTGCATGGGGCCGCGCTGCAAGCTGTTGACTTCCGGCGCGCGCTGGCAAAAGTAGCGAATATGTTTGCAGCAATCCCCTTCCCCGACATCTCACCAGAGATTTTTGCCATTGATCTGTTTGGCTTTCACCTTGCGCTACGCTGGTATGCGCTGGCCTATATCGTTGGGATTGGGCTGGGGTATCAGGTGTTGAAGGCCGCGTTGAAGCGTCCGCAAATTTGGGCGGATGGCGCGCCGATACCGCCTGCCAAGCTTGAGGACTTGCTGACCTATATTGTTGTGGGCGTCATCGCCGGTGGGCGCTTAGGCTACGTGCTGTTTTACCAGCCTGCTTATTATCTGACCAATCCGATCGAGATCCCCATGATCTGGACTGGCGGCATGTCGTTTCATGGCGGGTTCTTGGGTGTTGTGGTGGCCGTTTGGTTGTTCAGCAGGCGGCAGAATGTCGCCCTGCCCGCGCTCGCCGACGGGATCGCGTTGGCAGCGCCGGTGGCAATTATGCTCGTACGACTGGCTAATTTTATCAATGCAGAGCTTTGGGGGCGACAGAGCGATATGCCATGGGGGGTGATCTTTCCAACCCAAGCTGCGCAAAGCTGTGCAACAGCCGAAGGGCTTTGTGCCCGCCACCCATCCCAATTGTACGAAGCTGGGTTAGAAGGGCTTGCGCTGGGGCTGATCCTCGCACTACTCGCGTTCCGATTTGGCGGGCTCAAGAAGCCTTGGCTGTTGTCGGGTGTCTTTTTCGCAGGCTACGGCATCGCGCGGTTTATGGTCGAATTTGTGCGACAACCGGATGCCCAGTTCGTGGCCGAAACCAATCCGCTGGGCCTTGCGTTTCACATTAACGGTTGGGGCCTGACGATGGGTCAGACGCTGACCTTGCCGATGATCATTGTCGGGCTGTTTGTTGTGTGGCGGGCTGCGCGGCGATGACAGCGCTGGCGGATATCCTTTCGGCGCGTATCACGGCGACGGGGCCAATTACGCTTGCGGACTATATGGCCGAATGCCTGCTGCATCCTGTGCACGGCTACTATACCACCCGCGATCCGCTTGGCGTGGCAGGGGATTTCACCACCGCGCCAGAGATAAGCCAGATGTTCGGCGAACTGATTGGGCTGTCATTGGCGCAGAGCTGGCTGGACCAAGGCGCACCGGCCACGTTCACATTGGCAGAGCTGGGGCCGGGCCGCGGCACGTTGATGGCCGATATCATGCGCGCCACGCGCGCGGTGCCGGGGTTTCATGACGCTGCCACGGTGCATTTCATCGAAGCATCCCCAAGCCTGCGCGCCAAACAAGCCGAACTTGTGCCCGATGCGGTTTGGCATGACGATGTGGGCAGCCTGCCCGATGCGCCGCTTTTTCTCATCGCGAACGAGTTCTTTGACGCCTTGCCGATCCGGCAGTTCACACGCGATGCGGATGGCTGGCGTGAACATATGGTGGGGCTGACCGATGGGACGCTGGCGCTTGGCTTGTCACAGCCCGCACCCATTGAGGCACTGGAACATCGTTTAGATGATACACCGTTGGGCGGCGTGGTTGAAATCTGCCCAGCCCTGCCCGCGTTTACGGGGCTAATTGCCGAAATGATTGAGGCGCGCGGTGGTGCTGCACTGATCATCGACTATGGCGATTGGCAGTCCAAGGGTGACACGTTTCAGGCCCTATCCAATCACGAGATGGTGGACCCGTTCGCTGCCCCAGGCCAGGCTGACCTGACCGCCCATGTTGATTTCGCAGCCATCGCCAATGCCGCCAAGACCCATAGCGCCATGACACCCCAAGGTGTTTTTCTCGAACGTCTTGGTATCACAGTGCGGGCGCAGGCCTTGGCCAAGGGCTTGACGGGCGACGCATTGACCAGCCACATTGCAGCCCATAAACGGTTGACCCATCCCGACGAGATGGGCGCATTGTTCAAAGTAATCGGCCTTTACCCAAGCACTCACATCCCGCCTGCAGGACTTACCCCATGACGCTCGATATCATCACCGACGATTTGCTGGATGGCGTGACCCACGGCTTTTTCGGGCGCAAGGGTGGCGCGTCTTCTGGCGTGTTTGCCGGACTGAATTGCGGGTTTGGCAGTTCTGACCAACACGACATTGTCGCGATCAACCGGTCACGCGTGGCAGAGGCGATGGGCGGGGCGGCGGATGACATGGTCGGCGTGCATCAATGGCATTCAGCAGATGTATTCAACGTAACCGCGCCACAATCGGACAAACCCAAGGCGGACGCGATGGTCACAGCGACGCCGGGGATTACTTTGTCCGTCCTGACAGCCGATTGTCAGCCGGTTCTATTCGCGGACAAAGATGCAGGTCTGATCGGCGCGGCCCATGCAGGATGGAAAGGCGCATTGGACGGTGTGCTGGACAATACAATCACTGAAATGGTGGCCCTTGGCGCCGCGCGCGACAATATCGTTGCCGTCATTGGACCCTGCATTAGTCAGCGGGCATATGAGGTCGGGCCAGAGTTTGCCGAGCGTTTCATCGACGACTCCCCCACCAACGCGCAATTCTTTGCCCAAGGCCAAGGCGACCGGATGATGTTTGACCTCCCTGCCTTTGGCCTCGCGCGGTTGCGGGCGGCTGGGATTAAAGAGGCAGCGTGGACGCGGCACTGCACCTATGCCGATCCAGACCGATTCTATTCCTATCGGCGTAGCGTGCATCAAAAAGAAGCCGACTACGGGCGGCTAATCGCGGCGATCCGGCTGTAATCTAGGCAAGAATGAGGCAAGCGATTGCCCCATTTGACGAAACAATCCCCGCCAGAATAGCAGGATTGTGCACCTGACCGTAGCAAACCCCTTATTTTAAGCGCTCTTCTTTCAACGATGAATTACGGCGAAGAAATCTTGGTTTTTGGCAAAACTATTTGCCCACCGCCTAAATATTGCCGCCCTCACTCAGCAATATGACCTCAACGCCGACAAACAACGGCAAACCAATTACACCGAGGAGAGCAGTCATGGGTGCGAGCAAACGTTGGATCAAAAACACTATCGACGCAGCGAATGAATGCGACGTGAAAATGCCGTGGGAACGCGGCGCACAGCGCCAAGCCATGATCGCACGCCGTCTCGAACAAGCTGACAACAAGACCGAGGTCTCCCTGCCGCCGATGCCATCCTTCATGACCTCGGCAGTCTCTGGCTAATCATATTACCGGCCCTCGGGCCCGCTTCGCAAGAGCGTCAAGAACCGCGTGGTCCTCCCCCCCACGCGGTTTTTTGCTGTCTTGGGGCAGTTGATTCTCTGCAAATGTGAATCAAATGTGGCAGTTGCGACGCGCATTTGTGAACAATCTTCGGAATTTAACCGTGATTGATCGCGCCAGCTGCTCAAAACTCAAGATTCTTTGACCCGCGAACACCTTTGCGCCACATTCAGCCTCAACAGCAAACATCTCCTCAGATGTTGTCGGTGGGGCCGACAGATGATGTGACAAGCCTAATTGGTGCGACGCATGAACACGACCCTACAAACCACCGCAGGCCTCGCGGTGGATCCTTATACCTCTCTGTCCCGTTCGGGCCAGATCGCTAGTCCAAGTGGGCGACCGTCGCGCGTTAAGCCTCAGATGCGCAGATATGACGTCGCCCACTTGACACCTTCCCTTCAAGTCGAAGAGTTTTCGCGCGTGGCGCCTGCATTGCCCGCGTTTGAAAACGCTTTTGCCGCTTTTGGCCGTGGTGCGATTTTACGAACAGAAACTGGACCAATGGCCGTCGAAGACGTGCTGCCAGGTGACCGTGTTTTAACCACGCACCATGGCTATCAAACGTTGCTTTGGCGCGGCATGATTTCGATTGTTCCGGACCAAACGTCTTTGCGTCCGGAAATGAGCACGATGACACGCATCACATCTGATGCGTTGGGGCTAAGTCGTCCGGTGATTGATTTGGTTTTGGGACCAGCTGCGCGGTGTTTACATCAAGCGGAGGCGTTGAAAACCCTGACTGGCAAGGCATCTGCCTTGATCCCCGTGCGCGATTTTATCGACGGCGATCAGTTAATCGAACTGCGCCCCGCTGCGTCTGTGCCCGCCTATCAGCTTGGATTTGCGCAGCATACTTGCGTGAACGTCAACGGGATCGACATCGAAACGCTCCACCCCGGACCCGCACATAGTGTTGGGCTGGGCACAAAAATGATGCCGCATTTCATGAACCTGTTCCCTCATGTCAGCAACATCAGCAGCTTTGGCACATTAGTGGCCCCACGCTTACGCAAGGCAGATCTGGATTTGGTGATCGCGGCTTAAATTATGCAACCGACTGAATATGCTTATGAATTTCGTCCACAAGAATTTGTTCAGGGACCGGTTTCACAACAGAAAGTGCAGTGGAAAAGCAGCTGTCTAAGACGGCTCCATCTGCTAAGCGGATTTCTAGCACGGCCACGTCAAATTCATCGTCAACTTTTTCCTAACCTTCATTCAGCGAACAGGCCGCAATGACGGTCTCGCCGGCTCTTTCCAACGTGAGCGTCAGATATAACTGAACAAGAAAATTATCTTCGACCACTTACACTTTGGTCCCGTCTAGCACCTGACTCAAATTTATACTAGGTTGCGCTAGGGGTCCTGTGCCAACCGCGCCTCTAGCACATCAAAAGGCACACCCGGTTCGTCTTTGGCCCCACGGATTACAAGCGAGGTTTTCACACTCGCGACATTGTCCGCGCTTGTCAGGTCTTCGGTAAGGAACCGCTGGAATGTGCGTAGATCAGGGGCAACACATTTGAGCACAAAGTCCACCTCGCCGTTTAGCATGTGACACTCGCGCACGAGCGGCCAATGTTGGCATTTTTCCTCGAACGCGGACAGATCGACCTCTGCCTGGCTAACAAGCCCGACCATTGCGAAAACCTGCACTTCAAACCCAAGTTCTCGGGCATCCACATCCGCGTGATAGCCGCGAATGAACCCCTGCTCTTCCAATGTGCGCACACGGCGCAGACAGGGGGGCGCGGAAATGCCGACACGTTTGGCGAGCTCGACATTTGTCATGCGCCCATCGGCCTGAAGTTCCGCCAGAATCATTCGGTCAATTTCATCGAGCTTAGTGCCAGGCATCGCGATTTCCTTTTCATTTACTTGCCGAATACTACGCACAATCACCCGGTCGCGCAATTATATTTCACAATCGCGCAATATAATTTTCACAACGCTCCATTTTTGAGCGCAATCATCAGCCTTTAAACCCCAGCGGGGCACGTCTATATCTTGGGCAACATAATGCCAAAGGATTGCACCATGACCGACACGCGCCACACAAAAGTTTTGATCATCGGCTCTGGCCCCGCTGGCTACACGGCAGGTGTATATGCATCACGCGCGATGCTGGAACCCATCCTTGTGCAAGGCATTGAGCCCGGCGGCCAACTAACCACCACGACCGAAGTTGAAAACTGGCCAGGTGACACGGAAGTTCAAGGCCCTGACCTGATGGTCCGCATGGAAGCCCACGCCCGCGCTATGGGCTGCGAAATTGTCGGCGACATTATTTCGTCGCTTGACCTGTCCAAACGCCCGTTCACCGCACAGTCAGACAGCGGCACGGTTTACACAGCGGACGCCGTGATCCTTTGCACGGGTGCCCGCGCAAAATGGCTAGGCCTGCCGTCTGAAGAGAAATTCAAAGGTTTTGGTGTCTCGGCATGCGCGACTTGCGATGGGTTCTTTTATCGGGGACAGGAAATCGTTGTGGTTGGGGGTGGCAACACCGCCGTCGAGGAAGCACTGTTCCTAACAAACTTCGCATCCAAGGTGACGCTTGTGCACCGTCGCGATGAATTGCGCTGCGAAAAGATCCTCGAAAACCGTCTTTTCAAGAACCCGAAGATTGAAACCCTTTGGTTCCATGAAATCGATGAAGTTTACGGAACGGACACTCCGCTTGGCGTCGAAGGTGTTAAGGTCAAACACACCAAAACGGGCGAAATTACCGACCTGCCAGCCAAGGGTGTTTTCATCGCGATTGGCCACGCGCCCGCGTCCGAATTGGTAAAGGACCAGCTTGAACTGCATTCAGGCGGTTATGTTTCGGTCGAAGCTGGTTCCACCCGCACCGCCATTCCCGGCGTTTTCGCCGCGGGCGATTTAACGGACCATACATACCGTCAGGCGGTCACTTCCGCAGGCATGGGCTGCATGGCGGCACTGGACGCGGAAAAATTCATCGCTGAACAAGACGAATAAGGTTCTTCTGGCCCCCAAATACCTCCGCCGGAGGCCCAACGTTGCAAAAATACGCCGATTTCAGCGTTTTGCAAAGTTTGTTCTAGCGTGAACGCACTTTTCGCGACATATGTTCATCACTGAACAAACAATGAGTCGCGCATTATGACAACCCTGCTGCAAAACCGCACTGACGAAGACGAAGATCACCTCTTCCGTCTTCTGCGTCAGCTCGACCTTGCACCACAGGCCTCACAGCGGGCGTTGGCCGAGGCGGTCAACATCTCACTTGGCAGACTGAACGCGCTGATGCGTTCAGCGACAGAAGCCGGACTGATTAAGATCACACAAAGCGACAATGCGGATAAGCGCAAACGTGTCGCCTATGAAATTACCCCACGCGGCGGTTCAGAAAAGAACCGACTCACGGATGCATTCCTCAAACGGAAATTTGCAGAATACGACGCACTTCATGCCGAATTGACAGGCACCACCCTCGGGTTCTCCCCCTTTAACCACAGGACGAAATTGATGCAGAACAACCTTGCCCCAATCCCAGAGCTTTATGTCTCTTTTGACAGCGCGCAGAAAATGAAAATGGAAGCGGCGGAACTGACCAGCCACGATCTGACACCACGTCAAATCTGCGATTTGGAACTCTTGATGAACGGCGGCTTCAATCCGCTCAAGGGTTTCTTGACCGAAGAAGACTATAACGGCGTGGTCGACAACATGCGCCTTGCAGACGGTTCTTTGTGGCCAATGCCAATCACACTCGACGTATCCAAGGATTATGCTGAGGGCATTGAAATCGGCCAAGACATCGCCCTGCGCGACCAAGAAGGCGTGATCTTGGGCACCATGACAGTGACCGACAAATGGACGCCAAATAAATCTAAAGAAGCTGAAAAAGTCTTTGGCGCTGATGATCAGGCCCACCCTGCGGTGAATTACCTGCATAACACAGCTGGCGAAGTATACCTTGGCGGCCCAGTAACAGGTATCCAACAGCCTGTGCACTATGATTTCCGCGCGCGCCGCGATACGCCAAACGAATTGCGCGCCTATTTCCGCAAAATGGGCTGGCGCAAGGTTGTTGCGTTCCAAACACGTAACCCGCTGCACCGCGCCCATCAGGAACTTACGTTCCGTGCGGCAAAAGAAGCGCAGGCCAACCTCCTGATCCACCCTGTTGTTGGTCTGACCAAGCCGGGTGACGTTGACCACTTTACGCGTGTACGCTGCTACGAAGCGATTTTGGACCAATATCCTGCGTCTACTACCGGCATGTCATTGCTGAACCTTGCGATGCGTATGGCAGGCCCACGTGAAGCTGTGTGGCATGGTTTGATCCGCAAAAACCACGGCTGCACCCACTTCATCGTTGGTCGCGACCACGCAGGACCAGGGTCCAATTCTCAAGGCGAAGACTTCTATGGTCCATATGACGCCCAAGATCTGTTCCGCGCCCACGAAGAAGAAATGGGCATTGAAATGGTCGACTTTAAGCACATGGTTTGGGTATCCGAGCGTGCGCAATATGAAGCCATGGACGAGATCGAAGACAAGGACGACGTCACGATCCTGAACATTTCAGGCACAGAATTACGTCGCCGTTTGGCCGAAGGTCTGGAAATCCCTGAATGGTTCTCTTTTCCGCAGGTCGTTGCAGAATTGCGCAAGACCAAGCCACCACGTGACAAGCAGGGTTTCACCGTATTCCTCACGGGTTTCTCCGGCTCTGGCAAATCTACCATTGCGAACGCTTTGATGGTTAAGCTGATGGAAATGGGCGGCCGTCCGGTGACCCTGCTTGATGGTGACATCGTGCGTAAAAACCTGTCGTCGGAACTGGGCTTCTCTAAGGAGCACCGCGATCTGAACATCCGCCGCATCGGCTATGTTGCGTCCGAGATCACCAAGAACGGTGGTATTGCAATCTGTGCACCTATCGCGCCCTATGCAACAACCCGCCGCGCTGTACGCGAAGATATTGAAGCATTTGGTGCGTTCATCGAAGTTCACGTCGCCACATCCATCGAGGAATGCGAACGCCGGGACCGCAAGGGTCTTTATAAGCTGGCACGCGAAGGCAAGATCAAGGAATTCACAGGGATCTCTGATCCATATGATGTTCCAGCAAACCCAGAAATGTCTTTGGAAACAGAAAACGTCGAAGTCGACAACTGTGCACATCAGATCATTCTGAAGCTGGAATCCATGGGTTTGATCAAAGGATAAACCAGTTCAAAGCAATGCAAAGGGCCTCGTTCGCGGGGCCCTTTTCGTGTCTAAAGGCGTAATTCGCCCGACATCAAGATATGTCCCTGACCGCCAACACGGATCAATTCAGGCGCGCCTTTGGCCCCGACTATCTCTACTTGTGCTTGACCTGGGCGGCCCATACCGTGACCTTGTTCGGCCACATAGTGTGGGCGTTCTATCATCCCATGTTTCCAAAGATAGGCAGCGGCTGCGCCAGTTGCAGACCCTGTAAACGGATCTTCCGCTGGGGATGGCGGCAACATCAACAACCTACCGAATGTGTCGCCCGCATCCGTCGCACCGGTCAGCGTGATCACGTAAGGCTCTAACATCGTACCGTCGGGGGCGCCCAGTTTCGCGCAATGGGCGCGCAGTAATTCATGGTTTAGCACCGCGCGGTCCATCGCATCGCGGTTGGATAAAACAGCGATCGTAAAGCCCAGCCCCGTCGACACGACCTGAGGCACCCCCACGACATCAGATGCGGACAACCCATAGATTTCGGCGACTGTGGCGGGATCGGCGGTTGCACCAAACTGCGGCGCAGCTTGGGTCATCGTAAACACTGGCCCGTTATCAGTCTCTCTCACTTCGACAATGATGATCCCCGCGCCGGTTTCAAAACGCATAGGGGATGTGGTCAGAATACCCCGATCCCAAAGCGACGTCGCCGTCGCAACCGTCGGATGACCCGCAAATGGAATTTCGTGCGACGCCAAAAAATAGCGGACCTTTACATCAGCAGATGTATCGCTTGGCGGCCCGACAAAAGTGCATTCAACCAACGAGGTTTCGCGCACGAATGCGCAACAGGTCGCCGTGTCCAAATCAGCCGCATCATGCACAACAGCGCAACCATTCCCGCCGAAGGGTTGCGTTGTAAACGCATCAACCCAATCGACGGCGCGGCGCATCAGTGAAGCGCCACAGGTTGCATGTCGTTTTCCAAGGCCAAATGCACGGCCAATTCATTTGTGGCAACTAAGGCCAGCTGTTCGCCGCTTGTATTATGTACCGCGAAAAGCTGCGTCAGCCCTTCGGCTTGCGCACGCACATCTTCGGGCAGATCGGCGACTTCGATAGGTTTCACATAAACAGATTTCGCGCCCATCGCGGCAAGATCAAATTTGGTTTCCATGACTTATCCCTTTCGAATGTTGATTGTTTGAACAACTCGCTCCGGCACGGATCGGTTCAGATCGACGTGCAGCAACCCGTTTTCCATCACCGCCTCGCCCACGTCCACCCCATCGGCCAATACGAAAGACCGTTGAAACTGGCGTGCGGCAATCCCGCGATGCAGGAAAACACGGCCTTCGCTGTCGTCGACTTGACGGCCACGGATGACGAGGGCGTTATCTTCAACTGTGATCGACAAATCCGCCATCGCAAAACCCGCAACGGCCAATGTGATCCGGTAAGAATTCTCTGATGATTGTTCGATATTATAGGGCGGATATCCGTCATTGCCGGATTTCGCGGTGCGTTCAACCAGCCGTTCGAGCTGTTCAAACCCCAAAAGGAACGGATGTGTCCCCAAGGCCAGTTTTGTCATGTTGTGCGTCCTTTAAGCAAAGCGACTATCGGTTGCGGCCCCGTTCCGGCGACCACAATTAAAAATATGGGCACCAATTGGCTGTCTTGCAAGAGGAACCATTAGGAGGAATCACCAACATGGGTTTATCTAGGTGTCTTACTCCGACGAAAAGAGCCTACATCCCATGAACAGTTCCACAAAAATGGATCAGATTGACGTCCAAAAGATCGAGCTTGCCGTGCTGCGCCAAGAACATCGCGATCTAGACGACGCGATCGAAGCCCTGCAAGAACGTCATGCGGCAGATGTTTTGGCAATTAAGCGGCTGAAAAAGCAGAAACTTGCGCTGAAAGACAAGATTGCGTCGCTCGAGGATAAAGTGACCCCCGATATCATCGCCTAATTCGCGTTGCGCGGGCAGCACAGGGCAGTATAGTGCCGCTTCTTTCAATCTGCAGGGGATCATCATGACCCAACCACTGGTCGGCATCATCATGGGCAGCCAATCCGATTGGCCCACAATGCGCGAGGCGGCAGACATGCTGGACGCGCTTGGCATCCCCTATGAAAAGAAAATCGTTTCTGCCCATCGCACGCCGGACCGGTTATGGGATTACGGCAAAACCGCAGCTGGTCGCGGCTTGCAGGTGATTATTGCAGGCGCCGGTGGGGCCGCGCATTTGCCGGGCATGATGGCATCAAAAACCCGCGTGCCGGTCGTCGGCGTCCCAGTTCAGACAAAGGCGCTGTCGGGTGTCGACAGCCTCTATTCCATTTTACAAATGCCGCGTGGATTTCCCGTGGCGACCATGGCAATTGGGGCGGCGGGTGCGGCCAATGCTGGCCTGATGGCTGCAGGCATTCTCGCGTTACAAGACGCCGATTTAGCCCAGCGTTTAGACCAATGGCGCGCTGATCTTTCAGCCTCAATTCCGGATGAACCAACAGATGACTAATGTGCAAAAAATCGGTATTTTGGGCGGCGGTCAGTTAGGGCGGATGCTGTCCGTGGCAGCCAGCCGTTTGGGCCTCAAAACCCACATCTTTGAACCATCCGCAAACCCGCCCGCAGCCCATGTCGCAGATGCGGTGACAACCGCATCCTACGATGATCACGCTGCATTACAGGCCTTCGCGCAGACTGTTGATGTGATCACTTATGAATTCGAAAACATTCCAACATCCGCGCTAGACCTGCTTGAAAGCCTGCGCCCGATCCACCCGGGTCGCCGCGCCTTGGCCACGTCCCAAGATCGGTTGACCGAAAAAGAATTCCTGCAATCTCTCGGCCTACAAACCGCCCCCTTTGCAACTGTCGACAATGCAGCGGATCTCGACGCGGCTATCGCAACAATCGGCGCGCCCGCAATTCTAAAAACCCGCACGATGGGCTACGATGGCAAGGGCCAAGCACGCATCAAATCCCCCGAAGATGCGGCCCAAGCCATTGCCGACATGGCAGGTGCCCCCGCGATCCTTGAAGGTTTCGTAAACTTTAGCCACGAGGTATCGATCATCGGCGCGCGCGACGCGGACGGCGCTGTCGCCTGTTTTGATCCGGGCGAAAACGTGCATGTGAATGGCATCCTCAGCACAACAACCGTGCCCGCCAAACTCACCCCAAGCCAGCGCACTGACGCTGTTTTGATCGCAGCGCGTATACTTAATGCGCTGGACTACGTAGGTGTCATGGGCGTCGAACTATTCGTCACGCCCCAAGGATTGATCGTGAATGAAATCGCCCCGCGCGTCCATAATTCAGGTCACTGGACCCAAAACGGCTGCACCATCGACCAATTCGAACAGCATATCCGTGCGGTGGCCGGCTGGCCTCTGGGCGACGGATCACGGCACAGCAATGTGGTGATGGAAAACCTGATCGGCGATGACATGATCCGGGTACCCGACCTCGCGAAAACGACCGCCGCGATCCATCTATACGGCAAGGCTGACGTCAAAAAGGGCCGTAAAATGGGCCATATCAACCACGTCAAACCTATGACCTAACACGCCTCTTTGGTTTCCAAATATCCCCGCCGGAGGCCTAAAATCTCTACTCAGTCCCAAAGATCACGCTGGTAAAGCTCAACCCGCGGTCAAACCGGCCGCGTTCCAAAAACGCCATAACTTGCGCCATAACCAGCGGATTGTTCATCATAAACGTATGAGTCACTGGCAGCTCCAGATGATCTACCTCACCCAATAAATGGGTACTCTCGACCGACACCTTGCCATCATCCGGCCCCTCAATCAGCGATGAATACACAGGGTTCAAACTGCGGGTGCCTGCGATGATACCAACCTCATATTCGGCCAAGCCTAAGCTATTGGGCAAGCTGCTTTCTTCAGTCCCAAGCTGCAGTCCGGCAGGCCCATTCACCCACTGAAACGGCTCGAAATCACCGAAAATATCGACCAGCTCTGACCCACTATTGGGCGGCCCTAACATCACAACGCGGCCCATGCGCAACGGGCGATTGTTATTCAACCACGCACGCACCAAAATCCCGCCCATCGAGTGCGTCACAAAATTCACCTCAGCGTCACCGCAAGCGGCAACGTCTGAAGGCAAAGTCTCCTCGACCAAGTGCTGGATAGTGTCCTCTGTCGACGGATAACCGCTATTGACGACCTTATACCCATTGCTTTCCAGCACGAGGGCCATCGGGGCGAAGGACGTCTCTGACCGCGCCAACCCGTGCAGCATGACAACGCATTGCTCTTGGGCTTGCACGGCAAGTGGGGCGAGAATGAGCATCAGGGTGGTTAATAATTTCTTCATCCCTTTCAGATAGCATTGAAATTGGGCAATTGAAGAGGCCAGTTTTCTGACCTTGCGTCTTTTGGCCGATCCATGTCTGATCTGACCCATGACACGCCCCATTCGCATCGCAACCCGCGCCCTAATTTTACACGACAATCGGCTGTTGCTGGTCAACGCGTGGCCGAACCGCTTTGATCTGTGGTGCGCACCCGGAGGTGGCGCTGATCCGCACAGCAGTCTACCCGACAATTTGGCCCGCGAAATCATGGAAGAAACCGGTCTAACCGTGGCCGTGGGGGATATCTGCTTGATCAACGAATTCCACGACCCTGACGGCGATTTCCATCAGGTCGACATCTATTTTCGCTGCAAAATTACTCTGGGAACGATCACGGACGCGTGGCAAGACCCAGAAGGGATTGTGACCAAACGCAGATGGGTGACACGGGCAGAGCTTGGCACGCTTCGCGTGAAACCCGACAGCCTCGCCGACGTGGCATGGGGTGACAAGGGCGCCATCAGCTACGATCCGTTAGAGCCCATCGTACGTTAGACAAAGCAATCCCGCCCACCACAAGCAAACCCGCGATGCCCAAACGCAAGTCCAGAGGCTCCGCCAAGAACACGACACCCGCAATTACCGCAATTACTGGTACGCTAAGCTGCGCAACCGCAGCGACCGTCGTGGGTAAAGCCGGCAACACGCGATACCAAACGGCATAGCCCAACCCTGACGTTACGGCCCCAGCAATGGCCGCCGCGATGACCCCTCCAGTTGGAAACGGGCCAGACACAAACGGCAACAACATCGCAACCAAGGGCAAGCATAAAATGAAGTTGCCGGCAGAGACGGCAAGCGGATCACGCACCCCCTGCCCCAAGATCGTATAAGCCGCCCAGCCCGCCGTCGCGATTAACATTGCAATCGTGCCGCCCAAAGGCACCACAGCTGCGCCAACCGGCCACAACAATACGACCAAACCTAACAGCGCAAACCCGCAACCGACCCAGCGCATGACAGGGACGGTTTGGCCCCGCGTCACTGCCCAGCCGAACATCATGATCTGCAATGCGCCAAACAGTATCAACGCGCCCAAGCCTGCGCCAAGGTTCAGATAGGCAACGGAAAACCCAATCATGTAGGTCGCTAATGATAAGGCCCCAGCCCAATGGGACAATAATCCGCGAAACGGTGACACGCCCCGAATGCCAACCAAAACGCCCAATGCAACCGCCCCCGCAGCCACCCGCACAATGGCAAAGGCCAGCGGGTCCATGCCATAGGTAAACACGCCGATACGGGTCAGCACCGAATTTGCAGCAAAGGCCGTCATGGCGACCGCGACAAGAAAAAACAATTTCATTTGCTAGGTGTGAACCTGTGTAGGATGGGTTTCAACCCATCACACCCCATCAAATGCAGGCGGATAAATCAGCGTTTGCGCGGGCACACCATCAACACCAACAATCCCCATATGGGCGACCGGATAGGGACTCGCCAACTTCGCAGCAGCTGCGTTCGAAAACCCAGCCTTGCCATAAAACGCCTGCTCGCCCAACACGACGACAGGCGTCCGCGTCAACCGCGCCCATTCAGTCAGCATGCCAATCATACGCTTGCCATAGCCACGCCGTTGGACATCAGGCGCAATCGCAACGGGGGCCAGACACAGCCAGCCTTTGGGTTTCACCAAATGCGACAGGGCATAATACCCGATGATCCGCCCATCCATGGTCATGACTTGCTCTCCGGCAATCGCCTTCGACTTGCGCAAATCACGCACCAAATTAACCTCCGCGGACCCACCAAAGGCAGCCTGCAGCAACACATCAACCTGTTCTTCCTCGCCACGTTTCAAGTCTCTAGCAAAATCCGGTCCGATCAGCATCGCAAATGCCCCTTTACTACTTCTCATTTTCAGCAGGTATTACCGCCGTTGTCCCGAACTGATCAACATGGTCAGGCAAAACGGGCAAAAACAGGCTTTATCGCCTCGCCAGTCAAACCGGCACAGCAATCAAACCCGCAAAATCTCCGACCTTGATCAGCCCTGGCACGTGGCGCGCTGTCAAAATACCATCTATTTTTGCAATGCATTCAATTGGCAGAACGCCGGTTCGGTCGCTCGGCCAAATGCGTGCGATCACGTCACCGGCTTGCACTTTATCGCCCAAGTCCACAACGTATTCGACCAACCCCGCATGTTCGGCAAAGACAAAGCAGTCGGCATCCGGCATGTCCAACTGAACGCTCGCCGCGACCTCGGATGTGCCTGTCAAAATGCCCGCATGTATCAGTAGATTTCGAATGCCCTTCTTTGCGATGCGGACTGATTGTGCCGTAGCAGTACCTGCCCCGCCCAGCTCTGTTGTGACAAAAACCTTGCCCTGATTTTCGACTTCAGTGTCGAACATGCCGACGTTATCGATTTCCAACATGCGGACCGAAAACGGCGCATTGAACGCCTGCATCGCGGCCATACATGCTGCCTCTTGTGCTTTGTCGTCGAGAATATGCGCAGCCGCGAAGGGCAAGAAATCAAGCGTCCGTCCGCCCGAGTGAAAATCCAAAACAACATCAGCGATGGGGACGAGCTGTATCGCGATATAGTCGCAAATTTTTTGGGACACAGTGCCGTCGGGTCGCCCGGGAAAGCTACGGTTCATATTGGCGCCATCAATTGGCGAACAACGTTTGCCGGCAGCGAATGCTGGCATGTTCATCATCGGTAAAATAATAACCCGCCCTGTCACTTCGGTGGGGTTCAACGACACCGCCAAGTCTTGCAGCGCGATCGGCCCTTCATACTCATCCCCGTGATTTGCGCCGGTCAATAATGCCGTCGGTCCGGTCCCGTTTTTGATCACCGTGATCGGGATCATCACCGATCCCCAAGCGCTGTCATCGCGGCTGTGAGGCAGCTTTAGGAACCCGTGGTGAACGCCATCTTCATCCAGCGGAATGGTTGGGGTAATTGGATTTAGCATCATGATTTCACATATAATTCGCGCGGCGTGTTACACAGACATTCATAGCCCGTCTCGGTAATCAGGATCGGTTCAGTAATTTCCAACCCACCATCATCCAGCCAAAGCGCTGGCATGAAATGGAATGTCATACCTGCCTTCAATTCCGTTGTGTCGCCGCGCCGGAACGAAATCGTCCGCTCACCCCAATCAGGTGGATAGCTGATACCGATGGCATAGCCGCAACGGCTATCTTTTTCAAACCCAGCCTTGTTGAGCGTGGCGTTAAAGGCATTCGCAATGTCTTGGGCCTGATTACCCGGCTTGGCCTGTTCCAACCCCGCCTCGACCGCATCCAAAACCGCCTGTTCCGCATCACGAAACTTCTGTGGTACATTGCCGAGAAATAGGGTGCGCGATTGCGGGCACTGATAACGCTTATGCGCACCAGCAATTTCAAAAAACGTCGCTTCGCCTGCAACCATCGGCTTGTCGTCCCACGTCAAATGCGGCGCGGTTGCGTCTAGTCCAGACGGTGCCATTGGCACAATTGCGGGGTAGTCGCCCCAATGGCCATCAGCCCCTTTTATACCCGTCGCGTAAATCTCGGCGATCAGATCATTTTTGCGCATTCCGGGTTCCGCGAGCTCCAGAACACGCGCATGCATTGTTTCTACAATCCGCGCGGCACGCCGCATGTAAGTAATCTCTTGATCCGATTTGACCGCGCGTTGCCAGTTCACGAGACCCGTCGCATCAGAAAACTGCAAGTTGGACAATTCACGCATCAGCGTCATGTGAGCGGCAGCAGTGTAGTAGTAATTATCCAATTCAATCCCGATTTTTGCGCGTTCCAACCCAAGCGATTGCAAGATCCGTGAAAGATCTGACATCGGGTGCTTTTCTGGATTTTGCACAAAACTGTCATCGTAGCCGCAAATATGGTCTTCACCGGTCATGAACACAGTGCGCTTTGCCCCCAAGGCATCCATGCCGCGCCCCCACCAAATTGGGTCACGGTCATGGGTCAGGATGACGCCTTGATGCACATAAAACGACCAGCCGTCATAACCTGTAAGCCAAGACATGTTCGATGGATCAGTTACAAAAAGCACATCTAGATCAGCCGCGGCCATGGCGACCCGCACTCTCGCAATGCGCGCACGGTATTCGGTTTCGGTAAAATCCATAGTGCCTCCGTTTCGTAAAAACTGTCGGCGGGTTGGGGCGCAAAATCAAGCCCATTCGCGACATGACATGGCGCATCTGATGGCGTAGCGTCCCACCAAATACATGGAGCACTCCGATGACAAAAAACGACCAATTGACCCAATGGGACCACGATCATTTCTTTCATCCGTCTACGCATCTGGGCCAGTTTGCCCGCCGCGAACAAGGCAACCGGATCATCAACACGGCCAATGGCGTGCATATCACGGACCGAGAGGGGCGCAGCTCTTTGGACGCATTTGCGGGGCTTTATTGCGTGAACGTCGGCTATGGTCGCACAGAAATCTCCGACGCAATTGCTGCACAAGCCAAAGACCTGGCTTATTATCATTCCTATGTCGGCCATGGCACAGAGGCATCGATTACCCTATCGAAAATGATCGCCGACCGGGCACCCGAAGGCATGAATCACGTTTATTATGGTCTTTCTGGATCGGACGCGAACGAGACGAACATCAAGCTGGTTTGGTATTACAACAACATCCTTGGGCGCCCGAAAAAGAAGAAGATCATTTCGCGCTGGCGTGGGTATCACGGGTCGGGGCTGGTGACTGGATCACTGACTGGGCTGGAGCTTTTCCACAAGAAATTCGACCTGCCTTTGTCGCAGGTGATCCACACCGAAGCGCCATACTATTTCCAACGCCCTGACCGCAACATGACGGAGCAACAGTTTTCAGACGATTGCGCAGCCAAGCTCGAAGCACTGATCGCCCGCGAAGGGGCGGATACGATTGCGGCATTCATTGGCGAACCAGTCTTAGGCACTGGCGGCATCGTACCTCCGCCTGCCGGCTATTGGGATGCCATCCAAAAGGTTTTGAAAAAACACGATATCTTGCTGATCGCCGATGAGGTTGTCACTGGATTTGGCCGTTTGGGCACAATGATGGGGTCCGATCATTACGGTTTGAAACCCGACCTGATCACCATTGCTAAGGGACTGACATCCGCCTATGCGCCCCTGTCTGGGTCCATCGTGTCTGACAAAATGTGGGAAGTGCTGGAACGCGGCACCGACGAGTTTGGCCCAATCGGCCACGGCTGGACCTATTCCGCCCATCCGATTTGCGCAGCAGCAGGGGTCGCAAACCTGACGTTGCTGGACAACTTGGATCTTGTGCAGAACGCTGGGGATGTTGGTACCTATCTGAATGCGGCGATGGCCGATGCAATCAGCAGCCATGCGAACATAGGCGACATTCGCGGCGAAGGCATGCTGTGCGCCGTAGAGCTGGTCAAGGACCGTGACGATCATATTGCGCTGGATCTGGCGGATAAAACTGCGCCCAAAATCGTTGCTGCCATGTTGGATCGGGGCGTCATCGCGCGGGCCATGCCGCAAGGTGACATTATCGGATTCGCTCCGCCGTTCTCACTGACGAAAGAACAAGCGAACGAGATTGTTGGGGTGACCAAAGCGGCCATAACAGAGGTTCTGGGCGCATGAATTAGGACACATCTCGGCCAGGGGCCGATTTTTCGCCGAAAAATCGCGGAAACAAAGGGGAAAGAGCGCATAAATCTCTTCCCCCACCCATGATTCCCGCCTATAGAACCGGAACGAAACGGGCCGCTCACCCTTGGAGGAGGCCCCTTATTTATTGGAGAATACACATGGCTGGTAAAATTCCAGACTTAGAAGCGACATTGCGCGCGGGGACAGGCAAGGGGGCCGCCCGCCAAGCACGTCGTGACGAAATGGTTCCAGGCGTTGTTTATGGCGGTGGTGAAGACCCAATCGCGATCAACATCCCTTTCAACTATCTGCTGACACGTTTGCGCAAGGGTGGCTTTATGTCCACGCTGCAGAACCTGAAAATCGAAGGCCAAGATGACGTGCGCGTTATCTGCCGCGGTGTTCAGCGTCACGTAGTTAAGGATTTGCCAATTCACATCGACCTGATGCGCCTGAAGCGCACAAGCCGCGTGAAATTGAACATCCCTGTCGAATTCGCAAACGAAGAGACATCTGTTGCCCTGAAAAAAGGCGGCGTGTTGACTGTTGTGCGTAACGAAGTCGAGCTTGAAGTTCTGGCTGGCGACATTCCTGACAGCATCGTTGTTGATCTGGCAGAAGTCGAAATCGGCGACACCATTTCCATTAGCTCCGTGTCCTTGCCTGAAGGCGCGACGCCAACTGTTGATCGTGATTTCGTGATCTGCTCGATCGCGGCACCGCGCACAATGTCTGCGGATGACGAAGAAGACGGCGAAGACGTCGCAGCTGACGAAGTGCCAACAACTGGCGACGACGCAGAATAATCTGCGCGTATCAGCATGATTTGAAAGGGCGTTCCATTTGGGACGCCCTTTTTCGTTGCCCCTACTGCCCCGGGTAGTAAACTAAGCCTATGAAATTACTTGTTGGCCTCGGCAATCCAGGCGCGAAATATGCGCGCAATCGTCACAACATCGGCTTTATGGCCTTGGATGAAATCGCGTCTTCTCATGGGTTTGGCCCTTGGCGTTCAAAGTTTCAGGGCCAAGTGTCCGAAGGTCGTATCGGATCAACCAAGGTCCTGCTACTTAAGCCTGACACCTTTATGAACCTGTCGGGCCAAGCCGTTGGTGAAGCCGCCCGTTTTCACAAAATCGACCCCGCCGATGTGATCGTTTTCCATGACGAGCTGGACCTTGCCCCTTCCAAAATTCGCGTTAAAACGGGTGGCGGCCATGCGGGTCATAACGGTTTGCGGTCCATGCATCAGCACATTGGTCCCGACTATGTGCGCGTCCGTATGGGCGTTGGCCATCCGGGGCATAAGGATGCTGTTGCGGGCTATGTCCTGCGCGATTTTCCCAAGGCGGATGCCACATGGTTGGATGATGCATTGCGCGGCATTGCCGATGGTGTTGAACATCTGATTGATGGTGATGGGCCAAAGTTTTTGAACACCATTGCGCTGCGCCTTACCCCTGCCAGATCGTCCAAATCGACGCCAAAGCCAAAACCGACAGTAGCCCCGATTGAACCTACGCCTGACACCCGCACGGCGCTTCAGAAACTGGCGGATCGCTTCAAATGATGCCTGCGGCCCTGTCAGACGCATTCGCGTTTCAGGGCAAAGCCTGCGCCGATCTTGGCTCGCCGTTTATGGGACAACTTTGCGCACTATTGGCGACCCGAGACTGGCCCGACACGCCGCTGCGCGCGCGCTATTTCACGTGGGAAGGGGACATCGGGCCAAGCGCACAATCGCTTCCACTACGCTTGGCTGGCGGGCTGCATGCGCTTGTGATTGGCGGCGATGCGCTTGCCCGGACTTACCCGCCACACAGTGTGACCGACGAGGTATTATGGGCGGCTGTTTATGATGCTATGATCCGCAACGACGCATTCTTGAACGATTGGGTCAACTCTGCCCCGCAAACCAACGAGGTCCGCCGCAGTTCTGCCCTCATCGCCGTGGGCCAAACCTTGGCCGCTAAATACGCGATGCCCATGCGCCTGACTGAACTGGGCGCAAGCGGTGGATTAAACCTGATGTGGGACCAATTCGGCGCGACATTAGGGGGGCATTATTTTGGCCCCAAAGACGCAAAAGTGCAGCTAACCCCAGATTGGGATGGGCCAGTGCCCCCCGTCGCCACGCCTTTTGTCATTGGCCGGCAGGGTGTCGACCTGAACCCGCTCAACCCAGCAGATCCGACCGATGCGCTGCGGCTGCGCGCCTATTTGTGGCCCGACCAACCAGACCGTATGGCACGCACCGTTGCCGCGATTGCGGTCAATCAGGCGACGATCGCAAAGGCAGATGCGATTGACTGGTTGGCCCATCGATTGGACCACTGCGACGGGCAATTGCACCTGATATACCACACAATTGCCTGGCAATATTTTCCCAAAGACGTGCAAGAAAGCGGCACAGCCCTCATCGAAGCAGCAGGGGCAAAAGCGACTTCGGCCACGCCTTTGGCATGGTTCAGCATGGAAGCCAACGGGCAAAGCCCTGGCGCCGCGATGACCTTGCGCATATGGCCCGACGACATCACAGTTGGCCTCGGGCGGGTGGATTTCCACGGCCGCTGGGTCAATTGGAAGGGCTGGACATGAAACAGTTTTTGAAATGGACGATATGGGGGCTGACGTTGTCGGCCACGATCCTCGCGATACTTGCACTTTTCATGCGCGAAGAGGTGACCCGCCTACTTGCCGTGAATAGCCTGTTTTCTGAAGAAAAAATCGTTTCCAACTTCTCGCATATGGACACGGCGTTTCTATCGACCACCCTGCCCCGCGCGGTTGATAACCCGTCCCCATTGCCAATCGGCCCTGCCATGACCATGCCCCCGATGGCAGACACATGGATACATGACCGCGCCGTTACGTCCCTCGTTGTGCTCAAAGACGGGGCCATCGTTTTCGAAGACTACTATCTTGGCACAAACCCCGACGATCTGCGCATCAATTGGTCGGTGTCCAAATCCTATTTGTCGGCGCTCATGGGGGTGCTGATCAGCGAAGGCGTGATCGCCGATATCAATGCCCCTGTGACCGATTACGTCCCCGCATTGGCTGGGTCCGCATACGACGGAGCCAGCATCAAGAACGTGCTACAAATGTCATCGGGCGTGACATTCGACGAAGATTATCTGGATCAATCATCCGATATTAACCGGATGGGCCGCGTTTTGGCCTTGGGCCGATCAATGGACGGGTTCACGACCGATTTGACCGACACCTTCGCGCCCGCAGGCGAACAGATGCAATATGTATCCATCGATACCCATGTGATTGGGATGGTCATTCGCGGGGCGACTGGGCGCAGTATTCCAGACTTAATGATCGAAAAGATCATTGGCCCCTTAGGGTTCGAAGCTGATCCATATTATCTGACTGACGGCGACGGCGTCGCGTTTGTTTTGGGCGGGTTAAACACGACCACGCGCGACAACGCCCGTTTTGGCCAAATGTTCGCGCAGGGCGGCATCTATGAGGGACAACAAGTCGTGCCCGCCGATTGGGTATCCGTCAGTACAGCGCCGTCGGCGAAAACCGCAGCGGGCGACACTGGCTATGGATATCAATGGTGGATTCCTGTCGGGGCGACCAAGGAGCAATACCTTGCGCGCGGGATTTACGGCCAATACATCTATATCGACCAGCCCCGTAATCTGGTGATCGCAACCCATGCCGCAGACCGCAATTTTCGTGCCGATGGTGCGTTTGACCAAACCAAGGCCGCATTCAGGGCCATCGCAGAAAGCCTAGATTGATATGGAAAAAGACCCGTCATTTAACGTGCTTGGCAGCACATTGCAGACCTGTTCATTGGCCCCCATGACTGGCTATTTCCGAAACGGAGCCTGCGATACTTGCGCTGAAGACGCGGGTAGCCATACGGTTTGTGCCGTGATGACAGCAGAGTTTCTGGCCTTTTCCAAATACGTCGGCAATGACCTGTCGACCCCAAGGCCCGCATTTGGGTTTCAAGGGCTTCGGGAAGGCGACGGATGGTGCCTCTGCGCCAGTCGTTTCTTGCAAGCCCATGACGAAGGCTGCGCGCCGCAGGTCAACTTACATGCGACCCACGTGCGCGCCTTGGAAATCGTACCGATTGATGTGTTACGCAAATATAGCGTAACGCCGATTTAGGCGAATTCGCCCATCTCAAAACCCAGCGCCTTAGCGACGGTAAAGATGTCTTTGTCGCCACGCCCACACATATTCATAATGATCAGGTGGTCCTTGGGCAGGGTCGGTGCGATTTTCATCACATGCGCCAGCGCATGGGATGGTTCCAGCGCGGGAATGATCCCTTCCATTTCGCAGGACAACTGGAACGCTTCGAGCGCCTCTGCATCGGTGATCGCGACGTATTGGGCGCGACCAATTTCGTGCAGCCATGCGTGTTCTGGCCCGATACCCGGGTAATCGAGCCCCGCAGAGATCGAAAACCCTTCGAGGATTTGTCCATCGTCGTCTTGAAGCAGATAGGTCCGGTTGCCGTGAAGCACACCAGGACGGCCACCAGTCAGGGAGGCGCAATGTTCCATTTTCGCGTTCACGCCTTTGCCGCCCGCCTCGACCCCGATGATGTTCACATCTTTGTCGTCAAGGAACGGGAAAAACAGCCCCATGGCATTCGACCCACCGCCGATGGCAGCGATGATTGTGTCGGGCAAACGGCCTTCGGCGGCTTGCATCTGTTCTTTGGCTTCTTTGCCGATGATGGCTTGGAAATCGCGAACCATCGCGGGGTATGGGTGCGGGCCTGCAACTGTGCCGATGCAATAGAACGTGTCGCGCACATTGGTCACCCAATCGCGCAGCGCGTCGTTCATGGCGTCCTTCAACGTGCCACGGCCAGAGGTGACCGGTACGACCTCTGCACCGAGCAAACGCATACGGAACACGTTTGGTGCTTGGCGTTCAACATCGTGCGCGCCCATGTAAACCACGCATTTCAAACCGAATTTCGCGCAAACTGTCGCTGTGGCCACGCCGTGTTGCCCTGCACCGGTTTCCGCAATAATCCGGGTTTTGCCCATGCGGCGCGCCAGAATAATCTGACCCAACACGTTGTTGATCTTATGCGCGCCAGTGTGATTCAGCTCGTCACGTTTCAGGTAAATTTTCGCGCCACCTAAATGCTCTGTTAGGCGTTCTGCGAAATAGAGCGGGCTGGGACGACCGACATAGTGGGTCCACAGATCGTGCATTTCTGTCCAAAACGTGTCGTCCGTTTTGGCGAATTCATATTGCTCTTCCAGCTCAAGGATCAGCGGCATCAGTGTTTCAGACACAAAGCGCCCACCGAAATCACCAAACCGACCCTTTTCATCAGGGCCATTCATGAAGCTGTTAAATAGATCGTCTGCCATCGAATGGGCCCCCTCAAAATGTCTCGTTAATTCCTACGCGGAAACCATGCGGTTTTCTAGCGTTTTAAGCGCGTGCAGCCGCGACAAATTCTGCAATGAGTGCAGCATCTTTGACGCCCGGCGCACTTTCGACACCTGACGAAAGATCAATTTGGCGCGCGCCAGTACGGGCGATCGCCGCGCCGACGTTTTGTGGCGTCAAACCACCCGCAAGCATCCAAGGTTTCGTCCACAAACGCCCTGCAATCAGGCCCCAGTCGAACGTCGCCCCATTGCCACCGGGAAGAGTCGCATCGCGGGGTGGTTTCGCATCGACCAAAATCTGATCTGCCACCATGGAATAGGCATCGAGTTTTGACAGGTCGCCAGGACCAGCCACCCCCACTGCCTTCATCACGGGCAGGCCATATCGCCCACGGATTTCGGCCACACGTTCGGGGGTTTCCGCCCCATGCAACTGAATGATGTCCAACGGCACGCGATTCAACAACCCATCCAACATCGCATCATCAGGGTTCACCACCAGCCCGACCTTGGCCATGCCGACGGGGGCGGCCAATGCCAATTCGGCGGCCTGCTCTTGGGTGACGAAACGTGGCGATTTTTCAAAAAACACCAACCCGATGTAATTGACGCCCGCAGCGACGCATGCATCGACATCGGCCAATTTGCTCAGACCGCAAATTTTTACACTGGTATCGGCTGGCATCAGGCTTCGATGAGCGCCAGAACGTCGTCGCCTTTTTCAGCGGATGCTGTCTTGAGCTGCGCCAATTCGCGACGCAGGGATTCGACTTCACGGGCCTTGGCACGGCCTTCAGCGCGCTGACGGTGTTCGCGGACCCATTCCCAAAGCAGACCAACCAGCAGGCCAAAGCCTACGGCTGCAAAAATCACGATAAACAGCGGTATCTGCATATCTGGCGCAAGGCCAAGCAGCTCAGAAAATGCCTCTGGCATGGCACGTACAGTGACGGCCCCACGGTTAGCCAATCCGATTAGGATCAGGCAAAGGGCGACGATTGCCCAAAAAGCATAGCGGAGCGTTTTCATAGAGACCTCTTATTAATTACCGTTGAGCCGATCGCGAAGCAGCTTACCGGTCTTAAAGAACGGAACGTGCTTTTCTTCAACCTCAACGCTTTCGCCGGTGCGCGGGTTCCGGCCGATACGCGCGTCACGCTTCTTGACGGAAAATGCGCCAAAGCCCCGCAATTCAACGCGGTCCCCTTTAGACATCGCGCCGATAATTTCTTCGAAAATGGTATTCACAATATTTTCAACATCGCGTTGATACAGATGCGGATTTTCATCAGCAATTTTTTGGATAAGTTCAGAGCGGATCATGGCAGTGGTCCTTAATATTCAATTCTTTACCAACGGGACCTGCCCGCACCCGACGACTATAGGGGCAATCTCGCAATCGTGAAACTGTTTCAATGGGCCAGAATCCCGCTAAACGCAGGTTTTCTCACTCAAAAAGGGCATGACGCAGCGCAAGGTTCAATTCAACGCTGCATGAAGTCGCGTTTTCATAAGCCATCGCTCAACCGATTCGCGGACCTGTTCCGCGCTGGAATATTGGCAAGCGTGATGACATGAACCGCCGACTTCGCCGGATCATCACGAACCGGACCAAGAATATGATGTGCCAGAAACGATGCGAAAACCTGCCGCATGTCCGCCGTCAAATCGTGGTACAAGACGAAATCAAAAAGCAATTGGCGACCCGTCGCCGCGATCTGAAGCTCTTGGCGTTCCATTTCCGCAATGGCCCGCCCGACACGTGCCAGCCTGCCGCGCAATTTCTTTGACGGAAAAACGATGTGCCATTGATGCGTTTTTAGTTGCACAACAGGTCCCCCGCCTGTCACGGTTCGACCAAAAATGGAGTGTTACATGACCAAAACTGGATATTTCGACCCGAAAACCTGTGATTTGGCATCATTTAAGGCGTTGATCGACCAAAAGACGGACATTTCAACTGTCCCCCATGCCCACGACATACAATCCGAAATTCCGATTTACGATGCACCCAGCCTGACGTTGAATAGCGACCTAATGTCCGAATGGGCCAGTGTTTTGATGCATGGTGCGGGTATTGTCGTGCTCAAGGCCGCCTATACCGATACGCGCGTGTTGGATGAGGCCACAGCCATTTACGAGAGGATCATTGCGTCAGAATCCGGCAGCGGTGCCGATCATTTCGCGGCCTCTGGTGCCAATGACCGCGTCTGGAACGCGCTGGAAAAGCTGTGTTTGGCCGCACCTGATGTGTTCCTACGCTATTTCGCGAACCCTACGATCGCTGCCATATGCGAGGCGTGGTTGGGGCCGAACTATCAGATGACCGCGCAAGTTAATCTTGTACATCCGGGCGGGGCCGCGCAATTGGCGCACCGCGACTATCATCTTGGGTTTCAGACGGCGGACATCAGTTGCACCTACCCTGCCCATGTGCATGATTTGTCGCCCGCGCTGACACTACAAGGGGCCGTGGCCCATTGCGACATGCCTGTAGAAAGTGGGCCAACTAAGCTATTGCCGTTTTCGCAAACCTACCGCGCCGGATATGCCGCGTGGCGCCGCGACGATTTTCGCTCCCTTTTCGAAGAGCGCTATGTGCAAATGCCATTGGCCAAAGGCGACGCGCTGTTTTTCAACCCTGCCCTGTTCCACGGCGCGGGGGCCAATAGCAGCACGGATATTCACCGTATGGCCAACCTGTTGCAGGTGTCTTCCGCTTTTGGGCGTGCGATGGAAACGGTGGATCGGCGCGGGATGAGCAAAGCATTGTACCCCGCTGCAGTTGCAGCAAAAGAGATTTACACCCCTGCAGAAATGGCAGCAGCCATCGCGGCCTGCGCAGAAGGGTATTCTTTTCCAACCAATCTGGACCGTGATCCGCCTGTCGGCGGGCTTGCCCCTGAAACCCAAGCCGCACTGTTTACACGTGCATTGAATGAAGGGATGGATTTTGATGCTTTTGCAGCAGCGCTTGATGCGCAGGCGATACGTCAACTGAGTTGAGGTTTTTGAGTATTTGGACCAATGTGAGGCATTGCGTGCGCCAAAGAAAAAGCCCCGTCGCAGATACCTGCGGCGGGGCCAATTTTAGCCGGTAAAGCGGTAAGGCTTAGTCGTCGGACTTGAGCGCTGCGCCCAAGATGTCGCCCAAAGACGCGCCGGAGTCGGAAGAACCGAACTGCTCGACTGCTTCTTTTTCTTCAGCGATTTCACGTGCTTTGATGGACAGGCCAAGCTTGCGTGTTTTGCTGTCGATGTTGGTGACGCGCACGTCGACCTTGTCGCCAACGCCGAAACGCTCTGGACGCTGCTCTGCACGGTCACGGGACAGGTCGGAACGACGGATGAACGATGTCATGCCTTCGTAAGACACTTCGATGCCGCCATCTTCGATCTTGGTCACTTCAACAGTGATCACGGAACCACGCTTAGTGCCGCCCACTGCGTCAGCGAATGGATCGCCGTCGAGTGCCTTGATGGACAAGGAGATACGCTCTTTTTCAACGTCAACTTCAGCAACTTTGGCCTTAACCATGTCGCCTTTGCGGAATTCGCCGATTGCGTCTTCGCCGCGGCCTTCCCATGTCAGGTCAGACAGGTGAACCATGCCGTCGATATCGCCTTCGAGACCGATGAACAGACCGAATTCAGTGATGTTCTTAACTTCACCTTCAACTTCAGTGCCTTCAGGATTGCCTTCAGCGAAGACTTCCCATGGGTTGCGCTGTGTCTGCTTGAGGCCAAGGGAAACGCGACGCTTTGTGCTGTCGATTTCCAGAACCATGACTTCAACTTCCTGAGAAGTAGAAACAATCTTGCCTGGGTGTACGTTTTTCTTTGTCCAAGACATCTCAGACACGTGAACCAGACCTTCAACTCCTGCTTCGAGCTCTACAAATGCGCCGTAGTCAGTGATGTTGGTCACGCGGCCAGTGTGCACTGTTTCCAACGCGAACTTGGCTTCAACAGCATCCCAAGGATCGTCCTGCAGCTGCTTCATGCCGAGAGAGATACGGTGGGTTTCTTTGTTGATCTTGATGACTTGCACCTTGATCGTCTCACCGATTGTGAGGATCTCGGATGGGTGGTTTACACGGCGCCATGCCATGTCCGTCACGTGCAACAGACCGTCAACACCGCCCAAGTCAACGAACGCGCCGTATTCGGTGATGTTCTTAACAACGCCGTCAACTTCTTGGCCTTCAACCAAGTTGCCGATAACTTCAGCGCGCTGTTCAGCACGGGATTCTTCGAGGATCGCACGGCGGGACACAACGATGTTGCCACGACGGCGGTCCATTTTCAGGATTTGGAATGGCTGCTTAAGACCCATCAATGGGCCAGCGTCGCGCACTGGACGGACGTCAACCTGTGAACCTGGAAGGAACGCAACAGCGCCGCCCAGATCAACAGTAAAGCCGCCTTTGACGCGACCGAAGATCGCACCATCAACGCGGATTTCATCAGCATAAGCTTTTTCAAGACGATCCCATGCTTCTTCACGACGGGCCATTTCGCGGGAAATGACCGCTTCGCCACGTGCGTTTTCAACCTGACGGAGGAACACTTCGACGGTGTCGCCGACGTTCAACTCTGGGTCTTCGCCTGGGTTTGCAAATTCTTTAAGATCGATGCGGCCTTCCATTTTGTAGCCCACGTCGACGATGGCTTGGCCTGCTTCGATTGCGATGACCTTACCTTTGACAACCGAACCTTCAGCCGGTGTGTCCATTTCGAAGCTTTCGTTCAAGAGTGCTTCAAACTCTTCCATTGTGTTTGCCATGTGGCGTCGTTTCCTAACGTTTGTCGTTTTATACGGGCCGTGCGGTTGTGTCCGCCGGTCTTTGGGTTTCAATTGGTCGCAAGCACCTATTCGGACATAAAACAACAGGGCCGATAAACATCGACCCCGCCCATTGCCTTATGTCCGCACCTGTTAACGGCGCTTCAACCCGCGCCACATAACAGCGCGGGCCCTTATTCGCAAGCCTTTGGTTTCATCCAAACGTGTGAATAGCTTTTCTTTGTCACGGCCAGTTTTGGGGGCATTTATCAGCCTGTTATTGTCGACGTCATGGGTGCCGTTGGCCATTGCCTCAAACGGCTACAGACCGCTTGACGTTGGCGCCATTCGGATTGCATCCCAAAGAACAGGGAACCAGATGCATAGCCATTTTACGAAAAAGTTTGCAATGTGCGGCACGATACCCGACGCTTGCGCAAATTAAGCGGAGGGACGAACAATGACACTTGAACAAGCAATGACCACACTCCCGTCTTGGGTGGGGATTTGGTTGAATATTCTTATGCTGGGCGCCTTTATTGCGCCGATTGCCCTGCTGATCTGGAAAGAAAGCCGGTGGATCGGTTTAGCCGCGTTGATCGCAGGTTTCGCGAGCTACGCTGGCCTGACAATCATGTACGAACAGTCTGGCTACACAAAACTGCTCGGGTTCCCGCACATCTTGTTCTACACGCCGCTGGCCTATGTTTACTGGCAAAAACTGCAATCAGGCGTTTTACCGGTCTGGCCAAGGCGGATCGCGTGGGTAGTTTTGGCCACCGTTCTAATCTCGTTGGCCTTCGATTACACCGACGCGCTGCGTTATCTTTTTGGTAACAGAACAGCCATTCCGGGCACGATCTAAGCCCGTTATCATCACAATCCCGTCCAAATTTGGGCGGGATTTTCTGTCAAACAGGCCCTGACTAATTTCCGAGGCCGCCATGACACTTCACCTATCACCCGATGCTGCGCAAAAATCTGCGTGGGAAAACAACGCCGAGTTGCTCGACGTTTTTCGCGACAATGTGGCCGATGTGATCGCCTTCGTCGAACATTGCTCTGGTGATGACTTGCATTGCCTTACGACCGTGCATGGGGTCGCGGCAGAGGTCGAAATTTTCGACGCAATCTTGACCCACCCCGCTTGTGATCGGGCAACCGCCTTGCAGATTTTTGAAAACTGCAATCCGCATTATTACGAACAAGAATTGGCCAAGGGCCGCACGCTCGATAGCTATGATGACGAAGAGGACCAAGTGTTTATCGCCATCATCGATATGGCCCATGCTCAATTAGTAAAGCGCGTGGACTGGCGCGGAAAATTCGATTGCCCAGCCCTGCGCCACTGGCAGAAATATCCACATAGCGCGCCGGTGAATTTCGAGAACTGGTTGTTGCCAGTCTCAGTACTGGCCCCAACTGAAGGGGCTGCGCCAAATGCGTTGATCGAATACCGCTATTCGTCCATCCGGCTGACGTATCAGGCTTGGCTAATGCGGCAGTAACTAGCTGATTTTGCTATTGATAAAGGCAACTGCGGCTGCAACAGCCTGATCAATCGACATATCAGAGGTGTCGATTTTCTCGGCATCTTCCGCCGCCACCATCGGCGCGGTCGCCCGCTCTGCATCGCGGGTATCACGGGCGATTACGTCAGCAAGAACCTGATCAAAGCTGATCAGATTGCCGCGCTCTTGCAGCTCTTTATGGCGGCGCTGCGCACGGCATTCTGCACTGGCCGTCACAAACAATTTGGCTTGCGCGTCGGGACAGATCACTGTGCCAATATCGCGCCCATCCAAAACCGCCCCGCCATCACGCTGGGCAAAATCACGCTGAAACGCGACCAATGCCGTGCGCACATCGCTGATCACTGCGACCTTACTGGCCGCTTGGGCCACATCATGGGACCGCAAATCAGGGTTATTCAAATCTTCAGGCGTCAGTGTTTGCGCGGCGTCCAGCGGATCAGCCCCCGCCAAAACCTTTGCACCAACAGCGCGGTAAAGCAGCCCTGTATCCAAATGCGCGAACCCAAAATGGGCCGCGACTGCTTTTGATATCGTGCCTTTACCGGCGGCGGCGGGGCCGTCAATGGCGACAGTGAACATCATGCGTTGTTGCGCACCAGCTGCGCGCCCAGATTGCCCATAAGGCTTTCAAAAATTGGGAACGACGTGGCAATTGGATTGCCATCGTCAACCGTCATCGGCTTTTGCGACGCCATGCCCATCACCATAAACGCCATCGCGATCCGGTGATCCAATACTGACGCGACGGTCACGCCACCGGGCACATTGCCATGGCCCAGCCCCGTGACTTTCCACCAGTCATCACCCTCCTCGACGGTCACGCCAGCAGCGCGCAGCCCCTTGGCCATCGCGTCGATGCGATCGGATTCCTTGACGCGCAATTCCTTGACGCCCTGCATATCGGTCACGCCTTCGGCGAATGACGCCACGACGGATAACACAGGGTATTCATCAATCATGCTCGCAGCACGTGCGGGCGGCACCGCAATGCCCTTTAAATCAGGCGAGAATTTCGCACGCAGATCGGCGACAGGCTCGCCCCCTTCTTCACGCATATTCTCGTAAGTTAAATCGGCGCCCATTTCCTGCAGCGTTGTGAACAAGCCAGCCCGCGTTGGGTTCAACCCAATATTGGGCACAAGCACATCCGACCCCGGCGTAATAATAGCCGCACAAACAGGAAATGCAGCAGATGACGGATCACGCGGCACCACGATGGTCTGCGGTGTCAGCTCTGGCTGACCGGTTAGCGTGATTTTGCGGCCCTCATCGGTATCCTCGACGGTGATCTCAGCGCCAAAGCCCGCCAGCATGCGTTCGGTATGATCGCGCGTGGCTTCTTTCTCGATCACAATCGTCTGACCCGGTGCATTCAAACCCGCGAGCAAAACGGCCGACTTGACCTGCGCGGACGGCACAGGTGTCGTATAGGTCACCGGCACGGGATCAGCCGCACCGACCAATGTCATGGGCAAACGGCCACCAGCACGACCAACAGTCTGGGTCCCAAACAGGGCCAACGGATCGGTCACGCGACCCATGGGGCGCGAATTGAGAGAGGCATCACCGGTAAAAGTCGCAGTGATCGGTGAGGTCGCCATGGTGCCCATAATCAAACGGACACCCGTGCCCGAATTGCCGCAATCGATCACATTCTCTGGTTCTGCAAATCCGCCTACGCCCACACCTTGCACAGACCATTCCCCGCCGCCATGATCCGTCACGGTCGCACCAAACGCGCGCATGGCCTTAGCGGTGTCCAGCACGTCTTCGCCCTCGAGCAGACCAAACACACGCGTCTCTCCGACGGTCATTGCACCCAAAATCAACGACCGATGTGAAATTGACTTGTCTCCTGGCACGTGGGCTTCGCCACGCAGCGGACCACATGGGCGGGACGTCATCGGAATTGGGGTGCCATGGGACATAAGGGATCTCGCTTATCTAAAAACTTTCCAAGACGTGGTAAACCACCATGCCCCAAGGGTCCATGACCCCCCGCCTCGCATTGTCAAAAATACTCCCGCCGGTGGCCGAAAGCTTAAGGTCGCCGGAACGTAAGATAGTGTGGCGTACGTTCTTCGCGGATCGCCTTTTGCTCATAACGCGTCGATGTCCAATCCGACCAAGGCGCGCGCCAATCGTCTGGCCCTTCTGCCAACCACTCAAATCCTGCCTTCGGAACCTCTTCCAAGGTTTGGCGGACGTAATCCTTAATATCAGTCGCAACACGCAGCTCTGATCCCGGCGCCATCGCGGCAAACAACGGGACCAAATGCTCTTGGGTGACAAAACGGCGACGATGATGGCGCTTTTTAGGCCAAGGATCAGGGTAGTTCAGGAACACTTTGGTAAATGTGCCATCAGGGACAACATCAAAAACATTGCGCACGTCGCCAGGATAGACCGCAAGGTTTTTGACGCCCGCCTTGCGGATTTTGCCCAACAACATGGCGACGCCGTTCACAAATGGCTCACACCCCAGAATGCCAACATCAGGATATTCAGACGCCATATGCACCAAATGCTCGCCACCGCCGAACCCAATTTCTAGCCACAGCTCGCGCTTGCCGAAATAGGCTTCCAGATCAATTGGATCACGGTCAGGGTTAACATCCCAATCAATCGGACCCGGTGAAAGCGGTTCTAAATCATTGTCCAAATAATCATGCTGGCTCGCGCGGATAGTCTTACCACGGAATCGGCCATAAAAATTACGCCAAGGCGCACCAGAGGGATGTTTTGTATCAGTCATATGCGGCCAGTATCAAAGGGCTGCGTATCTGGCAATATCTGCGTAGGATGGGTTTTAACCCATCCCACTTTTCAAGATCAAAGCGCTGATTTCAGCTCATCCACCAAATCGGTGCGCTCCCAGCTGAACCCGCCGTCATCAGCAGGCGTCCGACCAAAGTGACCGTAAGCCGCAGTGCGTTCATAAATAGGGCGATTCAAACCCAAATGCTGGCGAATACCACGCGGCGTCAAATCCATGACCGCGTCAATTGCCTTTTCCACGGCCGCAGGATCAGCCTCACCCGTGCCGTGCAAATCCGCATAAATCGACAATGGGCGCGCGACACCAATCGCGTAAGATAGCTGGATCGTGCAGCGTTCAGCCAAACCAGCCGCAACAACGTTTTTCGCTAAATAGCGCGACGCATAAGCCGCCGAGCGGTCAACTTTGGTCGGATCTTTGCCAGAAAACGCGCCGCCACCATGTGGGGCCGCGCCGCCATAGGTATCAACAATAATCTTACGGCCCGTCAGACCAGCATCTCCATCAGGACCGCCAATGACAAACTTGCCCGTCGGGTTCACATGCCATGCTGTATCTGCAGACACCCAGCCCTCAGGCAATGTTTCTAAGATATAGGGTTCAACAATCGCGCGGATGTCCGCACTAGTCAGGTCTGGGTCAAGGTGCTGCGTGGACAAAACAATCGACGTCACGCCAACGGGCTTGCCGTCAACATAGCGCACAGACAGCTGGCTTTTGGCATCGGGGCCAAGGGCAGGTTCGGTGCCGTTTTTGCGCACCTCGGCCAAACGACGCAGAATTGCGTGGGAATACTGTATCGGCGCCGGCATGAGCGCATCAGTTTCCGTCGTGGCATAGCCGAACATGATCCCTTGGTCGCCCGCACCTTCGTCTTTGTCGGCAGAAGCATCCACCCCTTGGGCGATATGCGCGGATTGTTCGTGCAGCAGGTTCGTGACCTTTACCGTTTCGTAGTGAAACTTATCTTGCTCATAACCGATGTCCTTGATGCACGCGCGCGTGATCGCATCAACCTTGCCCATATAATCCTTCAGCTTGGCTTGATCTGACAGGCCCACTTCGCCACCAATCACAACGCGGTTGGTCGTGGCAAATGTTTCGCAAGCCACGCGGGCTTCGGGTTCTTCGGTCAAGAATGCGTCAAGAATTGCGTCCGAAATCCGGTCACAGACTTTATCGGGATGCCCTTCGGAAACGGATTCTGAAGTGAAAACATAATCGTTACGTGTCATTAAAGTGCTCCATTTGGGTTCATCCGCCACGTCAGGAAGCCGTTGTGGCAGAGCTAATCAGCACTTAGGGCGTCGGTCTAGCTGGGTCAATGGCAACAGTACGTTGCCTACCCCCCACAACCGCAATGCAGAGAATGAGCAACACAAGCGCAGGCCAGTCGCCATGGCGGCTATAAAATGTTGCGGGCAGCGCGGGCGGCAGCATCACATCGATGAACCCCGACCGTCCCATGCCAATCTGATCGACGATACGGCCCTTGGCATCAATCATTGCTGTAATGCCAGTATTGGCCACGCGCACCATGGGCAATCCTTGTTCGATGGCACGCAATCTCGCTTGTGCCAAATGCTGGCGTGGCCCTGCGGCTGGCCCAAACCACGCGTCATTTGTGATAAGGATCAGCAAACGTGCACGGGCGTCCGTATGGACCTCATTGGCAAAAATTCCCTCGTAGCAGATCAAAATCCGCGCGGGCCCAATTGCTGGAATATCCATTAGCCGCGCGCCGTCACCTGCCGTAAATCCGCCACCCTTTGAGGCCGCAAAATTGTCGATGCCCAGATGGGTCAACAGCTCTCCACCGGGGATGAATTCACCAAATGGGACGATATGCGACTTGTCGTAAACATCCGACACAATCGCGTCGCGCTCGACTACAATTGCCGCGTTATAATACCGTTCGCCTTCACGGCGGTTGATCCCCACGACAGATGGGGCGCCGCGGGCTGCAACGGCCAATTGCGCCAACTCCGGCTCTGCGTAGTCCAGCAAATAGGTTATCGCAGTTTCCGGCCAGACGATCAGGTCGGGACGCGGCTCTGTTTGGGTAAAGCCGATCATACGCTCAAAGACTGCGGGGCTTTTGGCCGGATCCCATTTTTCGGATTGCGGCGCATTGGGCTGAACCAAGCGGACCATCGGCCCTTCCGTTTGCTCCATTGGTCCAAGGGCAAACATGCCCCAAGCAGCGACGGCACCAATTGGAATGATGGATGCCACCCAAACGCGTTTCCAAATCAAAACACAGGCGACGGCCAAAACAACAGTGATCAAGGTTAAGACATGTGGCCCACCAAAGGCCGCCAATTGCGCAAGCGGCGTGTCGATCCAAATATGGCCCAACAACCCCCACGGAAAACCTGTAAACAGGTAACTACGTAAGACCTCTGCCCCGCCAATGGCCAAGGCACGCAACGCCATGCTACGCGCGGCAACGCGATATGCAGCATAGGCCGCACCGCCCCAAAAAACAGCTGCCCCACCTGCCATCAAGACCACAGCAAATGGCGCCATCCAGCCCGTGGACCCGACATCGACTAAGAATGGGGACACGATCCAATGCAATGCAACGGCAAAATATCCCGCCCCGAAAAGCCAACCATGTTTGAATGCCGCTCGGCGTGTTTCGGGCTGACGCAACAACCAAACCGCCACAGCCAGAATGGTCAAATACCAAAGCCCCAATGGCGCTTGGCCCGTACCCGCGAGCAAACCTAATCCAAACGGGATCAGCACGGTTTAGGCATCCTGTGCAGATGGCAAACGGACACGCAGACGTTTAATCCGCCGTGGATCTGCATCAAGCACTTCGAATTCCGTGCCATCGGGGTGCACGATAATTTCACCCCGTGCGGGCACCGCGCCTGACAGCATAAATACCAAACCGCCCAGCGTATCGACGTCTTCCTCGTCAACTATCTCGTGGTCGGTCAGGTTGCTGCCAACTTCTGCCTCGAATTCTTCCAAATCCGTGCGCGCCAAGGCGACATACACCCCATCACTTTCACGGGTAAAAGATTTTTCTTCGTCAACATCATGTTCATCTTCAATCGCGCCCACGACCTGTTCGATCAAATCCTCGATGGTCACAAGACCATCAGTGCCGCCGTATTCGTCGATCACTAGAGCCATGTGGATACGTTCGGATTGCATCTTTTGCAGCAAAATACCCAAAGGCATGGAAGACGGAACATATAACAGCGGCCGCAACATCGCGCGCAGATCAAACGACTGTTTACCGCCATTGAACCCGTATTGCAGGGCAAAATCTTTCAGATTGGCAATTCCGATTGGTGTATCCAAGGTGCCGTCATACACTGGAATACGGGTCAGGCCGCTAGATCGGAAAGCCTCGACCAATTCGGGCATAGTGGCGGCAACGGGCATCGCGACGATATCGGATTTCGGGATCGCCACATCATCCACGCGGCGGCGGCGAAGGTTTAACATGCCGGGCATAGGGGCGGCTGGAACAAGCTGCGGAACTGTTTCGCCATTTTCTGAAGCAGCCTCTGTCGGGCTTAACGCTTCAAAAATGCGGCCCATAAAGCCACGTGTTCGCATCGTTGCGGGATCATCAAGCGCGCTTTGCGCTGCGATAGAGGATCCGTCTGTCTGGTCGCCCATTTTGTCCTTACCTTTTACGTCATTGGCACATTTAGGCGCCATTCATACCCTATATGGGTCTGCCAGACCCATATTGCCAAGTATCTGTGTTTCCAACCCCTCCATGAGGGTGGCATCTTCGTCACGTTCGTGGTCGTAACCCAACAAATGTAACACACCGTGAACGATCAAATGTGTGGTGTGATCGTCAATCGTCTTGCCTGCATCTTCCGCCTCGCGGGCGCAGATTTCATATGCAATCGCAATATCGCCCAACTCTGGGTCAGTCAGATCTGGTCGCTCTGGTGTGCCGCCGTCAACTTGGGCACCACGTTCATCCGATGGCCAGCTTAGAACATTAGTCGGCACCGGTTTGCCACGAAAATCGGCGTTCAATGCAGCGATGCGTTCATCCGTGCACCCCAGGACACTGACCGCAAACCCCTGTAAATCAAGGTGATCCAACGTCGCCTGCGTGGCGCGACACACGATACCCGACAACCCAAGCGCCTCCCAACGCGGGTCCTCGATTATACAATCAGCGGTCATCTGGCCCGCTCTTCTTCTTTTTCATAGGCCTCGATAATGGCGGCGACGAGCGGATGGCGGACCACATCTTTGGATGTGAAATAGCTAAAGCTGATTTTGGGAATGCTCTTCAACAACCGCTCTGCATCCCATAGCCCAGATGACACGCCACGCGGCAAATCGATCTGGGTGCGGTCGCCGGTGATCACCATACGCGAGCCTTCGCCCAAACGTGTCAGAAACATTTTCATCTGCATCGCCGTGGCATTTTGCGCCTCGTCAAGCACGACAAAGGCGTTCGACAATGTGCGACCACGCATAAATGCCAATGGTGCGATCTCGATGATCTTCTCTTCCATCATTTTGGCAGCTTGCTTACCGGGCAAGAAATCATTCAACGCATCGTAAAGCGGCTGCATATAAGGATCGACCTTATCCTTCATGTCACCGGGCAAATACCCCAGCTTTTCACCCGCTTCGACAGCTGGGCGGGACAGGATGATCTTATCCACTTTACCGCTGATCAACATGTTCACGCCTACCGCGACGGCAAGATAGGTTTTGCCAGTCCCTGCAGGGCCAATACCGAATGAAAGCTCTTTATCAAATAGCGCTTGGACATAGGCCTTTTGCGCATCCGTGCGCGGCTCTACCAGACGTTTGCGGGTCTTGATCTCGACGCGCTCTGCGCCGCCCTTAAACAGCTCGCGCTGATCACCTGCTTCTGGTGCGCCCGTCGCCGCGGGGCCACCCATCCGCAATTCGCGATCAATATCGCCGGGTTCCAAACTGCGCCCTGCTTCAAGACGTTGATAAAGTGACTTGAGCGTCGCCAAGGCCTCTTGGCGCGGGCCGTCTTCGCCGATAACGGACAACAGATTGCCGCGACGCAAGACTTGCACGTTATAGGCTTGTTCCAATGTGGATAGGTTGCGGTCGTGTTCCCCGCAAAGATCAATCAATAGAAAATTGTCGGGAAATTCCAACGTCGATTCCGATGTGTCGGTCAGATCAGCAGCCAATCAACTCTCCTTGGCGTTTGGTTTAACGCTATCGTGAGCCTGCCTTGTGACAAGGGCAAGACCGAAAACGAAAAAGGCCGCAGAAAACGCTGCGGCCCCTTCTAAATCTTTGTCGGAAATTGGCGTCAGAGTCCGACCGTGTTCGTGGTGCCACTGTTGAACGGACCAACTACTGTGATGGGCGGAGCAACGCCAGAACAAACTGGACGCCCATCTGGCGTCAAACGCTCTGACAGATATCCCTCGACACCGTCATCAATGATCCAGTGATCACAACCGTTCGGATCGACCCAAACGCCGGCAACCAAGTTCGACAGGTGCTTGCTATCTTCATAGCCCGCATCAACCTGGCGTTCGCCCGGCCCAGAGCGGTCGCCACCTTCAATGGAATTCAATACTCTTTCCGCGCAACCCGCTGTGGAAAGACCTGCAACAACAAGAACAGTCGCTTTAACAATTTTCATAACACCTGCTCCTTAACGTACACAGTAAATTTCAACACGGCGGTTCTGTTGCAGTGCAGCGGCTGAATGACCCTGTGCACGTGGCTGACGTTCGCCAAAGCCCTTCACATCAACAACCCGCACACCCGCAGAGCGGGCAGCGTCAGCAACGGCATTCGCGCGGCGCGACGACAGGCTCATATTGTATTCATCGGATGCACGTGCATCGGTGTGACCATAGATCAAGAAACCAAACGCATTCGCATTCCGGAAGAAGTTTTGCAGTTCAGACTTTTCGAAGCCGCAATGTGCGCACTGTCAGTTGCGAACAACTGATCCGTTGGCACGATGCCGCAAATTTTGGAACGGTGGCAAACAGGACGGCCATCACGTGTGCGGTGCGGCGACATAAAGCCTTCAAAGCCATCGTCCATCACCCAGTGTTCACACCCATCTGGATCGATCCAAACAGTCGGCTCATAGCTTTCACCGACGTATGTGCGGCTCTGCGCTTGCGCGGCCCCCGCGACCAACCCCAAAGCCATTGCGCCAGCGATGACGCCGGTTGCAAGCCCTTTAAAGGTGCCTTTTGTTATTACTGCCATTTGTTATCCCTCGTTCTTCGCGACCGATTGTTGCCGTCGCGTCCCTTTTACAGGGGTCTTCGGATCAATATGCGCATTTTCGGCACGTAAAGAAAGAACTTTTCCCTACATATTGTGTCTAACTTGTCACGATCCCCATCAAAATTGGAAAAATCGCGCCAACTTTTCACAATTATTGGGCGATTCGGAACGTAAAGCGATCCGCTAAGTCACTCACAAAGCTGGCCTTCGAGGCTGTTTGTGGCGCTGCGGGTGATCTTCACGCTCTTCACTTGGCCTAGTACGGACGCAGGTGCCTCTGCATAGACGGCGTGCAGATAGCTGGATTTGCCGATCATCTGCCCTTCAATGCGGCCAGATTTTTCGAACAATACAGATACCTCGCGCCCGACCATCGACTGCTGGATGGCGCGTTGTTGTTCGGTTAGCAAACCTTGCAAGCGCTGCAGCCGTTCGTTCATGACATCCTCTGGCAGCTGCGGTTTCTCTGCGGCAGGTGTGCCAGGACGAGTTGAGTATTTGAATGAATAGGCTTGGCCGTAATTCACCTCACGGATCAAATCCATCGTATCTTCGAAGTCTTGATCAGTCTCACTGGGGAAGCCGATGATGAAGTCGCCGGACAGCAAAATATCTGGGCGTGCCTCTCGGATGCGCTCTATCAATTTGATATACCCCGCCGCAGTATGCTTGCGGTTCATCGCTTTCAAAATGCGGTCTGATCCCGATTGCACAGGCAAATGCAGGTATGGCATCAGCTTGTTGCAGGTGCCATGGGCCTCGATCAGGGCATCATCCATGTCATTGGGGTGGCTCGTGGTAAATCGAATGCGCTCGAGTCCGTCAACCTTATCCAAGGCCCAAATGAGCCCGGCCAAACCGCCCTCGTGGCCATGATATGCGTTCACATTCTGCCCAAGCAGCGTGATTTCGCGCACACCTGCCTCGACCAATTCTTGGGCTTCGCGGATCACGCGATCAGCGGGGCGGGATACTTCAGCACCGCGGGTATAAGGCACCACACAGAACGCGCAAAACTTGTCGCAACCTTCTTGCACGGTCAAAAACGCAGTTGGGCCGCGCTTGGTTTTGCTGCGCGATTTGAGGGTCTCAAACTTGTCATCATCTGGAAAATCAGTGTCCAGCGCGCGCGCACCTGATTGCACAGCATCATCCATCGCCGGCAAGCGGTGATAGGATTGCGGGCCAACGACAAGGTCAACCATCGGCTGGCGGCGAATGATTTCTTCGCCCTCGGCTTGAGCAACACAACCGGCCACACCAAACTTCAGATCTGGTTTGGCGGCCTTCAGATGCTTCATCCGGCCCAATTCGTGATAGACTTTTTCGGCCGCTTTTTCGCGGATGTGGCAGGTGTTCAGCAAGATCATGTCCGCGTCATCCGCCGCATCGGTTTGGACATAGCCTTGCCCGCCCAGCGCCTCTGCCATGCGTTCACTGTCGTAAACATTCATCTGACAGCCATAGGTCTTAATAAATAGCTTTTTAGGATCGGACATAGCGGCACCATTATAGGGGGTTTGACAGGTCGGCGTTTACCCTGCACGCGCGCCGCTTGCAATGCGCTGCACATTCCCGCAATTTACGCCCAAACAAGAAACGATGGGCCAAGCATGCATTTTGATAGTCTCCCGAGCTTTTTAAACAACAGCGATGCGGTCCTTGCAAAGGGTCCCATAGCGCTAATTTTGCTCGAAGATGACGCCGAGGTCGGCAGCACCATCCGACACCATGTGGATTCTGGGTTCAAATCCGTGGTGGTATTTGGCGTAAATGACATCGCACTTCCGAATGATTTGCCGGCAAATGTTGTGCATGTCGCTTTTGACGCCACAACGCGGGATGCGGCGATGAAAGTGGTCAACGCAGTCATCCCAAAGGCGGCAGGCCAGTGGCTATATTACTGTTATAATGCAGAATACATCTTCTATCCGTTTTGCGAGCACCGGTCGATCGGCGAAATGCTAACCTATCACACAGAAGAGCGGCGCGACGCGGTATTGACCTATGTTGTCGATCTTTATGCAGGTGATCTTGAAGAAAGCCCCAATGCTGTTTCTTTCAAACGGCCCTTTCTGGATAAATCCGGTTATTATGCTTTGGCGCGCAAAGATGCAGATGACAATTTCAAGGAACGCCAGCTCGACTTTTTTGGCGGGTTACGTTGGCGGTTCGAAGAGCATATCCCCCCTGTCCGGCGGCGTATCGATCGAATTTCAATTTTCCGCGCCAAGGACGGGCTGCAATTACGACCGGATCATACGTTTAATGACGAAGAATATAACACCTATGCCTGTCCATGGCATCATAGCATTACGGCCGCAATGGTATCGTTTCGCACAGCAAAGGCGCTCAAACGCAATCCAGTAAGTGCGGCGCAGATTGATACCTTCCGCTGGCACAATTCTGCGCTATTTGAATGGCATTCCCAGCAGCTACTTGATCTCGGACTTATGGAGCCAGGGCAATGGTTTTAGCGGGTTTGGGGGATGCGTTAAAACGCATCCTAAGCCGATAGGCAGAACACAAAGGCCAGTCTTGGCCGCCGCGTTCTAAACCCGCGCGCAAGGGTGCCGTTGCAATGAGATGCGCGTGAAGATCATAGTCGGCTTGAGCTCTTATTCGATATTCCCAAAACCGGCGCTGCCAAATGCCTTTCTCGCCCCGCCGCTGCGCGCTTTTGCTTTGGTACAATGGCGGGTCAACATGGCGCGAAAACGTTGCCTTAATTTGCCGCCAACGGGCAGAGAAATTCGTATCATCCGGTGGCAGGGTCCATTTCATATGCGCCATCGCGGGTAAAACGGCGGCCGCATCGATCGTGAATGGCCGCTGTTTTTGACAAAGGCTCACAGCGTGACGCAGCAGATCAACTTCGTCCACAAGCAAGCTAGCCTGCTTATCAGTCAAACATACGGTAAAGAAATACGTGCCCCAAGGCACAAAGCGGCGTCGGTAATTTGTCTTGCAAGCAATTTGGCGAGATTCTGGTAAACAAATGTTAAACTTCGCAAAATCGTAGGATGGGTTTTAACCCATTACTTGCGCCGCAGGCGGATCACCACATCCACAGAGGCGATTTCGGCCCCTTTTGGGACATCAGGCAATCGCTTAATTTCCAACTCTCGCGCCGGCGCGTCAGTTAACTCTAACGAATCTTCCCAGTAGAAATGCGGGTGGTCTGACATATCGGTATCGAAATAACTCTTCGATCCATCAACTGTAATCTCGCGCATCAACCCCGCCTCGCAAAACGCGCTGAGCGTGTTGTAAACCGTGGCCAAAGACACTTTATCACCCGCATCACTAGCGGCCGCGAACAGGCCTTCAGCGGTCACATGGCGATTGCGACCGTCACCCACTAACAGACTGGCAAGGGTCATGCGTTGCCGCGTCGGGCGCAAGCCCACGCTTGCCAACCATGCAGTGCTTCGTTGCTGTGCGATATTATCCATTTGACCCGTTCACTCTCTCTGTCACCTACATATGGGGGAAACGGGGGATGGATCAATTGAAAACGCACCTATCGGCCTCTTGCCGCGCCTATTGCGCCAATGTTACAGGTCGGCAACCACAAAATATTAGAACCGAGGGCACCATTATGGCCGATTATCCAAGCAGTTTTGACAAAGAGGGCCTATTGGCCTGCGCACGCGGCGAACTTTTCGGTGAAGGCAATGCGCAGTTGCCCGCCCCACCCATGCTTATGATGGACCGCATCACCGAAGTATCCGCCGATGGTGGCGCGCATGGCAAAGGTCACATTCTGGCTGAATTCGACATCACGCCTGATCTTTGGTTCTTCGACTGCCACTTCCCCGGCAACCCGATCATGCCCGGCTGCCTTGGACTTGACGGGTTATGGCAGTTAACTGGCTTCAACCTTGGCTGGCGCGGCTGGCAGGGGCGCGGCTACGCATTGGGCGTGGGCGAGGTCAAATTAAAGGGTATGGTGCGCCCTGATCGCAAAATGTTGACCTACAAAATTGATTTCACCAAAGCGATCCAAACACGTCGCCTGACAATGGGTGTTGCCGACGGGATCGTCGAAGCGGACGGCGAAGTCATCTATGAAGTTAAAGACATGAAGGTCGCGTTGAGCGAAAGTTAAATCACGACGTCAAACAATAGTCATATTCCACCACTATGTGATTGGGGCGGGCATTTTGTGCCTGCCCCTTTTTACTATCACAACACCTATGTGCGAATATTTCAGATGATAATTCTGAACCGCCCGATGAGCAAAGAACAAAAACGGCTCCGCCTACATGCCGCGATGAAACTGCTTATGGAGGGCGAGGATTTTGACTATATCCGCATGTGTCTTGGACAAACATTTCCTGCAAGTTTTAACCAGCGCGATCTCAAAGATATCGCTTTAAAAATCGCAATGCTGTCACATGCAAATCGACAAGCGCTTATAAAGGATATCGCCCTGACTGCTTTGAGACTCGCCACTTTCAAACCGCTCTGTCCGAAAACGCACAAAAGACGCAGCGCCTAGAGCGTGTAGAGTCAGCGTCTCAAGAAGCTGGGAAGAAGGTCAAACATGCTTTGAACCGGACAAAATACTGGTTTTTCCTTCTGATTTGGACCACGGCAGCGGTGATTGGGCTCTTCGCATTGATCTTGTGATTGGTCTGGGCGCGCGGGTGCCGCGGACCCTGCGGTGGCAGATGACACCCCAACCCACTTGCACCCCCTCCCTCCTGCACTTTACATAGAGGCAACTTAAAAATAGGAGAACGCCATGCGCCGCGTCGTCGTCACAGGTTTGGGGATCGTATCCCCCATCGGGAATAACGCTCAAGAGGTCCTTGCGTCACTCAAGGCTGGCAAGTCTGGCATCGAAGCCTCCCCTGAAATGACAGAGCATGGTTTCCGGTCCCAAATCGCGGGCACCGTCAAGCTGGACATCAAAGACCATGTCGACAAACGCGCATTGCGATTCATGGGGCCGGGCGCGGCCTATGCATATATCGCGATGGGTCAGGCGATTGAAGATGCCGGGCTGGACGAGGCGACGGTTTCCAACATTCGCACGGGCCTGATTGCAGGGTCCGGTGGACCGTCCACATCCGCCATGCTTGCTGCCCACGATGTTGTCAAGAACACAGGCGCCACGAAACGCATCGGACCGTTTGCCGTGCCGAAGTGCATGTCGTCCACGATTTCCGCTAACTTGGCGACGCAGTATCAGATTAAGGGGATCAATTATTCGATCACCTCTGCCTGCTCCACATCCCTGCACTGCATCGGGTCCGCATCCGAACAGATCATGATGGGCAAACAAGACGTCATGTTCGCGGGCGGCGGCGAAGAATTGGACTGGACACTGTCCTGCCTATTCGACGCGATGGGCGCGATGTCGTCAAAGTATAACGACACACCGGAACGCGCATCCCGCGCATTTGACGCAGACCGCGACGGTTTTGTGATCGCAGGTGGCGGCGCGATGCTTGTGCTTGAAAGCCTAGAGCACGCTCAAGCACGCGGCGCGAAAATCTATGCCGAAGTCACGGGCTTTGGCGCAACATCCGACGGTGCCGACATGGTCGCCCCATCGGGCGAAGGTGGCGAACGCGCCATGCGTCTGGCGCTGGACACGCTGCCCGAAGGCCGTAAGGTCAGCTACATCAACGCCCATGGCACATCGACGCCAGTGGGTGATGTTGGCGAAATCGAGGCCGTGCGCCGCGTCTTTGGCGAAGGCACCACACCGCCCGTGTCCTCGACCAAATCCATGACGGGCCACTCCCAAGGCGCGACTGGCGCGTCAGAAGCTGTGTACTGCTTGCTGATGATGCAAAACGACTTCATCGCGCCGTCGATCAACGTGGAGAATTTGGACCCTGCACTGAACCCAGCCGAAATTGCGACAGAGATGAAAGCAGACGCTGACATTGATACAATCATGACCAACTCGTTCGGCTTTGGCGGCACCAACGGTTCGATGCTTCTCAGCAAATTCAACGGTTAACCTCCCACCACTCTTTGGTTTCAAAATATCCCGGGGGTCTGGGGGCTGGCCCCCAGCCTAACAAGTCAGGACGACAAAATGACCATTTCAATGCAAGGCAAACGCGGGTTGATCATGGGGGTCGCCAACGAGCGATCCATCGCTTGGGGCATCGCCAAGGCCATGGCCGAGGCCGGAGCCGAATTGGCGTTTACCTATCAAGGCGAGGCCTTTGGCAAGCGGCTGGAGCCACTTGCGGCCTCTGTTGGGTCGGACTTTATGGTTGATGTCGACGTGACTGATCAAGCCTCGATGGATGGTGCGTTTGCCGCATTGGCCGATCGTTGGGACACGATTGATTTTGTCGTGCATGCGATTGCTTATTCCGACAAGAACGAGTTGACGGGCCGCATTTCGGATACAAGTGTTGAAAACTTCAAAAACTCGATGGTGATTTCTTGTTATTCGCTGATCGATGTGTCCAAGCGCGCCATGGCGATGATGCCCGATGGTGGCACGATCCTAACGTTGACGTACCAAGGGGCCAATCAAGTGACCCCGAATTACAATGTTATGGGCGTGGCCAAAGCCGCTTTGGAAAGCGCTGTGCGTTATTTGGCCAATGATCTGGGCCGCGACGGTATCCGCGTAAATGCTATTTCACCTGGTCCGATGAAAACACTCGCGGGTGCGGCGATTGGCGGTGCGCGCAAAACGTATAAACATACTGGCGAGAATGCCCCTCTGCGGTCGAATGCCACATTGGAAGCTGTGGGTGGCACCGCCGTTTATCTGGCGTCAGATGCTGGGGCTTGCACCACGGGCGAGATTATTCGCGTTGATGGTGGCTATCACGTGTTGGGAATGCCGCAGGCCGAAAACCTGTAATCCGGCCGCCGGGGCCAGCCCCGGACCCCGAGGTATTTATCGCCAGAAGAAGGGCAAGGGTTTATGGCCCCTGCCCTTTTCTCGTTTATGCAGCGTCAATGCCGGTGACTTCGAAATCAAAGGTCAAGTCTTCACCTGCAAGCGGGTGGTTCGCGTCAAGTGTGATTTCTGTGTCTGTCACTTCAACGATTTTTACGGGGATCACTTGCCCTTCGGGGGACTGCATCTGCAGCTGTGTGCCGACCTCTGCCGGAATATCGTCTGGGAATTCAGAACGCGACACAGCTTGACGTGCTTGTGGGTGGACCTCGCCATATGCATCCGCGCATGGGATATTCGCGACCTTCTTTTCGCCAACGATCATACCATAGATCGCATCATCCAAGCCTTTAATGATCATGCCAGATCCAAGTGTGAATTCGAGCGGATCGCGCCCTTCGGAGCTGTCGAAAACTTCGCCAGAGGCCAATGTGCCCTTATAGTGGATGCGGATTGTATCGCCGGATTTTGCTTGGGTCATGTCTTTGCTTTCAAATGATGTTTGGTTCGGGCCGCTTGTTATGCCCCAAAGGACAGGGATGCAAACCGCTTTGCCCCTTTTCGACCTGCCGCCGGTGTGACAGTCTGCGTCACACCAGTCTGCGGAAGGGACCATAAATGCCCAAGTCTGTTTACGTTTTTGATGCTTATGGCACATTGTTTGATGTCAATGCGGCGGCCCGCGTGGCCGCGGCGGAACCTGATCATGGCGCATTGGCCGAACACTGGCCCCAAATCGCCGCGAATTGGCGCAGCAAGCAGTTGGAATATACGTGGTTGAGGGCTGTTGCCGGTCAACATTGTGATTTTTGGCAGGTGACCAAAGACGGGCTTGATTGGGCGTTAGAGGCTGCAAAGGTCGAAAGCCCGGCCACGCGTCAGCGCCTGCTGGATCTTTACTGGGAATTGGCTGCCTATCCTGAAGTATCCGCCATGTTGACCACGCTCAAATCACGCGGTGCCCGCACGGCGATCTTGTCCAACGGCACGCCGGAGATGTTGGAGGCCGCCGTCGCCTCTGCCGCGATTGGCCCGATGCTGGATGCCGTGCTGTCTGTTGAGGCGGTCGGCGTGTTCAAACCCCATGCAACGGTCTACGACCTTGTCGGCGACCATTTCGGTTGCGGCAAGACTGACGTGTTGTTCGTGTCGTCGAATGGTTGGGATGCGGCAGGGGCTGCGGGATACGGATTTACCACCGCGTGGGTCAACCGCATGGGCGCACCGGTTGACAGGCTTTATGCCCGCCCCACACATATTTTGCCCGATTTAACCACAATACCAGAGGTCGCATAAAATGGCGTTTTTCAAGGCTGCGGATGGCACGAAGCTGTATTTTGAAGAAAGCGGCAAGGGGATTCCCGTGCTTTGCCTTGCAGGGCTGACCCGCAACACCGCCGACTTTGACCATGTGGCCCCACATATGCCCGTACGCCTGATCCGCATGGATTATCGTGGGCGCGGGCAGTCTGACTGGGCCGACCCTGCAACCTATACGGTTGAACAAGAGGCCGCGGATGCATTGGCGCTGATGGATCATTTGGGGCTGGAGCAGGCTGCAATCTTGGGCACGTCGCGCGGTGGGTTGATTGCCATGTTCCTCGCCGCCACGACAAAGGACCGGCTGCTGGGTGTCGCGCTGAATGACATTGGCCCTGTGATTGAAGAAGCAGGGATGGATATCATCCGCGCCTATGTCGGGCGCAACCCCGCCCAAGATAATCACGAGGATGCGGCCCGTGCCCGTGCGGACCTATGGACCCATTTCTCTGATGTGCCTCATGCACGCTGGTTGGCAGAGGTGCGTGCCCATTATGCCCAGACAATCGATGGGCTGGTGATCCGGTATGATCCGAAACTGCGCGAAGCGGTTTTGGCGACTGTAAACGCGCCTGCCGCTAATCTTTGGCCACTATATGATGCGCTGGGTGGGTTGCCACTGGCGCTGATCCGCGGGGCGAATTCTGATCTGTTGTCCGAGGAAACCGCGGACGAAATGCTGCGCCGCAGGCCCGACATCATTCGCGCCGATATCGCGGGGCGCGGGCACGTGCCGTTTCTGGACGAAGACGACGCGCTTGATGCGCTGACCGAATGGTTGGAGGATTTACATGAACTTTGAGATGATCGAAGCAGCAGCGAGCCGGATCAAAGGCCATGCACGGGTCACGCCAATGCTGACCTCTCCTTTCCTAGACGAAATTGCAGGTCGGCGTGTGTTGGTGAAGGCAGAGTGTCTGCAACATACGGGGTCGTTCAAATTCCGCGGCGGCTGGTCAGCGATTTCGGCCCTGTCGCCTTCCGCGCTTAAGGCAGGCGTCATTGCGTTTTCATCTGGAAACCATGCCCAAGGTGTGGCCCTCGCCGCGCGCGAACATGGCGCGCCCGCTGTGATCATCATGCCATCCGACGCCCCTGCGATCAAAATCGCAAATACCAAGGCCTTGGGTGCAGAGGTCGTGCTTTATGATCGCGTGAATGAAAGCCGCGACGAAATCGGCGACCGTTTGGCCACAGAGCGCGGGTTGACATTGATAAAGCCGTTTGACGAGCCGCAGGTCATCGCGGGCCAAGGCACGCTGGGCCTTGAAGTCGCCGCACAAGCTGCCGCATTGGACGTGACCAAGGCCGATGTGGCCGTATGTTGCGGTGGTGGTGGGCTGACGTCTGGCGTGGCCCTTGCGCTGGCTGAAAAAGCGCCTGACATGCGCGTCCGTCCTGTCGAACCGGCTGGGTTCGACGATGTGGCACGAAGCTTGATCTCTGGCAAAATCGAACACAATGCATCTGCCGCTGGATCAATTTGCGACGCAATCATCACCATCGCGCCTGGTGAAATGACATTTCCGATCATGCAGACCCATTGCGGGTCTGGGGTCGTCGTCACGGATGATGAATGCTTGCGCGCGATGGCTTTGGCGTTTTTGCGCCTGAAAATCGTGGTTGAACCCGGCGGTGCGGCGGCCCTTGCTGCAGCCTTGTTCCACCCTGACCAATTCGATGGCGATGCCATCATCGCAGTTACAACCGGCGGCAACGTCGACCCTGCGCAATTTGCCCGCGCATTGGAGACCCTATGACCGAATTCACAATTGCCAGCTTCAACGTCAAAAACCTGATCGAGGCAGACCACGAGTATTACAAATACGAAGCCTATACGCCCGAAGAACACAGCTGGAAACAGTCGTGGCTCGCCGATCAGCTATTGACCATGAACAGCGACATCACCTGTTTTCAAGAAATCTTTAGCGAGCAGTCTTTGCGCGATGTGATCTCAGAAACGGACGAGGCGGGTGCCGAAGCCAATGCAGCCAATATCCCCGACCGATCCAAGCGCTATGCCCGCAAAGCCATTTTTCGCAAATTGGCGCATGAAACCTATAAAGACGCAGCCCTTGCATTTGCGCCCAACGCCAATGACGGCGGGCCGGGTGAACGACGTCCGGGTGTCGCGACCCTTTCGCGATTTGGCTTTGCCGAGGCGCCAGAGGTATTGCAGGATCTGCCCGAACCCCTCATTATTCCGTTTAGCGATCTGGATGGTTCCGATGGCGGACACTATACAATCAAGCGCCTGTCACGGCCTGTATTGAAAACCAAAATCCCTGTCGGTGACATCATTATCACCGTGTTCAATTGTCACTTGAAGTCAAAGCTTGGCGAGCTGGACAAGCCAAAAGGCGCGCCTTTTGCCCCTGCCGCTGATCTTGTGAACTACGACCCAGCAGGGCGTGCGATGGGATCGTTGCGCGCAGGTCTGCGCCGCATGGCAGAGGCTTGGGTGCTTCGCCGCGAAATCCTTGCGGAACTTGATGCGGGCAATCCTGTCATGGTGCTCGGTGACTTCAACGATAGCGAACATGCCGTCAGCTCTGAAATCATCACCGGAGAGGCCCCTTTCAAAAACTACGCATGGATGCGCCGCCATAATGCGGCCCATAAAGGCGACCGGTATAAAGACCACGAAAACGACGTGATTCAAGAACAGATCAATGCCGTCCGTTTGCATTCCGCCGAAAAAATGTTCGTCCGTAAATCGGCGCGCGACATGGTTTATACATCTGCCTTTGGCGGCGTTTTTGAAAGCATCGACCAGATTTTGGTATCGCGGCATTTCTGCGGGGATGATCCTGCGGCTTACGGCGAAATGACATATTTCAACGTGCTCAATGACCATTTGACCGACGGCAGCCATCCAGAAGCACCCTATAATAAACTCGCCTCTGACCATGGGCAAATCATGGCGCATTTCACGTTAAAAGACACGCAACCGTAAGGCTGCGCAAACTTACTTGACACAGCCACCGGATTCCACGCATGGTGCACGCCGGGAGGGTTACCCAGTGTCCCGCGCAAGCGAAGGACCGGGTAGCAGGAAAAAGCCGCGCCGGGGAAACCCAATGCGCGGCTTTATCTTTTGTGAATGGAGAATTGCGCGATGCGTGAATTTACAGCGACCAATTCTGGCGTTCAATTGCGGGGGCGGATTGATGGCCCAGATGACCCATCCGCGCCCACCTTGGTCTTTGCCAATTCGCTTGGCTCGACCATGGCGCTATGGCAAAAAATCGTTCCTCTCTTACCGCCGCAATTGCGCATCATCCGTTATGATTTGCGCGGACATGGGGCGTCAGATGTGCCAGCCGCGCCCTACACCATGGGTCAAATGGTCAGCGATGCCGCTGCCGTTTGCGATGCCGCAGAGGTGCGCGACGCGATGTTTGTCGGCCTATCCGTTGGTGGCCTGATTGCCCAAGGGCTCGCTGTTAAGCGGCCCGACTTCATCCGCGCCTTAGTGCTATCCAACACCGCAGCCAAAATCGGTAACCCCAATTTTTGGGCAGAGCGTATCGATGCCGTGCACAAACTTGGGATGCCAAAACTGGCCGATACGATCATGCCGCGTTGGTTTGGGCGCGACTATTTTGCCTCCCCCGACATGCTGCAATGGCGCGATATGTTGGGGCAGATTGACCCGCACGGCTATGCCGGAGTTTGTGCGGCTATCGCAGGCACTGATTTCTATACGCCAACATCCGGCCTGCGAATCCCAGCCCTTGGCATTGCAGGCGGCGAAGATAAAACCACCCCAGCCGATATGGTCCGCGAAACGGTTGATCTCATCCCTGGATCCAAATTCGCGGTTATGCCACGCGCCGGCCACCTGCCCTGCGTCGAAGACCCAATCCGTTATGCCGAAATTTTATCTGACTTCGTGACAGCCACCGGCCACTTGTAACCTGCTCTGAAACCTTTAGGTCTGTCAGATACCATTCAGGAAGTTCCCAATGCGCCAGAAATTACCGATCATTTTCATCCTGATCACTGTCATGATCGACAGTATGGGGATCGGTCTGATCATGCCTGTAATGCCTGATTTGATCCAAGAATTAGAAGCAGGCGATCTGGGCCAAGCGGCCCTGTGGGGCGGCATCCTTGCCGCCATATTCGCGGTGATGCAATTCCTGTTCGGCCCTGTGATCGGCGGGCTTTCTGACAGGTTTGGTCGCCGGCCTGTCCTGTTATTGGCGCTTGTGGTTATGGCGTTCGACTATGTGCTTATGGCTGTGGCGGGTACGATTTGGTTGCTTGTGATCGGGCGGATCATCGGCGGGATCACCGCCGCCACACAATCCACTGCCTCTGCCTATATGGCCGATATTTCCGCACCAGAAGATAAGGCTGCTAACTTCGGCTTGATCGGCGCAGCCTTTGGGATGGGTTTTGTGCTGGGGCCATTGATGGGCGGTGTTTTGGCTGAATTCGGCACACGCGCGCCGTTCTGGGCCGCAGCTGCACTGGCTATGGTCAATGCCGTGTTCGGTTATTTCGTCCTGCCAGAAACGGTCACCGACAAAATCCGCCGCCCGTTTAGCATTGCACGCGCGAACCCGCTGGGCACATTCAAATACATCGGCAAACTGCCCGGCCTTGGGCGCCTCATGACAATCTCTTTCGTCTACGGTATCGCGTTTTTCGTCTACCCAAGCGTTTGGGCGTATTTTGGCAAGCTTCAATTCGATTGGAGCCCAGGCATGATCGGCCTTTCGCTGGGCTGTTTCGGCATTGGTATCGCCGTGGTTCAAGGGGTGTTGATCCGTCCTATCCTTGCCCGTTTAGGAGAGCGTAAGACAGTGATGCTCGGCCTGCTTGTGGATCTGGCTGCCTTTGTTGCGCTTGGATTTGTCACCAACGGTTGGGTCGCCTTGGCGCTCACACCGCTTGCCTCTTTGGGGTCGGTGGCAGGCCCCGCGATCCAAGGTATCATGTCCCGACGCGCCTCTGACGACCAACAAGGCGAATTACAAGGCGCACTGACCTCTATCAACGCAGTCGCTTCGATCCTTGCGCCCTTGGTCATGACGCAGACGTTCTTTTACTTCACCCATGCGGCCGCGCCTATTCACTTGCCGGGTGCGCCATTCTTGTTGTCAGCGATTATCGTCGTCGGGGCGATCCTAATTTTCCTGCCGATTTTAAACCGGCCCGTGGAAGAGCCGTAAAACCGACACGCTTAGTCGGAAAACATCTTGCCAATCGGGCACGGCAGCACGCAACGTGGGTCAAACCTCAAAGGACGTCTCATGACCGAAATCAAAGCTGCCGTTTGCCACGAATTTGGTGCACCGCTCACCATCGACACAATCAACCTGCGCGCGCCCGACATGGGCGAGGTGGAAATCACGTTGAAGGCCTGCGCGATTTGCCATTCAGACATTTCATTCGCCGAAGGCGGCTGGGGCGGCACCCTGCCCGCCGTTTACGGGCATGAAGCAGCGGGCCATGTGACATCCCTCGGCACAGGCGTGCGTGGGCTGAAAATCGGCGACGCGGTTGTCGTCACGCTGATCAAATCCTGCGGGTCTTGTGCGCCCTGCGCGTCAGGCAAACCCGTGATCTGCGACGGCGACATCGCGGCAGAAACACCGCTGACGACATCCGACAACGACCCAATCGTCCAAGCCATGAATTGTGGCGCCTTCGCCGAAAAGGTTATCGTGGATCAAAGCCAAGTCGTCCGTATTCCCGCGGACATGGACATGAACGCGGCCAGTCTTTTGGCTTGCGGCGTCATCACGGGCGTCGGAGCCGTTGTGAATGCAGCCAGCCTGCGCGCCGGTCAAGACGTCGTGGTGATTGGCGCGGGTGGCGTCGGCCTGAACGCGATCCAAGGTGCACGGATTGCCGGTGCACGGCGCATCGTGGCCGTAGATATGTCGTCCGAGAAGCTCGCAATCGCGCGAGAATTCGGGGCCACCGACGGGGTGCTTGCCAGCGAAACCGCCCCTTGGGACGCCGCAAAATCCGCCATCGGGCGCGGTGCGGATGCGGTTTTCGTGACCGTTGGCGCAGTTCCCGTCTATAACGATGCGCCCAATTATCTGGCCGGTGGCGGTAAGGTCATCATGGTGGGCATGCCCCATATTGGCGATGCCGCAACATTTGATCCTGGCACTATGGCGTCAATCGGCCAAGGCATGGTCGGGTCCAAAATGGGCGACGCCGTTATCGCGCGCGATATCCCGTGGATGGTCGACCTTTATCAACAAGGTCGGCTCAAGCTCGACGAACTTGTGTCCAACACTTGGACCTTGGATCAAATCAACGACGCGATTGCCGATACCAAAACCGGTTCTGCCAAACGCAATGTGATCGTATTCGACTAAGTCTCGCATTGTTCCAAATACTCAAAAGGACGTCCAATGAAGCTCGCCGACCTTGATATTATCGTCACCGCCCCGCCTGCACCTGGATGGGGCGGGCGTTATTGGATCTTGGTCAAGCTGACCTCTGACACAGGCATTGTTGGCTGGGGCGAATGCTATGCCTCGACCATAGGCCCCGATGCAATGACCCATGTCATTCGCGACGTTTTTGCGCGCCATATGGCGGATGAAAACCCCGAAAACATCGAGCTGATGTTCCGACGCGTTTATTCATCTGGCTTTACCCAGCGACCTGATCTTACAGTCATGGGGGCATGGTCTGGTTTGGAAATGGCTTGTTGGGACATGGTTGGCAAGGATCGTGATCGCCCCGTGCACGCGTTGCTAGGCGGGCGGATCAACGACCGTATCCGCGCCTATACTTACCTCTACCCGCAATCCAACCACCCGCTGCCCGCGTTTTGGGCCAATGCTGAAATGGCAGCCGAGAGCGCGGTTGCTATGGTTGGTAAAGGCTATACCGCCATCAAATTCGATCCCGCTGGCCCCTACACAATACGCGGCGGGCACATGCCGTCGATGCATGACATCGCCACATCCGTCGATTTCTGTCGTGAGATCCGCGACGCCGTCGGCAACCGTGCCGATCTGCTATTCGGCACCCACGGACAGTTCAGCACGGCAGGCGCAATCCGCATGGGCCAAGCATTAGAGCCATTCACCCCGCTTTGGTATGAAGAGCCGACACCTCCGGACACCGATATGTCGGCGGTCACCAGTGCCGTGCGTATTCCGGTGGCAACGGGCGAGCGGCTCACGACGAAATCCGAATTCGCGAGTGCCTTGCGCCAAGGCGTGCAAATCCTGCAACCGGCCTTGGGCCGAGCGGGCGGTATTTGGGAATCCAAGAAAATCGCCATCCTCGCGGAAACATACAACGCGCAAATGGCCCCGCATCTTTATGCGGGTCCCATTGAATGGGCCGCGAACATTCAATTGGCCGCGTCGATCCCCAACATCCTAATGGCCGAAACGATTGAAACGCCGTTCCACGCGGCCCTTGTGAAAAACACGATCACCGTCGAAAACGGCTACATACCGGTGCCGCAAACCGCTGGGCTTGGCATTGACGTTGATGAGGCCCTTGCACGGGCGCATCCTTACACGGACGACGGACTGCATTTGCAAATGCAACAGGATCCGATCAGCTATCACGAGGTCAATAATTTCGCGGGCGGCGCACCGGTGAAAACCGAATAGCCGCTTTCCCTCTTGGACCAATGCCTTATACTGAACCGCGTTCACCAAAAGGCAAACCCATGGCATCCAAAACCGAACAACGTCGCCAAGACTTGCGCGAAAAACTGACCGACGCGGCGCAAACAATCATTACGACCCAAGGCGCGGGCGCGGTAAAGGCGCGCGAATTGGCCAAAATTGCCGATTGTTCAGTTGGTGCGATCTATAATGTTTTTGGCGACTTGAACGACCTGATCATGGCCGTGAACGGGCGGACCTTTCGTGCACTTGGCGCACATGTGTCGGACGCCTTAGATGGGCAATCCATCCCGCCACAACAGCAATTGATTGTGATGTCCCACGCTTATCTGGACTTTGCAGCCACGCATACATTGGCATGGCGCGCGCTGTTTGATTTGCAAATGTCGACGGATATGAAGGTGCCGGATTGGTATTTGTTCGAGCTAGGGCAGCTTTTCGCGCTGATTGGCGCGCCGTTACGCGAACTATTCCCTAATTGGGAAGCTTCCAAAATCGACCTGATGACCCGTGCGCTATTTTCATCTGTGCACGGTATCGTGCTGCTAGGCTTGGAAAAACGTATCTCTGGCGTGCCGATGGAACAGATAAAAGACATGATCGCGGTTGTGCTGGCTAACGTTACGTCATCTGAAAAAGCCTGAACATCGTTCATTTTTTTCTTGAACGGCGTTCAAGCCCTCGCTATATCCAGTTCATGAACACCGTTCACGAAAGGATAGCGCCATGTTTAAGACACTCAGTACTTTGATAACAGGCACCAATGCCCGCGCCGAAGACCGCGTCCGCGACGTTTTCGCAATCGAGCTGATCGACCAGAAAATCCGCGAGGCAGAGACTTCGTTAAAGGCGGGCAAAGCCACGCTGGCCACTTTAATCCAGCGCCAGCGATCCGAGAAAAGCCAACGTGACGGGCTGCGCCAACGCATTGATGATCTGACCGCCCGCGCCCAAGCTGCGATTGATGCGGGCAATGACGCGATGGCCCTGCAAGCTGCTGACGCTATTGCCCAGATGGAAAATGAACTGACACTGCGCGATACGACATGTGACCGCTTGGATCAAAAGGTGATGCGCCTGCGTCATAGCATTGAACAGGGCCACCGTCAGATCATCGACCTCAAACAAGGCGCGATCCAAGCCCGCGCTGTGCGTCGTGAACAGGACATTCAAATCAAACTGGGGGCCGCCACGCAGTCCGGTGCAACCGAAGAAGCCCAAGATTTGATCGACCGTGTGCTTGGCCGCGATGACCCGTTTGAACAGAGCCAAATCATGGCCGAGATCAACAATGACCTGTCCCATGACACGCTAACAGACCGCATGGCGGATGCCGGTTTCGGCGACCCGACACGCTCCACGGCGCAGGATGTCCTGAACCGCCTGACAAAAACTGCTTAATCGACCCAACAAAGGAATACTAAAATGACCACATCTAATCGTTCTGACAATTCGCTCATCATGTTCTTTAATGGCGCTGCCGTTTTGGTGGCCTATGGCATGCTCGGCCTGTCGCTTTATCTATCGACCGAGGTTCCACTGTCGACCAAAGGTTTCTGGGGGATCAGTATTTTGCTTCTCACGCTCGCCTTGGTTAATTTTGTCAAATACCGCTTTGACGACCGTCTGTCCGAGGACCGTATTCAACGCCTCGAAGAGGCCCGCAATGAAAAGCTGCTGTCGGACTACGTCAGCGACGACATCAAAGGGTAAAACAGCCCCGCGCCCGATATCATTCGGGCGCGGTTTTGCTTGGCAATTGCGCACAGACAAGGCAGGTTAAATAGATGGATTTTATCATTCGCCCCCTGCGCCGGATCGCGGCCCGTATTGTTGGTTTTGCCATTCTGCTGCTTGTCCGGTTTCTGACCGCGGTACGCGCCGATTGGAAAGGTATCGAACCTGTCCCGCGCCAACGTGTGTATTTCTCGAACCATACGTCCAACGGCGACATGCCCATGATTTGGGCCAGCCTGCCCCCTGCCCTGCGCCGTGAAACCCGCCCTGTGGCTGCGGCGGACTATTGGCTTAAAAACAAATTGCGCGCGTTTGTGGGGCCAGAGGTTTTCAATTGCGTGCTTGTCGATCGCCGACCAGAGGTGAAAGACAAGCCAATGGACAAGATCAACGCCGCCCTTGCCGAAGGGTCTAGCCTGATCATTTTCCCCGAAGGCAACCGGAACATGGGCGACGGCCCGCTTCTGCCGTTTAAGGCGGGGCTGTATAACATGGGGCTTGCGCATCCTAACGTCGATCTTGTCCCCACGTGGATTGCGAATTTGAACGAGATCATGCCCAAAGGAGAGATCATTCCCCTTCCCTTGATCTGCACTGTAACCTTTGGCACGCCCATTCACGTTGCCGATGGTGAAAGCCTTGATGACTTTCTGCGTCGCGCAGAGGCCGCGCTATTGGCCCAAAAACCGGAGGATCGGGAATGAACCAGACCACGTCCGACATTCTGTTCCTGAGCATTGCGGCTTTTGCGATCCTCGTCGCCCTAACATTTCTGGGCGAAGTCTTTCGCGCGCGTCAAGAAGAAGGCACCGCGAACCCCGTGCTCGACACCTATATGACCCGTATTCAAAGCTGGTGGGGCATGGTCGCCCTCGTGGGCGGTGCAGCGCTTTTGGGTAAACTCGGGTTGACCTTGTTATTTGCCTTCGCGTCTTTTGCAGCCCTGCGTGAATTCTTGACGCTGACGACCAAAGCACAGGCAGATCACCTGTCTTTGGCGCTTGCATTCTTTGTCGTGCTGCCACTGCAATACCTGTTCATCGCGATGGAATGGGGCGGGCTGTATACGGTGTTCATTCCGGTTTACGCGTTCTTGATGATGCCCATCGTGTCGGCCTTACGCGGCAATACAAACCGGTTTCTGATCCGCGTCGCAGAAACCCAATGGGGCCTCATGATCGCTGTATTCTGCATCAGCCATGTGCCCGCGCTAATGAACCTGAAGTTCGGCGAGGGCGGCGACCGGTCCGTGTTGCTTGCCCTTTTCCTTGTGATGGTTGTGCAGTTCGGCGACCTTCTAGAATACTTCTTTGGCCGCAGGATTGGCAAAACCAAAATCGCTAATGACCTGTCTCCTAAGACATGGGAAGGTGTGGGCTGCGGCGTGGTATGTGCAATGGTCATTGGCGGGATGCTAAGCTGGATCACACCCTTTGGCCTATTCGGCGCAGCGTTGATGGCGGGTATTGCAAGCCTTGTGGGCATGTTTGGCAATCTTGTGTTTACAGCCATCAAGCGGGACCGCGGGATCAAAGATTGGTCACATCTTATTCCTGGTCAGGGCGGCTTTGTTGATCAGCTCGACAGCGTGATCTTCGCCGCCCCGATTTTCTATCATTTGACGCGGTTTTTCTGGGCGGTCTAGTTTTCGGTCGCCATGACCAATACCCAACGGATGTCATTGCCCTCGCCAGCGACAGCAAGACCAAACTCTTCGAGACCGGCTGTCGTCATCATATTAAAGTGCGCGGGAGAATCCTCCCAACCGTCGAGCATGTCTTGCTCTGTGGCCATTTGCCCGCCGCCACCAATGTTTTCACCTACCATTGCAGCATCATATCCTTGCGCTTCAACACGGTCCCAAACCATATTGGTATCGACACCATCGTTGTCGTCGCCATCTGCATCATGAGCAAAATAGCCGCGATCCACCATATCGTCGGCGTGGACCTGTGCGGCAGCATCAAGGCGGCTGTCATAGGTAACCCCACCAGCGCCATTTTCCATGCGCAAATTATTCAGGATCACTTTGAATGATTGATCTTCGTTCGACGTAACTGGCGGCGGCGGCGGCGTGGGCCCAACAATAATTGGAATAACTGTTCCGCCACATGCGCTAAGCGCACCAAGCAAGCCGAAGGTCGTGATAATACGTTTCATATGAGTTTCCCTAAAATTTATAGCCTAAAGTATCATGAAAACCCGCAATTTCCAAACATCGGTTGGCTATGCGTCTATGGTTCAAGCCGATTGCGATCAAGCCATTGCCCAAGTTGTTTCAATTGCCCTGTAAACTGCGCCAGATCATCTGGCTGCAAGGTCCCAAAAACCTGCATCAAATCTGGCCCCATGTCGGCATAGATTTGACCAAGTAACGCCCCAGCCTGAGGCGTTGCGGTAACGACTTTTGCGCGCTTGTCTGTCGGACTGCTTTTGATTTCGACCAGCCCCATGTTCTGAAATTTGGCCAAGGTTTTGGTCACAGCAGGCTGCTCGACTTCTACCGCCGCTGCAATTTCCGACACACTATTGCCGCGGTCAATCCGCTTGCGTGCCACATGGTTCAAGATACTGAATTGCCCCACAGTCAGCCCATGCGGATCCAACAACGCCCCCATTCGCGTCGTGAAAAGCTTGCTTACAATTGTAAGCCACGTCGCAGCTTCCGCGATCATTGGTCCAGTGAGTTGAGACATTTCAAACTTTCCAGTTGATTTACATTCCCCAGAATGTATTTTATATTCCAAGGAATGCAAATGGAGATTCGCGCAATGTTACAAGCAATGACAACCCGTCCCCTTTGGCAGCATGCCGCAGCCGCAATCGGGACGATCGGCTACTTTCAATGGATCCAAGGCACGCTGAACGCCAGCTACGCCGCATCGGGCCATCCTGTCGATTATGCAACTGGTCAAACATCGTTCGATGGCCCGACGATTAAAGGCTATTACGCGACCATGGCCGATCAAGATACGTTGAATATCTACACGCAAACTCAACTCATTGATTTCGGTTTCATCTTGGCAATGGTCTTAATCGGGCTTTGCGTGACCACATTAATCGCGCGCCTTGGTCGCATGGGCAGCTGGGGCCGCCGCATCGGCATTTGGGCAGGGATCAGCATCATTGCGGGCGCAATTTGTGACGCGATTGAAAATGGTTGGTCATTCATAATGCTCGCCAATCCAACGGGGTTCGCCGATTGGATAGCACTGCCCTATTCCACCTTCGCGGTTATCAAGTTCGGGCTGATCGCGTTTGGAATGCTGCTGATTCTTATCAGCTTCATCACTAGCATTTTGGGGCGCGTTTTGGACAAACCTGCCTTGGGGTAGCGTGTCAATTCGCGCCGCATTGAAAAAACACTACTCAGCGCCCCGTTCGCTGGGTGAATCTGCCGGACAAAGCCCTAAATCCAGCCCATCAGTATTGAGGTTCCGACGGTTTTCGCCGACAACTGCGCAAACCTAACGACCACAGATCAGGAGTTCGCGTGTCCCTCTTCCTTATCGTCGCTTTGCCGTTTTTGGGCGCCTTGTTGCCCGGACTAATGAATGCCGCTGGCCGTACAGCCACCGCAGGCGTGACCTTTACCGTTAGCCTTGCGGCTTTTGTCGGTCTGCTGACACATTTGCCCGCCGTATGGGCCGGTGATCTTGTGACGGCGCGGCTTGATTGGATTCCCCTGCTTGGCTTGAACGTGACTTTGATGCTCGACGGGCTCGGGTTCTTTTTCGCGATGCTGATCCTTGGGATTGGCCTATTGATCATCGCCTACGCGCGTTTCTACCTGTCACGCGACGACAACATGGGCGAGTTTTTCACCTATCTGTTGTTATTCCAAGGCGCGATGGTTGGCATTGTCTTATCCGATAACATTCTGCTTTTGCTTATCTTCTGGGAACTAACATCGCTGTCATCATTCTTGCTGATCGGCTATTGGAAACACCTGCCCGAAGGGCGCCAAGGTGCGCGCATGGCGCTGACTGTCACTGGTATGGGCGGTCTCGCAATGATCGGTGGCATGATGATCTTAGGCCAGATCGTCGGGTCCTATGACCTGAGCGTAATTTTGCAAAGCCGCGATCTGATCCAAGCGGATCCGCTCTATGTCCCAGCATTAATCCTGATCCTGATGGGTTGTTTTACAAAATCCGCGCAATTCCCGTTTCATTTCTGGTTGCCGCACGCAATGGCCGCGCCGACGCCCGTGTCTGCCTATCTACACTCTGCCACGATGGTGAAGGCGGGCATCTTCTTGATGGCGCGCATGTGGCCAGTGCTGTCCGGCACGCCGGAATGGTTTATGATCGTGACCACAGCTGGCCTGATCACAATGGTCTTGGGCGCTGTCATCGCGCTGTTTAAACATGACCTGAAATCACTGCTCGCGTTTTCCACGGTCAGCCACCTTGGCTTGATCACCATGCTTTTGGGCACAGGCACGGCCTTTGGCGCGATGGCTGCGATGTTCCACATTCTGAACCACGCGACGTTTAAGGCGGCCTTGTTCATGTCCGCGGGCATCGTTGATCACGAAGCACACACACGCGACATTCGCCGCCTTGGCGGGTTGCGCCATCTGATGCCGATTACATTTATCATTGCAACGCTCGCGGCCTTGTCCATGGCCGGTATCCCCCTGCTCAACGGGTTCTTGTCCAAAGAAATGATGCTCGAAGAAGCATATGGCACCGCCCTGTTCGGTATCCCATGGCTGGTGCCGGTGATGGCGACCGCCGGATCGTTGTTTTCTGCGGCCTATTGCTTCCGGTTTATCAGCCACACATTCTTTGGGCCTAAGCGCGAAGACTATCCAACAACGCCGCATGATCCACCGACTGGGCTGTGGTTGCCACCTGCGTTCCTCGTATCACTTGTGGTGATCATCGGTGTCGCACCGTTCTTGGCCGAACCGTTTGTCAAAGTCGTCACTGGCGCGGTGCTGGGCGATGTGGCGGATGTGCCAAAGGCATATTTCAAAATCTGGCACGGCCTTGTCCCCGCACTTTACCTCTCGATCGCGGCAGTCGTTGGCGGCGCGCTGTTGCTGATGGTGTTCAAACCTGCGCTCGCAATCTGGGACAAAGCACCGCGCCCTGAAGCGAAAACCATTTTCGACGCGATCATTGCAACCACAGTGGGCGTGTCGCAACGGGTCAATGTTGCGTTGCACAACGGGTCCTTCACCCGCTACGCCGCGATCTTTACCGTCACTGTTGTCGCGGTGGGCACCCACGCTTGGGTCACTGGCACCGTGGGCGCGGCAACCCGCACCCTGCAACCTGCCAACGCTGTGCAAATTGCCGGTTGGCTGATGTTGGTCGCCGCGACCTTGGGTTTGGTGTTCTTGCACCGCAACCGTCTGCTATCTCTGATCCTCATCGGCATTGTCGGGCTTGTTGTGTCCGTAGGTTTCGTATTCTTCAGCGCACCTGATCTGGCGATGACGCAACTAACCGTCGAAGTTGTCACTATCATTCTGCTGCTGTTGGCGCTGAATTTCTTGCCCAACAACACACCAATTGAAAGCACATCGTTACGCCGGTTCCGTGACATGGGCATTGCCGTATTTGGGGGGCTCGCCACTGCTGCGATGGCTTACCACTACTTGCTACGTGACACGATCGCGCCGAGCATTTCCGAATTCCACCTCGCGAATTCTTATAAAGGCGGCGGCGGCACCAATGTCGTCAACGTAATCCTCGTGGATTTCCGTGGCTTCGATACATACGGCGAAATCATCGTGCTGGGGATCGCGGCGCTGCTGATCTACGCGCTCACCGAAACCTTGCTTGATGGTCCAGTGCGTGCGCGCTTACTGAACCGCAAACCCGACCAGCCACGTGCGGGCGGTATGCACCCGATGATGATGGTTGTGATGACCCGCGTGATTATGCCCGTCGTGATCATGGTCGGGTTCTATATCTTTTGGCGCGGTCACAATGAACCCGGCGGTGGATTTATTGCTGGCCTGATCGTATCCATCGGCGTCGTGATGCAATACATGGCCAGCGGTTTCGCATGGACATCTGCGCGCCTGCGCTACCCCTATCACGGGGTCATTGGTGCGGGCGTTTTGATCGCCGGGCTAACAGGAATCGGGTCTTGGTTCTTTGCCAAACCATTCCTGACTTCAGACTTTACCTATGTGCGTATCCCGCCATTTGAAAAGTTTGAACTGGCCACAGCCGCCCTATTCGACCTCGGCGTGTTTCTTGCCGTGGTCGGCGCGGTGATGCTGTCGCTCGAAAGCTTCTCTCGCCTCGCACGCCGTGCCCATGTACGCGACAGCGAACACCCGATGGACATCGATCCGTCCCGCGAAACCACCCAAGCAGAGGTGCAATAAATGGAAATCCTTGTTGCTTCAGCCATTGGCATCCTGACGGCGGGCGGACTGTATCTGGTTCTGCGGTTGCGCACCTTTCCTGTGATCATGGGTATCTCATTGCTGACCTATGCGGTGAACGTGTTTTTGTTTTCCTCCGGGCGCTTGACTGTGGGCGCACCACCGATCCTGACGGATGCAACGACCTATACTGACCCACTGCCACAAGCCCTCGTGCTGACGGCCATTGTCATTTCATTCGGCATGACAGCCGTTGTAGTGATGATCGCGCTCGGGGCCTATTTGGGGGGCAGTGACGACCACGTCGATGACCAGCCACAGGAGGATGCACAATGACACATTGGTTGATCCTGCCCATCGTGCTGCCCGCGTTCATCGCGCCGTTTATCGTATTTGCAGCCCGCTATCAGATTGGCATCCAACGGGTGATATCGGTTGCGAGCATTATGGCTATCATCGGAATCGCGCTGGGACTGTCATGGCAAACATCGGATGGCTCTGTACTGCTTTACCAGTTGGGCGATTGGGCGGCCCCGTTCGGAATTGTTCTGGTTGGGGATAGGCTGTCTACCCTGATGGTGCTGCTGACGTCTGTCCTCGCGTTATTCGTGCTGCTCTACGCAATCGGATCGAAATGGGACGACCGTGGGCGTCATTTCCACGCGCTGTTCCAGTTTCAAATCATGGGCATTATGGGCGCGTTTCTGACCGGCGATTTGTTCAACTTGTTTGTGTTCTTCGAAGTCCTGCTCATCGCATCCTACGGCCTGATGATTCACGCTGGCGGCACCGTACGTCTGCGTGCGGGGGTGCAATACGTGCTGTTCAACTTGCTAGGGTCGACCCTTTTCCTATTTGCGCTTGGTGCGATATACGCGGAAACTGGCACGCTCAATATGGCAGACCTCGCGCAGCGGGTGGACCTGATCCCTGCCGACGCCACTGTTGGTATCCGCATTGCCGCTGTTTTGCTGCTCATGGTCTTCGCGATTAAGGCTGCCATTGTGCCCCTGCATTTCTGGCTGCCGTCCAGCTACGCCGAAGCCCCTGCTCCTGTCGCCGCTCTGTTCGCGATTATGACGAAGGTCGGCGCCTATGCGATCATCCGCGTTTATACGATGATTTTCCCGCCAGACCTTGGGGTGACGGCGGGACTTCACGACATCTGGCTGTTACCTGCCGCATTGGTATCACTGGTCATCGGCGCCGTCGGTGTGCTGGCCGCCAAGGAATTGAACCGCTTGATCGCCTTCTCTGTTATTGGATCAATGGGCATGGTGATGGTCGCCATCGCACTGTTCAGCACAGATGGTATTACAGCAGCCCTTTATTACATCATCCATTCGACCTTGGCCGCGGGTGCGTTGTTCCTCATCGCGGATCTTGTCCGCGCGGGGCGCGCCAACCTGAACCTTACGGCCCAAGCGCCCATTGCGGGCGCACGTCTGACAATGGCGCTGTTCTTTGTTGCATCGATTGCGATGACAGGCTTGCCGCCGCTGTCAGGGTTCATCGGCAAACTGCTGATCCTTGATGCTGGGTTTGACACCCCGACCATGGCGTGGATTTGGGCACTGATCTTGGGCGCATCATTGATCAATGTTGTTGGCTTTGCGCGCGCTGGCAGCACCGTGTTTTGGAAAGCGCTGAGCTTGGAACCCGAAGCAGATGCCGAAGAGGCAGAGGCACCCTCCACCCTATCCTACGCTGCCGTTGGTGGGCTGATTGCGCTGCTGATGGCGCACACGGTATTCGCTGGCCCTGCGACCACATACACCGCCGCGATTTCCAAGCAGCTGTTCGCGCCAGACACTTATATCAGCACTGTGCTCACGACCAAAGGCAAGCTGTCGGATGGCAAAGCCGAGGGGGACCATTAACATGACCCGTATCTTCAACTGGCTCTTGCCGCACCCGTTCCTGACCGTACTGTTGGCCGTCGTCTGGACCTTGCTGCAAAACAGCGTGTCTGCTGGCATGGTCGTCTTTGGCCTCATCCTTGGGATCATCATCCCGATCATGACAGCGCGCTGGTGGCCTGACCGTCCACAAGGCCTGAAAGCAGGCAAGATGATCAGTTACAGCATCCTTGTGCTTTGGGACATTATCGTCGCCAATATCCAAGTGGCATGGATCGTGCTGACCAAACCCAACGACAAGATGCATCCCAATTGGGTCGCGATCCCATTGGAATTGCGCAGCCCTGAAGCAATCACCATCTTGATGGGAACCATCACCCTGACACCAGGCACCGTATCGGCGGACCTGTCCGACGAAGGGCACAGCCTATTGGTTCACGCACTGGACGCCGAAGACCCAGACGCTGTGCGCGACGACATCAAGACCCGCTATGAACGCCGCCTAAAGGAGATTTTCGAATGACCCTTGCCACGCAAATGATGGATTGGGCGCTAATCATTGCGTTCATCATAACGGCCCTGTCGCAGATCATGGCGATGTATCGGTTGTGGATCGGACCAAGCACAGGCGATCGCATTCTGGCGCTCGATACGATGTTCATTAACGCCATTGGGCTGATCGTGCTTTTGGGTCTCTACCAAGGCACTCAAATTTATTTCGAGGCCGCAATGATCATCGCCATGTTGGGTTTCGTATCCACCGTTGCCTATGCCCGTTTCGTTCTGCGCGGGGACATCATCGAATGACTATTATCGCCACATATGCCATCGCGTTTTGCCTGATCGTGGGCATGATATTCACACTCGTTGCGGGCATTGGCCTGCTGAAACTGAACAGCGCTATGTCGCGGCTTCATGCGCCGACCAAGGCGGGGACAGTCGGAATTGGTGCGTTCCTGCTTGCATCCATGATCCACTCTTGGGCCTTTGCAGACGGATCATTTCACGAGCTGCTGATTATGGGCTTCTTATTCGTGACAGCGCCGGTTTCGGCGAACTTCATGGCAAAGGTGAACATCCACCGGAACGCCTGTGATCCCCTTCCCACGCCGCCAGAAGACGACACATGGGCCACGCTCGATGTCCCCGTGGAAGATCGCGACATCGAAACCACTTAAACCACGCGGCACCCGCCACGAGCCTAGAAAACCATCGGTTTTTAGGTACCTACAGGCGTGCTTGGCATTCACTGAAAGCGGCTAAAGTTTAACAGTTTCTGGCAAGTAAAAAGGGCGGCCCGCTTGGGACCGCCCTTTGTATTGATCGACTATGTTGATCAAATCCAAATGGATTTGAACTTACATCATGCCGCCCATGCCGCCCATGTCTGGCATGCCGCCACCTGGTGCGCCGCCGTCTTTGGATGGCTTGTCTGCGACCATGGCTTCTGTTGTGATCAACAGACCAGCAACGGATGCCGCGTCTTGCAACGCTGTACGTGTGACTTTTGCAGGGTCGATAACACCAAAGCCGAACATGTCGCCATATTCTTCTGTTTGTGCGTTAAAGCCGAATGCTTTCTCGTCGGACTCGCGGATTTTGCCAGCCACAACAGAGCCGTCAACACCGGAGTTTTCAGCGATCTGACGCAGTGGTGCTTCAAGTGCTTTACGCACAATTGAAATACCAACGTTCTGGTCAGAGTTGTCGCCTTCCAGACCTTCAAGAACCTTGCCAGCCTGAACCAGAGCAACACCACCACCAACAACGATGCCTTCTTGAACAGCGGCACGTGTCGCGTTCAATGCATCGTCAACGCGGTCTTTGCGCTCTTTCACTTCGATTTCGGACATGCCGCCAACGCGGATAACAGCAACACCGCCAGCCAATTTGGCAACGCGTTCTTGCAGCTTTTCACGGTCGTAATCGGAAGTTGTTTCTTCAATCTGGCCACGGATCTGGGATACGCGTGCTTCGATTTCAGCCTTGTCACCAGAACCGTCAACGATTGTTGTCTCATCCTTGGTGATGTTGATACGCTTGGCAGAACCCAGCATGTCGATGGTGACGTTTTCAAGCTTCATGCCGAGATCTTCGGAAATCACTTGGCCGCCTGTCAGAACTGCGATGTCCTGCAGCATGGCTTTACGACGGTCGCCGAAGCCAGGTGCCTTAACAGCTGCAATTTTCAGGCCGCCGCGCAGTTTGTTCACCACGAGAGTTGCAAGTGCTTCGCCCTCAACATCTTCTGCGATGATCAAAAGTGGCTTGCCAGACTGGATCACAGATTCCAACAGTGGCACCATTGGCTGCAAAGAAGACAGTTTCTTTTCGTGCAGCAGGATGATCGGGTCTTCCAGCTCTGCAGTCATTTTTTCTGTGTTTGTGGTGAAGTAAGGGGACAGGTAACCGCGGTCGAACTGCATGCCTTCAACAACGTCAGTTTCTGTTTCCA
>CBFIAX010000015.1:0-71481 GCA_965660685.1 Yoonia sp. | reverse complement strand
AAACCTCTGCCACTGTAATCACGATCACGCTGCGCGGTGCCTTCCCACGGTCGTCGAATGCGGCAATCAAATCCGTATCAAGTCGCACCTCTGCCGTGCCATTGACGCGGACCACATTGTTCGATCTTTGCACCATGAACATCAGGCTGACACGGCCATCGACCACGATGTTACGCAGGCTGTCCATCCGGTTGTTCCCGCGCCAATCAGGCATCAGCAGTGTCTTTGGATCGGCGATCTTTACGACAGGTCCATCGTCGCCGCGCGGGCTTCCATCTGTGCATTCCGGGCCGACGGTCGACAAGACGCACAACCGCGACGCCGTAATCCATTTGCCATAAAGCGGGGTGATATGATCAGCGACCTTGATGATCGACGCCTCGCCCGGTGTGCCGTAAAGCGCCTCTAGCGTCGCAATGTCCGTGACCCTACCCATAAAAGCCCGCCTCTGCAGCCAATTGGTCAGACCGCGTTTCAATATCGGTTTCAAGTTTGGTCATGAAATCCGCGACAGGCAAACCCGGTGGAATGGGTGGTAGGAATTCCATCACCGCCACACCCGGCGCTCGATACAAACCACGCTTTGGCCAGAATACACCCACGTTGGCGGCGACCGGATAGCAGGGCTGATCCATCTCTTTATACAGTGCACCTGTGCCCACCTTATATGGTGCCTTTGCGCCCGGCGCGATGCGCGTGCCTTGGGGATAAATGATCAGCTGGCCCGGGAATGCTGTGCCCGCTTTGACCTCTGCCAACATCCGTTTGATCGCGACACCGCGCTGTCCGCGCTTAACAGGAATGCAGCCGATGCGCAGACCGAACTGCCCCACCACAGGGGCGTATTTCAGAATGTCCTTAAAGATGAACTTGCCGCGTGGCACCGCGTGATAAACCATCAGGACATCAAGGAATGATTGGTGCTTTGGCGCGACAATGCATTCTTCAGTTGGCGGCGTGCCACGGATTTCGCATTTCAGCCCGATCATCCAACGCGCCATCCAGATGACAATTGCACAATAGCGGTGACAGCCGGCAACGGCCCCATTCGGCGAAATGATCAGCCATGGCAGGTAAAACAGCCCAACCAGTGGCAACATGATATACATCGCGATGTTGAACAGAATCGACCGGATCAGTTGGATTGCATATCTCATGATTGTTCCTTCAATGTGCGCAAAGCCGCAGCGCGGGTTGCGAAAAATGCGACCGTCGCGGCGGCGATGGGAATGACGATTGGCAAAAGCCAATGCCAGCCTTGGAACCCAAGTCCAGTTAAGAACCCGCCAGCAACATCTGTGGACGGCAAAAGCCAGACGGCAAACATGCCCGCCAGCGTGCCGGCAGCGGCCCCTGTTAGGGCCCGCAGGGTGAACCGCCGAATAAAGGCCCCCGCGATATAGATGTCCCGCGCACCGACTAGGCGCATGACGCGGATCACTTGGGCATTGGCGGATAAGGCAGCCTGAGCCGCAAGCGTGATCATTGCCCCTGTAGAGCCTGCGATCAGGATCATTGCCAACCAGCCGAGGCTACGCAACCGGTTCGCCGCGGCCACCAACGGGTCGCGCCAACGTGTATGGTCATCTAGGATTGCAGCGGGGACTTCTGCCTGCAATCGGGCCCGCAGGCCCGCACTGTCATATCCGCTGCCTTCTTCGATAATCTCAACCAACTGCGGTATCTGCAGGTCTTCGATGGGCAGTTCAGGGCCGAACCAAGGCGCGAGCAAGCTACGTTGTTCGTCCATCGTCAATGGGCGCGCCGCAGCAACGCCGGGTGTGGTTTCCAAGACGTTGATGGCAGCCCTCAATTGTGCATCCGCTTGATCCGCAGGCGCAGAAATACGCAGGGTAGAGGTCCGTGCAAGCTCTTCTGACCAACGATCCGCCAAACGTCCTGTGGCCAAAGACAACGCCATTGCAAACACCGCCAAAAACGCCATCGCGCCAGCCGTGAATAGTGTTAACCGCGCGGTAAAACCAGTGGGGGGCACAGCGCGATCCGCTTGAGGGTCGCCCGCAATGAAATCGAAAATGCGTTTCGGATCAAACTTCATAATTCGACCCCCGCTTGCATCAATCGGCGGTCTTTGAGGCGTAGAACCCGTGTGGCAACCTGCGACTTTGCTGCGCGAATAAGGTTCATATCATGGGTCGCGATAATGACTGTTTTGCCCATACGGTTCAGCTCTACCAGCAGCGTCAAAAGTCGCTGGGACATTTCCCAATCAACGTTACCAGTCGGTTCATCCGCGATAATCACATCGGGCGACATGATCACAGCGCGAGCCAGTGCGGCACGTTGACGTTCGCCACCCGACAGCTCTGGAGGCAGCTGCCCTGCCTGCCCGCGCAAACCAACCCAACCGATCAGATCTTGCAGGTTTTCACCAATCTCAGCCTCACGCCCCGATACGGTCAGCGGCAAGGCGATGTTATCGGATACGGGCAAATGGTCTAAAAACTGGCAATCTTGGTGCACAACTCCAATCCGACGCCGGGACAACGCGATCGTGTCGCGGTCCATCGTGGCAGCGTCATCGCCAAACAGGCGCACCTGGCCAGACGTTGCCTGCAAGGCCCCATAACACAGCTTCAGCAATGTCGTTTTTCCTGCCCCTGATGGCCCCGTTAGAAAGTGAAACGATCCAGCCGCCAGTTCTAAGGATACCTGCGAAAACAGCTCTGCTCCGCCGTAACTATACGCCACATTATCGAGCTCTATCACAAGTTCATCCTTTGCGGTTTCCCGCATTGTTTTGCCCAAATTTGCAACAGGTTACAATGTTATGGCATAAACAATAGTCGCATTTCCTTGGTCTTTGTCTTGCCGACGGGTAAATAATGGTTAACCAAGACATGCGAGAACATGCTACGGCGGACGTAAGGGGACGGAAAATGCGGCTGATTTGCCCAAATTGCGGTGCACAATACGAGGTAGCGGATGACGTTATTCCGTCCGAAGGTCGTGATGTTCAGTGCTCTAATTGCGGGCATACGTGGTTTGAAAGCCATGGCGCATCGGAAGCCGAAGACGCTTTTCACGACGCCCCCGTGGACAAAACGCCCCCCAATACGGTTCCGATTGATCAAGTCGCCCCTGTCGCCGCGCCTGCCACAACAGAGCCGCAGCGCCAAGAGCTAGACCCCGCCATTGCCGACATCCTGCGCGAAGAAGCAGCCAGAGAGGCAGCGGCGCGCCAACGCGAAACGACCGTTGAAAGCCAGCCCGACCTAGGACTGGATACCGCAGCACCGGCACCCGATCAGCGCGCAGTCGAGGCACAGCGGCGCATGACATCATTGCAAGGCGAGAACGCGGACCCAACGGCAGAGCTTGCCGCCGCAGCCGCATCGCGTCGCGAATTGTTGCCCGATATCGAGGAAATCAATTCAAGCCTAAGGTCCGATTCAGAGCGCGATTCGCCAGCATCTGCCGAAGTTGAAACCACATCCAAGAACCGCAGCGGTTTCCGTTGGGGGTTCTTTGGTGTTTTGCTCATTTTGGCAATCCTGACCGCGCTTTACATTTATGCACCGCAGATCATCACACAGGTCCCAACCGTCGAGCTGGCGCTGACAAGTTATGTAGAAATGGTAGACAGCCTGCGGCTTTGGGTTGATCTGAAATTGCAGTCCATGGTCGCCGCGATGGGCTCTGACGGCTAGAACTGATCAAGCAACCGACGCAGGTAATCTCGTTCAATTTCAGGCCGGCCTTGTTCAGCGGACCGGCGGCGGATTTCACCCAATATTTCCTCAGCCCGCCGGTAAACATCCTCTCCCTGCAGCAACCCTTCGTCAGTGCCGAACTGACCTGTATTGCCCAACTCGCGCCCCAACGGATCGCGGCGCGTGGGGTCTACGCTGCCTTGTGCCTCACCACCTTCGGTACCCTGGCCCGGCTCTGACAGCTCGTTTTGCGCCAAGGCCTCGTTCAACGACCTCATTCCATTACGCAATGCATCCATCGCCTCGGCCTGACGGTCGATTGCTTCAGCCATATCACCATCACGCAAGGCATCCTCGGCCCCTTGCATCGCACCTTCGGCACGGTCCAGCGCACGTCGGGCGATATCTCCGGCGTCTCCCTCAAGGTTCGGTAGCCCATCTTGCTGGCGCTGCAACTCATCGCGCAATGCTTGTTGACGCTCTGCTAGCGATCGTTCTTGACCGCCGTTGCCACCTGCACCCTCTTCGCTTTGGCGTCCTGTTGCACCCTTTTCACCGACGCCTTGGCCCTGACCTTGCTGGCCATCTTGACCAGGCTGTTCGCCGGTCTGACCTTGCTGGCCTTCGGGTTGTTGACCACTGCCTTCATCTTGACGGTTGGCGCGATCCTGCAGCTCGCGGAATGCGTCGTCGGACAAATCTTCTTGATCCTGCAACGTGTCTGCCAAATCTTGCATCGATTGCTGACCCGGCGTGCGCGGGCCGCCTTCGCCACCCTCACCTTGGGTGATGCGCAGGTTTTCCATCATGCGGTTCAACTCTTCCATCAGCTCGGCAGCTTCGGCCATCCGACCTTCTTCCATCAGCTCTTGGATACGATCCATCAGGGCTTGCAGCTCGTCTTGACCCAGTTCTTGGCCCTCTTGACCATTGTCGGCTTGATCCGTGCCGTCATTTGGTTCCATCTGATCTGCGAGCATCTGCATGTAATCATCGGTCGCTTCGCGCAGCTCCTGCATCAGTTCCGCGATTTCAGCGTCAGACGCACCATCGCGCATCGCCTCGGCCAGCCGTTCTTGGGCACGGCGCAAACGTTCACGGGCATCCGCCAATGTCCCGTCTTCGAGCTGGATCGCCAAATCCCAAAGCGCCTGCACGAGCTCTGCCTGCACCGAATCCGTCAAAGGAAAGTCATTGAAGTTCTCCAACCAGCGCACGATCGCCTGTAACCGCAGATACGTCGTCCCATTCGAAAACAGCCCCTCTGGTCGATGAGACATTGCGCGCATGACCTGTGCGATATCTGCCGCATTTGACTTCGACCACATCAGGTCGCGGCGCTGTTCGATGATCGCCTTGGCAAATGGCTGGAAGAACCGGCGGCCAGGTAGTGTCAGTTGCTCTGGCGTACTATCCCCCTGCTGGCCCGCCGCATCTGTCACCGAAAGGGCCATAGTCACAGGTAAGTTCGCCAAAGGGTGTTCGGACAGGTTATCAACCAAGAATGCCTCGAAATCGGCGCGGTCCCCGTTGAATGGCATCGGCAGATCGAGCACAATCGACGGCAAGTCATCTGGTGCAACCGCTAACCCAAAACGGCGATCAACCTCTCCCAGATCAAGCGCAATGGTCGCTGTCCCGCTTTCGATCCCATAGTCGTCAATCGCCTGAAATGGTTGGGACATTTCGCCCATGGCATCCGCCTCTACCGGACCAGTCAGATCGACCATCGGCAAGGAGTCCGCGATCAAACGCACATCCCAAGTCGCGCCGTTTTCACCGTTGATCGCCAAACTGCCAGACGTCGCCGCGATAAAGCTCTGCTGCGCATCCGATCCGGCACCCAGATCATCCGTACGGCCTGAAATCGTTTCTGACACCGTCAGCGCACCGACCTCACCGTACAGGCGAAGTGTAACTTTGCTGCCTTCAGGCAAAGGCAATATCCCCTCAGGAACATCGTTCAAATAAATCGCCGGTCTTCCCGTGTAAGACGGCGGTTCAATCCAGCCTTCCCATACCGGCCCCGTCGCCAAAACCTGCCCACCAGACGCGGCATCCCCAACTGACGCAACCCGCAAAAACGACCCGAACATCAACGCCACGACAAAGGCGATTAATGCCATGAACCGCAGCCCATAAGGGTCGCGATCTGACACCCGCAGGTCGGGGTCCACCGGTTTGGCGTTTCGGCTCGCCGCTTCCATCTGGGCGACATGGGCGCGCCAGATAGCTTGGGATGCGGGGTCATCCGACCCGATCGCTTGGGCATCGGCCATAGCCGCAATCGGACGGCCAGGCATGGCCGCGTCGACCCGCGCTACCGCTGCAGCAACTGACGGCCAGCCGAACCGCAGCGCGCCCCAGATTAATGCCCCAACCAATCCGACAACTGCCAAAACAGCCAGCGCCCAGAATACTTCCACTGACACGACGTCCTGCAGTCCGAACATCATTGCGGCCAAAATGACGAATATCACCGACCAGAGCGGCCAGAAACTGCGCACAGCCCCTTCTGCAACCATCCCCATGCGGGTGGCGAAGACCGGCCATTTCAAATGGCTTTGGATGGGGTCTTTCGGGGCCAGCTATTATCTCCTTTGGGTCAAAGCCACTCTGGAACTGTATCGCGCGCGATCATCTCTTCATAGGTAGGGCGTGCGCGGATAACTGCAAATTGATCACCATGCACGAGCACCTCTGGTATCATCGGACGCGAGTTATACTCCGAACTCATGACCGCGCCGTACGCGCCGGCAGAGCGGAACGCGACACGGTCGCCTGCCTTCATTGCGGGCAAATCGCGGCCTTTTGCAAATGTATCTCCGCTTTCGCAGACAGGCCCGACAATATCGTATGTCGCAGGCTCTTCGCCCGCCGCTGCCTCCATCAACGGCACAATATCGTGATGTGCCTCATACATCGCTGGGCGGATCAGATCATTCATTGCAGCATCGAGGATCAGAAACTCGCGGTCCTCGCCCTCTTTGACATAGATTACTTCGGACACCAAAACGCCCGCATTGCCCGAAATCAATCGACCCGGTTCAATCTCGATTTCACAACCCAAATGGCCCACGGTCCGTTTGACCATCGCGCCATATTCGATCGGTAGCGGCGGGGCTTCGTTAGATCGTGCATAAGGGATGCCAAGACCGCCGCCGAGATCGAGCCGGTCAATCGTATGGCCATCGGCACGCAATTCGGCGACCAAATCCGCAACCTTCAAATAGGCCGCCTCGAACGGGGCCAGATCGGTCAGCTGCGAGCCGATATGTACGTCGATACCGACGACCTTCAAACCTGGAAGATCGGCGGCCATTTTGTAAACCTCACGCGCGCGGCTGATAGGAATGCCAAATTTGTTCTCAGATTTGCCAGTCGCAATCTTGGCATGCGTCTTTGCATCGACATCCGGGTTCACGCGAATCGTAATCGGGGCGACCACGCCGAGCTCTTCAGCCACAGCCGACAACACCACCATTTCAGGTTCGCTTTCAACGTTGAACTGACGGATGCCGCCTTCCAGCGCGACGCGCATTTCGCCCGCCGTCTTGCCAACGCCAGAAAACACGATCTTGTCGCCAGAAACACCCGCCGCAATCGCGCGACGATATTCGCCTTCGGACACAACATCCATACCCGCACCCGCTTGGGCCAAAACGCGCAAAACAGCTTGGTTCGACAATGATTTCATCGCAAAACAAATCAGATGGGGCATGCCATTCAGCGCCTCGTCAAACAGACGAAAGTGACGCGTCAATGTCGCTGTGGAATAGGCATAAAACGGCGTGCCCACTTCGGCCGCGATTTGCGCCAGCGGCACATCTTCCGCAAACAATTGCCCGTCACGATATAAAAAATGGTCCATTGCCCATGCTCCGCAGTCTAATTCTGGCTCGACATATCAGATCAGGCAAAAACCCCAACCTTTTTCCGAGCTCAAATATTTGCCCCGCAGGGCCGCTCTTAGGTTGCCGGACGGCTGCGGAAAAATAGATACAGCGGCAAACCGCAGCTGACCCCAATGCAAAACGTCGCGGGGATGGCGATCAGTGCGATCCAATTGCGGCGCACTGCGACCTCTGACACCATGAAAACGCACAATGCAATGGCCGCGATCGTCAGATCCCAAACAAGACCAGATGCAGCCGCATTTACATGCCACGCATCGACCATTTTCATCAGGTCATAACCTTCAGCGTTAAACCACGTGATGAAATAATACATCGGGTGGATTGCGCCCCACACGGCCAGTCCCAGATAAATCCAGCGGATCATTGTGTCGTCTCCGTTGCCTCGGGCCGCTCTGGCGCACCATCTGCGCCACAACTTGCCAACAGACTGCAAGCTAGAACCGCAATGAGGGCTTTCAAGACAACGCGCCTTTCCAGTCGGCAATCCGTTTACGGACCTCTGACGGGGCTGTGCCACCAAAGCTCACGCGCGATGCGACAGAATTTTTCACACCCAACACGTCGAACACATCTTGCGTGATGTCCCCATGCACAGACTGCATCTCTGCCAAGCTCAGGTCAGGTAAATCGGCGTCCTTGGCTTCTGCCATCGCGACCAATGTGCCCGTGACGTGATGCGCATCGCGGAACGGAATGCCAAGCACACGCACCAACCAATCGGCCAAATCGGTTGCGGTTGAGAACCCAGTCGCAGCAGCTGCCTCTAGGCTCGGCACGTTGGCTTCCATGTCGGCGACCATGCCGGTCATCGCGGCCAAGGCCAGCATCAGGTTGTCTGCTGCGTCGAACGTCTGTTCTTTGTCTTCTTGCATGTCCTTGGAATAGGTCAGAGGCAGACCCTTCATCACGGTCATCAATGCAACATTGGCCCCGAAAATCCGGCCGATTTTGGCGCGGATAAGTTCAGCCGCATCAGGGTTCCGCTTTTGAGGCATGATCGACGATCCCGTGGACCATTTGTCGGACATTTTTACAAACCGGAATTGGGCGGATGACCAGATCACCAGCTCTTCTGCCAAGCGCGACAAATGCATCGCACAAATACTCGAGGCCGCTAGGAACTCCAGCGCGAAATCACGATCAGCCACCGCGTCCAATGAATTGGACATCGGACGATCAAAGCCCAGCGCCTCGGCCGTCATATGGCGGTCAATCGGGAACGACGTGCCAGCCAGCGCCGCAGCACCCAAAGGCGACGTGTTCATCCGCTTGCGCGCATCAGCAAACCGTGCGCGATCACGGGCGAACATTTCCACATAGGCCAACATATGATGGCCCCAAGTCACAGGCTGCGCCACCTGCAAGTGCGTGAACCCCGGCATGACCCAGTCGGCACCCGCCTCTGCCTGACCGATCAAGGCCTGCATCAACGCCTCAAGTGCCGCGTCCGCCGCATCGCATTGGTCCCGCACCCATAGACGGAAATCCACGGCAACCTGATCATTGCGCGACCGGCCAGTGTGCAAACGCCCCGCAGGTTCGCCCACAATTTCCTTCAACCGTGCCTCGACATTCATGTGGATGTCTTCGAGGGCCGCAGAAAACGGGAAATCCCCTGCTTCAATTTCTGACAAGACCGTGAGCAGGCCTTCCCCAATCACTTCGGCATCTGTATCTGTGATGATGCCACAGGCGGCCAACATGGCAGCGTGGGCACGGGATCCGGCGATGTCTTGGGCCGCCATCCGACGGTCGTATCCGATGGACGCGTTAATCGCTTCCATGATGGCATCAGGTCCGGCGGCAAAACGGCCACCCCACATCGCATTGGCGGTCTTGGTCATGTTATAAAGGTGCTTTCATGCGCAGATTACGTTTCATCCTGCTTTATACGGCCCTTGGGCTGCTTGCAAATGCTGCCACCGCACAATCGGTTGATTTGGCCGATTTGCGCGACGGTGACATGCGAAAACTAACGATCCACAATGCCCCCATTGCGGGGTCTGATGTGGCGTTTACGTCCGAAGATGGTAACGAATTGACCCTCGCGGAATTCAACGGGCAATACACATTGCTGAATTTCTGGGCCACATGGTGCGCACCATGCCGCAAGGAAATGCCAGCGCTCTCCGACTTACAAACCGAACTCGGGAATGAAAATTTCCAAGTCGTGACCGTCGCCACTGGCCGCAACCCGCGCCCCGCGATGGCAGCGTTTTTCAATGAGATCGACGTCGACAACCTGCCCTTGCATACGGACGCCCGCCAAGCGTTTTCGCGGTCAATGGGCGTGCTCGGCCTGCCCGTGACATTGATCATCGACCCAGAAGGAAATGAGATTGCGCGGCTTCAAGGTGACGCGGATTGGCATTCTGAAAGTGCTGTCGCGATCATCACGGCGCTCACCCGCTAGGCGTGGCCCGCCGTGGCCGATAGCAAAGCGACGGAAACGCCCATGCTGTCCAAGGCCGCTTCCCATTTTGCGTCATTTTCCGTGTCAAAAATGATTGCAGGGTCTGCGTCGCAGGTTAGCCAGCCGTTCTGGGCGATCTCGCCCTCCAGCTGCCCTTCGCCCCAACCGGCATAGCCAAGTGCCAAAAGCGCGGTTTTTGGCCCCTTGCCCCGCGCGATATCTTCGAGAATTTCCATCGTGGCGGTCATCCCGATATGATCATCAACGTCTAGCGTGCCAGCTTCGGTGCGATAGTCATCGGTGTGCAGGACAAAGCCCCGTACGGTTTCGACTGGACCGCCATAATGGACCTTGGTTTCGGGCACATTGCCTGCGACCTCAATTTCGAGCTGTTTGAGCAGATTAATGAACCGCAATTTCGGCTGCGGTTTATTGACGATCAACCCCATCGCACCCTCTTCGGAATGTGCGCAAATGTAGATCACAGATCGGTCAAACCGCGGATCACCCATGTCAGGCATCGCGATCAGCATCTTTCCGACAAGGTTCAATTCTGTAGGGTCCATAAAGCTATAGTGGGCAGGCGAGGCCCGCATCGCAAGGGCGGATGTAACAATAGTTGCACGACCATGTGACTTTCCATGTCGGCTCGCGCCGCTTATCTAGGGGGCATGAAATACCTTGCCCTACTCGCCGTTCTCGCCAGCCCTGCCGCCGCAGGTCCGATGGATCATGACACAACATTGACGATGCTTTCAGGTAAGCAAACCAACCGTGGGTCGGTCATGGCAGGCTTTCGGATTGATATGGCGGAGGGGTGGAAAACCTATTGGCGCGCGCCCGGCGATGCAGGCATCCCGCCGCAGTTTTCATGGGCTGGGTCCGAAAACGTCGGATCCGTCGCGTTCCACTGGCCTGTGCCACAAGTGTTCGATCAAACGGGCATGCGATCAGTCGGATACCACGAAAGTGTGACCATTCCGGTCGAGATATTCCCGAACGATGACGGCGAAATCCGCCTGCGCGGATCGATTGATATTGGCGTTTGTGAAGAAATTTGCGTGCCGGTGACACTCGACTTTGACGCGGTGCTGCCGCGCGATGCGAAACGTAATCCGGCCATCACCGCCGCGAAAGTCAACCGCCCACTGACCGCGGCAGAGGCATCGGTTGGCGAGGTCACTTGCGCGATAACACCGACGGATGACGGGCTGCAAATCACGACGCGCACCGCGCTCGCCCAGAATGGTGCAGAGGCGATTGTTATCGAGACAGCAGACCCTGCCGTGTGGGTGTCCGAACCCGACGTGACAAGATCAGCGACTCATATCACCGCCACATCCGACTTGGTGCATATGAGCGGAACAAGCTTTGCTCTGGATCGGTCCGGCGTGCGGATCACAGTGCTTGGCGAAACCCGCGCGGTGGATATTCGCGGCTGCACCGCGCCATAACTATTTACGGCGCTGATGCTCGTCCAAGCGTGGCATAATCTCGACGAAATTACAGGGTTTGTGCCGGTAATCGAGCTGCTTGATCAGTATCTCGTCCCACGCGTCCTTGCACGCACCTGGGCTACCGGGCAACGCAAATAAATAAGTGCCATTCGCCACGCCACCGGTCGCGCGACTTTGAACGGCACTGGTGCCGATCTTGTTCATGCTGACAATCGTGAACACCGTGCCAAATGCATCGATTTCTTTTTCATAGACATCGCGGTGGGCTTCTACGGTCACGTCGCGCCCAGTGAGACCAGTGCCGCCAGTCGAGATGATCACATCAACCGCATCATTGGCGCACCAGTTGCGTAGTTGATCTGCAATCAAGCCGCGTTCGTCTTGGATAATTTGACGGTCCGCCAACACATGTCCTGCGTCCGCGATCCGCCCAACGAGCACATCACCGGATTTGTCATCTGCCATGGTCCGCGTGTCCGAAACGGTCAGCACGGCAATACGCACAGGAATAAAATCACGGTCCATGGGTTAGCCTCGTAATTTGGCCTGCACGGCCAGCAAATCAGCCCAAGCTTCACGCTTGGCCAATGGGGTTTTCATCAATTGCGCCGGATGCATCATCGGCATTGCAGGGCGGCCAAGCACCTGCGCCCATTGCCCACGCATCCGCGACACGCCAGCCTTGCCCAAAAGCATCTGACAGGCGGTGTTCCCCATCAGAATCAACACATCCGGATTGGCCAGTGTGATGTGGCGTTCCAAAAACGGAGTCAATGTGGCCATGTCGCCATTCTTTGGGGGAACGGGTCCGGCCGACCACGGAAACGCGGCCGTCAGATAGGCGCGTTTGGCAGCATCATCATGCTCAACACCGAAATTGATCGCGGCGAGCATTTTGTCGAGCAACACACGGCGGTCGCCAGCGAACACTGTACCTGCGCGGTCTTCGTCACGCTCTGGCGCTTCGCCGATGATCATAAGCTGCGCACTTGGGTCGCCTTCGGCAAAAATCATGTTGCGCGCGCCGCGTTTCAAATCGCAGTGGTCAAACCCCGCGATGGCTGCCTGCAATGCGCCCAGATCGGCCGCTGCGTCAGCGGCCTTGCGGGCCTCGACTGCGCTATCGACCTGCACCGGAACGGGCACAGGCGGCGGGCTATTATCCGCTGCCTTCGCCTGTGGCTTTGCCACGGCTTCGGGGATCTCGTAACGGTTCAGCGGCGCATCAAGCATCGCCTCTGTCACGCCAAGCTCGACCTGCCATTCCAGTGCAGCGCGGTCCGCCCAATATGTGTCCATCGAATCCATTGCGTTCATCCTACGCACAATTGCGCGGCGGTGTAAGTCACGCTTGCCCCGCAATGCCGCCTTACCTATAACCGCCCAAGGCTGTAGGCAGGAGAACCGATGACATTCCGCGCGCGACATCTTTTGGGGATAGAGCATCTTCACCCCACAGAAATCACCACATTGCTAGATTTGGCCGACAAATACGCCGATCAAACACGTAACGGCACAGTCGACAAATCCGTGCTGGCGGGCATGACCCAAATCAACATGTTCTTTGAAAATTCGACCCGCACGCAGGCGAGTTTTGAAATCGCGGGCAAGCGTTTGGGCGCGGATGTGATGAACATGGCCATGCAGGCCAGTTCGATCACTAAAGGCGAAACCCTGATCGACACGGCTCTGACATTGAACGCCATGCACCCTGATTTGCTGGTCGTGCGCCACCCGCATTCAGGGGCCGTTGATCTGCTTGCGCAAAAAGTGAACTGCGCCGTGCTGAACGCTGGTGACGGCAAACACGAGCACCCAACCCAAGCCCTGCTAGACGCGCTGACGATCCGCCGCGCCAAGGGCCGTTTGCACCGCCTGTCTATCGCGATTTGCGGCGATATTGCCCATTCCCGCGTGGCACGATCCAACATCATGCTTTTGGGCAAGATGGAAAACCGCATCCGCTTGATCGGACCACCGACCTTGATGCCATCTGGCATTGGCGAATTCGGCGTCGAGGTTTTCGACAACATGGAAGAGGGCCTGAGAGACGTCGACGTCGTCATGATGCTTCGCTTGCAAAAAGAACGCATGGACGGCGGCTTCATCCCGTCAGAGCGTGAATATTTCCACCGTTTCGGTCTTGATGCCGCCAAACTGTCCCACGCCAAGGATGACGCGATTGTCATGCACCCTGGCCCAATGAACCGCGGCGTTGAAATCGACGGCAATATCGCCGACGACATCAACCGCAGTGTCATCCAGACCCAAGTCGAAATGGGTGTCGCCGTGCGCATGGCCGCCATGGACCTTTTGGCGCAAAACCTGCGCGAAGCCCGCAATGCAGAGGTCATGGCATGATCACGATACCCGCCAATGATCACGGCGCGATCTATGTGCTGGAACTGAACCGCCCCGCGCCAGAGGGGTTGGACGATAAGACCGATACTGCGATGATGGCGGTCTTTGGTAATGTCGTGCTGAACACCGATTATATCGATGCTGTCACCCCCGGTATGCTGACCGATATGACCCTGCCCGACCTGATCCGCAACGGATATGACGTGCCGATGACCGACGCCCAAGCCGAAGAATTGCGCGGGCTGTTCGGCACTGTAATTCTTGTCATGTCCGCTGCATTCGGCGGTGCCGCTATGACCCTTAATCTGCCCTCTGATGTGCGGCTTGTCGCGACGCTGCGGGACATGCCAGAAATGAATGCACCGCGCGCGATCACCACTGACAGCGCTAAGGGAACACTGCCGCCCGCACGCAAAAAACCGTCCGATGCCGCCATGTCTGGCCGGATCGCAACCCTTGCCCTTTTGGTGCTGTTCGCACTGGTGGGCGTTATGATTTGGATTGCCTCATGACCGATACGATATTCATCAACGCGCGGCTGATCGACCCTGTGGCCCAGACAGACAGCCTTGGCGCGCTGCGGGTTCACGACGGCATGATCGCGGAAATCTACGAAGACCCCAAGCCTGATGTGTCTGGCACCGTCGTGAATTGCGCGGGTAATTGTCTGGCCCCTGGCATCGTAGATATCGGCGTGAAAGTGTCTGAACCCGGCGAGCGGCATAAGGAATCGTTTCGCTCTGCGGGTCGCGCCGCCGCCGCCGGTGGCGTGACCACAATTGTCACCCGCCCCGACACCCTGCCCGCAATCGACACCCCTGAAACGCTTGAATTTGTGGCCCGCCGCGCGGCAACGGATGCGCCCGTGCGCGTATTGCCCATGGCCGCCCTGACAAAAGGGCGCGCAGGCCGCGAGATGACTGAAATCGGTTTCTTGCAAGACGCAGGCGCGGTGGCATTTACCGATTGCGACCGCGTTGTGACGAACACCAAAGCGTTCAGCCGCGCGCTAACCTATGCCAAATCACTGGACGCACTGGTGATCGCCCATGTCCAAGACCCGAACCTGTCGGATGGTGCCTGTGTGACGTCTGGCAAATTCGCGTCCTTGCGCGGATTGCCGGGTGTGTCGCCCATGGCCGAACGCATGGCGTTGGATCGTGATATTTCGCTGTTGGAAATGACCGGCGCGCGTTACCACGCGGATCAGATCACAACTGCGCGCGCCTTGCCCGCATTGGAACGGGCCAAGCGCAACGGTTTGAACATTACAGCTGGCGTTGGTGTGCATCACCTGACGCTTAATGAAATGGACGTGGCTGATTACCGCACGTTTTTCAAACTCAAGCCGCCCTTGCGTTCCGAAGAAGACCGCATCGCAGTCATCCAAGCCGTCGCCGAAGGGTTGATCGACATTATCTGTTCGATGCACACCCCCCAAGACGAAGAAAGCAAACGACTGCCATTTGAAGAAGCGGCCAGCGGGGCCGTCGGTCTTGAAACATTCTTGCCCGCCGCCCTGCGACTGTATCACAACGACATGATTACCTTGCCGCAGTTGTTCGCCGCGATGTCACTAAACCCATCCCGCCTGCTGGGTCTTGAAACCGGACGCATGCGTGCCGGCTGCCCTGCCGATTTGGTCTGGTTCGACCCGGACGCACCATTCCAATTGAACCGCAGCAAGTTGCAGTCAAAATCAAAGAACACACCGTTTGATGGCGCGCGGATGCAGGGCGTTGTACTTGGCACGTGGGTCGGTGGCGAATTGGTCGGAGCAAAAACATGATCCCTGATTTCATCACCCCAACCAGCAGCCTGATCGCTTGGGCGGTTGCAGGATACATTCTTGGGTCGATCCCCTTTGGTATGATCCTTGCGCGCATCATGGGCTTGGGCAATTTGCGCGACATCGGGTCGGGTAATATCGGGGCCACGAATGTGTTGCGCACTGGGAACAAAACCGCCGCCGCGCTAACACTACTGTTTGATGCGAGCAAAGGGGCGGCGATTGTGCTCTTGGCCCGCGCCTTTGCCGGCGAAGATGCTGCGCAATTGGCTGGCTTGGCCGCGATTATCGGGCATTGTTTTCCTGTGTGGCTCAATTTCAAGGGCGGCAAAGGGGTTGCGACCTATTTCGGCCTGTTGTTTGCATTGGCGCCGTTGCTTGGCGTGATCGCGGGTATCATCTGGCTTTTGACCGCAGCGCTGTCGCGGTATTCGTCATTGGCCGCGCTCATGGCCGCAGGCTGGACGCCGCTGGTGGTTTTGCTCATGCCGTTCGGGCCATTGTTCGGCCTTACAGCTATTCTGGCCCTCTTAATTTATGGCCGTCATGCGGAAAATATTAAGCGGCTACGCACGAAGACAGAATCCAAGATCGGCAGCAAATAGGAATTAGATGAATTGCGCGCTGCGGCCCCGGCGCAACCACCAAAGCAAACCCGCACCCCCAACCAATTGACCACCCAGACCGACGTCTGTGCCAGATAGATACAACACCAGCATTGTGAGCCCGATCAGGATTGGCAGGCTAGCGAGTGGGCGCAAGATTTCGCCAATGGACCGAAGGCCCATGATCCACAACAAGATCATTAAAGGCGGCCCGACCAACAACACCCCCGTCCACGCCCCGATTAAGAACGCGCTTGCGCCTTGCGGATGCACAGCAGCGCCGCCCATCAGTGGCATCGCCACCAACAGCAACATCGCAAACCGCGGACTTAAAAATATCGGCATGGCTCACCCTTTCATTGTTTCCAAATAGGTGACAATCAGGGCGGAATTGTGGCAAATGCGACATTAACAAATCCAGTTGCCTGCCTTGCGCGCCCATGCAATTCTTGACCCATATATTTAATCACGGGGTCTAAAATAGATTTTAAAGCGTCTGTCCGCATATGTATAGAGAAATATGCCGATTTTTCTGGCCGTGCCGCACGATCAGAAATGTGGTGGTTTTTTCTGGCATGCTTCATCATCGACGTCATTTTGACTGTAATAGAAATATCGATTTTCTCTGGTTGGATGGCGGAATGGGGGCTGTTATCGAGCATTTTTAGCCTCGCGACATTGCTCCCATCCGTCGCCGTTACGGTACGGCGTTTGCACGACATCGACCGGACAGGGTGGTGGGCATTGCTGATTTTGGTGCCAATTATTGGCTGGCTGATCTTGCTCTATTTCAACGTGCTCAAGGGCACGGATGGCCACAACCAATACGGCCCAGATCCACTGGCATAAATAGTAAGGACGTCGATTACGGCGCCCTTTTTCTTAGTAACTATAGTCGCCGTAAATCTGCGACAAATCTCCGTTCCAGTCACCGTTGTAGCGGTCCATTAGCTCGTCTGCAGGGGTTTTACCCGTCTCAATGCTTTCTTTGAGCGCGTTGAGGAAATGGGTCTCGTCAGGGACCAGCCCACCAGCACCGGGGCGTGCGCGGGCTTTCAAGCCAGCCTCTGAAATCGCGACGACCTCACGCGCCAAGTCATGCATGTTGATCCCGTCAACTTCGGCCTGCAGCCCGTCCACAGACGCCGCCACGCGCAAAGCTTCGCGCTGTTCGGCGGTCCAATCCTTGCAAACATCCCATGCCGCATCGAGCGCGGTTTGATCATACATCAGACCCACCCAGAACGCGGGGAGCGCGCAGAGCCGCCGCCAAGGGCCGCCATCCGCCCCGCGCATTTCGATGAATTGCTTGATCCGCGCCTCTGGGAACACCGTTGTCAGGTGATCGGCCCAATCGGACAATAGCGGCTTTTCACCCGGTAGCGCAGGCAATTCACCTTTTAAGAAATCGCGGAACGACATGCCCAGCGCGTCGATATATTTCCCGTCACGATAGACAAAATACATCGGCACATCGAGCACCCATTGCACCCACGCCTCGAACCCAAAACCGTCATCGAACACAAACGGCAACATGCCTGTGCGATCAGCATCCAAATCACGCCAAATCCGTGACCGCCAAGATTTATGGCCGTTGGGTTTGCCTTCAAAGAACGGCGAATTGGCGAAAAGTGCGGCTGCTACGGGTTGCAACGCCAGCGACACGCGCAGCTTTTGAACCATGTCGGCCTCTGATCCGAAATCGAGGTTCACTTGCACGGTACAGGTTCGACGCATCATGGCGGTGCCCATGGTGCCGACCTTTTCCATGTAGTTGTTCATCAACTTGTAACGCCCCTTGGGCATTAACGGCATTTCGTCATGGGACCATTCGGGCGCAGCCCCAAGACCGATGAATTTGACACCGATGTCATCCGACACGGCCTTCACCTCGCGTAGGTGATCGTTCACCTCGTCGCAGGTCTGGTGGATTGTTTCGACGGGTGCACCGGACAGTTCCAATGCGCCACCTGGTTCAAGGCTGACATTCGCCTTGCCCTTGGTCAGGCCAATAATATTGCCCTCTTCTTCGACAGGCGCCCAGTTAAAGCGGTCGCGCAACCCTTCCAGCACAGCTTGGATCGACCGATCGCCTGCATAGGGCAGCGGCTTGTGCGTATCGATGCAATAGCCGAATTTTTCGTGTTCGGTGCCGATACGCCAGTCGTCTTTGGGTTTGCAGCCATCAGCCAGCAATTGCGCCAACTGGTCATGATTTTCGATCGGGCCGCCGCCGGATTGTGGAATGGACATGGGGTAGGCTCCGTCTTGGGATCAGGTGTTATCTATCGGTGCCGCGTTACGCGGGGCGTGTCAATGCAGCAAGGTCGGGGATTTTTCCCAAATGGTCACGCGCACATTTGGTGTGCGTTCAAGCACATCTAGCATGGCTTGGGTTTTGATGCCTTTCAGGCTGGCAAACAGATCAAATAGCGCTTCTGCATTTTCGGCATTCACAGGAATTTCAAGCCGTTGACCACCCAACCCTGTCAGCACCCAATGCGCCGCTGGGTAACCCATTGGGTCCAGTTCCAGCCGCGTCAGATCCGCTATATCCATCTGCCCACCCGTCAATGGCCCCAAATAGGCCAACCGCCGTTCAGCCACCTGCACAATACCGGGGCCATCGCCGGTCTGGCGAAACCTTCCACGTTGCAGGCCAGCAATCGTCAAGATGACAGCGCCGATCGTCAAGACCACGCCAAGCGCGCGCACGATCCCGAAACTGCCCAAGACCCACCAAAGACCAACAGCCGTTAGGGCCAATCCGGCCAAGGCTTCGCGCCACCGCCATAGGGTCGCACGGGCTTCGGGGCGCATAAAACTAGACATGGGACACCTCTGGTTTGTCGTAATAAACGATCATGAATTCACCGACCTGGCGAAACCCAATATTGGCATAGGCCTTCGCAGCCGCCACATTTGCTGCAGACAGAACGGCGCGTTGGACACCTTGCGCGCGGGCTTGCGCAAGATGCATTGCCACCGCCCGCCCCGCATAGCCACGCCCCCGCAAATACTTGTGTGTGAAAACGCCACCAATCATGACGGCATCAGGGAACACCGTCGTAAATCCGGTCATTGCGACAGGCGTGCCATTTTGCATCAAAACAACGTGGTTGCCTTTGGCAATCATACGTTCGACCGCACTTGCGGCTTGGATTGCGGCTTCTGCGGGCTGTAACGCAAGCGCATCGATCCCATATTGCGTTCGCCAAGCAACCATCAATGCGCGGTCCATCGTAGCAACAGGCGCAAGCCGATAACCCGCGATGTCAGGCATCTGCAGGTCATCTAACGCCAGTTCGAATTGCGGCTCCGCACGGTTCAAGGTTGCATCAGGCAAGCCCAAAGCGGCCTGTATCTTCGCCACAGGTCCGGCTTGACCAATAATCCCTTGAATGGGGCGCCCAACCAGCATCTGCACTGGAACGTCTCTTGAAGAAAACACTGGCAACACAACTCCGCTATTGGTTAGCCCAAGCACATCGGTGACCGCACCATCCTGACGCTGCACCCAAAACGTCATTGCATTTGGATGATCGCCATCCATGCCATGGTCTCGTAAATTTGCGCTCGGGAACATTGCGATTGTCTGGTGATCTGCCAGAAACTCGGCAATCGCAGGTCTATCCGCAGAAGCCGCGCGGATCATGCCCAATCGCCCATGGCCTGTTGCCAAAGCGTCAGCGCAGCTACCGCTGCCGTATCTGCGCGTAAAATCCGCGGCCCAAGACTGACCGGATGGGCGCAGTCCATGGCCCGCAAACGATCACGCTCTTTCGCTGAAAACCCGCCCTCCGGGCCGATGAAAATTGCCCAAGGACCTGTCAGCCCCGCGTCCAAAACAGAGGCCTGACCCAGCATCGTTTCATCGCAAAACATGATTTGGCGCGTGGGGTCCCACGTATCAAGCACTTTGCCAAGCTTGGCCAGTTCCGCGACCTCTGGCACATATGTCCCGCCGCATTGTTCAGTCGCTTCCAACGCATGTGCGCGCATTTTATCGATGCGCAGCCTGTCGGCCCCATTCGTGAATTCGGTTTGGATCGGGCAAATACGCGCCGCACCCAATTCAGTCGCCTTTTCCACAATAAACGCGGACCGTTCTTTGCGGATAGGCGCGAACATCAGCCAGACATCTGGGGGCATTTGCAACGGCTTCGTTTGGGTCCGGCACAACAGGATGCCACCCTTTTTGCCGGCCTCGACAACTTCGGCGTCCCATTCGCCGTCTGAACCATTGATCAAGGACACGACAGTCCCCGCCCCAAGGCGCATGACCCCGAACAAATAATGCGCCTGATCCCGCGACAACGGAACCGATTGCGCCGCACCCAATGGGTGCTCTACATAAAGACGTACTTTAGAAGCCATGGAATAGACATATGACCACCGAACCGCAGATGCCAGAGGGTGTCGTCGCAGATAGTGCAGGAAATTGGGTTGACCGGATCGCGCCATCCGCAACCCGCCCCTATTTGCGACTGTCACGCGCGGACCGGCCCATTGGAACATGGCTGCTATATGCGCCGTGCCTTTGGGCCGTCGCATTGGCGATACTAGCAGACGGGCAGCCGGACCTGTTTGACCTGTGGCTTGTCATTGGGTCGGGCATCGGTGCGTTTTTGATGCGCGGTGCCGGATGCACATGGAATGACATCACCGACAGACATATTGACGGATCGGTCGAACGCACGCGGTCGCGCCCGATCCCGTCGGGCCAAGTCGGCGTGCGGGCTGCTCTACTTTGGATGCTGGTGCAAACACTGCTGTCGCTGCTGATCCTTCTGACTTTCCCGCCGCTCGCTATCGCGCTTGGATTCGCGGCAATCATTCCGGTGTTGATTTACCCGTTTGCCAAACGGTTCACGTGGTGGCCACAGGCCTTCCTTGGGATCGCGTTCAACTGGGGGGCGTTGTTGTTATGGGCGGCGCATAGCGGGCAACTGGGCTGGGCGCCGGTGATTTTATATGTGGCGGGGATCAGCTGGACGCTGTTTTACGACACCATCTACGCGCATCAAGACATCGAAGACGACGCGCTTATCGGGGTGAAATCCACGGCGCGTCTGTTCGGGGATAACACACCGATTTGGCTACGTGGTTTCATGGTCGGAACCGTATTCCTGATGGGATTCGCTGTGATCCTATCAGCCCAAGACCGCAGCATTCTGGCCATGGTTGTGGCCCTTGCGGGGCCTTGGGCGATTGGCTGGCATCTAACATGGCAAATGCAACGCTATGCAACCGCAGAGGGGCCTGATCTGCTGCAAATCTTCCGATCAAACCGCGATGCTGGGCTGATCCCGTTGCCGTTTTTCGCCATTGCCGCGTTCCTTTGATTGAACCTAAAGTCACATACCCTTATCCATGCGGATAATATTGACTAGCTGAACGGACGCACATGCGCATTTCTGCCCTTTTTCTACGCCTTGGTGTTTTCGTATTCGCAGCGCTGATCTCGGCGCTGGCCGCCCGCGCAGCTGTCGCAGTTGTCGAAGATCGATCCGTGGTCGCCGTGCGCGAAACCCTTGCTGAGCGGGGCTATGACTGGGCATCTGTGCTTGGCGACGGCTTGCAAGTCATCATCGAAGGCGAGGCACCGACAGAAGCAACGCGCTTTCGCGCCATCTCTGCTGCGGGCAGCATCGTGGATTCGAGCCGCGTGATTGACAATATGGATGTGGCCGAATCAGGCAACATCGCAGCGCCAGATTTTGCCATTGAAATTCTGCGCAACGAAAGCGGTGTGTCCCTAATTGGGCTGATCCCCGCCGACACTGACCGGGACGCGCTGGCCAAGCGTATTTCATACATCGCTGACGGAAAACCCGTAACCGATTTGTTGGAAACAGCCGACTACCCTGTGCCTCCGACTTGGCGGGCGGCTGTAACTTATAGCTTGCGCGCACTGGAAATCTTGCCCCGTTCGAAAATCTCTGTTGGTGCGAAATCCGTAAACATCAACGCAATTTCGGACAGTGCCGCCGATAAGGCCCAATTGGAAACGCGGCTCGCACGCTCGACCCCTGAAGGTGTGCAATTGGGCGTGACCATCACCGCACCGCGCCCCGTCATTTCGCCTTTCACCACACGGTTCGTCAAAGATGCAGATGGCGTACGCTTCGACGCATGTGCGGCAGACAGCCCAGAGGCAGAAACAACAATCCTGACCGCGGCCACAACCGCTGGTTTTGCAGGCAAAAGCCCCTGCGTCCAAGCCTTGGGCGTCCCATCACGTACCTGGGGCCCTGCCGTGGCTGAAGTCATCGGCGCTGTTGACGCATTGGGCGGCGGCACCGTTACCGTTTCCGATACGGACATCTCGCTTGTCGCGTTGCAAGGCACCGGCCAAGGGACATTTGATCGCGTGATCGGCGAATTGGAAAATGCTCTGCCAGATGTCTTTGCCCTGAATGCAGAGCTGCCAGAAACGCCGGAACCTGGCGGCGACGGCCCACCACAATTCACTGCCACCCGCAGCCCCGAAGGCGCCGTTCAACTGCGCGGCCGCGTGCCTGATGATTTGGTCAACATGACCGCCGAAAACTACGCCATGGCGAAATTCGGACGTGCCAATGTCACCATGGGCACCCGCGTAGTCGATGACTTGCCCGCCGGTTGGTCCGTCCGTGTTCTGGCAGGGATCGAAGCCTTGTCGACCCTGTCCAACGGGTCCGTCACCGTCGAACCTGATCAGATTTTGATTAAGGGCAACACGGGGTCATCCACGGCGCAAGCAGATGTGACCCGCCTATTGATCGAAAAACTGGGCCAAACGGCGAATTTCGATATCGACGTGACATACGTCAAGCAGCTTGATCCCGTCGCGAGCCTGCCCACCCCTGAAGAATGCGTCGCACAGATCGAAACAGTGACTCAAGCACGCAAGATTCTGTTCGATCCAGGTTCTGCTTCGATCACAATCGACACACAGCCGGTCGTGGATGACATTGCCGACATCCTGAAAAAATGCGCGAACCTGAAAATACGCATTGCGGGCTACACCGACAGCCAAGGTCGCGAAGAAATGAACCAGCAGCTTAGCCAACAGCGCGCCCGCGCCGTTCTTGACGCCCTGCGCGTGCGCCGCGTGCCGGTGGCCTCATTCGAGGCGATCGGCTATGGCGAAGCAGACCCGATTGCAACAAACGACACCGAAGAAGGCCGCGAGGCGAACCGCCGGATTGAGTTCTCTTTGATTGTCCCTGAAACTACGCCCGAAGAGCCAACAGGCCTCGAGGCGCTCGAAGCCGCGCCAAGCGAATAACAAGCAGGATAAGACCTTGAACAGAACCGAATTCATCATCGCCACTGCGATCATCCTGTTTGTGGCATTTGTGCTAGGTTGGTTCGCCAACTGGCTTGTGCACCGTTTTACCCGTGTGACAAAGGCAGAGATTGGCGAGCTGGACAAAATGGCCCAAGCCCTGCACGAAGCCGAAGAAACTCGCGATCAGGCGATCACATATCTGCAGCAACGCGAAGCAGAAATCACGAACCAGCTGTCCCAAACAGAAGCCGAACTAAGGGCAGCGATGGACGGGCTGCGCGAAGCCCGCCAAGAGGCGGAAGAACTGCGCAGCTATATCGAGCGTCAGCAGGGTTAACGCAGTGTGTCTGCTTTGCGGACGAAGCCGCCATTCACCGTATTAAAACGAACGGCGGCTTTCCCGTACTGCATATTTTATATTGACTGCATCGATCAGACCACACTCTTTCCAAACCTCAGAATGACGTTCGCAGTTTCTTCTGGTTGCGTTGCATAGAGCCCAGACGCAGTCGTCTTGAGGCGGAGGTCGCTCTTGTTCACCCAAGTTTCAAACGTATTTGCATCATGATAGCTTAGATCCATCGCGACGATGCTGGGCGTTGCACTTTCCGCAATTTCAGAAGGTAACATTCCGAACTCGGCTTGGATGGCATCCAGAGTTTGCACTGACATCTGCCCATTCGCCGTTTGAATCGAAAACCCTCCGTTCAAAGAGGATGCGCCGCCGTAGAGGCCAGTCAGTTTTGCTTTCAGGGTTTCTAGCTGTTCAGCCTTAGCCATAATCGTGACGCCGCTGATCCCGTTGACTGTGTTGGGATGCTCGAGCCATTCAGGAACATAGATCAGCTCAGGGCGGTGCTGCTGGCACAAAAAGAAAGAGAGCCGCGGGAAGTCTAGGTCTGGCAGGAGCGCGAGTGTTGTCTTTGTTCTGTCTGCACTCCCATCGGGTAAAGTGACGTCCCGCCCGAATTCGAGATGACCAGCAACCGTGAAACCCGCCTTTTGGGCTGTTGCTGCGTCCTGCACGCTGTCTGTGCTATGCAACGCACTCAACGCGACACCTTCGCGCTGTTGCAGGTGTTCAAAGACGTGTCGGCCAAAGCGAAATTCGCCTGCGGGGACTTCATCGATCAAAGTCTCATCATAGATGCCCATGATCTCTAGCAGGCAGCCATCGAACATGGCAAGGCTGGTACTGGTGCCCCAAGGGTGTTTGCCAATCGCCGTCATGTTAAACCCAAGCGAGATTAGCCGGTTGCGAAGCCCTTCGATATCATGGGTTGCAAGAAGCGGATGATCGATGCCGAATGATGCGTTCAAGTGCCTTGCTCCTTGTCTAGGAAAGAAACGCGCGCCGGGCCGACATCGCGTGCTTTGGTGCCGACGACCACTCGGCCAGGGGGTACGTCTTCCAAGACAATCGCCCCAGCTCCGATATTTGCACCTGCACCAATGGTGACGTTACCTAATATCAAGGCCCCGGCACCAATGATCGCGCCGTCCTCAACCTTGGGATGACGGTCCGCGCCCGAGTTGTTGAACGTACTGCCAAGGGTCACGTTGTGCCAGATCGACACGTCTCTGCCGATAACTGTGGTTTCGCCAGCAACAAAACCCAGCCCGTGATCCAGCCAAAAGCCCGCGCCAATTTGCGCGGCGGGATGGATGTCGGTTGCAAAGGCACGGCCACAGGCAGCTTTCACGGCCATAGCAGCTGCCGTATCGCCATTCTGCCAAAGCCTATGGGCTACTCGGTGCGCAATCGTCGCATGAACTCCACGAGAGAACAGCAATACGGCAGCAGGTCCACCGGGCTCAAAATTGCGGCGGGCGGTCTCAGCTATGTCACGTTCGGTCGCCGCTATGATTGCTGGTGACTCGCGGTAGGTCTTTGACACGATGCGCCCAACGGCCTCGGTGCAAAGCGCACTGAACAATGCCTCCATAAGTTCCGAAAAATCTTCGAACGGTCCCAAACCCAGAAGATCGGCGGCTTGCGTGCTATCCGCAAGCAAGGCTTTAACGTCTTTAACTAACATAGCCGAAGGCTATCCGAGGAGTCGGTGCGCTGTCGAGCCATACGCTTTTGGCAGATGTGTATTCCATCAAGGCATCTGTCCCGCTTGAGCGTCCAAAGCCAGAGTTGAGCGACCCACCAAACGGCGACGACACGTGAATGGCTTTGTAACTGTTGATCCAAAATGTTCCTGCGCGAACATGGTCCGCAACGCGGTGCGCACGCCCGACATCTGCCGTCCAAACCGCCCCGGCAAGGCCAAAGTCCGTGGCATTCGCAAGCGCGATAGCCTCCTCTTCGGTATCGAACGGTATGGCCGCAACAACGGGGCCGAAAATCTCGGTCTGCGCGGCGTGGTCGGTATTTGCCAAACCGTTTAAAACTGTTGGCGGTACAAAATACCCCGTGTCCGGTGTTGTCTCGCGGCTCAGGACATTGGCCCCATCAGACTTCGCACGCGCCACCATGTCGCCGACATGGGCAAACTGGCGGGCATTGCTGATCGGGCCGACATCGGTCGTTTCATCCAGCGGATCGCCGAGCTTGATGCTGTTCATGCCGTTTGTGAGCATCTCGACCAGTTCAGCATGAACCGAGCGATGCACAAGTAAACGAGACCCAGCCACACAGCTTTGCCCCGCGCCCGAAAAGACTGCAGCCTGTGCGCCAAGGCAGGCGTGTTTCAGGTTCGCATCATCAAATACAATATTGGCCGATTTTCCGCCCAATTCCAAAACCGCAGGCTTCAAGGCCTTCGCAGCCGCCGTTGCCACGACCCGACCAGTTTCAGGCGAGCCTACAAAGATCACTTTGCGCACCGCTTCGTGTTCAATCGCAGCTTGGCCCGCCGTTGGTCCCAGGCCGCAAAGCACATTCACAAGCCCTTTGGGCAGTCCGACCTGCTCGGCCAGATAGACCAACGCGACGGTCGTTACCGGGGTCAACTCGCTTGGTTTGATGACAACACCGTTGCCTGTGGCAATGGCAGGGGCGATTTGCCAGCCGCCTGTGAAGATCGGCGCATTCCAAGGGGTGATCTGGAAGACAACGCCCAAGGGCTCGCGTTTGGTATAGTTCAGATGGCCCGAGGGCACGGGGATGACTTCGCCATGTATCTTGTCCGCCCAGCCGCCATAATAGGCAAACATCTCGGCCACCTTCGCCACCTCTACGCGACAATCGCGGATCGGCTTTCCGGCCACCAAAGCTTCGATTGTGGCGAGGGGTTCAGCATGGGTAAGCACCGTGCGCGCAATGTCCTGCATCACCAATCCACGCGCAGCACCTGACAAAGCCGCCCATTGTTTCTGGGCCGCTTGAGCAGCCGCACAGGCTTCAGTCGCAAGCTCCGTACCAGCGTCAGGATAGGCCACCAACGGCTGTGCAGTGTAGGGGTCAACCAGCGTGATCGTGTCTCCCTTGCCATCCACCAATTCGCCATTGATCAGACTTTGTGGCTGGGACCCAAGGCCAAGCGCCGACATCTGGGCCGTAAATATCTCAGTCCGCGTCGTCATTTATCTGCTCCGTATTTGGTGATTTCGTTGAAGTCAGCGGCGTCAGGGATGTCGCCTGTTTTGGACAACCAAAGGTCGGCAATGCCAGCGAAGCCTTTCAAATCAACGCCTGTTTGCTCGGCCAATTTCAGAGCTAACCCAACGTCTTTGCGCATCAGGCCCATCGTGAAACCTGAATCAAACGCGCCATTCAGCACCCATTTAGGGAAGTTTACCTCACTGACCCCGCTACGGCCCGACCCCGCGTTGATACCTTCCAGTAGCCCTTCCGGCTTCACCCCCGCTGCCGCGCACATGCGCACGGCTTCTGCGACCAGAACGAGGTTGGCTGCACAAAGCATATTGTTTGCGATCTTGGCCGCATGGCCTGCGCCCGACGCGCCAACAACCACGGTCTTTGCTGTCAGAATCTCGGTCACAGGGGCCAAGCGATCAATCGCGGCGTGGTTTCCTGCCAGCAACATTGTCATCGTGCCCGCGTTAGCCGCAGCTGGGCCACCGCTCACAGGGCCGTCGATGAAGTCGAAGCCTTTGGCCTTGCCCAAATTGGCCATCGCTTGAGACGTTGAAGGCGTCGATGTCGACGTATCAAGCACGATAGCGCCGGCTTCGATAGATGGCGTAACTTCGGCCATGACCGCCTCAACCACTTGCGCTTTGGGAAGGGATAGAATGATGATATCTTGCCCGGCCACTAATGCGCTAGCGGTATCTGCGACCGCTGCTCCTATAGATCGCATACGCGCCTGAATATCGGTGTCCGGATCATAGCAGCGGACATCCATCCCCGCTGCTACCAGCTGGCCAACCATTCCGCCGCCCATGTTACCGCAGCCAATAATTCCGATTTTCATGAAACGCTCTCCGTAGGTTTGAGAGGATCATAGCAGCCCTTTTCCGTCTGCAAATGCATCACCACGACAAAATTGTTGCAGTGTGTGCAACGCCTATCCGTTCAATGCCACCAGTGAACGCGCCATGACAGGGATCAGCCTTTGTGCAGCCAAGGGCAGTCTGCGGCCTTGGCGCACAAATAGGCTGACCTTGCCTCGGCCAAAATTCGAAACCGCGACGCTTCGTGCGCGTAAAGTTCCCACCCTGATGTCATCCGCCACAACAAATTCCGGCAGAAGCGTAATACCCAAATCATTTCGCACAAAGGCTTTGAGCGCTGCGATGGACCCCGTTTCCATCACCGCCCGCGAGCGAAACCCATGCGACGCTTCCATGTCTGCAATCACCGCGCCGACACCGTAGCCCTTGTTGAGGAGAGCACAGGGTAAATCGGCGAATTCAGAGACTTTCACTTTGTCAGTGGCGTCAAATTGCCCGCCCCGTTTGCAAATGAGGACAAGGTGGCGGTCCGCTTGAGCCACAACATTCAATCGCGGATTAGGGGCGACATCAAACGCCAGGCCAATATGGGCCCTATCTTCAATCACGGCGTCCATCATCTGATCCGTGGAACCGACGTTCAAGGAGAACGTGATCTCAGGGTAGTCTCGCGAAAATCTGGCCAACACCGATTGCGAAAAATCACTCACGAAGCCTTCGCCCAGAGCGACGGAAACCGCGCCCCGTTCCATATTCGCGAGAGCATCGAGTTGGGACCTGAGCACCTCCATCTCACCGCTTTGCCTTTGAGCGTAATCCAGCAGCATTTGGCCTGCCTCGGTCGGCATGACGCCCTTGCGCCCGCGTTCAATCAGCTCCGTCGCAAGTTGCTTTTCCAAAGATGCAATATTGCGGCTGACTGTCGAAGGCTCCAACCCAAGTTGATCCGCCGCCGCACGGATTGTCCCCGCCGCCAGTGCCGTTTGAAAACTGAGCATATGTTTGGGTTCAGGCTGCATCTACTTACCAATATTGCAACGCAACCTTATCGTTTGTTGCAAGCAGCGCAATGATCTTGGCAGGGTCGTGCTATAAATGGCGGACTATCCAGAATGTGCTACCGCCTTCGTAGTGGAATTTTTAATTAGCCGCGCCAATGCAAACCTTCATGCACATTGCAGCATTGATCAAATTGGGCTCAAAGCGGACTTTCACTCCCGATGGTTCAGCACCCGCCCAATCACATTGAGCAATAATTGTGCCGCCAAAATCGCTGTACCGCCCGTCTGGTCATAGTCCGGCGCGACTTCCACCAAATCAATACCAACGATCCTTTGGCGCTCCGCGACGGCTGCTATCAGTTCCAAAACCTCGTAATACAGGAACCCACCATGGCTTGGCGTACCTGTGCCCGGCGCAATCGACGGATCAAACCCGTCGATATCAATCGTCAGATAGATATCCGCATCCGCTGGAATACGGTCCACAACCGCCGCAACGCCCAAGGCCCTGATCTGGCGCACAGACAGAATATCCGACCCCATCGCGCGCGCATCTGTATAGCCGTCCTTGGCTGTAGAAGACACATTGCGGATGCCGAATTGAGACAGGCCCGTCACATGGTCCTGCTCGGCCGCGCGGCGCATCGGGTTACCGTGCCCGTGGCGGACACCGTGGCGTTCGTCAACGAAATCGAGATGGGCGTCGATCTGTAAGATATGGATCGGGCCGTGATCATCAAACGCCCGCACACAGGGAATGTTGATCGAATGATCACCGCCCAAGACGACAGGTAAGGCACCAGCGGCGCGAATGGCGCGCACGGCCTCTTCGATCCGTGCATGGCTCTGCTCTGTATCTGTATGCACGATATCCGCATCACCAATATCAACGATCCGCGTGCCCTCGCCCAGATAGGTCACATCGTCTTCATGGTCGTAAGCCCCCGCATGACCAAAAGCGAAGAGTGTCGATGCCTCGCGGATGGCCCGCGGGCCAAACCGCGCACCGGGCCGCCACTGCGTGCCAAAATCAAATGGCGCACCGACCACAGCCACATCAGCATCGATCGCGGACCAGTCCGGCTGATAGTCGTATTTGCCAAAGGTCGCGATGCCCACAAACGGCAGGTTCAATCGACCCGTTTCATACCCATGCGCCATATCGCCCCCTTAATCGCGGGGCGCGGCCGCCCGGCGTAATCTGTCGTTGATTGCTTGGCCCAAACCATGCGTCGGGATCGGCGCGACAGCAATATGTTTCGCACCCATCTCATCCAATTGATGCAACATGCCAAACAAATTGGCAGCAGCTTCCATGACATCACCAGCGACAGACAGGTTCAAATCCGCATCACCGGCCCCAAATCCAAGATATGTTTCATGCGGCTCTGCGTAGGGTGCGTTTAAACGCACCGCCCCCGATGGCGCATAATGCGACGCCAATTGTCCGGGCGACATCGGCGCATCCGGGTCTTCATCACGCAACAATGGGGCACCCAAGCAGGCCTCAATCGCCTCGACAGGAATACCCCCAGCACGCAGTAAAGCAGGCGGACCGACACAAGACACAATCGTTGATTCCAAACCGACCGCACAAGCGCCCCCATCCACAACCGCATCAATCTTTCCACTCAAACCAGCCACCACATGTGTGGCCGTTGTGGGGCTAATCCGACCAGATGGGTTCGCCGATGGGGCCGCAACCGGCCCGTCAAATTCCGCCAAAATGCGGCCTGCAACGGGGTGATCCGGCACGCGCACGGCTAAGGTTTCCAATCCAGCCGTGACAAGTTTGGAGACGCCTGCATCTGCCGTCAAAGGCAGCACGAGCGTCAACGCCCCCGGCCAAAACGCATTTGCCAAAGCCTGCGCCACATCGTTCATCTGCACGTAGCGACCAACGGCCGCAGCATCCGCCAAATGCACGATCAACGGGTTAAAACTAGGCCGCCCTTTGGCCGCATAAATCTTGGCGACTGCCACGTCATCACGCGCATCCGCGCCAAGCCCGTAAACAGTCTCTGTTGGAAACGACACCAATCCACCTGCGTCCAAAATCGCAGCGGCCTGTGCCAACCCCGCTGTATCGGCGCTCAACTCTTGGGTCTTGATTTGGTTCATGACGCTGCGTTTCGGTTGTGGACACTCATGTCTGGGCTACCCTATGTCAAGATTTCAGATGCATACTTGCGTCACGCCATTTTGCCAACCCGAACGGAGCCTTCAATGCCATATCGCGCCCCTGTCACTGACTATCGCTTTATCATGGACACCATTGCGGGCTTTCCAGCCGTCAGCGCGACGGATCGTTTTGCTGAGGCCACCGACGATATGTCCGACGCAATTCTGACAGAGGCGGCGAAACTGTGCGAAGACATCCTTTACCCGCTCAACCGCAATGGCGACCTAACACCAGCGAAGCTTCAGAACGGCGTCGTGCGCACTTCGCCCGGTTTTGGTGATGGATATCACGCCATTGCCGAAGGTGGCTGGATCGGCATGTCGGCAAGCGCAGAGGCAGGCGGCATGGGCTTACCAATGACATTAACCACCGCAGTGAATGAAATGATGGCGAGCAGCTGTCTTTCCTTGCAACTTAACCCGCTGATGACTCAAGGCCAGATCGAGGCGTTAGAGCATCACGCGTCGGATGAAATAAAAGACACCTATCTGCCCCACCTGATTTCCGGCGCATGGTCCGGCACGATGAACTTGACGGAACCCCAAGCCGGGTCCGACGTCGGCGCCTTGCGGTCCAAGGCTGAACCAAATGGCGATGGGTCATATGCCATCACAGGCCAAAAAATCTATATCAGCTGGGCTGACAATGATTTCACCGAAAACGTCTGCCACCTCGTGCTAGCGCGCCTTCCAGACGGCGTTGCCGGCACCAAAGGCATCAGCCTGTTTATGGTCCCCAAATTGATCCCGAACGCGGACGGCACCCTTGGTAAGCACAATGACCTGCGGGTTGTCTCGCTGGAACATAAGCTTGGCCTGCACGGATCACCGACCGCTGTGATGGAATTTTCTGGCGCGCAAGGCTGGCTCGTTGGCCCCGAACATGGCGGCATGGCCGCGATGTTCACAATGATGAACAACGCCCGCCTGGGCGTCGGTGTGCAAGGTGTTGGTGCGGCAGAAGGCGCATACCAACACGCGCTCGCCTATGCGCTGGAACGCAAACAAGGGCGCGCTGGCGGCACGGGCACGATCATCGAACACGCTGATGTGCGCCGGATGTTGGCCACGATGAAGGCCGATATTTTCGCGGCCCGCTCGATCGCCCTGATGAACGCTGTGGCGATCGACATGACCACCGCCACAGGCGACGCCGCATGGAAAGCCCGCGCCGCATTCCTGACACCAATCGGCAAGGCGTTCGGCACCGACACAGGCATTGATGTGGCCAGCACAGGCATCCAAGTGCACGGCGGCATGGGCTTTATCGAGGAAACGGGTGCTGCCCAATACGCCCGCGACGTCCGCGTAACCGCAATTTATGAAGGCACCAACGGCATCCAAGCCATGGACCTTGTGGCGCGTAAATTGATGGATGGCGGCGAAGCGGCCTATGCAATCCTTGACGAAATCGAGGCCGGTGCGGATGAAGCCAAAGCCACCCACCCTGAACTCGCCCGCGCCGTATGGAACGCCGCCGAAACCCTGCGCGAAACCACCGATTGGCTCGTGACCCAAGAGCTGACCGATCGTTTCTCCGGTGCTGTGCCATATCTGCGCGCCTTTGCCCGCGTGCTTGGTGGTCATGCCCATCTGACCGCAGCAATGTCCGGTGATGCGGCACGCACGCGCCTTGCGACATTCTATATCAAGCGCCTTTTGCCTGAACATGCTAGCCTGCTGGCCCACACGCGCGAAGGGGCGGCAGACTTGACGGCAATCACTGTGGATGATCTTGCTTCTTAAATGAGCAAAATCAATTACCCTTTCCCCGAACCGCCCGCCGAAGGCGAGGCGATTGCCGTGGCTGATGGCGTACTATGGATGCGCCTGCCGCTGCCAATGGCGCTCGATCATGTGAACGTTTACGCGCTGGACGATGGTGATAGCTGGACGATAATTGATACGGGATTTGATACCAAAAAATCCCGTGCGATCTGGGAAAAGCTGCTGACGGGGCCGCTGACGGGTAAACCAGTGGGGCGTGTCATCGGCACGCATTATCACCCTGATCATATCGGTCTTGTGGGGTGGTTCATGGCACGGGGGGCGACGTTCACGACAACCCGCACCTCATGGCTGATGGCGCGGATGCTGACCATGGATGCCCAAGCCAAACCCGTCGCTGAAACGCTCGCGTTCTATATCCGGTCCGGCATGGACCCAGAAGAATACGCCCTGCGCAAAGACGAACGCCCGTTCAATTTCGCCGATTGCGTGACCCCGATCCCTATTGGTTACACCCGCTTGCAAAATGGTCAAACGATCCATATCAGCGGTCGCACTTGGGATATCATGATGGGCGACGGTCATGCGCCGGAACACGCGACATTCTGGTCGCGGGACGACAATTTGGTCATTGGGGGCGATCAATTGCTCCCATCGATCAGCGCCAATCTGGGGGTTTATGCTGCAGAGCCAGAGGCAGACCCTGTCGCCGAATGGCTGACGTCATGCGCACGGTTCAAGCCATTTGCCACCGATGATCAACTCGTACTTGGCGGCCACAAACTGCCCTTTACCGGCCTTCCCTTGCGCCTGCATCAAATGGTCGAAAACCATCACGGTGCGCTGGATCGATTGATGGAACACCTTTCCGAACCGCGTAGTGCAGGCCAATGTTTTGCCCCGCTGTTCAAACGCAAAATCGGGCGCGACGCTTACGGTCTGGCGCTAGTAGAGGCGGTCGCACATGTGAACCACCTTTACCTTGCGGGCCAAGCAACACGAACCATGGGCGACGATGGTGCGTACTACTATCAAGCGATTAGTGACGCGCCGTGATCCGCGCATGAAGCCGTTGTAAAATGCGGCTCGCGGTGGTTTCACAAAGCGCAGGGATCACCGCGTGGATCAAGGCCGCGACGGCGGCAACGCCCAACAAAAACGCGAAGCCAAATGCGAATTTCATATGCCCGAAATAGGTCTCGTTCACCGTCGCCGGGTGGTTGGTAAACAATACAGCAATCGGGTTCTTGGACTGTGGGGCTTGGGTGTCGTCTGACATAGCGTTTTTCCTTTGATGTTACGAAAAACTACCCCTTGCAGCCGGTTGGCATGTCCCAATTACGCCTATCATTTCGAACAATATTGGGATAAAATCTCAACATGACACAATCTATCGACACAATCGACCGAAAGATCCTGCACATCCTGCAATCTGACACCACGACACCGGTGGACGACATCAGCGATCGGGTGGCTTTGTCACGAAACGCTTGCTGGCGACGAATCAAACAAATGGAAGCGAACGGCACCATCAAGGCCCGCGTCGCGTTGGTTGATCCTGCCGCCGTTGGGTGCCCGCTTCAAGCTTTGGTGATGATCCGCACAAACGCCCATGACGCAAGCTGGATGAAGGATTTTCAAACAGCGCTGACAGCCATGCCCGAAGTCGTCGGTGCCTACCGCATGACCGGTGATCTGGATTACGTGCTGCGCGTGCGTGTGGCGGACGTACCCGCCTATGACGCATTCTATAAACGGCTGACATCACGGATTTCTGTCTCGGATATTTCTGCCAGCTTTGTTATGGAAGACATGAAAGACACAACCGCGGTGCCCCTATGATCAAATCACAAGCGACAATCGAAACCTCTGCCGATGCGATGGAAAACGCGCAGCTGCCGCAGATGCACGACAATATCGTGAACAGACCCAAAGGCGGGCGTCACGAAGACCTACCAAAGGCGCTGCAAGAGCCGACCGCCCAGAAAAGTCCCGCCCAATGGGCCTATGAGCGGATCATCATGTATATCAAAAAATTCGAAGAAACCTTGGACAATGATCACGAGGTCGGCATGGGCTTTGCCGGTGGTGACGCAGGGGTCATCAAGATCGAGGGTTTGGGCTATTTCGACCCCGACATTATCACCTATCACGGGTCCAACGCGGACGGCGCCAAAACCCAATTGATCCAACATGTCAGCCAACTTAACGTGATGCTAACCGCTAGCCCCAAACATGTGGATCAGGCCGAACCCAACCGGATCGGGTTTCAGCTCGCCCAAGAACTAGACCGCGACGACACTGCGACGTCATAGCCACGTGACAAGCCTGCCCGAATGGGTTAGATCACGCCCCAACACATGTCTTTAAGATAAAGGATTCCTTTCATGTCTGATCACAAGCACGGCGAAATGGATATTTCGGTTCAGGAAAAAACCTTTGACGGTTTCATTTCTATGACAACAAAAGGGGCGATTATCTCGATCTGCCTGCTGATCTTTATCGCGCTGGTAAACGGCTAAACTGATGCAACGCCGCGCGTTTGTCATGGGCGCCCCATTGGCGCTGATGGGATGTGCGGCGGGCAAATCTGTCTGGGCACCTGATGACGCAATCAACAAGGTTGCAGTCGCGGGCATTGGTCCAGCTTCACTGACATTATACACAATGCGCAACGTCGGCTCCGGCAACGGGGCGCATTCGTCGCTGTTAATCAACGCCAGTCAGCGCGTCATGTTCGACCCCGCCGGTTCGTTCCAAAGCGACCAAGTGCCCGAACGCAATGACGTTTTGTTCGGCATGTCCCCACGGGTTGAGTCGTTTTACGTCAGCTATCACGCCCGTTCAACATTCTACGTCGAAGGCCAGCACATCACTGTCCCAGACCCCGTCGCAGAAAAAGCGTTACAGCTTTGCCTCGCAAACGGTCCGGTGAGCCAAGGGCATTGCACCCGCGTGACTTCATCCATCCTTTCGCAACTGTCCGGTTTTGAAAGCATTGGCACCACGTATTTCCCCGAAAAACTCCGCGACCGGTTTGGCGAAATTGTGGGTGTTACCTTGACCGAATACCGCGAGAATGACGCCGACGATAAATCCATCGCGGCGGCTGAGATCAATGCGGCCCTTACAGCAGGGCAATAACCTGCGGCACGAAAAACACCGCAAATCCGGCCCCCATGCCCCAAACGACTTTGCGGGTCTTATACGCCAAGAATAGCGCAATTGCGGCAGCCAATACATGCATAACGGTCGCTTCGCCGCCCGCACCTGTCGGCCATAGCACCAAGGGTGCGACCATGCCGGGCAATACGGCCACTGGCGTGAACCGCAACATGCGTGTGACCAATAGGGGAATTTCACGGTCGCCGATCAGCCCCAAAAACGAAAACCTGATCGCGAATGTGCCGACGCCCATAAGCGCGATGATCGTCCAAATCTCTGCGGTTGAATAGCTCATGCCTCACGCTCCATCCATGTTTCCACTGTAACGCCCACGACCATTGCGCAGACGGCGCCGATCAGCAGCCCACTGCCCGACGGCAACCACGCCAGTGCAAGCGCGACGACAACCGAAACAAATGCCGCAGCGATATGCGCCAGCGACTTCATCATTGGGGCCACCATCGCCAGAAATGCAATCGGGATCATGAACGACACCTCAATTGCCTGCGGGATTGCCGCTCCGACTTTCACACCGACATAAGTAAACCCGCACCAGAACGGTGTAATCGCCAAGGCAACTCCCAAATAGAACCAAACCTTTTGGTCTAATCCCATGTCCGGGTCATCTTCATACCGCGCCACCGACATCATATAGGATTGGTCGAAATTAAGGTATCCAATCACAACCCGTTGCCACAGCTTGGCCTTCCCCAAATGCGGGGCCAAGGCGGCAGAATACATCGCCATGCGCAGGTTCACCGCCAGCGCTGCCAGCAACACGAAGCCAACTGCCGCATTCTCTATCATCAACTGAAGCGCGGCAAACTGAGACGCCCCTGCGATCACTAAAATCGTGAACCCCATGGTCTGTGCCACGGTCAGTCCCGCCTCGATCGCAACAACCCCAAACAGGGTCGCGAACGGCACGACCATGATGATAAACGGGGCCCCGTCGCGAACACCGGCCCAAAAGGCGGATTTCGTGGTGGTGATGGTCATGGGTTCGGCCTATCTTAATCGGGAATACAACCGCTCTACGCCTGCCACGTATGAAAGACAAATCAAGATGGGTGATGCCGCCGATAACTTTCTGATCCAGCCCGCCCCGGATGCGAGCCCTTTGACACGTGGTGTGACCGGAACGGACCACAACGGCAACACGGTTGATTTGCAAGTCGTAGAAGAACGCCCGCTCACCATCTTCCTCAACTCCCAAGAAATCGTCACCGCCATGACCATCGGCGATTATCCAGACTATTTGGCAATTGGATTTTTGCAAAACCAAGGCATGTTGCACGACGATGATATCATCACCGGTGTTGATTTTGACGACGATATCGACACCGTTGTCGTGCGCACGCAAACGACCACGAATTACGAAGACAAACTCGCCCGCAAAACGCGCACCAGCGGTTGCGCAGTTGGCACCGTCTTCGGCGATATGATGGATGGGCTTGAAGACATCCAATTGCCTGATACCCCCCTGCGAACATCCGATCTTTATGCGCTGGCAGCCCGCATCAACACCACGCCATCGCTTTATCTCAGCGCGGGCGCGATCCACGGCACGGTCCTATGCCAAGGCGACAGGCCGCTGGTCTATATGGAAGACGTGGGACGTCACAACGCCGTCGATAAAATTGCGGGCTGGATGCGCTGCGAAAACGTGTCTGCGGCTGACAAAACGCTCTATACGACGGGGCGTCTGACGTCTGAAATGGTCATCAAATGCGCGCAAATGGGCATTCCCGTGCTCGCATCCCGCTCTGGTTTCACCGCATGGGGCGTAGACATCGCAAACCAAATCGGATTGACCCTGATCGGGCGGATGCGCGGTCAACGCTTTGTTTGCCTGTCCGGCGAACACCGCCTGATCCGCGACGCCGACCCCAGTCAAATCCGCGACGAGCCCCACAAATCTAACCGCAAAGGTGGTGCATGATCATGCTTCTTCTGGCCCCAAATACCTCAGGGGAGGCCGCAGGCCGGGGGCAGCGCCCCCAACGACGGGTGACGTTATGAAACACCCCATCGGCGTGATCCTCGCAGGCGGCCAAGCCACCCGTATGGGCGGCGGTGACAAAGGACTGTTGCAGCTGGGCGACCGCACCATTTTGTCCCATGTTATCGACAGGCTAGACCCGCAATGCGCGTCCCTCGCGCTTAACGCGAATGGCGATCCTGCGCGCCTCGAAAGCTATAACCTGCCGATCATCGCAGACAGCCTTCCCGATTTTCCCGGCCCCCTGTGTGGCGTGCTTGCAGGCCTCGATTGGGCCGCGACCCAAAACGCAAGCCACATCATCACAGCCGCGGCTGATACACCATTCTTGCCCTGCGATCTGGTCCCCTACCTGCAAATGGCATCCGAAAATTCGCCCAGCGGCATGGCGCTCGCTGCCTCGCCTAGCGGACGCCAACCGACATTCGGCATGTGGCCTGTCGCCTTGCGCGATGACCTGCGCAGCGCCCTGCAAAACGGCCTGCGCAAGGTTGTTCAATGGACATCGCAACACAGCGCCGCCATGGCCGAATTTCCGGATGATGCGGCGTTTTTCAACGTCAACACACCCGATGATCTAACAACCGCGAGAGGTATGCTATGAACGTTTTGGGGATCGTCGGTTACAAAAACACCGGTAAAACCGGCCTTATGGAACGGCTTGTGACCGAGCTGACCGGACGTGGGTTCACGGTCTCGACGATCAAACATGCACACCACAGCTTTGACGTCGATCACCCCGGAAAAGACAGTTATCGCCACCGCACGGCGGGCGCGTCCCAAGTCCTTTTATCTTCCGGCACACGCTGGGCGCTGATGTCCGAATTACGCGATGCGCCGGAACCTCCGCTTGATACGCTCCTTGCGAAACTGGACCCGGTCGATCTGGTCCTGATTGAAGGCTATAAAACCGACGATCATCCGAAAATCGAAACCTATCGTGGTGTGACCAAGGGGACGTTGTTGGCAACCACAGATCCAACAATCCTTGCTGTCGCGACCGATTGCGCGATCGACAGCCAGCAGCCACAGTTCGATCTCAACGATACAAAAAGCATAGCGAACTTCATCACCAAACAGGTCGGCTTGTGACTTTCGACACCGTCGTCATACTTGATTGGTCCGGCGGAAATGACAGAGGCCCGACGCCCACCAAAGATGCGATTTGGGCCTGTATCGCCGGCCAAGACCCGGTCTATTTCCGCAATCGCCAACTTGTCGAAACGTGGCTTAATGACCTGTTTGCATCAGAACTGGCCGCTGGCCGTCGCGTTCTCGCAGGCTTTGATTTTCCCTTTGGCTATCCGGCTGGTTTCGCCAAATCCGTAACCGGGTCATCCGACCCCTTCGCGCTATGGGCATGGTTCAACGAACACATCACCGACAACGCAAAATCGAACAACCGTTTTGACATTGCCGGACAATTAAACGCACGGACTGATGGTGTTGGCCCGTTCTGGGCAAACGGATTGCAACGCGACATTCCGAGCTTACCGAGAAAAGGCAACGACCGTTCGAAAAATCCTTTTCCAGAACGCCGTGCCGTCGAGGCCCGAGCCAAGGGCAGCTTTACTTGCTGGCAAATGGCAGGCGCAGGGGCCGTAGGGTCACAGATTATGATGGGCCTGCCGGTGTTGCACCGCATGCGGGAACGCTTCGCAAACGACCTCTCTGTTTGGCCGTTCGAGCAGGCCATAACCCCCATCACTTTGGTCGAAATCTGGCCGACTTTGTTCACAGGGCCAACACCGAACGGCATCATCAAAGACGCCTATCAGGTGCAACAAACGGCGGAAAAATTGGCCGCAATGCCCCCGCAGGAGCTTGCCAAACTTATGGACATCACCGCGCCCGAGGAAGGCTGGATTTTGGGCGTTGCCCAACCCAAGGCCCCCGCCCTGCGCAATGATTGCTTTGCGATGCCGCAGGGGGCCTATTGGACGCCGGTCGATGATGCCCTGACCCATCTGCGCGACAATCTGACCGCGATGACCGAAACAAAAACACGCAGCATCGACCGCGCTGCTGGCCGCATCCTTGCCCAAGATGTCACAGCAAAACGCGACCATCCTCCTACACCAAATAGTGCAGTTGATGGCTACGGTTTTGCAGGGCCGTTGGGCGATGGTGCGCATGCTCTCCCTCTTGTCACAGGACGTGCGGCAGCTGGCGCGCCGTTCAGCGGATCTGTGCCAGAAGGTCATGCTGTGCGTGTGCTTACAGGGGCCGCCTTGCCGGCGGGCGTCGACACTGTCGTGCTGCAAGAAGACGTGGCGATTGATGGCGACACCTTGCTTTTGAACGGCCCACTCAAACGTGGGGCGAATGCCCGTGAGGCAGGCGAAGATATGACCAAGTGGCAGACAATTCTATCCAATGGCCGAATTCTGACACCCGCTGATCTGGGTATGCTCACGGCGGCGGGTGTGGGTTCTGTTCAGGTCCGCAAAAAGCTACGGGTCGGTGTTTTATCGACGGGTGACGAGCTGATCCCTGCCGGTGGCGTGGCCCGTCGGGACCAAATTTTCGACGCCAACCGCCCTATGCTTTGTGCGATTGCAAAGGCATGGGGATATAAGGTGGTCGACCTTGGCTGTGGTCCCGATAGCCGGAACGGTTTGCGCGACATTTTGAATGCGGCCGCCAAATCCTGTGACGTTATCTTGACCAGCGGCGGCGCATCGGCAGGAGACGAAGATCACATGTCTGCCTTGTTGCAAGACACAGGGAGCCTTGCACTATGGCGGGTCGCGATGAAACCGGGGCGGCCCTTGGCGATGGGTCTTTGGGAAGGCACACCGGTCCTTGGATTGCCTGGAAATCCGGTTGCTGCAATGGTCTGCGCACTTGTGTTCGCGCACCCCGCCCTGTCGACCTTGGCAGGCGCCACCCCAAGCGAGCCACGGGCGTATAACTTGCCCGCCGCCTTCGCCAAATCGAAGAAAGCTGGGCGCCGCGAATACATCCGTGCGCGGGTGCGCGACGGTCAGGTCGAAGCCTTTGTGTCCGAAGGATCAGGACGCGTGTCTGGCCTATCGTGGGCCGACGGATTGGTCGAACTGGGGGATGCCGCACAAACGATTAAGATCGGCGATCCAGTGCGGTTCATACCTTTTACTAGCTTTGGCTTATGATCATCCGATCGGGATTTGACACTGCCGATCAGGATCGGATCGTGGCCCTTTATTGGGAAGCGTTCGGGGCCAAGCTGGGCCGCGTCATGCGCCCAACCACCAAGGCCCACCAATTCATCGCAAGTGTGCTTGATCCAACACACGCGATCAGCGCCTATGACGAAGGTGACGTGCTGTTGGGGGTTGCGGGGTTCAAGACCTATCAGGGCGCGCTAGTCGGCGGGACATTCCGCGAATTGGCTACGGTTTATGGCACCTTGGGTGCCGGATGGCGGGCGGGGTTATTGGCATTGCTTGAACGCGACACAGAGAATGCGCGGTTCTTGATGGACGGCATTTTTGTGGCCCCTGCCGCGCGCGGACGCGGGGTGGGCACGGCCTTGCTCCACGCGATTATTGCGGAGGCGCGAACACGCGGATATGCGGAAGTGCGGCTGGACGTTATCGACAGAAATCCGCGTGCCCGCGCGCTTTATGAACGGGTCGGATTTGTGGCCAAAGACACCCAACATTTGGGCCCTTTGCGCCACATCTTTGGGTTCAAATCAGCGACGACGATGGTCCGCGCCGTCTAACCCGATCCAATCAAGGCACCCGCCGCAAAGACCAATGCGCCCCCCACGACGACTTGGAACGCGGCGCGCAAGAACGGGGTTTGCATGAACCGCGCTTGGATCCATGCGATGGCCCACAGCTCCAGAAACACGACAATGATCGCGACGACTGTGGCAGTCCAGAAATCGGTGATGAGATAGGGCAATGCATGCCCCAACCCGCCTACGGTCGTCATGATGCCCGACGCAAACCCGCGCTTAATCGGGGACCCACGGCCAGAGATTTGGCCGTCATCTGATGCGGCTTCGGTGAAGCCCATTGAGATGCCCGCGCCGACGGAGGCAGCAAGCCCGACAAGAAAGGTTGTCCATGTGTCTTGGGTCGCGAAGGCGACGGCGAAAATCGGGGCGAGTGTCGACACAGAGCCATCCATCAGCCCCGCCAAACCGGGCTGAACCCATGTTAAAATGAACTGTCGGTGGGCCGCGGTTTTTTCCAACGTGTCGGCATCTTTATCAAGGTGCTGATCAACCAACTCATCCGCCGTGTTCGCATGACCCGCCTCCGCTGCGGCCAGATCACCCAATAATTTGCGTGTCGCGGCGTCAGTGGTTTGCGCGGCGGCGGCGCGATAAAACCGTTCTGCATCCCGTTCCATTTGGGCTGCTTCTTTACGGATACGGTCAAGGCCTAGGTTTTCCACCAACCAAACCGGACGACGGGCGTAATATCCCGAAACATGTTCGCGCCGGATGAGCGGGATGACGTCACCAAAGCGCGCCACATGCAGGTCGATCAAACGGCGGCGGTGGTCATCTTCTTCGGCGGCCATGCCGTCGAAAACAGCCGCACTTGCAGGAAAGTCGGCGCGCAGCATTTCGGCGTAACTGCGATAAATTCGGCCGTCGTCCTCTTCGGATGAAATCGCAAGTGCAAGGATGTCTTGTTCCGACAAATCGCGGAACCTGCGGCGGGTGGCGAAACCTGGGATCATGGGACAGCTCCAATTTAGAATGGTTCTAAAGTAGTCATTCTAGAGTATGGGTCAAGACCCATCCGACACAGCTGCGAAGACACAAAAGGCCCCGCCAATGACGGGGCCCTTCGCAAAAATCAGGTCGGTTTAAAATTCCACGACAGCCCGAATGGATTTGCCTTCGTGCATCAGGTGGAAACCGTCGTTGATCTCGTCCAATGTCAGCTTATGCGTGATCATTGGGTCGATCTCGATCTTGCCATCCATGTACCAATCAACGATCTTTGGCACGTCGGTCCGGCCCGATGCGCCGCCAAACGCGGTGCCGCGCCAGCTGCGTCCGGTCACCAGCTGGAACGGACGGGTGGAAATTTCGGCACCCGCAGGCGCCACACCGATGATGATGCTTTCACCCCAACCCTTGTGCGCTGCCTCAAGCGCGGTGCGCATCACGCCAACGTTGCCCGTGGCGTCAAATGTGTAATCCGCGCCACCGCCAGTCAGCTCGACCAAATGGGCGACCAGATCGCCGTCCACTTTGGATGGGTTCACAAAGTCAGTCATGCCGAAGTGGCGGCTCATCTCTTCTTTGTCGTCGTTCAGGTCGACGCCCACAATCTGATCCGCACCAGCGAGGCGCAGCCCTTGGATCACGTTCAGGCCGATGCCGCCCAAACCAAATACAATCGCGCGGCTGCCGATTTCGACCTTGGCGGTGTTGATCACGGCGCCGATGCCCGTCGTCACACCGCAACCAATGTAGCAGATTTTGTCGAATGGCGCGTCCTTGCGCACTTTTGCCAACGCGATTTCCGGCACAACCGTGTGGTTCGCAAAGGTGGAACAGCCCATATAGTGGTGGATCGGTGTGCCATCGAGCATGGAAAAGCGTGTGGATCCATCAGGTAGCATGCCCGCGCCTTGGGTAGAGCGGATCGCCTGACACAGGTTCGTCTTTGGATTTAGACAATATTCGCATTCGCGACATTCTGGTGTGTAAAGCGGGATTACATGATCGCCAACTTCTAGGCTGGTGACCCCTTCACCAACCTCGATCACAACGCCCGCACCTTCGTGGCCAAGGATCGCTGGGAAGATGCCTTCGGGGTCGTCACCGGAACGGGTAAATTCGTCAGTATGGCACAGGCCAGTCGCCTTGATTTCTACCAAAACTTCGCCGGCGCGTGGGCCTTCAAGGTTCACTTCCATCACTTCTAGCGGTTTGCCAGCAGCGACAGCAACAGCAGCACGGGTACGCATCATTTGTAAATTCTCCAATTTTGTTGGGCGAAGGGTCGTCTATCTGGCGTCCATTTTCAACCGGCAAAACGGCCATTTGGGGGCAAAACACCGTTTCGAAGCTTGCATTTCAAGCGCGCTCTGGCGCAATACTGTTGTATGAAAAAATTATTAGTTCTGCTGGCACTTGCCGCATGCACCAATGCACTCGTTCCTGTACCAGACGCTACAACGCCTGTAGGTAACGCCCTGCCAACGGGCATGGACGACACATGTGGCGCTGTCCGCTATCACACGTTGTTGCAACAAGATGGCACCGCGCTGGAACGAGTGTTGATCTTGGGTGAGGTCCGCGTGATCCGTCCCGATTCCATTGTGACGCAAGATTACCGCCCAGAGCGGATGAACTTCCACATCGGCACATCAGGTCTGATCGATCGGATCAGCTGCGGTTAATTTGCGGGATTACGCGAGAGGCCCTGAAGAGGAACACTGGGTGGGGGCTGTATCGAACCCCTTCAGGAACCTTTCGCTATAGGGTTATGATTGCCAGCCCTATGTGACCGTATTACGAAGCATATGTGATTTAGTCGCGTTTGTTTTGCGGCAAGTTTGGGGCGCGTGCTTGCATTTGGAGCAAATCGGCGCAACTTTGGTTTATGACTGATCAAACCCCGATCCCGCTCCGCCCTGATGCCCCGCCACAGGTCGCGTTTCACCGGACAGAACTGGCGCTGTTGATGGGCCTTTACGGCCGAATGGTCGCGGCTGGTGAGTGGCGTGATTACGGGTTGTCGTTTTTGCGCGATGTCGCTGTTTTCTCTGCGTTCAAACGGACCGCTGAAAATCCGATTTACCGTGTGGAAAAGCGCCCCAAGCTGCGCCTGCGTCAGGGCCAATATGCCGTGATCGGGATGGACGGACAGATATTGAAACGCGGGGATGACCTGCGCCAAGTCCTCCGTGTGCTAGACCGCAAACTGATCCGCGCGCTGGATTAAAGCCGTTTATGTGCAGTGAGGTCACCGTCGCCTTGCGCCTTAACTCGCAAAATCGCGTTATCAATCGGCTCGTACACCGTCGCCATGTGGTGGGCATTTGCGTGGATCATCGTATCGCTATCGACCATCATGCCCACATGCCCGTTCCAGAAAAGTAAATCCCCACGCTGATAACCGCCTGTCGCATCACTGCCCAACTGGTCCTTTTGCGGCCCACTGTCATCTGGACAGGTAATTGCGCAAGCCCGAAGTGCCGCAGCCACAAGTCCAGAGCAATCGATCCCAAGCGTCGAATCCCCGCCCCATAAATAAGGCACACCAAAATGCATTTGCGCGATGGTGGCCGGATCGGTGAAGGGGCGATCTAAGGGTCGCAGGTGTTTCTTTGGCACAAACCCCACATTGGTTTCAAAGAACTTTTGCCGCTCGTCCAGCACGGTCACCCGCGCCCCAAACGGCAAATGCATCAGATCACCGGATTTCATATCCTCGGTCAGGTAAGCATGGGTCGCCAGCGTGCCCACCATATGGGTCGGCGCTTCTGCTTCTCCGATCGCTGACGCTAACATCTCACCGGCATAGCCATGGGCAGTTGTCACCACGGACCGGTCGCCGTGCGCGGAGTGCACGGCGATTTCGGTGCCAAGCAACACTTGCCGTTCGCGCCCACTGGCGCCGAGCACATCGGCAACCGGCACAATAACACGCATCATAGGTCAAGCAGCTCGGGCAAGGCTGCCAACACTGCGCGCGCGCCCATGCCCACGCCACCTTTGGGTCGTGCTGGGGCTGCGGACGGGTTCCAGCCATAGATGTCGAAATGCATATAAGGGCTTTCTGTGAAGCGACGCAGGAACAGGGCCGCCGTGATACAGCCAGCAAACCCGCCCTTAGGCGCGTTGTCTAAATCGGCCACACCGGGTTCGATCATTGCTTCGTATGGTGCGTGAAATGGCAAGCGCCATACTGGATCAGCGACGCTGCGTCCCCCTCGTTCAACCGCATAAGCATGATCATCGCTATCGGCAAAGAACGGCGAGATGTCGGGTCCGACGGCCACACGGGCCGCACCTGTCAGCGTCGCCATAGAAATCACCAAATCCGGCTCGTCTTCATCCGCCAACGTCAGCGCATCAGCCAAAACCAATCGCCCCTCTGCATCGGTATTGTTGATCTCAACAGTCAAACCCTTGCGACTTGTCAGGATGTCTTGGGGACGGAACGCATTCCCGTCGATCCCATTTTCAACCGCGGGCACCAAGACCCGCAATTGCACCGGCAGGCCGAGCGCCATGATCATATGGGCCAGCCCCATCACCGTCGCGGCCCCGCCCATGTCCTTTTTCATCAGGCCCATCGATCCACCCGGTTTGATGTTCAAACCGCCGGTATCAAAACAAACGCCTTTGCCGACCAAGGTCAGCTTTGGCCCTGCATCGCCCCAACGCATATCCAACAGACGTGGTTCGCGTGTTGACGCGCGCCCAACCGTGTGGATCATCGGGAAATTGCCAGACAGTAAATCGTCGCCGATGATCACACTGATCTCTGCCTCATGTTCCTTGGCCAATGCACGAAACGCGTCTTCCAGCTCTGCAGGACCCATGTCGGATGCGGGCGTGTTGATTAGATCGCGGGTAAGCGCCTCTCCGGTGGCGATAATCGCCATGCGGTCGGCGTCGATACCCGCAGGTGCCACCAATGTCGCGGCAGGTGTCGCTGGGCTTGTGTATCGATCGAAACGGTAGCTTTCCAGTAACCAGCCCAGAGCGGCTTCTTCTAGATCGGCAGTGTCCATTTCAGACGCGATACGATAGGTGCCGACAGGCAGCTTGCGCGCTGCAGCCCCCACATGAAACCGGCCCCGCGCCCGCGCTGCTGCCGTGCCAAACCCGACAAGTGCCATCGCGATGGACCCATCCGCGGCCGGGACCGTCAAGCAGCGACCCAACTGACCCGCAAACCCCTGCGACGCGGCCCATGCTCGGGCAGCAGCAGGGATGTCCCCATCGCTTGGGATTACAAACAGGTCGATGGCGGATGACGTGGATTCAGCAAAGCTCAGAGACATGGGGCGACTTTCACAAAACAGATTTTGCTTAGACTATCCAACATGTGTGGGGCTGCAAGGCCAAGTCGCGATTATACCCCCCTGCGATATTTCCAAATCTCTGTTACTGCCACATCAAACGCCTGTTCCAATCGGGCCATGATGGCGTTCAGCGCAACCCCGTCCTCTTGGACAGCTGCGTTGGTTAAATGAAGCGCGGCTGTCGCAACCTCTGTCAGGCCGATTTGTCTGGCCACATTTGCAAGCCTGCGGGCAGGTTCGCTAACAGCCATGAACGTATGAGACATGCGGGCCTGTTCCAAAACGTCGAGCCGAAACGCGATATCCTCTAAGACTCCACAGATCAGATGTTCGGCATCGACCTGTTCCTTTGTCGCGAAAATTTCAGATACGGGCTCTGGATCGATCTGCGCCACACGACGGCGGTGCAAAACGGAAATAGAGCTTGAGCGCCCAACGATTGCAGCATGATCAGCTGTATATGATGTCATTTGTTTCATATTAGCAAACTAGCGCAAGTTGGTTCTTAGAAGGTTGAAGTCTACAATTGGAATTTTTCGAAATTTGTGAAAATGCATGTCTAAGTTTGACTAAAATTTGTGACAGACTGTCATGAATTTCGCCCACCCTGTGCCTGCATATTTGGTCAATCGCGATCACAATTGAAAAACCAGACCCTGTTCGAAAATCAAGGTCTGGAATCGCTAGCATACAAACAATAACCCAATGAACAGCGACCGCGAAACCGACACAAAGCCAGTCTCCTGATGGCGCTCTATCATCGGCAAACGTGTCTCTACAGCGACACACGCCTTGGGCTGCATTGTTGTTCTTGCTATCAACCCTGCGTCGCATTACCCCCAAAGGAGATTTTAAAAATTTTTACAGGACATATTTCATGAACCCCAAATTTCCGACAGGCGCGGTCCAAGTTCAGTTCAAAGGCAATGCCTCTGAATGGTTCGGTATCTGGATCGTCAACCTGCTTCTTAGCATCATCACGTTTGGCATTTATTCGGCCTGGGCAAAGGTCCGCACCAAAAAATACTTCGCCAATAACACCGTAATTGACGATCGGAATTTTGATTATCACGCGACGGGTATGCAGATTTTGATTGGGCGGCTGATCGTCGTTGCTGGGTTCGTATTATTGCAGGTTATGCTGGTCGCGGTGCCGCCGCTGGGCATTCTTATGGTCTTGGCGCTGGTTCTGGCCTTTCCTTGGCTCATCGTCCGATCGACCCAATTCAACGCGCGCATGACCAGTTTTTCCAACGTCCGTTTTGGTTTTATCGGCAGCATTGCGCAGGCGTTTCTCGTTTTTCTGGTCTATCCGATTTTGACAGCCCTGACGCTTTATACGACCTTCCCGATCTTGGACCGCGCGATGAAGCGTTTTGCCATCAACAATCACAAATTGGGCAAGGCCTATTTCCGCTTCGACTCCGCGCTTGGTCCGTTTTACAAGGCGTTCCTGCTCGCGATTGCTTGGGTGATTGTGGTGTCCGTGATTGGCGCTGTTTTCTTTGGCGCAAGCTTCGGCGGGCTTATGATGGCGATGGAATCGGCGGAAACCAATCCTACCGCGGCAATGGGTGTCATCGCGATGTTCTACTTTGTCTTATTCGCGGCATTCCTGCCCGCCGCCTTCATCTATTCCACGCTGACCCGCAATACGGTTTATAACGCGATGAAGCTCGAAGGTGGCCACCGGTTTGTATCCACCGTTTCTGTGTTCAAAATGATGTGGATAGCGGTGTCGAACGCTGTTGTTGTGGTCTGCACGTTCTTTCTGATGTTGCCATGGGCGCAGGTCCGGATGGCCCGCTATTTGGCCGACAACACTGGCGTTATTCCGGGCAATTCGCTTGACGAATTCATCGACGAACAACATGCGGCAGGATCGACAATGGGCGCAGCCTATACCGATCTGGAAGGCATCGACATCGGTTTGCCGATCTAACCGATGTCATCGCAAACGCCCATCACCGACCTTCACGGCTATGTATTCCTTGCCGGATCATCACACCGCCTCAGCGCGCGCATGGTGGTCCGTGGCGCGGACGTGGCGTTGGTGGGCGACGATGGGGCAAACCTAGGGTCCGTGCCACTGTCTGACGTTGTTGTGGACGATCCGTTGGGGCGGGCAGCGCGCAAGCTGACTTTCCCCGATGGGACCGTATTCGAGACGATGGATCATGCTGCAATCGACACCCTGATCGGCCCCAGTCGCGGCGCGACCTTGCATTACTTCGAGGCGTTCAGGCTGCGGCTTGTCGGGGTGATTGCGGTCTGCCTTTTCGCGGGCTGGCTGCTATGGCGATACGGATTGGACATTCTAACAGCCGCCGCCCTTGCAATGACGCCGCCCGTGATGATCGAACAAATCGACGCGGGGTCAATGCAGACCATTGATTTCGTGATGGCCGAACCGTCACAGCTGTCCCAAGCGGACAAGGACAAGGTGACTCAAATCTACCAACAGCTTGTCGCGGCCCTCCCCGAGGATGATAGGGCCAACCACAGATTCGATCTGAAATTCCGCCACATGCCCGGATCAGGGCCAAACGCCTTCGCGCTGCCTGGTGGGACGATGATCATGACCGACGAGTTTGTGGATCGCTTCGGACAGCCTGACATTCTTGCAGGCGTCTTGGGCCACGAGATCGGCCATGTGGTTGAACAACACGGGCTGCGGCGGATCTACCGATCGCTGAGCATGTATCTGCTCGTGGCCTTTCTTGCCGGTGACACGGGTCCTCTGCTCGAAGATGTCATTCTGGAAGGGAACCTGCTGCTCTCGCTGTCCTTTGACAGGCATCAGGAAACCGCCGCCGATGAATTCGGGCTGACCTTGGCGCGGGATGCTGGGTTTGATCCTGCGGGGTTGAAGTCGTTTTTCGAAGAAATGGCCCGCGCATACGACGGCCAAGAACCCGCACAATGGATGTCCACGCACCCGTCCAATGCAGAGCGGACGAAGGCGATCCAAGACTTCATCGATACGCTGTAATGATGACAGTCCCGCAGACTTGCAGCCTACCCAAGCTTGGCCCATGGTGGGGGTATGAGTGATGATGACCTGACACCCGCTGAAAAGGCCTACCGCGCCGCGCAAGTTGAAATCGCGCGGGTGAAGGCGGCGAGGGAGGATCAGCTTGATCTTTTTGGCGAAGAGTTTCACGCCCTGACAGAACTGCCGCCAGAGATTGCGACGCTTACTGATCTGAGAGGTTTAAGGTTGTCCGCCACGTATTTATCAGAACTGGCACCAATTGCATCATTAACGAAGCTTGTGAGGCTGGTCTTAAGCAGTTCATCTGTCGGCGATATCTCTGCCCTGCGTGAATTGCACGACTTAGAGGAATTGTACCTATGGGGCACAAACGTCAGTGACCTGAACCTGTTGCGCGGCCTGAAAAAGCTAGAATTGCTCAACCTTGATTATTCAAATGTTGCTGATCTGACACCGCTTTTGCCGCTAAGGCGCTTGGCTGATGCGCCCACGCTCAACGGTCTCAACTTTCAATACACCCCAGCCACCCGCAACGACCCAAAAATCGCCGAAATCGCGGAGGTAGAGGACGACGCAGACCGTGCGCGGCAGTTGTTTGATTATTTGCGGGCGAAGCAAAAGAAGGAAGCGCTGCCTTCTGTCGCAGAGGTGTTAGACGCGCAAGATCGCACGGGCTGGCGGTTTTCAATTTCCGATACAGCGTTCGAACTGTTTATTCAAAACGAAGACTTAACAGCGCAATAAAAAGCGATGGGTGCGCAAACGCGTGATCGATTGCAGAAACTACTCGAAAAATTGAAATTCGGGAATGCATTTGCCATCCGCGCAGATGTCCTGGAAGAGGTTCAATCATTCTTAACCATGCTGGATGACATTAGCGTATCATGGGCAGATAACGCGCTTGGGCTTTGGGCCAGCTTGATTGCGCTTGGCGGACAGTTAGAAGCCAACGACGCCGCCCTTGCCAGTGGTCGGTCAGAGCTAGATTGTTTAAAAGCAGAAGAGCGCGCCGCACTTCAAACTGCATTAGCCATTGGTTCAAATTTCGTGCGGTCTTTTCCTGATACCAAGGATTTGGACGATGCATATACGGCCTATAACCGAACCAAAGTGCCCGTAGCGAGCCTATTGTCCTTGATCAATGGGGCCGTGGATCAAAAGCTGCTGACGCCAACCAGTTCGACCTTGATCAACGATGTTGCCCGCCTCGCAGACGGTCAGGGCACGCAAGCCAATAAAGCGCATGGGGTTACCGTGACAGGCATGTCTAACCTTGTGACAGTCGCAGCAATTGCGGGGACTGTTGCAAGTAGCGGCTTGATTGCTGGTGCAACTGGCAAAGTGGGCAGTGATATTGTTGACCACTACGAGATTTCCGCTAAAGCAATTGGGTTTCTCGACACAATGGGCGAGGAAATCGCGGAACTCATCAATGGCTTACCACCAGATGAAAAAGCGGCAGTGCGATCATACCTGCGGGATCGCGTCACGAAACAATTAGAACAATAAACTTTCCGCGAAGCATGGTGCGCTAAAGCGGCACCCTACGGTGTTGTTCAAAACACAGCGGGTTTCCTAGTTGCCCAACAAAAAAGCCCCACCGGATTGGCAGGGCTTTTTGCTATTGTTTGCGTCAGGCTTAGCCCTTTTTCAGGCACTCGCGGCCCAATAGCTCTGCGATTTGTACGGCGTTGAGGGCCGCTCCTTTGCGCAGGTTGTCGGACACACACCAAAGGTTCAGGCCGTTTTCAACGGTCACGTCCTGACGGATGCGGCTGATGAATGTGGCGAAGTCGCCAACGCATTCGATGGGCGTCACATAGCCGCCGTCTTCGCGTTTATCGATGACCATCAGGCCCGGTGCTTCGCGCAGGATATCGCGGGCTTCGTCTTCGTCGAGGAACTCTTCGAATTCGATGTTTACAGATTCAGAGTGTCCAACGAACACAGGCACGCGCACGCAGGTCGCCGTCACCTTAATGTCTTTGTCGACGATCTTCTTTGTCTCGACGATCATCTTCCATTCTTCTTTGGTGTCGCCACTGTCCATAAACACGTCGATATGCGGGATCACGTTGAACGCGATCTGCTTGGTGTAATGCTGCGTCGGATTGTCGGTCGGGTTGTAGATCGCCTTGGTTTCATCCCACAGGCTGTCGATCGCGGCCTTGCCCGAACCGGACACCGATTGGTAGGTGCTGACCACAACGCGCTTGATTTTCGCGCGGTCATGCAGTGGCTTCAATGCCACAACCATTTGCGCAGTCGAACAGTTCGGGTTCGCGATGATCATTTTGTTTTTGTAGCCGTGCACCGCTTCTGGGTTCACTTCTGGTACGATCAAAGGAATCTCTGGATCGTAGCGATACAAAGACGAGTTATCGATGACCACACAGCCAGCCTTGGCCGCGATGGGCGCGTATTTCTTGGTCGCGTCGGAGCCGACAGCAAACAGCGCCATGTCCCATCCCGTGAAATCGAACGTGTCCAAGTCTTGGGTTTTCAACGTTTTTTCGCCAAAGCTAACTTCCGTGCCCAGCGATTTACGGCTGGCAAGCACTGCGATCTTTTCGATCGGGAACCCGCGTTCTGCGAGGATGTTCAGCATTTCGTGGCCCACGTTTCCGGTGGCACCAACGACGACGATATTGTAACCCATTTCGTTGTTCCTTGATTAGAATGCTGCCTCTTACCGCGCATCCGTGCCAAGGGAAAGGGGCTAGTCGGTGCGGTCTGTCGACCAAAGATAGGCCAGCAGCCCCACTGCGACCAAACCCGCGAATACCGCAAACAACATGACGTATGCGTCTGATGGTGTATCCGTTACCGCCCGCGTGTGGATCGCACCGGATGCGAACTGCATGATACCTGCCCCGCCGATACCAAAGAGGTTCATCAATGTGACCCCACGCCCTGTCAAATGGGCTGGGAACGTCGCCTTGGCATGGGCGATCAGCACGGGGAACGTGGACCCCGAAATGCCCACAAGCGCCAACATTACGGTGGCGAACCAAATACCTTGGGTCGGCATAAGCCAAAGCGCGATGAGAGCCAGCACACCCATCGCATTGCCCGCAACGATGACCCATTTGCGTGTTTGAAATAGGCGTTCCAACGGGCCGAACACGAAGCTTCCCACGATCATGGCCAGCGCCATGACCAAGGTAACCCGCCCAATCGTCGCCACATCAGCCGCATAGACATCCGCGACATAGGGACCCGCCCAAAGCCCGCGCAAGCTCGCCGCGGGAACATAGTTGACCAGCATCAACGCGAAGATTGGCCAAAGCGCCGGAATGCGAAGGAGTGAGAGGACTGACCCTTTTTGATGTGTGGCAACGCGTTCTGGATCGCGCACCAAAGCAATGAGGGTCAGTCCGACAAGTAATGACAAAATCGCAAGGCCCGTCATTGACCCGCGCCAGCCGAATGTTTCGACAGCCCAAGCCATCGGTGCGGACCCAGCAAGGTTGCCAATTGACCCAACCCCGATCATCGCCCCGCCAAGCGTGCCGAACACGGCCGCTGAAAATCCGCGCGCAAGTATGAAATAAGCCGCCATCAATACCGGTGAACAGCCCACTCCGATCAAGGCCATCGCCCACATCACATGGGCCGGTGTCGTTGCCAGCGAGAACGCCAGCGCGCCGCCTGCCCCGCCCCCAATAAACAGCACGGCCGCCGTCCATCGCGGCCCGAACCGGTCAAGCCCTGCGCCGACGGGAATTTGCATCATCGCAAATGCCAAAAACCAAAGGCCGGAAGCACGGGCAAGATCGTCGGGCGTCGCCCCGATATCGACCGCTAGAACAGGTGTCAAAACGGGCAAGAAAGCCCGATAGAACTGCGAAAGAACATAGGCGCCAAGCAGCGCAATCAACCCGCGTTTCATATTTCAGCTTTGCCTTTTGAAAATTCTCAAAATGGGCGTCGCAGGAAAGCACGCAGCTGGCAAGAAATAAAACGCAGCGGTCCCCAATCGGCCCACTGCACAAATTGATTTTATGCCTCCGGCAGAGGTATTTTCGGCCAGAAGAAGCGAGAATGCCATGCCATGCGGTCCTTCGTGTATTTGCAAAACTAGGTCGATTAACTTTTTGTAATTGGTTGCAAATAGCTTTGTTATCTTTCCTACTGTAACCGCGACCGAAGTTCTTTATGAACCATGCGAAATCGGGCCATGGGACGATGTAACGATGAATGCCACGCTAAAAGATGTTGCCAATCGCGCGGGCGTGTCCCGCTCTGCGGTGTCGCGGACATTTACAGATGGCGCGTCGGTATCCGAAAAAATGCGCCGCAAGGTGGAAAAAGCTGCCGAAGAATTGGGATATAGCCCCAATGTGCTCGCGCGCAGCTTGACCACCCGCCGCACCAAAATGATCGGGTTGATCTCTAACAACTTCCAAAACCCGATATTTCTGACGGTGTTTGACCAGTTTACACGCGCCCTGCAAGAACGGGGGCTACGTCCGTTGTTGGTGAACCTGTCCGATGAGACCGATCCCGAAAACTCTGTCCGCATGATGCGCGAATACTCTGTGGATGGGGTCATCGTGGCCTCTTCCACCCTTAGTCCAGCGTTTTCAAAAGCGTTCCGCGATCGGGGCATGCCTGTCGTGCACACTTTCGGCCAATATTCATCCGCACCGTCGGTGCATGTGGTGGGTATTGATAACGTCGAATCTGGGCGAATGGCAGCGCTTACATTGGTGGCGCGAGGGCTGACTCATGTTGGTTTCATGGGCGGTCCAATCAGCGCGACTTCGACCCAAGATCGTCACGCGGGCTTTGCCGAAATCATGGCAGAGCATCCTGATATCACTTGCGATTACTCATATGCAGATGCCTATTCATTTGATGCAGGAAGACGCGAAATGATGCGTCTCGCGCAGTCCGATCTCGCCCAAGCCTATTTCTGCGGGGACGATGTATTGTCCATCGGCGCGCTGTCAGCGTTACGCGAATGCGGGCTGTCGGTGCCGGATGATGTGGGCCTTATTGGCCTGAATGATATGGAAATGGCCGGCTGGGAAAACATCAACCTAACAACCATCCACCAACCTATAAAACAAATCATCAATTCATCAGTTGAGCTGATTGTCGCCATGTTGGACGAACCCGACCGTTATCCTGAGGCGCGCATTTTTCCTTGTGATATTGTAGAACGCGGAACATTACGGCCCAAGGCCGAGAATTAGGAGATATAGAATGTTGAAATCAGCTCTGTCAGCGGCGGTAATTTTGGCCGCAACAACCACGGGCGCATTGGCTTGCACACCTGAAGACGTCGAGGCGCGCCAGCTACCTCTGGTCACAGCCGTGCAAAACCTGCTCGCTGTGAACCCTGCAAAGGCACAAGAGATCGTGTTAAAAATGCAGGCTGATCTGGATCAGGCCGCCAAAGACGGCGACGAAGCCGCCACCTGTGTCATCATGGATGAAGCACTGGCAGCGGCCACCAATTAATCGCGGAACATCGGCGGTCGTGCATCGACCCACGCGCCGTCTGCCTTGGCAGATGCGACGGCTTGGTGCACGGCGGCCATCGACCGCAGCCCGTCTTCTGCTGTTGGTAAGCCACCGCGGCTTTCACCACGGATCGTGGCGGCCAGATCGACATAAATGTTGGCCACCGCGAGTGGAAACCCTTCGGGGTGCGCAATCGCCACACGGCTTAGGCGACCGGCCTCATCAGATAGCGATCCTTCACCCTTTTCCATGATCTGCGTGCGGCCACCCACAGGGGTGTAGTAAACTTGGTTGGGCTGTTCAGACGCCCAACGCATGCCGCCGGTTTCGCCGAACACTTGGATGTCGAACCCGTGTTGGCGGCCAATGGCGACAGAGCTGGTCCATAGCCGACCAACAGTCCCGCCAGACATGCGGAAATTGACCATCGCGTCATCCTCTAACGTACGGCTAGAAATGGTTGATGCGAAATCAGCCGATAGCGTTTCAACCTGATTGCCCGAAATGAAACTCGCCATGTGGAGCGCATGAATGCCGCAATCAGCAAACTGCCCAGAAACGCCAGCCATCGCCGGATCATAGCGCCAGCGCACGCGCGGATTATCCGCATCAGTCGCGTCACCGTGGTGGCCGTGGCTAAAGTTGGTGACGATAAGGCGGACCTTACCGACCTGACCCGTGCGCACCATTTCACGCATTTCGCGCACCATTGGATAGGCGGAATAACAGTAATTCACTGCACAGGTTTTACCTGTTTTGGCCGCGATCTTTACGATCTCTTCGCCTTCTTCCACGGTCATGGTCATCGGCTTTTCGCACAGCACGTTGAACCCGCCCTCTAGGAATGCTTTGGTGATTTCAAAATGGGTAGAATTTGGTGTCGCAACCGTGACCAGATCAACACGGTCCGCGCGGGCCTGCTCGCCTGCCAGCATTTCGCGCCAATCGCCATAAGCGCGGTCAGCAGCAACTCCCAACGACTGCGCATAGAGGCGGCCTTTCGCTGCGTCGTGATCCAACGCGCCAGCAGCAAGTGTGAAATTACCGTCAGCTTGCGCGCCCAAACGGTGGGCGGGTCCGATCTGGCTGCCTTCACCGCCGCCTATCATACCCCAGTTCAGTTTTTTCATGGTTTAGTCCTTAGAAGCCAATGGATTGCAGGTATTCGCGGTTCGCTTGCGCGTCTTCCAACGGGGTGCCAGGCATAGACGGGTCACAGTCTTGTTCGACGGTGCACCAGCCTTCGAACCCGTGATCGATCAACAACTGGCGCACGGTCGGGAAGTCAACATCACCTTCACCCAGGTTGCAGAAAATGCCTTGGCCGCAAGCCTTGTAGAAATCGGTTCGATTTTCGACAACGTCCGCCTTCACAGCCGGATCAATGTCTTTGAAATGCATGTAGCTGATGCGCGACATGTTGCGCTTCATGAACGCGACAGGGTCGAAACCGGCATAGGAGTGATGCCCCGTATCAAAGCAGATTTTCAGGATGCTTTCGTCAACTTCATCGAGCAGTCGGTCGAGCTCTGGCTCAAAATCCATAAAGCCCGCTGCGTGGGCATGAATGCCCACGGTCAGCCCGTATTCCTCCGCGCCCATTTTTGCGATTGTTGCAATGCGGTCGCGGAATGAAGACCATTCGGCCTTGTCCATTTGTTCTGCCTCATCAGCACGGCCAGCGGTAGGTGCGCGGCGTGGGCTGATGCTGTCGATCAAGACCAAATGTTCGGCGCCATGGGCCACCAGCGCCTTGCAGGTCCGCTGCGATGCATCGAGCACCTCGTCCCATTTCGCCGCATCGTGAAACGGGCGAAACACCACGCCCCCGATGATTTCAAGGTCGTTCTTGACGAGTTCTTCACGCAAAACCTCGGGTTCCTCTGGCATATAGCCAATCGGCCCGAGTTCGATGCCTTTATACCCTGCGCTCGCGCATTGCTGCAGCACTGATTGCCAGCTTGGATAAGCCGGATCAGAAGCAAATTCGATGCCCCAAGAACATGGCGCATTGCCGATGCGTATCGTCATTTTTAGTCCCTTAGATGTCTGAAACAGTGACCCAAGACTTAGTATCAGATGATGCCAAGGCCGCGCCTACAATCTCGTTCACCAGCATTCCATCACGGAATGTTGGCCATTTGCTTTGGCCAGAGGCGATGGCCTCTAGAAAATCTTTTGCTTCGATGATGATCTGATCCTGATAACCGGTTCCGTGGCCAGGTCCTTGGCAAAACGGCAGATAATCAGGATGAGCGGGGCCGGTTAGAATTTTGGTAAATCCGCGTTGGGCCTCGTCACCGTCCATCTTATAAAGCCATAGCGCATTCTGGTCCTCTTGATCGAACCTAATCGCGCCTTTGGTGCCGGAAATTTCATAGGCATAGCCCATTTTGCGCCCCGTCGCGATGCGGCTGAAATACATGGACCCCATGGTGCCATTGGTAAAGCGGCACATCATTTGAGCGTGGTCATCATTTGTCACAGAACCGCCTGGACGGGTATGATGCACGGTTTCAACCTCTGCCATAACACGGTCGATGGGACCAATAAGCGCAAGTGCGGCATTGATCATATGCGGGGCCAAATCGCCCATTGTGCCATTGGCCATACCTGATGTGCGCCAAGTAGCTGGGGCCGCAGGATCTGCAAGGAAATCTTCGGTATGCTCACCTCGGAACCACGTGATGTCGCCAATCACGCCATCGGCGATGAGCTGACGGGCATAGTGGCTGGCGGGCGTGCGGATGTAATTGAAGGCAGTCATATTGACGACGCCCGACGCCTCGGCTGCGGCGACCATCGCGCGGCTATCTTCCAGCGATGCACCCATTGGTTTTTCGCAAAGGACCGGCTTTCCCAGCGCAAATGCTGCTTCGGCGATTTCTCGGTGGGTGGATTGCGGCGATGCAATCACGATGGCTTCGACCTTCGGGTCCGCAACCAATGCCCGCCAGTCGGTTGTCGCCCGATTGAACCCATAGGCTGCGCGATATTTCTCTGCCGAGGTGTCCGAGGTCGCACAGACCATTTCCAAACGTGGCCGCAGCGTCGTGTCGAACACTGCGCCAACTGCGGCCATCGCGACTGCATGTGCCTTGCCCATATAGCCGCCGCCGACAATTCCGATCCCCAGTTGCGCCATCGTTCTTTCCCATTGTTGAATTACGGTTTGCAACCGGTTGCAAAATTAGTATCGTAGGAATCGAATAAGCGTCAATGGACGAAATGCATGAGTTCGCAAATGAACACGATTACCTTGACCACAGCCCAAGCAATCGTTCGCTATTTAGCAGCGCAATACACTGTAGTGAATGACTTAGAAACACGCCTGTTTGGCGGTGGGTTCGGCATCTTCGGGCACGGCAATGTGACATGTCTGGGCGAAGCGCTTTATGATCACCGCGATGCGCTACCGCTTTATCGCGGACAGAACGAACAGGGCATGGGGTTCGCGGCGGCGGCCTATGCGAAATACCACATGCGTCGCCGGATGATGTTCTGCACCGCCTCTGCGGGGCCAGGTACCGCGAATCTTTTGACAAGTGCGGCACTGGCCCACGCAAACCGTTTGCCAATGCTTTTGCTGTGTGGCGACGCCTTCCTAACCCGCTTGCCCGATCCAGTGTTGCAGCAGCTGGAACATTTCGGCAATCCGACATTCGGCACCAATGATGCCTTCAAGGCGGTCAGCCGGTTTTGGGACCGCATCACGCATCCGGCCCAAATTATTCAATCGCTACCTGCGGCAATTGCGACGATGATCGATCCCGCCGATTGCGGCCCAGCATTCATCGGCCTACCCCAAGACGTGCAAGGCTGGACCTATGACTACCCTGTCAGCTTTTTCGAAAAACGGGTTCACCGTGTCCGGTCGCAGGCCCCTGATGTGGCAGAGGTTGCCGACGCCCTGGCGCTATTAAAGTCCGCGAAGCGTCCGATGATCATCGCAGGTGGCGGCGTGCAATACGGAAATGCGGTGGCCGAATTGACGGCCTTTGCCGAAACCACGGGCATTCCCGTGGTCGAAACCATTGCAGGGCGCGCGAACCTTTTGGATAGCCATCCATTGAACATTGGGCCAATCGGCGTCACCGGTTCTGACAGCGCCAATACAATTGCAAAGCAGGCCGATGTGATCCTCGCCATCGGCACACGGCTGCAAGATTTCACCACCGGCTCTTGGACAGCCTTCAGCCATGACGCCAAGATCATCGGCATGAACGTGGGCCGCCACGACGCGGCCAAACACATGTCGCTGACCGTTGTCGGCGACGCAAAACTGTCACTTCCAGCGATGGCAACAGATTATAAAGCCCCCGCCGATTGGACCGCGCGCGCACAGGCAGAACGCGCCAAATGGACAACCTATGTCGCCGGCAACGTCAAACCGGGCAATCGTCCGAATTCTTATGCACAAGCGATTGGGGTCGTGAACGCGCTTTGCGATCCGCGTGACCGTGTCGTTGCGGCCGCCGGTGGGCTACCTGCCGAGGTCACGGCAAACTGGCGGACTTTGGACATTGGCACGGTGGACGTTGAATTCGGGTTCTCTTGCATGGGCTACGAAATCGCAGGGGGCTGGGGCGCCCGCATTGCCCAGTCGGAAACGGAACCTGATCAAGACACAGTGGTGTTCACGGGCGACGGGTCCTATTTGCTGATGAATTCAGACATTTATTCGTCTGTTCTGACCGGCAAAAAGATGATCATCTGCCTGCTCGACAACGGTGGCTTTGCCGTCATCAACAAGCTGCAGAACAATACTGGCAACGAAAGCTTTAACAACCTGATCGCCGACACACCTACCGCCACAAATCAGGTAGGTGTCGACTTCGAAGCCCACGCAAGGTCTATGGGTGCCCTCGCCGAAACAGTGTCTAATCCGACCGAATTGGCCGACGCGTTCAAACGCGCCAAAGCCGCCGACACCACATCCGTCATTGTGATGAACGTCGACGCCTATGACGGTTGGACAACCGAAGGCCACGCATGGTGGGAAGTCGGCACGCCGCATATCACCGACAACCCAAAGGTTCGCGACGCGCATGTCGACTGGGAATCCACGCGGCCCGAACAACGCAAAGGTGTGTAAGTTATGGACGTGATAAAGGGTATCGCTGGCAACAATTTCCTGGTCGTTGGCCGTGTGGGCATGGACCTCTATCCTGCACCCGGCATCGGCATCGAAGACGCCGACAGCTACACGGCCGACATGGGTGGTTCATCCGCAAATATCGCGGCTGGCATTGTGAAGCTTGGTGGAAAGGCCGCTTTGCTAACCCGCGTCTCCGACGATGCGGTCGGGCGGTTTTGCGTCAAAAAGCTTTCGCACTACGGCGTGGACACAACCCATGTGACACCCGTGGGCGGAGAGGCGCGCAACTCCACGGCACTCTACGAAACCCGCGTTCAGGACCACCAATCCGTAATTTACCGCAATGGTGCGGCCGACTTTGAAATGACTGTCGCAGATGTCGAAAACGTGGATTTCTCGAATTTTAGCGCCCTTGTGACCGCAGGCACAGTCTTCGCGGCAGAGCCATCGCGCAGCGCTGCATTCCGTGCCTTTGAATTAGCCCATGCTGCGGGCATTCCCGTGATTTTCGACGTCGATTATCGCCCCTATTCATGGCCAAGCGCCGACGTGGCCGCCGATGTTCTATCGCGTGCTGGCGAAATGTCCGATGTGATTGTCGGCAATGATGACGAGTTTGGCTTTATGGCTGGGTCCAAAAACGCAGGCCTCCAAAAAGCCCGCGATCTGGCCTCCGCGACCGCAAGTATTGTGATCTACAAAATGGGCGAACATGGCGCAGTCACCCTTGCGCATGGCACGGAGACCCGCACCGGCATCTACCCTGTCACCGCGTTGAAACCCACCGGTGCTGGCGACAGCTTCATGGCTGGCATGTTGTCGTCCATTGCAGCGGGCCATGATCTTGGCACGGCTGTTATGCGCGGTTCCGCCTGTGCGGCGATTGTCGTCGCCAAACCCGGTTGCGCACCTGCCATGCCATACACCAACGACCTCGAAGACTTTCTGGCCAGCCACGCTGGTCCGACGACGCCCTGAAAGGACGCCACCATGCATATCGCCCCACACGACAATAAAAACATCCCCATCGTGGACGCCGATGATGCGACAGTGCCACTGAACTACTTCAACATCGTAAAGCTCAAGGCCGGCGAGGCCTTCACCTATCAGGTGCCAGGCTATGAAACCTGCGTGGCGCCAGCGACGGGCACAGTGGACGTGGACGTCGACGGGCAAAATTACGCGGCCCTAGGGGGTCGTGGCACAGACGTCTGGGATGGCGAGCCAGAGGGCGTCTATGTCCCCGTCGGGGCAAAGGTCACGATCGTGGCTGTCACGGATACAGAAACCTTTATCGCGGGCGCGCGTTTTGACAAGGTTCTCGATCCGTTCGATGTGCGCGCGGCTGATTTGGATGTTGTGCAATACGGGTCCGACGACACAAAAACCCACCGCAAGATCAAACATATTTTGGGCACAAAATACCATGACAAAGTCGGACGCCTTCTGGTCTCTGAACTCTTTACCGTGGGCCAAGGCGGTTGGTCAGGCTTCCCGCCACATAAACATGACACTGACCGGTCCGACGACGCTGGCAACATCATCGAGACCCGCCATGATGAGACCTACAACTTCCGCTTCCGGCCCAACCACGGATCCGGCGTGCAAATCATCCAACACGAAGAAGGCATCCCCGGCGACGCCTTTCAACTGATGGACCGCTCCACGATCCTATTGCGCAGCGGTTACCACCCCTGCGTCGTCATGCCGGGCTATGAAATGTACTACTTCACAATCCTCGGTGGCCTGTCCCAACGCAGCCTTGTTCAGTACTTCCAGCCAACCCACGCCGCCCAAATAGAGACAATCCCGGGCATCAAAGACATGATCGCCAAGTTCAAATAACCGCCTCTTTGGTTTCCCAATATCCCCGCCGGAGGCCCAAGCTTCGCCACGAGGACAATGCCCTATGCCACTCGCAACCCTTGCAGAGGTCCTGCAACCCGCTCTCAAATCCGGCCACGCGGTCGGCGGCCTTGTCACATTGGGCTGGGAAGATATGCGCGCCTATGTCACCGCCGCCGAAACCGTGGGCTGCCCAGTCATCCTCCAAGCAGGACCTAGCTGCCGCGCCCATACACCCCTCCCTGTTTTGGGCAAAATGTTTCGACATCTGGCTGAAAACGCATCTGTTCCAGTCGTCGCCCATCTCGATCACGGCTACACCTTTGACGAATGCCAAGAGGCGTTGGATGCGGGGTTCACCTCACTTATGTTTGACGGATCGCGCAGGCCGCTTGCGCAAAACATCGACGAAACGGCCCGGGTTGCTCAGCTGGCGCATAGTGCGGGCATATCCTGCGAAGGCGAAATTGGTTTTGTCGGTTATGCAAATGGTGAAAATTCAGCTGGCACTGACCCGTCTGAGGCTGCAATTTTCGCGCGCGACAGCGGCGTGGACGCCATGGCAATCTCCGTCGGCAACGTGCACCTGCAACAGGACCAAGAGGGCGGCTTGGACATTGACCGCATCCGCACGATCGAAGCTGTCACAAACATCCCGCTGGTGATCCACGGCGGATCTGGCGTGCCCATCGACCAACGACGCGAACTATCCACCAATTCGGCAGTCTGCAAATTCAACATCGGCACGGAATTACGCATGACCTTTGGGGCCGCGATGCGCACCGCTGTGAATAGCGATCCAGACCGGTTCGACCGGATTACGATTCTCAAAGAAACCCACGACCCTCTCGTGGCCGCAACGATACAAGTCTTGCAGGCCTTTCGCGGCGAAAAGGTATAAATCGCGCGCGACATCATAGTCTGGAGCTAACAGGTCCACGCCCTATCGGGTCTAAAACCACCGCAAGTTCGGTCTGGCGTCGGCATTTTGGCAGACGCTGTAACCCTGAACTGCGCAACTCATGTGCCCGACGCACGGACGTAGGATGGGTTTTAACCCATCTACCTGACAGGCAAAGCCGTCGTTTGGCGTACCGTGCGCAACGCAAACGACGACTGCATTTGTGCGACACCAGGCAATGTCGCCAAATGGCGCCGATGTATACTTGCAAAATCTTCGGTGTCGCCAGCAACAACCTTTAACAAATAATCCGCAGTGCCAGCCATCAAATGACATTCCAACACATCAGGCACCTTGGCCACGGCTTTTTCAAACGCATCCAACACTTCGTCAGCTTGGCCCGAGAGCGTGATTTCAACGAACACAGTTGTCGGCAGGCCAACCCGACGCGGGTCGAGCAAGGCCACATAATCACGGATGTAACCTTCCTTCTCCAACCTCTGCACACGGCGATGACAGGCAGAGGCAGACAAGTTCACGCGCTCTGACAAATCCGCGTTCGACATGCGGCCAGACAGCTGCAATACCTCCAAAATTCGGTGATCGATGCTATCCAATTCCATTTTGCGCAGGTTCCTTGCAGATATTTCTCAATCGAAGCAAATATCTGCCATAAATCCCTCAGAAAACCAACACCCGACGCCAAAAACCTAGTCCGGTCAAAAAAACCACAAAAAACCACGACGGATTATCTGCGACGATGCGTATAATAGCAAAACCGGTATCTAGGACTTTAAAATGACCCGCATTTCTGCATTTTTCGACAAGACTTCTCCTTATCTTTTGTGGCTCATCCTATCGCTGCCAGGATTGGGCATTGTCATCAATTCGCTCGGGGCTGAAAGCACGCGTGTCTATCACCAGTTGCTCCACCCAACTGGCGAATTCGCCGCCCGTTTCTTAATCATATCCATGATTGCGACTCCCCTATCGATGTGGCTCAAAGGCTGGCGCGGTCCACGTTGGCTTGTAAGAAACCGGCGCTATTTCGGCGTGGCCGCTTTCTGTTACGCCTTTTTGCATACTCTCTTTTATTTGCTTTCCGAGCCACTGACGCGGATCTTAGCCGAAGCAACGGACCTCGAGATCTGGACAGGTTGGGCGGCTTTCGCGATTTTCATCCCTCTTGCGGCAACATCATTCGACTATGCGGTGCGCAAAATGGGAACGAAATGGAAGTCCTTGCAACGCTGGGTTTATGCCGCCGCCGTTTTGACATTGGTCCACTGGGCAGCATTGCATAATTGGGGTGGCTTAGGTCCGGCAGTCGTGCATTTTGCCCCGCTGATCGGCCTAACGATCTATCGATTGTGGTGGCTGTACCTGCGCAAACGCCCGGCAACAACGTAAACGCAAAAAGGCCCGCCGTTCTGGCGGGCCTTTCCGTTTAAGAGCAACAGAAGATTACTTCTTCAACGCAGCCAGGATGTCTGCAAGCAGCTCTTCCTGAGAAGGACCTTTTGGTGCTTCTGGCGCAGCTTCTTCTTTTTTCTTCAGCTTGTTCACCTGACGAACCAACATGAACACAACAAATGCGATGATCAGGAAGTTGATGATCGTCATGATGAAGTTACCATAGGTGAAGGTCGCTTCGCCAACGGATGCGGACAGACCAGCAAAGTCGACGCCGCCCATAAACAAGCCGATCAACGGGTTGATCATGTCAGCAACAAGCGAGCCAACGATTGCAGTGAACGCTGCACCGATGATGATACCAACGGCCATGTCCATGACGTTGTCTTTGGCGATGAAATCTTTGAATTCTTTAAGAATTAGGTAGTCCCCTTTGAGTGTTTTTGCGTATCCGATCTGACGCCGGTTGCGAGTGTAGGCAAAGGATTAGACCAAGAATGGCGCATCGCAATGGGTTTTATTGCCCAAACTTTCCCCCGAAACAGAAAGTGAGTCATTTTTACAAACCGCCAAAACGGCAACCCGTCCTAGGATGGCAACTGTCCAGTCAGAACATAACGCAAGATTTCAACAACTTGTGCAGGCTCTTGCACCACCGCCAAGGCCGCGCCGTCCACTTCCTTGAGCGCGTGGGCATGATCCGCCCCATGCATCACAATAAGTGACTTTCCGAGCGCCGCTGCCATGCCTGCGTCAAATGCTGCATTCCATTGCTTGTACTTTTCACCAAAACGCACCACGACAATATCGGCATTCTCGATGCCATGACGTGTCCGGATGGCATTCAGCTTAGCGCCCTTATGATCATGCCAGAACTTATCCGATTCCGCCCCCATGATCGTCACGCCACAATCGTCTGATGCTGCGTGATCCGTGACAGGCGCGTCGAACGTCACATTCAGATCACTGGCCGCATCCATAATTTCCGCACGCCAATCCGTATGAATTTCACCCGACAAATAAACCCGCATCACGTCGCCTTTTTCTGAGAATAAATATGTCTGCGCGACCTTAGCCGCGCAAAACACCACCCGTTGCTTTGGTGACTTTCTGAACAATTTTGGCAGCAACAGCCTCAATGTCCGCGTCCTTCAACGTGGCCTCGACGGGTTGCAGTCGCACAGTCAGCGCGATGGACTTTTTGCCCTCGCCCAAGCTGCCGCCGATGAATTCATCAAACACACGCACACTGGAAATCAATGCCTTATCAGCGCCAGTCGCGGCGTTAACTAAGGTTAGCGCATCAACATCCGCGTCGACAACAAAGGCAAAGTCACGATCGACGGCCTGCAGATCGGTGGCCACCAATGCCGGACGTGTCGTCGCCTTCTTCTTTGGCTCCGGCACTTGTTCTGGATAAATGACAAAAGCCATTGCTGGCCCTTTGATGTCCATATCGCGCAGCACTTTGGGGTGCAATTCACCAAACACGCCCATGACCTTTTTCGGACCGAGACAGATTTTTCCGTGACGACCAGGATGCCACCAAGCATCTGCACCGCGCATGATCTGTACTTTGGTAGGGGCACCAATGGCGGCAAGCACGGCCTCAGCGTCGGCTTTGACGTCATAAACATCAACGTCACGCGCTTCACCGTGCACATCCTTTGGCCCGGTGCGGCCGATCAGAATGCCTGCGACTTGCACATGTTGTTCACCCGGCTCACCGCCTTGGAACGCGTGACCAACCTCGAACAGGCCCATATCGGCAAAACCACGTGCCTGATTGCGGGCCGCTGCGCGCAGCAGTCCGGGCAACAGGTTCGGGCGCATATGCGACATGTCATTGGAAATAGGGTTTTGCAGCATGCGTGCATTTTCGCCACCGCCGAACATTTCTGCGGCTTCGCGGTCAATGAACGAATACGTCACGCATTCATTGTAGCCCAGTTTGGCAGTCGTGCGTTTTGCCCGTTGCTGACGCAATTGTAGCGTTGTCAGGATCGGCTTTGGCAGACCTTCTGGTCGCGGCAATGGCTTGCCTTCTAGCTTCGTCAGTGACGCAATGCGCGCAACCTCTTCGACCAGATCAGCCTCGCCCAAAACATCAGGGCGCCAGCTTGGTACATGGGCCAAATCGCCTTCAAGCCGGAACCCAAGGGCCGTCAGTGTTTGACGCTGTGTGCTTTCGGGAATGTCCATCCCTACCAGAGAAATGACGCGCTTTGCGTCCAGACGGTAGGCCCGCGCGACATCAGGCACGTCCCCCGCAGTAATCAGCTGAGACGCTTCGCCACCCGCATGATTCACAATCATCCGCACGGCATGTTCCAACCCTTCAGGTGTAAAAACGGGGTCGACGCCACGCTCGAACCGATATCGCGCATCGGAATGAATTTTTAATGCACGCCCTGCATATGCAATTTGAACAGGGTCCCAATAGGCGCTTTCGACAAACACATTCACCGTGTCCTCGGTACAGCCAGTATCCAAACCGCCCATAATCCCCGCTATGCTTTCCGGACCATTGTCATCGGAAATAACCATTTGACCGGCCTGCATCGTGTATTCTTTGTCGTCCAGCGCCATGATGGTTTCACCGCCATTCGCACGGTGCACACGCAGATTACCCGCGACCTTGTCGGCATCAAACACGTGCAATGGGCGGTTTTGGTCGTAGGTGAAATAGTTGGTCACATCGACAAGGAACGAAATCGGGCGCAAGCCAATCGCGCGCAACTGGTCTTGTAACCACTGCGGCGACGGGCCGTTTTTCACGCCCTTAATCAGCCGTCCAGTAAACACAGGACAGCCATCAAGCGTGTCGGCGTCGATGCTCACCGACATATCTGTTTTGAAAGCGGGCTCGACAATCTCAACCTCGCAAGGCTTCATTTCGCCCAAACCGCGCGCGGCCAAATCCCGTGCAATCCCGCGTACACCCAAGGCATCCGGCCGGTTCGGCGTGATCGCGATTTCGATCACGGGGTCGACCTTTGCTGGATCATTTTCGGCCAGCCAATCCACAAAACGGTCACCGACCTTGCCGCTTGGCAGCTCGATAATGCCGTCGTGTTCGTCAGACAATTCCATCTCGCGTTCTGACGCCATCATACCATAGGATTCAATGCCGCGAATTTTGCCGACACCTATCGTGATATCCAAACCCGGGACATAGACACCGGGTTTGGCGACAACGACGGTAATGCCTTCGCGGGCGTTTGGCGCACCGCAGATGATCTGCAATTCGCCTTCATCGGTGTCGACCTTGCACACGCGCAGCTTATCCGCGTCCGGGTGTTTTTCAGCGTGTTTCACATAGCCCAGCGTGAAGTCAGACAAGCGATCCAGCGGATTTTCAACGCCTTCAACCTCGAGGCCCAGATCAGTCAGTGCCTCACAAATTTCATCCACGGATGCATCGGTTTCAAGATGCTTTTTCAACCAAGAGAGTGTGAATTTCATGATGAAAGCCCCCCGTGCAGCGTGGGCACGTCGCGTGAATTAAAACCGTAATGGCGCAGCCAGCGCAGGTCGCCGTCGAAGAAAGCGCGCAGGTCTGGGATGCCGTATTTCAGCATTGCAAGCCGGTCGATGCCCAGCCCGAATGCAAAGCCCTGATAAACGTCAGGATCGACCCCAGCCGCTTGTAGAACCTTAGGGTGGACCATGCCGGACCCGCCTGCTTCTAACCAGTCGTCGCCTTCTCCCAGCTTCAACTGACCATCGACCCATGAACAGCGAAAGTCGATTTCAGCCGATGGTTCGGTGAATGGGAAATGTGACGCACGGAAGCGAACTTCGATTTTTTCGACCTCAAAAAACGCGGCGGCGAATTCTTCAAGCACCCACTTCAAGTTCGCCATAGATAGGTCTTTGTCGATCGCTAAACCTTCGATTTGGTGGAACATTGGCGTGTGCGTTTGGTCATAGTCAGCACGGTAAACACGGCCTGGGCAAATGATACGGATCGGCGCGCCATTCGCTTCAAGGCTACGGATTTGTACGGGGCTGGTATGCGTGCGCAAAACATGCGGAGGGCGATTATCGCCTTCTGCACGGTGTGTGTAGAACGTGTCCATTTCAGCACGCGCGGGGTGGTGACCCGGAATGTTCAATGCGTCAAAGTTATACCAATCAGATTCAATCTGCGGACCTTCAGCGACGCTAAACCCCATATCGGCAAAAATCGCGGTGACCTCTTCGGTTACTTGGCTGATTGGGTGGATTGTGCCCTCTGGGCGCGACCGGCCCGGCAATGTCACATCGAGCCATTCATTCGCCAAACGGGCATCCAATGCGGCATCGGCAAGCGCGGATTTTTTCGCCGCCAATGCACTGTTGATGTCGTCTTTTAATGCGTTCAGCGCAGGGCCCGCAGTCTGGCGTTGTTCCGGCGTCATTTTGCCAAGCTCGCGCATCTGCAACGAGATTTCGCCCTTTTTACCCAACGCTTGGACACGCAGGTCCTCTAGATTAGCTTCATCGACCGCTTCGGCAATCAGGGTCAGGTATTTTGATTTCAGATCGTCCATCACAGGCCTCTTGCATATACAGCCTTCGGGTTAGCGAAAGGGGGCCGTGGTTGCAAGTATGGCGCAGTTAACTGGGATTAATTTTGGCGATCTCTGATCGGAAATAGGCCAATGTGACTGTCGCACGGTTGCCCGCATAGCCATGATATTTCGACTTTCCATTCGAAGTGGGCAAACCGGCCCAAATCGCTGCGAGATTATCCATGAATTTTCGCTGGCTCAGGCGACCCGCCATAAAGCGAGAATACCCCGCATCTTCAAGCAATACATCCGCAAGTTCATCTTGAAGCGCAGGCGAGAACAGTTCGCCCCGGCGTGCGCCGACCTTGGCAACGACACGACGCAATGTGGCTGGAATAAACTGATAGCGACCGATGGCATGGGGCTGGCCAGGGGTGGCTGCGATCCAATCCATGATTTCACCAATGGTCATGTCTGTGGGTTTCTTGCGTGGCTTGACCCGTGCGCCATGCTGCACAGCATCATAGCCCGCACGCGGCGATTCAGCGCGTTGGATCACGTTGCGTATGCGTTCCACTGGACTGGGTTCCGAAGGTATTGGCGTGGCAGCCGGCAACCGCAGCAAACGTACAGGGTAAGGGGCAAACATGCTGCCTTTTTGCGATCCGACAAAAAGGCTCGACCCGGCCCCGCTTAACCGTTCACCCATTGAGGCCGATAAGATCGGAACCCGAGAGGAGTCCACCCCGCGACCCAAAACCGACCCCATTTCTGCAAAGGCCATAACCGGCCACACACTCATCACGACAAGAAACGTCAACCGCATCGATCACTTGCTCCATCAATTTCAGAGCAAATTCGATCAAATTAGTTTCAGTTTGGTTTCGTTGTGACAAAGGTTTGAAAATTTATTTCCTTTAAAGGGCAGAACCAACCGATTGGGCGTCGAACAGCGTTTGGATTGAGTCCGCCGCCAAAGCATTACTGTCAGTATTGGTCACAAGAACGCGCACGTCACCGTCCTGCACTTGATCCGGGGTCACGCCCAACAGAACTGCATGGCCAATATTTGCACCGTCAAAGCTGGCAAGCAAATCTTCATCATCAACAGCAGGAATGATCAGTGTTGCAGGGCCATCGGCCGTTTCTATTTGCGTCAAACTATAGTCGATTTCAAAACTCGAAGCCCCGTCTGGAATCGTAAAATCGGGTGCATGCACACCGATCACAATCTGGTCTTCACCGCTTTCAAAATCGGAAATGATCGCCACTGGATCATTGTCGGCGATATCATAGTCTGAATAAATCAGAACATCATCGTCGCCATCGCCTAGCGCAATCAGCGCGGACCCTTGCGACACGTAGACCACATCGTCACCAGCACCGGCAGATGCCACATCAAACGTATTTGGCGCGTCTTCAATGGGATAGACATGTGCCGCATGGATCGTATCCGCGCCATCGCCGCCATAGATTACGTCCGCTCCTTGCCCGCCGACGAGCAAATCATCGCCATCCCCACCAACGAGCGTATCGGCACCGTCTTCGCCAAATGTTTGGTCTGCGCCACCTTCCGCAAAGATAACATCGTCCCCTTCGTCGCCGAAAAGGACCTGATCATGGTCCGCCCCAAACAAAACATCGTCGCCCGCGCCGCCAAACGAAACCTCCACATCAACGCCCGCATCAATGAAATCGTCGCCGTCAGTGCCCTCAATCTCGACACTGCCGGTCGGCGCATAGTCATCGCGCACCGCATCTGCATCAATGACCTCTGCACCTGCCGCGACTTGGCTTAGCGCACCTGACTGCAGGTCCGCTGGAAAAGTATCGTCTAACAATGAAAACCCATCGTTTTCTTCAATGGTATCGACAGCCTCTTCGGCATCTTCTGTGTCGAAAAGGTCAACCACGAGAGCCAGAACGGCGAGTGACGATAAAGCAGCAAGAGCGATAAGAGGGAACATGGCAAACTATCCTAAACAACGAATCGACTAATTTTACCTAGGGTAAGACAGTTTTGCCTCTTTCGTCCAATCGGACACGAAAAAGGCCGCCCTGCGATCACAGAGCGGCCCATAATTTCAGTCGACGGTGGGCTTAAGCAGCCAGCGCGTCTTTTGCTTTGCCAACGATCGTTGCAAATGCTTCTGGCTCGTTAACGGCCAGATCAGCAAGAACCTTACGGTCAACTTCGATGCCTGCAAGAACCAGACCGTTGATGAACTTGGAATAGTTCAATGTCGCGTCTACGGAACGCACACCTGCGTTGATCCGCTGGATCCACAATGCGCGGAAGTTGCGCTTGCGATTGTGACGGTCGCGTG
>CBFIAX010000014.1:0-78301 GCA_965660685.1 Yoonia sp. | reverse complement strand
CGCCATCCACAAGGATGGAATTATTGGTGCGCGCCCGCGCATCGGCAAGCGCAGTTACAAGACGGGCCGACCCGCCAAAGCACTTGCCTTCAAGGTTGTCTTCTTCGCCGCAGCCGCTGTCATATTTGCTGATCGGTTCGAACCGTGCGTGAAAATCATTGGTGTGCAGAATGGTTAGCGTGTAATCCGCCGCCGCCATACCAGCGGTCATCGCCAGCGCACATGTGGACGTTAAGATACGAGTAAGCATAAGAATGGTCCCCCTAAGGATGTTATGGTCACAGCTTGGCCCGACCCCATGCGCCGAGTCAAATGTAGATACGCGCCGTCTATCTTTCCGTTACGACAGCTGTGTGACTATTCATCGCCTTGACCAAATTGCGCGCAACGGGCAAACCAAGACCATGCTAATTTACAAAATCTTCCGCGGGTCCGAATGGGCCGACATGCAAGAAAACGGCACCACCACCGGCGCGCCAATTGATGTGGCTGACGGGTTTGTCCATTTTTCAGGTGCAGACACGGTTGCCAAAACCGCATCCCTTTATTTCGCCGACATGGACGACCTTTGGTTGATTGCCGTAGAGGCGGATGGCATGGCCAATTTGGTATGGGAAACCTCGCGTGGTGGCGCGGCCTTTCCCCATCTTTACCGCGAGTTAGATATGACAGACGTGGTTTGGGCACGCCCCCTGCCACTGAAAGACGGCCTGCATCAATTCGGAGATTTGACATGAGATTGATCGAAAACGCGGGCCTGCGCCTGATGCACCGGATGGATCCAGAACGTGCACATGGCTTGGCGATCAAGGCGCTGCATATGGGTCTTGGCCCCAAGCGCGGGCCATTCACGTCAGACCGCTTGCGCACCACTGTCGCGGGTATGGAGATGCCCAATCCCGTCGGACTGGCCGCCGGTTTCGACAAAAATGCAAGCGTTTTGCACCCGCTGTCGCGCTGTGGCTTTGGCTTTCTCGAAGCTGGGGCGATCACACCCCGCGCCCAAGCAGGAAACATCAAACCACGCCTGTTTCGCCTGACCAAACAACGTGCCGCGATCAACCGGTTCGGGTTTAACAACAAAGGCATGGACCTTGCCCTTGCCCGTCTGACCGTGCGCCCCAAGGGCGTGATTGGCCTGAACCTTGGCGCCAACAAAGACAGTGAAGACCGCGCTGCGGATTTTTCCACTGTGCTGGCCCATTGCGGCGAATTTCTTGATTTCGCGACCGTCAATGTGTCGTCGCCAAACACAGAAAGCCTGCGTGATTTGCAAGGCAAGGCCGCCCTTGCAGCATTGCTCGACGGGGTTATGCAAACGAATGCAGGATTGGGCAAACCCATCCCGATCTTCCTGAAAATTGCGCCCGATTTGGACCTTTCAGAACTCGACGATATTGCAGAGGTTGCCAACGCCTCGGGGATTGCAGGGATTATCACAACCAACACGACGCTGGATCGCAATGGCCTGACCGGCCCCTATGCGCGCGAAGCGGGCGGGCTATCGGGCCAACCGTTGTTCGAGAAATCCACACGGGTTTTGGCGCAAATGTCTACGCGCACGGACTTGCCACTGATTGGTGTCGGTGGGGTCAGCACACCCGCTCAAGCTTATGCCAAAATACGCGCAGGCGCGTCTGCAGTGCAGATGTATACGGGGTTGGTTTACGGCGGTATTTCTCTGGCAGACCGCGTTGTGCGCGGCCTTGACAAGATTTTGAAAAAGAACGGCTTTGATAATGTGGCCGACGCCGTTGGCACGGGGCGTGACGAATTCCTATGACAGTGATTTGGCACAATCCGCGCTGCAGCAAGTCGCGCCAAACCCTGGCGTTGATCGACGACAGGCCAGTCGATGTGCGGCTGTATTTGCAAGATATGCCAACAGTCGCAGAGATCGCAGAGGTCGCAAGCCAGCTTGATTTACCACCTGCGAAGTTTATTCGGACAGGTGAAAAGATTTACAAAGAACTGGGTTTGAAAGATGCCGATGATCAGGCGCTGTATGCCGCCATGGCCGCCCATCCGATCCTGATCGAACGCCCTATTGTCATCCACAACGGCAAAGCCGCGATTGGTCGCCCGCCAGAGGATGTTCTGGCGCTGTTTTAACGCGCTACGGCCTCTAGCCCAGGATACTTCCAACCCAATGTCGCGCCACGCACGACAAAGCTGAACAATAGACCCAGCCATAGCCCGTGATTGCCGAACACAGCCATCAAAGGGATCACAGCTGCGAAATAGGCAACGGCAGAGATCACCATCATATTGCGCATATCCCGTGACCGTGTGGCCCCGATGAAGATGCCGTCGAGCATCCACGCGGCCACCCCGACCAAGGGTGCTGCGACCATATAAGGTAAGAATAAGCGCGACGTTTCGCGCACGTCCGGCGCGGTGCTCATTAGGTCAATCGCGGTGGGACCACCAATGGCAAAAGCCAGCGCCAAGCTCGCGCAAATCGCCGCCCCCCAACCGCTCGTCAGGATCGCGCCTCGCCGCAGACGCCGCATGTTTTTTGCGCCCAGCGCTTGGCCAACGAGGCTTTCAGCCGCCGCTGCAAACCCGTCAAGCGCATAGGCAGTCACGTGCAGAAATTGCAGCAGGATTTGGTTCGCCGCGAGGTTTACATCCCCAAAATCCGCGCCCCAGAACAGAAAGCTGATAAAAATTGCCTGAAGCAGCACCGACCGGATCAGAATATCCGAATTCACGACGCCCATGCGGATTAAGCGTACACGATCAAACACCCGCGCCCAATCCCGCCAAGCGCGGCCCGTGAAGGCGTCGCGGCACAGCCAAAGTCCCAGCGCCAAACCGCCCCATTCCGCAATGAATGTCGCCCAACCAACGCCGGCCACACCAAAATCAAAATGCAACACGAACACGATGTCGAGGATGATGTTCACGCCGTTCATCAATACTTGGATCGCGAACACGCCTGCTGTGCGTTCTTGGGCAATCAACCAGCCGATGATCCCGTATAGCGCGATGGTTGCAGGCGCGGACCAGATGCGGATCGCCATATAATCGCGCGCGAGACCTTCAACTTCGGCGCTGGCGGGTGAAACCTTGAAGGCCAACCAGAACAGCGGAATTTGCCCGATGATCATCACGGCCCCTGCCCCGAACCCAATCAACAAGGATCGCGACAATAAAGCCGCTACTTCGGCGTCATCCTTGGCCCCTGCCGCTTGGGCGGTCAGCCCCGCTGTTCCCATGCGCAGAAAGCCGAAAATCCAATAGAACCCTGTCAAGATCACAGCGCCGATACCAACGGCCCCAATGGGTGCCGCCTCGCCCAATTGGCCCACAACGCCCGTGTCAACGACACCCAAGATCGGCACTGTCGCATTCGACAGCACAATCGGCAGCGCAATATGCAATACGCGGCGGTGGGTCAGCGGCGTATCAGTCACCACGTTGCGGCATCAGGAAATGGCCCGTGGCTTGGGCGAACATGCGGCTACGGTTGTCTTGCCAGCCTTCCACATGCACCGATGCATAGCGCCTGCCAGACCGGTTCACTCTTGCGCGTGCATAAGCATCACGCGGCAGGCCCGGGCGCAGGTAGTCCACAGTGAAGTCAATCGTTTTGGGGAGCAGAATGCGCGGACTGTCATCTGTGATTTTGCCCGCCTCCATATCTTCCCATGTCATCGCCCAAGACAGTTCGATAATCGCCGCGACTTCCAGAAACGCAGCCGTCACGCCGCCATGCAAGGCGGGCAGCATCGGGTTGCCGATGTTTCGTTCATTATAGGGCAATACACCGGTCAGCTCGTCACCGTGACGTTGAAAATTAATTCCAAGGAACTGAATATAAGGCACACCAGCCACAAGGTTTTGCAGCATCGCATCGCGTCGTTGTTTGACAACTTGCACGGGTTCAGGACGTTTCATCGCTTGTCCCCTCCTTCTACGGTAAACGCGCCGGTGGCTGTGGCTACGGGGCGGTCCTTATCTGCGTCCATTGCGGTGGCACGTACGAAGGCAACAGATCGGGTCATGTGATAGCATTCGGCCACTGCGGTCAGCACATCGCCCGGTTTCGCAGGGCGCATATAGTCGATGCGCAGATCGAGCGTGGCGGTTCCCATGGTCCCGTTAGGATGCGCCATCACGGCTGCGCCGCCGCATGTATCCATCAGGGCCGACACCGCGCCCCCATGGATGACGCCTGTTTCGGGATCACCGATTAAACGTTCATCATAAGGCATCGTGATCACCGCGCGCCCGTCCCCGATTTCGGTGATTTCCATCCCAAGCGCTTGAGCATGAGGGATCGCTTCGATGAATTTGCGCGCCAAAAGCTCTTGGCGAATCTTAAGGTCGGACATGGTCCTGCTCCGGTTATAAACTTAGCGCCAACTTCGCACTTGCCGAAGCGGTTGCAAGTGCTATATCTGCGATTGAGAATAGTTCGCAACAAGGACGCTCCGATGGATATCGCTGCCAATGCACCCACCACACGACTTGGGCCGTTTCGTCCCAAACGGCTTATCGTCGCGCTAATCTTTCTGGCGCTGGCAATCGCGCCGGGGTTCTTGGGCGAATTGACGCGCGGGTTGATGGTTGATGCCTATGTACAAGTTTCCGCCTTTGTCGCGGCGACGTTGCTGCTGTTTTATGGTGCAGAGCGTGTGTTCAATTTCAACATCGGTGAAGCGTTGAAAAACGCCAAAGCGTTCCAAGTGCCATTGGCCGCGCTATTGGGTGCCACACCCGGATGCGGCGGCGCGGTGGTTGTGGTCGCGGCCTATTCATCGGGCAATGTGGGCTTTGGCGCTGTGGTTGCAACGTTAACGGCAACCATGGGCGATGCCGCATTTTTGCTGATTGCTACACGGCCGGACGTCGCCATTGTTGTTCTCCCGCTGTCATTCCTTATTGGGATTACGTCCGGCTGGATTGTCGACGCATTTTCCAAAAACAATATGGAAGCAAACCCCACCGCCGCATGCGATCTTGCACCGCTGATCGGCAAGACGCGCTGGCGCGACTATGCGTTCTTTGCAGCCGCCGCCCCGGGTTTAGTGATCGGTGCGACGCAACTTACCGGCGCAGATGTGTTCGAAATTTTCGGTCAAGGGGTCACCATCGTGGGCTTGATCGGCACCGCAATTGGCCTGTTCATCTGGGCGGCGTCGTCTGTGACGGCCATGACAAATGTAAAAGACAGCCCGCTGACGCGCATGGCCGAAGAAACTGCGTTTATCTCCGTCTGGGTAATCGGGGCTTATCTTGCATATGACTATATCGTCGAATTTGGTGGGCTCGACCTTGAAACGATGTTTAGCGCGGTCGCGCCATTGTTGCCGCTGATGGGCGTGATCATTGGTTTGGTCCCGGGCTGCGGACCGCAGGTTTTGGTCACAACACTCTATATCAACGGGCTGATCCCGTTTGCTGCCCTGATGGGCAATGCGATTTCAAACGATGGGGATGCGCTATTTCCTGCGATTGCGCTCAACCCAAAGGCCGCGATCTGGGCGACACTTTATTCAACGGTGCCCGCGATGATCGCCGCCTATGGGTTCTATTTCTTTGCGCCTGAATTTTTGAACTAGCGTGAGTTGCCCGCCGCCGCCGCACACGATATGGTGGCGCGCAACGGAGGGCCTCATGTCAGATCAACGCTTGTCATTCAAAGAAATGTGCGCCAAGTTTGACGTCACACCGCGGACCCTGCGCTATTACGAATACATCGAATTGCTGAGCCCTGAAAAAGAGGGACGCTCGCGGTTTTACGGATCCAAAGAAGTGGCACGTATGACATTGATTCTGCGTGGGCGCCGGTTCGGATTCTCTCTTGAAGATATCCGCCAATGGCTGCTGATCCGTGAAAATGACGGAACGGAAGCACAGATGCGGCACTGGGTCGCTCTCGCAGATGGGCAAATTGTGGAGCTTTTGGAACAACAAAAGCAGCTTCAAGAAACGCTCGAAGAGCTTCAAAAATTGCGCGATGTCACGGCTGCATCACTGTCCTGATTGCCGAACACCCCTATTTTTATGGGGAAAAAATAGAAACTTCACTCATATATGACGACAGGTGGTTTTGCGATTATTGCGCGCGCCTGCGGGCGATCTTTGCTGACCTTTCGTCAACTAGGAAATGACGCTACGTATTGTTTACGTTAACGTCAATTTATCTTGTAAGGTAAATTAAGTTCTTTCAACTCGTCGCTATCAAGCCACGACTGAATGGACTCAAGAAGATGACGACCGAAACCATGAGCATCCGCGAAATGTGCGAAACCTTTGACGTTACGCCACGCACATTGCGGTTTTACGAAAGCAAGGAGCTATTGTTCCCGCAACGCGAAGGCCAGCGCCGTTTGTTTACCAAACGTGATCGTGCCCGCCTTAAACTGATCCTGCGCGGTAAGCGTTTCGGATTTAGTCTCGAGGAAATTCGCCAACTGCTGGACCTGTATCACATGGACGACGGACAAGAAGTCCAGCTGTCCAAATCAATTGAACTTGCCAAGGTGCATTTGGCCGACATGGAAGCCCAAAAGGCCGAACTCGAAGAAGCCATTGCCGAGATGAAAGAACAAATGGACTGGGCTGCAACGAAGCTTGCCTCCTTGACCGAAGACCCCGCCGATTGACGGCGCCCTGACAAAACGACTTTGAAAGAGACACGCACATGCCAATCTACAATGCCCCCGTCAAAGACCTTCAATTTGTCCTGCATGACCTGTTGAAGGTTTCCGAACAGGATATTCCTGGGTTTGAAGATTTAGACCGAGATTTTACGGGTGCTGTGATTGAAGAAGCGGGTAAAGTTGCAACCAACGTGCTGGCCCCGCTGAACCAAGTTGGCGACGTCGAAGGCTGCGTTTTGGAAAACGGCGTTGTGCGAACGCCCAAAGGTTTCAAAGAAGCGTTTGAGGTGATGAAAGAAGGCGGCTGGACCGCGATGGATTGTGATCCAGAATATGGTGGCCAAGGCCTGCCATATGTGATGCACACCGCTGCACAAGAGACGCTAGTATCTGCAAACATGGCTTTTCAGATGTACCAAGGTCTGACCCACGGTGCCTATTCCGCAATTCATGTGCATGGGTCCGAAGAACAAAAACAAAAGTTTCTGCCCAAGATGGTGACCTGTGAATGGACCGGCACCATGAACCTGACCGAACCACATTGCGGCACCGATTTGGGCCTGATGCGCACCAAGGCAGAGCCGCAGGACGACGGCACATATAAGATCACAGGCCAAAAGATTTTCATCTCTGCTGGTGATCACGATATGGCCGACAACATCATCCACCTCGTGCTTGCCAAAATTCCAGGCGGTCCTGATGGCATTAAAGGTGTGTCCTTGTTCATCGTGCCCAAGTTCATCGTCAAAGACGACGGCAGCCTTGGTGATCGTAACCCGGTTGCCGCAGGTAAGATCGAAGAGAAGATGGGCATCCACGGCAATTCAACTTGCGTGATGAATTACGACGGGGCCGAAGGGTATTTGATCGGCGAAATGCATAAAGGCATGCGCGCGATGTTCGTGATGATGAACGAGGCCCGTTTGGGTGTTGGCCTGCAAGGCTACGCACAAGCCGAGGCGGCTTATCAAAACGCTGTGGCCTATGCCAATGATCGTCTACAAGGGCGCGCGGTGACTGGTGCCGAAAACCCCGATGGGCCTGCCGATCCATTGATTGTGCACCCTGATATTCGCCGCAACCTGATGGATCAAAAGTCGTTTGTCGAAGGGGCGCGTGCACTGACGCTTTGGGGCACTTATCTGATTGACCGTGCGCATAAGAATGATGATGCCGACGCTGATGGCCTGATTTCGCTACTGACTCCCGTCATGAAGGGCTTTTTGACCGACAAAGGGTTCGAATACGCCACCGCGGCGCAGCAAGTTTATGGTGGCCACGGTTACATCGAAGAATGGGGCATGTCCCAATTCGCCCGCGATGCGCGGATTGCGATGATTTACGAGGGTGCGAATGGCGTGCAAGCCTTGGATCTTGTGGGGCGCAAGCTGGCTCAAGACGGTGGAAAGCACGTGATGGCATTTTTCGAGATGGTAAAGACTTTCATCAAGGAGAATGGGGGCAATGAGGCGTTGAAAGCCGATTTCCTCGACCCACTGAAAGCCGCATCAAAAGACTTACAAGCTGCGGGCATGTATTTCATGCAAAACGGCATGAAGAACCCCAACCACGCTTTGGCTGGGTCCTATGACTTTATGCATATGATGGGACATGTTTGCCTTGGCCTGATGTGGGCGCGTATGGGTAAGGCGGCGATGGACGCATTGGAAGCTGGTGCATCTGACACTGCGTTCTACGAGACGAAAATCGCGACTGGTCAGTATTACATGGCCCGCCAGCTGCCAGCAACTGCCCTGCATTTAGCCCGCATTAATACCGGGGCAGATACAGTGATGGCGCTGGAGGCTGCGCAGTTTTGACGGCATGATGGGTTAAAACCCATCCTACGAAGTGAGACCAAAACACATGCCAAAGCGCTTGAAGCTAACCCGCCGTTTTCCTGTTGCTATGACAGAGGATGGCTACCGCAGGCTCAAGCGCTTTGCCGCGGACAGTCAGTTAGATGAATGGGAGGCCTTGTCGTTCTTGTTTGAGAATTTCAATTCCGTGATCAACGAGGACACATTTGGCCAACGCCTGCGCATGTTTCAGAACGAATTGGAGGCCCGCAAGCGGTGATTGAGTATTTGAAAAATGCGAGAGCAGAGGCCCGACCGCCAAAGAGTTCTCTCAGTGAAGGAACGCAGCAATGGGTGTCGGGGCCTCGCATTGTACGATCATCAGCTCTCCAGCCTGTACCGCGCTGTAATGTTCCATCATCGTGCTTAAGTATCAGTTAATCGCGCGGCGCCCTGCCTCGCATTGTTCAAAATACTCATAATACCGCGCCTGCACCGCAGCGCACCATCTGGGAGGATGTCCGACATGACGATCAAATTACATTGCTTTGGCGAAAGCGGGAATGCCTATAAGGCGGCGTTGACATTGGCCCTCGCTGGCCAAGACTGGGAGCCGGTCTATGTCGACTTTTTTAACGGCGAAACACGTACCGACGCATTTCGTGAGCTAAACGTTATGGGTGAAGTCCCTGTGATGGAAGACGGCGATTTGGTTCTGACCCAGTCGGGTGTCATGCAGGATTATGTCAGTTCCAAATCCGGTAAGCTTGGCGGCAAATCCGCCGCGGAACGTCGTGAAGTGCTGCGCTGGATGTTCTTCGACAACCACAAGGTCAGCAGCCAAGCAGGCATGTTGCGGTTCCAGATGAATTTCCTGCCGGAAGCCAAGCGCAATGCTGACGTCATCGGCTTCTTGTCCATGCGCCTTGCCGCCGCCTTGAAGGTCATGGAAGACCATTTGACTGACCGCGATTGGTTGGTGGGTGACGACATCACGATCGCTGATATCGCATGTTGTAGCTACCTTTATTATCCCGAGCCGTTCACATTTGATCGTGCCGATTACCCCAATATCAACCGCTGGCTGGACGCAATTGCCGCCACCCCCGGTTGGAAACATCCCTATGATCTGATGCCCGGTTCGCCAGCCGACCGCGCCTAAAGGAGACACAAATGACCGACGCCTATATTTATGACGCCATTCGCACACCGCGTGGCAAGGGCCGCAAAGACGGCAGCCTGCACGAGGTGACTGCCGCTCGCTTATCCGCTGGCATGTTGAACGCGATTAAGGACCGTAATGATCTACAAGGTCATGCCGTCGAAGACGTGATCTGGGGCAATGTAACCCAAGTTGCTGAACAAGGCGGATGTCTTGCGCGCACGGCAGTGCTTGCGTCTGACTTGGACGAACGCATTCCGGGTCTTGCGATCAACCGGTTCTGTGCGTCCGGCATGGAGGCTGTGAACCTTGCAGCTAACCAAGTTAAGGGCGGCGCAGGCGGTGCATATATTGCCGGTGGTGTCGAAATGATGGGCCGTGTTGCCATGGGATCGGACGGGGCCGCGATTGCGGTTGATCCGTCCATCGCAATGGACAGCTGTTTCGTTCCGCAAGGGATATCGGCCGATATTATCGCAACCGAATACGGGTTTAGCCGCGATGACGCCGACGCCTTGGCTGCCGAAAGCCAGAAACGTGCCGCCGCTGCTTGGGCCGACAACCGGTTTGAAAAATCCATCGTGCCTGTAAAGGATATGAACGGCCTGACCATTTTGGACCATGACGAATATATGCGTCCGGGCACCGATATGCAGGCGCTAGGTGCGCTGAATCCTGCGTTTCAGATGATGGGCGAACAGATGCCCGGTTTTGATAAGGTCGCGCTGATGAAATATCCGCATCTGGAGAAAATCAACCACATCCACCATGCGGGTAACTCATCTGGCATCGTGGACGGCGCTGCTGGTGTTCTGATTGGGTCGAAGGCATGGGGCGATGCGATGGGCCTGAAACCCCGCGCGCGCATTCGCGCCACAGCGAAAATCGGCACTGACCCGACGATCATGCTGACAGGTCCCGTGCCTGTGACGGAAAAGATCCTGAAAGACAGCGGAATGTCCATTTCCGACATTGATCTGTTCGAAGTGAACGAAGCTTTCGCCTCTGTCGTGTTGCGCTTCATGCAGGCGTTCGACGTGGATGCATCCAAGGTCAACGTCAATGGCGGATCCATTGCAATGGGCCACCCATTGGGCGCGACGGGCGCAATCATCATCGGCACATTGCTCGATGAATTGGAACGCTCGGGCAAATCGACTGGCTTGGCGACGCTTTGCATCGCATCCGGCATGGGTGCAGCCACAATTATTGAACGCGTGTAAGGAGCATCTGACATGACCGATTTTACAATGCACACAGATGCCGATGGCGTCGCAACAATCACTTGGGACACTGTGGGCAAATCCATGAACGTCCTCAGCCGCGACAGCATGTTGGAACTGAACGACCACATTGATGCCGCGCTTGCTGATGACGCAATCAAGGGTGTGATCATCACCTCTGGCAAACCCGGCAGCTTTGCTGGTGGCATGGACCTGAACGTGCTGGCATCGATCAGTGCCGAAGCAGGCGACGACCCTGCGGGGGCCTTGTTTGATTTCACTATGGCCGGCCACAAAATGCTGCGCAAAATTGAGCGCGCAGGCATGGACGCAAAAACCAATAAAGGCGGCAAGCCGATTGCAGCCGCCCTGCCCGGCACGGCGCTTGGCATCGGGCTAGAGGTTCCGCTGGCGTGTCACCGCATTTTTGCGGCTGACAACGCCAAGGCCAAAATCGGTCTGCCCGAGATTATGGTTGGCATTTTCCCTGGCGCTGGCGGAACAACCCGTCTAGTCCGCAAAATGGGCGCGATGGCGGCATCACCGCTTTTGCTTGAAGGCAAGTTGAACAATCCCCAAGGCGCATTGAAAGCAGGTGTCATTGACGAAGTTGTGCCTGCCGACGAGCTGCTCTCCGCCGCGAAGGCTTGGGTATTGTCAGAGCCAAAGATCGTGAAGCCATGGGATGAAAAAGGTTATAAAATGCCGGGTGGTGCGCCTTATCACCCTGCGGGTTTCATGACCTATGTCGGGGCTTCTGCCATGGTTAACGGCAAAACCCAAGGTGCGTTTCCTGCGGCCAAGGCGCTGCTGTCTGCGGTCTACGAAGGGGCGCTTGTTCCTTTTGACACCGCATTGAAAATCGAGGCGCGCTATTTCACGCAAATCCTGATGAACCCGTCATCTTCGGCGATGATCCGGTCTTTGTTCATCAACAAAGAAGCGCTTGAAAAAGGGGCGAACCGTCCCGACGCCCCCGACCAGAAAGTCACACAAGTCGGCGTCATCGGCGCAGGTATGATGGGCGCGGGCATTGCGCTGGTGTCCGCATTGGCAGGCATTAAGGTTGTTCTGATCGACGCCAAACAAGAGGCTGCGGACAAAGGCAAATCCTACACCGCTGACTATATGGACAAGGGCATAAAACGTAAAAAGGCGACCGAGGAAAAGAAGGAAGCCGTGCTTGGCCTAATCAACGCCACAACCGATTATGACGCGCTCAAGGGTTGCGATCTGATCGTAGAGGCGGTGTTCGAAGACGTCGTCGTGAAAGCCGGAGTCACCAAAAACGTACAAGCCGTTTGTCCAGACGCCGTGTTTGCGACCAACACATCGACATTGCCGATTACGGAACTGGCGAAGGCGTCAAATGACGCGGAAAACTTCATCGGCATTCACTTCTTTAGCCCCGTCGACAAAATGCTTTTGGTGGAAATCATCAAAGGCAAACAGACTGGCGATGTGGCCGTGGCCAAGGCGCTCGATTTCGTGCGCCAGATCCGCAAAACGCCGATTGTCGTCAATGACGAGCGGTTCTTTTACGCCAACCGCTGCATCATTCCTTACATCAACGAAGGAATCCGCATGGTCCGTGAAGGTGTCGCACCTGCGCTGATCGAAAACGCGGCCAAGCTGCTTGGGATGCCACTGGGTCCGCTCCAATTGACCGACGAAACATCCATTGATCTGGGCGTCAAAATCGCCAAGGCGACCAAGGCCGCGATGGGTGTCGACTATCCAAATGACGAGGTCGACGAAGTCCTGTTTTGGATGTTCGACGAAGGCCGTCTGGGCCGTAAATCCAACAGCGGTTTCTATGCCTATGATGACAAAGGCAAACGCACAGGGTTGTGGGACGGTCTGGCCGCGAAATACCCCGTCACAGACGAACAGCCTAATCTGATAGAGGTGCAGCACCGCCTATTGTTCGCCCAAGTTCTCGAAGCGGTCCGCGCGCTTGAAGAAGACGTGCTTGAAGACATTCGCGAAGGCGATGTGGGCGCGATCCTTGGCTGGGGCTTTGCCCCATGGTCTGGTGGGCCGTTCAGCTGGCTTGATATTATCGGCACCCCATATGCAGCCGAACGTTGTGACGCGCTGGCCGAAAAATTCGGTCCTCGCTTTGCGACACCTGCATTGCTGCGCGAAATGGGCGATAAGGGTCAGTCGTTCTATGGACGGTTCGGGCAAGTCGACGAAGCTGCTTAACGAGTTTTGGCCGCGGTGGGATACCCGCCGCGGCCAATGCAATGGGATTAGCTGTCCGAACGCAAAGCGATGATCACGCCTGCCCCAACGATCAAAGCCATGCCAAACAGCCCAGTCGGCGGCACCGTTTGATCCCACATGACCCACGCCCAAAAACTTGCAAAGACAAGCAATGAATATTCGAAGACCGCGACATAAGATGCCTCGCCGATTTGATACCCGCGGAAAATGAAGCCAATCCCGACCACAGCGCCAATGGCTAGCGCCACATACCATACCAGCATATTCCCCATCAGCGGCATCCACCCACGCAGCACAAAACCGTCGACACCGGTGGGGCCGGTTGGTATCACCAACAGGCCGATCCCGCCGCAAATTGTCAGCATGCCAAAGAACCATGCGGTTAAGGTCAACGTTTGTTCGCCCTCGCACCATGCCCGTGTTGCAATGGCGCCAATGGCATAAAGCAACCCCGCAAGGACAGGCAGGAATGACACAAGATCAAGCGCAGTTGGATCAGGGCGGATCACGATCAAAGCACCCGCAAAGCCCAGCCCCACGGCCGTCCAACGCACCGGGCCAACTGATTTACCTTGGAACACGACGGAAATGATCAGCACGAATAGTGGCGCGGTGAACAATCCTGCCACGACGACGCCAATGGGCATGAATGTGATGCAGCCGAAATAGATGAACATCGCGCCCGCTTGCAGCATGCTGCGTCCGAGCACGCCCCAAGGCCGTTTCGCCCAAAGCGATCCACCACCAAAGGCAGAGATCACCGCAAGCGCAATCAGGACAAAGCCGCCGCGCACAAAATGAAATTGCCACAGCGAGCTTTCGCCAGAAATGTAGGGCACGAGGTTATCGGTAAACCCAAGCGCTGCCATCCCTGCAAGGATCATCAATGCCGCTTGTTTCGGCTGCAAATGGGCTGTCATTGGTTGTGACCTTATCGTGATGACGGACGCATTCGCCCATTGATTTAAATGTCAGACATATCATAGTGTCGGGCGAGACCAACAAAGGATATGTCGATGGGATGGATGGCTGATGAAACCGGCTTGGACAAATGTAACGCGAACTACGTCCCGCTAACACCATTGTCACATTTGAACCGCGCTGCACGTGTTTTCACCGACACCGAAGCCTTGGTTTACGGCAATATTCGCCTGACTTACGGTCAATACCACACGCGTGTCACGCGGCTTGCTTCTGCTTTGTCAAAGGCGGGGATCAACGCAGGCGATGTTGTTGCGACCCTGCTCCCAAACATCCCTGCGCAATCAGAGGCCGCCTTTGCCGTGCCTGCTTGCGGTGCGGTTCTGAACACGATTAACACGCGGCTTGATGTGGATACGGTCGCCTATATCTTTGACCACGGTGGGGCGAAGGCCGCGCTGGTAGACAGCCAATTCCTGCCGATGGTTATGCAGGCGATTGAACTAATGGACGGCCCCGCTCCCCTGATTATCGAGGTGCCTGATCCTGTCGCTGGTGTGCCCGCAATTGGCGAGCAGATCGATTATGAAGACTTCATCGCCACGGGAGACCCCGATTTCGCTTGGATCATGCCCTGCGACGAATGGGAAAGCCTTGCGCTAAATTACACGTCAGGCACGACCGGGCGGCCCAAGGGCGTGGTTTATCACCACCGCGGTGCGTATCTGATGACGATGGGCACGCCGATCTCTTGGCAGTTGCCACTGTTCATCAAATACCTGCAGATCGTGCCGTTGTTCCACTGCAACGGCTGGAACCACACCTGGATGATGCCTGCATTGGGCGGCACTGTTGTGTGTTGTCGCGATATTTCTGCCAAGGCCGTCTATGATGCGATTGGAGACCATGGGGTTACCCATTTCGGCGGTGCGCCGATTGTCTTGAACCTGATCGTAAACGCCAATGACGACGAACGCCGTGATTTCGACCACACCGTCGAGGTATTCACGGCTGGCGCACCACCGGCCCCTGCGACCTTGGCGGCGGTCGGCAAGCTGGGCTTCAACATCACCCAAGTTTACGGGCTGACCGAAACCTATGGTCATGTCACCGAATGCATTTGGGATACGACTTGGGGCGCATTGCCCGAAGAAGAACAAGCCAGCATCAAAGCCCGCCAAGGCGTCGCCTTCCCGATGATGGAAGATGTGACCGTCGTCGATGACCAAATGCAACAGGTCACCATGGATGGCGCTACCCAAGGCGAGATTGTCATGCGTGGCAATGCGGTGATGAAGGGCTATTACAAAAACCCAGAGGCGACCGAAAAGGCATTCACCGGCGGGTACTTTCATTCCGAAGACCTCGCGATCCAGCATCCCAACGGCTACATGCAGATTTCTGACCGCGCCAAGGACATTATCATATCGGGTGGCGAGAACATCAGTTCTGTCGAGGTCGAAGGCGCGATTATGCATCATGAGGCCGTGAACCTTTGCGCCGTTGTGGCCAAACCCGACGATAAATGGGGCGAAGTGCCCTGCGCCTTTGTCGAGCTGAAAGACGGCGCCGAGGCCGACGAGGCAGAGATTATTGCCCATACGCGTGGGCGGCTTGCCGGGTTCAAATGCCCCAAACGCGTTGTTTTCCAAGAACTGCCCAAAACATCGACCGGCAAGATCCAGAAATTCGAGCTCCGCACGCTGGCCAAAGACATTTAATCGCATCTACCCAAACGGCCCGTCGCCCGCTACACTATGTCTTAAGTAACAAAAAGCAGGCAGATGACGGCACTCCGTGAATATGAACGGTTGGAAAGCGGCGGGCTTTGGCGCGCTGACGCGGATGCGCAACGGCGCGATGTGACTGTGTCTTTCGGTAATGCGACACTTGTGATTGCTGATAGCGCGGATAGGCCGCTAAGCCATTGGTCTCTGCCTGCTATCATGCGCCAGAACCCCGGTGAAACGCCTGCAATCTACACGCCCGATGAAGCGGCTGACGAGACGTTAGAAATTGACGACGAATTGATGATTGGTGCGATTGAAAAGGTGCGCCAGTCGCTTGCCAAATCGCGCCCGAAGCGGGGCAAGTTACGTGGACTTTTGACCCTTGGTATTCTGGCGGGCTCTGCCGTACTCGCCGTGGTTTGGTTGCCAGACGCCTTGATCCGGCAAACCGTGTCGGTTGTGCCCGACGTCAAACGGGCAGAGATCGGCGCGACGGTCCTTGGCCATGTCCAAAAGTTGACCGGCCCCCGGTGCCGCGATGCTGACGGACTTGCAGCCTTGGACACATTGCACGACCGATTATTCGGGGCCGGATCAAACGGACGGATCGTTGTTCTACCCGAACTGGAACAAGGTGCCATGGCCATGACTGGCGACATCATCGCCATAGATCGTCAAATCATTGAGCGAGCTGACGACCCTGCTGTCCCTGCTGGATACATCGTGGCAGCGGCGGCACAAGGCATGTTGCATGATCCGATGAACGCCATCCTGAAATCCGTGGGCATGCGCAACACGATGGGTCTTTTGACAAGCGGCGATTTACCAGCCGAGGCGCTGACATCCTACGCGCGTGGGCTGACAGAAGCCCAGCCGAACCTCCCTGACACGACTGATATGGTTGAGGCGTTCAAGTCTGCTCAAATCCCGACGACCCCCTTTGCCTTGGCATTGGACCCAAGCGGTCAGCAGACACGTGGCCTGATTGGCGCGGATGAATTTGCGGAACGCGACGAGCCGGAAATCTTGTCAGATGCGAAATGGATCAGGTTGCAGGGTATCTGTAACTAGGCACCCCGCAAGAAAAAGCCCTGCGCTAACCTGCAGGGCCTTTTCCCGGGAGAAACCTATTATTTCCGCGCGAACGCTCCGCCAAATCCGGCATTACGCGCAACTGTCAGCCCGCGGTTTAACGCAGCAGATGTTGTAAATGGCCCCAGCATCACAGCCTGACCACCCGACACGTTGGCCAAGCCCACGGACATGCCGCTTACCGAAAAGTTCTGGCCGACACTGCGGGCGGTTTGGGAATCTGCGAACACGGCAACCTGCACATACTGACGACCGATATCACTGCGGGTTGGACGCGACCGCGAAACCGGACCTGTCACAGCGGTCGAGGTTTTCACCAAATTCGCCTGCGGCAAACCACGGTTCGGGTTATGACGACCATCTTTCCAAACACGAGTGTAGCCCTTTGGCACTGGCAACACCTGGCGCGTGGACACACCACGTGGGTTAGAGGCCGGCACAGGCTTTGGCTCGAAAAAATTCAACAGCGAAGACGTTGACGTGCTGACTTTGCTCCGCGCGGTCTGCGTTTTCGCACTGAGCCCCGCAGTCGTTGCCCCGCGTATTTGCGGGCCACAGATGACGCGGATGCCTTCGACAAGCATTGTCGCAGAGGTGCAGCTTTGGCCGTTGACCGTCGTGCCACGTGTGGCGGAAAACGGCGTCAACGGGCGGCCGGGGGCAGCAGGACGCACAGCTGTTCCGGTCACTGCTTGGGCCTGCGGGCCACAACGTACGGGCATTCCGGTTGCCGCGTCGGTGAAACTCCGGCCAGTTGTGCGCATATCCGAACAGATTTGCGACATTGTCATGCGCAACGGCTGCGCGGCGACACCACCACAATCAATGGTCTGGCCCGTTGACGAACTAATAAAGCCGGGCTGTGGACCGGTCCGACCAACACAGAACGCGGATTTGGTCTGGCGCGCGGGTTGTGGTGCAAACGCAGCCTGCTGAATGCGCGCAACACCACCACAATCGATCGTTTTGCCGGTTGTAGAGCTGATAAAGCCGGGCTGTGGACCCGTACGGCCAACGCAAAACGCAGACTTTGTCTGCTGTGGCGCCGCCTTGGCGACAACCGGTGCAGGCAAGCCGCCGCAGTCGATCGTCTTTCCAGTTGTCGAGCTTGTATACCCGGGCTGTGGACCAGTGCGGCCCGCGCAGAAAGAGGCCAAGGTCTGTTGCGGCGGGGTCTTTACCGCGGCCGGTTTCACAACTGGCGCGGCGGGCAAGCCACCACAGTCAATCGTATCACCTGTTGTAGAACTTACGAAACCGGGCTGCGGACCTGTCCGACCGGTGCAAAACGATGAAAGGGTCTGCTGGGGCGGCGCAGGTGGCGGTGCCACTGGTGCAACCGATGCGGTCACAACAGGCGTCGGTGCGCGAACGGGCGCGGGACGCGGCGCAGGGGTATCGCGCACAACGCGTGGGGACCGCGCAGTTGCAGTGCTCGCTGTTGGAATTTGCACGAGACCCGTGCTGGCAACCGTCTGAATAGGTGGGCCAACATCTTCTTTAGGCGCAGGGGCCGCGGCAATCACAGGCGCTGGGGCGGCGGCTGCAGGGGCGGCTTGCGCGAATGTTGGCTGAAAATTGCACAACTGGGTGCGCCGACGGTCCACACGTGGAACCCATGTCACAGCGCCACCGACACCTGCCCGAATAAATGCACATCCTTCGCTGTCAACGAATTGCGATCCCGCAAACTCTGCAGGCGGAAATTCGGCAGGAATTCCGCTGGATTGAGCAAAGCTGCCCGTGCTCGAAATCAGAAACGCAATCGTCGTTGCGCCAAATAGGCCACGATAGTTCATATTTGCCCCCACAAGATATTGTGGAAACATCCCCAACAATCGCTAATTTGTAAAGCGATTGTTCCTCATTTTGAGTGGAATTCCAGCCTATTTAGTACCAAACATCCGGTCACCCGCATCCCCTAGCCCCGGGACAATATATCCATTGTCATTCAGGTGGCTATCCACTGCTGCGGTGATAATTGGCACGTCTGGGTGGGCCTGTTTCATACACGCAATGCCTTCGGGGGCCGCAAGCAAGCACATGAAACGTATGTTGGTCGCGCCAGCGGCCTTGAGTTTGTCAATTGCAGCAACGGACGAGTTTCCGGTGGCCAACATGGGATCGACCGCGATGACCAAACGGTCCTCCAGCTTCGCTGGCACTTTAAAATAATATTCAACCGGCGTGAGCGTTTCTTCGTCTCGGTAGAGCCCGACAAACCCAACGCGCGCAGCCGGGATCAATTCCAAAACACCGTCGAGCAACCCATTGCCTGCCCGCAATATCGAAACAAGCACCAGCTTTTTGCCGTCGATTTCAGGCGCATCCATCGGCTGCATGGGCGTTTCAATCCGCCGCGTCGTCACAGGCAAATCGCGCGTCGCCTCATAAGCCAAAAGCTGACTGATCTCGCGCAGCAATTGGCGGAACAATGCGGTCGGTGTGGACTTTTCGCGCATGATCGACAGTTTATGCTGCACCAATGGGTGGTCGACGTGGGTCAGATGTGCGGTCATGAGGTTTCTCCGATCCGTTTTGCGACTTTGGCACGGGTGTCATCATCGCAGTATGCAGCATCCAGTGCGGTTTGATTGAGCGCGTCGAAGTCGGCCGTGTCCCAGCCGAAGGTTTTATTCAGCATCTCGAATTCGCGTGTCATGGTGGTGTGAAAAAAGGGCGGGTCATCTGTCGACACGGTGACTTTCAGCCCCGCATCGCGCATCTGTACAATCGGGTGACTGTTCCAATCCGGCACGGCCTGCAGGACAACATTCGATCCTGGGCACACCTCGAACACGATATCTTTTTCGATACATTCCGCGACCAAATTGGCGTCTTGCATCACGTGGATGCCGTGCCCGATCCGGTTTACACCCAAGTCGCGCACCGTTTCCGCGACCATCGCCGCGCCGCCCCATTCGCCCGCGTGACAGGTCAGCTGCAACCTAGCCTCTTTCGCCATGTCAAAGCTATACGCAAAATCGCGCGGCCGCAGATGGGTCTCTGCCCCGCCCATGCCGAACCCTACGATGAAATCGCCCGCAGTTTCCGCAGCACAGCGTGCCGACAGTTTTGCCTTTTCAGGTTCAAAGTGGCGGACCGCCGTGACGATCCCGCGCAATGTTATGCCCATGTCGCGCTCTGCCTCCGATGCGGCAAGTTCGATCGCGGCCAGATAGTCGCGCCATGCGGACAGGTCCCCGCCCCCGCAAAAATCAGGAGAGATGAAGGTTTCAAGGTAAACGACACCTTCTTCAGCCGCCTCTGCAAGGATTGCTTGGGTCAGCCGGTAGAACTCTTGCGGGCCGGTGAGCGGCTGGCAGGCTGCCTCGTAAATATTCAGGAATTCTGTGAACCCTTGGTAGGCGTAGTTACCATCACCGTCGAAAATTTTCGACAGATCGATGTTCTTTTCCCGCGCTAAACCTGCAATGAATTTCGGTGGCGCCGCACCTTCGATATGGTGGTGGATTTCCACCTTTTGCATTGATTTATATGTCATAAAAAGCTGCGCCCTTCACCAGTGAAGTCAAAATTTAGATGGTCCGCAATGGATGCGCCAACGTCACCAAACGCCAATTGCCCCAAAGCTCTGGCACCAATCCCATGGACCAAAACGGGTACCCGTTCGCGGGTATGATCCGTGCCCGGCCATGTCGGGTCGTTCCCATGATCCGCCGTCACGATCAGCAGATCATCGGGGCGCATCGCGGCCAAAAGTTTGGTTAATGCGACATCGAAAATCTCGAGATGACTTGCATAGCCTTCGACGTCACGGCGATGCCCGTACAAGCTATCGAACTCGACAAGATTTGCAAAAACAAAAGTGTTTTCGGGCGCGTCGTCAACCGCGACTTGCAGCGCATCCATCAAAGTGGCGTCCTGCCCTTTGACAGATTGGTCTATGCCTCGCATCGAGAAGATATCACCGATCTTGCCGATCCCTTCGACGCGTACGCCAGCCGCATGGGCCATGTCGCAGATGGTGTCAGATGGTGGCGCAATCGCAAAATCACGGCGGTATTCGGTGCGTTCAAATCCAGCAACAGGATCGCCCACAAATGGCCGCGCGATCACGCGACCCAGTTTCATATCGTGCAACAAGGGCGCGATGTCTTCGCAGAGCTTAAGAAGCCTTTCGCGCCCGAACGATTCCTCATGCGCCGCGATTTGCAGCACGGAATCCACCGACGTATAGCAGATCGGCCAACCGGTTTTCATATGGGTTGCACCTTCGGCGTCGATCACCTCGGTGCCGGATGCATATCGGTTCGCCAAAATACCTTCTGTGCCCGCTGCGTCGCAAATCGCTTGGGTGATTTCGGGTGGAAATGCGGGGTCAGTGTTGGGGAAAATATGCCAGTCCCACGGGACCGGAACGCCAGCCAACTCCCAATGGCCGGACGGGGTGTCCTTGCCGATCGATTTCTCTGTCGCAGCCCCCCAAGCGCCCGTCGGTGTTACCGCCAGATCGGGCAGGTCCAAGCCAGACGCAAGGGTCAAAGCCGGTCCAATCCCAAGGCACTTGAGCGCATCGATTTTCAGCGGGTCACCCGCCGCAGCTCGCGCTTGCGCGATATGACCGAAGGTATTCGATCCGGTGTCCGGCAGGTCACCGTTGAAGAATTGCCCGGCATCGGGCGCGCCACCGATACCCACACTGTCGATCACAATCAAAAATGCGCGCGCCATCATGAAATCCTTTTACGAACAAGGGGTTGAATGTCAGCCACCTCGCCAACGGTAATCGCGCTTTGCACAGCCATAGCCGCAGCTTGCGCCCCATCTTCTGTCGCCGCGTGCACGGTGCATAACGGATCGCCCGCTGACACCCGCATGCCCAAACCGATAACATCTGTGATCCCAACAGATGGATTGATCCTGTCCGTTTCAACCCGCCGCCCGCCGCCAAGCCCGACGACGGCAAGGCCCAACGCCTGCCCGTCAATCGCTGTGATAACGCCGCTCGTCTGAGCGACCACATCGCCCACGACAGGGGCCGCTGGCAAATGTGTGCGCCAGTCATCCGCCATATCAGGCGGCCCGCCCATCTGCGCGATCATATCCGCGAAATGGGCCATGGCGCGGCCCGAAGATATGGCAATTTTCAGCTTCTCTTCGGCCTCGCCCTCTGCCTCGCCATGAAGGGCCAGAACCCTTGCGCCCAATGAAACGGAAAGGTCGTGCAAGCGCGGCGCGGCCAATCGATTGCCCGATAAAACTTCCATGCAAACCGCGACCTCGACCGCATTGCCAAGCGCGGGGGCAAGGGGCTGATCCATGTCGGTGATAAACGCCGCTGTCGGGCAGCCCGCATCATTGGCGACATCAACCAAGGCCCGCGCGAGCAGCTCTGCCTCGGCCTCGGTTTTCATGAACGCGCCGGAACCCACCTTCACATCAAGCACCAATCCGTCTAGGCCCGCCGCCAATTTCTTTGACAAAATTGATGCCGTAATCAGGTCGGTGCTTTCAACCGTCGCCGTCACATCGCGCACCGCGTATAACCGTTTGTCCGCCGGTGCGATTGACCCCGTCGCGCCCACAATCGCGCAGCCGGTTTTACCCACGATTTTGCGCAGTTTAGTTTCTGACAACATTGTTTTGACGCCGGGAATAGCCTCTAACTTGTCCAATGTGCCGCCGGTGTGGCCTAAGCCCCGCCCCGAAACCATCGGCACGTAAACGCCGCAGGCTGCGAGCATCGGGGCCAATAGCAACGATACAGGATCGCCCACGCCGCCCGTTGAATGTTTGTCCAGAACAGGCCCATCTAAGTCCCACTTCAACACATCGCCGCTGTCGCGCATCCCGATGGTCAACGCCACCCGCCCTGCGTCCGACAATCCGTTCAAACAGACCGCCATCGCGAATGCACCGGCTTGTGCGTCCGATACCACGCCTGTCGCCAAACCATTGGTAAACCACGATAGTTCCGCTTGGGTCGGCGATTTTTTCGCCCGAATTTTGGCAATGATGGCGCGCGCGTCCATGGGTTAGACGCGGCTCATATAGTCTGCGTGAAAACCTCCCGGTAGCAGCTTGGCAACCGTTGTTTCCATTACCTTTCCGTCCGTTGTCGCAAGTGTCACGACCACATCGCCATCAGCGAATTCTGAAATCTTTTGACGGCATCCGCCGCAAGGCGAAACTGGTGTTGGGCTATCGGCGATCACCGCCAATGCCGCGATCCGCTTGTCGCCACCTGCGATCATTGCCGCAATCGCGCCCGCCTCTGCGCAGGTTCCTTCGGGATAGGCCACGTTTTCCACATTGCAGCCCGCATAGACCACGCCAGATGTCGCCTGCACCGCTGCCCCAACTTTAAATTTTGAGTAAGGCGCGTGGGCGTTCAGCCGCACGGCGGTCGCTGTTTTTATCAATGTCATGGCCGCTCCTGATGTTTGGTCGAATTTACCGTCCGGTCAAATTTTTGCAAGTCAAGGATGCAGCCCAAATATACCAGGCAACGACACCTCTAACAGCTCTAAATCGTCGGACGGGTCAGCATAACGTGTCGCCATATCAGGTGGGATCACAAATGCATCGCCAGCCGTCAGGGCAAAAGGATCTTTGCCCTCGCCTTCCAGCGTCATTTCGCCCTGCAGAACAAATGTAAAGTGTATATCCGCATCATGACGCACCCACTCAGTCGGCCCATCCGCGCGGCGCAAAACCTGCACACCTGCGACGTTTTTCGTATTCTCGGCAATAGTGGTGTCGCGCGCATTGAAACCTGCACGGTTTGAAACCCAATCGCCATCTGCACCAAGGTTATGCACAAACCGCTGCCCGTCCCATTCTCTTTCAGGGCGCAAATGTGGGGTTGGCAAGGTCATGTCATGGTCGATTTCCGTGATATGTTCAGCTGGCACGCCAATTTCAATGACCTCAATCCCGTCGGAGGCTTCCAATACACGGTGCCGAATTTCAGGCGGCTGGATAAAGCAATCTCCGGCGTGTAGCCGGATTGGCCCGCCTTGATCCTCGTACACCACATCGACCCAACCCCGGTAACAATAGATCAGCTGAAACCCAACGCGGTGAAAATGCACCATATCTGGCACTGGCCCACCGTCGGGGATGCGGATGTGACTGGCGATAATCGATCCGCCCAAACGGTTCGGGATCAGGTCGCGATATTGCATACCTGCACGGCCAATGACCCAAGGCGCTTGATCCGCCAAACGACGCACAACGAATGCGTGATCCGTGTTGGGCAGCTCTAGCGGCGGGTTCAGCGGCGCGACCTCAATCTGTGTGCCGCCCGGCGCGGTGAGCGCCGTAGCGCCATCGGCAAAGCGCGTGTCATCGGTCATAATGCGCAATTGACCCGCTGGATCATCGCTCGCATCCAAGCGCACACGCAGCCCGTGCCCCGTGAACACAGCCACGGCAGGATCATCCGCGGGATAGATCATATCCAGCCGCATCCCGAGTGTTTTGTCGAAAAATCCAAGGTCGCCTCGCAGGTTCGTGGTCGGCAGGCGGACTTCGGCGCGAATATCGTGTGATTTGGTCATATTTAAAGCCTGATGCCACCGTTCAGGATTTGCAAGACACTGTCTGCTAGGTCTATACCACGAACAAACTTGCCAAGGACGCGCGAAAATAGTTTAATATTAAACTATCAGCACAGGGAACGAATTATGACCAACGAGAAAAACGACCGCGCCCGTCAGGCCGCATTGGATTATCATCAGTTCCCGAAGCCCGGCAAACTTGAAATTCGCGCCACCAAACAAATGGCCAATGGCCGCGACCTTGCCCGCGCTTATTCCCCCGGTGTGGCAGAGGCATGTGTCGAGATCGCCAAAGACCCTGCTACCGCCCGCGACTATACTTCTCGGGGCAATCTGGTCGCGGTTGTGACCAACGGGACGGCCGTATTGGGTCTTGGTAATATCGGAAGCCTTGCGTCAAAACCCGTGATGGAAGGCAAAGCCGTTCTTTTCAAAAAATTCGCCAATATCGACTGTTTCGACATTGAATTGAACGAAGCGGACCCTGAAAATCTCGCTGATATCGTTTGCGCCTTGGAGCCCACATTCGGCGCGATCAACCTTGAAGACATCAAAGCGCCTGAGTGTTTCATCGTGGAAAAATTGTGCCGCGAACGCATGAACATCCCTGTGTTCCACGACGACCAGCACGGCACCGCGATTGTGGTCAGCGCCGCGGCAACCAACGCCCTGCGCCTTGCCAACAAGAAATTCGAAGACATTAAAGTCGTCAGTACCGGCGGGGGTGCCGCCGGCATCGCATGTCTCAATATGTTGCTTAAATTGGGTGTTAAGCGCGAAAACGTGTGGTTATGTGATATCGAAGGTCTTGTGTATAACGGTCGTGAAAAGGACATGACCCCGCAAAAGGCGGATTATGCCCAAGGCGCAGCCCCTGCTACACTGGAGGATGTGATTGACGGCGCAGACCTGTTTCTTGGCCTTTCTGGCCCCGGCGTGTTGAAACCTGACATGGTCGCGAAAATGGCCGAAACGCCAATCATTTTCGCGCTGGCCAACCCTAATCCAGAAATTGACCCAGAAGCAGCCCGCGCCGTGAACCCCAATGCGATTATCGCGACGGGCCGGTCGGATTTCGCCAATCAGGTGAATAACGTGCTGTGCTTCCCGTTCATCTTCCGTGGGGCGTTGGATGTTGGCGCCACAGACATCAACGACGAGATGAAAATCGCTTGTGTCGAAGGCATTGCCGAACTCGCCCGTATGACCACAAGCGCGGAAACCGCAGCCGCCTATCACGGGGAAAAATTGACCTTCGGGCCTGATTATCTGATCCCCAAACCCTTTGATCCGCGCCTTATGGGAGTCGTTGCCAGTGCCGTGGCCGGTGCGGCGATTGAAACCGGCATCGCGACCCGCCCGATTGCGGATATGGATGCCTATAAGGCGAACCTTGATGCGTCGGTGTTCAAGTCATCAATGATCATGCGGCCAGTGTTCGATGCTGCCCGCAGCGCCGAACGCAGCATTGTATTTGCCGAAGGCGAAGATGAACGTGTTCTACGCGCCGCCCAAGCGATCATGGAAGAAACCACTGACAAACCGATCTTGATTGGTCGCCCAGAGGTGATTGAACGCCGTTGCGAACGCGCTGGCCTAAAAATTCGCCCGCAGGTGGATTTCCAGATCGTGAACCCCGAAAACGATCCGCGCTACTATGACTATTGGAACACCTACCACGACATCATGGCACGCAAAGGTGTGACACCCGACCTGGCCAAGGCGATTATGCGTACCAACACCACTGCGATTGGTGCGGTCATGGTCCAACGTGGCGAGGCTGACAGCCTGATTTGCGGCACGTTCGGTCAGTTCTTATGGCACAAGAAATATGTGTCCGAGGTTCTTGGCACTGACGCCCTGAAACCGGTCGCCGCCCTGTCCCTGATGATCCTCGACGATGGGCCACTGTTTGTGGCCGATACCCAAGTCCACACAGAGCCAACACCAGAACAAATCGCCCAAACCGTAATTGGGGCCGCGCGACACATACGTCGCTTTGGCCAGACCCCGAATATCGCCCTGTGTTCGCACAGCCAATTCGGTAACCTCGACTGCGATTCCGGCAATCGGATGCGCGCAGCGATGGCAATCCTTGATAGCGCACCGCGCGACTTTTCCTATGAAGGCGAAATGCATATCGACACCGCGCTAGATGTCGACCTACGCAGCCGCATTTTCCCCAACGCGCACCTCGACGGCCCCGCGAACTGCCTGATTTTTGCAAACTCTGATGCGGCGTCCGGCGTGCGCAACATATTGAAAATTAAGGGCGACGGGCTTGAGGTTGGCCCCATCCTCATGGGCATGGGCAACCGCGCCCATATCGTTACACCGGCGATCACGGCACGAGGGTTGCTTAATATGTCTGCAATCGCGGGCACGCCTGTGGATCACTATAGCTGATGCCCGTCGATCCGGTTTTCATTTGCCTCAAATGGGGCAAAGGCTATCCGACCCACGACACCAATGTTTTGTTTCGGGCGCTGACCGATCTAATGTCGACCCCGTTTTCATTCGTTTGCATGACGGATGATCCTGATGGGTTAAATGTTGGCATCACGACCGTGCCCTTGCCGCATTTCGCACTGCCGCGCGCCCGTTGGGTGCCGGGCATGTGGCCGAAATTGGCGGTATTTCAGCCGGATTTATTCCCTGATGGGACGCCTGTCATGATGCTTGATGTGGATGTTGTCGTCACCGCTGATCTTGCCCCTATGGTGCAACATGTGCGGGACCACGGCGGGTTGCATATTATTCACGACTGGCATGATACCCACGAACGCTGGTTTCCCCGCCTTTTCCCCAAAGAACGCAAATCCAACAGCTCTGTCGTGGGTTTTCTTGCTGGCAGCCAGACCCAGATTTGGGATCAATTCAAAGGCGCCGATTGGGATACGCTGGCCCCGTACAAAAACGATCAGATTTTCATCCACCACATGGCCGAGGACCGCCATTTTTGGCCTGCCCCTTGGGTGTTAAGCTTCAAAAAATCGCTTGCGTGGCATGTCCCTGTGAATTTCTTTCGCGCTGTGCCCTACCCGCATGATGCCTATATTGTTGCCTTCCACGGCATCCCCAACCCAGAAGATCTAGCCCAACCACACGGCACTCGCTGGGGCACACCAGAGAAATTTGGGTATTCTCCTGTGCCTTGGGTTGCAGAGTATTTGTCTAAATACAAAGGCTCTTAGCGCGCCTGATGTAAATTAAATTACACAACACACTGCCTTTGCTCTTCATCGCGCTTGCCCGCAGCTAAATCCCTGCTCTACACCTATCTTGGTGATCGGGAGGGATGACACATGACTTATAAAGACGTTTACGACAGCTGGAAATCAAATCCAGAAACATTCTGGATGGAACAAGCAAAAGCCATCGACTGGGTCACCCCGCCGTCTCGCGCGCTGAATGATGATAACGCCCCGTTATACGAATGGTATTCCGACGCGACCGTAAACACCTGTTATAACGCCGTGGACCGTCATGTGGAAAACGGGCGCGGCGACCAGACCGCCATCATCTACGACAGCCCGATTACCGGCAAGAAAAGCAAAACCAGCTTTACCGAGTTGCAATCTCAAACGGCCGCCCTCGCAGGTGCGCTTTTGGCGAAGGGCATTACGGCAGGCGACCGCGTCATTATCTACATGCCGATGGTGTCAGAAGCGCTAACCGCCATGCTCGCCTGCGCGCGCATCGGTGCCGTGCATTCCGTGGTCTTCGGCGGATTTGCGGCGAACGAACTTGCTGTGCGGATCGACGACGCGACACCAAAAGCAATCATCGCGGCCTCTTGCGGTTTGGAACCGGGCCGTACGGTCAACTACAAACCCCTGCTTGACGGCGCGATTGAGCTGGCAAGTCACAAGCCCGACTTCACCGTAATCTTGCAGCGTGAAGAAGCCCCATGTGAGCTCATCGCCGACCGTGACTTTGACTGGCATGATGTGCAATCCGGCGTCAGTCCTGCACCATGTGTTCCCGTTTCCGGCGACCATCCTGCCTATATCCTGTATACCTCTGGCACGACCGGTGCGCCTAAGGGCGTTGTACGCCCCACCGCGGGGCACCTCGTGGCACTCAATTGGACGATGAAGTCCATCTACAACGTCGATCCCGGTGATGTATTTTGGGCCGCATCGGACGTGGGCTGGGTCGTGGGGCATTCCTACATCTGCTACGGCCCACTCATTGCTGGCAACACAACTGTGGTGTTCGAAGGCAAACCCGTCGGCACACCGGACGCGGGCACCTTTTGGCGCGTTATTTCAGAACATAACGTCCGGTCGTTTTTCACTGCCCCTACAGCATTTCGCGCAATCAAGCGTGAAGACCCAAAAGGCGAGCTGATCAAAAACTACGACATCTCGTGCTTGCGCGCGCTCTACCTTGCTGGCGAACGTGCCGACCCCGACACGATCGAATGGGCGCAGAACATCTTGGGCGTGCCGGTCTACGATCATTGGTGGCAAACCGAAACAGGCTATACCATCGCTGGCAACCCTGCGGGGATCGAGGCGCTGCCCGTCAAAATCGGTAGCCCCACCGTCGCGATGCCCGGCTACGACGTGCAAATCCTAGATGACGCAGGTCACGAGATGCCTGCGGGCGAGCTTGGTGCCATTGCCATCAAACTGCCTTTGCCGCCGGGCACATTGCCAACCCTTTGGAATGCCGAAGACCGGTTCCGCAAATCCTATCTAGACACCTTCCCGGGCTACTATGAAACCGGTGATGCGGGGATGATTGATGAAGACGGCTACCTTTATATCATGGCGCGCACGGATGATGTAATCAACGTGGCGGGCCACCGTCTGTCCACTGGTGCGATGGAGGAAATCCTCGCGTCGCACCCAGATGTCGCCGAATGCGCGGTCATCGGCGTGGGCGATACGCTCAAAGGCCAACTGCCGCTTGGGTTTGTCTGCACCAACACAGGCACCGAAAAATCCGACGAAGACATCGTGACCGACTGTATCAAACTCGTCCGCGAAAAAATCGGTCCCGTGGCAGCGTTTAAACTGGTCAGCGTCGTAAACCGTCTGCCCAAAACGCGGTCGGGCAAAATCTTGCGCGGCACCATGGTGAGCATTGCGGATAACAAACCCTACAAACAACCCGCCACCATCGATGATCCTGCGATCTTGGATGAGATTAAAGCGGCCTTGCAGCCGTTGGGATACGCCAAAGGCTAACCGCCTCTTTGGTTCTCAAATATCCCCGCCGGAGGCTCCGGCACTGGCTCCAAAAGCAAGATCAGCGTTTAGTTAAACTGCTCGCTGATCAACCGCTCTTCCAACCCGTGACCCGGGTCAAACAAAATGCGGTGCGCGACTGACGGGTTTGACCGCACTTCAACGCTGGCCACATCGCGAACGGATTCCCCATCGGCATCGGCCATGACAGGGCGCTTGGCCGCTTCAATAACATCAAAACGCACGACTGCTTTTTTGGGCAACAACGCCCCGCGCCAACGACGTGGCCGGAACGCGGCCATGGCGGTCAACGCCAGCACGTCGGACCCAATTGGCAGGATTGGACCCCGCGCGGAATAGTTATAGGCCGTCGACCCCGCTGGCGTCGCCACCAGCGCGCCGTCGCAAATAAGCTCGTTCATGCGCAGCCGCCCGTCGACAGTGATCTTCAGTTTTGCCGCTTGCGGACCTGCGCGTAGCAAGCTGACTTCGTTGATCGCCAGTGCCTCATGCGTGGTGCCATCGACGCCAATTGCAGTCATAGACAGCGGATTGATGATCTCTTCTTCTGCTGCGTCCAGACGGGCAGGCAGATCGGTCTCACTGAACTCATTCATTAAGAACCCAACAGTGCCACGATTCATACCGTAAACCGGCACGGAAAGCCGCTGTGTCGCGTGCAATGTTTGCAACATGAAACCGTCACCACCCAAAGCCACGATCACATCGGCGTCCTCAACAGCCATATTGCCGTGGGTCGCACTTAGGCTTGCCATGGCGGCTTGGGCATCGGGCGCATTGCTCGCAACGAATGCGATTTTGGGGCGGGACATAGCGTGATCCTTATCGGTCTGACGTATGTTGTCCCAAGAACATTAAAGAAACGCAAGCCACCCATCGGAAACATCGATTGCCGCGACAAAGGGCGCAAAAGTCGTTTTGGCGCTTTTGACCCTGCCCGCAGTGCGTTAAGACAGCGCCGAACCAACCATTTTACGACCAAAGGGACGACAAAATGACCAATACTGTGCGCGACGCTGGATTTTTCACTGAAAGCTTGGAAACCCGCGACCCCGATCTTCATGCGGCAATGACAGCAGAGCTGGGCCGCCAGCGCGGCGAGATTGAATTGATAGCCTCTGAGAACATCGTATCTGCGGCCGTGATGGAAGCCCAAGGCGGCGTCATGACTAACAAATACGCCGAAGGTTACCCGGGCCGCCGCTATTATGGCGGGTGCCAGCATGTGGACGTGGCCGAAAACCTTGCAATTGAGCGTGCCAAGCAGCTGTTTGGCTGTGACTTTGCAAACGTCCAGCCGAACTCTGGGTCCCAAGCGAACCAAGGTGTGTTTCAGGCGCTTTTGCAGCCCGGTGATACGATCCTTGGCATGTCATTGGACGCTGGTGGTCACTTGACCCACGGTGCAAAACCGAACCAGTCCGGCAAATGGTTCAACGCCATCCAATACGGCGTGCGTCAGCAAGACAGCGAGTTGGATTACGATCAGGTCCAAGAGCTTGCAAATGAACATCAGCCAAAGATGATTATCGCCGGTGGGTCCGCCATTCCGCGCATCATCGATTTCGCAAAGATGCGTGAAATTGCTGACAGCGTTGGCGCCTATTTGTTCGTCGACATGGCCCATTTTGCGGGCCTTGTTGCGGCGGGCATCTACCCGTCTCCGTTCCCACATGCGCATGTCGCATCGTCAACAACCCATAAAACCCTGCGCGGCCCGCGTGGTGGTTTGATTGTGACAAATGACGAAGCCATCGCCAAGAAAGTAAACTCTGCCATCTTCCCTGGTATCCAAGGTGGCCCGCTGATGCATGTCATCGCTGGGAAAGCCGTGGCATTCGGCGAAGCGTTGCGCCCAGAGTTCAAATCTTACCAAGAACAAGTTGTGAAAAACGCGCAAGCCTTGGCTGATCAGTTGATGAAGGGCGGCTTGGACATTGTGACTGGCGGCACTGACACACATTTGATGCTGGTTGACCTGCGCCCTAAAAAGGTGACGGGCAACATCATTGACGCCGCTTTGGGCCGAGCGCATATCACAACCAACAAAAACGGCATCCCGTTTGACCCTGAAAAGCCAACAGTCACATCAGGTATCCGTTTGGGCACACCAGCGGGCACCACACGCGGGTTTGGTGAGGCTGAATTCCGCCAGATTGCTGACTGGATTGTGGAAGTCGCCGATGGAATCGCGGCCAATGGCCCAGAAGGCAACGAAGCTGTGGAAACAAAAGTGCGCGATGAAGTTGACGCACTTTGCCAGAAGTTCCCGCTTTATCCGAACCTGTAAGGTGTGATGCGTTAAAACGCATCCTACAACATTGCGCCCTGCCAACAGTATGTGTTGGCAGGGTTTTCTTTTTCCGACGCTGTATGAAACCCAACAAATAAAACCTACGGTTGGTGACAAAACGCGCCAGGACCTGCCTGCCGTTGTAGCCGAATTTGCCTCGCTTGCCGTCCAGTAAAACTAGGATTGTTTGCTCCGTAGTTCGTTGCTAGACGCAGTGACCCGCATCCTCGCAGTTTGGCAGGCCGATGGCCTTTAATGGCGCGGTTATGGTCACATGGCTGATTTTCAACCAAGCTCCTTGCGAGCGATCAACTGTTTCAGATGGGCTCTTAGTGTCTTAGGCTCTTCACCAATTTTGCGCCGGTCACCTTGGTGTTTCGCGAAGCGATCACACAATCCCGCGCTGTACCAACACAAAAACAACCACAATAAACACAACAATTGCGGCAAATGCGAGCGAGCCAAACAAGCCCAAAATCTGCCCCTTACGTCGATCAACAGGATCGACTGTTTTCAAAAACGTCACAACACGTTGATGGGCATTGGCTGCTTTAGATAGGTCAACCATGCGGCTCAACTTGGGATGGGTCATGACTGTTTCCACTTGCGCAAGGTAAGTCGCCTCGCGCCGCTCAACCCGTGGCAACAATCGCCCAGCCTTGCGCACCTGCTGCCCAAGCGTTTTGCCACGCACGCGCAGGCGCGTGGCCATCAGGTTGCGGACCTCGTCCAATTGGGATTGAAGCACTTCAGACATAATCAGACGTTAAACACGTGGCCGGTGTGGCCTCAATGGGTCTGGCAATCGGACCGCATCACACGCTAGATTAGATGCATGTTGAACACGGTTTTATATGACGGCCCCGACGCCACCCCGCTCTTGATTGCCCATGGGTTGTTCGGGTCTGCGCGCAATTGGAATGTGATCGCCAAGCGGCTGTCCGCGACCCGCCCTGTTGTGGTGGTGGACATGCGCAACCATGGGGCCAGCCCGTGGTTCGACACACATAGCTACCCCGAACTGGCAGAGGATCTGGCAGGCGTGATGGACCAACCCATGGACGTGCTCGGGCATTCGATGGGGGGCAAGGCCGCGATGGTGCTGGCATTGGCACACCCTGACCGCGTCAAGAGGCTCGTGGTCGCGGATATCGCACCAGTCGCTTATCAGCACAGCCAGATGGGGCCGATTGCGGCGATGCGCGGCGTTGATTTGTCGGCGGTTGAAACACGCGCAGATGCGATTGCGCAGTTGGACGGCATGGACACGGGACTAGTGCAGTTCCTGCTGCAATCCCTGGACGTTAAGAACCAGCGGTGGAAGCTGAACCTAGATGTACTGGCCGCCGAGATGGATAAAATCGTGGGCTTTCCGGACGTAACAGGGCAATTCGACGGGCCGACACTTTTCCTGTCAGGGGCCAATTCCGACTATGTGCAACACGCGCATCGGGACCGGATCAAGACGCTCTTCCCTGCGGCGAAATTTGCGAAACTGTCGGGGGCGGGGCATTGGCTGCACGCCGAAAAGCCGCGCAAGTTCGAGGCGACCATCGCGGCGTTCTGCAAGGTCTAAGCACCACCTATTATTCAAATAAGGGACGACACAATGAAATACGTAACTTGGGCATTGATGGCCATTGTCAGCTTGGTCATGATCGGTGCCGGTTTTACAAAACTCACCGGCGCGGAAATGGTTATGATGAGCTTTGCCACATTGGGCCTGCCCGCATGGTTCGGCACATTCATCGGCGCTGCCGAAGTCGCCGGCGGCATCGGCATTTGGCACCGTAAAACCAGCGCATTGGCCGCAACGGGTCTGGCCATCATCATGATAGGCGCGGTCTACTACCACGTCATGCACACGCCCGTCACCGAAGCGACCCCTGCCTTCGTCATGCTGCTGATCTGTGGCTGGATCGTGAAGCGCAAAGGCACAGGCGTGATCGGCTAAACGGTTGGGTTGAAAAATCGAGCCGCGCTTCTGGACAGAGGCGCGGTTTTTTTGTGCGTGATCATTAGATTTCACCCGCGCCCGACCCGCGGGGGCAAAGCCTGTCTTGGAAACAGTTGAGAACAATTTCGGGGCCAAACGCGCACAGCGCAGGAGGCCATAGCTTCACGCGCAAAATCAAATATCAGCCGCGCCCGAGCCGAGGGGATGGTGCGAAGCACCCTCCCTATGGGGGAGGATCGGGCGCTGCCAAATTGGAAATTTGGCAAGAGTGACGGCGCCTCAAAAATCCTTTCGGGTTTACAATTGTCATTGTAAACTCGGTAAAAACGGATGACAATTTAGGCAGATATGCTTTTAATTCTTTTGAGGTAATTTGATGAATTTAAAAAAATGCGTAGCAACTCTGTTGTTAGCTTTGACTGCATGCACCACTTTTGAGGACATTGACAGTGGCCTTAATCAATTCAAAGGCCAGCCGGTCAATTCTCTCATTGAGGTTCTTGGCTTCCCTGACGATGAACGTTCTATCGCTGGGCGTAGAATTATAATTTGGAACACAAACGAAAACTTCACGATTCAAACACCAATAACAAGTTATGGATCAGGAACTCTAAATACCTTTGGCCAAGGAGGATATGCTTATGGAAATTATCAATCTAGAACCACTTCCTATGTTCCGACGAACGTGAACTATAACTGCACGCTTTTGGTAGAAATCAATAGGAAGAATAGAATTTTGGGCCACAGCATTGAAGGAAACATTGGAGGGTGCGAACGCTACGCATCCGCATTAAAGCCGTTTGTTCCCGCTGAGTAGCCAAACGCAACCGAATGCAGCCGTGATTGGCTTCGCCATTCCCTTCCCCGCACGCGCTCTAAAAATGGACTAATCGTCCATTTTTAGAGCGGAAATAAACGCCTCTTGCGGAATATTCACACTCCCGAACTGCCGCATCTTCTTCTTCCCCGCCTTCTGCTTGTCCAGCAGCTTGCGTTTCCGCGTCGCATCCCCACCATAACACTTCGCGGTCACGTCTTTGCGCATCGCAGATAGGGTTTCGCGGGCGATGACTTTGCCGCCGATGGCCGCTTGGATCGGGATTTTGAACATGTGGCGCGGGATCAAATCTTTCAGCTTTTCGACCATCGCGCGGCCCCGCTGTTCGGCGCGGTCGCGGTGCACCATCATCGACAGCGCATCCACCGGATCGTCGTTCACAAGCACGGACATTTTTACAAGGTTATCGGTCTGATAGCCTGTCAGGACGTAATCGAATGACGCGTAACCCTTTGTTACGGATTTGAGGCGATCGTAGAAGTCGAACACAACCTCGTTCAACGGAAGGTCATACACCACCATCGCGCGGCTACCCGCATAGGTCAGGTCCAACTGCACACCACGGCGGTCTTGGCAAAGCTTCAGCACGTCGCCGAGGTAGTCATCAGGCACCAAAATCGTCGCCTTGATCCGCGGCTCTTCCAGATGGTCCACATGGGTCTGGTCGGGCATATCGGCGGGGTTGTGCAATTCGATCATCGTCCCGTCGCGCATATACACGTGATAAACAACAGACGGCGCGGTTGTGATCAGCTCGATATCATATTCGCGTTCAATCCGGTCGCGGATCACTTCAAGGTGCAAAAGCCCCAAGAACCCGCAGCGGAAACCAAAGCCAAGTGCGGCCGATGTTTCCATCTCGTGGCTGAACGACGCATCATTCAGTGCTAGTTTATCGATGCTGTCGCGCAGGTCTTCGAACTGGCTGCTGTCCACGGGGAACAGGCCACAGAACACAACCGGCTGCGCAGGTTTAAACCCGTCCAAAGGCTCCTCGCAGCCCTTCTTATCCGACGTGATCGTATCACCGACCCGCGTATCGCGGACCTGTTTGATCGAGGCTGTGATGAACCCAAGCTCGCCCGGCCCCAATGCTTCGACGTTTTCCATTTGTGGGCGGAACACCCCGATCCGGTCAATCTGATGGACCGTGTCATTGGACATGAATTTGATCTTGTCGTTCTTCTTCATCTTGCCGTCGATAATACGGACCAGCACGATCACGCCCAGATAGCTGTCATACCATGAATCGACCAGCATCGCCTTGAGCGGCGCGTCGATGTCGCCCGTCGGTGCGGGCAATTTCTGCACAATCGCTTCGAGCGTTTCTTTGATCCCAACACCAGATTTCGCAGACACGCGCAGAGCATCCGTCGCTTCGATGCCAATCACGTCTTCGATCTGGGCCGCAACCGCATCGCAATCGGTCGCAGGCAGGTCGATCTTGTTCAACACCGGCACGATTTCATGATCCGCATCAATCGCGTGATAGACGTTGGCCAATGTCTGCGCTTCTACGCCTTGGGTGCTGTCCACAACCAACAGCGATCCTTCGACCGCGCGCATTGACCGTGACACCTCATATGCGAAATCGACGTGACCAGGTGTGTCGATCAGGTTAAGCACATATGTCTCGCCATCTTCGGCGACATAGTCGATCCGGACCGTGTTGGCCTTAATCGTGATCCCGCGCTCACGCTCAATATCCATGCTATCAAGCATCTGCGCCTTCATGTCGCGTTCAGCGACTGTGTTTGTTTCTTGGATCAAACGGTCAGCGAGCGTGGACTTCCCGTGGTCAATATGCGCCACGATAGAGAAATTGCGGATGTTTTTCAGGTCGGTCATGGGGGTCAAAACGCCTTTGGCAATGGGTTGATTGTCAATGGCGCGAGACGCAGGAATTTGCAAGAGGTGGCGCACATTTGCGCCACCAATCACTGCAGATCCAATCTTGTCAGCTGACAGCAATCAACGGCGCGCCAGATTGTGCGTGCATCATTGCCAATGTCTGCGCTTCGGGGCCCGTGATGATGCGGCGGCAAGATACGCTGCCGTGATCCATTTCGGCCAGTTCAGGGAACAACGCCAGTATTTCATCGCGGGCCGCGGCCTCGAGACTGTTCAGCGCCTCTGCGCCTGTATGCAGGCTTTCACTCGCTGCGCCATTTGCTGTCACAATTTGATGGGCGTTGAACAAAAGGTGGTAATAGGTGACGTCTTGCAGATCATTCGCAACCGCGATGCCATCAAGGACAACCAAACGCTTGGCGGCGATCAGGATTTCCGCCTCACCTGCGACCAGTTCGGCAGAGGGCGATTGCATCAGCATCCTGTGTTGTGGAGAAACGATCAAATCGTCGCTCGGCACCCCACGCGCCAACGCACCTGCGTCGATCCGGATCGGATGAAACTGAGGGGACATTGCCAATTCATGTGCCGACAATTTCCGCGCGCCGATCCATCTCAGTGGTTGGAACCCGTCATCGCGTGTTTCGATCATGTCCCCGGGCTGCAAATCCTGGACCGCAACGAATCCTTTTTGGGTCATGATCATGGTGCCATGGCCAAAACAGACTGGTGCGCCTAGCTGTTGATCAAGTGCTGTGGCATCGTTCCCGACAATCCCAGAATAGTTGTTATCAGTCAGAAAATCGCCGGCGTTCGGGGTTCCGTCCAGATCGTCGCCATCTAACGCCGTGAGGGTCATACCCGCATCAGGCAGCGTACCGGCCACATATTGCCCCGTCGTCGCATCCCACCCAAGCGAGCTTGTGACGCCAACCCAGTCACCATCAATCTGAATACCCGTTATGCGGTAATAGAGCCCAGTGTTTGGGTCCTCCATGATGACTTCATATTCGGCTTCGACCCTGTCGTTTGGGCTATAGTTGGTGCCGTTCAATGTGACAGCGTCGGTAAGCGGTTCACCACCGTCATCAGGCCCCGCGTCAGCTGTCACCGCGGCAGACGGGCCACTGTTAAACGTAAATGTACTGCCGACCGAACCAGAAGATGTGTTTTCGCTGCCGCCAAAAATCGTATCCGGGTCAGAGTAATCTGCGAATTGGTATAGCTGGAATGTAAAAGGCATGTCATAAAACCTTTCTGAAGCGGGAGGCAACTCTGTTGGGGTTTGTCATACGTGAAATCATCATATATGGGCTTTTTCCCAGAAAGCAATAATCCCCAAATGCCTCGTACTGTTGCCGCAAATTTCCCGACCCAGCACGGTTACATGACAAGAGACGCGCGCCGCGCTTATATAACGGCGGCTGTTGACAAAGGGTTATTGCCAAAAGACGCACAACGCATGGCGGGGATTGTGTCGCTAAAGGCGTCGAATGACCCCGCTAAACCCATTCAATTCTGGCAGTTATTTTCCGTGCTTGGCGAAGAGCCGATTGTCCGGATCGTACAAGACTTCTATCAGCGTGTGTTTCAAGACGAGCCTTGGTTTGTGTCGGTTTTCGAAGCTGTCGGTCCGTTGGGTCATCACATCAATACCCAAGCATCCATGTGGGCAGATGTTATGGGCGGCGGGCCATATTATCATGGTGCGGATTTTCGCCTGCATTTTCACCATACCCATAACGCCATGGCATTGATGAACGTCAAAGGGGCGGAGCGTTGGATCGCGTTGATGAACCAAACGCTCGATACCACCCAGCATTTGATGACAGACGACCCGCGCGTCCGCATCGCGATCAACACGTTTCTCGCCCACTTCATGGCAAAATACGAAACGGATTTTGACTTTACCACCGATAGCAATTTCGGCCCCACGAATCCGCCCTATAAGGAACGCGTGAACTTTATGCGCATGACCGCCGGTGAAATCGCTGCCATGCCAGAGTCTGAGATTGCCGAAGCTTTGTCGGCCCTTGGCGTGGACGTCTCACAATATAAAGACAAGGCCGCCCTTTTGGAAAAGGCCCTGATGCTGTAGCGGCATTTCGCTCGCCTGCATTCATTTGAATTGCATCCGCACCCATCCCTGCGCATAATCGCGCCAAACAGCAGGTTTTGCGTGACACCCACAACGGGGCCGCAAAACGATTGACAGGTGATGATATGCGTAGATTACTTATTCTCGGCTCTTTGGTTGCCTTAACCGCCTGTGGCGGAAGCCGCGTTTCCGGCGACATTGGCAAGGCTTGTATCGCCGCGGACCGCAAGGCCGCATCTCCGCGTTTGTGTTCGTGCATTCAACAGGTCGCCAACCAGACCCTGTCCGGGTCCGATCAGCGCCGCGCGGCCAAATTCTTTGAAGACCCGCAATTGGCCCAAGACACCCGTCAGGCTGACGGTTTCACCAGCGAACGGTTTTGGAAAAAGTATAAGGCGTTCAGTGCCTCTGCAAAGCGGTCCTGCGGTTAACGCAAGACCCCGCGCCGCGCCATGGCGCGTGCATAAAGCCAAAGCAATACCAAAGACACAGCAATCACGACCGTGAATATCAAGGCAAAGCTGCCCATTATTTCGATCGTGCTGGGCTGTGCGACGCCAAAACTATAGATGGATGATCCGATCAATCCGATTAGCGCCAGCCCATAGGCTGGTGCGGCCAGCCGCGAACGCGTTAACAATAACACCGACCCGAGCACAGCAAACCAAACTCCAATTCCCCAGAAAAACTCGAACCAAACCGGCACGCCATCCATATAGGCGCGTTGCGGTTCCGTCAGCATCGCCAAATAGGCCTCGTTGCCGAATTGCGTCATTACATAATCATAGGCCCCGCCTGCGTTCCAAAGCAGTGCGATTACACCGATAATCCATAAATGAATTGGCGTTTTCATAATTGTCACCTCCACTATATTTGAGAAATCCTAGCACCACGGCCCAATTTCACGCAAGCGCGCCGTATTTGAGTGATTGCGCGGCACCAAAGCGGCCCGTAAAACCTATCCCATGACTAAACCTGATTATATCACCACCCTCGCCCGCGATATTGCTGCCGGTGACCGCCGTGCCCTCGCACGCGCCATCACATTGGTCGAAAGTGGTCGGACGGATCATCGCGCTGATGCGATGGCCCTGCTCGACCTTGTCGAAGGCCGCAAGCAAGCCCTGCGCATCGGACTGTCGGGCACGCCTGGGGTTGGGAAATCCACATTTATCGAAGCCTTTGGCCTGATGTTGACCAAGGCAGGCCACCGGGTTGCAGTGCTGGCGGTTGATCCGTCGTCTGCGCGGTCGGGCGGGTCGATCTTGGGTGACAAAACCCGCATGGACTTGCTTGCCCGCGACCCGAATGCCTTTATCCGCCCATCTCCAAGCCAAACACAACTGGGTGGCGTCGCACGGCGCACGCGCGAGGCCGTCGCACTATGCGAGGCTGCCGGATACGATATTGTGCTGATCGAAACCGTGGGTGTGGGCCAATCCGAAACGGTTGTGGCCCAGATGTCTGACCTGTTCTTGCTTCTACTGGCGCCTGCAGGCGGTGACGAATTGCAAGGCGTCAAACGTGGGATCATGGAAATCGCGGACATAATCCTTGTGAACAAGGCCGATGGTGATTTACGTGCGCAAGCGGTCCGCACTTGCGCCGATTATGCAGGGGCCTTGCGGCTAATGCGTAAACGGGCGCAAGACCCCGATGGGTTCCCCAAAGCCATGACCGTGTCCGCGTTAGAGGCCGACGGGATTGACGACGCTTGGGCGCAAATGCAGGCGTTGGTGAACTGGCGCCGAAAGACTGACGTTTGGCAACGTAACCGCGCCGACCAAGCTCGCTATTGGTTCGCAGAAGAGGTGCGCCTGCAACTGCTTGCTCGCATTGCACGTGACCCCGTGTTGGCGAACCGCATGACCCAGATCGAAAAAGACGTGGCTGCGGGGCGTATGTCGCCCGCTGCTGCTGCAGCCGCCGTGGTCGCAGACGCATGAGCGACAAAGGCCAACTCGTATCTTCAGGGGAGCACCTGCGAGCTACCTTGTTTAACGGCAATTCAAACAGGCTGATAATTACTTTTAGCTTTCGCCAAAAAGGGCGAACTGAATTCGTGGAAGCCACGGGATCTAAGATGTTTAAAGAACAAGGGTTCGCTCAGCTTGCGATCACGTCCAGAACGAACGATTGGTTTATTAATCCAGACACATCCGCGATCGAATCTGTATTGCAGGCTTTGGCACCACATTACCAAACCGTTCAAATGCTCGGGTATTCGATGGGCGGCTACGGCGCGTTTCGCTTTGCCGCCGCTGCCAATGCATCCAACATCGTCGCCGTTTCACCGCAATTTTCGATTCATCCAGACGTAATACCTTTCGATAAACGCTTTCGGTCCGACGCGGGCGGGTTCGATCTCGACGTTGGTGACCTGACTGCCGTGGCACATCCGGACCTGCAAGGGATCATCCTCGCCGACCCTTTCCGCCCGCTTGATCTGGTGAACGCGCAAATGATCCAAGAGGTGTTCCCAAGGGTGAAACTTGCGCGGCTCGGCTTTGGCGGGCATCCGGCGACAGGTCTGCTTGCCCGGTCGGGCAAAGCAGGGGTGGTGCAACGCGCGGCACTGCAATCGCCACCGGACCCCGCCTCTGTGATCCAAGCGCATAGAGCAGCGCGCGCAGAGGATGAAACCTATGCCAAGGACGTGGTTGCCCGAATTTTAAAGCGATAATCTGCGTTTCATGATAGGCTGCACCCAAATCAGGAAAGGACAACGCGATGGAACTTGGTGCATTTTCAATCAGCTTGGCTGTCAAAGACTTGGCCGCATCCCGCGCATTTTACGAAAAGCTCGGCTTTGATAGCTTTGGCGGACAGGCCGAACATGGCTATCTGATCATGAAAAACGGGGATCACATCATTGGGCTTTTTCAGGGGATGTTCGACGATAACATCCTCACGTTTAACCCGGGCTGGGATCAAAATGCGCAGAATACTGACGCGTTTACCGACGTGCGGGATTTACATGCAAAACTGGCTGCTGACGGTATGACATTCACGCAGGTCAATCTGCCCCAAACTGGTGGCCCGGGTAGCTTTGTTGTTGTGGACCCCGACGGCAATCCGGTATTGATCGACCAACACCGCTAATTTGCGCCGATGGCGTGTCGATGCGGGTTGACGCGGGCTGGGAATCCTCCTATTTCGCGCCATAACGAATTCATGCCCCGTTTTTGCGGGGTGCACGCTGTTTAACTCGGGGCACTGTGGCCGATCCACAAAACCCCATAAGTCGAAGGAAATGCCCATGTCGCGCCGTTGTGAATTGACTGGAAAAGGCCCGATGTCTGGCAACAATGTCAGCCACGCCAAAAACCGTACCCGCCGTCGGTTCCTGCCAAACCTGCAGGACGTGACATTGATGTCCGAATCTTTGGGCCGCTCGTTCAAATTCAAAATCTCTAACGCTGCATTGCGCACTGTCGACCACCGCGGTGGTTTGGACGCGTTCTTTGCAAAATCCAAAGACGCAGAGCTGTCCCCAGCCGCGCTGAAGGTGAAGAAAGAGATTGCAAAGGCAACTGCGGCGTAAGCCACACCTGCTTTTACATCGAACAGAAGCCCGATCGTGTAAACGGTCGGGTTTTTTCGTGTTTTGGAGATGGTTATGAAAATCCGCCCGATGGAAATCGCAGATATTGCAACCGTGCATAGTATGATTCTCGCACTTGGGGCCTATCACGGTGACCTGGATGCAAAAGTGACGCCCGAAACACTGCGCCGCGACGGATTTGGGCCACACCCTTGGGTACGGTTTCTGGTCGCTTATGATGATGCGGGTATTCATGGTTACGCGGCCGTGCTGCCATTGGCCAAAATCGTTGACGGGCTGCGCGGTATCGACATCAATCATATGTATATCACCGAAGACCGGCGCAGGCATGGCATCGGGCGGGCCTTAATTGAAGCGGCCGCGGAAATCGGGCGCGATCTGGCGTGCAGCTATATGTTCATTGGCATCGCGCCAGATAATATTTCGGCGCAAAATGCCTACCTGGCGTGCGGGTTTGAACGCTGGGGCGAAAGCGGGCCGCGTTTCCGCCGCGAATTATGATGGGTTAAAACCCATCCTATATGATCTGTGCAGGCCACAGTTTTGGTAGGATGGGTCTTGACCCATCCCCATCGGCAACCACATTACGCGTTGGAAAAAGGGTGGCCGTCGCCCCAAATTTTTGCCGCATCTTTTGCGACGAGGGCCCGCTGCAAGTGATCCAATTCTTTGACGGCAAGCGCATTGCTTCCAGTGCGCGCAACCGCCTTGCGGTAGCTTTTATGGACCGATGCCGCGCTCCATGGCAGGATTGCTTGGGCCATCCAAACCCGCAATTCATAAGGCAGGTTATCGTAGTCGCGCATTGGGGACGCTGCGCGGGCTTTGCGCTTTAGACGTGAATTTCCAGTATTGGCAGGCAAGTTTGATCCATCCACATGGGTGATTTACGTTATGTTATAACGTTACAAAATGACGTTCAACCAGAAACAGATCGGCCTTTCTCGTCCGCGCAGCACAGCGTAAGGTCGCGTCATGTCGCTGCCTATTGAAACCGTTCTTCCTGACCTGATGAAAACCTTGCGTGACCATGGGCGCGCTGTCCTCCAAGCGCCGCCGGGCGCGGGTAAAACAACACGCGTGCCGCTGGCCATACTTGATGCCGACCTCACGCAAGACCGGATCATCATGTTAGAGCCCCGCCGCTTAGCAGCCCGTGCCGCAGCGGAACGACTAGCTGAAAGCTTGGGCGAAGACACAGGTCAAACTATCGGGTACCGCATGCGCGGCGATACAAAGGTTAGCAAATCCACACGTGTCGAAGTTGTCACCGAAGGCATCCTGACCCGCATGATCCAAACCGATCCTGACCTGACCGGCATCGGCGCGATCATCTTTGACGAATTTCATGAACGATCCTTGAACGCCGATCTTGGGCTCGCTCTGTCATGGGAAATTCGCAATGTGCTGCGCCCAGACCTGATAATCCTTGTCATGTCGGCCACATTGGACGCGGGACCAGTGGCACAACTTCTCGATGAAGCGCCCGTTATAACCTCTGAAGGGCGCGCATATCCGGTCACAACTCACCACTTGTCCAAAGCCTTGCCAAAAGGCACCCGCATTGAACAAGCCACTGCCGATCTCATTGTGCATGTGACAAATGAACCATCAGGAAGCCTGCTCGTCTTCTTACCCGGCGAAGGCGAAATCCGCCGGACCGAAGCTGCCCTTGCGGGGCGCTTACCACCCGATTGCGTGATCCGCCCGCTTTACGGCGCCCTGCCCTTCGTCGCCCAACGCGCGGCAATTGCCCCAGTAAAACAGGGTCGCAAGGTGGTTCTGTCAACGTCAATCGCGGAAACCTCGCTGACCATCGCCGACATCCGCGTAGTTGTCGACGCAGGCCGCGCGCGCCGCGCAAGATTTGACCCCGGATCAGGCATGTCGCGCCTTGTGACCGAACGGGTAAGCCGCGCCGAAGCCACGCAGCGCGCAGGTCGCGCGGGTCGTGTGGCAGCTGGCGACTGCTATACGCTTTGGACCAAAGGCGAAGACGGCGCATTGCCCGCGTTTCCGCCAGCAGAAATTGAGGCCGCCGACCTTGCCCCGCTTGCACTAGAACTGGCCCAATGGGGCAGCGATGATTTGGCGTTTCTGACCCCACCACCCGCAGGCACATTGGCAGAGGCGCGGCGATTGCTGTCAGCTTTGGGCGCTTTAGACGCGCAATCCCGCATCACCCCACATGGTAAGGCCATCGCTGGCCTGCCGCTTCACCCCCGTTTGGCGCATATGTTGCTGACAGCGGGCCGTGCGGCTGCACCTATTGCCGCACTGCTCGCGGGACGTGACCCATTGCGCGGGGCGCCTGTCGACCTTGACTTGCGCATGCGCGCAATGCGGGGGCGTTATGATGGACCAGGCCAAGTACACCATGCCAGCCTGCAGCAGATCAAAAGCGAGATTCCGCGCCTGAGTAAAGGGCTCCATGACAATGCGCCAATGCCACTGGCTGCTATGGTTGCGCTTGCCTATCCAGACCGCGTCGGGTTGCGGCGCAAAGGCGATGATCCGCGTTACATCTTGTCAGGGGGCAAAGGAGCGGTGATGGATGCTGCCGATCCATTGGCTGGGGCGCGATTGATTGTGGCCACTGATCTGGATGGCGACACCCGCGAGGCGCGGATCAGGCAGGCGGTACAAATCACCGAAAGCCAGCTGCGCGACCATTTCGCCGATCAGATCACGTGGGATGATGTGTGCCTGTGGTCCAAGCGCGAGGGGCGCGTGCTCACGCGGCAACAAGAACGCTTTGGCGCAGTTGTTCTGGATGATCGCAACTGGCCCGACGCCCCTGCCGACGCCATCGCTGCCGCCATGTGCGAAGGGGTGCAGCAGTTGGGCTTACGCCCCTCGGCTGCTGCAAACAGATTCCGCGCGCGGGTTGCATTGGTGCCTGATCTGCCTACGATGGATGATGCAACGCTGCTGGCCAGTCTCGACGACTGGCTGCTACCGCACCTATCCGGCGTGAAGACGACCGCCGACTGGAAAACCTTCGACATTCTGCCTGCCATGCGGGCCATGCTTGATTGGGATCAAACCCAGCGTCTAGACCGCGCAGCCCCGCCGCATTTCACGACCCCCTTGGGCCGCAAAATCCCGATTGATTATGACGGTGAGGCCCCCGCCATCACCCTGCGCCTGCAAGAAATGTTCGGCCAGACAATACATCCGACTGTGGGGAACACGCCGCTGCGCGTCACCCTGCTATCGCCGGGACAAAAGCCAGTGCAAGTCACCCAAGATATCGTCGGGTTTTGGGCGACGTCATACGCAGATGTGCGCCGCGACATGCGCGGGCGTTATCCGCGCCACCCATGGCCAGAAGACCCAACCCAAGCGGACCCGACATTGCGCGCCAAGCCGCGTGGCACATAGTGCCAAAGACAACCCCAATTTGCATTCCGTTAAGGTCCATCGTATAAAGCCCTTAATAACAAGACAAATACAGGCTGTTTTATGACATCCCATTTCCGCACTTTGTGGTCCGATACAATTCGGCCGATGCTGCGCCGGCCACCCGTGCTGCAATTGGCCGCGCTGTGCCACCGTGAAACCGCAAAGGGCGTCGAAGTGTTATTGGTCACCAGTTCAAACGGGCGTTGGATCTTGCCCAAAGGCTGGCCAATCGATGGGATGACAGAATCTGAGGCCGCTCAGCAAGAAGCATGGGAAGAGGCGGGCGTGCGCGCCGATGACGTGGACGCGACCCCAATGGACACGCTTCACACCCACAAAACATATAACAACGGGATCACCGTGCCCTGCGATTTGCAAGTGTTCGATTTGCCGATCACCGAAGTCGCAAGCGATTACCCTGAAGTCGCCAAACGCGACCGGATTTGGGTCAGCCCATCCAAAGCCGCCGAAATGGTCAGCGATCCGGCTGTAAAGGCGCTTTTGTCCAATTTTTGAGCAAAATACAAAGCTAACAATTGATTTGAACGACTGAACACCCTACCCCCAAGCGCAACACTAAAGGGGGACATGTTATGTCGCAAAACGACCAAGACCATCACTGGAAAACGCTCGACCGCGATCTGGGTCGGTTTTCAAGCTTAGAATATGGCGCAAGCCTCGCCGCCCGCCCAATGATCGGGATCGGAATCGCGGTTGTTTTCATTATCATCGCGGGCCTTGCGTCGACGCTGTTTTTTGACGGTGGATCAACGTCTTATGTCGTGATCGCCGCTGCTGCGATTGGCGCCTATATGGCCGTGAACATCGGCGCAAACGATGTGGCCAACAACATGGGCCCAGCTGTCGGTGCTAATGCGCTGACCATGGGCGGCGCGATTGTGATCGCCGCACTTTGCGAAACGGCGGGCGCATTGCTGGCCGGTGGCGACGTGGTTTCGACCATTTCCAAGGGAATCATCGATCCTTCTTCCGTGTCGGACAGCCAGGTTTTCATTTGGGCGATGATGGCGGCGCTGATCTCGGCGGCCCTTTGGGTGAACCTCGCCACATGGGTCGGCGCACCGGTGTCCACAACGCACTCTGTTGTGGGAGGCGTTATGGGCGCGGGTATCGCGGCGGCCGGATTTGCTGCCGTCAACTGGCCGAACATGGGCAAGATCGCAGCATCTTGGGTGATTTCCCCATTGCTTGGCGGCTTGGTCGCGGCGGCGTTTCTGGCGTTCATCAAACACTTCATTATCTACCGTGATGACAAAATCGCAGCGGCCCGTTTGTGGGTGCCGATCCTTGTGGGCGTGATGGGCGGCGTTTTTGCCGTGTATTTGTCCATCAAAGGTCTGAAAAAGATCATCAAGATTGACCTGCCAATGGCCTTGCTGATCGGCGTTGTGGCTGGGGCAGTCATCTATGTGATCGCGGCCCCGTTGATCAAACGACAGTCCGAGGGTTTGGAAAATCGCAACAAATCCCTCAAAGTGCTGTTTGGCATTCCGTTGGTTCTGTCCGCAGCTTTGCTGTCCTTTGCCCATGGTGCCAACGACGTGGCGAACGCGGTCGGCCCATTGGCCGCGATCGTGCACGCAGAAGAGTTCGGCGAATTCGCAGGCAAGGTGAACATCCCGCTGTGGGTCATGGTGATCGGCGCATTTGGTATCTCGTTCGGTTTGATCCTATTCGGACCTAAGCTGATCAAAATGGTCGGCAGCCAGATCACCAAACTGAACCCGATGCGCGCCTATTGCGTGGCATTGTCTGCGGCGATCACCGTGATCATTGCGAGCTGGTTGGGTCTGCCCGTGTCGTCTACACATATTGCCGTTGGTGGTGTGTTTGGCGTTGGGTTCTACCGCGAGTACCACGAGGAAAAGCGCGCACGCGCATCGACGGCTGCACGTGATCCGGCGGAGCGTATCGCTCCGGCAGAGCGTCGCCGCCGTAAGCTAGTGCGTCGTTCACACTTTATGACGATCATCGCCGCATGGGTTATTACTGTGCCTGCCGCTGCGATCTTGTCAGGCGTGATTTTCCTCTGTCTTCAAGCTGCATTCGTCTAAGCACCACACATGAAAAAGCCCCCGGTTTGCGCCGGGGGCTTTTTGCGTTCGGGGGCTGTATTACTTGCCCAAACAATAACGCATCACGGCCTTTTGCGCATGCAGTCGGTTTTCAGCCTCGTCAAAGATCACCGAATGCTTGCCGTCCATCACATCGGATGTCGCCTCGTCGTCGCGGTGCGCGGGCAGGCAATGCATGAACAATGCGTCGTCCTTGGCCTTGGCCATCAGCGCGTCGTTCACCTGATAGCCACGCAGCTGGTTGTGCCGACGTTCACGCGCCGATTGTGGATCATGCATGGACACCCAAGTGTCTGTCACGACAAGATCAGCCCCCTGCACGGCGACGTCAGGATTCCGTTCAATTGTATAAAGTCCGCCGAGCGCGCGTTCAGGATCGAGCGTTTCCGGCCCTGTGAACACAAGATCAAAGTCGAACTGTTTGGCCGCATGGGCAAAGCTGGCAAAGACGTTGTTGCCATCACCGGACCAGACGACTTTCTTGCCCTTGATCGGGCCGTTGTGCTCTTCGAATGTCATGATGTCCGCCATGATCTGACAGGGGTGCGTGCGATTGGTCAGCCCGTTGATCACAGGCACCGACGCGTATTCCGCCATTTCCAGAATGGTGTCTTCTTCAAATGTGCGCATCATGATCAGATCAACGTAGCGCGACAAAACGCGGGCCGTATCGGCGATTGTTTCGCCGTGGCCCAACTGCATATCAGTGCCCGACAGCACCATCGTTTCGCCGCCCATCTGGCGCACGCCCACGTCAAAGCTAATCCGTGTCCGTGTGGATGGTTTTTCAAAAATTAGCGCAACCATATGGCCAGCCAAAGGCTGTTCGGCGTCTTTGGTGCCTTTGGGCAGGCCCGCGCGCGCGTCTTTCATGCTACGGGCGTCATCGATGATCCCACGCAAAGCGGAAGGGTCAGTCGTGTGAATGTCGAGGAAGTGGGTCATCATAAATGTCTTTTCTTGAGAGAGAGGCTGGGGGTTTCACACCCCCAGACCCCCGTGAGGTATTTGAGGCCAGAAGAAGTTAAGCGTTGGCAGAGACTTGGGCGGCGGCGGCATCTAGTTTGTCGATAGCGGTACCTATGTCCGCATCGCTGATGGTCAACGCTGGCAATAGACGGATCACGTTGTCGGCAGCGGGCACTGTCAGCACGCCATTGTCATAGCCTGCGTTGACCACATCGGTGTTCACAGCCTTGCATTTCAGACCAAGCATGAGACCAGAGCCGCGCACGCTGTCGAAAACATCGGGGTGGCTGGCGATCAACCCTTCAAGCTTTTGGCGCAACAAGCCCGCCTTGCGGTTCACATCTGCGAGAAACGCATCATCGCTAACGATATCCATTACGGTGCTGCCCACGGCACATGCCAGCGGGTTGCCACCATAGGTCGACCCATGCGTGCCCGCCGTCATGCCAGATGCCGCGTTTTCAGTCGCGAGGACCGCGCCCAAGGGGAAGCCGCCGCCGATGCCTTTGGCGACCATCATAATGTCAGGCGTGATGCCCGCCCATTCGTGTGCAAAGAGCTTGCCGGTGCGCCCAACGCCGCATTGCACCTCGTCAAGCATAAGCAAGATACCGTGTTCGTCGCACAGATCCCGCAGCCCTTTTAGGCAGGCGTCTGGTAGTGGGCGAATGCCGCCTTCGCCTTGGACTGGCTCCACCAAGATTCCCGCAACTGTGCCAGATTTTGCGGCCTCGGTCAGTGCGTCGTGGTCGCCGAAATCCAGATGCACAAAGCCAGGCAAAAGTGGCCCGAACCCTTTGGTCATTTTCTCGGATCCTGCTGCCGCGATCCCAGCCGAGGACCGTCCGTGGAAGGACCCTGCGAAGGTAATAATGTCCGTCCGCTCTGGCTGATCCATGTCGAACCAATATTTGCGGGCCATTTTCACGGCCAGCTCGCAAGATTCCGTGCCTGAGTTGGTGAAAAACACCGTGTCAGCAAAGGTTTGATCCACCAACTGATCCGCCAGTTTCTGCTGTGCGGGTATGTTGTAGAGGTTCGACACATGCCAAAGCGCATTCGCCTGATCCGACAACGCCGCCACCAACGCCGGATGCGCATGGCCCAATGCATTCACCGCGATGCCCGCCCCAAGGTCCAGAAAACGTCGCCCGTCTGCCTCTAACAGCCAAGAGCCTTCGCCCTTAACAAATGTCAAAGGGGCGCGGGAATAGGTCGGTAGGACAGAAGCGATCATGGCGGATCAGCCTTTTCTAGCAAAATAAGAAGCCCGTGAAGTGCCAATGGCGGGGCGTCATGTCAAGTTTTTATGGGATGAAATGAAGACAAGTAGAAGCGGACGCAGGATTAGCGTCGGCGTCGGATCACATTTGTTGTGCGTGTCATCATGCCCGAGGGGTAACTTATCATTGCAACAATGGAAACCCCCTTGTGTGTTGCGGGCCGTGGGCGCATGCATGGCCTATGTCAAAAACTGCCCAGAACCCTGCCCTAGCCGTCGTCCTGATCTTGACCGCAACAGCATTTATTGCGGGCACAATGCTTTGCGCCAAACTGCTGGGGACGGACACCTTGGGCGACCCGCTGCACCCGCTGCAAATCAGCCACGGGCGGTTCTTGTTTGCGTTTTTGTCATTGGCGAGCGTCGCATTTGTCTTGCGGCCAAAAATTGCGCGCCCCGATTTGAAGCTGCACGTCGGGCGTACATTGTTTGGCTGGGGCGGGGTGACATTGATGTTTGCCGCTGTCGCATTCATTCCGATGTCAGATGCCACGGCGATTAGCTTTCTGAACCCGGTATTCGGCATGTTGTTGGCGATCCCCCTGCTCGGTGAACGTGTTGGCAAGTGGCGCTGGTTTGCCGCAGTCATGGCGCTGGGTGGCGCGCTGATTTTGTTGCGCCCCGGCCCAGAGACCTTTCAGCTTGCAGCCCTACTGGCCCTCGCTGCCGCAATACTGATGGGGGCCGAATTGATATTCATCAAGAAACTGGCCGACCGCGAAACGCCGTTTCAAATACTGCTGATTAACAATGCACTCGGCCTGACCATTGCGACCCTCGCGGTAATCCCAGTTTGGGAGCCGCCAACAGTGGCGCAATGGATGGCATTGGCTGCGATCGGCATGTTGATGGCAACAGCACAGGCCTGTTTTGTCAACGCAATGGCCCGGGCAGATGCGAGCTTTGTGACACCATTCAGCTATGTTACGCTGATCTTCGCGGCCCTTTATGACCTCATTATCTTTGACGTGTGGCCCGATGCGGTCAGTTGGATCGGTGCAGGTGTCATCGTGGCCGGTGCCGTCATTCTGGCATGGCGAGAAGCGCGAGCTAGGACTTGAGCCGGTAACCCGTTTTCACCCAGCGCCAGCACAGGCCGACAACGGCGATGCAGGCCAACAGCACCACGCAAAGCCCGATCCAAGGGCTGCTATCGGACACCCCAATCATGCCGTGGCGCACACCGTCGATGATATAAAAGAACGGGTTGGCGTGGGACAGTTTTTGCAAAAACGCGGGAAGTGCGTCGATGGAATAAAACGTGCCCGACAGGAATGCGAGCGGAGTAATCAAGAAGTTGGAAATTGCTGAAAGCTGATCGAACTTATTGGCAAAAATGCCCGCGATCATACCAAGCCCGCCCATCAAAACCGAGCCGAGGAAGACGAAAACGATCATCCAGATAATGTTCACCGGCACGATACCCAAGAACAACATGCTTCCTGCAAGGATCACCACCGCGACCAATGCGCCGCGTGCGACTGCGCCAAACAAATACCCCGCAACGATTTCGGATGCGGCCAAAGGCGGCATCAATGTATCAACGATATTGCCCTGCACCTTCGCCGAGGCTAGGCTCGATGACGTGTTCGCGAACGCGTTCTGAATCACGGTCATTGTCAGAATACCGGGTGCGAGAAAGGTGATGAACGGCACGCCCATCACTTCGCCGCGCTGCGGGCCAATCGCGATGGTAAAGATCATCAAAAACAGACCTGCATTGATCAGTGGGGCCATAACTGTCTGCGACCACACATTCATGAAACGTTTAACTTCGCGCCCCATCAAGGTGCGTGTACCAAGCCAGTTCACCCGTCCAAAACGGCGAACGCCCATGTCTGTTTGTGGTTTCATCGGGCTAATCCTTCGTCATTTCGTCGCAAGCGCTTCACATCCGCGCCCTCAATGCTTAGAATAGGGGACAACAGATTAGACAAGGCCTGATGTAGACACCTGCATTCCGCCTGACAACTCAAAGGAACTTTGTATGTCCTGGACAGACGAGCGCGTTGAGACGCTTAAAAAGATGTGGGGCGAAGGTCAATCCGCAAGCCAGATCGCCAAGGAATTGGGCGGCGTGACACGCAACGCCGTGATCGGCAAGGTGCACCGCTTGGGGCTTTCCAACCGTGCGGGATCTGGCGGCAACGCGGGCAAAACGGCAGCCAAGGAAAAGGCCGCGCCAAAACCCGCCGCGACCAAATCGCCTGCCAAGCCAAAGCCCGCACCAGCGGCAAAGGCAGCGCCCGCGTCCCAGCCCAAGAAGGCAGAGCCTGAGGTTCAGGAACTGGACGAGAACGGCATCCCGATTTCCGCCGCCCGTCGCGCGATTATCCCTGCGGGCCAGCCATTGCCGCCGCAGCCATCCGCGAATGAAATTTCGCCAGAAGCATTGGCCAAAGTGTCCGAGGTCGAAAAGACCGCCAAGCGCATCGGTTTGATGGAACTGACCGAAAAAACCTGCAAATGGCCTGTCGGCGATCCGGCGACGGATGATTTTTGGTTCTGCGGGTTGGCCACACAAACGGGCAAACCCTATTGTGAAGCCCATGTCGGCGTGGCGTTCCAACCAATGTCATCACGGCGCGACCGCCGCCGGTAAGGAAGATGCGTTAGAACGCATCCTACGGATTTCGGGCCGCGCACATCTGTTGCGCGGCCCTTTTGGTTTAGCGCAGGCGGAATTTCGTGCGTAGCCCAAGGCCAAGGAAAAACAATAGCACAAATCCGGCAATCGTCTGGAAACCACCCCAAGTCTGCAACCAACCGTTCATCTCGCGTATATCTTCCACATCAAAATACGTCCGCTGAAACCCCAAGAATTTGAACATATTGGCAAATGACAGTCCTGCCGCATTGGGATCAAACCGATGTAACCCATCAGCAATGTCGCGCGCGGCAAAGGCAAAGGTGTAAATTATCACCCCCAGCACCCACAGACCGAGCAATCCAATCATTGGCCGCCAAATGCTTTGCCCGTAATCTGACACCCAACCAAAAGCGCGGTAGGGCAGCCTTTGCCACCACCCACCAATCTGCCCCGCAAACCCCATCTCGCGGCGAAAAAAGAAATGTGCTTCTTCTGGCAACCCTTGCTGCGTCATCATATGCCGCAGCTTCGCGGCCGACTCCTTGCGCACCTTTGCCGTAGCATGTTCCACTTTGCAAGGCTCTGGCCAGTTGTCCTTGTCTCCAGTGAATGTGACACCTTCCTCAAACGTCGTTCCTGCCATACGCGGGAAATCACCCACAAATACGGCGTCCGCAAAATTCGCATGGCTTTTCCACCGCGCATTTCGAAAATCAGGGCTTGGTCCCCCTGCGGTTTTTCCGAATCTGGCATTATTCCAAAAACTTCGTCCCGTAAATTCCGCCGAATTCAAAGACACTTCGGAAAGAAATTTCACATCGTAAAAAAGCTGCTCTCCCTTGAAGCGTGCACGATGAAACGTCACCTTTTTGGAGAAATTCGACCTGACAAACGATACGGTGTTTGCAAACTCGCAATCCTGAAAGCTCACCTGACCGGCGCATTTCAAATCGTTTGCGTCGAATTTTCCAGCAACCTTAAGATTCGTGAACTTTGTGTCTTTTATGAATTCAGTCGCGATGAGGGTAACTTTTTCCTCGCAGGTCGAAGAAACGAACGAAAGCCCGCTTTCAAAATCACAGTGATCCAATTCAACATCATGTTGCAAGGTGCTATTCACAACCTTACACGTGCCTTTTACTGTCAATCCTGACGCCGAAAACGCCCCCACAAGCCGGCTGGACCGAAAGCTCAAGGTATTTTCGAACACCGCATGGTCGAGAAATAGGTTGCCAGAAAACAAGCTGCGATCAAGTGATACAGGTTTCTCGAAACGACAACCGGTAAAATTGACCTCTGGCACAACAAATCCGTTTAGATCGACACGATTGTGAAAAACATGACCACTCAGGTCAACTAAATCTTTAAACAATGGCACCCTAGCATTGGCACCACATCGCAGATGAACCTCTCTTTTGACATGCTCTGAAATAGAGTGAATCGCCACCTGATCTGGATGCAACTCTAAGTTATTGACACCTACTTCGACCGCGAGCGCTTTTGTATTCTTGTTGCCAGCGCGCATCGCCCACCACCCGTTCCACGCTTTGCGATTACGCTCTGCTAACTCTCTATCGGCGCGCTCACCCGTTTGCTCCCCATGCAGCGTCATCAACACATACCACGGATTGGTATTCGCATCCTTCAGCTCGGCCATAAAATCACTCCTTCAAATACCTCCCCACAGTAGCAACGCCTGCTCGTGTCACAACCCCGCCCTTCCTCTGGCCCTAAATACCTCCTCCCAAAGGCTCCGACCTTCCCACACCCACTGGTTTCACGTATAGCCACCCACATGACCCAGAACCCCCCATCGCTCCGCCCCGATTTGGCCCCTGCGGCCAAGATCACCGACACCGCCCGCGCAGGCCAACCGACCATCGGCATGGTGTCGCTTGGGTGCCCCAAGGCTTTGGTCGACAGCGAACGCATCCTGACCCGCCTGCGCGCCGAAGGGTATGCGATTTCGCCCGACTACACCGGCGCAGAGGCTGTTATCGTGAACACCTGCGGGTTTCTGGATTCAGCGAAGGCAGAGTCGTTGGACGCCATCGGCGAAGCGCTCAAAGAAAACGGCAAGGTCATCGTCACAGGCTGTCTGGGCGCAGAGCCGGATTACATCCGCGAACATCACCCGCAAATCCTCGCCGTCACGGGTCCGCATCAATACGAACAGGTTCTCGACGCGGTGCATGCCACCGTCCCCCCTGCCCCCGATCCCTTTATCGACTTGCTGCCCGCGTCCGGCGTGTCCCTGACCCCGCGGCATTACAGCTATTTGAAAATCTCCGAAGGCTGTAACCACAAATGCAAATTCTGCATCATTCCCGACATGCGCGGGCGTCTGGCGTCCCGTCCGGCCCATGCCGTTTTGCGCGAGGCGGAAAAGCTGGTGGAGGCAGGGGTCAAAGAACTATTGGTCATCAGCCAAGACACATCGGCCTACGGGCTTGACCGCAAATACGACGTGAACCCGTGGGGCGATGGCGAGGTGCGCAGCCATATCCTCGACCTGACACGCGAGCTGGGCAAATTGGGCGCGTGGGTGCGGCTACACTATGTCTACCCCTACCCCCATGTGCGCGACCTGATCCCGCTGATGGCGGACCCTGCCAATGGCATCTTGCCCTACCTCGACATCCCGTTCCAACACAGCCACCCCGACGTGCTGCGGCGCATGGCGCGGCCTGCGGCGGGGGCCAAAACGCTGGAAGAAATTCGGGCATGGCGGGCGACCTGCCCTGACATCACGCTGCGGTCGACATTTATCGTGGGCTATCCTGGTGAGACAGAAGAAGAGTTCCAACACCTGCTTGATTGGCTGGACGAAGCGCAACTGGATCGGGTCGGCTGTTTTCAATATGAAAACGTCGAAGGGGCGCGGTCCAACGCCCTGCCCGACCATGTGAGCGCCGAGGTCAAAAAAGACCGCTGGAACCGCTTCATGGAAAAGGCCCAAGCGATATCAGAGGCGAAACTGGCGGCCAAAGTCGGCACGACCATAGAGGCCATCGTGGACGACATCGACGAAGACGGCATCGCGACCTGCCGGACATGGGCCGACGCGCCAGAGATCGACGGGAACTTGTTCATCGACGAGGGGACGGATGGGTTGAGCGTGGGGGACGTGGTGAAGGTGCTGGTGGATGAGGCTGGGGACTATGATCTGTGGGGAGTGTTAGCTTGAGTGCAACGGATCTTCAAATCAATCGGGACAAAACCACGAAGGCCATAAAGCAAATTTTGGAGATGCCGAAGGCCAGTAATGACGATGTTGACATCTACGGCCTAGCGACTGCCAGAACCATTGCTTCCCTATCGCAAAGCATCTTAGTTCTTGAAGGAAATAGGCAGATCAGTGATGCGTTAGTTTTGCTTCGTTCATCATTTGAGCACCTGATTGAGCTTTATCATCTCTACAATGGCACACCTGACTTCTTTGAGCGCCGAAAAAAGGCCTTCGTGGTAGAAGAAGACAAAATCCAAAAATCCGCAAAAGCCGGAAACCTTTGGTTTAGTGGACTGGCTGACGAAGAATTTGACGCTTACCGAGAAGACATCGCAACCGCCAAAAAACATTTCGAAGAAACCAGCGAACCTCAACAACGTCGCCAACTCGCAGAAACTGCGGGGTTAGGAAACGCATATGATTCAATATATAGTCGTTTATGAAATTTTTCACATCCTTCGATTGAGGGGGCCACGGCCCGATATCCAAGTCTCTTCGGCGGAAATAACGTTCCCGCAAACAAAATGTGTTTGAGCTACTGCCGTCAATTCATTGAAGCCGCTGAACGCTTGCAACGTGATCGCATCAAAACCAAGGCTCTATGATCGTAACGCATTGTGCGACACAAAACAATTTACCGGCATGACACTCAAAACTCGGCACTGTTCCTGGCCAAGCGGGATTTTCGACATCATGTCAGTTGTCCAATGCTCCGCGCACCCTAGCTTCACCCCATGACACAAAACCCAAAAACCACCGTCCTTTACAACGCCGATTGTCCTGTCTGTAATTTCGAGATCAGCCATTACGCGGCCTATGCAGATAAAAACGCGTTGCCGATCCGCTTTGATGATCTGAACTCGGACGCGCTCACCCAATGGGACCTGACCGCCGACCAAGCCGCGCGCAGGCTCTATGTCATTCACAATGGTGATCTGACCTCGGGGATTGAGGCGTTTTTGGTGCTTTGGGCGCAGATGCCGCGCTACCGTTTGTTGGGTCGGATCATCGGCTTGCCTGTGATTAAGCAACTGGCCAGTCTGACCTATGACAACGTCTTGGCGCCGCTGATCTATCGCTGGCACCTGCGCCGTCAGGGGTGACGACGCCCCACCATCGGGGGCGTCATCGACATTCAAATCAAGCGCCGCGTGCTTCGCGGACCCATGATGTGATCTCGTTCATGTTCGCAGGCGCTGTAAATCCGCATTGGCTCATTTCATCGGCCAGCTCCAATGTGATGCCTTTCTTGCCTGCGCCCAGCGCTTCGGCGATTGGGCCGCTCGACACGGCTGTGGACACGTTGGACAGGTCAGACACACCTTCACACAGGTGCACAACACCGCCGCCCGCGCTCCACCAGACCACGTCTTGGCCGACCAGCTGTTTGACCACTTGGGATTCAACGGCGACTTGTTCTTGGGACAAGGGTTGGAAATCGATGCCCATCACGGTTGCGGCCAAGGCCACCACGATCGCGGCACCGCCTGCGATGTTCTTTTGCTTGGCGTCCATGTCTTTGTTGAGGAAAATCATGGCGATCAGCGGCAGAAACGCCAAAAGCGCGATGAACGCGCCCAACTGGTTTTGGGTAAAGAACTTCACTGGCTCCTTACGCGATGCAGGGTCCAGCCGGTTCGCCTGTTTCCACAAAAGCGACCCGCCAACAGCCAAAAGGCCGATCACGACGATAAAGCCGATCAATGTGTACCAACGCCACTGCGGGAAGCCTTGGCTGGCGACCAATTCGTCAAATGGCGGACGCAGCAGCCAAAAGATGGCAATGATTTCCAAAATGATTGCGACGGCCTAAAGACCAAGCGCGATCATCCGTTTGGACTTCGCGGCGTCTTTTGCCTCTGGATTTGGCGTGAATACTGGTGTGTCGTCGTCTGACTTTGCCATGACGTTGGTTCCCCGAAGTTTGTTATTGTCGATTGGCAGGCACATTGGCCCAGCCGACCTGCTCACGCAAGTCATTTTGACCTAGCTTTCCAGCCACACCCGCACGCATTCCTGCACATGGCGGAACCGGTCGCCACCCAAATGCTTGCCTCCATACCAGCGGGTGACCACAACGATCTGGCCCAGGCACTCAGCGCGTTCGAGCATACGCAGGATCACCATGCCCGCGCCGCTTTCGCCGTCGTCGTTCTTGAGTGGTGTGCCGTCAGGCATGATCACCCCCCATGTGTTATGGGTAGCCTTTGCGAATTTCTTATTGCGACATAGCGCCTTTATGAAAGCCTTCGCCTCATCCGCCGACGCGCATGGGCCGCCTGATACAGCATATTTCGACCCACGGTCGGTCAGCACATTTTCAATAATTCGCATATTTATAGGATGGGTTTTAACCCATCATCACTCCAACAATGGCACAAATCCAGCCTATGCCAGCCGCGACAGCCGCAACGGCAACAGCAGCAGATCCCGCATCCTTGGCCTGACGGGCGGCATCACGGGTTTCAATGGACACATCATCCACGACGCGCTCTATCGCGGTGTTCATACATTCCATTGCAAGGATGACAATGCCTCCCATCAAAAGCGCACCGCGCACACCCCAGTCTAATGGCAACACAAACGCCAAGACGCCAAAAACCGCATTCGCAATGAGCCATTGCATAAACGACCCTTCAGTCCGGTAAACATGGATCACCCCATTCCAAGAGCACGTCACCCGGTTCTTCATACGCTGCAGTTCTTCAAGCATCGCCTGTCCTTTCCGTCAGTCTGACCTAAGGTCAAAATTGACCTGTGCATGCTTCGGGTTACCATATCAGCCATGTATCCAAATGCTACCATTCCCGAACGGATCGCCGATGGCATGATGCATGCCTTGGGCCTTTTGGGCGCAAGCATTGGCGCGACCCTTTTGATCATTTGGGCATCTGGCGCGGTGACAACTGGCAGAATGATTGCGCTGACCATCTATTGCGTTGCTTTGATCAGCACATTCGCCGCCTCTGCGATCTACAACATGATGCCCTATGACAGGCCGCGCCCGATGCTGCGCCGGATTGATCATGCTGCGATTTACCTGAAGATCGCAGGCACCTACACGCCGCTTGTCGCGATGATCGGCACGGGCTTTGCCTATGCGATCTTAGGCGTGGTTTGGGCACTGGCGGTCATTGGGATCACGCTCAAACTGTTCTTTTGGCGCACGCCCGGTCGGTTCGGCCCCGCACTTTACCTTATAATGGGCTGGCTCAGCATCGGCTTGATTTGGGCCATGATCCCCATTGTGCCCGCGAAAGTCATCGGCCTGATTGCAGCGGGCGGTCTGATCTATACTGCAGGCGTGCCCATCTATGCGGCCAAATCGATGCCGTTTTCGACACCGATCTGGCACGGGTTTGTAGTAGTGGCATCTGCATGCTTTTTCGCGGCGATCACCATTGGGGCCGCCGCGATGGTTTAGGCCGCGATTGCTGCGCGCGCCTTGCCAATCATCAACGCCGCTTTGGCCGCCTCACGCCCCTTTTCGACGAAATGCGCAGCATAAATATCTTTGTGATGCTGGGTTTCTTGGAAATGGTGCGGGGTCAATGACACCGACAAAACTGGCACCCCACTGTCCATGCCCGCGCGCATCAATCCATCGACCACTGCTTGGGCAACAAAATCGTGGCGGTAAATTCCGCCATCGACGACAAGCGCCGCTGCGGCCACTGCCCCATACTGCCCTGTCTGGGCCAAGTCGCGGGCAAGCAATGGCATCTCGAACGCGCCGGGCACATCGAAAACGTCAACTTGCGCGGCCGGTATTAATTCCAAAAATCCATCTAACGCGCGGTCGACAATGTCGGCATGCCACGCGGCCTTGATGAAAGCGTATCTGGTGAGTGTCATTGTGTAATCTCCTTCGCCTACGACACGTCACTCGAAGGCGCGATCACACGTCTGTTTCCCCCGACAATCGGAGGTACAGGCGCGTTCTCTCTCATCCGGACTATGACCGTCGGCTCAGGAATTACACCTGATCTGCTGACCCTAGATCACCCTAGGCGCTCGCGGGCTATACCGCCGGTGGGGAGTTTCACCCCGCCCTGAGAACATGCCAATTGATGCATGATTGATTTGGAACGCGCAACCCGTATTTCCGCCACGTTATAGCCGAGACGCGACAGCGCGCACGGTATCAATGCGATCCGCGTTGGCCGGATGCGTGCCAAGGAACTTATTCCCAGGGTCAGGAATGCGGTTAAAAAACGCAGCCCCGCGCACAGGGTCATATCCCGCCTTTGCTGCGATGACGGTGCCCAAGGCATCGGCCTCAAGCTCGAAGTCCTTGGAATAGGTCCGCGACCCGACTTCGGCACCAAATTCGACACCCGCCTGCACCGCATCCTCGCGCCCACCGGACAATACAGACGCCAGTCCGCCAAACAGCTGCGCGCCTACGACAGTAATCTGCCGCTGTTTGTCGATATGACGCTGAATGTGATGCGCGGCCTCATGGGCCATGATGAACGCCAGCTCGTCCGTGTTCCGCGCAATCGCAATCAGCGGGATCGTGAATGCGATAATTGGGCGGCCTGTATCATCACGGGTTTGAAATGCATTCGGCCCAACACCAGGCCGGTTATCGACGACAATCTGAAAATCGCAATTCAGATCGGGCGCGCGGGTTTCGCACATGGCCTCTGCCACTGGCTCCACCGTTTCGACCACAGAGATGAAATTGCGCACAGCGACCCGCGCCTCGCGGGCGGGCATGCCTAGCGCCGCCTCGGTTTGCGGATCCACCGGTGCCGCCACGCAACCGGCCAAGGCCAAACAGGTCAAAAGATACAGAAATTTCACGTCTCAGGCCTTCGTTATTCGCGGCCCCTTTGTAACCGCTGCCCTCCCCAACACCAGACACAAATCCCACACAATTCCGAGAGCGGCAATCCAACGCCCTCCGCCTCTTGTTTGCCCTTGAACCAACGCATAAATTATGCGCAACGTTAAAGGATGCATCATGCCCGCGAAGAACCAAGCCGCCCTCGACTTTCTGCTGAACCGCAGATCGCGCCCCGCCAAAACGCTCACAGGGCCGGTGCCCGATAAGGCAACGTTAGAGATTATTCTGACCGCTGCCGCCCGCACACCGGATCATGGCAAACTGGAACCTTGGCGGTTCATCGTTCTGGAAAAGACCGCGCTGAGACGGCTCGCAAATGACGTGGCGGCGCGCGGCGCGGCCCTCGCCCTTAGCGCAGAACAAATCGCAAAGGCAGAGGCCCAATACGCCAACGCCGATCTTGCCGTTGTGGTTGTATCCGCGCCCGTTCAATCCGAAAAAGTGCCCTTGATCGAACAAGTCTATTCCGCCGGAGCTGTCTGTTTGTCGATGCTTAACGCCGCACTTGCCGCGGGTTGGGGCGCCAATTGGCTGTCAGGCTGGGCGAGCCACGATCGCACCTTTGTGGAAACATCGCTGGGCCTCGCACAATCAGAATCCATTGCGGGCATCATCCATATTGGCACAGAAACCAACCCACCGCCCGAACGGCCCCGCCCGGATTTGATCGCAAAAACCACATGGGTCGGTTCATGATCCTGACATCATTTTTCAGAGCCTTCGCTCAGCTCCCTGATCCCCGCTTTCGCCGCGTGCTTTTGCTTGGGATCGGACTAACAATTGCGCTGCTTTTCGCAAGCTACAGCGGGCTGTTGTGGATCATTGACACATTCGCGGCCGATGAAATCACTTTGCCATGGGTCGGACAAATTGGATGGATCGGTGATTTGCTAAGCTGGGGATCGCTAGGGCTGATGTTGATCTTGTCAGTATTCTTGATGATCCCCGTGGCCTCGGCAATCACGTCGCTCTTTCTTGACGATGTTGCCCAAGCAGTCGAAGACAAACACTTCCCAACACTACCTGCTATAAATCGCCTCAGCTTCTGGGATAGCGTCAAAGATACGGTCAACTTCCTCGGCATTTTGATCGGGGCCAATATCGCGGCATTCGTGCTCTACGTAAGCCTACCGTTTCTGGCGATTCCGATTTTCTTTGCGCTCAACGGGTTCTTGCTGGGGCGGGAATACTTCCAAATCGCGGCCATGCGCCGGATCGGACGGGACGCGGCCAAAGCCTTAAGGCGCAAGCATCAAGGCACGATCTGGCTGGCAGGCTGTCTGATGGCGCTGCCGCTTTCGATCCCGCTCATCAACCTGATTATCCCGATCCTAGGTGCCGCCACGTTCACCCATCTGTTTCATCGGTTACGCTAACCTCTGGGGTGGCCATACGGTTGAACCAGTCCAGGTCGCGCACGGTAATCAGCCCCGACAAAATCGTGCCTGCAATAACCACCCAAAGACCTATGGCCCAAAATGTCGTCAGCCAGATTTTACGGCGCATATTCAAATTGGCTGGTGACGACCCATGGGTGCCGGGCACGATCTCGCCCTCTTCGCCTTGGGTCCGCAAACCCAACGGCAAGATCACCAAAAAGCTCATGAACCAAATCACGGCAAATAATACAATCGCAGACGTAATGCCCATTCCGGCCTCTTAAACTGACGGCGCTGCCGCCTCTTTGGTTTTACAAATATCCCCGCCGGAGGCTCCGACAGGTCAGCTCCCGCTTACACTTGTTCTAGTTCGACCAAACAACCGTTAAAGTCTTTGGGATGCAAAAACAGCACTGGTTTACCGTGGGCACCAATTTTTGGCTCTCCTGTCCCCAATACACGGGCGCCTTGGTCCAGCATGCGGTCACGGGCGACAAGAATATCATCCACCTCATAGCAAATGTGATGGATGCCACCGGCGGGGTTTTTGTCTAAAAACCCTTGGATCGGGGAATTTTCGCCTAGCGGATAAAGCAGCTCAATCTTCGTATTGGGCAAGTTGATAAATACAACCGTAACACCGTGATCAGGCTCGTCCTGCGGCGCACCAACATCGGCGCCCAATGTGTCGCGATACTGCGCGCTGGCAGCCTCTAAATCCGGCACGGCAATGGCCACGTGGTTCAATCTTCCGATCATAGCAAAGTCCCCTTTTTCGGCTTTGGCTTCGTTATGGATCGCAAAAAACTCGCTGGCAACGGCTAGCCTTAACCGATCATTCACCTTGCGCTGATTTGATGCACCCCTGAACGTATTGGAAGGGCACTAAAATGGATAGAGTTGATGATTTCATGATGACGCGTCCACCAACTGCGCGGCGTCCATTACTAGGATTAACTGTTCTCGTTGTCGAAGACAGCCGTTTCGCTTGCGAGGCCGTCCGTTTGCTTTGCCTCCGATCTGGCGCGCGAATTCGGCGCGCAGATAGCTTAGAACACGCAAATAAACACCTCGGTGTCTACCGCCCGTCTGTTTTGATCGTGGATGTTGGACTGCCTGATGGGTCCGGCCTTGACCTCATAACAAAATCAGCTGCCGAGCCGAACCGTATTGATGTGGTCCTCGGCACCAGTGGCGACGCGGATGCCCAAGTTCTTGTTTTGGACGCTGGGGCCGACGGGTTCATTCCCAAACCGATTGAAAGCCTCGCAGCCTTCCAATCTGCCATCTTGTCCCACCTTCCGTCAGACCGGCAACCGCCCGGCCCGCGTTTGGTCACGGACGAGGTTATCAACCCTGACATGATCGCATATCATGACGATCTTAGCCATGTGGCCTCTGTGATCGAAGGCGAAGAAGGAACGGCAACCTTGGGCTACATCACGCAATTTTTGGGCGGTGTCGCACGATCTGTCGCAGACCGCGATCTTGACCTTGCGGCCAGTGCATTGGCTCAAAAACATGCGTCGGGCAGTTGCACCCCTGATGATGTGGTAGCCCTCGGTGCGATGGTGCAAACCCGACTGGCTGCGGCTGGCCCGCTCTAGCTCACGATCCCTGGGTTGGACCCCATGTCCAATCCGGGAAAGATTGCGCTTTCGATGGCGCGGCGTTTGATGCCCATTAGGTCATGCATCACCCACGCAGGGTATGCCCGCACATCCCGCGTCGGCATCAGATCACGGCGATTATACAAATCCGCTTCTGCCAATCCGGGCCAATCGCCCAATATGCGCCCACCATTCAAGGCCCCACCGGCGTAGATCATCGCACCACCAGTTCCGTGATCGGTGCCCTTGGTGCCATTCTCGGCAGCTGTTCGGCCAAACTCAGTCAGGCATAGCACCGCCGTTTTGCCCCAGACGGGGCCGAGACCTGCGCGTAGGGTTAGGATCGTGTCGCTTAGCCGCCGCAACGCCCCGTTTAAGCCAGCTTTTTGGTTCAAATGCGTATCCCATCCACTGAGCGAAAAACTCGCGATGCGCGTGTCTTCTCTTAACCGCGCGGCCGCAAACTCTGCGAGTTGCACATGTTCCGCATTCTGTTGCACCGCTGCCATCATCGGATTGGACATCATCATATCCCCCATTTCTTCATCCTCTTGGGCCGACATCGCGACAGTTTGTGCGATCCGCATCGCATCCGCTGAAGCTGAATGAAACAACGGATCCGACTGATGAATTATTCCCAACAATCGTTCCGCCTGTGGTGACAAAGACAACTCGGCTTCTGGCGACCACCGTGCGACGGGCGCAGCTCCTGTCATAACTAACAGCTGATAACGACCGACGGCATATGCCGTTTCACCTGCGACACCGGGCACCGTTTGCAACATCCGGTTTAGCCAGCCATTGCTTTTGCGTGCGTTTGCGCCAACACTTCCGGCCTCAAGGATATCTTGCCCATCGAAATGGCTACGCTTATCCCGATATGGCGTCGATACCGCATGTACAGCCCCCATTTCGCCACGATCCCACAACGGCATCAAAGGCGACAACGCCGCATGCATCCCAAAAAACCCGTTTAGGTCCAACGTGCCTTGTCGTAATGTAGGGCGCAAGGCGGCGTAATGGGGGTCACCAACAGGGCGAAACACATCCAATCCGTCCATAGCGCCGCGCAGAATAATAACGACCAATCGTGTGTCCCAAGGTGCCGAAGCAAATGCCACCGGAGTCACCAATGGGCTCGCCGCAGCTGAGCAGCCCAGCGCAGCTACACGTTTCAAAAAATGGCGACGTTTCATGACACTAGCTCCTTTGGAATGCAGGAGCAGACAAAACAAGCCCCACGCCTTCATCACGGTTCTCCGCGGCACCTGCGGCAAAGATCACGTCTTGGGTCGCCAACGCACCCAACGCGGTCTGCACAAAATCACGCGGATCAGGCATTCCCTGTTCAAGCAAAACACGCGGCGATTGCATTGCCCAAGTGATCCGCCCTGCCATGGCTTGCGGGCTGATCCAATGATGGCTGATTTCAGGCCATCCGTCGGGTGCCGCTGGGCGTTCCCATCGCTGACCCATTACACGAAGCGGGCTGATAATCGTGTGCCGCACCATCGGTGCGTCAATGGTAAGGACATCCGCACCTGACATCCCCAAAGCCCGCATACCAGAGGTGATATAACGAAATGGCGATTTCACCTTTTGTAGTGGCATCGTCCACGAATCTGGATGTATTAGCATTGCCTCGTAGACCGCCGACAAATTACCTTTGGTCCGCAAAAACACGTCGGTCATTTTTGTCACAACCTGCTCCGGTGGCTCATCTGAAATGAAACACTGCGCGATTTTATAGGCAATATGTGCCGCCGTCTGCGGATGCGCGGCCAAATCATCTATTGCAGCCAAAACATTCGACAGACTATCCGCCGTATCATAAGTTACACCCAAAACCGTTTCTGCCCCCGGTTCAGCCATGCGCTAATAATAAAAGAAGCCTTGTTTCGCGCTATACGTTAGCCCTGTCAATAATTCGGCCAACTCGCTCACGTCCTTTTGCCCATATGGCCCGTCGGCACCCAATGTGTGCAATTCAAGCAACTCCCGCGCCAAATTTTCGTTGATTCCGCGTTTACGTTGCTGGCCGACAACACTCGATGGACCCGTAGAATCGGCTTGTTGAAGATATAGCAACATCATCGGATGGGTCACGACGCTGCGCAACATTTCGCGAAAAGTGCCGTTCAAGTGCGGTACAATCGCCTCTTCTACATAAGGTGTTACAAGATGCCTCTGTGTGCCATTTCGCAGTTTAACCGTGAAATGATCCGCCCAAAACCCTGCCAGCCTTGCCTTAAATCCGATTGGACCCGCAACATGCCGTGCTATCGTAGCCCGTAATGCATCATAATGCACCAAATTGGCCGCGAGCCGCACATCGAGAAAGGCGGCTTTGGCGCTTTCATCGTCAGGCGTGTCTCGGGCTCGCGCTTCGGCACGCGCGGCCCGTTGGTAGTCACGCATCGTGGGGACAACATCTGAAAAGCCCGGAATATCAAAATGGAAAGGCCGCGCTACATCCGCCAGAACAGCATCTGTATCGCTAGGCAACGCATGATGTGGCGTCAATCCACTTCCGAAACGAATAGCGGCAAGTGTTGGATCAAATGGCATTTGAGGCAGTCCAAAAACAAAACATGCCCCCAACATAAGCAGGAGGCATGTAAATTGCGCGGGGAATTATGAGCCCCGTGCTGATTTTTGCTTATTTGGTTTCCGCAGGGATCGTCCGCAGGTGCAATTCGCGGAGCTGTTCGTTTTGCGGCTGATTTGGCGCACCCATCATCACGTCTTCAGCGCGCTGGTTCATTGGGAACATCATCACGTCTCGCAAGTTGTCCGCATCAGCAAGCAACATCACAATACGGTCCACACCAGCGGCACAGCCACCGTGTGGCGGGGCGCCGTATTGGAACGCGTTCACCATACCGCCGAAACGCTTTTCGACTTCATCCGCGCCATAACCTGCGATTTCGAACGCCTTGAACATGATTTCCGGTTTGTGGTTCCGGATCGCGCCCGACACCAATTCATAGCCGTTACATGCGAGGTCATATTGGTAGCCGAGCACGTCTTCTGGGTCGCCTTCCAACGCCTCCATCCCACCTTGCGGCATGGAAAACGGGTTGTGTTCAAAGTCGACTTTGCCGGTTTCTTCGTCACGCTCGTAGATTGGAAAATCAACGATCCAAGCGAAAGCGAAACGGTTCAGGTCGGTCAAGCCAAGTTCTTTGCCGATCACATCGCGGGCTTTGCCTGCAACGGATTCGAACGCTTTTGGCTTGCCACCCAAGAAGAATGCAGCATCGCCGACATTCAGACCAAGCTGTTGGCGGATCGCTTCGGTGCGTTCTGGTCCGATGTTTTTGGCCAATGGACCGGCAGCTTCCATGCCGCCTTCGACTTCGCCCGCTTTCAGCTTTGCTTGCGCTTCTTTAACGGTGATGCCCAATTCTTGCGCCACGGAATCCGCTGTTTTATCGCGCCAGAAGATATAGCCCATGCCAGGCAGGCCTTCTTTTTGCGCGAACACGTTCATACGGTCACAGAATTTGCGGCCACCGCCAGTTGGGGCAGGAATGGCGCGGACTTCGGTGCCGTCTTGTTCCAACAGTTTGGCGAAGATTGCGAAACCCGAGCCTTTGAAATGTTCGGACACGTCCTGCATTTTGATCGGGTTGCGCAGGTCAGGTTTGTCTGTGCCGTAAAGCTTTGCTGCATCACGGTAGCTGATCTGTTCCCATGTTTGGTCAACCTTGCGACCACCGCCAAACTCTTCAAAGATGCCGCCGATGACAGGCTGGATCGTGTCAAAGACGTCTTGCTGTTCGACAAACGACATTTCCAAATCAAGCTGATAGAAATCGGTTGGCGACCGGTCAGCGCGCGGGTCTTCGTCGCGGAAACAGGGCGCGATTTGGAAGTATTTGTCGAAGCCGGACACCATGATCAGCTGTTTGAACTGCTGCGGGGCTTGGGGCAGCGCGTAGAATTTGCCCGGGTGCAGGCGCGACGGGATCAAAAAGTCACGCGCACCTTCTGGGGACGATGACGTGATAATCGGCGTCTGGTATTCGCGGAAACCTTTGTCCCACATGCGTTTGCGCATGGATGCGACCACGTCAGACCGCAATTTCATGTTGTCTTGCATCTTTTCACGACGCAGATCGAGGTAGCGGTATTTCAGGCGAGTTTCTTCGGGATATTCTTGGTCGCCGAACACTTGCAGCGGCAGTTCCTTGGCAGCGCCCAGAACCTCGATTGACCGCACGAAAACTTCGATTTCACCTGTTGGCAGCTTCGGGTTTACCAGTTCCGGGTCACGTGCCTTCACTTCACCGTCAATGCGGATACACCATTCAGAGCGCACCTTTTCAACGTCGGCAAAGGCCGCACTGTCAGGATCGCACAACACTTGGGTGATGCCGTAATGGTCACGCAAGTCGATGAACAGAATGCCACCGTGGTCACGAACGCGATTGACCCAACCAGACAGGCGAACGGTGTCACCTACATTGGCGGCGGTCAGGTCGGCACAGGAATGGGAACGGTAAGCGTGCATTATAAGGTCCTCAAAGGGTAAAACGGTCCCTGCGGATACACCGCGTTGCGCCAGTGAAGTCAAGATGTCAGCGTCGGATCGGGCGCATTCAATGCGCCCGATTGTGCATTATCAGCCCAGAAAGCTGCCAACGATCGTGATGATCACCAATCCTGTCAGCCAATAGCCGATGTGCATAAGGCCGACGGACGCAGATTTACCGGCGAATAGACCGCCCGATGTGTTGAGTACCCCATAAGCCAAAATCGCGAGGATCGCCGTTGGGATCGCCACGGATGAAACGAAAATCGCGGCTAATAAAAGGCCCAATGTGTTCAGCCCCATCGCAAGCGCTGGAAACTCGTCAGGTGCTTCGCCTGAAACGCCGGCCCCATTCGCCCAGATTTTGCCTGTAGGAAACTTGGGGTTATACCAAACCGCACCCAGCCCCATACATAAAACCGTTGATACGATAACCGTTAGCCAGCTGACATTTGCCAGAATTCCACCCATGTTCTCTCTCCCTGTTATTGCTGAGATGGGAGCAGCATGATCCATTTGCCCGTCAGGCCCAGAAATTTCTGTTTTATCTAAAAGAATGGGATGAAATTTCCCCGGCCAACCCCTTGCACCCGACTGCCCGATCCCTATAACGCAGGACAATTTGCACGCACACAGAATAGGGGCCCTGCCATGCCAAAACGTGATGATATCAAGTCGATCATGATTATCGGTGCGGGGCCTATTATTATCGGCCAAGCCTGCGAGTTTGACTATTCTGGTGCCCAAGCCTGTAAGGCGCTGCGCGAAGAAGGCTACCGCGTCATTCTGGTCAACTCCAACCCTGCGACGATCATGACCGATCCGGGGCTTGCCGATGCCACATATATCGAACCGATCACACCCGAAGTTGTCGCCAAGATCATCGAAAAAGAGCGCCCAGACGCTTTGCTGCCAACGATGGGTGGCCAGACCGGTTTGAATACGTCATTGGCGCTTGACGACATGGGCGTGCTAGAAAAATTTAACGTCGAAATGATTGGGGCTAAACGCGAAGCCATTGAAATGGCAGAAGATCGCAAGCTTTTCCGTGAGGCGATGGACCGTTTAGGGATTGAAAACCCAAAGGCCACAATTGTCACAGCGCCAACCAAAGATGCGTCGGCTGTGCGCGTGACGGACAAATTCGACATTAAGGCGGGGCTTGATCTGGCCATCGACGCATTGGATGAAATCGGTCTGCCAGCCATCATCCGCCCTGCGTTTACCATGGGTGGCACCGGCGGTGGCGTGGCCTATAACCGTGAAGAATACGAACACTTCTGCCGAACCGGTATGGAAGCCTCACCGATGGCGCAAATCTTGGTCGATCAGTCCCTTTTGGGCTGGAAAGAATTCGAGATGGAAGTCGTGCGCGACAAGGCCGACAACGCCATTATCGTTTGCGCCATTGAGAACGTCGACCCAATGGGCGTGCACACGGGCGATTCGATCACCGTGGCCCCTGCCCTGACCCTGACCGACAAAGAGTATCAGGTCATGCGGACCCATTCGATCAATGTTCTGCGCGAAATTGGCGTGGAAACTGGCGGATCCAACGTGCAATGGGCCGTGAACCCTGCCGACGGCCGCATGGTTGTCATTGAAATGAACCCACGCGTGTCGCGGTCATCTGCGCTCGCATCCAAGGCCACAGGTTTCCCGATCGCAAAAATCGCGGCGAAGCTGGCCGTGGGTTACACGCTAGACGAACTGGACAACGACATCACTGGCGTAACCCCTGCGTCATTCGAGCCAACAATCGACTATGTCGTTACGAAAATTCCGCGCTTTGCGTTCGAGAAATTTGAAGGGTCTGAACCTTACCTCACCACCGCGATGAAATCCGTTGGCGAGGCGATGGCCATTGGCCGCACGTTCCACGAATCCATGCAAAAGGCGCTGGCATCGATGGAAACTGGCCTGACCGGTTTCGACGAGATTGAAATCCCTGGCGCGCCCGCCGTGCCAGCCATCACCAAAGAGCTGGCCAAGCAAACACCAGACCGCATCCGCGTGATTGCCCAAGCCATGCGCCACGGCATGTCTAACGACGACATCCAAGCAGTAACGAAATTTGACCCATGGTTCCTTGACCGCATCCGCGAGATTATCGACGCCGAAGCGGCAGTGGCCAAAGATGGCTTGCCCGTGACCGAACAAGGTTTGCGCAAGCTGAAGATGATGGGCTTTACCGATGCGCGTCTTGCTATACTGACAGGCCGCGACGAAGACAACGTGCGCCGCGCCCGTACCAACCTTGGTGTTGTCGCATCGTTCAAACGCATTGACACATGCGCCGCGGAATTTGAGGCGCAGACACCTTATATGTATTCTACATATGAGGCCCCCGTTATGGGCGACGTGGAATGCGAAGCCCGCCCAAGCGACCGCAAAAAGGTCGTGATTTTGGGTGGCGGTCCGAACCGCATCGGCCAAGGGATTGAATTTGACTACTGCTGCTGCCACGCATGTTACGCGCTGACAGATCAGGGTTACGAGACGATCATGATCAACTGTAACCCCGAAACAGTTTCCACCGATTATGACACATCTGACCGTTTGTATTTCGAGCCGTTGACGTTCGAACATGTGATGGAAATCCTGCGCGTCGAGCAGGAAAACGGTTCGCTTCACGGTGTCGTCGTCCAATTTGGCGGCCAGACCCCATTGAAGCTTGCAAACGCACTGGAAGAAGCCGGCATTCCGATTCTTGGCACATCGCCTGACGCGATTGATTTGGCCGAAGACCGCGAGCGTTTCCAAGACCTAGTCAACCGTCTTGGCCTTAAGCAGCCGGTCAACGGCATCGCATCCACTGACGCACAAGCCCTTGAAATTGCAGCCGACATCGGCTTCCCGTTGGTGATCCGCCCGTCATATGTGTTGGGTGGCCGCGCGATGGAAATCGTGCGCGATCAGGCGCAATTGGAACGCTATATCGCAGAGGCCGTGGTGGTTTCTGGCGACAGCCCTGTGTTGCTCGACAGCTATCTGTCCGGCGCTGTTGAGGTCGATGTGGATTGCCTGTCCGACGGCAAAAACACCCATGTCGCGGGCATCATGCAGCACATCGAAGAAGCGGGTGTGCATTCGGGCGATAGCGCCTGCTCCCTGCCGCCATATTCCTTGTCCGCCGCCATGATCGCAGAAATCCGCAAGCAGACAGAGGCGCTTGCACTGGCGCTCAACGTTGTGGGCCTGATGAACATTCAGTTCGCTGTGAAAGACGAGACGGTTTACCTGATCGAGGTCAACCCACGTGCGTCGCGCACCGTGCCATTCGTGGCGAAAGCAACGGATTCGGCCATCGCATCCATCGCCGCGCGTCTGATGGCGGGCGAGCCGCTGACAAACTTCCCGCTGCGCGATGCTTATGCGCCTGCAAATGACCCGATGGACGTGATGCCGCTTGGCGACCCGTTCACATTGGCCGACCCGAACACCCCATGGTTCAGCGTGAAAGAGGCTGTTCTGCCGTTCAACCGCTTCCCAGGTGTGGACACGATCCTTGGCCCTGAAATGCGCTCCACTGGCGAGGTCATGGGCTGGGCTCGGTCGTTCCCACGCGCGTTCTACAAGGCGCAATTGGGCGCGGGTACGTTTTTGCCAACCGAAGGCAAGGTGTTCCTGTCCATCCGCGACGCGGACAAAACCCCTGCGATGAAACAGGCGGCACAATCGCTTGTTGATCTCGGGTTCGAACTGATCGCGACCAAAGGCACGGCGAAGTTCCTGTCAGATGCGGGCATGACTGCCGAACATGTGAACAAAGACTACGAAGGTGGGCTAACCATCGTCGACCGTTTGAAAGACGGCCACGTGGCCTTGGTGTTCAACACAACCGAAGGGGCCGCCGCGGTGGAAGATTCACGGTCCATGCGCGCTGTGACCTTGAACGACAAAATCCCTTACTACACCACTGCAGCGGCAGCCCAAGCGGCCGTGATGGCAATGGTCGACCGCGCTGAAAGCGAACTGAAGGTGCGCTCCCTGCAGGGCTAATGACAAACACTGTGACCGGTTTAACGTCCGGTCACAGTGGACTTCCCCCATCGGTTGACCCTAGGTTCAGGGGCGCAAACAAGGGGGCAAACCATGCACAACGTCGCGATCACAGGCACCGGTGTTTTCACGCCAGAAGCCGTTATCACCAATGACGAACTTGTCGTGGCTTTCAATGCTTATGCGGACCTGTTCAACGCTGAAAATGCAGATGCGATTGCAGCAGGGACGGTCGAGCCAAAACCCCAGTCCTCCGCCGATTTCATCTATGCCGCGAGCGGGATCGAACGGCGCTATGTGCTCGATCGCGATGGCGTGTTGGACCCGACGCGCATGTTTCCCAGCTTGCCCGCACGACCTGACGACGCGCCCGGATACATGGCCGAAATCGGGGTGGACGCGGCGAACAAAGCGCTCGCTGCAGCGGGCTTACAAGCCTCCGATATCGATCTGGTGATCTGCGCTGCGTCTAACATGGAACGCGCCTATCCGGCTGTGGGCGTCGAAATCCAGCAACTGATTGGCGCAGGTGGCTTTGCGTTTGACATGAACGTCGCCTGTTCCTCGGCCACCTTTGGCATTCAGACGGCGGCAGACATGATCCGGTCCGGATCAATCCGCCGCGCTATTGTGGTAAACCCTGAAATCTGTTCAGCCCATCTGGAATGGCGCGACCGCGATTGCCACTTCATCTTTGGCGATGTGGCAACAGCGACCATTCTAGAACGCGACGATGATTTGACAGCCCGACATTTCAAAGTGAAATCAACGCGCTGCGCCACACAGTTTTCCAACAACATCCGCAACAACAACGGGTATCTGCGCCGCACACATGACGCGATGGACGACCGGCGCGATATGCAATTCATGCAAAACGGGCGCAAAGTGTTCAAAGAAGTTCTGCCAATGGTCAGCAAACACATCGCCGACCACATGGCCGATACCGGCGTGCAGGCGGATGATATGAAACGGCTCTGGCTGCACCAAGCAAACAAAACCATGAATGACTACATCGGGAAAAAGGTGCTGGGGCGCACACCAGAGTGCGGTGAACAGCCCAACATTCTGCAAGATTACGCCAACACATCAAGCGCGGGCAGCATCATCGCATTTTCGCAAAACTCCGATGATTTGGCCGTAGGCGACACCGGGTTAATCTGCTCATTCGGGGCGGGCTATTCGGTCGGGTCTGTTATCGTTGAACGGGCGTAGGATGCGTTTTAACGCATCTACTTTTTATTCACGCGCGCATGCACGGCCTCTAACGTTTCTACACGCTCGGAATACCGGTCGGTCAGCTGAGGACGGCCACGTGTCATCACGGTAAAGCGCGCCAGTTCCTCCATCACATCAACGATACGGTTATAAAGCGGGCCCGCGTTCATCCGGCCCTTTTGAAATTCGCCCCAGGCTTTGGGCACCGACGATTGGTTCGGGATCGTCACCATACGCATCCAACGGCCCAAAATACGCATTTGATTGACAGCATTGAACGACTGCGATCCACCACAAACCTGCATCAAGGCCAGTGTTTTGCCTTGGGTCGGGCGAATACCGCCGATGGGGGCCAACGGAATCCAATCAATTTGGGTTTTCATGATGCCCGTCATTGCCCCGTGGCGTTCTGGGCTCGACCAGACCATGCCTTCGGACCACATCACCAGATCGCGTAGCTCAGCCACCTTATCGTGGGTCTCATCCGCATCATCTGGCAACGGCAAACCGCTGGGATCAAACATGCGCGTTTCACAGCCCAAGGCGCGCAAAACCCGCGCCCCTTCCATCGCCGCAAGGCGGGAATAGCTCACATCGCGCAGCGATCCATAAAGCAGTAAAATCCGTGGCGGATGCCCGTCATCGTCTGGACCACGCAACGCATCCCAGTCCAATGGATGCAACGCGTCGGGCCTCACATTTGGTAGATCAGACAGGTCCATCTGAATGGCCTACTGGCCCTCTTCCAGATGCAGCTTCATGTCGATCAAGACCTTTTGCAGCGCCGTTGTTTCGCGCAGCAAACGCTTGGCTTCATTCATGGAAATCACACCATCCTCTATGGACTGGTTATATTCCCCCATCAGCATCGCAAACCGTTGGCTTAGCTTGATGACGTCGGAATTAATCCCACCGTCAGAATTATTGCGGGCTTGGTCATAGGACAACGTGATCCCACGCATTTCTGCCAAGGCAGATGTAACATGCGGATAAGTCGATGCAGCTTCCAATGCAGCAACTGCATCAACAGGCATGAAACGATCAGAATGTTCGTCAGAATCGGAATAATAACGACCCAAAGTCGCCTTTGATTTACCGGTCAGCTCGCAAGCCGCTTCGATTCCTACATCCTTCACCAATGCTTCGGTGTGCTTTTTCAAATAACTACCGTAACCAGCCATGCCATATCCCCTAGATGCCCCCACGGATTTGGGGGGAAAACCTTTGCTCGCCTCCCCTTACTGGGAATGCTGGGAATTGTCATGTTGGAAATCAAGAGACCCTCGGTGTTTTATGAGTATGATGCCGTCTTGCACCGCAGTTTTTGAACCGATGATCTCAACCGCCAGCATTGGCATGTGTTGAATGGTAAAACAGGGCGGTCTTGCAAAGGACCGCCCCGCGACGTTAACAACACCCTATGGCCAAACTCTACTTCAATTACTCCACCATGAACGCCGGCAAATCGACGGTGCTTTTACAAGCTTCGCACAACTACATTGAGCGCGGCATGCAGACCTACCTTTTGATCGCCAGCTTTGATGATCGCGCAGGTCAAGGCCGCATTGGTAGCCGGATCGGCATTGGGGCCGACGCCGACACATTCGGTCAAAGCGACGATCTTTTTGACAAAATCGCCTCGCGCCTAGATGCAGGGCCCTGCGCCTGTATTTTCATCGACGAGGCGCAATTTCTGTCAGAAGCACAAGTCTGGCAACTGGCCCGCGCCGTTGACGACCTTAGCGTGCCGATCATGTGTTTTGGGCTGCGTGTCGATTTTCGCGGCAAACTGTTTCCGGGCTCTGCCGCTCTCTTGGCCCTTTCTGACGAAATGCGCGAAGTCCGCACAATCTGCCACTGCGGGAAAAAAGCGACGATGGTTGTACGCAAATCCCCGGACGGCGTGGTACTTACAGACGGCGCACAGGTCGCGGTAGGTGGCAATGAAACCTATGTATCGCTCTGCCGTCGTCACTGGCGCGAAGCCACAGGCAACTAACTCCTTCTGGCCTAAAGTACCTCGGGGGAGACCGCGGGTCGGGGGCAGCGCCCCCTAGTCCACCCGCTGCGGCAGTGGCCAGCCTGCCTCCCATGCGATCACATTATCCAATGCCATCATCCCCATGGCCTCGCGCACTTCCAGTGCGGCCGTACCTAAATGGGGCAACAACACAACATTTTCCAAATCACGCAGCGCTTGCGGCACGACCGGCTCTTGTGCGTAGACATCCAAACCGGCGGCGGCGATCTGACCTTTGGCCAAGGCCGCAATCAACGCCTCCTCATCGACCACATCGCCCCGCGCTACATTCACAAACACGGCATGCGGCGGCATCTGCGCAATCGCCTCTGCACTGATAAGTTTATGGGTCTCTGCTCCACCCGGCACGGTTACAACAATAATATCGGATTGCGCCATCAGCGCCGCGAGATCATCGACCTGCCGCGCTGGCACATCCACGTCCTTTCGGGACCGATTGAAGTAAATCACCGGCATATCAAACCCATAGTGACAGCGCTTTGCCACCGCTTGCCCAATACGCCCCATCCCAACAATACCAACACGCTTGCCGGTGACATGTGTGCCAAGCATCTGCGTCGGCTGCCAGCCTGTCCATGCGCCTGCACGCACCAATCGCTCGCCTTCGCCCGCACGACGACAGGCGGACAGGACCAGAGTCATGGCAATATCAGCCGTCGCATCGGTCACAACATCGGGGGTATTGGACACAACAACGCCCGCAGCGTTGGCCGCCGCGACATCGATATGATTATACCCCACTCCAAAGTTCGCGAGCACGCCGCAGCGGATCTCGCCAGCAAAGGCCTCCGCGGAGAATTGATCTCCCAAAGTCAGCAAAATCGCGTCATATGCCGCCAAGGCCGCGGCAGCCTCAATTGGGGTCATCCCAGCCGTGCTGTCGCGCAACGTCACATCAAACTGCGCGCGCGCTTTGCCGACAACAGCTTCGGGCAAGTCTCTTGTTATCAATAGTTTTTTCAATGCATCCGCCCCCCGTTCGGAATTGGCTTATCGGGTGTCGCCAGAACAATAGCACCGTCCTCATCAGAAAACCCAAGAACAAGAACCTCTGACATAAACTTGCCAATCTGGCGCGGCGGAAAGTTGACGACGGCCATCACCTGACGCCCCATCAGACCTTCCGGCGTGTAATGAACAGTCACTTGGGCAGAGGTTTTCTTCACGCCAATCTCGTCCCCAAAATCGATCCACATTTTGATCGCAGGGTTGCGTGCCTCTGGATAAGGCTGCGCATCGATGACCGTTCCAACGCGCACATCAACAGCCATAAAGTCGTCAAAAGCAATCTCAGCCACGGCCCAATTCCTTTGATCTATCAGTCGCAGCCTTCACCGCACGGTTGAGCAAGGCGGGAAACCCATCCGTCTCGTCCATCAAAACTACAAGCGCGGCCTGTGTCGTGCCATTTGGCGAGGTCACATTCACCCGCAACTGGCTTGGACTTTCATCGGCAGCCTCCGCCAAAGCCCCGGCCCCTGCGACTGTGGCGCGGGCGAGCTGCATCGCCATTTCGCTAGGTAATCCTTGCGCTTCCCCAGCAGAGGCTAAGGCTTCAATCAAGTGAAACACATACGCGGGGCCGGATCCTGATACGCCTGTCACCGCGTCAATCTGGCTTTCCTCGTCCAAACGAACGACCTGTCCGACTGCGGACAGCAATGCATCAGCCAAATCAATTTGCGCATCTGAAGCATGGGCGTTGCCAATGATCGCCGTGATCCCGCGCCCAATTGCAGCCGGCGTATTTGGCATTGCCCGCACCAGCGGGGTGCGCGCACCCAATTCCGCCTCAAACCGCGCTATCGGCGTGCCCGCAGCCACGGATACAAACAACGTGGTGCCATTTCCCAGCGCCTGCATCGCAGGCAATGCATCACCCATCATCTGCGGTTTCACCGCGACCAGTGCCACTGCGGGATCGCTGGGCAAATCGACATTGATGTTCACGCCCGTCCCACGCAACCAATCGGATGGAAACGGATCGATGACAGTCACCGATGCCGCAGGTAATCCGCCATCCAACCAACCGGCCAGCATGGCCGACCCCATCTTTCCACAGCCTAGCAACACAAGCCCGCGCGCCGCCACATCTTCCATCGACATATCAAAACTCTCCGCAATTTAGATCAAGCTTACCAAGCCATCTGCCAGACGCAACGCGCCTGCCTTTTTCCGAGCATAAATATGTCGGGGGTGCGGGGGCTGGCCCCCGCCCGTGGCGCCAAAGGCGCAACTCATGCGCGGCCGTATGCACCACCAATGGCAACCTGCACCGCATCCGCAGGCGTCCGATCCGCCCAAGTAACCAACTGAATGGCAGGATAGTACTGTTCACAGCTCGCCACTGCCGCATTTATCATCGTATCAACCTGCTCTGATCCGGCAGCCTGTTCGCCCGCCAAGACCAACCCGTAGCGGTAGACCATCATCTTCTGCTCGTCCCACCACGTGAACGATCCTGCCCAACAACGATCATTAATCGTGTTAAGCGCCTCATAAAGCGCGCCCATCCGATGCGCTGGCGGCTCCATTTCGAACGTGCAAATCAGTCGCAATGTTTCATCCATCGCCGACCATGCCAGTGTAATCGCATAATTACGCCACTGCCCTGCGACGGACATCGCAATCTGGTCATCGTGAATGCGGTCAAACTCCCACGCGTGATGCGCGGCGATATGTTCCACCAAATCAATCGGATGCAGGTCATCTGCATCAAAATATTCTGTCGCTAGTGCCATCTGCTCGGCCTCATTTTGTTGGCCCCGCTTTGCGCATAGGGCTATGAGGCACCCCTAAGAACAGTATCGTTCTTGTTTCGCCCCTACTGCATATGGTGGCCGCTAGACCCCCTACGTGTAAAGCCATTTCTTGGGGATAAGTTGGGGTTTACGCAAAATTCATGTGGATAAGACAGGGATTGTGATTCGAACGGGGCGACATATGATGCCGCCAACCAAGGAGACAGCCATGAACA
>CBFIAX010000013.1:0-78909 GCA_965660685.1 Yoonia sp. | reverse complement strand
TGGTCACAGCGAGGTCTTGGTAACGCTTCTGTACTATGACGCAGTCATGAACTGGATAGGCAGGTACATCTTCCGCAGCCAGAGCTTCTAGCGTCATCTGCATGATTTCTGCTTCGTGATACGAGATGAAATTCGGTCCGTTTAAGAGCTTATCGTCTAGCATTTGCAACGCTGGTACGCACCCAATCATAGCGTATTGATACTGAAAGTATTCTCCTTGGTTTCGAAATTTAACTTTGGAGTCTTGCGCGGGGTGCTGCTTTTCGGGATTGCCTAACCCGATCATTTCTACGGTCACTTGTTTGATCTTGGCTCTGCGTTGATCGGTGGTATCTGCTCGTGACGGACCTAACAGGGTGATGTCTAACAGCGCCTCTTCGTATAGGTCTGACCAAACTGAAACGTTCATCTTCTTGCCCATCAAAGATGAAAACAACGTAGGTTGGGATGCGTTCAAATCTACAGAAACGACAGGCTCATCATCAATGCTGCACTGGAGACGCTGCTTACTTCCAATGTTACTCCACGCACCGTAATATCGACCTGACGCAGTCATCTTACCGTTGTGATAAATACGTGTGGCTGAGGCTACATAGAGATTTTGGCGATTGCCCTCAGCAGGTAAACACAGAGGATGTTTCTGCCATATTGAGCTTACGTGATTAGCCCCTAAAACAGCTTGCCCATACCGTCTTCCAAACTTTTCTTTGACCTCCGACTTACGCATTTTTTCACGAGAAATACCCTGCGATTTACGCCAACGTGTTCTAGCGAATTTTTCTTTCACAGGTACTAAAACTGCTGGTCTGAAGGTGTCGATCCACGCAGCGTTTTCTAAACCGTTTAGCTCCAGCAAGCGATCTTCCAAACAGTACTGCGATCTCACTCCTATGCGATGTTTTTTACCATCATCGCCCTCGTAGATCAGAAACCCACCAGAGCCTTCTACGAAGCTGATGAAGCCGTGTTCCTCTAACGCCGTGAATACTTGCAGTATCGCCTTCAAGCCCACTGAGTAGTGCGCCCAGTGAGTGGTTTCTTTTGATACGGCTAGGGTTGGATTGTCTTCATCAGTTGCCCTGACAGATTGAGCTAGGACGGAGGATAATATTAGTCTGTGTTTGGTTAATGCCTTAGGGCCAGCACCAGACAGACCAAGCTGGGTGATAAGGTTAGAGACCAAATTATTGGCATCGACATTGTACGCTTCGAAGGTTGGTTTGAACGATATGCCATCTTCACGCATAGCCTTCATCTGATCTACAGTTAGGTTGGTCATGCTCTACTATCATTTTACACGGCTATCAGTGGATTTTGATGTGAACGAAAACGCCGTTATCCGTGTACGTTAGCCCCGTTATCCGTGAGCGTCACCCTTGGTTTATGATGTCAGCAACCGCTGTAGATCACTGAACCATCTGGCATAATCGTATTGCAAAGGATTGCACCTCTCAGGGAGGCACGGGCAAGGTAAGCACCTGTAAGATCAGCCCCAGTCAGATTAACATCTACAAGATTAGCGCCTGCAAGATAAGCATCTACAAGATTAGCGCCTCTAAGATTAGCACCATCAAGACTAGCCATCTTCAGATGAACGCGTTCAAGATTGGCATATGCAAGATTAGCACTGTGCAGAAAAGCATATGCAAGAACAGCATCTGCAAGATCAGAATCCCACAGGTTAGCACCTTGAAGATTGGCCTGAACAATCATCGCACCTGTAAGATCGCATCGTTCACACTCATTCGTATCCAACAGCTTCTGTAGCTCATCAGGATCAAAAGCAGAGACACTGCTGGCAAACATAGTTGCTGCTACGGTCAGTGCTGTCAGTGTTTGTTTCATCTTAGAATAACTCCTCGTTAGAGGTGGTCCTAGTTTTTCGACCACGTTGCAGCCCTGTGAAGGTGGATCAGGGTTTCATTTCAGGCTGCCATTCTCATAGGCTCTGTGTTTAACCTGTTTAGATCCCCTCTACCATTACCGAGAGTCTTTCGATTTAAAGTTTGCGATCTGCTTAATGGCTTAGGGTTTTTTTCATAAGAAGACATACCATTTGACGTACCACTTGACGTACCACTCAAGGATAATGACATCATATAATCATAGCCTTGCACTCACCTAATGCCTTGTTAAACATAAGTAAAAATATTACACCTTCTATATTGGCGTGATCAAAGGTTAGTAAAACGGGAGTTCAAGTCTCCCCCACGCCACCACCTTCCTCTTCTCTGAAAGACGATATGAGCCGTACTCGGCTGGCCCCGACTGATGGGCGTTTGCTGCGCAAGCCACCCGGGGTGCGGGAGTTCAAGTCTCCCCCACGCCACCACTTACCCCTACATTTGATAGTCGATATGAGTAGCTTCCCAATGCCCGGCCCTTCCCAATTCCGTGTCGTAAGGTTAGGTTTTGATCATGAATTTACTTGATCAAATGCGCGCCGCGATTGGCGATCCTTATGTCCTCACTGGCGATGACACGGCCAGATGGGCGAGCGACTGGACGGGAGCATATGCCTCGACACCGCTCGCTGTTTTAAGGCCCAAGGACACCAACGAGGTCAGCGCGATAATGACAATCGCGGCTGCGACCAAGACGCCCATCGTACCTGTGTCGGGAAACACTGGCCTGAACGGCGGGGCGCAGGCGATGGGCACGTTGTTGCTTTCCCTCGACAGGCTCAACACAATCACCGAGATCGACACCCAAGGCCGGACAGCAACTGTCGGCGCAGGTGTCATCTTGTCCGCCTTGCATGACGCAAGCGACGCGCACGATCTGATTTTTCCACTGACCTTCGGCGCACGCGGTTCTGCAATGATCGGCGGTGCGCTGTCGACCAATGCGGGGGGATCGAACGTGCTGCGTTATGGAAACACCCGCGATCTGGTGCTGGGGATAGAGGCCGTGATGGCCGATGGGCGTGTGATGAACCTGATGGGCGCACTTCACAAAGACAACTCTGGCCTCAACCTCAAACACTTGATGATCGGGGCGGAAGGGGCGTTGGGCATCATCACCCAAGCTGTCGTCAAATTATTCCCCAAACCCAAAGCCTACGCCACCGCGATGGTCGCCACACCGTCACTCGATGATGCATTAAACGTGCTGCATGCGGTGCAAGAGGCAACAGGCGGCGGGGTCGAAGCTTTCGAATATATGCCGCGCGCCTATATCGACGGACATCTTGCGCTTCACCCAGACGCAAAGCCACCATTTGACGATTGCTATGACGTCAACATCCTGATCGAGGTCGGCACAACCTCGGCTGCACTGGCAAACCCGACCACAAATGGGTCCATCCCGCTGACGACATTGCTTGAAACCACATTGGGTCAGCTTTTCGAAAACGAAACAGTTGTCGACGCCGTGATCGCCCAAAACGAAACCCAGCGCGCAACAATGTGGGCCCGGCGCGAAGCCGCCGCCGAAATCGCATTTTCTCGAACTCCTTTTGTGGACACGGACATTGCCGTGCCCTTACCAGATGTGAACGTCTTCTTGACCCGAATGACGGCGCGGCTTGCGGCGATTGACCCCGAAGCAACCGAACTCATCGTCGCGCACCTTGGGGACGGGAACATCCATTACCTTGCTTACCCGACCCGCGAAGACGCGGCCCTAAAACGCGCCATAAAAGAAGCTGTTGAAGATGAGGTACAATCCTTGAACGGGTCTTTCAGCGCCGAACACGGCGTCGGCATTTCCAAACTTGAAACTATGCAGCGCCGCAAAGACCCAACCGCCCTTGCCGCGATGCAAGCGATTAAGGCCGCGCTCGACCCTGACAACATCCTCAACCCCGGCAAAACCATCCCACGCTAATCGCTTCTTCTGGCTCATAAATACCTCGGGGGAATTGGCCCACCGGGCCAAGGGGGCAGCGCCCCAGCGCGGTTGATATTGTATAACAACGCCGAAATACCCAAGTTGAGACAACGAACAACCAAAGGACGACCCTTATGCGCCTCATTACTTTTGCTCTCATTCCTCTTCTCGCCGCCTGCGTATCCCCACGCGATCCATGTGCCATCAGGGTGACGTCCGAACAGCGGGTGCTGACACGCCTCGCCGAGGAAACGCGCGGCAATATTGCACGCGGCTTTGCATTGGAAGAACGTCAAGAAGTCCGCGAGGTCAAATCAACTTGCGAAACGGAATTACCTGATGGAACAATCGCGACAACGCGCTGTAACGAGGTCAAGGTGAAGGACGTGCGCGTCCCCGTCGCCATCGACCTGAACGCGGAAAAAGCCAAGCTTTCATCGCTTGAGACCAGACTTGCGGCCATGACAGCGGCGGCTCAGGCCAAGCGCGCGCAATGCGTGGCAGTGACGCCCGTCAATTAATGTGCTGAAACGGCGGCCGGATCGATGAGCGTGCGCCCACCATCTACGGTGATGATTTGGCCGGTCACAAACCCTGCGGCGTCGGACGCCAGATATTGCACCGCGTCTGACACCTCACCCGGGCTTGCGATGCGCTGCAATGGCGTGTTTTCCACAATGATTTCGCGCATTTCATCATCATCAAGAAGCGACCCTTTCAGGCTCGCGCTCATCACTGATCCGAATGCCACGGCGTTCACACGGATACGTTTCGGCGCCCAAGCCACAGCAAGAGACCGCGTCATTTGATCAAGTGCCGCACTGCTAACTGAATAGGCAAGCAAATCCGGGTGGGTGCGCCGTGCCGCGATGGAACTGATGTTCACAATCGATCCGATCGGGGCTTCTGCGTCTTCGCCCGTCAAATCGGCGGCTTGTTTGATCATGCGGCGGGCGACAGATTGGCTTAATCGAAAACCAGCCATTAGGTTTTGCTGCAAAAGCTCGTCAACCGATGTGTCATCAACAGAAAGGCTGTCCGTTGGCAACACCTGCCGCGAGGCATTCACCAAAATATCAACACGATCAAAGGCATCGATCGTCGCCGACAAAAGGTTCGCAATCGTCAGTTTCTTGCGCAGGTCACCCGCAAAGACGCGCACATTTTCCTCTTTGGCGGCGTCATCGCCCATTTCGGCGATCAGCCGATCTTCGTCCATATCGGCAAAGACGACATTGGCACCTTGCTTGATAAAGTGACGGCCAATCGCAAGGCCAACCCCATTGGCGGCACCTGAGACAATCGCAGTTTTTCCGGCAATCGAAAACGACATTTGTAAATCCTACCTGATCGGGCGGGTTGCGTGGAACACTTTAAATGCGCCGTTGCCGGCAATCTCGTCAACATTGCGGAAACTATCCCGCAAGGCCTGTTCATAAGGCAAATGCCGGTTTGCCACCATCCAAAGTTTACCATGCCCCGCCAAAATCCGCGCCGCTGACGCGATAAAGGCACGACCGAGCTGCGGTTCTGCCGCGCGACCCGTGTGAAACGGTGGGTTCATAACGATCCCGTCATAGGCGGTTTGGGGCTGGAACGCGGTCGCGTCGGCCCAATGGAAATCAGCGCGCGTGTCGGATACGTTCAGGCGCGCGCAGGCCAGCGACAGGGTTTCTGCCTCGATCAAATCAAGCGATTTGACACCCGCCTTGGACAAAACAGGTTCCGCCAAATAGCCCCATCCTGCGCCCAAATCGGCCATACGGGCGGGCAATTTATCGGGCAACGCGCCAGCGAGCAGTGCAGATCCTTTATCAACGGCCCCGTCGGAAAACACGCCAGCGGTCGTATAATACCCATGCGCAGCAATCGCAGGCGGCTGCGGCAGCCAATCCGCAAATTGATCGGTCCCTTCAAACCAAAAAATCCGGCCATGCCCCTTGGGGATTGACGGCAGATTGCCCAAACGCTTGCGGCATTCCTTAAAAATGCTGTCGATACCGTCGGTTTTATAGCCGTCTACGATCACCAATTTGGCCCAAGACGCAGCTTGCGCAACCATCGCGCGCGCCAGCAGTTTGGACCGTGGCACCACAACAATCGCGACTTCAGCGGGCTCTGCCTTTGCTGTGACCATATATCCGGCATCTTCCCAACGGGCGAAATCGGGATAAAACCCTTGGGCGATCATCACATCGTCACGAGGCAAGGCACTGATATCGTAATCAGCCGCAGGGCGCATGACAGCGATTTTGCCAGCGGGCAACACCAATGCGCCATCATCGATAGCGGTCGAAAGTCGGGATTGGGACATATGATTTTGTCGAATAGCGGCGGGCTATTCTTTCTCCATGGTGCATTGCAGCGGGTGCTGGTTGCGTTGGGCAAAGTCCATCACTTGGGCAACTTTGGTTTCTGCGATTTCATGACTGTAAACACCCACGACCGCTACCCCTTTTTTATGGACGACCATCATCAGATCCATCGCTTGGGCGTGTGTCATGCTGAAAAACCGCTCTAACACCATGACAACGAATTCCATCGGTGTGAAATCGTCGTTCAAGATGAGCACCTTATACATCGGCGGGCGCTTTGTCTTGGGTTTGACATCCAACGCGATGCCGACGTCATCGCCACCATCGTCGTCATTTTCCGCCATCATATAAACGTCAACGCGCATCACCAGATCCTGCATTCAATTTCCGTCAACATATAGGACAGGCAACTGCACATGGAACCCCCTAGGTTAGGAAACTCACGTTGCTCACAATTGCGAGAGCATCATTGCCACATTCCTGACACATTGGCCTATCTAGGGGGCGAAACCGAATATACACCCCACATTTGGCACCGTGAACATGAATGCCACACCGAAAGTCTTTGAAATTAAGGTGTTTTCTGGAAAATCGCTTTGTGTTAGATTTGAATCAACGACAAAGGCACTCGGAATTAATCTGGGGCCATGAGGCAGATATAAGAGGCAAGCGACATGACAAGTCGTCCGGGGCAGTTGCTCTTCCGTTGGGTATTCCTATGCGTCATTATGCTGGCGGTCTCGTTTGCGGGATCGAAAAGCCATGCGGCCCCCTATGCGGCGATGGTCATGGATGCACGGACTGGCGAAGTTTTGCACTCGCGCAACGCCGATACTCGGTTGCACCCTGCCTCGCTGACGAAAATGATGACCCTTTATATCGCGTTCCAAGCGATCCAGCGCGGCGAGATTACTTTGGACACCGAAGTCACTGTATCCGCCCTCGCTGCGTCTGAACCCCCATCCAAGCTGGGCCTGCGCAAGGGGCAGAAGATTAAGCTGCGCTATTTGTTGCGTGCGGCCGCCGTGAAATCTGCCAATGATGCAGCAACCGCGATTGCCGGTGCGATTTCAGGATCAGAAGCCGAATTTGCCGTGCGGATGAACCGGACCGCAGCCGCGATGGGCATGACCAAGACCACGTTCAAGAACGCCCATGGCCTGACGCAAAATGGTCATATGTCCACCGCACGCGATATGTCTGTGCTGGGCCGTCACGTGATTTATGACTATCCGCAGTATTATAACCTGTTTTCCCGCATCACCGCTGATGCTGGCATCAAAAAAGTGAACCACACGAACCGCCGTTGGCTGAATAGCTATAAGGGCGGTGACGGGATCAAGACCGGCTATACCCGTGCCGCTGGCTTCAACCTTGTTGCCTCTGCTGAACGTGGGCAAGAACGCATTATTGCAACCGTTTTTGGCGGGTCCTCCACATCCGCCCGTAATGCGCGCATTACCGAACTTATGGACCTCGGGTTCAGCCGCGCACCTTCACGCGCAACAATCCGACGTCCAGATATGGTTGCGACCGCCCCGGCAGAAACGGTTAGCGGCAACACCCGACCGGCCACAAATGGCGGTGCGGGCAAAACAATCCGCGTGTCGGGGTCCGTCACCCGTAGCTTGCGTCCGCAAGCCCGTACCATACCAGAAGCCGTATTGGCCGTGAACACAGACGACATTAATTCCGTCTTGGCCGAAGCCATGGAAGCCAGCGCAGCTGAAGCACAAGAGGCTGTTGCGCTTGCCCTCGCTGCCGCAGATGCCAGTGTCGCACCCAAGGCCCGTCCAACGAACCTTGTGCCCGCCTCGGTCACAATCCCCCAAGAAGTGCCCGCCGAAATCGTGACCCGTGTGTCAACTTCCGGAGGGCGGCATTGGGGTGTGAACATTGGTCGCTATGGGTCGCGCTATGAAGCAGAACGTGTTCTGTTGAAGGTCGCGCTGAATGAAATGAGCACGCTAGACGGATCGGTCCGCAAGGTCGTTGGCCGCTCCGGCGGGTTTGACGCGAATTTCATGGGGCTGAACCGTGAAACCGCTGATCTAGCTTGTCGTCGCCTGACAGCCCGCGGCACGCCCTGCTTCATGATCGGGTCCGAAGGCTAAGCGGCCCCATCATTTCATTGAGTATTACTGAAATAGCCACGTTATTGTTGGTATGAGCGGAAAAACATATTTCCGTTTCGCACATCAAATTGCGCGCCCTTCAAATGCCGCCGCCATCAACGCCCGCGTATAGGCCGTTTTCGGATTCTCGAAAATCTCGGCTGCATCACCCGCTTCGATGACGTCGCCTTGCTTCATCACCATCACCTTATGAGATAAGGCGCGCACGACTTTCAGGTCATGGCTGATGAACAAATAGGCCAGCCCGTATTTCACCTGCAAATCTCGCAGCAGTTCGACGATCTGCACCTGCACGGTCATATCCAGTGCCGAAGTGGGTTCATCAAGCACCAGCAATTTCGGACGCAAAATCATGGCCCGCGCAATCGCGATCCGTTGTCGCTGTCCGCCGGAAAATTCATGGGGATAGCGGTCCATCATTGATGGTTCTAGCCCGACCTCTGCCATAATTTCGGCAACCATCTCGCGGCGGTTTTTACCCACAGCAAGCCCATGGATCGCAAGCCCTTCGGCGATGATTTCGGCAACAGTCATGCGCGGAGATAGCGACCCATAGGGGTCTTGGAACACGATCTGCATATCGCCACGCAAGGGGCGCATTTGCTTGGCCGTCAGATGGTGAATGTCGGTGCCTTGGAACCCGATATGCCCCTCTGACCTGATCAGGCGCATGATGGCCATGGCCAATGTGGTCTTGCCTGATCCGCTTTCGCCCACCACGCCCACTGTCTCCCCTGCCCTGACGGTCAGCGTGGCGTCATTGACAGCCTTCACATGGCCGACCGTGCGTTTAAGCAAGCCGTGATGGATCGGGAACCAAATTTTCAACTGTTCGGTCTCAACGATGACGGGCGCGTCAGCAGGAACAGGCGCGGGTGTGCCCGCCGATTCCGCAGACAGCAACATTTGCGTATATGGATGCTGCGGATTAGCGAAAATCTCGTCCGTTGGGCCGGTTTCAACAATCTCACCGTCCTTCATCACACAGACACGGTCCGCAATTTTGCGCACGATTGTCAGGTCGTGGGTAATGAACAGCATCGACATGCCGACATGCCGTTTCAAATCGGCCAGCAGGTCCAAGATTTGCGCCTGAATGGTCACATCCAATGCAGTTGTCGGCTCATCCGCGATCAAAAGCTCCGGCCCGTTCGACAGCGCCATGGCGATCATGACGCGCTGGCGTTGCCCGCCCGACAGCTGATGCGGATAAGCGCCAAGGCGGCTTTCAGCGTCACGGATGCCAACTTGGTTCAACAGTTCAATGATCTTTGTTTTCACCGCTGGCCCGCGCAGACCTTGATGTAGCTCGATGCTTTCAGTCAGCTGCCGTTCTATCGTGTGCAGCGGGTTAAGGGACGTCATCGGCTCTTGGAAAATGAAGCTGATGTCGTTGCCACGCACCGCGCGAAGGTCGCGTTCAGACGCGCCCACCATTTCGGCGCCATCATAGGTTATCGACCCGCCGATTTGCGCGTTATCATCCAGCAACTGAACAGTGGACAGAGCCGTCACCGATTTTCCAGAACCGGATTCGCCAACCAAGGCCACCGTTTCGCCCTTATGCACATCAAATGAAATACCGCGCACGGCCTTGCTAATGGCACCGTCTTGGCGAAAGCCCACGGTCAGGTCCTTGACCCGTAACAATGCGGTCATGAGAATGTCTTTCGCGGGTCAAAGGCATCGCGCACACCTTCGAAAATGAACACCAAAAGCGACAGCATGATCGCGAATGTGAAGAAGGCGGTGAAGCCCAGCCAAGGGGCTTGTAGGTTCTGTTTGGCCTGCAATGTCATTTCACCCAGTGACGGGGCCGATGACGGCAAGCCGAAGCCGAGAAAGTCGAGCGATGCCAAGCCTCCAATCGCGCCTGTGATCAGGAACGGCAGCATCGTGACTGTGGCAACCATCGCATTGGGCAACATATGGCGGAACATGATCGTGCGGTCTGACACGCCAAGGGCCTTGGCTGCACGCACGTATTCAAGGTTACGGGCGCGTAGGAATTCCGCACGCACAACACCAACCAAGGCGGGCCAACCAAATAGGATGGTGAGGAACACAAGGAGCGAGAAACTTCGCCCCACAATCGCGAAGACGATGATGATCACATAAAGCGACGGCATTCCTGTCCAGATTTCGATAAAGCGCTGGAACACCAAATCGACCCAGCCGCCGAAATAACCCTGTACAGCGCCCGCCATGATACCAATCAAGGACGAGCCTGCGGTGACAATCAAAGCGAACACAATCGACAGACGGAAGCCATAGATTACCCGCGCGACAACATCGCGTTTCGTATCATCAGTGCCAAGCCAGTTGGTTTTTGAGGGCGCGGCAGGTGCCACCCCTGGCACATCAACAATTGTGTTGTAGGAATAGGGGATCACGGGCCAGAGCATCCAGCCAGGGCTAAACCCATCGATATCCAAGGCCACGTCGTTTTCGACGGCCTCGATCAAGCCCTCAGGGTCGTCGAAACAGTCAACCAGACCGCCGGTGACGATCAGGCATTTTACTTCTGGGTCGGAATAACCGGCTTCGGTCAGAAAATCGCCGCCGAAATCAACCTCTGAATAGAACGACATGACCGGCATACGCAGCTCGCCGCGATAGGACACGAGGATGGGTTTATCGTTGGCGATAAACTCGGCGAACAGCGACAGGCCAAACAGCACAGCGAAAATCCAAAACGACCAGACAGCACGGCGGTTTTTGCGAAAATTGCTGAGACGGCGGCGGTTAAGTGGGGACAGTTTGAACATCAGCCGCGGGCCTCGAAATCTATGCGGGGGTCAATGAACACATACGTCAGATCGGTAATAATTCCGATGATCAACCCCATAAGCGAAAACGCGAAAAGCGTGCCGAACACGACCGGATAGTCGCGCGCGACAGCGGCCTCGAACCCAAGCCGCCCTAACCCATCAAGGCTAAACAATGTCTCGATAATCAACGACCCGCCAAAGAACACGCCAATAAACAACGCCGGAAAGCCAGAGATCACGATCAACATGGCGTTGCGGAACACATGGCCGTAAAGCACGCGGTTTTCGGTCAGACCCTTGGCCTTGGCAGTCATGACATATTGCTTTTTGATCTCGTCGAGGAAGCTGTTTTTGGTCAGCAAAGTCAGCGTCGCAAATGCGGAAATGGTAGAGGCCAAAACGGGCAAGGTGATATGCCAAAAGTAATCAAGTACTTTGCCGATCATCGACAATTCGGCAAAGTTGTCAGAGGTCAGACCGCGCAACGGGAAAATCCGCCAGTATGATCCGCCCGCAAACAAAACGATCAACAAGATCGCAAACAAGAAACCCGGGATGGCATAGCCCACGATGATCGCGCCAGATGTCCACGTATCAAAACGTGATCCGTCGCGCAGCGCCTTTTTGATGCCAAGCGGGATGGAGATGAGATAGGCGATTAATGTCGACCACAGGCCAAGCGTGATCGAAACGGGCATCTTTTCCAAGATCAGTTCAACGACGGAAATTGACCGGAAATAGCTTTCACCGAAATCGAACCGGACGTAATTCCACATCATCGTCAAGAACCGTTCAAGCGGCGGTTTATCGAACCCGAATTCCCGTTCTAATTCTTCGATGAACTCTTTCGGCAAGCCGCGCGCGCCAACATAGTCACTATCCTCCACGTCGGATCCGAAATCTGCATCGCCACCACCGCCGGAAATGCCTTCGAACACATCACCGCCACCCTCCATCTGGGCAATAATCTGTTCAATTGGCCCACCCGGCACGAATTGGGTCAATACAAAATTGATGATCATGATCCCCAACAAGGTGGGGATCACAAGCAGCAGTCGTCTAAGGATATAGGCGCCCATTTGGTGTGATTACAACGCGCCGGCTGCGGCCAATGCGTCAGCCTTGTCTTGGTTATACCACCAGTAATCCATATGGCCCAAACCAAATTCCGGCAGGTTTTCCGGGTGCTCATACATGTCGTAATACGCCAGCCAGTGCTTCCCAAGATACCAGATCGGCACGATGAAATAGTCGTAGCGCATGATCCGGTCAATCGCTCGAACACCAGCTGCCATTTCATCGTAATCTTCAGCGTTTGTCACGAACTCGGCCAGCTTTTCAAACGCAGGGCTGCAATATCCGGCGGGGTTGAATACGTCGTCCTTGTCTTCACAACCAAATTTCTGGGTGATACCGCGTCCTTCCTGAAGCCCGTTGACCCAATAGCCAAAGATCATGTCGAAATCATTGGACTGCGTGCGCGCCTGATATTGTGCTGGATCGACACGGTTATAGGTAATGTTCACGCCTAACCGTTCTAGGTTTTCCATATAGGGGCTGAGAATTCGGTCAAAGCTTTGGCGGGTCTCTAGAAACTCTATATCAAGGGTCTGACCATCACTGTCGCGCAACTTGCCATCGTCACCCACGGTGTATCCGGCCTGTTCCATCAGCCCAATGGCCTTACGTAGATTACCACGGTCCAAAGGACGGTCGCCGCTGGTGTGGGGCATAAACGCTGGCTCAGTGAAAATATCGTCCGAAACAAGATCGCGCACCGTTTCCAACATTTCGAGCTCGCGGCCTTCGGGCAGTCCGGCGGCCTTCAGCCGGTCATTCTCCCAAAAACTGGTGCGCTGCTGAAACAGCCCATATTGCAGATTATCGTTGGTCCACGTGAAGTTATACACAAGCCCCAAAGCCAAACGCAGATTGCGGTCTTGGAATTTCGGATCCCGCATGTTGAACACAAAACCTGTGGCGGCGGGCAATGTGCCATCTTCCAAAACAGTTTTCTTTACCCATCCTTTTTCCAAAGACGGAAAGTCATAGGCCGTGGCCCAATTGATCGAAGAACTCTCTCGGCGAAAAGTGAATTCCCCCGCTTTGAATGCTTCGAACGCAGCAGAGCTGTCTGCGAAATATTCGATGCGGATACTGTCAAGATTTCCGCGACCGACGTTGATCGGCAGGTCATCCCCCCAATAATTCGGGTTTCGAGTATAAATCAATTGACGGCCTGGATCGATGTTACCGATCACGTATTCGCCGGTACCAGGCGGCGTTTCCATGCGGGCCTCGTCCAATCGCGCACCAGTGTCTTCAAACCATTTCTTTTGCAGCACGATCGACGCCAACATTTGTGATATGCGCCCGCTGACAGGCGAGTCTTCGGAAAATGTGTATTTGACCGTATAGTCGTCTAAGGCTTCGTATTTGGTGACCAATTTAGTGATGCCATCGCGATAGGATGGCGTGCCCTGTTCACGGAACAATTCATGGGTATAAATCACGTCGGCGGACGTCATCGGGGTACCGTCCGAAAACGTCACATTTTTGCGCAAATTGAAAATGACCCAAGACTGATCTTCGGGGTATTCGATCGTTTCGCATAACAAGCAATAGCTTGACCCGACCTCATCCTCTGGCCCTGTTACGATCCGCTCATAGACCGACGAAGCTAAAGCGCCCGGCTTGCCTGTCAGCGTGGCAAACGGGTTCATATTGTCGAATGTCCCGATTGCTGAAACGCTGATCTCTCCGCCTTTGGGGGCGTCGGGGTTGATATAATCAAGATGGGGGAAATCCGCGTCGTATTTTAATGTGCCGAATTCGTTCCAGCCGTGAGTGACGATAATTTTCTGATGGCTCTCCGCGACAGCGGGCCCCGCGATTACCATCGAAATGGCTGCTGCAGATGCAATCGACTTCAGTGCTGACACATTGGCTCTCATCTTATTTTCCCTCACGCGTGAACGGTATTCTTGCTTTTGTTTAGGCTACCCGCCTGTAGGAGGATCGCGCAAGTTGAGAATGCGTGATCACGCTGTGATCGGGCTACAATCCATAAAAAAAGCCGCCTCAATTGCTTGAAGCGGCCCCATGAATTCGATGTCGGTCGGGTTAGCCGCCGATGGTCGCCAAATAGGCGATCAAGTTGGCGCGGTCTTCAACCTTGCGCATACCGTTATAGCCCATGGCCGTGCCCGGCGCGAAATTCTTTGGGCTTTCCAAGAATGCGTTCAGATTTTCAGGTGACCATGTCTCAGCAACCGCGACCAATGAGCCGGAATAACCAAAGCCGTCCACTGCACCAACAGCGCGGTTTACGACGCCAGAAAGATGCGGCCCAACGCCGTTCACGCCTGCTTCTAATGCGTGGCAAGAGCGGCAGTTGCGCCACAGGCCTTCACCGTCAGCAGCGCTTGCAGAGGCCATGACAACAGCAAAATCGATTTCTTCGACAACTTCTTCAACAGCACCGGATTCAGGCACTTCGATAACGTAGCCTTGTGCGTGGTCATCACCATGCCCGCCACCGCCGTGATAAATGATCTCGGCAGCCCAGCCACCCAAGAGATAAATCAGCAATGCACCACATGCGCCGCCGATTGCTTTTGTCATAGTCATTGTGTCGAACATGTCGCGTTCCATTCCGTTCGCAGTTTTGCGGTTATCTATCCGCTTCACACCTCTATATGCAAGGTGTAGTCCCGCGACCAAATGCCCCTTTTTCAATTTCAGTTCAAGAAAGCACAGATACGATGACCGGAAAAATCGCATTTCAAGGCGAATTAGGTGCCTACGGCCATCAAGCCTGCACCCAATCACGGCCAGATTTCGACCCGTTGCCATGCGAAACATTCGATGATGCCATCGAATCTGTCCGCAACGGCGATGCCGATCTTGGTATGATTGCTGTCGAAAACTCCACCTATGGGCGCGTGGCCGATGTGCATTCACTTCTACCAGAGAGCGGTTTACAAATCGTAGACGAAGTATTCGTGCGCGTTCATGTCAATCTGCTTGTCAAGCCGGGCGCTTCCTTGGACCAAATCAATACAGCTTACGGCCATCCTGTTATCTTGCCGCAATGTGCGGCATTCTTGCGCGAAAATAGCATTTCAGGTCAGGCAATATCCGACAACGCCCGCGCAGCACGCGAAGTCGCAGAAGGCACGGATACGAGCGCGGGCGCGTTAGCGTCTGAATTGGCCGCAGAAATCTATGGATTGGACGTGCTTGCGCGCCATATCGAGGACGCTGACAACAATACCACACGTTTTTTGGTGATGGCCCGCGAACCCGACCACCAAAAGCGCGGCAAAGAAGGCATGAAAACCAGTTTCGTGTTTCGTGTCCGCAACATTCCGGCTGCCCTTTATAAGGCCATGGGTGGCTTTGCGACCAACGGGGTCAACATGACCAAACTTGAAAGCTATATGGTCGGCGGCAATTTCAAGGCGACGCAGTTCTATGCGGAAATCGAGGGGCATCCTGAAGACAGGAACGTCCAGCTCGCGCTTGAAGAGCTAAGCTATTTCACCGACCATATGCAGATGATGGGCGTCTACCCTGCCGCGTCACGGCCGCAAGACCGCTAAACGGACTTGCGATAGCTTTCCTCGACGCCTTCAGAAAAGTCCGCCACGCGAATCTTGAATTTGCGCGTTAGGTTAGATTTCGCCAGCTTGAGCGATTGCAGCAACAATCGTGCAGACAGGCTTTGTGGTTTCAACTCAATTGCAATGCTGATCCGCGTGCGGGCCCGCGACAATGCGACCAATTCGACGCTGGTATTCCCGTCCAGCCCATTTGCAACGGTCGTCAGTTGCAATTCGTTCGGGGCGTCCAAGCGGGAAATTTTTGCATTCATTTTGCGGTCTTTGCCACGGTATTTGAACGCAATATCCCACGATGATCCTTCGCCGGGTATAGCCGCATTATCCGCGCGCTGCATATCAGTGCCGCGTCGCATGGCTTGTTTTTCAAAGCCTTCAAAATCCGTGATTTAGGCAAAAACGTAGTCAATCGGCGCTTCGATATCTTCGCGAGTGCTAAATTTCATAGTTTGGTCTACCTCTTGCAATCCATGAACAGGATCGTCGTTCTGTTTAGGTCAATCCAAACAATCCGCCAGCCATTTTTCCAGCAGAAAATGCGCAATCGCGCCTTTGCGTGTCGGATTAATCGTCGGGTGTTGCCCTGCAAAAACACGTGCCATGTCTTCGCGACTCACCCATAGGGCGTCTTCGATTTCTTCCGGATCAATCTCGATCGTTTCGGACAGGGCTTCGCCCGCGCATCCCAACATTAAAGACGCAGGAAACGGCCAAGGCTGACTGGCCAAATACGCCACATCACCAACACGCACGCCCGATTCCTCGAATACCTCGCGTCGGACTGCAGCCTCTATTGTCTCGCCAGGCTCGACGAAGCCCGCGAGAAGCGAATACATGCCCTCGGGCCACCCGGGGGAACGGCCAACGAGGACGTTATTGCCATGTGTAATCAGCATGATGACAACCGGATCAGTGCGAGGGAAATGTTTGGCCCCACAGGCCCCACAATCGCGCTGCCAACCACCCATCGTCATCGTGCTTTGCGCACCGCAACGGGCGCAAAACCCATGGCTAAGATGCCATTCCATCACTGCCTTAGACGTGGCTGCCAATTCCGCATCACGTGGCGACAATAGGGTCATCGCGGCGCGAATATCGGCGAATGATAAGTCAGGATGGTCAGGATGGGATTGCAGGGTATCGTCCAAAAATACAGGCGGCGCATCGGGGTCAAACCCGTCCGGTACCCACCCTGATATATCAGCGGCGAACAAGGGCGTTTCGCCGTCTTGGCCAAGATAGATCAGGTCCACTGCGAAAGTCGTCACCGTTGACGTGTCTAAGGGTAATCGCGCCAGTGCATTTTGGTCATCGCGCAAGATTTTGCCACGCCACAAAACAATAGTCCGTGCGGATTTGGATTGCTTGATGTCCTCGACTCGAGGCCTCAAATGCGCTGCGCGATCCAGCCCAGAGCCGCCGAATGTCACTGTTTCTGCATTTTTCATGTGCTTTGGATGCCAGCTTCGCAGAAATACTTCAACATATGCATTGGTTTTTTGAGATTCTGACAAAAATGCACGCTAAGGTTGATATTGTTTTCATTTTGAGCGCACCCATGCCCGACAACAGTCACAATTCGACCGAAACTAAAGCGACGATATTTGTCCTTGGAACAACCGATTTGCATATGCAATTGCTTGCTTATGATTACTTTGCCGACCGGCCAACGGATCTCGGCGGTCTGATCCCGCTTGCGCGTGAAATTGAACGGATCCGGGCCGTCAATCCTTCTGGAACGTTTCTTTTCGACAATGGTGATTTCCTCCAAGGAAACCCGCTCGCGGATTTCTCGGCTTCCGCGCAAACAGCCGTTAGCGTTCACCCAATGGTTCAGGCGATGAATACCCTAAAGTATGACGCAGTTTGCTTGGGAAATCATGAATTCAACTATGGCGTGCCGTTTTTGAAAGACGTGCTTAAAAGCGCGGAATTTGCGATTGTATGTGCCAATATAAAACTAATAAATAACAATAATTTATGCCCTCAGTTTAGGATAGTCACACGAAAAGTTCTTTGTTCTGATGGCAAGGATAGATGCCTGAAAGTCGGTGTATTTGGACTGGTCCCACCGCAGGTCGTTAATTGGGAAAAAACTGTTCTGCACGGCACAGTCAAAACAGCTGACATGGTAAAGACTGCACAGGAAATTGTTCCGCAAATGATTGCTGCTGGTGCGGACATTGTGGTTGCGCTCTGTCATGGCGGGCTGGACACAAACCCATGCACTGTTGGAATGGAAAACGCGGCGATTCCCCTATCGGATGTGGATGGAATCGACGCGATTGTTATGGGACACACACACGATCTGTTCCCGAATCCTGCGCGGCCGATCTGCCCGCCTATGAACCCGATTGCAGGTCAGCTGCACGGGAAGCCAGCAGTGATGGCGGGTTTCTACGGATCACACCTTGGGGTTGTGGGCCTTGATCTAGACTGGCGCGCCGGTCATTGGAGTATTACTGCAAGTCATGTTGAATTGATTGCAGCGGATACGCAAAGCCTGCAAACTCCTTTGCAACATCGGTAAACCCATGACCTGCAACCGATACACAACAAGGTTCTGGAAACGATCAGGCAACCGATTGCCCAAACAGAACTGCCTATTACAAGCCATTTCGCAAATGCCGCGCCGGATAAAACACTAGAACTCCTCGCAAATGCAAATCGCGCGGCTATTCGCATGGCTTCTTTTGGGACCGAATGGGAGCATTTGCCTATTCTGTCGGCAGCCTCACAATTTCGCGCGGGCGGTCGTGGCGGTCCGTCCTACTACATCGACATTCCGGTAGGGCCAATCGCATTGCGTGATGCCAGCGCCATCTACCCCTTTGAGAATCGGCTTTGCGCCGTGCGCCGGACCGGTGCCCAGCTTGAAAACTGGCTGAACACATCTGCCCAAATTTTCGAAACGATAACGCAAGGTGTCGAGGCCCAAGACCTATTCCGTTCGGATTTTGCACCATATGATTTTGACGTGATTTTCGGGCTGACCTATGACATTGATTTATCGCTAGGTTATGAGCGCGCTAAGAATATTCGCTACAAAGGGAAATTAGTCGCACCAACCGATGTTTTTGTCGTCGCAACAAACAGTTTCAGGGCAAGCGGCGGGGGGAATTTCTTTACTCCAATGCCGCAAGACATCCTACACATCACGACACAAAGCAGCCGAGACATTCTGATCAATTACCTGCGTGAGACTTCCCCGATCACATCGCCAGCGCAAGCAGTTTGGCAATTTTCGCCAATCGCAGGGGCCACTGCGATGATCCTAACGTCCCCGAACGCCACTGCTGCCGCCCATCCCCACATTCACCCAACAGGGACCATGGTCGCCGGGTTCGCGAAATTTCTGGTTCAATTCTGAACCTCTTGCACCGCGCCCAACATCGGCCTATATCAACGGTGAGAGGTTGGCGCGGGCGAGTGCCTCGCCAACCTGGTCAGGTCCGGAAGGAAGCAGCCACAACGAGCCCCACTTGGGTCGATGTCCAACCTCTCACCTTTAGCCTATTGCGAAAGGGCCGTCTTTGACCGCTGCCGCGTTGACCCTCGCCGACCTTGGGTGGGCCCCATTCTACAATTCTCAACTTGATATTGATGAAATCGGCGTCGTAACGCCTGCCCGTGTGACGGGTGTGCACCGCACACGTATCGCCACATTGACCGAAAACGGCCCGATTGATTTGGCGCTGGCGCCGGATACATCTGCGGGTCAGATCGCTGTCGGAGATTGGGTCATCTGTGAACCAGATGCAGCCCGCATCATCCGCCGGTTGGACCGTCAAAGCACCTTGCAGCGCGGGTCAGATTATCATTTTGGCGAACGTCAATTGATCGCCGCAAATATTAACACGCTTTTCATCACCACATCCTGTAACGCCGATTTCAACGTGGCGCGTTTGGAGCGTTACTTGGCGCTGGCGCATGACGCTGACATCATGCCCGTGATTGTCCTGACAAAAGCCGATCAAACAGACGCCCCAGAAGACTATGCCCAAAAAGCCCAAGCACTCGGCCGCGATCTCTCTGTGGTCGTGCTTGATGCGTTAAATGGCGATGTCGCAACCGAATTGGCCCCTTGGGTTGGCAAGGGCCAGACTGTTGCGCTGGCTGGCTCTTCGGGGGTAGGCAAAACCACATTGGCCAATGCGCTGACGGGCAATGACGAGGCCACACAAGGCATTCGCGAAGATGATGCACGCGGCCGTCACACCACGACGCGCCGGTCATTGCATCATTTGCCAAGCGGTGGTTGGCTGATTGACACCCCCGGCATGCGCGGGTTGGGCGTTGCCGACGTTGCTGTCGGGATTGCAGCAACATTCCCCGAAATTTCGGACATTGAAAACGACTGCAAGTTTCGTGACTGTAAACATGACAATGAACCAGGATGCGCTGTACAAGCTGCTATTGCCGCTGGGCATATCGATCCCGAACGGCTCAAACGCTACCAAAAGCTGATGCGCGAGGATGCGATTGCCACTGAAACCGTGGCCGAAGCCCATGCCCGTGGTCGCAAATTTGGTAAAATTGTTAAGGCAGCTCAGGCACGGAAAAAACGTTAGGGTGATGGGTTAAAACCCATCCTACGTTGATTGCGCCCACAACAATTGATCCGCTGTTTCGACTGCACAGGGGCGTGCATGACGTAGGCGTAAAAGGGCGTCGTTGGGCATTTCACCAACTGCGATCATGATCCGCAATGCCATCATGCCTGACCGACCACACCCGCCAAAGCAGTGGATAAGAACGCGACCCCTATTGTTCAAAACCTGCTCTGATTCAGAAATCGCTCGCTTGATTGCAATGTCCATCTGAACGGTAGGCGTTTGATAGTCTTCGACGGGAAGATGCTGCCAGCGCATGCCTGCATTATGCAGCAAATCCTCAAGCTGCCCGCTTCCATGATTATCAAGCTCGGCTTGCGTCACCATTGTGAGCACGAGTGACGCGCCCCAGCCCGCGACTTTCGCCAGATCACTTTGAATGTCGCCATATCTGCCCGGCAATGGCGATAGCGCAATTTGGCCCTGCCCCACTGCCACCGGATAGATTTCGAAATGTGACATGATGCAATCCTTGCAAATACACCCCCATATTGACGCAATGTGCCACGCAATCAAGGTGGACGCGCACGCGTCTGCGCCTTAGCTTAACACATGGCCACCGAATCCAGATGAAAGCGCCCATGACCGACGCCCCAGCTTATCAAGTCCTCGCCCGCAAATACCGCCCAGAGACGTTTGTCGATCTGGTTGGCCAAGATGCAATGGTCCGCACCCTACGCAATGCGTTCGAGGCTGATCGTATCGCCCAAGCATTCATGATGACGGGCATTCGGGGAACCGGCAAAACAACGACAGCGCGGATCATTGCCAAAGGCATGAACTGCGTCGGCCCCGACGGCACCGGAAAACCGACGACCGAACCTTGCGGCAACTGCGAACACTGCGAGGCGATCATGGAAGGCCGCCATGTGGATGTGATCGAAATGGATGCCGCATCTAACACTGGCGTCGCAAATATCCGCGAAATCATTGATAGTGTGCATTACCGCGCCGCCTCTGCGCGCTACAAAATCTACATCATCGATGAGGTTCACATGCTGTCCACAGGTGCGTTTAACGCCCTGCTCAAGACGCTCGAAGAACCGCCCGCACACGTCAAATTCATCTTTGCCACCACCGAAATTCGCAAAGTGCCTGTGACGGTTCTGTCGCGCTGCCAGCGGTTTGACCTACGCCGCATCGAACCCGAAGTGATGATTGCCTTGCTGCGTAAAACGGCCACTGCGGAAAATGCGGAAATTTCTGATGACGCTCTTGCGTTGATCACCCGTGCGGCCGAAGGGTCAGCCCGCGACGCCCAGTCGTTGCTGGATCAAGCGATCAGCCATGGTGCGGCTGAAACAACCGCCGATCAGGTGCGCGCGATGCTAGGACTGGCTGACCGTGGCCGCGTTCTTGATTTATTTGACATGATATTGCGCGGGGATGCAGCAGGCGCGCTGACTGAACTGTCGGCGCAATATGCAGACGGCACCGACCCAATGGCCGTCTTGCGCGATCTGGCCGAATTAACCCATTGGGTGTCTGTGATCAAAATCACGCCTGATGCCGCCGAAGACCCAACAATCAGCCCCGATGAACGCACACGCGGCCAAGCAATGGCCGCGGATCTGCCGATGCGCGTTATGAGCCGGATGTGGCAAATGCTGTTGAAAGCATTGGAAGAAGTCGCCATGGCGCCAAATGCAATGATGGCAGCCGAAATGGCGGTCATCCGGCTAACCCATGTGGCCGATCTCCCATCGCCCGAGGAATTGGTCAAAAAGCTGCAAGATGCGACACCACCGCCGACCGGCGGCCCAACAGCACGGGGCCCCGCGACAAGCGGCGGGGCGACGCAGGCGCAGTCCCATACACAGGTTCCAACACACAGCGGACCTTCGGGGCATTCCGCCTCTGGCGCGCAAACAGCCGTTGCAATCGCTCCCGATGGGCTGGCCCATTACGCGCGGTTCGAAGATGTGATCAACCTGATCCGCCGCCACCGCGATGTGAAACTACTGGTCGAGGTGGAAACCGGCCTACAATTGGTCAACTACCAACCGGGCCGGATCGAAGTAAATCCAACCGATGACGCAGCGCCCGATCTTGTCGGGCGGCTCGGGTCGCGTTTGCAAGCATGGACCGGCAATCGCTGGGCAATCACCGTTGTCGCAGAAGGCGGCGCGCCTACAATCGCCCAAGTGCGTGATGCGGCCGAAAATGCGCTGCGTAAATCGGCCGAGGACCACCCGTTAGTTCAAGCAGTCATCGCAGCCTTCCCCAGCGCGAAAATCACTGACATCCGGACAGACGCCGACAAAGCCCAAGACGCAATGATCGATGCCCTGCCCGAGGTTGACGATGAATGGGACCCATTCGACGACGCCTAGCTTGTGATTGGGCACGCGCGCCCATATCTTGCGGCCAACGACACACAAGGAGAGTGAAATGCTCAAAGGATTAGGCGGGCTTGGCGACATGGCCAAGATGATGAAACAGGCGCAAGACATGCAGGGCAAAATGGCCCAAATGCAAGACGACATGCAAAACATCATGGTCGAAGGGCAATCCGGCGCGGGCCTTGTGAAAGCAACGGCAACCGCCAAGGGCGAGTTGAAAGCACTCGACATCGACCCGTCCATTTTCAACGGCGATGACAAAGAAGTCGTCGAAGATCTGATCCTCGCCGCGATCAAAGATGCCCAACAAAAAGCATCTGAACGCGCCGCCGAAGAAATGCAAAAAATCGCATCCGAAATGGGTCTGCCTGCAGGCATGAACCTGCCGTTTTGACGAACATACTGCTTCTTCTGGCCCTAAATACCTCCGCCGGAGGCACGTGGCCTCTGCAAGGGGCCGCGTTCGGATGAGCACCCAAGACCTCGACAATTTGATCGCGCTTTTGGCAAAGCTCCCCGGGCTCGGCCCCCGCTCGGCCCGCCGCGCGGTGCTGCATTTGATCAAGAAACGCAGCCACGTACTGATTCCTTTGGCCGAAGCAATGCACAAGGTCGGTGCATCAGCGCGCGAATGCCTCAATTGCGGGAACATTGGGACAACTGATGTCTGCGACATTTGCACCGCACCCAAACGCGACATTGGACAAGTTTGCGTTGTCGAAGACGTGGCCGACCTTTGGGCCATGGAACGGTCCGGCGTTTTCAACGGGCGCTATCACGTCCTTGGCGGGACCCTGTCGGCATTAGATGCGGTTGGCCCCGAAGAACTACGTATTCCCAAGCTCTTAGATCGGATCAGGTCAGAATCCATTACCGAAGTTATCCTAGCACTTGGTGCAACAATCGACGGCCAAACGACCGCGCATTACATCGCTGATCAGCTTCCAGATGTCATCGTCACATCGTTGGCTCAAGGCGTTCCCGTCGGTGGAGAGCTCGATTATCTTGACGATGGCACAATTACTGCCGCTTTGAGCGCCCGCAAAGCCATTTGACACTGGAATTGGGGATATTTCTCCTTATGTAAGCATTAACATAGCATATACCAAATATCGCGTGGTCCCACGTGCGGAGAGTCCCATGGCAAATCAACCTGCTCAAACAACCCTAAGCTTCACAACTGAACGGGGTGCGACACGGTCTCGTTGGGTCGCGGGCATCCTGATCCTCGCGGTTGTCGGTTGGATGGGCAGCGGGTTCATTCTTAGCGATGCAGAGGCTGAAGTAACCGAAACACCCGCCGCCTCGTCCGCGCGGCTGACGTCTGTTGCGGTGGTGCCTTCGCAATCCGAAGTTGTCACACAGTATTTCGTCGCCGAAGGGCAAGCGGTGCCAGACCGCACGACATCCATCCGCGCCGAATCGACCGGCCAAATCGCGGAAGTTTTCGTGGCAAAAGGCGATACAGTCGGCACGGGCCAGTTGATCGCCCGTTTTGACGTCACCCGCGCAGATGCCGATCTCGCCCGTGCGAAAGAAGAGCTGAGCCGCGCACAGCGTGAATTTGACAACGCTGAAAAGCTCGTCGAACGCGGGGTTGCCACCAATGACCGTTTGAGCGCGACACGTGCCGCCTTAGCAAATGCAAATGCAGCTGTGATTAATGCCGAAGAAAGCCTTGGCAATTCCGAAATCACCGCCCCTTTCGCGGGTCGGCTCGAAGATCTATCGCTGAACGCTGGCGAATTCGTATCCGCCGGGTCTCAGGTCGGCCTGATCGTCGACAACACACCGCTAAGCGTCACGATCCAAGTGCCACAGCAGTCTTTGCGCAACCTCAAACAGGGTCAAGCGGCCGAGGTGAGCTTCATCACTGGTGAAGAACGCGAGGGGGTTGTGACATTCATTGGCACCAGCGCGGATTCCGCAACACGGACCTTCCTTGCGGAAATATCCGTCGAAAATGAAAATGGCGCCGTGCCTGCTGGTGTAAGCGCCGAAATTCGCATTCCAACCGGCGAAACAGTCGCCCATTTCATGTCGCCAGCGACCTTGTCCCTTGGCGCGAGCGGGGCCTTGGGGATTAAGACTGTCGACGACAATGACACGGTCGTCTTTACAGAAGTCGTAATCGAGCGCGCCCAGACCGACGGCATTTGGGTCAGCGGCCTGCCCGAACAGGTGAACATCATCACTATTGGCCAAGGGTATGTGAACGACGGCCAAGTCGTGGACCCACAATCAGAGGTCACGTTAACAGCGGAGGCATCCGAATGAACGCCCTGATCGACGCCGCGTTTTCGCGAACCCGCGTAGTATTCCTCTTGTTCGTCGCCATTTTGACCATTGGCGCGATTGCCTATTCCAGCATCCCCAAGGAAAGCACACCGGAAATTTCGATCCCTATCGCCTATGTGTCCACCGGCATCGACGGCATCTCTCCCGAAGACAGCGAACGCTTGTTAATCGAGCCGTTGGAAACCGAACTCGGATCCCTGACCGGCCTAAAAACCATGACGTCCCACGCGGGCGAAGGGTTTGGCAACGTGCAGCTCGAATTCGAACCGGGTGGCGATGTGGACGAGTCCATCGACAAGGTCCGTGAAGCGGTCGACCGCGCCAAGGCAAACCTGCCTGATGATGCGCGCGACCCCGGCGTGTTTGAAATCAACACAGGCCTGTTTCCGATCTTGACCACAATTCTGTCCGGTCCCGTGCCAGAACGCACATTGAACGACCTCGCCACTGATCTGCAAGACGACCTCGAGGCGTTGTCCGGCGTATTAGAAGTCGACGTGGGCGGGTCCCGCACAGAGCTATTGGAAATCCTGCTCGATCCAACTGTTTTTGAGACATACAATATTTCATTCGATGAGTTGATCGGCCAAATCAGCCGCAACAACCGCCTGATCGCGGCAGGTGCGATTGAATCCGGCGCAGGGCGTGTTGTGCTGAAGGTGCCGGGCCTGATCGAAGACATTAGCGACGTGATGGAAATGCCGGTGAAAGTGCGCGGCGATACCGTTGTCACATTCGCTGAATTGGCCACCATCCGCCGTACGTTCGAAGACCCCACCAGCTTTGCCCGCATTAACGGCCAACCGGCCCTCGCTCTCGAGATCAAGAAGCGGTCAGGCGCGAACGTCATTGATACTGTCGCCGAAGCCAAAGAAGTGATTGCCAAGGCGCAGGCCAGCTGGCCCGACACTGTAAAAATCAACTATTTGCAGGACGAATCCAAACAAGTGAAATCCATGCTTGCCGATCTCGAGGCAAACGTGATCGCCGCGATTTTGCTGGTGATGATCGTCATCGTTTGGGCGCTTGGCCTGCGGTCTGCCCTGCTTGTTGGTCTCGCGATCCCCGGTGCGTTTTTGACTGGCGTCGCGGCGCTTTGGTTCATGGGTTATACGATGAATATCATCGTGCTGTTCTCGCTGATCTTGGTCGTTGGCATGTTGGTCGACGGCGCGATTGTGACCGTGGAACTGGCCGACCGGAACCTGCAAGAAGGGGCCGACCCGAAAACCGCATTCGCTGACGCGGCCAAGCGGATGTCATGGCCGATCATCGCCTCGACCCTCACCACATTGTCGGTGTTCTTCCCACTGCTGTTCTGGAGCGGCATGGTCGGCGAATTCATGAAATTCCTGCCGATCACCGTGATTTTAACACTTGGTGCGTCGCTGTTCATGGCCTTGATCTTTATTCCTGTGACCGGCGGAATTATCGGAAAAAAGCGCCCATTGTCATCGCGTGACAAGGCGACGTTTTATGAAACCGAAGAAGGCGATCCGCGCGTATTGCCTGGCATGATCGGGTTCTACGCCCGTCTACTCAATTGGGCGATCCTACGACCCGGCGTGACAATGGTTCTGGCCCTGGTGATGCTGTTGAGTGGCTTCCAATTGTATGGAAAATTCGGCAATGGGGTCACCTTCTTTCCGGAACAAGAACCTGATTTCATGCAGGTGCAGGTGCGCGCGCGCGATAACTTCTCTATTTACGAACGCGACGCTTTGGTGCGCTTGGTCGAAGAACGCCTATTCAATGACCCCGCAATTGCATCGGTTTACGCCCGCTCTGTCGCGGCCCAGAACGAAGACGCTGAAATCATCGGCACCATCCAGCTAGAGCTGACCGAATGGGACACACGCCGCAAGGCCGACGTCATCACCGAAGACATCCGTGCGTCTATGGCCGACATTGCGGGCATTGATGTGCAGGTTGAAATCGCCGCTGGTGGCCCTGCCGCTGGCAAGCCGATTAACGTCAAAATTATTTCTAATGATAACGTGGGCCGCGCCGACGTTACCGGTCGCGTATTGGACCTAATGGGCGACATTGGCGGGTTCACCGACGTGACCGACACACGCCCCCTGCCCGGCGTTGAATGGCGCCTGCGCGTTGACCGGTCCGAGGCTGCGCGCTTTGGCGCTGATGTGTCTTTACTGGGCCAAGCCGTGCAGCTCCTGACCCAAGGCATCACAGTGGCAGACTACCGCCCCGACGATGTGGATGGGTCCGTGGACATCCGCGTCCGCTTCCCGTCCCAAGACCGGACTTTGGAGGAACTCGAAAGCCTGCGTGTGCCCACCAATACCGGCCTTGTTCCGATCACCAACTTTGTCACCTTTGAACCCGCGCCACGCACCGGCACGATCAACCGCGTGAACCAAGAACGCGTGGTCACAATCGATTCCAATGTGGCACCTGATTTGAACGTGAACGAAAAAATCGTGGAATTGCGCACGGCATTGGAAAACATGGACATGCCCGATGACGTCACATGGTCATTCGGCGGCGAGGCCGAAGATCAGGCCGAAACCATGGCCTTCCTTGGCGGCGCGTTTGCCTCTGCGATCTTGTTGATGTTCGTGATCTTGTTGACGCAGTTCAACAACTTCTACCAAGCCTTTGTGGTCATGTCAGCGATAATCTTTTCCATCGGCGGTGTGTTGATCGGGCTGATCATCACGGGTCGCCCGTTCGGGATCGTGATGGGCGGCATCGGTGTGATCGCGCTTGCGGGTATCGTGGTGAACAACAACATCGTTCTGATCGACACCTACAATGATTTGAAAAAGGCCGGAAAACCTCCGCTAGAGGCGGCATTGCGCAGTGGGGCACAGCGTTTGCGCCCTGTGTTCTTGACGTCGATCACGACGGCGCTCGGCTTGATGCCGATGGTGATTGGGTTGAACATCAACTTCTTTACCCGCGAAATCGTCTATGGCGCGCCGTCAACCCAGTGGTGGACAGAACTGTCTAGCGCGATTGCGGGGGGCGTTGTGATCACCATGGTGCTTACCCTGATCGTAACACCTGCAATGTTGATATTTGGCGAAAATATATCGGCCAACCGCAAGGCGCGCAAAGAACGACGTGCAGCCAAACGGGCCGCTAAAATGGATGCGATGCCAGCAGAATAAAAAACGCCGCCTTGGGATCAAACCAAGGCGGCGTTTTTATTTTCAATAAAGCGACAGCTTATTTGTCGTCATCATCCCCATCCACATCATCAGGCAGGTTAAAGAAGCTGTCTGCGTCAGTCACATCCAAGCTGTCAGATTTGGTTTCCAAATCCTCGTCGCGTGGATCGGCAAGGCTGAACGTTTCCAAACCGGCCATTGCGCTTGGCATTTTCGGTTCCGCTGGCATGCCAAGGGACTGTTCAGTGCTGACCAATTTACGACGCTCGTCATCGGACATCACACCGCCTTCTTTGGCTTTCTTGGCGTTTGCTTTTTGAACAGCCGCGTCCAGTTCAGACTGCTTACACAGGCCCAAAGCAACCGGATCAATCGGGTCGATGTTCTGAATGTTCCAATGGGTGCGCTCACGGATCGCCTGAATTGTCGGCTTCGTTGTGCCAACAAGCTTGGACACCTGACCATCGGACAGCTCTGGGTGGAATTTCACCAGCCAATAGATCGACGCAGGACGATCCTGACGCTTGGACAGTGGCGTATAGCGTGGGCCACGACGCTTTTCTTCGCCCGCAGATGCAGGGTTAAACAACAGCTTCATGCGGTATTTTGGGTCGGCTTCAGCCTTGTCAATTTCTTCCTGAACCAACTGCTTATTTGCGATCGGATCAAAACCCTTTACGCCTGTCGCCACATCGCCATCGGCAATGCCTTGCACTTCCAACTCGTGCAGGCTGCAGAAATCAGCGATCTGCAGGAAAGTCATCGTGGTATTATCGCAAAGCCAGACGGCCGTGGCTTTCGCCATGATAGGTGTGTTCGACATCTCATGTCTCCTTATGTCATCAGACAAAGCTATCCTGTGCCCTCAATCTGGGCTGACCGAAGTTTCGGCCGGGTTCGCATTGTCGGGGAACTTGGAAACCTTATAAAGGGGCGAACCCATTTAGGAAAGATCAAAATGTTTCGCCTGTTTGCCGTGCTGTTGTTGCTCTCCAACCCTGCCATTGCCGAAGATCGTGCTGGTGAGTTTGACTATTACGTCATGTCCCTGTCTTGGTCGGCCAATTGGTGCGCGCTTGAAGGCGACGCGCGCCAATCCCCGCAATGCGATGAAACAACAGACCATGGCTGGATTTTACATGGGCTTTGGCCACAGAATGAATGGGGCTATCCAGCCAATTGCCGGACCCAATTCCGTCAACCTTCACGCAGCCAAACCAGCGACATGGCAGATATTATGGGCACGTCAGGTTTGGCATGGCATCAATGGAAAAAACACGGTGTCTGTGCGGGGATCAGCTCTGCTGACTATTACGCCCTATCGCGCGAGGCCTATAGCCGTGTAACCCGCCCAGAGGTATTTCGAAAGCTGTCCAAAACCGTGACCCTGCCCGCATCCCTAATCGAACAAGCTTTCCTAAAGGAAAACGAAGACCTATCCGCCGACGGCATCACCGTGACTTGCAAGCAGGGCTTCATCCAAGAGGCGCGCATCTGCCTGACACGCGATTTGGAATTTCGTGATTGCGGGGGCGACGTTATCCGCGACTGCACGATGACCGACGCCCAATTCGACCCGATGAGATAACCCTATGAAGCTGATAATCGACACAGACCCAGGCGTCGACGACGCGATTGCCATCGCTTTGGCCCATGCCATGCGCGACGTTGATTTGATCGGCATGACTGCAATTTTCGGCAATACATTTGTGACTCAATCAAGCCGGAACGCCCGCTATCTGTGCGACTTGTTCGGCATGTCGGTCCCCGTGGCCGAAGGCGCAGCATTGCCATACGGGGCCGAAACTTATGCACCATCAGACTATGTGCATGGCCCCGAAGGGTTGGGTGACATCGCCGACATACCACAGATCGGCACAAACGATCCACGCGATGCGGCGGCTTTCCTGTGTGACATGGCAAATGAACACGCCGGTGAGGTGACGATTTGCGCCATTGGACCATTGACGAATATCGCCGACGCAATCAAACGCGATCCGGCCTTTGCAACCAATGTGAAGTCGCTTGTCATCATGGGCGGTGCATACAAAAACCCGGGCAACGTGACCCCGTTTGCGGAAGCCAATATCATCCATGACCCAGCTGCCGCAGATGTTGTTTTCGGCTCTGACCTAGCGATCACTATGGTCGGGTTGGATGCCACGATGAAAACGCTGTTGACGCCAGATGATTTCAGCACGCTCGCGCAAAACGCGCCAAAGGTAGGCGGGTTCTTAGACCGCATTTCGCAATTCTATTTGGAATTCTACCGCTCTGTTGGCGTGACAAACGGCTGCCCGATGCACGACGCGCTTGCTGTTCTTGCCTGCACAAACCCTGAAAAATTCACGTTTGAATATGCAGGGATCACCGTCACACAGTTCGGCGACGAAATCGGTGCGACCCGAGCCGACGCTACACGCAAGCCTATCGCTATCGCGTTGGACTGCGATGCAGAATGGGCCGTCAATGCGATGATGGACCGGATCAGCAGCCTAGGATAGGCGGTCCCCGAGGTCCAAACCAAGCAAAGCCTGCGCAGCTGGCATCGCTTTCTTACCCGCTCGTTGGGCGCGCGTGACGGTGACCGCACCATCGCCACAGGCAATGGTAAACCCGTCCAAGACTGCACCCGCATCGCCCTGCCCTTCGGCCAAGCGCGACCCAAGCAGCTTGACCCGCTCGTCGCCGACCATGCACCAGGCGCCCGGAAACGGCGACAAACCGCGGATAAGACGGTCCACCTCCACGGCAGGTTTCGACCACTCCACCCGTGCTTCTGCTTTGTCGATTTTGGACGCATATGTCACACCGGCCTCGGGTTGCACCCGAGGTAACGCAGTTTCGGGTGCGGCCAATGCTCTGACAATCAATTCCGCACCGAGCTGTGACAGTCGGTCGTGTAACGCGCCCGTGGTCTCTTCTTCGCCAATCGCGATGGTTTGCTCTAACAATACGGGGCCCGTGTCCAAACCGGCCTCCATCTGCATGATGCAAACACCGGTTTGCGCATCCCCCGCCATAATCGCACGGTGAATGGGGGCGGCCCCGCGCCAGCGTGGTAACAACGACGCATGGATATTCAAGCAGCCCAAACGCGGAGCATCCAAGACAACTTGTGGCAAAATCAAACCATAAGCAACGACAACCGCGACATCAGCATTCAACGCAGCAAACTCAGCCTGCGCCTCCTCACCCTTCAAAGATACAGGATGACGCACCTCTAAACCCAATTCCTCCGCCCGCGCTTGTACAGGGCTTGGGCGATCCTTCTTGCCGCGCCCTGCAGGGCGGGGCGGCTGGGAATAAACAGCAACCACGTCATGGCCCGCATCCAACAATGCATCCAAAACCGGCACCGAAAAATCGGGCGTTCCCATGAAAATGATGCGCATGACATTCCCTCTTTGGTTGTCAAATATCCCCGCCGGAGGCTCCGACAATTGTTACCCGCGTAACTTCGCGGCCCTTTTCACCAACATATCACGCTTGGTGCGGCTAAGATGATCAATAAACATTTTGCCAGCCAAATGATCAATTTGATGTTGAACAGATGTGGCCCAAAGACCGACAAATTCATGCCGATCCCAAACGCCATCTTCGTTCAAGAAACGGACAGTCACCGCGCGGGGTCGTGAAATTTTTGCACTGACACCCGGCAAATTCGGCGATGCCTCTTCATGCACGCGCGGTTCAATCGAACTGTGCAATATCTCTGGATTGGCAAGCCGCATCGCCTGCCCGCGCTTGGCGCTGGCATCAACGACCGCCAAGGCCAACCCGATCCCCAACTGCGGTGCGGCCAAACCGTACCCCGGCATCGCATCCATGACCCCGATCATGTCGTCCCAAATGGCGCGAATATCGTCGGTGATCTCGGCGACAGGTGCAGCAGGAGTACGCAGCGCTTTGTGGGGGTACATCACAAATGGGCGGGTCATGGGGCCTCCGGATAATCGGTGCAAAGCACACCGTTTAAGTGATCGATTTCATGTTGGACGCAGGTCGCTTCAAATCCGGTAAAGTCGCCGGACTGAAACGCTCCGTCCACGCCTTGCCAACGCAAGCGAACGCAATCAGGTCTTGCGACACGCGATGTCTGGTTTGGAATGGACAAACAGCCTTCTTCAAAAACGGCAACAGTTTCTGAACACTCTGTCATTTCAGGGTTCACGAAAATGCGTGGGGTCGGATCGCCTGATTTCCAAGTCGAATCCATCACGAAAACCCGCGTTATCAGACCGACCTGGGGTGCGGCCAAACCACGGCCCTTTGCGGCATACATAATGTCCAACATTGCCTTGGCAGTTTGCACCAGCGCAAAGTCAAAGACATCCACCGGTGCGCAGATGGCCCGCAAAGCGGGATCAGGCACAAGGCGGAGCGATAGATCAGCCACGGGCCAATTCGCGTTTCAGTTTTTGCATCTTGCGCGTGATCATCTGGCGTTTTAGCGGCTTGAGATAGTCGATGAAGAGCTTGCCGTCCAAGTGATCAATCTCGTGCTGCGCACATGTGGCCCATAGCCCGTCAAAGGTTTCTTGCACCTCTTTACCGTCCAGATTGGTCCAACTGACCTTGACCGACGCGGGGCGCTCGACCTCGGCGTATTGGTCGGGGATGGACAGACAGCCTTCGTCATAGACGGACCGCTCTTCTGAAGACCAGATCACTTTGGGGTTGATCAGCACCATGGGCTCTGGCGTGGCCGCGTCTTCTTTGGCGCAATCCATCACGAACATGCGTGACATGGCGGCGACCTGCGGCGCGGCTAACCCAATACCGGGCGCATCATACATGGTCTCCAACATATCGTCGGCCAATTGGCGCACGGCATCCGTGACCTCTGCAACAGGATCGACGGTCTTTTTGAGGCGGGGATCGGGGTGGATCAGGATATTGCGAATAGACATATCAACGATCTAGCCCTTGCATCCACTACGCGCAAGTCGCACCCTAAGCGAAATAACAGACGCCGGAGACGACATTATGACATTCGACAACCCACCCGACCGCCGTGGTACACATTCTGTTAAATGGGACAGCATGGAGGAGATTTACGGCGTGTCCCGTGATGACGGGATTTCGATGTGGGTGGCCGACATGGAGTTTGAGCCGCCCGCTTGCGTGCAAAACGCCGTCCAAGCAATGCGTGACCACGGCGTCTATGGCTATTACGGTCAGGATGGTGACTATCGCGCCGCGATCAAGTGGTGGATGGCTGAACGCCACGGTTGGCAGATAGATCCATCTTGGATTTTCACGACCCACGGGCTGGTCAATGGCACTGCCCTATGCGTTGATGCCTATACATCTGTGGGCGACGGGGTTGTGTTGTTCACGCCGGTCTACCACGCATTTGCCAAGATCATTAACGCTGCCGAGCGTAAAGTCGTGTCTTGCGAGCTAACCCAAAATAATGGTCGCTACGAATTTGATTTCGACGCCTATGACGCCCAAATGACGGGCAATGAACGTATGGTTATCCTGTGTTCTCCCCATAATCCGGGCGGGCGCGTTTGGACCAAAGCCGAGCTACAGGCCGTCGCCGCATTCGCCAAACGCCATGAGCTGATCCTTGTCTCTGACGAAATCCACCACGACCTAACGATGCCGGGTCATACGCATATTCCTATGGCCAATATCGATGGCATCACCGACCGGTTGGTCACCATGACCGCGACGACCAAAACCTTCAACATCGCGGGTAGTCATTCCGGCAATGTCATCATTGAAGACCCCGACTTGCGTGCCCGTTTCGGCGCGCGCATGGCGGCATTGGGCATTTCGCCTAACAGCTTTGGCCTTTTCATGGCGACAGCGGCCTATTCCCCTGATGGCGCGGCTTGGGTCGATGAATTGCGCGCTTATCTGGCTGAAAATGCGCGAGTATTTGACGAAGGCGTCAACGCGATCCCGGGTGTGAAATCCATGGCATTGGAATCCACATATCTGGCGTGGGTCGACTTTTCAGGCACTGGCATGGAAGCGGCAGAGTTCACGCGCCGCGTGCAATCCACCGCCAAAATCGCGGCCAACCACGGGCCAACATTTGGTCAGGGCGGCGAGACATTCCTGCGCTTCAACCTTGGGACGTCACGTGCACAGGTCCAAGAGGCCGTCGCCCGCTTGCAGGCCGCCTTCAGCGATTTGCAGTGATTAGCGTGCCAGCAAACCCGCTGGCACAAAATCAGGGCGTTCGAAATCAACCGGGGCTGCATCCGTTACAGGGTGCAGCCATTTGAAATCAAACACGCGTTCCTCGCCTTCGACGGCGGAGTCGACGATGAGGCATTGATACAAATGGCGCGACCCATCGTAGATTTCGACGCGTCCGCGCAGCTTTTCAGCGACATCCAAATCCAGTGAAAAGCCACCTTCCCAAAACCGGCGCACAGGGTAAACATCGTCCCCGTCATGCACGCAAAGCTTATCCTTGCGACGCAGCGATTTCGCGCGCGCCTGTTTCAGGCCCTCGAGTACGGCATCTGGCAGATGATCAATCATAGTCTTCCCCTTTGCACCAACAATGGGCTGCAAAGTATGAAGATCAAGTAACAAAACCCGCCGCAACGCAGCGTTTTGTGATCAAAGTTACGCCTTTGCAGCCTTAGGGCGCAGAACATGCGGTTTGGCCGCATCATATAGCGCGCTGTCCGGAAACCCGTGGTTCTCGGCCAAGGCAGGTCCGACCAATATCAACGCAGTACGTGTGATTTTTGCGGCCCGCGCCTTTTCGCGCACATCCATCAATGTGCCACGAATAATCATTTGATCGGGCCAGCCGACGCGGTAGATCACCGCGACAGGGCAATCCTCGCCGTAATATGGCGCCAACTGCCGCTCAATTTCGCGCATCGCGCGGATACCCAAATGGATCGCAAGCGTCGCACCGGTTTTGGCAAAGTTTTCCAAGGTTTCGCCCGATGGCATGCTCGTGGATTTCATCGACATGCGCGTCAGGATGATGGATTGCGCCACCTCTGGCACAGTCAATTCGGTGCCCAATGCAGCCGCTGCCGCCGCATATGCGGGCACACCGGGGATGATCTGATAGTCGATGCCCTCCAGCTTCAATCGCCGAATTTGTTCCGCAATCGCGCCATAAAGCGACGGGTCACCGGAATGCACGCGCGCCACGTCTTGCCCCTTTGCATGGGCTTTGACGATCTCGCCATGCGTGTCGTCCAGCGTCATGGGGGCCGTATCCATCACCAACGCCCCTTCGGGAGCGCAGCCAACGACAGCCTCTGGTACGAGTGACCCCGCATAAAGACACACAGGGCATTCCCCGATCACGCGCGCGGCCTTCAGCGTTAAAAGTTCCGGATCACCCGGCCCTGCGCCGATAAAATAAACAGTCATCTAAGATGCCTCCTCGGGCAGATAGGGGTCGTCACGTTTGGCAGTCAAATCGCCGTCGATCTTGCGGGCATAACCACGCGGGGTGAACATACGCGGGCCCTCGCCCATTTGCGCGAGACGTGAGTTGCTAGACCCAATCAACACAACTGTCAGCATATCGACCTCGTCGACTTCCAATTGGTCCAACCTGCGATAGCGCACGTATTCTTCGGCTCGGCCAAGCGAGCTGGCAAGCATCACTGGCGTGTCCGCAGGACGGTGTTGCAACAGAATGTCGCGAGCCTCGGCCAGCAATGTGCGACGTGTCTTGGACACGGGGTTGTAGAATGCGATCACGAAATCGCCCTCCGCTGCCGCATGCAAGCGCCGGATAATATCATCGCGCGGGGTCAAAAGGTCAGACAAGCTGATCGTGCAAAAATCATGGCCCAATGGGGCACCAGCGCGGGCCGCCGCCCCTTGCAGCGCACTCACACCAGGTGAGCAGACAACCTCGACACGGTGGGCGGCATCAGACACACCCTCTTCGTCTTCAGAGCGGTCGAGTAGTTCAAACACCAAGGCGCCCATGGCGTAAATACCCGCGTCGCCTGAACAGACCAGCGCGACATTCTTGCCCTTGGCTGCTTGTTCCAAAGCATAACGACAACGGGCCTCTTCACCGCCTAACGGAAAATCGGACCGGTCTTTACCAATCGCCAGCGGGCCAAGCAGGTCGATATAGAGCCCGTAACCCACCAGTTCTTCGGCCTCAGCCACAAGACGCGACACCTCTGGCGTGCGCCACGCGGCTTGGCCGGGGCCGATGCCCACAACGGACAGCCGCCCACGGGCACGGCCCTGCAATTCGGTTAATGGCGCAGGGGCCAATCCAATGGCGCAGGTCGCGTTTGCGGTCTTGCGCTTAGCGACCATCAGCGTGCCATCCGCGCCAGCTTGGGCCAATGCCGCTGCCTCTGATACGCCATGCGTGCCGACCTCGGCAAAAACCACATCGGACGGGTTTTCCAAACGCGGGGTTTCCGCGTCGAGTATTTCAGCATCGAACAATCGCATCGGCACGCCCAGCGCCTTTGACAGCTCAATAATCGCGGGCTCGTCGGCCTTCAGTGTGATCGTATTGACCGAATGCACTGCTTCTGGCGCGAGGCCCGTTTGGTCGAGGGTTTCAAGAACCAAGGCCATCAGTTCATGCGGATCGCAGTTGCGCGCGCAGCCGACGCCGATGGTTAATATTTGCGGTGCGAATTGCAGGTGCCCCTCGCTTAGGTCGCCATGGCGCACGGGTTCGGCGGAAATACGCAGACCATCACCTTGGGGCAATCCCGCCAGCCATGGCGCATCACCCGAAACAGTAGCCCCAGTGCCTGACAGCAAGTTCGCCATCGCGCCCTTTGCATCTGCGGGGTTCACCAACGTCCACCCAATGGGCGGCGTATCAAGGGCCACGCCCAAAGCGACGTCGCCCGCCGTGGTGACGGCAGCCACCGCGCCCAAGCCTTCTGCAATTTGAGACGCAAGCCGGTTGGCCCCGCGATGACCACCCAGTAATGGCACGACAACTGCGCCATCGTCGGACACGGACACCACGGGTGGTTCGGTCGTTTTATCCATCAACAATGGGGCAACCGCGCGAATAAGAATGCCGCTCGCACAGACGCCGACAACAGGAACACCTGCTGCAAATAAATCACGTACATGGTCGAGCGCATTGTCGAAAAATGCGTCGGCCTGATCCGCACGTCCTGCGCGGCCATGGACCTTGGCATTCAATAGGGCTGCGACTTTATGGGCGACAGGTTCGCCAGAACGGGACAAGGCCAAAACGACAGGGGCTATAGCCATGGGTCGGCTCCTTTGGTGAGCAAGATCATTGAGAAATAAGGGGCATTTTCAGGTGCATCGGCAAGCCGTGTGACAACCTCTTGGGGCAGCGTGGCACGTTCGACATAGACCGCACGGTCGGTCAGACCAAGGTCCGCGATAACGCTGCGAATTTTCGACATATGGCGGCCAACTTTCATGACGACAACGCTTTCGGCACCTTCAATGCGATTGCGCAGTTCGTCTTTGGGTAATGGGCCCGGCAGAACTGTCAAACGCTCATTGCGCGCGGCCAATGGCATACCTGCCCGCGCGGCGCAGGCGGTGACAGATGTCACGCCAGGGACGACCTCAACCCGATATTTATCGGACAAGCGGGCAAACAAATACATGAACGAGCCATAGAAAAACGGGTCACCTTCGCAAAGACAAACCACATCCTCACCCGCATCCAATGCTGCCGCAATCGCCGCAGCACCGGTATCATAAGCCTCTTGCGCAGGGGCGCGCTCCACCGTCATGGGAACATCCATGACGATTTCACGGACGATGTCCGAAATCAGATCGGCCGCAATCGCGCGGGCGAAGCTATCCCCCCCCGCCAGCGTTGGATAAGCCACGACCTTGGCCGCCCCGATCAATCGCGCTGCGCGCAATGTCATTAAATCTGGCGCACCGGGCCCAAGGCCCACGCCGTAAAGTGTGCCGCTCATCGCGCCGCCCCTTTTTCCGAGCCTAAATATGTCCGCCGAAGGCAAAAAATCATCTTTTCACAAGGCTCCACTGGGTGACCGGCATCGCGGGTCGCCAGCCTGTCAAACGGCCAACTGGTTCTGCACGGCATACCGAAATGCGTACCAGATCACCGCCGTATTTCGCGTGAAGGTCCATCAACACCGCTTCGCTTTCCAACGTCACCGCATTCGCGACCAAACGGCCCAAGGGGCGCAGTGCGTCCCAAGCTGCCTCAAACGTTGCATGGCTCAACCCGCCGCCTATAAAAATCGCGTCCGGAGCGGCCAACCCATCCAAGGCTTCAGGCACTGTGCCTTCGACCAGTTCTAATTTCGGCGCGCCCAAAGCCAAGGCATTTGCGCCCGCCATTGCGCGTCTGTCCGCACGCGGTTCGATCCCGATAGCGCGGGCATAACGCGCCGCGCGCATCCATTCGATGGCAACAGACCCCGACCCACAGCCGATGTCCCACAATAAAGCACCACGCATCGGCATTAGTTTTGCCAGTGTTGCAGCGCGGATTTCTTGTTTGGTCATCGTGCCGTCAGATTGGAACAACACATCTGCCAAGCCCGGCACGCGCGGCAACAGCGCTGCATCAGACGCCGCGATACATTCGACTGCGAGCGTATTGAACGCGGGCACATCGTGGTCCCAGCTTTCGGCCAAACCGTCAAAGCGGGCTTCGTCCTTGCCGCCCATCGCGGCCAGCACTGTCATGCGTGATTTGCCAAAGCCGCGGTCTGCAAGGAAAGCCGCGATCTGCGCAGGCGTTTCAGCTCCTGTCGTCAAAACCAACAACCGCGCATCCGGCTGGATAAAGGCGATCATTTGTTCGACAGGGCGCCCGTGCACAGTCAATGTTTCCACGTCAGGCAAGGACCAGCCCATGCGCGCTGCAGCCAATTGGAAGGCCGACAATTGCGGGTGATAGACAATTTCTGCCGGATCAATGGACCGCCCGATGCGGGCACCCACCGAAAACCAAAGCGGATCACCGGTCACGAGGATCACGGCGCGTTTGCCACGCATCCCTTCGATAGTGTCGATCATTGCATTGAAAGGCGACGGCCAAGCGATGCGGGTCGCGCCGATATTGGCAGCAAGTGCATGGTGTCGGTCGCCGCCCAAAATTACCTCGGCAGCTTCAACAACAGCGCGGGTGGCTGGGACCAGTCCGTCAAGCCCGTCTTCGCCGATGCCAACGATATGAAGCCAAGGCGTCATTGCTTGTCCTCGGGCAGGCCTGCGGCGAGTGCGTTGACGGCCGCGGATGCCATTGCCGACCCGCCACGCCGCCCGCGCAAGGCGACAAAATCGCAGCCTCGTGGGTTGTCAGCAAGTTCTGCCTTGCTTTCGGCTGCCCCGATGAAGCCCACAGGGAAACCAAGGATCACAGCAGGTTTGGGCGCACCGGAATCGAGTAGTTCCAGAAGGTGAAACAGCGCTGTTGGCGCATTGCCAACAGCCACGACCGCACCGTCAAGATGATCGGCCCAAAGGTCGACAGCAGCAGCAGAGCGCGTATTGCCAATCTCTTTGGCGCGGGCTGGCACAGATGGGTCGTTAAGCGTCACAATGACTTGGTTGTCCGATGGCAAGTAGCGGCGGATGATGCCCGCCCCCACCATTTCGCAATCGCACAGGATTGGTTTACCCGCCTGAAGCGCGGCGTGACCGGCGGCAAAGGCGTTCTGAGACCATGCAAGTCGATCGGCGACTTCGATCATGCCGCAGGCATGGATAAGCCGCGTGATCAGCGGGTGCATATCCGTCTGAAACCGGTCCAAACGCGCCTCTGCCCGCACAGTCGCGAAGCTGGCGGCGTAAATCGCGGCAGGGTCTTTTTCGTATGGGCGCAAAACGTCGGGCCTTATGGGTTCCGCCGCCGAAGGAGCCTCCGGCGGGAGTATTTTAGGACAATGCGAGGGCTATTTGGATTTGCGCGCGCTTTCGGGGCCATGCGGGTGATCGGCGTGCGGATAAACTGGGTGCGCGTGATCATGATCGTGGTGGTGGTGATGATGTCCGTGACCGTGGTCATGCCCATGATGGTGGTGGTGGCCATGCGTCATTTCCAGACGGCAAACACCCGTGCAAAACGTGTCACAGTGGTTGCAATCGGCCACGTTGGACCCGGGTGCAGATGCGCCTTGGCCTTCTACATGGTGGTGGTGGGATTCTTGAATGGCGCCGACTTCGCCCTCGAACCCCAAAACTTGGGTCCGGTATTTGCACAAGACGCAAGTGGGTGGCGGTGTGTCTGAAAATGCGGGATGGCTGTCGCGCAGATCGGCAGGAATCGTCACCTCTTTGCCGCCTTCCATTGCCAAAACTTGGGTCCGGTAAGCACAGGTGCCGCAGTTCGGTGGCGGGTTTTTACCTGTTTGTTCGATGATCCGCTCCGCGAAAGTTTCGAGCACTTTGGGGTGGTCCCCCAAATAGCCCGCTTTGCAGAATTGGATGTCTGGGTGTTCAGCGGCGACTTGATCAGTAAAGCCATAGATGCGGTCAATTAGGATGCCCGAGAATAGGAAATACGGGAACACGATAATACGTTTGTATCCCAATTTCGCGGCATGAGACAGGCAAGGCTCGACCAGCGGGAATGTGACGCCGGAATAGCCCACTTCGTGCCAGCCAAAGCCGATGCCTTCGTGTAGCATCCGCGCGATTTTGGCGACATTGCCATTGGCGTCGGGGTCAGACGCGCCGCGGCCGATGACGACAAGGCAGGTGTCGTGCAAATGCACCTTGCCATGCTTGGAATTCGCAGCAGCGACAGCATCTTGGATACGGCCAGCGGCGGCGGCAATCATTTTGGGGTCGACGCCCAATTCGCGCCCATAGCTGACGTTGACGCCATGCTGCGTCGCATAGGTGTTCAGAACAGTAGGAATGTCATTCTTTGCGTGCATCGCGGCAAACAGCATGCCCGGCACAGCGAGGATACGTCCGCAACCCGCTTCGCGCAGGTTGTCCAATCCGTCACGGATCACGGGATTGGCGAATTCGAGATAGCCATAATCGCACATCCAATCGTCAGGCAAATAGGCGGGCAGTTTCTGTGCCAAGGTCGCGAACTCATCGACCGCTGATTGTGAACGCGAGCCATGCCCGCAGATCATGACACCGGTTTTCATGCAGCTTCCTCTTCAAGCTCTTCTTCCTCTGGCTCATCCGATTTTTCGCCGCGCACAGCGCCCCAGATACCCGCCAAGATCGCCGCACCAATGGCCGCTCCAGCCGCCCAATGGTCGTGTCCCGCAAGCTCGATCAGGTGACCGGGGTGCGCCGCAGCCATATTGCCTGCGAGCATGAAAAACGTGAAAAGTGCAAAGCGCATAATCTTGGTCCTTATCTTTGTTTTACAGCCAAAGGACCTGCGCGCGCGCATTTGAAAGGTTAACGACAAGGCGCATTTGGTTCCCGATTGGGTCAACCCAGCGCCTTCAACCTATCTGGCCAAGTGGCTTCGTTGACGAATGTATATGGGGCGTGGGCGTGTCCTGCAAACGGTTAAACGGCATGGCGCGGCGAAATCCGACAGATGTGCAGATACGCACCAAATCGGTGCGTTGCGAATTCGCGTGCTTGCGTTACTTGTAGCTGGGACAAACGAAAAGGAGACGCCCCATGGGACAGCTGGTTGACGGAACTTGGCACGACGTTTGGTATGATACCAAATCCACAAGTGGCGTGTTCAAACGCACCAATGCAGCATTCCGCAACTGGATCACGGTGGATGGGGCAGCTGGCCCTTCGGGTGAAGGGGGTTTCCCCGCGCAATCAGGGCGTTACCACCTGTATGTTTCTTATGCTTGCCCTTGGGCACACCGGACCTTGATCTTTCGGACGCTCAAAAGATTGGAAAACCACATTAGCATATCCGCCGTCCATCCAGACATGTTGTCTGACGGTTGGACCTTCAAGACCGACGACCATGGCGCAAATGGAGACGACCTATTTAACCTGCCGTTTGCTCGCGACATTTACCTGCGCGCGCAACCCGACATGACTGGCCGCGTAACCGTGCCGATTTTGTGGGACAAAGAACGCGGCACCATCGTGTCCAACGAATCGTCAGAGATCATCCGCATGTTCAACAGCGCGTTTGACGGGATCACAGGCAATACAGATGATTATTGGCCGATCGATATGCGCGACGCCATCGCTCCCGTGAACGACCGGATTTACGACACTTTCAACAACGGGGTCTACAAATCCGGCTTTGCCACGACCCAAGCCGCATATGACGCGGCCATCGACCCGCTTTTCGAAACGCTTGATTGGCTAGAGGTACGGCTTTCATCCAACCGCTTTCTGATGGGCGACAGAATTACAGAAGCAGATTGGCGGCTGTTCACAACGCTGATCCGCTTTGATCCCGTTTATCACCTGCATTTCAAATGTAACCGCAAGCGGATCGTCGATTACCCAAATTTATGGGCCTACACACGCGAGCTGTATCAATGGGACGGCGTGGCGGCGACGGTTAACATGCACCATATCGTGCGGCATTATCATTACAGCCACGACACGATTAGTCCGCATCGGATCATCCCAACGAATCCGGTGTTGGATTATGCGCAGCCGCATGGCCGCGGCTAGCGTCTTCGCCGTAATGATGCACAATCGCGGCCAAGTCATCGGGCGGGGTCGTGGTTTCCATGAACGCGCGCGCATTGGCGCATAAGGCAAAGATTGATCCATCCGAAAAAAACGTCGTGTCCGTCACGAACACCACATTCGCGGCCGGCTGATTGAATTGCGCGGAGTCAGCCACGGTTAGGGCGCTGACCTCTGACAGAACCAGATCAAGTACAATGACATCCAAAGGACCATCAGCGATCGCATCGAGTGCAGCTTCGCCGGTTTGCACATGCAGCACATGCGCACCCATCCGCTCGAGGTGGCGGGCCCAGATCTGACCGAGGTCATAATTGCTTTGGACGATCAGGACGCGCATGGATGCTCCGACAAGATTTGCGCAATGGCTGCGACAACGATTAATAAATAATCAACTGCTTGTGGGTTAAATCTTAACGAAGTGTTAACAACATGCATTTCCCAAGCCTTATTCGCCAAATCGCGGATACCCATTGAAGTCCCGGCGAAAATCCGCTTGAAAAAGAGGCGAAATCTGATGGACGACAATATGACAACTTGGATCACGATCTGCGACACCTGCAAACGCGAAGGCTGGGATACCAGCGGCGCAGAAAAAACCGACGGTGAAGTTCTCGCCGCCTTAATCGAAGGGGCAGCCGTAGGCGTGCCTGACCTGAAAACGCGCCGCGTGTCTTGCCTGATGGGCTGTAAACAAGGCTGCAATATCGCAATCCAAGCACCGGGCAAATTGTCCTACACCATTGGCAATTTTGAACCGCTGGACGATGCGGCAGCTGGGATCGTGGATTATGCAACCAAACATGCAGCATCAGAGAATGGTCAAGTGCCCTATCGCGAATGGCCCCAAGCGATCAAAGGCCATTTTGTCACCCGCCATCCTCCACTGCCAGACGCAGACGCCTGATGCAAAAAACTCCACGCGATCACGGCGGTGGCCTAGACGCAGCCATCGCGAAATTTGGCGGCGCGCGTGACAGCTGGCTGGATTTATCAACGGGCATCAATCCGGTGCCATATCCATCCCCTAAGTTGCCTGCCGATGCCTGGACCGCCCTGCCTGACAAGGCCGCCTATGAACGTCTCGTTGGACTGGCCCGCCGCTATTGGAACATCCCAGCAGGGGCTGCTGTTCTGCCCACCGCTGGTGCAAGTTCCAGCATCGCCGCGATCCCGCGACTGATGGCCGCAGGCGACGTCGGAATCGCAACGCCCACCTATAACGAACACGCCGCCGCGTTCCGCGCTGCAGGGTGGACCGTGCGCAATGACAGCCAGAACGCGATTGTTGCAGTGCATCCCAACAACCCCGACGGACGCGAATGGACCGCAGATATGTTGGATGTGCCGCTGTGCATCATCGACGAAAGCTTTTGCGACGTCATCCCCGATGCCTCGCTGATCCATTTGGCAAACCGGCCCGGCACGGTCGTATTGAAGAGCTTTGGCAAATTCTGGGGGCTTGCTGGCTTGCGGCTTGGGTTTGCGATTGGTGATCCGAAAGTCATTGATGATCTAACCGACTTGCTTGGCCCTTGGAACGTGTCTGGCCCCGCATTGGCAATCGGGTCCGAAGCCCTTTCCGACCCCGCATGGTCCGACGAAACTCGCACCCGTCTCGACAAAGACGCAGCCCGTCTCGATACGCTCATGGCCGACCAAGGCGCGCCACTGGTCGGCGGCACGTCCCTGTTCCGCCTATATGAAGTCGCAGATGCTAAGGCCGCCCAAGACCACTTGGCACAGCAGCATATCTGGAGCAGGATTTTCCCATACGCGGACAATTGGATTCGCCTCGGCCTGCCACATCCTGACCGCTGGGCACAGTTGGAAGCCGCGTTTTGACACTCGTCATCGCAATGCTAATCGACGCGATTTTTGGCGAGCCAAAGGCGGTCTGGGACCGCATCCCTCATCCCGCTATCTCAATGGGACGCGTCATAGGATGGCTCGACAAAAAGCTAAACCACGGCCCTGCTCGCAAACTCAAGGGGGCGATAACGATGGCCGCGCTGGCACTTGGTGCAATCTCACTGGGCATCTTATTGCACGCACTGTTTGGCTGGGCCGCTGATATTCTAATTTGCGCAATCCTCTTGGCACAAAAATCACTCGCATCGCATGTGGCGGCAGTCGGCGGCGCGTTGCGCCTCTCGCTTGGTGACGGACGGCGGAGCGTGGCGATGATCGTCGGACGCGAAACCGCAACAATGGACCAATCCGCCGTTGCCCGCGGCGCAATTGAAAGTGCCGCTGAAAACCTGTCTGACGGGGTGATAGCCCCTGCATTCTGGTTCGCAATCGGCGGCCTGCCCAGCTTACTGCTGTATAAAATCACCAATACTGCCGACAGTATGATCGGCTACAAAACCCCGCGTCATCACGAATTCGGCTGGGCGGCGGCACGGTTCGACGATGTGCTCAACTGGATCCCTGCGCGGATCACGGGACTGCTCATCTGGATGCTAAACCCACGTACATCACTGCGCGCAATCAGAACAGAGGCGGGTTTTCACCGTTCTCCGAACGCAGGTTGGCCAGAAGCAGCGATGGCCAATCATCTGGGCATCGCGCTTTCTGGCCCGCGCACCTACGACGGGCAAAAAACGAATGACCCCTTCGTGAACCCATTAGGCAAACAGACCCTTGGCCCGACTGATATCGATCGCGCCGTGCATGTGCTTTGGCGTGCTTGGGCAGCAGCAGTTTGCGCAGCCGCATTAATCGGGATTGTCACGCTGTAATCCGCTGTTAGGCTGGCACGGAATTTGATCTAAAGGATTGCCCGCCATGCGCCTCGCACTTGCCCTGACAGTTTTGACATCCCCCGCAATCGCACAAACCTGCGGCGGTCCGCTTCCTACTTTTCTTGACGGGATCAGGGCAGAGGCGGCGTCCACGGGCCTCGACCCAGCGGCAACAGAATCCGTCCTGCGCGGGGCTGCAATTGACCCCGCGGTGCTAAAGGCGGACCGGTCCCAAGGCGTATTCCAAAAGGATTTCATCAGCTTCAGCCGCGCCCTCATCAGCCAAAACCGGATCGACAACGGGCGGTTCTATGGCAACAAATTCGACGAAACCTTCGACGCAATCGAAGCAAAGTTTGGCATCCCCCGTGGCGTGATCTTGGCGTTCTGGGCCTTTGAAACCGACTACGGCCAAGTGCAAGGTAACTTCAACACACGCAACGCGCTTGTCACGCTTGCCCATGACTGCCGCCGTCCGGACTTGTTTCGCCCGCAACTCCTCGCGGCCATCGAACTGACAGCCCAAGGCGGCATGACCCCTGCCACGACCACAGGCGCATGGGCGGGTGAAATCGGCCAAGTGCAAATGCTGCCCAAGGACATCATCGAACACGGCCTAGACGGTGATGGCGACGGTGCGGTCGATCTGAAAAACTCGTCTCCCGACGCACTGATGTCCGGCGCCAATGTGCTGTCGTCATTGGGCTGGCGGCCAAATGAACCTTGGCTGCAAGAAATCAACGTGCCCGCCAATTTAGACTGGGCGCAAACCGGCTTGACCCACAAGAAATCAGGCGCGGAATGGGCTGCCTTGGGCGTGACCTCCCGCAACGGTAAAATAGCAGGCAATCTCGACGCCGCCGTGCTTTTGCCGATGGGGCGCAATGGGCCAGCCTTTCTCGCTTATCCCAATTTCGAGATTTACTTCGAATGGAACAAAAGCTTCGTCTACGTCACCACCGCCGCCTATTTCGCAACACGTTTGGCTGGCGGGCCAATTTATGACGCAGGCAACCCGACGCCAGCGCTGAGCGGTGAACAAATGCAATTGCTGCAAACCAAACTGACAGCGCACGGTCACGACGTGGGCGGCATCGACGGGATCTTGGGCGCAAAAACCCGCGAAGCCGTACAGTCCGAGCAATCTCGCCTTGGCCTGCCTGCGGATGCTTGGCCGACGGCCGCATTGTTGAGCGCCCTGTGATCCGGCCACAGTATCATTTTCGCAAATCCGGCGATGACATCCTCATCTGGCGGGTCGAACCTCTCTTGAAATTTAGCTTCACCCCGATGGACCTGATGCTAGCACGGATTACCGAAATCTTTGAACCTTATTGGTATGAAGCCACCGAAGGCATCCCAACCTGTATCAGCGTGCTGGACCACGCGGCCCAAGTCCAACGCGCGGACCTCAGCTACCCGATCTTAATCTGCGAAAACCACCGCGTGATCGACGGCATGCACCGCGTGATGAAAGCCTACAGCGAAGGTAAACCCACAATTCGCGCCCATCAAATCACGCTGCCAAAGCCGGACTTCACAAACACCGCCCCCGATGACCTACCCTACGACTAACCCGCTTTTTCCGAGCATAAATATGTAATTGGGATGGCGGGAGGGGCGTCGGCGCAGCCGCGCGTCTCACCGTCAGGCCACCATTGCAGCCGCCTTCTTGAGGTCCACAGACACCAGCTGTGACACACCCTGCTCACCCATTGTGACGCCGAATAAGCGATCCATCCGGCTCATGGTGACAGCATGGTGAGTGATGATCAAAAACCGCGTTTGGGTCCGACGGGTCATCTCATCCAGCAAGTCACAGAACCGCGTTACATTGGCATCATCAAGTGGCGCATCAACCTCATCAAGCACACAGATCGGCGCAGGGTTCGCCAAAAACACGGCAAAGATCAGCGCAAGCGCGGTCAATGTCTGCTCACCACCCGACAACAACGATAGTGTCGACAATTTCTTACCCGGCGGTTGGCACATAATTTCCAAACCGGCCTCTAGCGGATCATCACTTTCAACCAAAACCAATTTGGCCTCGCCGCCACCAAACAGATGACTGAACAACAGACCAAAGCTCTCGTTGACCTGCTCAAACGCCGTCAACAACCGCTCGCGACCCTCTTTATTCAGGCTGGCAATCCCGCTGCGCAGGGCGGCGATCGCAGCCTCTAAATCGGCCTTTTCGGACACCAAGCTGTCATGCTCAACTTGCACCTCAATACTGTCTTCCTCTGCCCGCAAATTCACAGCACCCAAGCTGTCACGCTGACGTTTGAGCGCGTTTACTTGGCCTTCGACAACTTCCGCCGCAGGCATCTGTTCCAAGTCTATTTCCAAACTTTCAAGCAACTGCGCTGGCGTCACCTCTTGGGCTTCCATGATCCGTTCTTCGGCGTAAGCAACAGTTTCGCGGGCGGCATCAGAACGCGCCTCTGACCGCGCCCGGGCTTCACGCGCCTCAGATGCGCCACGTTCTGCATCACGTTCGGCATCGGCCGCATCACGCAATGCGGTATCGGCCAAGGCCAGCTTATCCGCTGATGCTTTACGCCGTGTTTCCGCCTCATCAATCGCATCGGCCAGCTCTGATCTTTTGGCCGCAATCTCCTCTGGTGCTGCGGTTGCCTCAACCAATTCGGCCTCGGACACTTCCTTACGCTCGGCCAATTCCGCCGTGCGTTTGTTAGCCGTTTCCAACCGGTGCTTCCAACCGGACACCTCTTTGGTGATCTCTTGTGACCGGCGCAATCGGGCATCGCCCTCGCGGCGAACTTCATCATGGGCCGACCGACGCGACATCATCGTGATCCGCGCCGCTTCAACGGTCATCTTAATATCTTCGACCTGCCCACGCGCTGTGTCCAAATCGCCCAAATCGGCCAAAGCCCGCTCTGCCTCGACCAACGCACGCCGCGCATTCACTGCATCCTCTTCATGACGTTTCACCGCCAAACCAGAGCTTTCAAGCTTGCCTTCGGACAGATTGCGATCAGCTTCCGCACGGCTTGCCGACCGGTTGGCTTCGGCCACCAAACGGTCTGCATCGCGACGCGCTTGACGGGCAGCCTGATCGGCCTCGGTCAGCTTGGCCAAATAACGGGTCAACTGCTCGTGGGCTTGGGCCGCCCCCATCGCCGTTGCATTGACCTCTTCCAGATCGCGTTTCAATTCGACCAAACGGTTTAGCTGCTGCAAACGCAATGCCGCTGCTGACGGGGCATCTTCGGACGCAGCACGAAACCCGTCCCACCGCCAGACATCACCTTCCAGCGACACCAGCCGCTGGCCCGGCTTCAACACCGCTTGCAGCTGCGCGCCTTCTTCCTGACGGACAAGACCCACTTGGTTCATCCGCCGCCCAAGGACATCCGGTGCCTCGACAAATTGGGTAAGCGGCGCGACACCATCAGGCAAACCCTGCGCAGTTAAATACGGGGTCAGCGTTGCCCAGCCAGACGCCGCATCAGGGCCAACCGCGGGGGCACGCAAATCATCGGCAAGTGCAGCACCCAGCGCCTTTTCATACCCCGGCTGCACTTTCAAAAGATCAAGCACCTGCCCACCTTCGGCCGTGTCACGTTCCACCAAACGGGCGAGTGCGGCCACTTCTGCACGGAGTGCATTGGCCTCGCCTTCAGCCTCTGATCTCTTCACGCGCGCATCACTCTCACGGGTCTGGGTTTCGGCACGGGCTTGCTCTGCTTCGGCCAGTGTTGCATCTGCTTTTTCCGCCGTGGCAACCGCCTCCTTCTCGGCCGCACCGGCTGTGGCAAAATCCGCCTCAGCCTTTTTCAACGCGGCATCGGCCTCGGCCATCGCAGCTTTGGACTTTTCGGCCTCTGCCTCTGATTTCGCCAGTGTTGTATGATTGTCAGACACCAGCCGTTGCGCCGATTGATGACGCGCTGCAAGCCGTGCGACGTCTTCGGTCAATTGCGATAAATCCGCCTCGCGGGTCTGCAAAACGCCACCCGCTTCACGGGCTTCAACCTGTGCAGCCTCTAGTCGCTCGGCATGGCCCTCGCCCGCCTTGGCAATTTCACGGGCTTCCCATTCGAGCCGCGCGATCGTCTCGCCCGCGTCCTTGTTCAGCCCACCCTCTCGTTCCATATCTCGGCCCAATTGAGCAATGCGATTGGTCAAAGTCTCGATGGTCTCTAGCGCGCGGGCCTCTTGATCTTTCAGCGTATCGCGCTGCACCTGCAAGCGCTGCAAAACAGCCGCCGAAATCGCTTCTTCTTCGCGCAGCGGTGGCAAGGCGCCCTCGGCCTCCAACCGCGCCTTGGCCGCCAAACGCGCGGCCTTTTCCGCAGATCCAGCCGCCGTCGTGCGATCCCGCAATTGTTCAGTCGCCGCCAGCATCGCCGCATCGGCCTCTGACCAGCGGCGGAACAACAACATGCCCTCGGAACGGCGCAAATTCTCACCAATCTCGCGATAACGTGCCGCTTGGCGGGCTTGGCGCGCTAGTGTCGCCAATTGGGCAGCCAATTGCTCAATCACATCGTCCACGCGGGTCAGGTTGGTCTCTGCCCCTTTCAACTTTAATTCAGCCTCATGGCGACGCTGATAGAGGCCCGAAATCCCAGCGGCTTCTTCCAAAATCCGACGCCGCGCCTTGGGCTTGGCATTGATCAATTCTGAAATCTGCCCCTGCCGGACAAGCGCTGGTGAATGGGCACCGGTAGATGCATCTGCAAACAACATCTGCACATCGCGGGCGCGCACGTCCTTGGAACTGACTTTATAAGCGGACCCCGCATCACGTGTGATCCGACGCACGATTTCGAGATTGTCGCTGTCGTTAAACGCCGCAGGCGCGAGCCGTTCACCATTATCAATCGAAAGCGACACTTCGGCAAAGTTACGCGCAGGCCTTGTGGATGCACCGGCAAAGATCACATCTTCCATGGAACCGCCACGCATGGCTTTATGGCGATTCTCGCCCATGACCCAGCGCAGCGCTTCTAACAGATTCGATTTACCACAGCCATTTGGCCCGACAACGCCAGTCAGCCCATCCGCGATAATCAAATCGGTCGGATCGACGAAGCTCTTAAATCCATTCAGGCGAAGTTTACTAAAACGCACGGGCAATGATTCCTATTAGACCTAAAACTACACCGCTGCCCGCGACCTAAGTCAACGAAAACACCCCGCATCTGGGAATTTTGGCTGACTTATCCACAAGATATTGCGTTTTTGCGGGTCGTCTTATCTTCTTCTGGCCCAAAATACCTCCGCCGGAGGCTCCAACAGACGCCGCAAACGCCGCCGTTGGCGTTTTTGACGTCGCATTCGACCTTGACGACCTAGCCAGCAACGCGGCACAAACGGCCTGCACGGTTCCCCATATATGACGCTAAGCGTTAGGGGGATGAAATGGGAATGTGGGAAGGTCGATCCAAACGGGAGACCGAAAACCACAGCCGCCCCCGCGACTGTAATGCGGAAAGTGCCTTGCGATACGCCACTGGGAAACTGGGAAGGCAGCAAGGCGCGTTCGATCCGCAAGCCAGGAGACCAGCCATGCAAAATGAAACCGATCCGTCGGGTGTGACGGATAATTGGAGTAAATAGAATGACAAAGACAAACGCGGCCACAGCGCCTGCGCAAACAAAATCCACCACAACGGTACTGTCAGTGCTTGCCGCTGGCATCCTTGGCCTTGGTATTATCACAGTTGCAGGCCACGTTCAGGCCGCCACATTGCATGACGCAGCACATGACGTGCGTCATACAACCGGCTTCCCCTGCCACTAAGCCTATGTTTCAGAAAATTGCCGTCAGCGCGTTGATCGCTGGTTTCGGTGCGGGCATTGTCGCCGCATTGATGCAATTCGTGTTCGTGCAACCGCTTTTGCTGCATGCCGAACTTTTTGAAAATGACGCGACCACATCGCTTGATATGGTGACCGTTGCGCGTGGATCGCTTGATGTGGCGCGCGAAGGTTTAAACATCGTGTTTTCCGCACTGATCTACACCGGCTACGCATTCATGCTGCTCGCCGCGATGGTTTGGGCCGAAGACCGTGGTCAGCCGATCAGCCCGCGCGCGGGTCTGCTTTGGGGTGCTGCTGGGTTTATCACCATGCATCTGGCCCCAGCATTTGGCGTCGCACCTGACATGCCAGGCCTGAATGGCGCACATGTCGAAGCCCGCCAAATCTGGTGGTTCGCCACGGCGGCCTGCACAGGGGTCGGCCTTTGGTTGGTCGCGTTCGGGCGCAATTGGGCGATGTGGGGGGCTGCAATCGTCTTACTGGCCGCGCCGCATATCGTTGGCGCGCCATTGCCTGACGCCTTGACCCAAGTTGCCCCGCCAGAGCTGGCAGCATCTTTCGCTGCACGCACGCTTGGGACAGCGCTGGTCGTATGGTCGACACTTGGCCTGCTGCTTGGTGCGGTTTGGACAAGCAAACTGGCGGAGGACTAAATGCGGTCCTTAATTCTGTTTGTTGTGGGATTGGTATTTGGGACGGGTCTGGGGTTTATCCTTGGTAACCCGTCCCACGGCCACGGCCACGATCACGCCGGTCACGGCGATGTGGGGCACGATATGTCGATGCTTGCGCCTTGGACCGGCCCCGCGCCAACCATCGCGCTGGCTGTCTCAGACGACATGGGCGACGCCAAAAACCTGTTCATGGACATTACGGGCTTTACCTTTACGCCTGAAACCGTGAACACGCCGCCGGTGGCGGGCACGGGGCATGTCCATGTTTATCTGAATGGCGTGAAATACACCCGCGCCTATGGCCCATGGGTGTTGGTCAAGAATGCACCCAGCGGATCCGTCATTCGGGTCACACTGAATGCCAATGACCATTCTGACTGGGGCATCGACGGCCAACCAATCGCTGCGGAAATCACTGTGCCGTGACAGATAACGCCGGCACCCGCGTTTTAAGGCAAAATCGCAGCCGCCCCGCAGGGCGTGCATCGTCGATCCAGCCTGCGGGTGCCGCATCATATAACCGTGCAAAGGCACGCACATCTGCGGCATCCGCCTCTGTCAGCCCCGCAAACACATATGTGGCCGCACCCTCGCCTTGCACTGCTATGGCAACGGGTTCGTCACAAACCGATAGGCACGGATGCATCACAACGTCCCAGCCTTGCAATTCACCCAGTGCTTCGGCCAGCGCCTTGCTCGGTCCTGCACAGGTCTCACATATTGTCACTCGTTTGGTCATAACTTAGGCTTAGACCACCACCTTAGAATTGGAAACCACCATGGCCGCAAAGATCCCAGCAACCGTTGTCACAGGCTTTCTTGGCGCGGGTAAAACCACGCTGATCCGCCACATGCTGCAAAACGCAGAAGGCAAGCGCATCGCGCTGATTATCAATGAATTCGGCGATCTGGGTGTTGATGGGGACATCCTCAAAGGTTGCGGCGAAGAAACATGCACAGAAGACGACATCGTCGAGCTGTCGAATGGTTGCATCTGTTGCACTGTCGCCGATGATTTCATTCCGACAATGGAACAACTGTTGGCACGTGACCCGCAGCCTGATCATATTGTCATCGAAACGTCGGGCCTTGCCCTACCCCAACCGCTGATCCGTGCGTTCAATTGGCCGGGTATCTCGACCAAGGTGACCGTGGATGGCGTTGTTACTGTGGTTGACGGGCGCGCCGTGCATGACGGCCAGTTTGCCCATAACGTCGCCGCCGTTGATGCGCAGCGCGCGCAAGACGAAAACCTTGACCATGAAACGCCATTGTCAGAGCTGTTCGAAGACCAGATCGCTTGCGCCGATATGATCGTTGTGAACAAATCCGACCTTCTGGCCGCCGGCGAGGTCGATACGCTGATGACACGTCTCAAATCCGACGCCCGCGATGGTGTGCAAGTGGTCAAAGCCGCGATGGGCGCACTGCCTGTTGATGTGCTTTTGGGGCAAGGCATAGGGGCCGAAAACGATCTGGACGCCCGCCACGAGGTGCACCACCACCATCATGACCACGATGACGATCACCATCACGACGACCACGACCATCACCACCATGAACACGGCCATGACGAATTTGAATCGTTCATCGTGTCCCGCGATGAAGTCACAGACGCAGATGCCTTCTCCGCCCAAGTGGCAGACGTGATCCGCGCCCACAACATTCTACGGCTCAAAGGTTTCGTGGCCATCACAGGCAAACCTATGCGCCTAACCTTGCAAGCCGTCGGCCCGCGCGTTGACACCTATTTCGACCAACCTTTTGGCTCTGCCCCACGCGAAACCAAATTGGTTGTAATCGGTGAAGCGGGTCTTGATCACGCAGCAATCACAGCGGCATTGCAAGCATGATCATCGTCAGCCGCACAGATCCCCACGACCCGCAGGCCACAGCACTGCTGCAGCAAAGCCATGCTTTGATGCAGTCGCTGTTTCCGCCCGAAGATAACTTTTATCTGTCTATTGATGATCTGTGCGCTGACAACATCCATTTCTTCACCGCCCGCGAAGGGGACAAAATCCTTGGAACCGGCGCACTTGCGGTCAAGGACGGCTATGGCGAAGTCAAATCTATGTTTGTATCCGAGGATGCGCGCGGCAAAGGTGTTGGCGACGCCCTGCTGCGCCAGATCGAAGACCAAGCCAAAGCGGAATTCCTGCGAACGCTGAAATTGGAAACCGGCAATGTATTGCACGCCGCGCACCGCCTTTATGGTCGCCACGGGTTCAGCCTTTGCGGACCATTCGGCGACTACACTGACGCGCCCTCTTCTATCTTTATGGAAAAGGCGCTGTGAGCCTACTTCTTGGTCGCAGCCGCCTTCATGCGAGCCAGCAACTCTTCTTTGGTCGGACGTGCGCCAAACGGCTTTTTCTTCGACCCATGCGCGTTGTGTTCGGCATGTTTGGGGGCGTTCGTGCCCTTTTTGGGCGCACCTGCAGCTTTATAATCCATGATCTGTCCTTTGCGTTTTGCGGGTCAGTAACACCAAAGGACACGGCATGCACCTGCTAGCAGCCACACCTGGCGCAATCTCTGACGGCGACGAACCGTTTGATCTTGGGCAAACGCCTGCAGATGTGGTTTTCATCTCTGCCGCCGACACCGAATTGGCCGCATTGTCCGAAGCACGGGCCGAAATGGACAGCCCACCGACCCTGCGCTTGGCAAGCATGATGCACCTGACGCATCCCATGTCCGTTGATCTGCACATTGATGATTGCGCGTCAAAATCAAAGCTTGTTGTGGCACGCGTGCTCGGTGGCATGGGCTATTGGAAATACGGTCTTACGCAATATGCGGCCCGCCTTCATGACGCTGGCATCCCCTTTGCCGCATTGCCAGGTGATGACAAGCCAGACGCCGAATTGCGCGAACTATCGACTGTATCAAACGAAGACTACGACGCGCTTTGGTCTTATCTGGTTGAGGGCGGCCCACAAAACAGCATCAACTTCCTGAACTATGTCGATGCAATTATCAAAAAAACAGATAAACCTACGCCAGCCGCGCCGTTGCTACGCGCTGGCGTGTACTGGCCCGGCGCAGGCATCGCCGACCTCGCAACGGCCCAATCTGCATGGACACCAGATGCCCGCGTCGTGCCGATCATCTTCTACCGCGCCCTTGTCCAAGGCGGTGGGCTCAATCCCATTAACCGCCTTGCGCGCAGCTTGTCACGCCAAGGGCTGAACCCGCTGCCAATATTTGTGGCGTCTCTGAAAGACCCGCTCAGCGTGGCGACATTGGAAACCCTGTTCCAATCAGCCCCACCGTCGGTCATCCTGAACTGCACCGCTTTCGCAGTCGGTTCGCCCCATGACGGCGATGACAGCCCCCAAAACCCGCTGACGATGGCGGCAGCAAACAACTCCCCTATCTTCCAAACCATCCTGTCAAGCGCATCAGAAAGCGCATGGACCGAGAATGCTCAGGGCCTCTCCGCCCGCGACATTGCGATGAACGTGGCACTACCGGAAGTCGATGGGCGCATCCTGTCCCGTGCCGTATCGTTTAAAGGCGAGGCTTTTTACGACGAAGCCACCGAATGCCCCATTGCGACTTACCAAGGCCACGGCAACCGGATCGATTTCGTCGCACAGCTCACCGCGAAATGGGCGAAACTTCGCAACACGCCGGCAAAGGACCGCAAGGTCGCCCTGATCCTTGCCAATTACCCCAATAAAGACGGGCGGCTGGCAAATGGCGTCGGTCTGGATACGCCCGCCGCCACCGTACACGTGCTGAACCTGCTCCGCGAGAACGGGTACGACACGGTCCCGCCCGAAAATGCCCAAACCCTCATGGACCAAATTATGGCCGGACCGACCAATTGGCTCACAGACCGCGCGGAAACCGACGGCGGCGTCACCCTGCCCTTGTCGGTCTACAAAGAACATTTCGACGCGCTGCCGTGGGACATCAAAGAACAAATAACATCGCGCTGGGGCCAACCCGAAGACGACCCCTTCCTCTCATTGTCCGAAATACTCCCGCCGGAGGCGGCACTAGGGTTCAAACTCTCGATCCGTGAATTTGGAAACGCGGTCGTGGGCCTGCAACCGGCGCGTGGTTATAACATCGATCCGACGGAAACCTACCACGCGCCAGACCTCGTGCCGCCACACAACTACCTCGCGTTCTACTTCTACTTGCGACACCATTGGGGTTCAGATGCAATCGTGCACATGGGCAAACACGGAAATCTCGAATGGTTGCCGGGGAAAGCCGTCGCCCTATCTGAAATATGCTGGCCCGAAGCCGTCTTTGGCCCCACGCCACATATCTACCCATTCATCGTGAACGACCCCGGCGAAGGCACACAAGCCAAACGGCGCACATCTGCTGTGATCATCGACCACCTGACCCCACCACTGACCCGTGCTGAAAGCTATGGGCCAATGCGCGACCTCGAGGCATTGGTCGACGAATACTACGAAGCAGCAGGCGTCGACCCGCGACGGATCAAACACTTGCGCACCGAAATTTTGTCGCTGTCCGAAGTGACGGGGCTGGCAAAAGACGCCGGTTTCGGCGGCGATGCGGACAACGATCTAGCTAAACTTGACGCCTATCTTTGCGAGTTGAAAGAGGCACAAATTCGCGACGGCTTGCATATCTTTGGGCAATCACCCACTGATGATCTCGCCCGTGATCTGACCATCGCATTGGCCCGCGTGCCGCGTGGGGATGGCGTCGGCGCAAACGCATCTTTATTGCGGGCGTTGGCGACGGATATGGACCTGAGCTTGGACCCTTTAGATTGCGACCTCGCCGCCCCAACGGATGAAAAGCCCGCTTTATTGGCCAACGTCACAATGGACAGGTGGCGGACGCTTGGGGATACTGTCGAACGGCTTGAAATCTTGTCACAGAACCTCCTGCGGGACGGGGGGTGGGGCGATGTGGGCATCAGCCCACGAGCGTCACAGCCCGTTCTGGATGAAATATTCGACAATATTATGCCAACTGTCGCGGCCTGCGGACCGGACGAAGGGACGGGGCTTCTCACCGCCCTAAATGGGCACTTCGTCGCCCCGGCGCCATCCGGCGCGCCAACCCGCGGGCGTTTGGACGTGCTCCCAACGGGACGCAATTTCTACTCCGTCGATAGCCGTGCCGTGCCGACCCCAACCGCGTGGAAACTCGGTTGGAAATCGGCAAACCTGCTGATCGAAAAGCATCTGCAAGATCACGGTGACTGGCCCCGCACGATGTTAGTCAACGCATGGGGCACCGCCAACATGCGCACCGGCGGCGATGACATCGCGCAAGCGCTCGCACTCATGGGGGTCAAACCAACATGGGATAGCGCCAACCGCCGCGTGACTGGCTTTGAAATATTACCGCAAAGCATACTCGCCCGCCCTCGCGTCGACGTCACATTGCGTATTTCAGGCTTCTTCCGCGATGCATTCCCGCAGCTCATCGCTCTCGTCGATAGTGCTGCAAAAGCCGTGCAAAACCTTGACGAGCCGGCGGATCTCAACCCCGCCGCTGCTCGCGCAAAAGCGGGCGAGGATAACGCGCGCGTTTTCGGCGCGAAGCCCGGTGCATATGGCGCTGGATTGCAAGCCATGATTGACGAAAAGCTCTGGTCGGAAAAGGCCGATCTTGGCGATGCCTACCTGACATGGGGATCTTATGCTTACGGCGCTAAGGAAGACGGCCGTGCCGCACGAGATGCGTTTGAGCAACGGCTCATCCAAACCGAGGCCATCGTGCAAAACCAAGACAACCGCGAACATGACATCCTTGATAGCGATGATTATTATCAATTCGAGGGGGGCGCGGCAGCGGCTATCAGCACGTTGCAAGGCCGCGACCGTCCGATTTACCACAACGATCATTCGCGCCCCGAACGGCCTGTCATTCGCACGTTAGAGGATGAAATCGGCCGTGTCGTGCGAAGCCGCGTGGTGAATCCCAAATGGATCGATGGGGTGAAGCGGCACGGGTACAAAGGGGCGTTTGAAATTGCGGCAACGGTCGACTATCTATTCGCCTTCGCAGCAACGACAGGCGTCGTGCGCAACCACCATTTCGACCTTGTCGAAGATGCGTTCCTTGCTGACGACGACACACGCCAGTTCATCGCAGACGTCAACGCACCCGCCCTTGCGGAAATCGCCGCACGGCTACAAGAGGCTATTGAACGCGATCTGTGGACACCCAAGTCAAACTCTGCGCGTGCGCGGATTGCAGATTTGCTCAACGAGCGCTAGGCGCATCTGGCTTCATGCCGCAATTGTATATGAAAATCCACGATCGTGTCTCGCGCCCACTGACGCACCTGCTGTAAACCGCTATTGAGTTTGTTGGACTCGTGGATCACGCTCCAGACCTCTCGTTGGACGCCTTCGGTGTTGGCTTTTGGTACAAGCAACCCATCGCGGCACATGACAATACATGGTCCAACGGCTGCAAACCCACAGGACACTGCAGCCTTTTGCAGAGCATCAAAGCTAGAAACGCGATAGCGCGGCGGCCTGCCAAATATCTTGTAGCCAAGCTCCATTTCTGGTGTCCAATCCAACTCTTCAGGTAATCCGACCCAATCTCCCACGTGCGGTTTGTTCCGCGGCACTCAGCAGCCAAATGGAATTTCGGCAATTTTCGACGCCACAAGATTGCCTTCGGTCGGGCGGCCTAAACGTAACGCTAGATGAGCTTGACCATAGGCCAAGCTCAATCTGCGATCTGCGCCAATCAAAGAAATATCAATTTGAGGAAAGTCCCGCACACATTTACCAACTTGCGGCGTCAGATACTCAGCAAGCAAAAATTCAACGGACGTCACGATGATTTCTTGGCGGTCATCGCTCTCACCTTCGATCAACTTCAACCGGTCCAGTTTTACTTTGAACTCCAAGGCAAGTCGCAACAACTCTTTGCCGTCAGGTGTAATTTCCCAATTGCCACCCTTTTGCATCGAAAACAGCATCGTACCGTGCTGTTCCGACATACGTTTTATGTGCCGCGAGACAGTCGTCGCATTGGTGCCTAAAAGCTCCGCTGCGTGTCGCATCGTCCCGCCTTCATGCAAGGCCATCACGTATTGGAAACCATTCCAGTTATACATCTAAACACCCTAATTCTATGCGAAGCGCGAAATCTGATCCGGTTCTTCAGCACAAAGTAATCAAGATAAACCAGGCATCAGGACTAGCCGCCTACCCAAAGGGATTAACCTTTTCGTAACCTTCTGGTTAGAAAGGTAGTGTTCACAATCTGCTTAATCAACAATATGGTGCGACGGCCGTTCCAAGCCGATCCAAAAGTCTCGCCAATTTCAATAAAATTTCGTTCAAAATCAGAATCTTGACTGATCTTGCTGCATTTTTGCAGGACCGTCGTTGCATCATTTGGAATTTTCACGATCACATCCTTCGGCTACGATAAATAGGAGTAAAAGCTTGTACCCTTTTGGATGGCCCAACGAGCGTCCAATTTTTAACAAGTATCGCCGTTTTCTTTTTGACGCGAAGCTAACTGGCTAGAACACTCCATTTCTGGACAAGCGACCCCGCGGCCAAAACCCAACCACACGCCGCCAAGTCGATAAGTTCCAATTTGCAGACACGCCCAGCGCTTCACTTTCGCGGCAGAGAAACACCATTTCTGCTGCGAAACAAACTCCTGTTTTCGGGCAACAGGCGTCTTAATGGACCATGTTGCGCCTCGCAAAGAGCGGCGCGACGGAAATAGTGATCATCAGATCAGTCCGCCACAAATTTGCATCCTCGAGTCCGAATCGAGGTTCATGTTCAACCTGAGCGATCGCAATTAGCCTTAAATGGCCTTGGGGAAGAAGGAGCTAAAAAATGAAGAACACCGTCAAAACACGCGATCAACGTTACGTTAGCTTGCCAACACTTTGTGTGTCACTCGTTTTGGCACACGGCGTCGCTCGCTTTTGCGAAACGCATGATCATGGCACCGTGCTGGCACTCGCGATGTACCTCGCAGCATTTGTCATACCAATTTATATAAAACGGCGTCTGTTCGCGGATGCGCGCGACTCCACCGAAAAGCAAGCACATCAAGCCTATTTAACACGCTTGCCAAAGGCATATTAGGCCGAACTAGTCGATCAGATTCCCGCGACAGCCGCCGATACGCCTAAATAGCTGACCAACAATAGGATCGAAAAAAGTCTCATTATGGGGTCCTTTGCAACTTGTCGCTCATAGACACCATTGCAACGCGATAGTCGCGGGGAAAAAATTGCGGCGGAGCCCCGCAAACGACTAGGCATCACCGTACCGCGCGCCTAAGCTCAATTTCATGATCATTCATTTGGCGACCCTTTTGGCGTTTCAACTCCTTGGCGAAATCACTTCGCGTGGCTTGAGCCTGCCACTGCCCGGCCCTGTCATCGGGATGGCGGCGTTGTTTTTAACATGCGTTATGTGGCCCAAACTGGCGCAAACCATTGCTCCAACAACGACGGCCCTTCTCGCACATTTATCATTGCTCTTTGTGCCCGCTGGCGTGGGGGTCGTGGGCCATCTTGACAAGCTTGGGGATGACGGCCCTGCATTGGGGTTGGCCATTGTTGGGTCAACAATAATCGCAATCACTGTGGGCGCCTTTACCTTTTCTGGCCTGCAAAAACTGTTCGGGTCGCGATGACAGATTTCGCAGAAATCTGGACCTACCTTGCGGCTGATCCCCTACTTTGGCTGACGCTCACACTTGCGTCTTACGGGCTAGGCGACATGCTGTTTCGGGCTTCGGGGCGAAAGCCCTATATCAACCCCGTTCTGATCGCGGTGGCGCTGCTCGCCGTGCTTTTGCAGCTCACAGGCACAAGCTACGCAACCTATTTTAACGGCGCGCAATTCGTGCACTTCATTCTCGGGCCGGCAACCGTCGCCCTCGCCATCCCGCTCTATGCGAACCTTGGACATATAAAACAAACAGCGTTGCCAATGCTCGGGGCGCTCATCGCGGGATCGCTGGCCGCAATGACCAGCGGGGTCATCATCGCCAGGCTGTTGGGGCTGGACCAAGACATCCTGCTCGCTCTCATGCCAAAATCCGCCACCGCCCCCGTCGCCTTAGGCGTGTCAGAGGCCATCGGCGGCTCTCCCTCGCTCACCGCGGTTTTCGTCATTACAACAGGTATCACCGGCGCGATCATTGCGACACCATTGCTGAACCTTTTGCGCGTCACGGACTGGCGCGCCCGTGGCTTTGCTGTTGGGGTCACAAGCCACGGCATCGGCACCGCACGTGCATTCCAGGTCAACGAAACAGCGGGCGCATTTTCCGGCGTCGGCATGGGCTTAAACGCGCTTTTGACCGCCCTGCTCGCGCCAGCGATTGCGCCGTGGCTCATCGGGCTTTAAGGTCTGAAATCAAAGGGGATCATCATGACCGAAGACACAGACCGCCACGCTATGAAAATGGCCAAGAAAAAAGCCGCCCGCGATAAAATCATGGCGACCAAGACCGACAAAAAGGGCTTGATCATCGTGCACACGGGCAAAGGCAAAGGCAAATCATCTGCCGCTTTCGGTATGATCTTTCGCTGCATCGCCCACGATATGAAATGCGCCGTGGTGCAGTTCATTAAAGGTGGCATGTCCACAGGCGAACGCGATCTGATCTTGTCGAAATTTAGCGATGAATGCGCGTTTCATACCATGGGCGAAGGCTTCACTTGGGAAACCCAAGACAAATCCCGCGACACCGAAATGGCCCAAGCCGCATGGGCCAAGGCCAAGGAACTGATCCTTGATGAGAGCAACAAAATGGTGCTGCTTGACGAGATCAACATCGCGATCCGCTATGATTACTTGGACATCAACGAGGTCGTCGAATTCCTCGCCACCCAGAAACCCGACATGACCCACGTGGTCCTCACCGGCCGTAACGCCCACGCCGATCTGATCGAGATCGCGGATCTGGTCACGGAAATGGAGCTGGTCAAACACCCGTTCCGCTCTGGGGTGAAAGCCCAGATCGGTGTCGAATTCTAAATGTTCATCGGGCACCTTCCCGGCGGCTACCTTGTCGCGCGCGCGCTTTGGCGCAACAGCCCAAGGATTGTTTTTATCGCGGGGCTTATTGGGGCGGTTTTGCCGGATATTGATATGCTTTGGTTCCACTTGGTGGATCACGGCACTGTACATCACCATGAATACATCACCCATCGGCCTGCAATTTGGACTGCCATTCTTGCCATCGGGGCAGTGCTGAGAAATCAAATTGTGGTAGCCCTTGGCATAGGTGGCTTGGTGCACATGGCGTTGGACTCGATCGTCGGCGCAATCGCATGGGGCTGGCCTTTCTCGGATGTCGCCACACCGCTTGTTGTGGTGCCAGCCACCCACGAGAATTGGGTCATGTCATTTCTGACCCATTGGACGTTCCATGTCGAAATCGCCCTCACGCTTGTGGCACTGATCGTCGCAATTCGCGCAAATTTCTTTTCTAATACGAAAGCCTAACCATGCCCAAACACCGCGTCCTTACTGAATTTGGCATGGGCACCAGCCTGCGCCGCCAAGACTATACCCAAGCCGCCCACCGCGCCTTGCAAGACGCGCTTTGGCACAATTCGATTAATATGGCAGAGCTGTTTGGCTTTCCAAAAGAGGCGATGATCATCGATGTGGAAATCGCGGTGCAGCAACCCGATCAGGTCGACACGGCTAAGCTCTTGGACATCTTTCCCTACGGCCAGCCTAACGTCACTGTCACCCAAGGCGGTCTGGATGTTCCGCGGCCCGACGGTCTGCCCACGGTTATCGCCAATGCCGCGATCAACGTCAGCTTTGATATGGAGCGCGCATAATGGAAAACCGAATGATCATTGAAATGGGCATGGGCAACGATTTGCACGGCATGGACTATCAAAAGGCCGCAGCTCGCGCGATTGAAGACGCATTTCGCCATTCCACCTTGCCGTTATTTGCGACGCTCGACATTCCAACGGATACGATGCGCGTGCAGGTCACGGTTGGGGTGCAAGAACCCGACAAAATCGACACCGCTGCATTGGCCGCGAAGCTGCCCCGTGGACGCGCCAGCGTCACGGCCGTCAAAGGCGGACAAAACGTCGACAATCCGGCCACTGGCGACACCGCAGTCATCGCGACAGCAGCAATTGAAGCGTTCCTGCCCAAACAATCCGCCAATTGGAAACGGGCATAAAACCCTCTTTGGTTTTCAAATATCCCCGCCGGAGGCATCAATTCTAAAATAGAATTGATTACCCGCTTGCGGCCTCGCGTACGGCAGACAACGTGGCGGAGGGCGCCAAAGCCTCGACATCAACTGTGCAAGCAATCACAGCCATGGTGCCTGCCGCTTGGGCGCGGGCAAAGGCAGCGGGAAAATCCGCTGACCGCGTGACCAATTCACCATGCCCACCATAAGCACGCGCAAGTACCGCGAAATCGGGATTGCCAATCATGGTGCCTGAGACACGGCCCGGATAGGTTTTTTCCTGATGCATGCGAATGGTCCCATAGCGCCCGTTGTCCATGACGATAATGATCGGGGTTGCGCCATGCTGCGTGGCTGTTGACAGCTCGTTGCACGTCATCTGGAAACAGCCGTCACCCGCCAGACATACGACCTGTTTGTCGGGGTGATGCAATGACGCTGAAATTGCCGCAGGAATGCCATACCCCATCGATCCTGATGTCGGGGCCAATTGGGTGCCATGTTGTTTATAGACAAAATAGCGGTGCAACCACGCGGCGTAATTCCCTGCCCCATTTGTCAAAATGGCATCCTCGGGCAAATTATCTGACAGCCACGCGATAACGTCTTCTTGCTTCATCGCGCCGGGGCTGACGGTCGGCGTCAACCACGCGTCGTAATCGGCCCGCGCACTGGTCATCCACGCCGTCCAATCCGTGTCACAAGCAGGTTGTGCCGCCAGCGCCGCAATCATTTCCGTGGCCTTGGCCACCACACCAAATTCGGCGGGATAGACCGTGCCGATTTCATCAGCATCCGCATGGATGTGGATCATTGATGTGGCATCATCAGGATCAGGATTTGTATAGCCCTGCGTTTCAATATCCCCAAACCGTGATCCGATCACAACGAGCAGGTCTGCCGCCTTTACCCGCGCGGCGAGCCGTGGATTGATCCCCACGTTTAAGTCACCAGCATAGCATCCATGCCGATTGTCGATATAATCTTGCCGCCGGAAACCAACCGCGACGGGTAAGCCTTGTTTCTCAGCAAAGCGCGCCAAATCGAGATGGGCTTGCGCCGACCAATGTGGGCCACCGACCACGACCAAGGGGCGCTCTGCCAAGGCAACGCGTGCCATGATATCACCCGCGACGGCCGACAAATCCGCTGTTTTAAAATCCGGCAATGCGGGCCGATTGCGTGCATCCGACACGGCGCTCAGCATGTTTTCAGGCAGTGCAATCACCACTGGCCCCGGTCTGCCTGACATCGCCACTTGGAAGGCGCGGGTCACATATTCGCCGATCCGGTCTGTATGATCGATTTGGGCCACCCATTTCGCGATACCGCCAAACATTGCGCGGTAGTCGACCTCTTGGAATGTTTCGCGGTCCGTGTGCCGGTTATCGATTTGGCCGACAAAAAGCACCATCGGCGTGCTGTCTTGCATCGCAACATGCACGCCCGCGCTTGCATTCGTGGCCCCCGGCCCGCGCGTTACAAAACATACGCCCGGTTGTTTTGTCATCTTGCCGTAAGCCTCGGCCATCATCGCAGCCCCGCCTTCTTGTCGGCAAACGATATTAGCAATGCCGCTATCATAAAGCCCATCAAGTGCTGCGAGAAAGCTCTCCCCCGGCACCGAGAAAACCCGTTGCACGCCAAGCGCCACCAAATGATCGCTTAGGATTTTTCCGCCGTGTCGCTGCATGTGATCATTCCTGCTGGTCGTCTGCTTTCGGTACCATGTGCCAGTGTTGCGCGGACAGCAACCGCTTGTGTGAAAATTTGCACCAAGCCCCGCTTTGCCCTAGGGTGATGCATGGATGATGAAACCCAACGCGTGCGCATTTCGACAGACACTATGGACGTGGGCCGCGCCATTGCTTTGCAGGCCGCGCTTGGTCAATCTAGCGAGATTGGCATCGGCGACCCTTTGCCCCCGTTCGCCCATCACATCTATTTTTGGGATCCGCAGCCGCCTGATGCATTGGGCCGTGACGGGCATCCGACCACGGGGCAATTCATTCCCAACACCGGACTTGCGCGGCGTATGTGGGCCGCAGGAAAGCTTGTGTTCCATAACCCATTGCGCGCCGGCATCAAGGCTGAAAAAACATCTACGATCGAAGGCGTGACCCGCAAAGATGGGCGCAGCGGTCCACTGGCATTTGTGCGCGTCCGCCATGACATTCGACAACGCCAAGCGCTAGTCCTGACCGAATGGCAGGAATTGGTCTATCGTGACGACGCCCCCCGCGCGAAGCCTGTCCCCCCTGTTGCGGCCACAGATGAAGATGTCTCGATACCGGTCCGTTTTGATAGCACTGTCCTATTTCGCTACTCTGCCCTGACTTTTAACGGGCATCGCATCCATTATGACGAAGCCTATGCGCGTGACGTCGAAGGTTATGACGGATTGGTCGTGCATGGCCCCTTGCTGGCACATTTGCTAATGGGCCTCGCCCAAGGCCAATTGGGCACCTTGCGAAACTTTTCCTACCGCGCGACGGCCCCATTGATGCACCATGAAACGGCGACATTATGCTGGAAAGACGGGCGGGCTTGGGTACGGGGGCCTGATGGCCGGCAGTGCATGGCAGCAGAGGCGAGTTGATCGGTTTTGTTCCAAAATCCGATGCCTCCGGCGGAGGTGTATAAGAGCCAGAAGAAGTGTTAAAGGCTGCGTTCTGGTTTGAAATCATCCGGGATCGTGTCACGGTTTTCTAAGATCAGATCGGCCATCACGTGACCCACTTTGGGCGCCATCCCGAAGCCGATTTTGAACCCCCCATTCGCGATGAAGTCCCCTGTTTTGAATGGGTGTTTCCCAAGGATCGGCGCGCGCGATCGGCTGCGTGGTCGCACACCAGCCCAGCGTTTGATGATTTTTGCGTCGGCCAATATGGGCAATGCAGATTTGGCCCGGTCCACCATGTCATCAAGCTGCGTGTCTGTCGCCGTGTCGTCGTCAAACGCGCGCTCTGAGGTAGAACCAATCGCGACGGTGCCATCGTTATGCGGCACGATATGGAGCGTGTCTGCAAATAGCTGCGGCAGGCCTCCAGCGTCGAAATCCAAAAGCGCTGCTTGCCCCTTGATCCCATTGCCAACCAAACGGTGGTGTTGTGCGGTCATGTCTTGCAAGTCGGCCCAGCCTGTCGCCCAGACCGTCTGCCCTTGAGCGGCTCCTGCGGTGACGATCTCTCCACCAAGCGCGGTGACTGCGCCTGCGAGCGATGCCGTGGCCTTTGCCGGATGCAGCAGGCCGGATAGCGTGTCGAACACGACGTGGCCGCTTGGACTGGGCGGCGACCAATCGGCGTCGTTTCCAGCTCGCACCGTCCAGCTTGCTTTATCTGACCAAAGCGCGACGGCCGTTTGCGCGCGTGCGCGCGCCAGCGCCAAAGCCTGTGCATCTGCCAAAGGTTGCAGCCGACCGTTGCGCGCATAGCCCGAGGCCAACCCCGAAAGGTCATCAACCCCTTTCCAGAACGCGCCCTGCATCAGCAAACTGTCCAGTTGAAACGCCTTTTTCGCGTTCCAGTTCTCGGGCACATGTGGCGCCAAGGCACCGACGATCCCGCCGCTGGCCCCGGCGCCGACGCCGTTGGGGTCGATAACCCGCACCCGCGCCCCGCGCCCCAAACACGCATAGGCCACCGATAGGCCAAACACGCCCGCCCCCATCACTGTTACATCGACCGTTGCCATATCCGGCCCTTCCGCCCTATTGATGATCAACTGCATAAGGCATCTATCCATGATCAACCAGACGGCTTCCCTGACTTGGCGCGACACAGATGCGGGCCGTGTGCCTGTGTCGGATCAGTTCGACGATCCGTATTATTCGCTGATCGGCGGGTTGAATGAGACCCAGCATGTGTTCATCGCGGGCAACGGGTTGCCTGACCGGTTCGACGCCCCACTGCATGTGGCCGAATTGGGGTTTGGCACAGGGTTGAACTTGCTCGTCACTTGGGATGCGTGGAATAAATCGGGGTGCGCCGCGCCTCTGAAGTTTACATCTTTCGAGGCATTCCCAATGGCCAAGCCAGATATGGCAGCAGCCTTGTCCGCGTTTCCAGAAATTGCCCCATTGGCAAAGATTATGCTGGACCGTTGGGATGTGACAGCAGGACCTGTTGAATTGGTCGAGGGTCTGACGCTGGAGGTCATCATTGGCGATGCGCGCGAAATGGTGCCCGCGTGGGACGGTGCAGCTGATGCTTGGTATCTGGATGGGTTTTCCCCTGCCAAAAATCCCGCGCTTTGGGAACCTGCGTTACTTGCTGAGGTCGCCAAGCACACCGCACCAAATGGCACCGCTGCGACTTATTCCGCCGCCGGACATGTGCGCCAATCGCTGACTGCGGCGGGGTTTGACGTGTCTCGTATCCAAGGGTTTGGCCGCAAGCGGCATATGACGGTCGCACGGATATCCTATGGAAAATAATACACGCCTTGGCATCTGGTTGATGTGCATCACCTCGTTCATTTTCGCGGTGCAAGACGGCATTTCCCAACATCTTGCATCTGAATATAACGTGCTGATGATCGTAATGATCCGATATTGGTTCTTTGCTGCATTCGTTATCACGATTGCGTCCCGTCAGGCCGGATCGGTGCGCGCCGCTGCCGCGACGACCCAGCCGAAATTGCAGATCTTTCGGGGGCTTCTGTTAGCAACAGAAATCTGCGTTATGGTCTTTGCATTCACCAAATTAGGGCTAGTCGAAAGCCTCGCAGTTTTTGCCTGTTACCCGCTCATTGTCGCGGCCTTGTCTGGTCCGATCTTGGGTGAAACGGCGGGCTGGCGGCGTTGGACAGCGATCGCGATCGGGTTCTTAGGCGTGCTTGTGATACTGAAACCTGGGATCGGGGTGTTTTCGCCCTATGCGGTGATCCCGCTCACGTCTGCGGTGCTATTCGCCGTGTACGGCTTGCTGACGCGCTATGTTGCCAGTCGTGACAGCGCCGCGGTTTCGTTTTTCTGGACAGGCGTTGCGGGCGCTGTCGCAATGACTTGCGTCGGTATTTGGTATTGGGAGCCGATGATCGCAACTGATTGGCTGTGGATGAGCGCGCTTTGCGTCACGGGTGCAACGGGGCATTTCTTGTTGATCAAGACATATGAATTGGCAGAGGCGTCTGCGGTACAACCCTTTGCTTATCTGCAATTGGTTTTTGGCGCCGCTATCGGGATCAGCGTCTTTGGCGAAGTGCTGGCCCCGAATGTCGCAATTGGTGCGGTGATTGTTGTGGGCGCAGGCGTGTTTACGTTGCTGCGCACACGACAGGTTAATCGCCAGCCCGACTGATTGGTCTAGGGCTGCTAAGTGGTGCTGGACCGCTTGGCGCCGCGGGCTCCGGCGATGCTGTCGCATCGGCGTCGGTCGCGGATACAGGGACCACACCCAGATTGGCGGGTCGTAATTGCGGCCTGATGATCGGCTTTACGCCGATGAGTAGATCAGTGAACCGGATTGGGCCGGTCTTGCCTGTCAGTCGGGCCTCATACACCGGAATAGATTCTGTCACCCGCATCACATAATTACGGGTTTCCCGAAACGGGATATGCTCAATCCAGTCGACCACATCGACCTCGCCCACACGCGGATCGCCGCGCTGGTCCATCCACGCTTTGGGTCGGCTTGGCCCAGCGTTATAGCCTGCCGCGATCATCACGGGCGAATAGCCAAAATCTTCTTCGAGCACCGACAGATATTTCGATCCCAACCGCGCATTATATGCCCAGTCGCCGGTCAGCCGTGCCTTGGAATACGGCTCTCCGATAAATCCGGCAACCTCTTCGGCGGTGGCGGGCATTAATTGCATCAGCCCGAGCGCCCCAACGGGGCTGCCTACGCCTGCATTAAACTCGCTTTCCCGCCGTGCGATAGACATCGACAGGGCCGCAGGCACGGGTTGGTCCATCTCCGCCAGATCGTGGAGCGGGAAATAGATCGACGGCACCAAGACCCCGCGCCGCACTGCGGTTTTTCCAAGCAAGACGGCATAATAAGCCTCATCCTCTGCCCGTAGCCACGCCCCCAAACGGGCCAGATCGTCGGCAGACAATGTCTTGCCCAATTCTGCGAAGAACCTCACGGCATGGCCGCGTTCGCCCGCCTTCAGCAATGTCAGCGCAGCGAGGGTCAGGTCGTCGGACATGAACGGCGCCCCCTGCCAATCGGTCGGATCATTTGCGCCCGTCAGCGTGGCGTCCATCGCTAGGCCCAGTTTTTGCGCAGCCAGCAATCCGTAGAATCCCGTTTGGTGCTGTGCCGCAATCTGGTAAGCCGCAACAGCCTGCGCCTGATCGTCCAGCATTTCATGACTGCGTCCGATCCAATACTGCATGCGGCCCACGGAAATCGGGCTGTCGACCGCCGCATTCGCCGCCTTAAAATGGGTTAAGGCCAAGCGCGGATCCGTGCGGTAGGTCAGCGCCAGATAACCGGCGATCCATTCAAGATCAGCAAAGGCTGACCCTTCGGTCAAAAAGTGTTTCGTCGCCAGTTCATAGGCGCTTTCAATCCGGCCCTCGCGCATTTCCCAGCGCGCCAATGACCTGCGCCAGCCCGACCAGCGAAACGGCTCTCCCAAGGCGGCAGCACTGGTCGAACGGGCCTTGATAATTTTTATCGCATCTGTCCGGTCACCCCGATTGGCCAGCCAGTTATAGCGGTCATAGTCCAGACCAGCAGAGCCGCGTATGTTTGCCGGAATGGCCGCGACCTTTTCCGACAAGTCGCCCGCCTTTTCGATATAGGCGATACGCGCGGCGGCCACCGCAGCGGGGCCATCGTCAAGCAATTCAATCATCCGTTTTGCTGACGTTGTCCGCCAACGCCAGAGCAAAGCATCGGTGCGGGCCTCGTGGAATGGTGCCAGCATGTCGCCATAGTTATCGACCATCGCGACGTGCCCAGTATCGGTTAGGTTCGATGTGACCCAAACCTCTTCTAACATGGCATGGGCAGGTTCAATCTGCCCTTGGGCAATCATCGCATCGGCCAGTCGCACGGCCCCCTCACCGGTTTCGGGGAGCCGTTCGCCAAGCCAGTTGATCACTGTTTGGGGGGGTGTTTCGACCAGCATCGCTTCTTCGCCGCGGGCATAGATTGTATCCAATCCAGGCCAATCAGGGCGGGTCGCGGTGAATGCCAAATAATCCTCGAAAATGCCATCACCCGCACGCAAACGCATCCATGTAATGACATCGCGCGCCACCGCATCGCCAGCAGGGACCAAGGCATATGCAACGTCCCAGTCATTGTCTTTTGCAGCCTGCACAGCGGTCACGGCCTCTGCATTTTGAGCAGTAATTGTCGTCGGCAAAACAAGCGCCAAACACAGGGCAAATACACGCATCAAACAGTCCTTTTGGGTTGTTCTACACATACCCTAATGCGACCACGCAATTGGGCAATCACAAAACTTGTCCATCGGCGGAAACGCGTCTAATGTCCGCGCGAATTCAAAGGCCCGATTCAGGGCCGTCACCAAAAGGAAGCGCGTCATGTTCAAAGGGTCTTTGCCTGCACTTGTCACGCCGTTTAACAACGGCAAAGTGGATATTGATGCGCTGAAAAAACTTGTTGAGTGGCATATTGATCAAGGCAGCCACGGTTTGGTGCCTGTGGGCACAACTGGCGAAAGCCCGACACTGACCCATGCCGAACATGATCTGGTTGTGGAAACTGTCGTCAAGGCGGCGGCGGGCCGTGTGCCTGTGATTGCGGGCGCTGGGTCCAACAACACGATTGAAACGGTCCGTCTGGTAGAGGCCGCCAAAAAGGCGGGTGCGGATGCCGCATTGGTCGTCACGCCATATTATAACAAGCCAACCCAAGCGGGTCTGATCGCGCATTTCACGGCGGCTGCGAGCTGTGATCTGCCGATTGTGATCTATAACATTCCTGGCCGTTCGGTTGTCGATATGACACCTGACACCATGGGTGAGCTGGCAAAACTGCCGATGATTATTGGCGTCAAAGATGCGACAGGCGATCTGGCGCGTGTGCCCAAACAACGTATGCGCTGCGGCGACGATTTCGTGCAACTGTCCGGCGAAGATGCCACCGCATTGGGCTTCAACGCCCACGGTGGCACGGGCTGCATTTCGGTAACAGCCAACATCGCAGCCAAGCTTTGCGCGGAATTTCAGGAAAGCACATTGGCGGGGGATTATGCCTCAGCGCTGACCCAATTGGATCGCTTGATGCCACTGCACGAGGCGGTGTTCATGGAGCCCGGCCTTGTCGGCGCGAAATACGGCATGTCTTTGTTGGGGCTATGTGAAGAAGAGGTACGTTCGCCCTTGACCACGCTGACCGACGATACCAAAGCCGCAATCAAAGCAGGGATGCAGCACGCCGGTCTGTTGAATTAGGCATGGGTTAAAACCCATCCTACAAAGTGTCACCATGACCGTAGGATGGGTTTCAACCCATCATCCCTTGCACCAGTCAACAGCATAGACAAGGTCTTCACAGCCACCAAATCGTGCCGCACGCTGTAGCTCCGCCTGCAGACGTTTTAGCCGACCTGCGCCCATTTTGATGCCTTCCTCGGGCCAAAACCCCGTCACATTCAAAACGCCTGCGGGCCGATCCGCTTTCATATCGATCCGCCCGATCAGCTGATCCCCCTCCATCACCGGAAATACGTAATAGCCGTATTGCCGCTTTGGCGCGGGCACAAAAATTTCAATTCTGTAGAAAAACCCGAACAACCGCTCTGCCCGCTTGCGATCACGCAGGGCGGGATCAAACGGCGATAAAATGCGCACACGGTTTTGCGGCTTTGGCGGCACCTCGTCCATAACGTCAGGCCGCGCGAGAGACCGACGCAATTTCCCGTCAACACCCTCGACGTCAACCCAAATCGCGCGCCTTTCGGCCAAGGCCGCTGTGCCCCAAGCCTTTGCCTCTGCCGGTTTCACAATATCCCAGAACGCGGCCAATTCGCCTGTTGTGGCAAACCCCAGCTTATCCAACGCCGCACCACAGGCCCAGTCGACTGTCTCTTCCTCGGTGCGGTGTGCGTTTAACTGTTCCGGCGGGATCACCCTTTCAGTCAGGTCATACACCTTCCGGAACCCTTCGCGGCGGACGACCGACAATTGCCCCGATCGCCACAAATATTCCAACGCTGTCTTGGACGGGTGCCAGTCCCACCAGCCACCTTTTCCCTTCACCTCGTCCTTGCCCACATCACCGGACGTACAAGGCCCCTCGTCGCTGACCTGACGCAGCACCTCGTCGATCTTCTGCATCAGGTCACCCCGCCGCACATCGCGCCAATGGGATGCAAGGCGCGTCGCGTCGCGAGATTGTTTGAGCCGCCAATAAGGATAAAGGTCGATGTCAATCGCTGCCGCATCATGGGTCCAATGCTCGAAAACCGCGCGATCACGGGCCAAGGCGTTTTGTAATCCTGATGGCCGATATTGCTGCCTGCGCGACCACAAGATCAAATCGTGGGCGCGGGCGAAGGTATTCACACTATCAAGCTGTACAAAACCCAAATTGCGGATGACACCTGTCAAATCAGTGCTTTTGCCTGTTCCGCTGGGCGCCTCTGTCAACGCGTGGCGTTGCAAAAATATCCGACGCGCGGTCATGTTGGGAATGATGGGCACAGTCATGGGCGTTCCTTTCGTGCCAATCGGCGGGGGCCAAGACTTGTGCGTATGTCTCCCTTGGCCTATCTGATGATCATGGCCAAGAAACTAGAAAAAACAAACTACAAAGTGCTCGCTGAAAATCGCAGGGCCCGCTACGATTTTGCAATTGATGCGGATTTAGAAGTTGGGATCATCCTGCAGGGGTCCGAAGTAAAATCCTTGCGCCTTGGCCAATCCAACATCGCTGAAAGCTATGCGTCAGTAGACGATGGGGAACTGTGGCTGACCAATGCCTATATCGCGCCCTATGATCGGGCGATGTTTGGGCATGAAGAACGGCGCAAACGCAAATTGCTTTGTAGCCGTAAAGAGCTGTCTCGGCTATGGAATGCCACCAAACGCGAGGGCATGACCCTTGTACCATTGGTGATGTATTTCAACGATCGGGGTTTGGTAAAGCTCAAAATCGCGACGGCTAAGGGCAAGAAAAACCACGACAAACGCGCATCAGAGGCCGCCCGCGACTGGGGCCGTCAGAAACAACGCCTTTTGCGTCACGGCGACTAATTCCGTCCTTTACGTTAGGTTTTGCGGGGAAAAACCTGCGAAAACGCCCCTATTGCGCCATTTTGCTGACCTGTTTGTGTTTGTTCATCAATAGGCTTGGGCGATGCCGTTGAATATTAACTCAGCCCAGAAATAGAAGGAACGGGGACTATGGAAGCAATTATTGCACAGGTTATTGGCGGCGCGATTGGTGGCAACGGGGCAGGCAAACTGTTGTCCGGCTCCAACATGGGCGGTCTCGGCAACACAATCGCAGGCGCTGTTGGCGGCCTCGGTGGCGGTTCTATCTTGGGCGGCCTGATGGGCGGCGCAGGTGCTATGGCTGGCGGCGCAGCTGACGCAGTTGCACCAGGTTTGGACATCGGTTCCATGGTTGGTCAATTGGCTGGCGGTGGCGTTGGCGGTCTGATCGTCACAGCTGTTGTTGGCATGCTGAAGAACAAATTCATGGGCTAAGCCGCAGGCTTAACCAAATTTTAGGCGGGCGTCTCGATTGGGGCGCCCGTTTTGCGTTGTGATGCTTGTCAGGCGCACCCCTTCGCGCTAGGGACATTGCTGACTGAAATTGCACAGGTGCCCCATGTCTGACGCTGCTCTTGATGATCCTAAAACGCTTGTCAGCACCGATTGGCTGGCCGCCCATCTTAACGACCCTGATCTGCGGATTCTGGATGCCTCGTGGTATTTACCCGATATGAACCGTGACGCCGCCGCCGAATATGCGGCGGGCCATATTCCGGGCGCGCGTTTCTTTGATATCGACGAAATTTCCGACCTCCGTTCCGAGATGCCCCATATGGTGCCGCCTGTGGAAAAATTCATGTCGCGCATGCGGGCCATGGGTGTCGGCGACGGGCATCAGGTGGTGGTCTATGATGGGTCTGGCCTATTCTCGGCAGCCCGCGTTTGGTGGCTGCTGCGTTTGATGGGCAAAACAGATGTTGCTGTTTTGGACGGCGGCTTGCCCAAATGGCAGGCCGAGGGGCGCGAAATGTCGGACTTGCCGCCCGTCATCCGCGACAGGCATATGACCGTGACGCGCCAGAACCAGATGGTGCGCGATGTGACCCAAGTGGCCCGTGCGGCCAAGCTCGAAGACCACACAATCGTCGACGCCCGCCCCAACGCCCGTTTCAAGGGCGAAGTGGCAGAGCCGCGTGCAGGTCTGCGGTCTGGGCATATCCCGACATCGCGCAACCTGTTTTTCAAAGACCTGCTGAACCCAAACGGCACAATGAAAGCCGTTCCGCAAATCCAAGCGGCCTTTGCCGCCGCTGGGGCTGATCTGACCAAACCCGTCATCACCACCTGCGGGTCTGGTGTGACTGCCGCGATCCTTTGCCTTGCGCTGGAACGGATCGGCAAAACCGACCATGCGCTCTATGACGGCTCTTGGGCCGAATGGGGCATGTACGATGACCTTCCACTCTCAACCGGAGACGCCTGATGCTGCTGAACGCGCTTCAAAAACAACCTGCTGATAAAATCCTCGCCCTGATGGCCGCCTACCGCGCCGATCCGCGCGACACCAAAGTCGACCTTGGCGTCGGTGTTTATAAAGACGCATCTGGCAACACGCCTGTTATGCGCGCGGTGAAAGAAGCTGAAAAGCGCCTGCAGGCCGAACAAACATCCAAGGCCTATGTGGGTCTGGCAGGTGATCCTGCATTTTCAGACGTGATGATCGATCTGGTGTTGGGCGACACATTGCCCCGTGACCGCGTTGCTGCTGTCGCCACTCCTGGCGGTACTGGTGCGATCCGCCAAGCGTTAGAACTGATCAAAATGGCAGCCCCTGATGCAACCGTCTGGCTGTCCGATCCGACTTGGCCGAACCACCCGTCGATTATCAAATATCTGGGCATGAAATCCAAAACATACCGCTATTTCGATCCTGAGACGCGCGGCGTTGACTATGTCGGCATGCTCACCGATCTGGGCGGCGTTTTGCCGGGCGACATTGTGCTGCTTCACGGCTGCTGCCACAATCCAACGGGCGCGAACTTATCCATGCCGCAATGGGATGGCGTTGTGAAACTGTTGCAGGAAAAATCCGCAACACCGTTTATCGACATCGCATACCAAGGGTTCGGTGACGGCCTAATCGAAGATTCCGCTGCGACACGCAAGGTCGCAGACGCATTCGATAACGTCTTGATCGCCGCATCATGTTCAAAAAACTTTGGCATCTACCGCGAGCGTACAGGCATCCTGATGGCTGTTGGCAAATCCGCCGAACAATCTGCAATGGCGCAGCAAAATATGAATTTCTTGAACCGTCAGAACTTTTCCTTCCCGCCAGATCACGGTGCACGTGTTGTGACAACGATCCTATCCGATCCCGCCCTGCGTGCCGATTGGGAAGCAGAGCTGGAAGAAACCCGCAACGGCATGCTCGCCCTGCGCCAGCAATTGGCAGACGAGCTGAAGCGCCTGACCAATTCGGACCGTTTTGCGTTTCTCGCCCATCACCGCGGCATGTTCAGTCTGCTTGGCACCACGCCAGAGCTTGTTGAAAAACTGCGCGCCGATCACGGGATTTACATGGTGGGCGATAGCCGCATGAATATTGCAGGCCTCAACACAGAAACCGTGCCGGTTCTGGCCAAGGCAATCGTCGCCGCAGGCGTCTAAGACAATCGCCCCCGCTGGAAATAGCGGGGGCAAATTGCTGCAGGTGCAAAATGCTCCTTGCGATCCGCCTCGCAACAATCTAACCATTGACGCAACTTTTACGAAATAAAGGTGCGCCACCATGTCATTCCGTCTGCAACCAACTCCCCCTGCCCGCCCGAACCGTTGCCAATTGTTTGGCCCGGGGTCGAACACCAAACTTTTCGCGAAAATGGCGGCGTCGGATGCTGATGTCATCAATCTTGATCTCGAAGATAGCGTTTCACCATCCGACAAAGACAGCGCCCGCGCAAATGTGATCGAGGCGATCAATACCATTGACTGGAACACCAAAACGCTGTCGGTGCGGATCAATTCGCTTGATACGCCATACTGGTATCGCGACGTTGTGGATTTGATGGAACAGGCCGGCGACCGCATAGATCAGATCATGATCCCAAAGGTGGGCAATGCGGCCGATATCTATGCCGTTGACGCGCTCGTCACCGCAATTGAAGCAGCCAAAGGCCGCAGCAAGCCGATTAATTTCGAGGTCATCATCGAATCCGCCGCTGGTCTTGTGAACGTGAACGAAATCGCGGCGTCCAGCCCGCGTATGGTTGCCATGTCTCTGGGCGCCGCTGATTACGCAGCCTCCATGGGTATGCAGACAACCGGTATTGGTGGGACGCAAGACAATTACTACATGCTGCACGGCGACACACGGCACTATTCCGACCCATGGCATCTTGCCCAAACCGCCATCGTCGCGGCGTGCCGGACCCACGGCATCTTACCCGTAGACGGCCCATTTGGCGACTTTTCTGACGACGAAGGCTACCGCGCACAAGCCCGCCGGTCTGCGACCCTTGGGATGGTTGGCAAATGGGCGATCCACCCCAAACAGATCGGGCTGGCCAACGAGGTTTTCACCCCATCCGCCGATGCCGTCGCAGAGGCACGCGATATTCTTGCCGCGATGGAAGACGCCAAAGCACGCGGCGAAGGTGCGACCGTTTACAAGGGTCGTCTTGTCGACATCGCGTCCATCAAGCAAGCCCAAGTCATTGTCGAACAATACGAAATGATCACAGGGGCGTAACCGGCTGGCGCAATATCGTGCGCAGTTTTTCAGGCGCGACACGTCGCGGGTCAGATAAGTAAATCTCGTGATGCGGCTGGCCAAATGTCAGCCCCATCGCGGGCATGACGTTATCATGCAAGTCGGCCAAAACAGGCCCTTCATCGGTATATGGTCCAACGTGCAAGGTCTGCAAACACAGCCCCTCTTCCACGGAAATCAGGGACACCGGCGCATCAACGCCCTTTAATGATTTCGCCAAAACCAAATCCGTCCGCGTTACGTAATCCGGCATGCGGATCATCGCCCGCCACTGCCACAAATCCCGCGCATTGGTTGTAAACGCATCCAATTTATCGGACCACCAAACAGCTGAAAGCGGCGGGACAACAAAATCGCGACCCTCAGCCTTGCGTGCAAACTTAATCCCATAGGCCACGGGATATAACGCCGCCAAAGCCGCCGCATAGTCCGGCCCGCCCGGATCGCCGTGCCCTTCAATCGCCAAATACTGCACCACCGGCAGCGTAATCCGCGTCCATTCGCCCAGCTTGCCCGCATAAAACAGGCGATCGGTCTTTTTAAGGTCTAACTTATCCATCACCGCCTCGCATTGTTTCAAATACTCAATAAAACCTTGCCACAAGACCCTACGTCAACGCAAAGCGCCAATGCGCATTGCACCCGCATCCCCTGCAGCATATATCTGACACAACAGATGCAAAGGCCCGATCCATGACTCAATATCTTGAATTCGAAAAACCGCTCGCTGAAATTGAATCCAAGGCAGAAGAACTGCGCGCCATGGCCCGCGAAAACGACGAAATGGATATAGAGGCAGAGGCCGCCGCGCTTGATAAAAAAGCCGCGGAAATGAAGGCGTCACTTTACAAAGACTTGACAGCTTGGCGCAAATGTCAGGTCGCGCGTCATCCAGAGCGCCCGCATTGCAAAGACTATATCAACGCGTTGTTCACCGAATACACACCGCTCGCAGGTGATCGGAACTTTGCCGATGACCACGCGGTCATGGGCGGTATTGGCCGTCTGGACGGCCGTCCTGTGATGGTGATCGGTCACGAAAAAGGCGACGACACCAAATCCCGCATCGCGCGCAATTTCGGCATGGCCCGCCCCGAAGGATACCGCAAGGCGATCCGCCTGATGGAACTGGCTAACCGCTTTGGTCTGCCGGTCATCACGCTCGTCGACACGCCCGGCGCCTACCCCGGCAAAGGTGCCGAAGAGCGCGGCCAGTCAGAAGCGATTGCGCGCTCTACCGAGAAATGTTTGGAACTTGGCGTGCCTCTCATCTCTGTTGTAATTGGTGAAGGTGGCTCTGGCGGTGCTGTTGCCTTTGCGACGGCCAGCAAGGTCGTGATGCTCGAACATTCAGTTTATTCAGTAATCAGCCCCGAAGGCTGTGCGTCGATCCTGTGGAAAGATGGGGGAAAAATGCGCGAAGCGGCAGAAGCCCTGCGTTTAACGGCCCAAAATCTGAGAGAGCTGGGGGTCTGCGATATGATCATCCAAGAACCCGCAGGCGGCGCCCACCGCGACAAAGACGCAGCCATCGCATCTGTTGGCAAGGCGCTTTGCACGGTCATCAAAGGCATGGAAGCCAAATCCGCCGACGACATTCGCAAGGCGCGCCGCGCGAAATATCTTGCGCTTGGGTCTAAGGGTTTGGCTGCTTAAACCACGCCTCGAACCACTGATCATCCGCTTTGGGGGGCAATGCCGCCCAAAGTTCCGGTTGCATGTCGTCGAACTCAAAAGTGACATCAGACCACCCTCGCCGCTCGGCCTCTGAACGCGTTTGCGCGATAATCCGAGGGATCAGCGAAGGTTCGTCAGCGTCGAGCCATCCCACTTCTTGGCCCGTATGTAGGCTAGCAAACCCAATGATCTGACCATTTTGGCCGGTCACGGACAATGCGGCGACCAAATCTTGATCGAGGAAACAATCGACCCAATCGCTCGGCTTTTGTGGCGGGTTTACCGGATGCGTCCGCTCGTA
>CBFIAX010000012.1:0-105578 GCA_965660685.1 Yoonia sp. | reverse complement strand
TGCCCCGTGTGACACTCTCTGTCTCGCCGGTAAGGGGGGTTCTAAGGTTAGTCGACAGAACCCGCAAGGCCTTTTTTACAAAAACATCATATTCTTTCATTTTTCTAATTTATGACGTGTTTTTAGGGGGTTAGAGACAATTAGTTTCGCCGACGCTAGGTCGCAGTGCAATAATCTGACCCAACTGAAATCAGCCGAGAACTACATCTGGGGTTATCCACAGGGTTACCCACAAGAGCAGGCGCAAATCACCTGAATCGGTCGGCAAATCACCCCTGCCTTTTCCGACTCGCCGTGAATCGGAAAGCCAAAAGCCCCAGAATCACGCCCATGTAGATGATTGGTTCAATCTGAAACCCCTTCACCAGCCACAAATAGTGAACCCCCGCCAAAACGGCGATTGGGTATGTCAGTTTATGTAGTTTGCGCCAAACAACCGGACCGATTTTGCGGATCGACAGATTGTTTGATGTCACAGCCAATGGAATCATCAGCACAAACGCCAACATGCCGACAGTCACGTATTTGCGTTTGACCGTCTCGGTCCACACCCGTTCAAACGTCTGCACATCCAGCACGGCCCAAACCAAGAAATGTGCAAGGATTAGAAAGAACGTCGTCACCCCGATCGCGCGGCGGTATTTGATCAGGTTCACACCTGTCCAGTTGCGCTGCGGCGTGATCAGCAATCCGATGATCAGGAGCTTTAGTCCCAATTCCCCATATTCGCGTTCCAGCCAGTTGATCGGCTCTGCACCTCCGCCCTGCCCGCTTGCTGCCAGATAGAACTGCCAACCAGCCCAACCCGCCACGATCCAATAGATTGGCCAAGCCGGAATTTTGCGTGTGGCGCTGTTAATCGTATTCGCGATGCTCATGGTTTTTCTCGGTATGTGTATAGTGTGCTTCACGGCTTAGCTGTCGATGCTCAGATCCATGCCTTCATATATGCTGGCAACCTCATCCTCATATCCGTTGAACATCAGGGTCGGCTCGCGTTTGGCAAACAACCCGCCACCGATCACGCGATGCGATGCTTGGGACCAGCGCGGATGGGCGACATTCGGGTTCACGTTGCTATAGAATCCGTATTCGCGGGCATTGGCCTTGTTCCAGCTTGTGGGCGGCTCTTGCTCGGTGACGGTAATGCGGACAATCGACTTGATCGATTTGTAACCGTATTTCCAAGGCACGACCAAACGGATCGGCGCACCGGATTGATTAGCCAAAGGTTCGCCGTAAATGCCTGTGGCCAGCATCGTCAGCGGATGCATCGCCTCATCCATGCGCAGCCCTTCAACATAGGGGAAGTCGAGCACACGGCGCTGCACGCCGATCATGTTCTCTTCTTGGACGGCGGTTTCAAACGCGACGTATTTGCCATTCGCCTGCACACCGGCCTTAGTCAGGATATCGGCAAGCTCAACACCATTCCACGGCACAACCATGGCCCATGCCTCTACACAGCGGAACCGGTAAATGCGTTCTTCGATCTCGAGCCCATCCAAAAGATCAGCGACACTATATTCACCCGGGTTATCGACCAAGCCATCGACTTTGACAGACCAAGGCGATGTTACCAGCTTATGGGCATTTTGGGCTGGATCAGTCTTACCGGTGCCGAATTCGTAAAAGTTATTATAGGACGTGATGTCCTCAAGGCTGTTTGGCTCCAAGGCATCCTGCGCGGCGGCTTGGGTCGCAGAAAAGCCAATGGCACCGATCCCCGCCACACCCGCCATAATCTGGCGACGGTTCATCACCATATGCTTTGGGGTTACATCAGCGGCAGTCAGGTCGTTGGTCCAGCGATAGGCCATGTCGGGCTCCTTCATCAAAATGCGTTACATTGTATATAGTGCGACTTTATTGAAAGAGTTGTCACGATGACGCCAGCCACTTGTAACCTTTCACGCAAAAGGGCCACGCAATCCGCGCAGCCCTTTGTGTAGTTGTATATAATGTAGGATGGGTTTTAACCCATCACCCCTTAATGCACGACGGCATCATCGGGGCGCGGTCGATTTGAACCGGCAACACGGTCGCCCACGAGCAACCCATCAGAACCAGCATCCACGCTAATCTCTTGGCCGTCCAAAACATCGCCAGCCAAAATCATCTCTGCTAGCGGATCTTGGATCGCGCGTTGGATAACACGTTTCAGCGGACGCGCACCAAACACAGGGTCATAGCCTTCATCGGCCAGCCATTTCAGCGCGGCCTCCGACAGATCAAGCGTCATCTTGCGCCCCGCCAACCGCTTGGTCAGACCGCGCAGCTGAATATCGACAATACCGGCCATATCGTCACGCGCCAAACGGTCGAAAATGATCGTTTCATCCAAACGGTTCAGAAACTCCGGCCGGAAGTGGGCGCGCACGGCATCCATCACATCACGCTTGGCCGCAGCTGCGTCGCCGCCATCGGGCAATTGGCTTAGCGCTTGCGCCCCAAGGTTCGACGTCAGGATAATCAGCGTTTGCTTGAAATCCACGGTCCGGCCTTGGCCATCGGTCAACATCCCGTCATCCAACACCTGCAACAGAATGTTGAACACATCCGGATGCGCCTTTTCGACCTCGTCAAACAGCACAACCTGATAGGGTCTGCGCCGCACCGCTTCAGTTAACACGCCGCCCTCGTCATAGCCAACATAACCCGGAGGCGCACCAATCAGACGTGACACCGCGTGTTTTTCCATGAACTCGGACATATCAATCCGCACCATCGCACTGTCGTCATCGAACAGATATTCGGCCACGGCCTTTGTTAGCTCGGTCTTACCCACACCCGTTGGCCCAAGGAACAAAAACGACCCAAGCGGGCGGTTTTCATCGTTCAGACCAGCGCGCGCCCGGCGCACCGCATTGGCGACCGCTGTCACAGCAGATTTCTGCCCGATCACGCGACGGCCCAGCTCTTCTTCCATGCGCAACAGCTTGTCACGCTCACCTTCGAGCATCTTGGATGTCGGAATACCTGTCCAACGCTCAACAACTTGGGCGATTTGTTCAGGGCGAACTGCGTCTTCAACCAACACATCATCGGCCTCTTCGGCCAGTTCCAATTTGCGCTCCAATTCCGGGATCACACCATATGACAGCTCTCCGGCCTTGGCCAAATTGCCTTCACGTTTGGCAATATCCAATTCGGCGCGCGCACGGTCGAGCTTCTCTTTCAACTCGCGAGAGCCTTCCAGCTTATCACGTTCCGCCTGCCATTTCGCGGTCATCTCTGACGCACGATCTTGCAAGTCAGCGAGCTCTTTTTCCAATGTCGCCAAACGGTCCTTAGACGCGGCATCGTCTTCTTTGCCCAGCGCCATGGCTTCGATCTGCAGCTGCATGATCTGACGGTCGAGCGCATCGAGCTCTTCTGGCTTGCTATCGACTTCCATCCGTAACCGGCTGGCGGCCTCATCCATCAGGTCAATCGCCTTATCGGGCAAAAACCGATCAGTGATATAGCGATGCGACAGCGTCGCCGCCGCGACCAAAGCCGCATCTGCGATCCGCACACCGTGGTGCAGCTCATATTTCTCTTTGATACCGCGCAGGATGCTGATCGTATCAGGCACGGTTGGTTCTTCGACCAATAGCGTCTGGAAACGACGCGCAAGCGCTGCGTCTTTTTCAACATACTTGCGATACTCGTTCAGGGTCGTCGCACCGATACAGTGCAGCTCCCCTCGCGCGAGCGCAGGTTTGATCAGATTGGCGGCGTCCATCGATCCTTCGGACCCACCAGCACCGACGAGCGTGTGCATCTCATCAATGAACATAATGATTTCACCAGCGGCATCTTCGATTTCTTTCAAAACCGCTTTGAGTCGCTCTTCAAACTCGCCGCGATATTTCGCGCCCGCAATCAGCGCACCCATATCCAGCGACATCAGCTTCTTGTTGCGCAGGCTTTCAGGCACATCGCCATTGACGATGCGCAAGGCCAGCCCTTCGGCAATCGCGGTTTTACCGACACCGGGTTCGCCAATTAGCACCGGATTATTTTTGGTCCGGCGGGATAGAACCTGCATGGCGCGGCGGATTTCTTCGTCGCGACCAATGATCGGGTCAATTTTACCCTGTTCGGCAGCCTCTGTCAGATCGCGCGCGTATTTCGAAAGCGCCTCATATCCGTCTTCGGCCGACGCGCTATCAGCCGTGCGGCCCTTGCGCATGTCATTAATTGCAGCGTTCAGCCCTTGGGCCGTCACGCGACCGGCATCCAGCGCATCCTTGGCCTTGGATTTCACCATGACAAGCGCCATCAGCAAGCGCTCAACTGGCACAAAACTATCGCCCGCCTTCTGGGCCAGCTTTTCTGCTTCGGCCACAACTTTGCCCGTGACGTTGTCCAGATATACTTGGCCCGCGTCACCGGACACGGCAGCAATCTTTTCTACGGCTGCATCAACAGCAACGCGCACAGCAGCCGCATCGCCACCACCACGGGTGATCAAGTTGGCAGCCAAGCCCTGTTCGTCGTCCATCATAGCCTTAAGCAGGTGTTCCGGCGTCAGCCGTTGGTGGCTTTCGCGGGTTGCGATCGTTTGTGCGGCTTGTACGAAACCGCGCGAACGCTCTGTGAACTTATCTAAGTTCATGGGTCTCTCCTTTATCCTAAGCACCCGTCGACGGATATGCCCACATTCGCAGCACATACCCTGATTGGGCCTCTCTACTTAGATGGGTCAGCCTTTTCGCCAATTCAAGCCAGCCCATTGAAATCGCCCCCGATTATTTCAGGGGGGAACCCCAACAAATAGTTCCCCAAGTATTCACAAACCAACTGCCCCATATTGGATTTGTGAGTGGGGAGTTCGACAAATGAACGTTCAAGTATCAGTAGCAGCAGAAAGTTCTGCGAAACCGAAACCATTGCCGCAATCGGTTCTTCAGCGCCTCAAAGCGCATGACGCCGTGGTGAAGGAAACTTCGAAACCGTCATCAGAACACCTCCGCGACACCGCGCGTACGTAACGAGTTTAGTTTTATAGAATTCCGGCGATTTTCTTCCCCAGTTTGTCGCAGGAACGTTCCGGTGTCGCCACCGAGAACACAAGGCGCGACTGTCCCCAATACGGTCGCGCCTTTTTTACGTCTTGGGGCCCGTTGCGCGGCGCCCATTCCCAAGGTATGCCGCAATCATCATATCGCAGGAGAGCCCACATGTCTGATGACCGTCTGATCGTTGCCCTTGATGTTCCTAATGTCCTTGATGGTTTGGCCTTGGCCGAAAAACTGGGCGACAGCGTGGGCTTCTATAAGATTGGTCTAGGCATGCTGACAGGAGGCGGGCTCGCGCTTGCCAACGAGCTAAAGGCTGACCACGGCAAAAAGATCTTCATGGATATGAAGTTTTTTGACATTGGCGCCACGGTAGAGGCAGCGGTGCGCGGGATGGCACAATTCGATTTGGATTTGCTCACCGTGCATGGCGACCCCCATGTTGTGAACGCCGCGCGCCAAGGCGCGGCTGGATCAAATATGAAAATCATGGCGGTCACCATACTGACCTCTCTGGATCGCGACGATTTGGATGCATCCATGATTAAAGACGGCGCAATCACTGATTTGGTGCATGAACGGGCCGGTCGCGCCCTAGAGGCAGGCGCAGATGGCGTCATTGCCTCCCCGCAAGAAGCTGCTCTGATCCGCGCCCTGCCAGAAGCTATGGGCAAACTGATCGTTACTCCAGGTGTGCGCCCCGCAGGTGCAGCACTGGGCGACCAGAAACGCGTGGCCACACCGGCCCAAGCTATCGCGGACGGCGTTGACCATATTGTTGTTGGCCGCCCCGTTTGGCAATCTCCCGATCCACGGGCCGCCGCGTTAGCCATTAATGCAGAAATGCAGTCCCCACAGGCAAAAACACCCAATTCCTAACGATTCACAAGGTCGTGAATCAACGGAAATGAAACTTTTACGCCCGACAATTGTTCCTATCTCAAGAAGAGACGAAAAAGGAACGTATCATGCGTATCAACAATCTACGTTACAATGCCCGCGTCGGTGCCTTTGAGGCTTCTGTCGATATTCAACGCGATGGCCGCACATTTCGCTATCCTTGCGAACTGAAGGCACCCCAAAACCTAGACCCTGCAACGGTGACAGCCGGTCTTGCCGCCAGTGCAATGCGCATGTCCGATACAATTCGCGCCTGATCTCTTCGGCGCGTCTTTGCGCCGCTGCGCTTAGTCCCCCTTGTCCGCAGCGGCGCCCCTTCCCTCTCCTTTTAAAAAGGAAATTCCAATGTTGAACATTCATCTTGGTTCTGTGAAATCTGGCGCCTTTGAGGCCCGTGTTGACGTAGTTTCTGGTGGTTCGACATATCGCTGCCCGTGCCAAGTTTCCGGCCCGATGACCATGGACATAAAACGCGTACGTGCGGGGCTGGAACGTCATGCGATGCGCCTGTCTGTGCGTGGCGCAGGACTATTGTCACATATGTAATTGATCGCCGATCAAGATCACAACGTCTGCCTCTGTCCCTCGACGTTTGTATTTCCACCTTGATCAAACTGGCCCGCTGTATTGCACAGCGGGCCGTTTTTCTAATTGTCGTTAATGTCGCGGTCCCAGATTTTCACTGAACCTGTCTTCAACCCGAAAATCTTACGCAGCGCGAGATAAGCCGCCAAAGACAAAACTGCAAAAATCACCAGCATCACTGGCAGGCCGCCCAATGGTATTTGTAGCGCCAAGATCACGCCGACAAAAAGCGACCCGATTGCAAAGCCGAGGAAAATGTATCCCGGCACGAGAACTTCAAGCGTTGCGAGCAGCAACGCCGCCGACATCCAGACCCATCCTTGCTCCCAAAGCATCATATCAAACACCTTTCAGCATTTTGAACGCGTCACCGAATGCTTCGACCGCATTCGCAGGCAGCACGATGGTTTGCTTACCTTCACCGCTGCCTAATTTGTTCAATGCTTCAACTTGCTTTAGGGCAACCTGATACTGCGCAGCTTCCAAACCGTTTTCCGCAATCGCGGCGGCAACCGCTTTGGTCGCGTAAGCTTCGGCATCTGCGAGCACGCGGCGGGCCTTGGATTCCTGCTCTGCGGCATAAAGGTCAGCGTCCGCTTGCAGTTCGACCGCACGTTTCAGGCCCTCGGCTTCCGTCACTTGCGCACGTCGCGCACGTTCCGCATTCAACTGCTGCAACATCGCAGCACGTGTCGCGGCATCAAGGTTTACGTCCAAAATTTCGGCGCGGGTGACTTCGATACCCCAGTCATCGACCTGCTGAGCCACCTGCTCGCGCACAGCAGAAATGAGCGTGGACCGGTTCGCTTGCACTTGATCCAGTTCCATCCGGCCAATTTCCGAACGAACAATCCCTGCCACAGTTGTCGAAATCGCAGCATCGACATCACGGATACGGTAAACGGTCTTTTCGGGTTCAATAATCCGGTAAAACACCGATGTTTCAACCTGCACCAATACGTTGTCAGATGTAATCGCGTCTTGTGTCATAGACGGCAGTTGGCGTTCTAGAACACTGACTTGATGGCGGATTCTATCAAGGAACGGCACAATGAAATTGATGCCTGGCCCAAGCACGGACCGCAGACGGCCGAACCGTTCGACCACATGTTTTTCGCTTTGCGGCACAATGCGTACACCAGATACGATGCAAACAATGATAAACACCGCCAGCAAAATCAGCGTGATGTTTTGACCTATAAAATCGGTGGCTAATTGTTCCATGTACGGCGCTATCCCCTATTGTTGTATAAAGGATAGCTAAGCACGAATTAGGCAATTTTCAACTTATTGTTGATCGCGGGCTTGGCAATTGTACCCGCAAAACGCCCCGCAATCGTCGCACCAATGGCGTCCGCCGTCGCAGGGCTAAGCGTCCAACCAAGATGACCGTGGCCCGTATTATAGAACACGCGGTCATGCCCACCTTGGCCAACACGCGGCATCATATTTGGCATCATTGGACGCAGACCAGCCCAAGGCACACAGCTTTCCGTCGACACATTAGGGAAATGAGTTTCAACCCAATTGATCAGCGGATCAACACGGTCCGCCCGAATGTCGCGGTTTTCGCCGTTAAACTCTGCCGTGCCCGCAACCCGGAACCGATCCTTGCCCAATCGAGAGGTCACGATTTTCGCCTTATCATCGAGCAACGACACTGTCGGCGCACCTGCTTGGCTCGCCGCATCGTCCATGTTCACGGTGATGGAATAGCCTTTTACAGGGTAAACATTCACGCGGTCTCCGAGCATCGCCGCGAATTTGCGCGACGCCACACCGGCAGAGATCACGACCGCATCAAACCGCTTTTCATCGTCACTCACAACAGTCACGCCATCGTCAGTTTTCTGTAAGTCGGTGACAGGTGTGCCAAGCTGGAACGTCACCCCTTGGGTCATCAGCCATTTGGCCAAACCATGGGTGAATTTGTGGATGTCGCCGGTGCTATCGCTCTCGGTCCAGAACCCACCGATAATGTCGCCGCGCAGGGTCGGCTCTTTGGCCATCACCTCATCCGCAGTCAATTGCTGGCGGCGCACGCCACCTTCGGCCAGCAGTTTGTCAATCATGCGTGCATGTTTGAAATCGGCTTCGGTTTTGTAAAAATGCAGGATGCCAGCAGGGCTGAAATCAAAGTCCACGCCAGACCGATCTGCCATTTCTGCAAGCCCCGCGCGGGCTGCCACAGCCAAGCCGGCCGTCGTCACGGTGTTCCGCTTGTATTTCGGGATGTTGGCCAAAAATTCAGCCATCCAGCTGACCTTATGCCAGCCCGGACGCGGGTTCACGGACAAGGGCGCATCGCCCTGCATCATCCATTTGATCCCTTTCAGGACCGTGGACCACTGGTTCCATGTTTCGGCATTTGATGCGGACAATTGTCCGCCATTGGCAAAACTGGTTTCCATACCTGCGTACCGCTGACGGTCATAAACCGTCACGTCAAATCCACGAGTATGAAGTGCATAGGCAGTTGTCACGCCGGTGATTCCGGCGCCGATTACGGCAATATGGGGCATGGTTCTCTCCTAACCAATGGGCGCATCCGCACCCGTCGCCCCCGCCGTCTTGGAACCTGAGAGATTCACCCAATTGGGCTTGCTCCTTCGGTGGACCATCTAAGGCCTCTCTTCGGCGTTTTGCGTCCCAACCGGTCCTTTTGCCTGAGAGTGACCGGGGCGGTTGCTCCTTCGGCGCCAAACTCCGGTCTCTCCCGGATGGGGCGTGATATGAATGTTTCCTATTGGAAACTTGTCATCAAATCAAATGAAATAAATGCATAATCATTGTGCAATTCGTCAATGCGTTCCGCGCCAATCCGCCAAACGAGCGATGAAAGGGGTATAGTGATTGGGAAGTGCAGCGAATTCAGCTTCTGTCATTAACGCCCAACGTTGACCTTCGTCACCAAACACGATGTCGCGTTCCGTCCCCTCAGGCATTTCCGCAACAAAGAACCAAACCTTCACCGTCGCGGGGATATATGATTTTCGCCAAACGACCGCATCTTCTGTCAGGGTCAATCCGACCTCTTCAAACACCTCACGTTTTACCGTTTCAAATGGTGTCTCATCGTTCTCCCGTCCCCCACCGGGGAAATCCCAAACATTTGGAAATGGAATGTAAGGTTTGTCATCGCGTAAAATGACAAGCAATTTGCCACCAATGAATAGCGCCACCTTCGCGCCGTGAAATGCATCCGTCATCATACATCTTTGACCCATTGTGATCGCCCCTGACAAGGCGTATTTTAGTGTCATGCCGATCCTTTGCCGCGACTGTATCACGACCTATGACACCGGCGCGCGTTGTCCGGCCTGTCGCAGTCCGCGCAAAATTGCACACCCCGAATTGTTCGACCTGACCATCGCCCATATGGATTGCGATGCGTTCTATGCATCGGTGGAAAAGCGCGACAATCCCGATTTGGCCGACAAACCCGTGATTATCGGCGGCGGGCGGCGCGGCGTTGTGTCCACCGCCTGTTACGTTGCGCGCATCAAGGGCGTAAAGTCAGCCATGCCGATGTTTCAGGCGCTCAAGCTCTGCCCCGAAGCTGTCGTGGTCAAACCGCGCATGGACGCCTATGTCGCAGCTTCAAAAGCAATCCGCGCAATGATGGATGACCTGACGCCAAACGTCGAACCATTGTCACTGGACGAGGCATTCATGGACATGGCCGGCACCGCCCGTCTTCACGGCGCACCGCCCGCTGTGATGTTGGCGCGCTTGATCAAACGGATGAAAGACGAGCTCGGAATTTCGGGGTCAATCGGTCTATCCCACAATAAGTTCTTGGCCAAAGTCGCCTCCGATCTCGACAAACCTCGCGGGTTTTCTGTCATCGGGAAAGAGGAAACCACGCGCTTCCTGCGCCCCAAGCCCGTACGCCTGATCTGGGGTATCGGCCCTGTGGCCCAAGACAGTCTGGGCAAGGCTGGTATCCGCACCTTTGACGATCTTCTGCGCTGGGACCGGCGCGACTTGCATGACCGGTTCGGCGACATGGGCGAACGGCTTTACAGCCTTGCGCGTGGCGAAGACGGGCGAAAAATCTCTGCTCATACACCTGTAAAAGGCATCTCGAACGAAACGACTTTTCACGATGACACCAACGACCCTGACATACTTGACGGGCACATCTGGCGCATGGCGGAAAAGGTCAGCGCACGGGCCAAGGCCAAGGATATCGCAGGGCGCGTCGTGACGCTAAAACTGAAAACCTCCGCGCATAAATCCATCACGCGGCGGCTGTCACTGCATTCGCCAACGCAATTGGCGGACACCATTTACCGCACGGCGCGCGGACTTTTTGACCAAACGGGCGACCTCGGGCCCTACAGGCTTTTGGGCGTTGGCATCAGTCAATTGGTGCCGTCAGAAGGCGCTGATAAAATCGCAGACCTTTTGGACCCCGACGCAGGCAAACGTGCAAAGGCCGAAGAAGCCGCCGACAAAATTCGCGAAAAATTCGGTGCCGAGGCGATCATCAAAGGCCGCGCCTTGCGGTAACTGCGTAGGATGGGCCTTGACCCATCGCCCACCCAGTGATCGACTATACTCATGAGCGTCCTGACACTCCAAAACCTCAGCATCACGCTGGGTGACCCTTTGTTCGACAACCTGACACTGACGCTGAACAAGGGCGACCGTTTGGGCCTCGTCGCGGCCAACGGACGCGGCAAAACCACGTTGTTGCAATGCATCACAGGCGAAACCGAACCCACGACAGGCGACATAACGCGGTCTCGCGGCTTACGCGTCGGCTATGTTGCGCAATATGTGCCAGAAGGGGCGCTCGACAAAACGCTCTATGACTTCGCGCTATGCCAGCTGCCAGTCGACCAAGCGGATTTCGAAAGCTGGCGCGTCGATGTGGTCTTGGGCGACCTGTCCGTGCCATACGACCTGCAACATAGCCCGCTACGCGACCTGTCTGGCGGCTGGCAGCGCACTGCCATGCTCGCCGCCGCTTGGATCACCGAACCGGACCTGCTGCTTTTGGATGAGCCAACCAACCATTTGGACCTGCACCGGATCGGGCTTTTGGAAACTTGGCTTAACAACCTACCACGCGACGTCGCTGTGATCATCACCAGCCACGACCGCGCATTTCTCGACGCAGTCAGCACGCGCACATTGTTTATGCGCGCCGACACCAGTCGCGATTTCGGCGTGCCTTACAGCCACGCGCGCACCGCCTTGGACGAGGCAGACGCTGCGGACGAACGACGGTTTGCCAATGACCTGAACAAGGCCACGCAACTGCGTAAACAGGCGGCCAAACTTAAAAACATCGGCATCAACTCTGGCTCTGACCTTCTGATCAACAAAACCAAACAGTTAAACGACCGCGCCGCAAAGATCGAAGCTGCCGCCAAACCCGCTCACCGGGAAAAGGGGGCGGGTGACATTAAGCTCGGTAACGCAGGCACCCATGCAAAGGCGCTTGTGACATTTGACAATGCCAAAGTGGAAACGCCCGATGGGCGTGCGCTTTATAGTACTGGCGAAAAATGGATCACACCCGGGGACCGGATTGTGCTACTTGGGGCCAACGGCACTGGGAAAACCCAATTGATGAATATGGTGCATCGTGCGCTGACTGGCGGCGACAGCACCGTACGCGCTGCGCCCTCTGTCACGCTTGGCTTTTCGGATCAACATCTCAGCCAGCTGACTCAAACGGCAACCCCGATGCAAACCATCGGCGATTTCGGGTTGGGGGACCAACGTGCACGCGGGCTTTTGGCGGGCGCGGGGATTCGCATTCAAATGCAAGACACGGTGTTGTCAAAACTATCAGGCGGGCAAAAGGCGCGGCTGGCGATGTTGAAACTGCGGCTCGAACACCCGAACTTCTATCTGTTGGACGAACCTACAAATCATCTAGATATCGAAGGCCAAGAAGCGCTCGAGGAGGAACTCACCGCCCACAACGCTGCTTGCCTTCTTGTGAGCCATGACCGCAGTTTTGTGCGCAATGTGGGAAACCGATTTTGGTTGATTGACAGACGGCGGTTGGTCGAAATCGACAGCCCAGATGACTTCTTTGCACAGCAGCTGCAGGATGCTGAAACCACGTAGGATGGGTTTTAACCCATGCTATTCCGCAGCAAGCGCGACCTTTGACTTACGTCCAATCTCGGCAATCTCAGCGATAACACCGGTCAATACAGATCGGAAATCATCAAACCCAGCATGTGGCGTCAACGCCGCCTCGTCCATATAAAGCGCGCGATCCATTTCGATCTGCACGGCATGCTGACGGCGCGACGGGCGGCCATATTGCTGGGCGATATAGGCCCCCGCAAATGGCATATTGCGCGCGACCCGAAATCCTGCGGCGGCAAATGCAGCCTCGACGCGGTCCACAATCAACCCGCTCGCCGCGGCGCCAAACCGATCACCGAGCACGATCTGAGGACGCTTATTTGGATCAGGGTCCAAATTTTCCATCGCTTCATGCGGCATAGAGTGACAATCAATCAAAATCGCCTCGTCAAAATCACGGTGGCTTTCGTCGATCAAAGCTTGCAATTGATCATGATAGGGCCGCCAATATTGCGTAATCCGGTTATGGGCCTCCTCCAGCGTCAGCTTACCCCGATAGATATGCCGCCCATTTGCAACCACACGCGGGATGACCCCCAAACCGCTCGCCACACGCGGGTTTTGCGACACACGCCGGACACCCCCGATCAACGCGGCGTCCAATTCATCCGTGCCACGGTTCAAATCTAAAAACGCGCGCGGGGCCTTTGCGGTGAGTAACGGCGCCCCAAAATCAGGTACATCAGCGTAAATCTGATCAATAAACGCATCCTCTGACGAGCGGATTTCAGCCGCGTCCAACACAGTCGAAGATAAAAATGCCTCAGAATAATCGCGCCCGCTATGCGGCGACGCGAAAATCACGCTGGTTGTGCGTGCCGCAGGCAGTGCTAAATCATAAGCAGGGTTGGACATTCGGGCTCCTTACTGGGAAACACTAACCTAGTTTATGTAATTATCAAAAGCCCTTGATCCCCCGTCCGACTCCTTTTATAGACCGCACGACTGACGCGGATACATCCCGCGTCCTATTTCGTTATAGGACGTAGGATGGACCCAAATTAGACATAGGATGATTAGCTCAGCGGTAGAGCACTTCGTTGACATCGAAGGGGTCACTGGTTCGATCCCAGTATCGTCCACCATGAATTCGCCGATGCCACCGCGCATCGTAACTGTAACCCAAGGCGCATCCGCGCCGCGACAAAGAAGGATCGAACCTATGAAAGTTCGCAACTCCCTCCGCTCGCTCAAGCAGCGTCACCGCGATTGCCGGATTGTGCGCCGTAAGGGCCGCGTCTATGTAATCAACAAGACGCAGCGCCGGTTCAAAGCCCGTCAGGGCTAAACCGCTGCACAGCATCGATCTAAAGAGGTCGCGCCATAATCGGCGCGGCCTTTTTTATTTGGGCACTGGCTTTGCTGGTGGACCTAAGGTTAGGTTTAAACAACACCAGTCTTTAGGAGCCTTTGCCATGAAACTGCCAATGACCTGTATCGCCGCCCTGATGGCGGCATCCCCTGCCCTTGCCCAAGACGTTTGTGCCGGTGCTGTGACCGATGGCCAATGGATTGGCGGCACGCAGAATGCGTCTGATTTAACCACGGCAGATACCTACCGCGAGCAGCTGGCATTGATCTTGGGCGGCACGGCCTATGTCGGTCTATTCTCTCTTTCGGAAACGACACCTGTCCGGATCGAGGCCGCTGGGCGCGGTGCTGGCGATCCCCTTATCGAGGTTTTTGATACAACAGGAAGCATCATCGGTTCCGACGATGATTCTGGTGGTAATGGCGCCGCCCGCATTGAACAGGAATTGGCCGCTGGTGACTATTGTGTCAAAATGACAAGTTATGAGGGTGCCCCGTTAAGCGCATTCTTGCGGATCGGCCGTCAAGACCAAGAGGCGTTAACACCCGGCATGTCCGACAGCGCGTCAGACGCAACGGACCCCGCGGATGTCAGAAATTGCGCCAACGCCCAGCCATTTGGTGATTTAGGCAGCACCCAGACCGGATCAGTCGATGAAAACGGGTTCTGGTCGTTTACCTTGTCCGAGCCAACCGCCCTGACAATCACTGCGAATAACGAAGACGCCGATCCAACAATCGTTTTGCTCGATGCCGACTCTACCGAAATTGCCGAAAACGATGATCATGACGGGCTGAACGCGCGCATTGATGTCACAACGCCATTGAACGCGGGCGATTACTGCCTTGCTGTTGGGGCTGTGGACGACACGTCGCTACCCATCGATGTGACAATCGCAGCCTATGATCCTGCGGCCGTTCTCGCCGCGATGGTTAACAAGGGCGAGGTTGCACCGAAACTGGACGGATCCACCCCCGTGGTGGATCTGGGCGTGTTACAGACCAGCCAGCGACACGACCTGCAAACGAGCGCTGAAACGCAGTGGTTCACGATCACAATCCCACAGTCCAGCCTGCTATTGGCCGAAGCCATCGCGCCAGCCGAAGGCGATCCATGGCTCGTGATCTATGACGCATTGGGTCGCAAGGTCGGGTTGAGTGACGATACAGGCGAAAGCTTGGACAGCACCATTCCCCTGCGCGTGAACGCAGGCACCTATATTATCGGCACCAAACAGGTTGATGCCGATGTGACAGGGATTGTGCAGCTAATACTCGAACGGTTCGTGCCCGCCGATTAAGAGAACAGCGCGATATTATTGATCAAAACGATGCGGATCACTTCGATTCCCAACAGCGCCACGATTGGTGACAGATCAATTCCGCCCAGGTCCGGCATAAAACGGCGGATCGGGGCGTAGATCGGCTCTAATATACGCTGCAACGTGTACCAGATTTGCCCTACCAAGGGCTGGCGCACGTTCAGAACATCAAAGCTGATAAGCCAGCTCATGATGAAATGCGCAAAAATGAATGTGCGGGCGACGCCCAAAAGAAGCATCAGGATATCAAACAGGGATTGCATCGGTCTGGCCTTTCAAAGTGTTAGATGTCACCTAAGCCTTCAATCGCTGTCCGACAAGTGGACAGCTGCCCCGAGGTTACAAGTTGACGTTAACGTCATTAAGCGTAGATAGAGGGTAATCTCGTCATTGGAGACGCCCCATGTATCCCTTCGTTCGCCTCGCCAAAGAATTCTTTGTCCATCGCAATGCATCCAAGCTGCCTGTGTTGGGCACCCATGTGTCCTATCACCGTTGCTGGCCCCAAGACATCGACGGGTTTATGGAAATGAACAACGGACGCATTTTGACAGTGCTTGATTTGGGCCGATCTGTTCTGGCGCAGCGTGTCGGCCTGCTCAAAGTTCTGCGTGACAAGGGGTTTGGCCTAACAATGGCGGGCAATTCCGTGCGGTTTCGCAAACGCATCCGGCCCTTTACACGGTTCAAGCTCGCCAGCCGATGCGTTGGCTGGGACGCGAAATTTATGTATTTGGAGCACACCATCTGGATCGGGCCCGACTGCGCGGTTCAGGCCCTTTTCCGATCCGCGGCGACCGACGCCAACGGGATCGTGTCGCCGATGGTGATCTTGGACGCGTTGGGCGAGGACCAAACATCCCCCACTCTGCCGGAATGGGTCCAAAACTGGGTCGATGCGGATGCGACACGCCCTTGGCCCCCGGAATTGGCCGCACAATAACGTAACGGCAAGCAACCTTTGCTTGCCAGCCCCGCCCATTGCAGTGTCTTATCCCCGATAGGGAATAAGGGGGGCGACACAATGGCCATCACGCATAAGAAACGCATTTGGGGCTGGATGAGCTTTGATTGGGCGACGCAACCGTTTTACACGCTGGGTCTGACGTTCATCTTTGGGCCATTCTTCGCAGAAATCGCATCGCAATACTTCTTGGGCATGGGTCTGTCCGAAGCAGCTGCAAGCGCCAAGGCGCAATCCACTTGGGCGTTCGGCCAAACAATCGCAGGACTGCTCATCGCGTTTTCGGCGCCATTTCTTGGGGCTTATGCCGATGCTGCGGGGCGCAAAATTCCTTGGATCGCCGTGTTTTCGATCCTTTATGTGATCGCCACCTGGTCGCTTTGGTATATTGATCTGAATGGTACGAACCTGACCATCATGCTGGTGATCTTCTACATCGGGTTCATTTCGGCGGAATCGGCGCTGAACTTTATCAATGCGATCTTACCCTCATTGGGCGACGACAAGGAAATTGGGCGCATTTCTGGATCAGGCGCGGCATTTGGCTATTGGGGTGGTGTGCTGTCGCTTGCAATCATGCTTGCGTTATTTGCAGAAAGCGCAACGACGGGAACCACAATGATTGGCCTTTCCCCCGTACTTGGCCTTGATGCGGAAATGCGCGAAGGGACACGCGCGGTCGGCCCATTCATGGCGATCTGGTATGCTGTGTTTATCATCCCGTTCTTTTTATATGTGCGCGACGACCCTGCATTGGCGTCACCAATCCCTCGCCTGCGCGAGGTCTGGGATGACTTGAAAACAACAATCAAAGGCGTGATGAAACGGCCCAGCCTTGGGACATTCCTTTTGGGAGGCATGTTCTATCGCGACGCATTGAACGCGCTTTATGCATTTGGTGGGGTTTATGCGGCACTTGTCCTTGGCTGGCCTATCCAAGACGGGTTTAACCCATTCAGCCTTGGTGTATTCGGTGTCGTGAGCGCGATCGCTGCGGCTGTGTTTACCTATATCGGTGGACGTTTCGACGCACGTTTTGGGCCAAAGCCTGTAATCATCGCCGCAATTTTGCTCCTGATTACTGTCAGCGTGATCATCGTTGGCATGTCCCGTGCGCAGTTGTTCGGCATGGCATTGCCTGATGGGTCCACCCTACCCGATGTCATTTTCTTCACCTGTGGCGTGGTTATCGGTGGGGCGGGCGGTGCGCTTTATGCCGCGTCACGGTCATTGATGGTGCGGCATACGGACCCAGAAACCGCAACGCAAACCTTTGGTTTGTTCGCCCTGTCTGGCAAGGCAACCGCATTCTTGGCACCCTTCTTAATCGGTGTATTCACCGCGATAAGCGGAAATGTACAAATTGGATTTGTGCCGGTCATCTTGCTCTTTCTTATTGGCCTGTTTTTGCTAAGGTGGGTCAACAAAGACGGAGGCAGAGCAGAATGGTCCGCTTCAGCCTAACACTTGCCCTGATCGCTAGCCTCGCAGCTTGCGGCGGGGATGACACGCCAGCCGTGACAACAAAGGCCAGCGTCAGCACGCAAAACGTCGGCGACAACCGCGTGGCAAAAAACCTGTTCGGCAATGTGCCCGAAGGGTCGAACCAACGGGCGCAATCATTTGGCGGCTATGCTCGGGGGTGTCAGGCCGGTGCTGTGCAACTGGCAGAAACCGGACCAACTTGGCAGGCCATGCGCCTGTCGCGCAACCGGAATTGGGCGCAACCGATCACCGTTGACTACGTCAAAGACCTATCGCGTAAAGTTGCGCGCCTTCCCGGATGGGACGGTCTGTATATCGGCGATATGAGCCAGCCACGTGGTGGCCCGATGCTAACCGGTCACGCCAGCCACCAGACAGGGTTGGACATCGACATCTGGATGCTACCACCCAATCGTTTGGACCTCACCCGCCAAGAACGTGAAGACCTGTCGTCCATTTCCATGCGCCGCGCGTCTGGCGCCTTCACCAACAGCAAATGGACCAAAGAACACGAGGCTGTCCTAAAAGCCGCCGCATCCGACCCGCGCACGGCTCGGATATTCGTATTCCCCGGTGCCAAGGTTGAAATGTGTAAAAACGCAGGGTCCGACCGCGCGTGGCTCAATAAAATTCGGCCATGGTGGGGGCACCACTATCACTTTCACGTGCGACTGAAATGCCCTGCAGATGCACCAGGTTGCCAAGACCAAGCCCCACCGCCAGCCGGTGATGGCTGCAAAGACGCCGAAGGCTGGGTTGACCGCATCCTCAACCCGCCACCACCGGATCCAAACGCCACACCACGCGCGCCACGCGGCCCGTTAACAATGGCGAAATTGCCGGGGCAGTGCCTTGGGGTTCTGAACAACTAAATGCTGCGTCTTGTGATGATCTTTCTCGCGCTTGCGGGCTGTGGGCGTGGGCTTTCTGCTGAACCGGAAACATTCACAGGCTTTGCAGGGCTGAAAGCCGACCCGCGGTTTGGCGGACTGTCGGGGCTGGAAATATCCGAAGACGGTAGCCAGCTTTCCGCAGTGGGGGATCGGGGCATCTATTTGACCGCGCGCATCCTGCGCAACCCTGACGGTAAAGTCAGCGGCATCACCGGCTTTGCAATCACTGACATTCGCGAACCAAAACGGATCGACAGTGAAGGGCTGGCCATCGGCCCTGATGGCACAGTTTATGTATCGATTGAGGGCAGGCATCAGGTGCTTGTCCTCAATCCCTCCGACGGGACCACAACAAAACTGCCACGGCATGCGGATTTTGCAAAACTGCAAGCCAACAGCTCGCTTGAAGCATTGGCTATCGGGCCAGACGACGCGCTTTACACCATTCCGGAAAGATCCGGGCGGGCAACGCGCCCGTTCCCCGTCTATCGTTTCAAGAATGGTAATTGGGATATCCCTTTCGATATCCCGCGCCGTGGCGAATTTCTTGTCGTCGGTGCCGATGTGGGGCCAGACGGGCGGCTTTATGTTTTGGAACGCCACTTCACGGGGATCGGTTTCAAATCCCGTGTGCGACGCTTTGAACTTGATGGATCGGCAGAGAAAACGCTGATTTCCACAACGACGGGCACACATGACAACCTCGAAGGGATCAGCGTCTGGAACGACGGCACGGGTTTGCGCATGACCTTACTGTCTGACGACAATTTCAAGTTTTTCCAGCGATCCGAATTGGTCGAATACCCGATCAACGATTGACCCATCCATTCAACAGCGTTAGGTCGGCGCGTCCCCGAATGGTCGGGGGCCAAGTGCCGCACCCTTGCAAAAACGGATAATGTAATAAAATGACCAAAATTCTCCCTGGCGTGATCGCCATGGCCATCGTCGTAGTGGCCTCTAACATCCTCGTACAATTTCTGATCCTCGACGGATTGCTGACATGGGGGGCGTTCACCTACCCGCTTGCCTTCCTCGTCACCGACATCATGAACCGCGTCTACGGCGTGATCGCTGCACGGCGCGTTGTTTTCGTGGGCGTGATCGTTGGGATCATCTGCTCACTCATCGGCAGCCAAATCATGCTCGAATTCGGGCCTGCTGTCGCCTTGCGTGTGGCGATCGGATCGGCCACCGCGTTCCTCGTGGCGCAACTGCTCGACATTACTATCTTTGACCGGCTGCGTGGAAGCACTTGGTGGAAAGCCCCGCTGACATCCACGCTGATTAGCTCGACCATCGACACGGTGATCTTCTTTTCAATCGCATTCGCGGCGGCCTTCAACGGGCTGAGCGCAATGGCGGCGGATCAGGTGATGTGGGCGCAAGACGCCGTGCCATTCCTGAACGCAGGTCCAATGGTGCCGCTCTGGGTATCGCTGGCTGTGGCCGATTGGGGCGTGAAAATCGCCGTCGCCCTCATCGCGCTGGTGCCATTCCGCATCATTGTCGGGCGTTACCTGCAACCCACCACATAGGTGCAAAAATCTTTTGACATCTACCAGATATGTGCAAAACTCTCCTTATCGGAAACATTTGAAAAGGAGGTGATCTAATGCATCATGAAGTATTGGAGAAGGCAGTCGGGACAACTTGGGGGACACTAACCTAGAGCAGCCTCTAGGTTTCTTGAGACCAAGGTGGAGAGATCCTAACCGACCCCACCTCCGAAATTCAGATTAGGGCCATCCCAGACGATAGGGGTGGCCCTTTTTCTATCTGCGCCTATGGTGTGGCCATGCGCGTGAACGACGATATTACCCTTGCCGATTGGGAACTGACCGAAAGCTTCGCGCGGTCGTCCGGCCCCGGTGGGCAGAACGTGAATAAAGTGTCGACAGCCGTCGAGTTGCGGTTCGAGGCCGAACGGTCCCCCAACATCCCCGCCCCTGTGAAGGTGCGGCTGCGGCGGATCGCTGGGCAGAAATGGACAAAAGACGGGGCGATTGTTTTGTTCGTGCAAGACACGCGCAGCCAAGCCCGCAACCGAGAAATCGCCCGCGAGCGGCTGGCCGAACTGATCGTGAAAGCAACCCATGTGCCGAAACGGAGACGGGCCACCAAGCCGACCTACGGATCAGTCAAGCGCAGGCTGGAGGGGAAGAAGGTCAGGAGTGAGGTGAAGCGGTTGCGGGGGAAGGTGGAGGAGTGAGATACACGGCAACATTTATAATTTGTAGAATATTCGATAGGCAATGGACCAGGCATTGCACTAAACCCAGGATTGCGTAATGTTGTTGGATATTTCTTAGAAAGATTTTTATATGAATCCTGTTGTAAAAGCCCAAATGTCGAAATTTTTCCAGACCAACCCTGGTGTAAAATTGGAAGAGCCTTCGCTTTTTGAAATATTTTCTATTCATGCGATTTTGAATGGGCTTCGCTCAGAAAGTATCGATCCATTTGCAGCACACCTAAGCGGTGATGAGTTTGGAATTGATGGGATCGCGCTTTTAATCCAAGGCTCCCTTTGCCAGACCGTCGATGATGTGGCCGAGTGCTTGTCACATGGAAAAAACCACGAGATTGAGTTCTGTTTTTTCCAGTCGAAAACCGGAAACAAAATTGAATATGGGGAGCTGACCAAATTTTTTGATGGGGTGACTGATTTTTTTGAGGGAACATATTTAGACCCGACTGCTCAACTTGAGGAATTAATGGATGCTCAAGGCGCGATTTTTAAGGAAGCATTCAAACAGAATCCCAAATTGCGGCTGTTTTATGCGACAACAGGCACCGCTGAACTGAGCAAGCAAAACAAGAAACTCATCGCAGACAAGCGAGCAAAATTATCGAACCTCAATATATTCGAGAGCATTCAGTTTTCACCAATTGGAGCTAAATCACTACAAGATGGGTATCGGTCAGCAACTAACTCTAACTCTCGCGATATTGAAATAATAAAACCGCTGACGCTACCTGAACACCCTTCTGTACAGCAGAGTTTCATTGGATATGTTAAAGCAGAAGAACTCGTTAAGATCGCAACACAAGACGCCGCTGAAGAGACCGAAAGAAGAATAAATCGAGCAGTATTTTTTGATAATGTAAGGGATTTCAACGAGAAATCAGATATTAACAAAGACATCCTCCAAGAGCTAAAAGTTGGCGGGCAGCAGTCATTTGTTTTTAAGAACAACGGTGTCACGGTAGTTGCAAAAGATGTTTCCCGCAAAGGTGATACATTTTACTTGGATGACTATCAGATCGTTAACGGTTGCCAGACATGCAATATACTATTCCAGGCTGGAGAAAGTGCTAAAGATGCCTTTGTTCCGCTTAGGCTAATTGTCAGCGATGATGCAGAATTTGTTTCTAAAATCATTGTTGGTACAAATCGACAAAATGAAGTCAAAGAAGATCAATTTTGGGCTTTGACTTCGTTCATGAAAGACCTTGAGGAATACAGCAACCAACAGCCTGCCGATCAGAAGCTATTCATTGAACGTCGAGAGCACCAATATCGCAATGAGGGTATTGAACGAACTCGCATCGTCAAGCCAAGTGAATTAGTCAAAGCAATTGCAGGGATGTTTTTGTTTCAACCAAATCGAGCAGCACGCGATTACAGAGGAATTCGCAAGGAATTCTCATCTAAAATCTTTCAGGATGATCACAGCGTTGTTCCATATTATACGGCAGCATTTGCAAGCTATAGAATTGATTTCGCGATACGAAACAACCGTGTCCCTCGGGAATATGGCATTTACAAATACTACGTTCTCTCAAAGATCGGCCGGAACTTTACCGAAAATAAGGACATATTTTCACTTAAGACAAATAAGCAGGACGCTATTTGCGCCAAGTTGATGACCTTACTGTCTAACGAAGAAAAATTCATTGCCGAATTTAAAAATACAGCCAAAATCTTGGACAAGTTAATTAAATCTGCAAAGTTAGACACTCGCGAAAAGGTACGGGATTATATTCGATCTGAATCTGTCGCTGAAAAATTCTTCCAACTGACTGACTAAACCACAACCTCAACCCGATCCTGCTCCCCAACCCCGAACACACGCTTGTACCGTGCGATCTCACCTTCCGGCCCCATCGCTTTGTTCGGGTTGTCGCTGAGTTTCACGGTGGGGTTGCCGTTGGCCGCGATGGCCTTACACACCAATGAGAACGGCGCCAGCGCGTCCCCGTCGGTCAGCCCCTTAAAGTCATTGGTTAGCATCGTGCCCCAGCCGAATGACACGCGGCAGCGCCCTGCGAATTGGTTTTGCAGTTCCACGATTTTATCGGTGTCCAGCCCGTCGGAAAAGATCACCAGTTTCTTGGTCGGGTCTTCGCCCCGTTCTTTCCACCAGTTGATCGCCACCTCGCCCCCCGTTGCCGGATCGCCGCTGTCCACGCGGATGCCCGTCCAGCCCGCCAGCCAATCAGGCGCGCGGTCAAGGAACCCTTGGGTCCCGTAAGTATCAGGCAGAATGATCCGTAGATTGCCGTCATGTTCGGCCTGCCAATCGGCCAGCACGTCATAGGGCGATTGCGCCAGTGCGGCGTCCCCATCGGCCAAAGCCGCGTAAACCATCGGCAGTTCATGCGCATTCGTCCCAATCGCAGGCAAGTCGCGGTTCTTGGCGATCAGACAGTTCGACGTGCCGATAAAATTCTCACCCAAGCCTTCTGACATGGCCTGCACGCACCAGTCTTGCCAAAGGTGGGAATGCCGCCGCCGCGTCCCGAAATCGGCGATCTTTAAGTCTGGCAAGGTGCGCAGGGTTTCGACCTTTTCCCAAACCTTGGTCTTGGCGCGGGCATAAAGCACCTCTAGCTCAAACCGGCGCATATTGCCCAGCACAGCGCGTCCGCGTAGCTCCATCAGGACCGCAAGCGCGGGAATTTCCCACAGCATGACCTCGGGCCATGACCCTTCGAACGTCAGCTCGTACTGCCCGTCGACCTTTTCCAGATGATAAGGCGGCAGACGCAGGTTTTCGAACCAATCCATGAATTCGGGCGTGAACATTTGGCGTTTGCCATAGAACGTGTTGCCCCGCATCCATGTGCTTTCGCCGCGTGTCAGTGACAGCGACCTGATATGGTCGAGCTGTTCGCGCAATTCGCCCTCGTCCACCAGCTCGGCCAGCTTGATATGCTTCGACCGGTTGATCAGGCTGAACGTAACTTGTGCGTCGGGTTTGTTTCGGAACACCGATTGGCACATCAAGAGCTTGTAAAAATCAGTATCGATGAGCGACCGAACAATCGGATCGATCTTCCATTTGTGGTTCCAGACGCGGGCGGCAATATCGACCATGGGGCAGCTCCTTTTACTTGGGCCGAGTTAGACCAACTGCGGGGGGGCAAAGGCAAGGCAATAAATGGGTTTCGGCGCGGCTGTCGTCGCCCCGACACTTCATACCATGGGATTTCAGATGTGTGGCCAACCCAAAACCGGACCATTTGACCTAACGTCAGAACTACGAAAAAAAGGCATTTCGCACTGTACTGGCCAGCATTTCGGAAAATTCTAAGACATTTTGCTACGTATTTGGACCCAATATTGGAACTATTGAAGTCCAAACATCGCTTTTAAGTCATTTCGTAAAGATGCAGCGCCGAACCGGCGAATGAGTCGAGGTCAATTCCTGTCAAGGGATAATTTCAGGTAATTCTACCTATTTTTTTCAACCCCACCAATCACTTATCTTGATCCATAGAGAGCGACCACCCGAACGGGCGGAAACATCGAATGCTTTAGACTGCGTCAGTCGAAAAAGTTCTCCTGGCGCAATCGACCACTGTCGAAGGGCAATCAAAATGGCGAGCGGGTATCGCGTAAATCTTGGCAGCAATGGCGTCGTTTCAAACGGTGACACGTTGAGAGACGGCGGATTGTTGAACGATGACTTGTATGACTTTGACATCACGTCAGAGGTCGGCACAGGTGCGGTCAACTGGACTGATGGTTTGCTGTTGCTCGGCACCTCTGGGACAGAGCAAGGCACATTCTATACTGGGTCGGATGGCTGGACCTATTTCGTCCCTGACACAACCAATATGCCTGCCGATGTGAACACTGGTACGGTAACTTCATTTTCGCCAAACCTTGCGGCCGGTGTCGTCGATGGCACGTCTGGCAGCGATACAATTGGCTTGGGGTACACCGATTCCGATGGCGATACGGTCACGACCGGTGATGACACCGTGCTCGCTGGTGACGGCGATGATACAATCAACGGATCTGGCGGCGACGACTCTTTGGTTGGTGGATCCGGCGATGATACATTTGTCCTCGAAGGCAACTTTGGCGATGACGATATCGACGGGCGCGGCACGGGCGAAACCGCGGGAGACACAATTGGTGCAAGCGGCCTGACAACGGGCGTAAATCTGACGCTTTCAAGCGCCGAAGACGGCCAAGTTACCGATGGCGCATCGACGGCGACATTCACCGAAATTGAAAACTATGTACTGACAGACCAAGACGATGTCGTTGATGCGGTCGCGGCAGGCACAGATAATGTTGCCATTGATACCGGTGCTGGAGACGATTCCATCACCATGAGCGCTGGCGACGATACAATCGTTGCAGGAGACGGCGCAGATACAGTGACCGGCGGCGCTGGCAACGATTCTGTCGAGGGCGGCGCTGGCGATGACGTCATTGAAGGCGACGGGTCCGTGAACGGCACAGGCGTGCAAACCCAAAGCTGGACGGCCATTCAGCTGGACAGCGAAGCCGTCGACATTGATCCATTGGAGTTTGTCGAAGGCTCCGGTGGGTTTTTCGGCACACGGGATGTCGGCAACGAGTCCGTCGAAAACGCGGCAACGCTTGAAGGCAATGTTTACGGCACGACAGCCGCGCCGGCATCCCAAAACCTCGTATCTGTTGACCTGCCGAACGCGTCGAGCAATGGCGGCACCGCCTTGGTGTCGGATAGCACGTCCGGAGGCGCCGCAGCCGCGGACGTTTTCTACATCGATGGGTATCCACATAAAGTCGACTCTTTGGTGGTCTATGAAAACACCATCCTGACTTATGAAGATGGCACAACCGATACCGTATCCGCAGTTGTGGTGCAGACCACCGATGGCGACATCTATATGATGCCAGAGTATAACGACTTTGGTGATGGCGATGTGCAGGCGATGGAATATGGGCCGATTGTGTCTGTTGAACTCGGCACCGCGCCTGCATCGACTTATGACAGCTCGATCAGCAACCTGACCCAAACACGTTACGATGTTGATTGGCAGCAGACCTCTGGCGATGACACGATCGACGGCGGTGCTGGCAATGACAGCATCGACGGTGGCGGCGGTGACGACGTCTTGATCGGCGGCCTGGGTGCAGACACCATCGACGGTGGCGACAACAATGACACTATCAAATTCGCCCATGGCGATAACGTGGACGGTGGCAGTGGTGACGATACGTTCAACCTCGAAGACCTTGGTGAGGGCTCCGGCCCGATCAATATTGTCGGCGGTGAAGGCGATGAGACTGCGGGTGACACGCTGAACTTTAACGCTCTTGTCGATCAGTCGTCGATCACGATTACCGACCCAGATGATGCCAACGGTGGATTGTCCGGTACGGCCACAATGCTTGATGGGACAGTCATCAACTTTTCCGAAATCGAAAACATCGTGTTTTGTTTCGGCGAAGGCACGCGGATCGTTACGCCTCGAGGCGCACGCCCAATTGAAACATTAGAGGTTGGCGATCTAGTCATGACCATGGATCACGGCATGCAGCCAATTCGTTGGATCGGCAAACGTACACTGCCCGCGGTTGGCCAACACGCGCCTGTGCGCATTGCGGCCAGTTCCCGCTTTGGGAACGAGCGCGATCTCATCGTGTCCCAGCAACATCGCATGCTTGAAGGCAACGCTCGCGCGTCCCTATTGTTTGGTCAGGACGAGGTTTTTGCTGCCGCGAAACATTTGATCGATGGCACTGAGGTTACTCTAGAGGAAGGCGGCGATGTGACCTATTTCCACATGCTATTTGATGAGCATGAGGTTGTTTTTGCCGAAGGCGCGCGCAGCGAAAGCTATTACCCTGGGGCCAGCAGTCTTGGCGGGTTGGATGATCCGGCGCGCGAAGAATTGTTCGACATCTTCCCTGAATTGCGTGCCAACCCGATTGGGTTCGGCCAAAGCGCACGTCAAACGTTGAAAGCAGCAGAAGCACGGCTCTTGGCAAGCTAAACGTTTTGCGCTGGACCTCGCGCCCAGCGTCTCTCATGATCGCCCCTAGCAGTGCAAAGGGCTGAACATGACAAACGCTATCCCGTTGGGCCAATAGATGCCGTTATCGCTCCCCCGTGTTGTGGGCATGGTAGTGCTTGCCATGGTGCTGATTGTATCAGGCGACGCGGCGGCCAAGGCGCTTAGCCCGCAAGGATTTGACCCCGTTTTTCTGGCTTGGTCACGGTTCGCGCTTGCGGCCGTTGTCATCGCACCATTTGCGGGGCTACAGCGCGGTGACGCTGCCTTGGCAATGGACTGGCGTCTGTTGCTGCGCTCTTTGCTGATCGTTGGTGGTATCGTCTGCATTCTGACCGCCCTGCGCACAGAAGAAATGGCCACAGTATTTGGCGGGTTCTTCATCGGTCCCATCGTCGCCTATTGCCTGTCGGCCCTCCTGCTCGGGGAACGGATCACAATAGCGCGCAGCCTGTTGTTGGCGATTAGTTTTCTCGGCGTTCTGATCGTTGTGCGCCCCGGCTTTGGGATGACCATCGGCATGGGATTTGCTATTCTGGCAGGCTGCTTGCACGGGTCCTATCTGGTGGCAACGCGGTGGTTGGCAGGAGCATTTAGACCACGCTTCCTGCTTTTATCCCAACTCGTTATCGGGGCATTGGTCTTGGCCCCTTTCGCAATCGGCCCATTGCCCCCCATCACGATCAATGCTGCAATCCTGATCGGAATTAGCGCGATGGGGTCTGCCTTGGGGAACCTGTTATTGGTTCTGGTCAACCGGACCACACCAGCGAATGTGATCGCGCCGCTGATCTATAGCCAGCTGGTCGTCGCCACGGTTTTGGGCGTCATCGTTTTCGGCGATTGGCCCGACGGCACCACTCTCATAGGGCTGGCCATCATCGCGATCGCGGGCGCATCATCTGTCTGGTTTGCGGGGCGCGGACGCTAGCCCCGTTTCACTGGCCGCTTGGCCATTTCTTCGTCGTGCAAACGCTTGGCTTCCGCTGGCGTTACGCCCAAAGCGGACTCGACCGCATGCAATAATTCGTCTTCTTCTTCATGCTCAACACCATCGGCAAAAACCACAGTCCAAAGCGCGCGGACCGCAGCCTCGCGGTCGGCCACATCAATCGCGTCATGCAAGATACCGGCCAGATCTTCGGTCTCCGGCATTGCCTCTTCTAACAGCTCGCATTGAGCACGCATCTTGGCGGCTTCGACTGGGTTCAACTCGTAAAGATTGCCAAGTACGGCATCGATCTGTTCGACCTCTTCAAACAAATAAGCCTTATCTGCCTTGGCCGCGCGGACCATCAATGCGCCAAGCGCAGTGCGCGCGTCGGCTGCAGGCAGCTTCGTCTCAGATGCAGAGCCACTAAAAATCGAAAGGATGCTTTCAAACATGGTCGTCGTCCCAAAGGTCAAATTCTGCGTCCTACGTTAAGGATAAGACCCGACCCGCGCAATCACCTTAGCCGTCGCGCAAGACTTCGAGGAACGCATCACCAAACCTGTCGGCATATTTGTCACCCATCAATCGCGTCAGCCCTGCGTGATCCGCATTGTGCAACTGCGCAACCTTTGCCAGCATCGACGCGCTGCACGACATAGGCTTGCCTGCCCCATCAGCACCGCGTTGCAATTCGGCCTGCACGGCAAGCAAGCGGTCATAAACCGCGCCCTCGTCGCGCCCTGCCAGTTTGCGCCGCATTGGATGCACCTCCTCTACGGCGCCTGCGATGACCTCGAGGAATGCCGCGCCATAGCTCTCAAGCTTCTTGGCACCCACGCCACCGATGGCGGCCATCTGATCAAGGTTCATGGGCCGCTTTTCGGCCATCTCGATCAAGGTGCGATCGTTAAAGATAATATAGGCCGGACCTCCGGCTTGTTCGGCCAGGAACCGGCGTTTCGCCTTTAGCGCCGACATCAGCGGCGCGTCTTCTTCGGACACCAATTGGCGCACCTTAGGCCCTGTACCGCGCGCGGCGCGGATCGTGTCCTTGCGCAATGTGATAGACGCTTCGCCGCGCAAGATCGGGCGGGCGTGTTCGGTCATGCGAAGCGCGCCGTGACGCTCGCGATCAGGGCGCATCAGGTCATGCCCCATCATCTGTCGGAAAATCGCCTGCCATTGTCGTTTGTCATATTCTTTGCCTACGCCATATGTTGGCAAGCTGTCATGACCGCGCTGCGCAATCTTATCAGTCTTGGCCCCCAACAGGATGTCAATCAAATGCCCCGATCCAAACCATTCTTCGGTGCGTAAAGCGGCAGACAAGGCCATCCGCACAGGCGTCGTCGCATCAAAAGTCTCGGCAGGTTTGTCGCACAGGTCGCAATGTCCACAAGGCTGCGGATCCTCACCAAAATAGGTCAACAAATTCTGGCGCCTGCACACCAGTGCCTCTGCCAATCCCAATAGCGCGTTCAACCGACCATGATCGGCTGCGCGACGATCAGCAGGGGCAAGCCCTTCGTCGATTTGCTGACGGCGATAGCGAATGTCATCCGGCCCAAACAAGGTCAGCGTTTCAGCAGGGGCGCCATCACGCCCCGCACGCCCGATCTCTTGGTAATAGCTCTCGATCGACTTCGGCAGGTCCGCATGGGCAACCCAGCGAATATCCGGTTTGTCGATCCCCATGCCAAAGGCCACGGTGGCACAAACGATCAGGCCATCCTCTTGTTGAAACCGACGTTCCACAATGCGGCGATCCTCTGCCTCCATGCCGCCGTGATAAGAACACGCAACATGACCCACATCGCCCAGCGCCTTGGCCAGCGTTTCGGTCTTTGCACGGGTGCCACAATAGACGATGCCAGATTGGCCCTTACGCGCCCCAGCAAAGTTCAAAATCTGCGCACGCGGCCCGTCTTTGACAGCAAATGCCAGATGAATATTCGGGCGATCAAATCCGCGTAGGAACTTGGACGGCTCGACACCATCAAACAGCTTCGCAATTATCTCTACTTGCGTTTCGGCATCCGCCGTCGCGGTAAACGCGGCTAAGGGCACATCCAGAAAACGGCGCAACTCGCCAATGCGCAGATAATCCGGCCGGAAATCATGGCCCCACGCGCTCACACAATGGGCCTCGTCGACGGCGATCAGACCAACACCAGCGCGGCGCAACATCTGCATGGTGCCACCCGACGCCAACCGTTCCGGCGCCATATACAACAGCTTCAGCGTACCCGCTTCTAACCCTGCCCAAACGGCATCGGTTTCTTCTTCGGTATTACCAGAGGTCAACGCCCCAGCCTCAACCCCTGCCGCCTTTAGCCCGCGTACTTGATCGCGCATCAAGGCAATCAGCGGTGAAATGACAACCGTCACGCCATCACGAACCAAGGCCGGCAATTGAAAGCACAGCGACTTCCCCCCACCCGTCGGCATAATCGCCAGTGTATTTTCACCAGCAATCACAGCCTCCACAATCTCGCGCTGTCCCTCGCGAAAATCGTCGAATCCAAAGACGTCCTTAAGCAGCGTATCTGCGGGCATAAATCGGGAACCTGTGTTGGTTTTTCTTATCTACTCTGAGCCTCACAATCCCACATGAAGATTCTGCAAACAAGTGCACATCGGCCTGCCTCTTTGGTTTCCCAATATCCCCGCCGGAGGCGCAGCTCACGTCACGCGACCCGTTGCCAATCCAACTGCAACCGCCTACCCATAACTTTCAACCGCAGGAGCAATCATGGGCGAAATCACTCTGGTCCGGCACGGCCAAGCCAATTCAGCCGCCACGAACGAGGCGGAATACGACAAGCTATCAGACCTCGGGCACGAACAAGCCCGCTGGCTTGGCGATTGGATCCACACCCACGACACGCCTTTCGATGCGGTTTTCTCCGGCTCACTGCGCCGCCAACGTGAAACGGCAGCGGGCATGGGGTTTACCGATGTCACAATCGACGAGCGGCTCAACGAAATTGTCTATTACGACCTGACGGCCGAAATGGAAGCCAACGGCTTGGCAGGCCCACGTGAAAGCAAGGACGATTTCGTCACCCATTTCCCTGCAACGCTAACGGCATGGCGCGACGGTCTTATTTCAGGCAACGAAACCTATGCGGCATATTCTGACCGCGTCGCGGCGGTCATTGCGGACGCAGCACAACCCGGAAAACGTATACTCTGCGTGACGTCAGGCGGGATCATCGCGCGGGCCGTTGCACATATTTTGCATCTGGATATTCCGCAAATGGCGCAAGTCGCACTGCCAATTTTGAACACCTCCGTGCACCGCATTCATGTGACCGACCATGGGCCGATCTTGGGCACATTTAACAGCTCTCCCCATTTGGACCGCAACGATCGGGTGACCGCCCGCACGCATTACTAGGAACGACGACATGACACATCTATGGGTCCGCGCAGAAACACGCCCGCACGAACAACGTGTTGGATTGATACCAGACGGCGCGCGCGCACTGATGGCCGCAGGGATCAAGGTCACCGTCGAACGGTCCGACCAACGCGCGATTGATATCGCGGGCTATGCGGATGCAGGCTGCGATATCGCGGATCAAGGTAGCTGGACCAACGCGCCCGATGACGCGATTATTTTCGGGCTCAAAGAGTTGCCCGTAAACGAAACGCCACTGCGCCACCGCCATATCATGTTCGGCCACGCCTATAAGGGACAGACCGCAGGGCGCAAACTGCTCGACCGGTTTCAGGCGGGCGGCGGGACACTTTATGACTTGGAGTATCTGGTGGATGACGCAGGTCGCAGGGTGGCTGCCTTTGGCTATTGGGCGGGCTATGCGGGGGCGGCGGTCAGCTTGCTGTCCTATGCGGCACAAATTCGCGGTAACCTGATAGGCCCAATAACCACCTACACCAACGCAGACGCCATGGTGGCTGACATTCAATCCGCACTTGCTGGCACGAAACCATCTGTGCTGACAATCGGCGCATTGGGGCGGGTTGGCACGGGGGCGGCCGACCTTTGCGAAGCGCTGGGGCTGACGGTGACCAAATGGGATATGGCGGAAACAGCATCTGGCGGTCCATTCCCCGAAGTTTTCGACCACGATGTTTTCCTGAACTGCATCCTCGCACGTGACGGCACCCCAGTGTTCGTGCCAACTTCGGCAAAGTCGGCCCCACGAAAACTGCGCGTGATTGGTGACATTGCCTGCGACCCGCAAAGCGATTTCTCTCCGATCAAAGTCTATAACGCAGAAACAACATGGGCGGCACCTGCCCTGCGTGTCCACAATGCACCACCATTGGATGTGATGGCGATCGACAATCTGCCTTCGCTCCTACCCGCGGAAAGCAGCGAAGATTTCGCATCACAACTGCTACCCCACTTGGGCGCGTTGAAGCGTTTGGATCAAGGCGTCTGGCACCGCGCACGACAAGTGTTTTGGGACGCAACTGGGTAGAATGGGTTTAAACCCATCCTACGTCATTTCGCCCCGAACAGGCGATAATACATCCAATCAGGCATGAACTGCGACAAGCGAAACACCCATGAAAACACCATCGGGAAACTCCGCTTGAACCCGCCAAGCTCGAGGTGATCGAAAAATACCTCTGCCGCTTCTTCGGGTTCCATAATAAAGGGCATTTGAAAATCATTCTTCTCTGTCAAACGGGTCTTAATGAACCCTGGATTGACGACCTGAACGCGCACACCCGTTTTTCGCAAATCCGCCTGCATGCTCTCGGCCAATGCCATCAAGCCAGCCTTGGACGCCGAATAGCCAATCGCGCCGGGCAATCCACGAAATCCGGACAATGATCCGGTCAAGACAATATGACCGGCATCTCGTGCGATCATCGGCCCTATCACGGCACCAACAACACGCGATCCGCCCAAGAAATTGATCTGCCCCATCAGATCAGCTTTTTCATTGTCCCATTCTGTCGCCTTCATCGGCCAATAGACACCCGCCAAATAGATGACACCGTCGACATGCCCAACCTGCGCCGCCGCCTTCTCGACCGCCTGTAGCTCACTCACATCAACAGTGACAAATGACGCATTGTCGCCGATCTCTTCAACCAACGACGTCAACCGATCCTCGGATCGTGCAGACACAATCACATGGGCGCCAGCCGCCGCAATCTTTTTCGCCAACGCGCGCCCCAGACCCTCACTCGCGCCCACAATCCAATACCGCTTTCCCGTCCAGTCCATCATGATACTGCCTTTTGAACAGGGCGGATCGTGGCGACAAGCTCGGCCACCTTAAACCCGTATTTCCGGAATTGATTGCGGTTGATGATCGTGCCATTTGGCATCAAATACATCCAATCACAGGCCTTCAAAGTGTAGCCACCAGCCGCATCTGACAGCTTGATCTTGTAATTCAAAACAACGGCATTGCCGCTTTGTTGTCCATGTCCCTCGCCGACAACATCATCGGCCGTTGCGATGATCTGGCCATCAGCGTCCACATTCAAATGCCAAGCGCGTTCCTGCACATTACCACTGTCGTAATGGAACACCTCGCGCAGAACACCTGTATTTCCGTCCCACGCCCCCTCAAACTCGGATGTGAATCGCGACACAACTCGGCCCGCGGGCCCGTAAATGATCCCGTCACAAATCAACGGGCCATTAAATACCTTGCGCACATCAAAGTCTTCGCCAAAGGCATAGTCATCCGGCTCTTGTGCTACAAACGACAGATACCGCGTCTTGGCCCACATCAGCGCAAGCGCCAAAACGCCCCCGAACAGGATTAAAATCAGCCCCATTACGTCGTCTCCAAGTTTGTCGCGATCAGCAATCCTATCGCCCCCAATTTCAAAACTGACGGCACCAAGGCGTATAACACCGTCAAAGTCGTCAGTGCCGTTTCCGGCAAATTATCTGCACCGGCCACAAAGCCTGCGCTCTCCAAAAGTGGCAGCAAAGTCACCGCAGCAAAGGCCAGTGTAAACTTGCTCACCAAGGACCAAAGCCCGAACCCTTGCCCGCCATTGGGCGACACAACAGCCATGCGCCGCGCAAACATCGCCGGTAACAGTGTTAGGTCCGCGCCAATCGTCGCTCCAGATATAACGCATATAAGGGCGAATTGGTTCACGTCACCTGTCCCTAACGTTAGGACAAACCCAAATGACAACACCGCGAGCGCCATCGCACACAGCAAAACTCGTTTCTCTCCCCTGCGTTGGGCCAAGGCCGACCACACAGGCGACGACAGCGCCGCAGCAAGGAAAAACAGCACCAATAGCGGTCCTTCCCATCCTGGGCTACCAAGTCTGGATTCCACATAGAAAAGAAACAGCGTTGATGACACTGCCAGTGGGGTCGCGTTGATCAACGCCAGTACCAGCAAACGGCGCGTCAATTTATCTGCTAAAATTTCTTTGATTTGGGATGGCTCTGCGGTGGTCCGGCCCTTCCATTCGGGCAACATAAACAAAGCGGCGACCACTGTTGCCGCCGCAAAGCCGTAAGCAAAGGTGCCAAAAGGATCAGCGCTGAGGTCCATCAAAAGCGTTGGCGCGACCGCCGCAATGCACACGCCCAACAATCCGCCCGTTTCGCGCCAAGACGCAAGCCTCACGTGCCCTTTGGGGTCATCACCTGCTTTGCTGATCCCTTGGGCATAGAAGTTGATCGTCAGGAAGCTGAACGCGCTGAACAGCCCCGTGACTGTGATCGCAAACCAGATTGCAGGGTCCATCGGCGGAATAACCGCAAAAAGCCCGATCATCGACAGCGCCATGATCAGGGCGACACCTGTGACCGCCCATTTCTTCGTTGCGCCCAATCTTTCGCTTATCCACCCCAACACTGGGTCTTGGATGACATCGAACAATCGCAGTGCGAATAGCAACGCGCCAAGCGCGGTTAAACTGACACCATAGGTGTCGGCATAGTATTTCGGCGCATAAATATAGATCGGCAAGCCCGCCGCCGAAAGCACGGCGGCAAAGCCGGTGAAGGCGGGCAACCGGTCTGACCATACGCTCATTCGCTGACCTCATCACTAGGCGGTGCGGGACGCGACCGGAATGTCGCCCCTTTCCACCACAGCTTGATCGCTTGCCAATGGATCAACACCATAACACGCCGCGCGCCAAACGGTCGGCGTATCGCGGCCCGCAGGATAGACCCATTCGTCAACGGTTTGCGCGGGCCGTGTAGGGTCGCAATGACGCCGCCATTGCCACGGCTATAATCGATCCATATCCCAATACTTTCAGCCTGAATATCAAACCGAAATGTGTAACCGCCATCAATCGGTTGAAACGGCGAGACATGGAAGATTTTGTCGGCATGGATCGTGTCATCCTTCGTGATAACGCGCCCATCGGAATGGCGGCAAAGATATGAATGGCGGTCGCCAAACGTATTGGTCACCTCTGCGATTACGGCACGCAGGTCACCTGCCTTGTCGTGGCACAGCCAAAACGACACCGGATTGAACACGTATCCCAAGATGCGGGGCTGGGCGAGCAGCGCGAGCCGCCCATCGGCCACCACACCATGGCTTGCCAGAACCTCTCGTGCCCAGACAGCACCGCGCCCCTCGTGTGGGGCGCCACCGTGGTCGCTGTCTTGCAGTGACATCAACGACGCCGTGTTACGGGCGAACAATCGCGGGGTATTCAACGTCGCTTCGGGATCAAACAGTACATAGTCGATGGAATAGCGAAACGCGTTTTTCACCGCGCCGCGCCGCCCATGATAGGTATGGCCCGCGATATGTTCGACGCGGTTCACTCGGCCGCAACAGCTGGGGCATGCGCGGCGTTCAACGCGGTGACGACATCCACGGCTGACGACAAGCCATCCTCGTGAAATCCGTTCTTCATCCACGCTCCACAGAACCATGTGTTGTTGGCACCATTCATCGCCGCTGCCTCGCCCTGAGCCGCCATCGCCGCCGTGTCATAGACTGGGTGGCGCAAGGTGACCTCGTCCCAGATCAGCTCTTCCCGGATCGTGCGGGTTGTGTTCAGCGTGACCATATAGTCCGGCCCGGTTAGCCAAGGTTGCAGCGAATTCATCCAATAGGTCAGATCAATCTGATCACTTTGTTTGCGGGCCTCTTCGCTATAAATCCAGCTCGACCAAACCGCGCGCCGTTGGGGCATGATCGCAGTATCGGAATGGAGCACAACACGGTTCGGCTGGTATTTTACCGCCCCCAAGGTTGCGGTTTCTTTTGCGGACGCATCGGCCAACATGCGCAGCGTATCATCCGAATGCGTTGCGAAAACCACCTCGTCAAAGGCTTCCCACTCACCGGCTGCGGTCTTGACCTCTGCCCCTTCGGGCGTCCTGCGCACGGCATCGACACCGGCACCCAAACGCATCTGTACACCGCGTTTGACCATATCGGTGCCAAGCCTATCCACATAAGACTTGCTACCGCCTTGTACCGTATACCACTGGTGCTGGCCGGTGGCAGATAACAGCGCGTGGTTGTCGAAAAACTGCATCATCGCATGGGCCGGAAAATCCATGATCTTTTCTTTGGGCGTCGACCAAATCGCACCCGAAAACGGCAATAGATAATGGTCGCGGAAATAGTCAGACAGGTTCAGCTTGGCCATCAAATCGCCGATGGTCAGCGATGGGTCTTGGCTCGCTGCCAACCCATGTTTGTTGAAATGCAAAATGTCGCGGATCATACGCAAAAACTTGGGGTTCGCGATGTTGCGTTTCTGGGCAAAAATCGCACCAGCCCCAGCAAGCCCATACTCCAACCGGCCCCCATCAAATGATGCACCAAACGACATGTTCGATTTAACCACAGGGACATCCAGATGATCGAAAAGCGCCGTCAGATGCGGGTAGTTTGCATAGTTGAACACGATAAACCCTGTATCCACAGGCGTATCGGCATTAGGCCCCGCCATGCGGGTGCGGGCATGGCCACCAAGCCGGTTTTCGGCCTCGAACAACACAACCTGATGATCAGCGGACAGCATATGTGCCGCCCCCATGCCAGAGATACCCGCGCCGATAACGGCAATTCTTCGAGGGGCGCGCGCGGAAGGTGTCATAGGCATCGTCGATCTTTCGTTATCAATTTGTCCTGCAGAACCTAAAACGGTTGCCCGAAACATCCAGTCACCTTTGCGAAAATCCGCACTATGTCTTTGGCTGGCCCAAAGGCAAAGGGGCCGGACTTTCAACTGTGATCTCTTCAAAATCGAAATTGTCTAGCTTCACCGCCCGCTTACCTGCCCGCTCTGCGGCTGTGTTGATATCGTCCAAGTCTTTGCGGGCTTGTCCAAAATGCGTGTTCAGCTTGCCGACTCTCTCGACAACCAGTTCCACATCGCGATGCAAATGGCGCAGGGTTGTGCGGATCGCACCGGCCTGTTCACGCATCCGCGCATCTTTCAAAATTGCGCGCATCGTGTTCAGTGTGGCCATACACGTCGTCGGCGACACGATCCAGACACGCGCGGCAAATCCCTCGCGCACCAATTCTGGGAAATTGGCATGAAGTTCCGCGTAAACAGCTTCTGATGGCAGGAACATCAACGCGCCATCGGCAGTTTCCCCGTCCAAAATATATTTGTCCGAAATAGCCTTGATATGAGATTTGACAGAAGTACGCATGAACTTCGCGGCCTCATTGGCCTCCCAATCCGTCGTTGCATTGCGCAAGGCCTCATAGGCCTCTAGCGGGAATTTGCTGTCAATCACGATCGGGCCAGGTGGGTTCGGCAGGTGGATCAAGCAATCGGCCCGCTTGCCGTTGCTCAGCGTATGCTGGAACGTATAGGCATCCGACGGCAGGGCTTTGCTGACGATGTCATTGAGCTGAATTTCGCCAAAGGCACCGCGGGTTTGTTTGTTCGACAAAATGTCCTGCAACGACAGAACATCGCCTGACAGCTTCGTGATGTTTTCTTGGGCTTTATCAATCGTCAGCAAACGTTGTTGCAATTCTCCAAGGCTTTGCGCAGTGCGTTGGGCCGATGTGGACAGGTTCACATTCATCGATTCCGTGACCTGTTGCAGGCGCTGTTCCATCAACTGCAAGGTCTTGGCCTGCTGTTGGGCCTGCGCCTCTGACACGGAATTCAGACCACCAACCAACTGCTGCTGGCCATTCGACAACATCTCAACCCTTGACCCAAGCCCGCCCATCTGGCTCGCAAGCACCTGCGCCATTTCACCCGATTTACCAGCACGGCGCACAGTCACAATCAGCAGAACCACCACCAGCAAGAGGATGAGAGCAACGATGAGACCGGCGAGGAACAACGGGTCGTCAAACGCAAAGGTATAATCGCCGATCGTGATCATGTGCGGCCAAACAATCGTTCAATATCTGTCATCTTCAACTCTACATATGTGGGGCGGCCGTGATTGCATTGGCCCGACCTTGGGGTCGCTTCCATATCGCGCAACAAGGCGTTCATTTCTTCGCCGCGCATCCGGCGGCCCGTGCGAATGGACCCGTGGCAGGCCACCCGCGACAAAATCGCCTCGACCTTGGACTGTACGCGATCTGATCCGCCCGTGTCCGATAGTTCGTCCAATATATCGCGCAGCATGGCGCTCGCGTTCACCTCGCCTAAAATCGCAGGCGTTTCACGGACCGCCACGGCATTGCCCCCGAACGCTTCAATCCCCAACCCGAATTTCGCCAAGTCATCCGCAATATCCAACAGCTGGCCCGCTTCACCCTCGGCCAGCTCCACAATTTCTGGGATGAGCAAAGCCTGCGCCGCCACGCCATTTTCGGCCATCTGCGTTTTCAGCTTTTCATAGACAAGCCGTTCATGCGCCGCATGCCCGTCGACAATGACAATGCCATCTTTGGTCTGGGCGACAATGTAATTTTCGTGCAATTGCGCGCGCGCAGCACCGAGCGGCAGATGGTCAGGTTCATCCATAGCCGCGGGTTCAATACGTGCGCTTGGCGTTTCCGCGAAACCGGGTGCTTGGGCTAGATAGGACTGCGTGCGCACGCCCATGGACGGGCGGTCCATTTGGTAAACACGTGGTTCCATTGGCTGCGGTTGCATCGCGCCCAATGTCGCATCAGCCACTGTCGTAGACGCGCGGTGCCCCGCCCCCGCCATGGCCTGTCTCAGGCCCGACACGATCAAGCCGCGCACGATGGCAGGTTCGCGGAAACGCACCTCTGACTTCGCCGGATGCACGTTCACATCGACCATGGTCGGGTCGCAATCGATAAACAACGCGGCCACTGGATGACGATCTCGCGAAAGCACATCCATGTACCCAGCACGCAAGGCGCCCAGCAGCATTTTGTCACGCACGGGGCGTCCGTTTACGAAGACAAACTGCGCAATCGCAGCGCCGCGTGAATAGGTCGGTAGGGCCGCATAACCTGTCAGGTGAAACCCGTCACGCTCCGCATCAATCGCCAGCGCATTGTCCGCGAAATCGCGTCCGATCACAGACCGCAACCGTCCGTGAAGCGCATCAAACAGATCACCCGTTTCGGCGTCCGCACGGAACGTCGTACGGCTGTCACCGCCTGAACCATCCCTTAGGATGAAGGTGATAAATGGCTCTGCCATTGCCAGCCTTTTGACGACATCGCCGACGGCCTGCGCCTCTGCTCGGTCGGTCCGCATGAACTTTAGCCGTGCAGGAGTGGCGTAAAACATGTCCCGCAATTCGACAACAGTGCCGTGGGACAAGGCGGCCGGACGCACGTCGCCCATTTCGCCGCCCGCCACGGTCACAGTCGCCGCATCGCTACCAGCAACACGGCTGGTGATTGTCAAACGACCAACAGCGCCGAGGCTGGGTAAAGCTTCACCACGGAACCCGAATGAGTGGATATTAAGCAAATCCGACCCGTCAATTTTGCTTGTTGCATGACGAGATAATGCGAGCGGCAAATCCGCTCCAGCGATCCCACACCCATCATCTGTCACACGGATCAGCGTCTTGCCGCCATCAGCGATCACAACGTCGATCCGGTGCGCACCGGCATCAATTGCGTTTTCAACCAGTTCTTTGACAGCAGAGGCAGGACGCTCCAGCACCTCGCCCGCGGCAATCCGGTTGATTGCGGCGTCATCGAGCTGCCTAATCACAGGCTGCGGCTTTATGTTGGGGTCGGGACTGGCCATGCCACAAGGTTTAGCACGACCAGTCGCGATTCTACGAGGGGCGAAAAATGGTTAATCGGTGGTTTCTACCCCAACAGGCTGACCGACTACGACGAAATGCATATCCTCCGGGCGCAGGTATTCCGCCGCAACCCGTTTGATATCGTCCATTGTCACCGCTTCCATATAGTCGTTACGATTGATCACATAATCTGTGGGCAACCCGATCATCTGCATGCCAACCATGATGCCCGCGATCTTGGCATTCCCATCGAAACGCAATGGGTATTCACCTGTCAGAAAGGTCTTGGTATCCGCTAACTCTTCTTCGGTGACGCCATTTGTGGCCAAGTCTGTCCAAACATCTCGGGTCACGGCGATGGCCTCCGCAATGGTTTCATTCGACGATGCCACCTGCCCGATCCACATTTCCGCATGGAATTTTGGCACCAGATAGGACCGGATGCCATAAGTCAGTCCACGCTTTTCGCGGACCTCATTCATCAGACGGGATTCAAAACCGGCCCCGCCCAGAATGGAATTGAGGATATAAGCGGCAAAGAAATCTTCGTCGTGACGTTCAATGCCGCTATGCCCGAACAAGGCAACCGATTGGGGCGTTTCAAAGTCGATAACAGTGACGCCGCCCTCCAACGCGAACCCGGCATGGTCTGGTGCCGCAGGCCCTTCGCTTGGCAATGCGCCCAGCAGATTATCTAAGATTGGGCCGATCTCATCTGCCGATATGTCCCCAACGGCGGACACATAAACCGCGTCGCGGGTCAGGGTGTTTCGATGTGCCTCGAATATGTCTTCTTGGGTCAACGCGCTGACGCTTTCGACTTTGCCGTCGATAGGCGAGCCATAAGGATGCGCACCAAATGCAACCTCGTCGAAATACTTGCCCGCAATGCGGTTCGGGTTCTTCGCGTCGCCAGCAATGCCAGACAGAACTTGCGCGCGTACGCGGTCAATCGCAGATTGGTCAAACCGTGGTTCCGTCAACGCTTGGCGCAACAATGCCAACGCCTCGTCTTGGTTTTCGGACAAGAAGCGCGCGGAAATGGACATTATATCGTCGGATACACGGAACGTGAAACGGGCGGCCAGCGTGTCAAGCCGCTTTTGGAACGCTTGCGCGTCCATATCACCGCTGCCTTCTTCAATCAGCGCGGTCATCAGGTTGATCGCACCGCGTGTACCGTCCAAATCCAACGACGCGCCGCCGCGCATCCGGATTTCGAGCGCCGTGAAGGGGATCGACGGCTCTTCCACGACCCACGCGTTGATACCGCCATCAGACGTGACGGTTTTGATATCAATCTCGGCTGTGGCCATACTTGCGGTGCTGATGGTGCAGAATGCGATAATAAAACGAAGCATTAGCGTGCCTCCTCTGGGTTTGAAACGACCCAGCCGGTCACGGCCTGATCACGGTTTAAGACCTTGGCTGCGACGGTCTTAATATCAGCCTCCGTCACCTCTTGCAGAACTTGCGGCCATGCTTGCACATCCGCAACCGTCAACCCTTGTGTCAGGGCGACGCCATAACGCCGCGCCAAACCTTCAACATTATCCAACGCGTAAATCTCTGACGCGCGGGATTGTGTGCGGATGCTTTCTAGCTCGGCAGGATCAATCGGATTGGCAAGGAAATCGGCGATAGCAGAGTCCATCGCGGCCTCTGCCTCTGACAGGCTAACACCGTCAGATGGGGCGACGAAAATGCTGAATGTTGTGTCATCGAGCGATCCTGCGCGATAGCCCGCGCCGGTTTGCACGGCGATCTGGGTATCAAACTGCAAGGCTTTGCCGAGCACAGATGAAAACGGCGAACCGCCCAATAGCTCTGCCAAGTAGACCAATGCAGCTGCCTCTTTCTGCGCCCCAGTGTCACGCTCTGGCGCGATATAGGAGCGGGTTAAGTAAGGTTGGCTCACGCGCGGATCGGTATAAGTAATCCGCCGTTCGGCGCGCTGCGGCGGCTCTGCTGGGCGAATGCGTTCCGGCAAGTTTTCTTCTGCCGGAATCACGCCGTAGTATTGGTCGGCCAGTGCCTTTACCTCGTCGGGTTGCACATCGCCTGCAACGATCAAAATCGCATTGTTCGGGCTATAGTAGAGGTCATAAAAATCGAGCGCGTCTTGCAATACCAGCTCTTCCATTTCGTGCTTCCAGCCAATCACTGGCACACCATACCTGTGGTTTTGGTATTGGGCGGCGACAAATTGTTCGCGGGCCAAGGCGCCGGCGGAATTCTCGGTGCGCTGGTTGCGTTCTTCTAACACAACGCCGCGTTCGGTTTCGATGTCGTCTTCGGTCAGCACCAGATTGTTCATCCGGTTGCTTTCCATTTGCATCATCAGCTCCAACCGATCCGCCGCGATGCGCTGGAAATAAGCGGTGTAATCGTGGCTGGTGAATGCATTGTCCGAACCACCATTTGCCGCCACAGTCGCAGAAAACTCGCCGCTCTCCAAAACATCCGTGGCCTTGAACAACAAATGTTCCAGAAAATGCGCCACGCCAGATGCCCCGACAGGTTCATCCGCAGCCCCAACCTTATACCAGACCATATGCACAACGACGGGCGCGCGGTGGTCTTCGATGACCACGACGTCCATGCCGTTATCAAGGGAATAGGTCGTGACCTCCTGGGCCAGCGCGGGCGGCGCAAAGGCGATCAAGGCAAGGGCGAGCAATCGGCGCATGGGGCATCCTTTGGTGATGTGGCGTTGGGTTTAACCTACGCCACTGCCCGCCGCATTCAAGTGCGCCATACGCGGTTGTGAAAATCCGCTAGTTCGCTGGAGGGGCAGACGGTGTTGCCACACCAAGCTCGCGGAAACGCTGCAATTCCGCGTAAGCATCAAGCGCCTGGTTGGCATAAAGCCCAAAATACCTGCTCCCGAACACCCCACCAAAGATCGAAAATGTTTTACGCGTTTTGCGCAGCTGCGCGTCTTCAGCGGCCAAGGTCGCACGGATTGATGGGGTGACGCCATTGCGGCTGGTTGCTGCAACAAGTGCCGCATCAGACGCCGGAATGCCACCGCGTTGTTGCGCCGCTGCATTGCCGCCCAAGGCCGCGATTGCATTGGCTTTAGGCGTAGGATCAGTGCGGTTAGCCCCACCAGGTGTTGGCTGTGGCAAGGTTGAATCTGTCGGTATTTCCAATGCGCCCACAGGCAGCACAGAAAACTCGTCTGGCCCACCGCCCGTGCTGCGCATGTCATGCAATGACCGTTCACCAGATGAACACGCGGCCATCAAAAGTGCTGTCAAACTTGCCAAAATTACCTTGCGCATCGCGTCGTCCTTGGTCGTTGTGGGGTTTGTTTACCCTATGGTTCGGCTTTCGTCACGTCCGTTTCTTTTTCGGCTTGTCGGGTTCTGCAAACGCAAGCCCGATCGCCCCCACGAAAATCGCAACATCGGCGACGTTGAATGCATATGGGTTCTCAAAACCGCAGCACGACATGTTCAGAAAATCAGCCACGGCACCGTAAAGAATGCGGTCAATCACATTGCCCATCGCCCCACCAACCAGAAAACCGGCGGCGATATAGGTCCATTTGCCGGTCGCAGGCCTACGCCACAGCCAAAACAGCACAAGCGCCGTAATCAGAAATGCCACCGCGATCAGCACCCAACGCATGTCGAAACCCGCACCGATGCCGAAATTAATCCCGCGGTTCCAAGCCATGCGAAAGACTAGGAACGGTGGCCAAACGTCAATGTTCATTTTCGTGATCAGATCAAGGTAATGAACCACAAACCACTTGCTGGCCTGATCGATCAGAAACACCCAAAACCCTGTCCAGAATAACAAACGCATCATTTGGTCCTTAGTGACGGAAGTGGCGCATGCCGGTGAATACCATGGCGATACCAGCCTCGTCTGCGGCCGCGATCACCTCGTCGTCGCGCATGGATCCACCGGGCTGAATGACACATGTGGCCCCTGCGGCGGCGGCTTCTAACAGCCCATCGGCAAATGGGAAGAACGCGTCGGATGCGACAGCAGACCCAATGGCGAGCGACTGTGGCAGGTCCATGGCTTTTGCCATGCGCTCTGCCTTTTGGGCGGCGATCAAGGCGCTATCAAGACGGGACATTTGCCCAGCGCCCACACCAACGGTTGCCTTGTCTTTGACGTAAACAATCGCGTTGGATTTGACGTGTTTGGCGACCTTCCAAGCGAACAAAAGATCGGCCATTTGTGCGTCGGTCGGTTTGACCTTGGTCACGACTTTTAGGTCGCCCATTGCCACGTGCCCCACGTCCTTGTCCTGCACCAACATACCGCCAGCAACCTGTTTCATGGTGATCTGCGCAGCCTTTGGATCAGGCAACCCGTCGGTGGTCAACAGGCGCAAGTTCTTCTTCGTCGCGAAGATGGCCTTTGCCGCATCTGACGCACCCGGCGCAATGACAACTTCAGTGAAAATTTCGACAATGGCTTTGGCTGTCTCTTCGTCCAGTGCAGTGTTCAGCGCGACGATCCCACCAAACGCGGACGTGCGGTCGCAATCAAATGCGTTCTGATACGCCTCTATCAGTGTCGCGCCACGCGCCACGCCGCTTGGGTTGGCGTGTTTGATAATCGCCACAGCAGGACCGTCAGCCGGATCAAATTCCGCGACCAATTCAAATGCCGCATCGGTGTCGTTGATGTTGTTGTACGACAGCTCTTTGCCCTGATGAACCACAGCTGTCGCTACACCCTGACGACCTGTGCCATCGGTATAAAACGCTGCCGACTGATGAGAATTCTCGCCGTAACGCATCGTCTGCTTATAAGTACCCGCAATCGAACGACGGCGCGGTGTGTCCAAATCAATGGCGCCTGCCATCCAAGTGCTGACAGCGGCATCATAGGCGGCTGTCCGACCATAAGCAGTTTGCGCCAATTTCTGACGGAACGCCAAGCTGGTCTGGCCGTCGTTTGCATCCAATTCCGCTAGCAACGCGTCATAGTCTTCAACATCGGTGATGACGTTCACGAAGGCATGGTTTTTTGCAGCAGAGCGGATCATCGCGGGGCCGCCAATGTCGATGTTCTCGATGCAGGTATCGAAATCAGCACCCTTGGCGACGGTTTCCTCAAACGGGTACAAGTTTACAACCAGCAGGTCGATTGCGCCGATGCTATGTTCGTCCATCGCGGCGACATGTGCTGGCAGATCGCGGCGCGCCAAAAGACCGCCATGCACAACAGGGTGCAGCGTTTTCACACGCCCGTCCATCATTTCAGGGAAGCCAGTGACATCGGCGACGTCTTTGACATCCAGTCCCGCATCACGCAGCGCCTTGGCCGATCCACCAGTCGACAACAGCTCTACCCCACGGGCGGCAAGTGCCTTTCCCAGATCAAGCAATCCGGTTTTATCAGAAACAGAAAGAAGGGCGCGGCGCAGCGGTGCAAGGTCAGTCATGTGATCCCCCGAGATCATTCATTAAGCGGTTCAAGCGGGTCGTCGGTAACCAGATCACGCACACCTTCGGGCGTGTCCTGAGCCTTGGCCAACGACCAGCGGACGCGTGTCGCATAGGACATCGTGCGCCCAGATAAAACCACCTGTTGGCTCGGACGGGGCTTTAATCGACCATTTTCTAAATAAACTGACGGCTCGAGGGTCATTTCGGCGTATCCATCGTGGCGCAATATCCATATCTCGCCAGATTTCAGCGCCATTGAAATCGCCGCACCGCCCAAATCCATCGTTGCATCGACGTCAGGATGCAAATGAAACCGCAAGGCATAGGGCACGCCTTGCAAGGCTGTTTGGTCCAATGCCCCCTCGAATTTCGCTTTATCAGGGTCGGTCAGTGTGGTCAGCAAATCCTCGCCCACCATGCCGCGCCCATCCACAGCAAGATCAATCGTGCGGGCATGCATCACACCATGTGTCGGACGGTATCCGTCATGGGATAGTTCCAACCGACGGCCATCGTGCAGGCTGGAAAACTCGGTTTGGACAGAATTCGGGATATCTACCAAAAGCTCTTGGCGGCTTGTGTTCAACCGGCTGGGCGGACCAAGACGGGATGAAGAATAACCCTCGATACAAAGTGTAGAATGGGACGGGGTCGCGCGGCCCGCGCGCCGCCACTCTTCGCCAAATGTGTTGCCGGACCCACAATTCACGATCAGCGGCCTGCGGCCCGAAGTCACTTCTAATGCCAATGTGCTGGCATGGGCGTTCATGGAAACGGGACCAGTTGGGGGCGCTGCGGCGTCAACCACAATCGACGTGCGCCCCGCGCTCATCCGGGCAAACCCCATGTGCGGACCTTCGCCAGCACGCGTTTTGTCACCTGACGCGGTGAGAGCATAGTCCAAACGCCCAACCAAACCGCGCCCACCGCCATGGAAACGTGCAAGGCCACCATCGGCGTGACGTAAGGCGCGTAGCGTCGGCGCAATCCGCGCAATCGCCGTTAAGATTGGCGCTGGCGGCTGACGGCCCATTTCGTTGAGCGCACCGACGGCCCAAGTGAGCAATGTCAAAACTTCGAGCAGTTTTTCAGGATTGCGGGTCGGGATACCGCCAGTTTCATCAATCTCGCGTCCGCAATCGCGGGCCAAAGCTGCGACTGCCGGATCGACATAGCCCTGCATCCCTTCGAGCGATAAACCTGCATAGATCATGCCCGTCAGCGCCTCGAACCGCGGCAAACCATGCTGCGAGGTTTTCCAACGACGTGACAAAAATATCGTTTGCTGGGCAAGCGTGCGGTAAAACGCTTCGCTCGCTTCTTTTTCCTGACCGCGCAACAGGAAAAACCCGTGCTGTATCCAACGGATCAAACGGCGACCAACCAAATCAGGCGTCCACCCCGGCCCGCGCCCATTGCCATAGCGATCGATCCAATCCCAAACCCAAGCTTGCGCGCAGCCGCGTGCCTTGGCATCGCCTACAGCCGCCAGATCATCTAGCCAAGCACAGCCCTGAAGCTCTTCGGCAACGACAGCATTGTCACCCACAATGTCCCAAATCGACGTTTCCTTGGCCTCCGTTAGAACACCCGAAAACAGAAAATTTCCGGCAACCAACTGGCGGCCACGGGCAAAGTGACCAATTGTTTTGGGTTCTGGTTGGCTAACAAATCCAGTGGCAGGGCGCGCACGCGACGCGGAAACCGCGTGCACGCGGTGCATAAAATGCGTGGCGCCTGCGCGCCATGTTTGCGGTCTTGCCACGGTCCTGCTGCCTTCGATCTTGCGCTGGGGCGCATTGTTATTGGCAGCATACTAGGGCGCTATGCAGGCTTTGTCAGCACCGCAATATAGAAACCGTCCATACCGCCCAATTCGGGCCAGAAATCGGGGCGTAGTCGGACCCCGCCTTCATATGTGGTCCAATCTGGATCAATACCCGCACGATCAGCCGCGCTGACATCCACGGTTAGACCGGGATGACGCTCCAACGCTTCTTCGATCTGTACTTCGCCTTCGTCGGGCAAGAGCGAACATGTGCAAAATACCAGCTTGCCGCCTGGCTTCACAAGGGTCAGTGCGTGGTCGATCATATCCGCTTGCTGCGCGATCAATTCGGCAAATTCGGACCCATCCTTGGCATATGGCAAATCAGGGTGACGACGGATCGTGCCCGTTGCGGAACATGGCGCATCGAGTAGTACGGCATCATAACGACCAGCCACATCAAATGCGTCCGCCACAGTCAACGTCGCCCGTGTTTTAACACGAGCGAGATTCTCGGCCACACGCGCCATGCGCGTTTTGGAAATATCCACGGCTGTCACAACGGCGCCCGCAGCCGCCAATTGCATTGTTTTACCACCCGGAGCGGCGCAAATATCCAACACGGTCATGCCTTTGGTCGGGGCCAACATCTGAACCGGCACCGCCGCCGCCGCATCCTGCACCCACCAGTCGCCCGCGTCGTATCCCGCAAGCCCGCTGACCTGACCTGCGTTATGCACGCGCACCGACCCGTTAGGCAAAACCACACCATCGACAGCCGCAGCCAAGGCAGCAGGGTCTCCTTTGGGTGTCAGATCAAGCGGCGCGCCTGCGAAATGCGCGGTATCCATGGCATCCATCGCTTTGCGCCCCCACGCGGCCACCAAAGGCTGACGCAACCATCCGGGCATCAATGGGACCTTGCGTTTATGCCAACCCTCCGCGCCCTCTTCGGCAATGCGGCGCAGCACGGCATTCACCATCCCCTTCATCGAATGGGTGTTTTTATTCTGCGCTGTGATTTCAACATAGGCATTCACGACACCATGCGCGGCCTCGCCACTCACTAACTCGATCACGCCAAGGCGCAAAGAATTCATGACCTGCTCTGGCGGCTGTTTCTTCAAATAAGGTTTGAGCATCCGGTCGGCCCGATCCAACCCGCGCAAGGCATCCGTAGCCAGGCGCTGAGCGCGCGCACGATCCGCTGGTTCAAGATGATCCAACGCCCCGCCACCAATCAGTTCTGCCAACAAGCGGCCCTCTTCCATAATCTGATCCATCAGATAATGCGCGGCGCGGCGCGGTGGCAGACCTGTTTTGCTCATGGGGCATCCCTTGTTTTCATGTGGCTTGGGGGTATATCAAACATCATCGTTCGACAAGGAGCCGAGCCAATGACCCAAGAATTGCCCGAAGCCGCCAAACGCGCGCTTGCCGAAGCCGAAGAGCGGCGCAAGAAAAATGGCGATGTAACCCTGCCCAAAGAGCTCGGCGGGCGCGACGGACCAGAGGCCGTGCGTTACGGTGATTGGGAAAAAAAGGGTATTGCGATCGATTTTTGATGGCGGGTTCGATCAAACCTACCTCGCCCCGTAGATCCGGTTCATATCCGGCACTTCTGTGCAATAATAATGTACCCAGATATAGGCATGGCTAAAGCCAGCGACGATCAGACACGCCGTCGATTGGAACAGAAACGCGGGCACCCAAAGCACCAAAAAGCCAAAGACATACATCGCGTTGTTTGACCAGCGAAAGATGCCCTGACGCACGAACGGAATATCGCGAAAATTGGGATCAAAGTGGTCGATCCCAAAAGCACGGTCAAAACCGAAATACTTGCGTACGCTGTACATCAAATAGCCCACCGGCAAAATTAAAAGCGCGGCTATAGTCCATCCGACCCAAGGCGTTAGTGGCAAGCTACTTCGATTAGACCATGCAACGGCGAGCGCAAGTAGTGGCCGCAAGGCGATGAGAATGGCAAATCCGGCGCTGTAGATCGGGAAAGCGCGGTTGGTGAAAATGCGGGTTAATTGCTGTCCGCCCAATTCCAAACGCCAACACAGCCAGACGTAAACCTGATGCAGCACAGCATTTGCAATTGCTAAGACGACCCAATTGGTCGTCGACAAGCCTAGAAATAAACCCTGATCGAAGCCCGAAATCTGGGCAGCGAAGCACACTGCAACCAACAAAACGGCCACCCCTAACAAGTGGATCAGTTGTCCCTCAAAAAACATCCGGCGCGGGGTTGGCATGGCGGGCCTTTCAAAACTAGCTTTCGTAGACTGGTGCAGTTTCGAATGGCAAGTCAAAACAAAAACGCCCACCAATTTGGCGAGCGTTTCCGTATTACGTTGACGTGTGCGGCGATTAGCGGCGCAGACCCAAACGCTTGATTAGGTCCTGATAACGGGCCTCATCTTTTGCGCGTGTGTAGTCCAACAGCTTACGACGCAGAGCAACCATTTTCAAAAGACCACGACGACCGTGGTTGTCTTTTTTGTGGGTTTTGAAGTGCTCTGTCAGGGTTGCGATGCGTGAAGAAAGGATAGCAACCTGTACTTCAGGGGAACCAGTGTCACCCTCTTTGGTTGCGAATTCTTTCATGACGCGTGCTTTTTCTTCAGCAGTAATCGACATCGGGGTCTCCTTATCTAAAGGGTTAATGGCACAATCCGGGATGTCGTCCAGAGAGGCCCGTGGAGTATCCGCCAAGGAGATTCCCCCGCCGGATGGCTGCGTTTAGGACAATCAGTCATAAAAGAAAAGGGTTTTGTGCGTCCTTGCGCGGGCAGGTTAGACCGGCACGAGCGTCACAGGCGAATTCGCCAAATCCAATGCAGTATGCCCTACAAAGGTCGCAACGATCGTTCCATCCGCCAAAAGAATGGCCCCTTCGTCGGTATCTTCAAACCGGATGACAGGTTGCGGGGCGTCTTGGTCAAAGGCGACCACGATCCGATCTTCATCAGGGTCAAAATCATCAACATAGGCATTTGACTCGGTTTCCAGCCCGAACAGATCGGCACCCGTGCCACCGTTCAGATTGTCCCCATAACCGGCAAGCAGCGTATCATCACCTGAACTGCCATTCAGGAAATCAGCCGCGCCATCGCCGCTGCGCCCGTCCAACACATCATCGCCAGCGCCACCGAACAACACATCCGCACCATTGCCGCCAATCAATGTGTCATCCCCAAGATACCCTTGCAGTGCGTCGTCACCATCACCGCCATCGATAAAATCAGCACCATCGCCGCCGATCAAACTGTCAGCACCAGATCCACCAAACATGATATCGTCGCCCGTATGCCCGAACATCGCGTCGTCACCGTCGCCGCCTTCCGCCATGTCATTGCCGCGCCCCCCGTGCAATTCATCGTCGCCCGGACCGCCAGTGATGTTATCATCACCATCGGCCGCATCGACAATGTCATCACCGCTGCCGGTTACAATCTCGTCATTGGTTGCGCCCGTGAAAACCAGCTGATTTTCATCTGCCAGTGTATCGGAATCCGTCGCCGTTCCACTGCTGGTATCAGAAGCATCGTCGAGAAACATATCAACTGCGACGATTTCAGCGGTTTCATCCTCTGTCGCATCCGTATCAACATCGTCATCTGTTTTAGACGTGTCAGTGAAATCAGTGCCCGAAATCACAACAGCGGACAGGACTAGTCCCATAAATCCAAAAATCGCAAGCATTGCGTCAGTTCCACCAATAGGATCACCCCCGACCCGTTGCTTGTGGATACCACATTCACTTGAGGAATCGTGGAATTTCGATTCGTATAGTTAATCGTCTTGAAAATGGGGGAGAAAGGCAGTGATGACCGCGGCTGGGTCTTCTTCCATCACGAAATGCCCTGTGTCGCAGCTGCTATCGGTGACCTTCGTCGCCCAATCGCGCCAGATCGCAGCCGGATCGCCTGTTTGGGCTGGAAAGCCCCGACGCGCCCAAAGAAAATGCAATGGTGCACGAATTTTACGATGAGCAGCGCGGTCGGCATTATCCAAAGCCCGATCAAATGTTGCCCCTGCACGGTAGTCTGCGCACATCGCCGCCAAATGTGCGGGGTCAGATGCTTGGGCCCGATAGCTGGCCAAAGCATCGGGCTGAAACGGGGCCAAGGTACGTGCGCCGGTCCAAGCTGCTAAAGTCCAGTCAATATACCCAACTGGATCCGCTCCGATCATGGTTTCTGGCAATGGGGCGGGCTGTGCAAGAAATGTCCAATGGTAGGCCTTCATCGCAAGGTCCGCATCCCAGTTTTCCCAAAAGTCACCGGTTGGCACGATTTCGATGATGCCCAATTTCAACAGACGCCCCGGATGATCAAGTGCAAACCTGTAGGCCACGCGGCCGCCACGGTCATGCCCCAGAATGTGGGCGGCAGGCAGGTTCAACGCGTCCATCAATGCCACGATGTCTTGTGCCATTCTACGCTTGGAATAGGCTGCATGCTCAACATCATCTTGCGGCGCATCGCTGTCACCATAGCCCCGCAAGTCGGGTATGATCACATCGAAATTTTCTGCAAAATCAGCGGCGACACCGGCCCAACAATGATGGTTCTGGGGATAGCCATGAAGCAGGAGCAAAGGCACACCCTGCCCCGCGCGATGGATGCTTAACCGGACATCGCCACATACGACATGGGAGTGGGTGAAACCTTCAATCATGGTCGAGCCACACGATCGGTTGCTGGGTATATGCGATATAAAGTGGATGCTTTGGGTGGCCGTCTTTCGTCAAACCTAAACTATACAGCGCGTTGGCTGTTTGACGCAGCATGGCCTCGACCTGCGCACCGCGGTCACGATGGGCGCCATGGGTGCCCCAAGCCGCGATGACCGTGTCGGCCCAATCGGCGCCCTTAAGAATTGTTTCATCATTGGCGGGACCAATGGGGTCCTTGGCGGCGCGCATCTTGCGGGGATCAGTGTCGCGCCACGCAAAGATATTGGTGACGCGAAACGCGCCAAACCCCAAGGCACGGGCGCGTCTCTCGCAGCGTTCAACTGTAGGGTCATTCTGAACTTCGGTCGCCGTCGACGGGTTCAGCATGACAAAAAGGGCGCGTTTGGCTGAAACATCCCATGTGCGTGTCAGGGCATACCGGTATTTTTCACAATCCGAATAGATCGCAGTCGATGCAGACAAAAGGGTATTATGGTCGCGTGTGATCATCCTGAAACGTTACGCAATTGGTGGATGGGTTAAAACCCATCCTACGCATTTTCAAACCAAACAGCTGTGTCGCGCTTTTCACCGTAGGATGGGTTTCAACCCATCTGCGCCGGAACAAACACGCGGCTCGGATGCAATTCACCCGCACGGTAATGACCAACCGCAACAGCTTGACCGTCGTGGCTTGCCCAAACCTCTTGATCGTATTCAATGCCGCTTGCAATCACAGTCGCAGCGTTGCCGTTGCGCAGTTTCACAAGGCTGGACGCGGGGCAGCTCACCATCTCTAAATCTGCCAATCCTAGCTCTAATGGCTGAACGACCGCGTCAAGCTCTGGCGTCTTAGCCAGCTCATCAACACGCTCCAACGTGATCCCATCAGTCGCATCAAACGGCCCAGACCAAATACGACGCAATTTCAAAACGTGGGCGTAACAACCCAGTGCCGCCCCCAAGTCACGTGCGATTGAGCGGACATATCCGCCTTTGCCACATGTCATCTCTAGAACGACATGATCCAGATCTGGACGATCAACAAGCAACAGTTCTTCGACCCAAAGCGGGCGGGCAGAAAGTTCCATTTCCTCGCCGTCGCGGGCCTTTTTATAGGCACGCTCACCATCCACTTTTACCGCGGAAAACTGCGGCGGAACCTGCATGATGTCACCAACAAAGGCACCAAGCGCGGCCTTAATATCTGCGTCCGTGGGACGGATATCAGAGGTGGAAATCACCTCGCCCTCGGCGTCATCCGTATTCGTGGCTTGCCCCAGACGCACCGTAAACGTGTAGCATTTCAAAGCATCCGTGATATATGGCACTGTCTTGGTGGCTTCGCCCAATGCAATCGCCAAAACACCCGTCGCTTCGGGATCAAGCGTGCCTGCATGGCCAGCCTTTTTGGCGTCCAGCGCCCAGCGCACCTTATTCACAACAGAGGTCGACGTAATCCCTGCAGGCTTATCAACAACAACCCAACCCGAAATATCACGGCCCTTGCGTCTGCGTCCCATGTGTCACCTCACGTTAAACTAGATCGGCCTGCTAGCGGGCCATTCGGCTGGCGTCAACTACTCGACGACACCCACAATCGGGCCAAGGCGAAGACCAAAATCTGACCGCGACAGGCTTGGGGCATGTAACCGCGACACACGTCCATCGAAGTAGAGCGCATTGGGCACGGCCAAGACGTCGCGAAAGAAGGTACCAAACTCGTGAAACGTGACGCCATTGTTAGCAATCACAAACACAGCAAAACGCCCGTCTGCGCTGGTGCCGACACCATTACGAATATTGCGTGACGTGCCATCGGGCAAGAACCGCGGATGCAACGCGCCATCAATTACCAACATAGGGCCGGACTGAGACGCATCGCGGCAAGTCGGCGCACGCGCGACAAAATCCAACGTCTCATAAACCTGCGCAGTGTCGTCGTTCAGACAAAACACACCATTGGGCAAAAGGCCAAAGTTGCCCGGACCCGCGTTTGACACAACGCGCATGGATTCGACCCCGTCCTGTACATAGTGGCCGACGGGCGCGCGGTCTTCATGATACATTCCCGCGTTCATCGCGAACGTCAGTGCACGACCGTCCAGAGTATTTTCAACATTGGAAAAATTGCCCAAAATGTTGCCGTCACTATCGTGCAAGAAAAGGCGCAAGTCCTCGGTCGGGACGTCAACCGTGCATACGGTGTAGCCGTTACCAGCACTTTTGACATCTTCGCAGGTCACAGCCATCGCAGGGGTCGCCCAAAGCAACACCAAAATGGTAAAACGGATCACTCGTCCAAATCCTGCTTTACATGGCTTTCCGCCAACAACGCACGTGTGGCGTCCATCTGGTCAAACGTGCCGTCAATTTCAAACCGCAGCTCGGGGGCGTGCTTCATCGTGCCGCCCTTCACAACCAAATGCCGAATTTCATGGCGGTTTTTGCGCACGCAAGCCAAGGCTTCTTCTTTCTGCTCTCCGCCAAGCGGCAGGATAAATGCCGTCGCGATCCGCAGATCGGGCGACATCCGCACCTCGCCCACAGTAATCATGAACCGCATCAGATCAGGATCATGAACCTCGCCCCGCTGCAAAATCGCAGACAGATCGCGGCGGATCATCTCGCCAACCTTCAACATGCGTTGTGTGGGCGCGCGCCCGTCTCTTGATGTGTTTTTAGCCATATGGCGCATGTAATGCGTGAATGCGACTTTGCCAAGCAAGGGATTTCATTGACCGCAAGACCCCGCCGATGTGCATCCTGTCTCGCATTGTCATAAATACTCACCTATACCGCTACTAACTGCACGAAAAGGACGCGACCTATGACCAACACACCTGGTATCGTAATAACTGGCGGCTCTGGCCGCATGGGGCAAATGTTGATCAATCAGGTCACCGCGTCAGACCAGTGCAAACTGGTCGGTGTACTGGAACGCGAAGGCCACCCTTGGGTGGGCCGCGACATCGGCGAAGCCATGGGCGGTGCCGCGATCGGTGTGACTGTCACCGATGATGCGCTCGCAGCCTTTGCAAAAGCCCAAGCGGTGATCGACTTCACGGCCCCAGCCGCAACTGTCGGGTTCGCCGGACTAGCAGCGCAGGCCCGCGCCGTGCATGTGATTGGCACGACCGGCCTGACGGATGATGATCTGAAAGCGATTAACGCCGCATCCCACCATGCGGTGATCGTGCGCGCGGGCAACATGTCTCTTGGCGTGAACCTTTTGGTGAAGCTGACACAGAAAGTCGCGGAAGCATTGGATGAAGACTACGACATCGAAGTCATCGAAGCCCATCACAACCAAAAAGTCGACGCACCCTCGGGGACTGCCTTAATGCTTGGTGAAGCGGCTGCCGCCGGTCGCGGGGTTGCGCTCAATGATGTGCGCGACAGCGGACGCGACGGCATCACTGGTGCGCGCAAGCGTGGCGATATCGGCTTCACCGCAATCCGCGGCGGCGACATTGTGGGCGATCACGACGTGCTATTTGCGGCAATGGGCGAGCAGATCACGCTACGCCATCGCGCCACAGATCGGGCTGTGTTTGCGCGTGGTGCGCTGAAGGCCGCACTTTGGGGTCAAACCCAAAACCCTGGTGAATACGACATGATGGATGTGCTTGGCCTTTGATATTCTGGAACCAATTTGCGCGTCGGACGTTTTAGGCAGTAACCAGTCCAAAAACCGGAGCCGTAAATGACCCGCTTCTTGCTCGCTTTCGCCTTTCTAATCGCGACGCCCGCCTTCGCTGCGGCCTATGAGCGGGTCACTGATCAGGCCGCATTTTTGAACATCATCGGGACGAAGTCCCTGTCCAACCGGCTGTATGGCGTCACGCTTCAGGTGACGTCAAACGGGCAAATCGCAGGTGATGCGCTGGGCTGGGGCATCACTGGAAATTGGACATGGGAAAACGGTTTCTTCTGTCGCGATATGATCTGGGGCGGCGACTCCGTTGGGTATAATTGCCAATTGGTCGAGGTTCGCAACGGCAACGAGCTGCGGTTTACCTCAGATCAAGGGGCGGGCGACAATGCGTCCTTCAAGCTGCGTTGATGATAAGCTAGGCTGCGGGCACAAGGAGTGCCGCAAATGCCAGACGTCGACATTGCCATAATCGGAGGCGGGATCGCTGGCCTTTCGGCCGCTGCCGCTTGCTCGCAGATCGGGCGCGACGCCCATGTGTTCGAGGCAGCACCCGCATTCGCCCCTATCGGTACGAGCCTATCTCTCTGGCCAAATGCCATGGCGTGCCTTCACGAATGGGGCCTTGCTGATCAAATTGCACATGACGGCGCACCGATTAACAGCGTGGCATGGCGACGGTACGATGGTCGGGCTTATTTCACTAATGACCTGTCAGACCATTACGCGGCCATTGGGCACACTGGCATCTGCGTGCGCCGCGCCGACCTTCACAGACATCTGGCATCCGCCATTCCTAACGCCCGCCTAAATATTGGCAAACGACTTCAGTCCTGGACGGATCACGGACATGAAATCGTCCTTCGTTTTGAAGATGGATCAACCGTCACTGCAAACCATATGATCGGTGCAGATGGCGTTTGGTCGCAGATCAGGTCCGCAACCCTCAACGACGGGCCACCGACTTATGCAGGCTATGGCGCTTGGCTGGGGCTGTCTTCCGCACCCGCGCCGCTGACTGACCCCTATGAAGGCACCGAATACATGGGACCAAATGGGCGCATGGGTGTTTTTGAATCCGGCCACGACACGCGCTATTGGTTTTTTATCGCCAATATGCCCGACAGCCATCAACGTGCCGGCGCGACCGACGTGTCAGAGGTCGGCACCCTCATCCGCGACTGGCCCCAAGCATTTCACGATTTGTTGGATAAAGCACACCAGAACACAGTGACCAAAGTCGGCTTCTACGACCGCCCCGTCTCGCGCAAATGGGGCGCAGGGAATGTGACGCTCATCGGCGATGCGATCCATCCGTTTTTACCCAACTTGGGCCAAGGGGCCTGCCAAGCGATCGAGGATGCACATATGATCGCGGCAGCATTTGCCGCTGGCAAAACCGGCGCCGATGTCACCCGCTGGATGGAAGCCAAGCGGTTCAAACGGGTGCGCGAGATGCAGCAAACCTCGCGTCAGGTCGGGTTGCTTGGCCAAACCGAAAACGCATTCACCCGGGCAACCCGCAGCGCCATGGGCAAATGGCCCCTGTCCATTATCGGTGACCGTCAGTTCAAACGACACTTCACCCGTTAAGACCCGTCATCCAGCGGCACATCACCAAACCGCGCCAAAAACGTGGGCAAAGACACCTCGCCCGATCCGACATCTTCGGTCAGCATATAAGCATCCGCCCCCGCACAGCCATCACGCGCAGCTTCACGCGATGCACGGTCCTCGGCTTGGGCAGCGGACGTGTATTGCAACAGCTTGTCGACCTTCAGTCCGTTTTTGTGGGCGACATAGGTTTGGCAAATGTAATGGGTTTTGAACCCTGTTTCTTCTGCATCAAGCATTTAGATGTTTCCTATTCAGCAACGAGAACAAAATAGGAACAAAGGCGCGCTTTGACAAGCTTGTATATGGATGGATAAACGGGTGAACTTCACAACCCTTCCCAAACTCCACTATCTCCTGTATGGCCCGCCTATCTTGAAACGATTGGCGTCCGCATTCCAGCGCCCGCGCAAGATACCGGAATGAGGGGGAATACGCCCCCTACGCAAAATAAGGGCCGCGGCCCAAAGGAAAACGAAATGTTTAACCATACGAAAAAATCTATACAGTGGGGCGAAGAGACGCTGACACTGGAAACAGGCAAAGTCGCCCGTCAAGCAGACGGTTCCGTGATTGCCACGCTGGGCGAAACCAGCGTTATGGCGAACGTGACATTTGCACGTAAGCAAAAGCCGGGTCAGGACTTCTTTCCACTGACCGTACACTACCAAGAGAAATACTACGCCGCTGGCAAAGTTCCTGGCGGCTTTTTTAAGCGCGAAGCACGTCCAACTGAAAAAGAGACACTGACCTCCCGCTTGATCGACCGTCCGATCCGCCCATTGTTCGTCCCTGGCTTCAAAAACGAAGTTTTGGTGATGTGTACTGTATTGTCACACGATCTGGTCAACGATCCAGACATGGTTGCGATGATCGCGGCATCCGCGGCGCTGACAATTTCTGGCGCACCGTTCCGTGGCCCAATCGGCGCTTGCCGTGTTGGCTTCGTAGATGGCGAATACATCTTGAACCCAGAAATCGACGACATGCACAACCTGCGCCTGAACCCAGAGCAGCGTTTGGACCTTGTTGTTGCCGGCACCAAAGACGCCGTGATGATGGTTGAATCCGAAGCATACGAGCTTTCAGAAGACGAAATGCTTGGCGCCGTGAAATTCGCCCATGACAGCATCCAGCCTGTCATCGACCTGATCATTGATCTGGCCGAAGACTGCGCAAAAGAGCCGTTCGACTTTGAACCAGAAGACTACTCTGATCTGTCCGCAGCCGTGAAAGCCGCTGGCGAAGACCAGATGCGTGCGGCTTATGCGATTACAGACAAGCAAGAACGTACGTCCGCGGTTGCAGCAGCCAAAGACGCAATCATCGCGTCCTTGTCCGAAGAGCAGCAAGAAGACAAAAACCTCGGCCCAGCGCTGAAAGGTTTGGAATCTTCGGTTCTGCGTGGCGACGTTGTGAAAAACAGCAAGCGCATCGATGGTCGTGCTCTCGACACAATCCGCCCAATTGTATCCGAGACCGGCATCCTGCCACGGACACACGGCTCTGCCTTGTTCACACGTGGTGAAACTCAAGGTCTGGTTGTGACCACATTGGGCACCGGCGACGACGAGCAGATGATCGACTCGCTGACTGGTATGTATAAGTCAAACTTCATGCTGCACTATAACTTCCCACCGTATTCCGTTGGTGAGGTTGGCCGTGTGGGTGGCCCGGGCCGTCGTGAAATCGGTCACGGTAAACTGGCTTGGCGTGCGCTTCAGGCGGTTCTGCCGTCCGCGACAGACTTCCCATACACCATCCGCTTGGTGTCAGAGATCACTGAATCTAACGGCTCAAGCTCTATGGCATCCGTTTGCGGTGGTTCCTTGTCCATGATGGACGCGGGCGTTCCGTTGAAGGCAGCGGTTGCTGGCGTGGCCATGGGCCTCGTGATGGAAGACGATGGCGACTACGCCATTCTGTCCGACATCTTGGGTGACGAAGACCACCTTGGCGACATGGACTTTAAGGTTGCGGGCACCGAAGCAGGGATCACATCCTTGCAGATGGACATCAAAATCGCGGGTATCACCCAAGACATCATGTCCAAAGCCTTGGCTCAGGCCAAAGCAGGCCGTTTGCACATCCTCGAAGAGATGGGCAAAGCCTTGACCGGCGCAAACGATCTGGGCGTTCACGCACCAAAGATCGAAACCATGCAGATCCCAACCGATAAGATCCGTGAAGTCATCGGTTCTGGCGGTAAGGTCATCCGTGAAATCGTTGAAGTGTCCGGCGCAAAAGTCGACATCAACGACGAAGGCACGATCAAGCTGGCATCCAACGACGCAGAGGCCATCAAAAAGGCCTACGACATGATCCACTCCATCGTGGCAGAGCCAGAGGAAGGCGTGATCTACAAAGGTAAAGTTGTGAAGCTCGTCGATTTCGGCGCCTTCGTGAACTTCTTTGGCAAGCGCGACGGTCTGGTGCACGTGTCCCAAATCGAAAACCGCCGCCTGAACCACCCTTCCGACGTCCTCAAAGAGGGTCAAGAAGTTTGGGTCAAACTGCTGGGCTTCGACGACCGTGGCAAGGTCCGCCTGTCCATGAAAGTTGTGGATCAGGAAACTGGCGAAGAAGCAAAAGAAGAGAAGAAAGAAGACTAAAGGTCTTTTTCTCGAACTTTGGAAAGAAGCCCCGATGGAAACGTCGGGGCTTTTTGTTTGCTCGTTAAGCTGTGTTGCCCTGTGCGGTTTGACGGTCTAGGTAATCCGAGATTGGGGTAAGGAGGCATCGAACAATGAGCGTGGAACTATCAAAGGCAGAACTTGCAAAGAAAATAGCAGAAATTGCGACGCTGCACGGCTCCTTCACGTTGCGCTCTGGTCAAATTGCTAACGCGTATTTTGACAAGTATCGTTTTGAAGGCAGCCCCGAAATCTTGCGGCCGCTGGCCAAAGAGATGGCGAAACTCATTCCTGAAAACACACAGATCATTGCCGGACTAGAGCTTGGTGGCGTGCCGTTGGTTACTGCGATCTCCCTTGAAACCGGATTACCCGCTGCCTTCATTCGCAAAGAAGCCAAGACCTATGGAACTTGCAAAGCGATTGAAGGCCAAGATGTGTCGGGACAGAAAGTCACATTTATAGAAGACGTCATCACGACGGGCGGCGCGGTCGCAGATGCCCATGCATTGGCCTTGCAAGAAGGGGCCGACGTGCTTGCCGTTGTATGTGCGATTTGGCGTGGCACGGCTGCGCCTCACATTGCAGGACTACTATCACTAGCCGTTTACCCGACATTTACCAAAGACGATTTGCTTCAAACGCAATAGGACATCGCAGATGTGCCGCCATTTACGAAAGCCAGCCCATGTCCGAAACCCTCAAAATCGTTCTCGTCACGCCAGAAATCCCTTATAATACGGGGGCCATTGGCCGGACCTGTGTGGCGTTGAACCATGAACTGATCTTGATCAAACCTTTGGGGTTTTCACTGGATGAAAAATCGGTGCGCCGGGCGGGCACTGATTATTGGAAACATGTGAACCTGACCGAATATGACAGCTGGCAGGATTTTCTGGATATTCGCCAACCCGCCCGTCAAAAGCTGTATTTCTTTGAAGAAGACGGGGATGAGAGTTTCTATGCCCCCGATTATCAGCAAGACGCCTATCTGGTGTTCGGCTGCGAATCTAAGGGGCTGCCCATCGCCATTCTTGACGGGTTAGAGGACCGGATGTTCCATCTGCCCATGCTCGACAAACGGGTCCGGTCCCTAAATCTTGCGAATGTGGCCACGGCCGTCATCTTCCAAGCGATGCGCAAACAGTTCGGTGGCTGAAAGTTACTGCCAATTTTTGTCAGCATCCCTTGGTATCTATTGTCTGCAACCAAAACGGAGAACAGACAATGACACACGCAGCAATCAACGCCGTCGTCAACGCAAATAACGCCGCCGTGGGCGCAGGCGACATGGACGCCATCCTCGCCACATTCGAAGAGAACGGCGTCCTCATCGGCCAACCGGGCATGATCGCTCAAGGCACCCCCGCCCTGCGCGCCGCATTCGAAGGCTTCTTAGCCATCAACCCGCAAATCACCGTGACTGCCCATGAGGTCATCGTCGCGGACGACATCGCCTTGCACAATTCCACGTGGACCATGACAGGCGCAGCCCCCGATGGGTCAGTTATTGAGCAAAGCGGCTACTCCGTTGTCGTCTTGCGCCGCCAAGCAAACGGCGAATGGCTGATGGTCATCGACAACCCGTTTGGGCATCTACTGACACAAGGCAGTTAAAGCCACCAACGTTCACCCATAAGAAAAGGGCCCCCGCCTTTGCGAGGACCTGTTTGCCATTTGGAAACATGGGCAATCAGGTGGGTTGTCTAATGATTGCAATTGTGAGGTCCCCTATGCTCACTGGATATTGACGCATCTTTCATTTTTGCTAGCCTAGGCATGCCGAGCGCCGGAGAAATGGCCAAGGATGGAGGGGGAGGCTGTGCGACAATGACTGTCGTGCGGATCGCTGTGTGCAAAAGGCATTGCACACTGGCTGATCACTATGCCTTTGGAGAAATCCATGGACCAACTACCATTTCAACCCACTTGCGTGGACCAATTGATGACCCGCGCGATACGCAACGCGTTGCCGCGCAACAGGCGCAAATCATTTGATTTGCAATTGGCCGAGGTGCTGGAAAGCGAACGTCCATTTTTGACCGATCAAGTCACCTTTGGTCACATTCGGTTTGTCGCGGGCATTCTATGCCTCTACCGCGAATTTTTGCGCGGCGGCGCGTCAAAAAGTCAGACGCATACGAAAACCCTTGCGACGATCCGAAACCTTCTGCGCCGCTCGCTTTCAATGTTGATCAGACTTACGTTTTTGTTCAGTCGGGATCACATGAAATCGATGAGATCCTATAGCAAATTCAAGATCGTATCAGCATATGGGCCCAGCTTTTCCCTATCTGAGAGTGAAATAGACGGCGGTTTCGTGTCAGAAGTCCACATTTGTGGCTACCGGACGTTCCTTGCGCGGCACAACGCGCTAGAGCTGAACGCTTTGCTTTGTGAGTGGGATCGCATTTGGATCGATGCCTTGCCCAAATCCATACATTTTGAACGGCCTACGACATTGGCGCAGGGTAGCAACTCTTGCCGGTTCGAATTTGTAGAAAGCAGTAAAGAAATCCCACGCTGAAACTGCATTTCCACCAAAACGAAAGACCCCTGCTTCGAAAAGCAGGGGCCCGACTTCAAAAATTTATAACCAGCTTACAGCTTAGTTTTACGCAAGTACGGCAGGACTGTTTCAAATTCACCAAATTTCGCAGCTGCATCTTCGTTTGAGACAGTTGCCGGAATGATGACATCGTCGCCAATCGTCCAGTTTGCGGGGGTGGCGACAGCATTTGCAGAGGCCGTCTGGAGCGCATCAAGAGCACGCAGCACCTCTGCAAAGTTGCGACCAACAGTCATCGGATATGTCATTGACAGCTTGAGCTGCTTGTCTGGCCCAATGATAAACACGGACCGAACTGTTGCGCTATCGGCAGGCGTGCGACCGTCTGGCAAATAGGCCTCGGCAGGCAACATGTCGAAAGCTTTTGAAACTTCCAAATCGGTGTCGGCAATAATCGGGAAACCGGCAGGCGCGCCGCCTACCGTTTCAATGTCGGCTTTCCATTTCTTATGATCCTCGACACCATCCACGGACACGCCGATCACCTTGGTGCCGCGTTTCTCCCATTCGGCCGCCAATTGGGCCACCGCACCAAACTCTGTTGTGCAAACCGGCGTGAAATCCTTGGGATGAGAAAACAAAATCGCCCAGCTGTCGCCGATCCAATCATGCAATGTGATCGTGCCCTGATCGGTTTCAACAGTCAGATTTAGAATTGTGTCATTGATGCGCAGACCCATGATGGTGCTCCTTCAGCGTTAGATGTTGAGGCTTATATAGGTGGCGGTCACGATACTTGCCAGACCACACAACCGGCTCTTGTGCATTCACGCACCAAATCCGTGCAGCATTGGCCGTTTCGCGCATACCTATATGCATTAGATAAGAGACAAGCAAATCACAGGAGCACCTCATGCTGAACCAAATTCAAGGCCTTCATCACGTCACATCCTTGGCCAGCAGCGCACGCAACAACAATGCGTTTTTCACAAACGTCCTTGGGCTACGCCGCGTCAAAAAGACGGTGAACTTCGACGCACCTGACGTCTATCATTTGTATTACGGGGATGAGGTCGGCACACCTGGGTCCGTGATGACATACTTTCCGTTTGCCAACGCAGCCCGCGGCAAACGCGGTGTCGGTGAGGTTGGGACGACCTCTTTTACCATTCCTAAAGGATCCGCATCCGCATGGACTGATCGGCTAGCAAGCTTTGACGTTGCCAATATCAGCACCGATATCCGCTTTGGCGAGGACCGCGTGCTCTTCGACGGTCCCGACGGGGATCGGTTTGCTTTGGTGGAAATGGATGATACGCGGTCACCCTGGACAGGTAACGGCATCAGCGCAGACATGGGGATTGGCGGGTTCCAAGGCGCGGACATGCGCCTGCGCGATGGTGGTGCCACCGCTGAGTTGCTGCAGTTTATGGGCTACGAGAAATTTGACACCGTCGACAACATCACACGCTTTATCGTGCCTGACGGCAATGCGGCAAATATGATCGATATTGAAACCCTGCCCAATACAGACCTTGCAACATCCAGCGCCGGTTCAGTGCATCATATCGCTTTCGCCGTCGAAAACCGTGCCCGCCAGCTCGAAGTGCGCGAAGCCCTGCTTGATACCGGTTATCAAGTCACACCCGTCATCGACCGCGACTATTTCCACGCGATCTATTTCCGGACACCCGGCGGCGTCCTGTTTGAAATCGCAACAAATGAACCGGGCTTTGACCGCGATGAAGACACTGCGCATCTTGGCGAGGCGCTAAAACTACCCGCGCAACACGAACACCTGCGCGCCAAGCTCGAACAGCAATTAGAGCCCCTGACCTAAGTCTCTTTGGTTGCCAAATATCCCCGCCGGAGGCTCCTTCGTTTTCTTAAAACGGGGCCTTCGCGCTGATGCGCATACCTTGGCCACCATCGGGATGGCGAAACTGGAACGTCTCTGAATGTAGCATAAGCCGCGGGAAATCCCCCGCGGGTCCTTCGGCATAAAACGGATCACCCAAAATCGGATGCCCCAGCGCCAACATATGCACACGCAACTGATGTGACCGGCCAGTTTTCGGCATCAAACGCACACGGGTTTCGCCGTCACGGGCGCGGATCACGCGGTAGTCCGTGATCGCTTGACGACCCGTATCATGGCAAATCATCTGTTTGGGCCGGTTTTCCCAATCAACAATGATTGGCAAATCCACCGTGCCCGTCTTGTCCGCCATCTCACCCCAAACACGGGCGATATAGGTCTTCTTGGTCATACGCTTTTCAAATTGCAGCCCCAAATGCCGTTGCGCATGGGGCGTCAGCGCGAAAATCATGACGCCGGACGTGTCGCGGTCCAAACGGTGCACCAATAGCGCCGTGGGAAACACCGACTTCACACGCGCCATCAGGCAATCGGACAAATGCTCACCCTTGCCCGGCACTGACAACAGGCCAGACGGTTTGTTGACCAAAACGACCTCATGGTCGTCGTGCAAAAACTCTAGCGGGTCGGTGGGTGGATTATAGTCACTGCTCATAAACACGATCACCAAAGATTGCGGACCCTACGCGCACGTGGGTCGCGCCCAGTGCAATCGCGCTTTCAAAATCGCTGCTCATGCCCATCGACAAACCCGTCAGCCCGTTGCGGGCCGCAATCTTGGCCAGCAATGCAAAATGCAAGGATGGTTCTTCTTGCACAGGTGGAATGCACATCAACCCACGCACAGGCAGGTCCATAGCCTGCGCCGACCGGATGAACGCGTCAGCATCACGCGGCAGGCATCCGGCCTTCTGATCCTCTTCCCCAGTGTTCACTTGTATATAGAGTGCCGGACAATGACCCATCTCTTGCGCCAAACGTGCGATCGTCGTGGCAAGCTTGGGCCGGTCGAGCGTATGGATCGATTGCGCCAGCTCCATTGCTTGGCGTGCTTTGTTTGTTTGCAGCGGGCCAATCAAATGCAAATCGATGTTTTCATAGGTTTCACGGAACGCGGGCCACTTCCCAGCGGCCTCTTGTACTTTATTTTCACCGAACACCCGCTGTCCTTCATCAAGAATCGCTGCGACTCGGTCATTGGGCTGTACCTTGGATACGGCCACAAGGGTCACATTATCGGAATTGCGCCCTGCCTTGATGCAGGCAGACTGGATTGCGCCACGGATTGATGAAAGAGACATAGTATAGTCCTGTTATTGCTGCGATTTACGCGTTGGGTCACGAAATAAAGGGTTCTGAAGCCGATGTCATCGCCCAATCGGCGCAATCTGGTGTGTGACCTTGATGCATCATTTTGACCGAACGCAGTCCAACACCTGCCAATTCGCTTGAGTGTGCAGCTCGATCAGAGCACTTAGTGACCCAATGCTAGTCAATCTGGCATTCTTGGGAATGCAAAACACACGAGGGAATAAATCCATGAAAAGCACCCTTCTTACAACAACAGCTCTGGTCGCCTTCGCTGGCGCAGCTGCTGCTGATGGTCACACATCTGTTTCTTTCTCTGGCGCAGCTAGCGCTGAGTACAACTCACTTGGTGGGTTGAACACTGATGCTGATCTTGATGCCACAATGTCAGCAGAGCTGGATAACGGCTTGACTGTGTCCACGACGATCTCCATCGACACTGAGAACTATGCAGGCGAAGATACAAAGTCCGGCTCCCTGACACTTTCATCTGACACAGCTAGCTTGACTTTCGGCAACGATATCACAAGCGCTTCCTTCTCTGCTGTAGGCGACACAATTGGTTTCGGTGACGGTGAAGATGGCATCCAGGGTGTTATCGGCTCCTACACGATGGGCGCTGCGACTTTGTTCGTGTCCATGCCAATCGGAACTGGTGAAACAGAAGTTCAGTCCACTGACATGGAATTCGGTGTTACTGCTGCTGTTGGCGACATGACTGTTGGTTTGGCTACTGCTGACTCCAACTTCGTTGGTAAAGTCTCCGGCACTGCTGCTGGTGCATCTTACACTGTTGTAGCAGGCTCCGTAGATGACGAAAACCTCTGGGACGTAGCTGTTTCTTACCCAGTTGGTGCAGTAACTGTTAGCTACACTGTTGACAGCACTACTGACAACCCATGGGAAGTATCCGCAGCTTACGCAGCAGATGGCTTGTCCGCTAAAGTAACTTACGCAAGCGCATCTGAAGCATACAAAGTTGAGGGCTCATACGACATGGGCAACGGCGCTGTTGTAAACGCAGGCTACCTCGGCGCGACTGAAGAAATGTACATCGGTGGCTCATACGCTCTTGGTGGCGGTGCTTCCGTTTATGCATCCTACGTTAACTCCGATACAGCAACTGCATCATCGGAAATCGGTGGTCCAGACTACGCTGGCGGCACAACAGTTGGTGTAAGCTTCAAATTCTAATCTAGTTAGAATGTAGCAATAGAGAGAGCGGCGCTTCGGCGTCGCTCTTTTTTTTGACAACAAAATATATCCTATTCACATCAACACTGAGGCGAGCAATGACGAGATTGGTATTGGCACTGAGTGCGATATTTGCACTATCAAGTTGCGGCACTGCCAAAGGCGTATTTGACGGGACGGGCACTGTGTTTGAGGGTGTGGCAACTGACTTGCTTAGTGCGGGCAATGTGTTCGGCGGATAGATGCGCTATGCCCAGCTGTTGCATGGACTACACTGCTGGTTGCAGCTTTGACTGATTACAACACGCACTAGTGCTTGAGCACATCACTGTGCAGCAATGCAAGCTGTGTGCGTAACACGAATATACGACGCTGTGACTGCACCTGTTGACGACTGTGTGGCAGGTGTTGTCGTAACCAAAGCTGTTGAGCCAGTTCACGTTTGAGTTGCCTGTTGAGTGCAAGTGCTGACTGCGCTGCCATTACAGCAGCTCCACTGCGTTGGCTAACTGTTCATCATTCACATCAATATAGCGTTGCGTGACTGCGATTGAGCTGTGCCCAGCCAATGCTGCCAGCACACGCACACCAATGCCTTTGTTTGCCAAGCGTGTGATGAATGTTCTGCGTGGGCTATGACTGCTGGCACCTTGCAGCCCGCATGCATGGAATACGTTGAGGAACAGTTGACACATGGTGTTGGCTGAGAAATGCTCACCTTTTTGACTTGGAAACAATGGCGCAGCTGCATCATCACAGTGTCGCCATGTGCGATACACTAGGAGCACTTGCACAAGCTGCCGGTTGACAAACACTGTGCGTGACTTGGCGCCTTTGGTTTGTGATGGTGCAAGTGTGAACTGAGCACGTGGTGTGCCATCACTGTCGTACGCATCACCCACACGCAGCGCAGCCAGTTCCTTTGCACGCAGCCCAGTATGCAGGCTGAACTGCAGGATGGTTGTGTCACGTGTGGGGTACTTGCGTGATTGACAGTAGCGCAGCACACGCTTGATTTGTGCATCATTGAGTGTTGTTGCTTGTGCCATTGTGCCCTCAAATATCAGCTTCATTAACAGCTACGTTAATGTCTGAGGTTCCACTTGGACAACCGATCAATGTCGTCAGTCAGAGCTGTTCATTATCAACAACTTACGCACTCATCTCACACAATACTTATTACATGACATTTGTTTGTATGGATGATTGATTGTCTAACAGCTGTGCTGTTATCCAACTGCTTCACTGTTTCTTCGCTTGCGCTTCGCTACAGCGCATCAACAGCATCAGCATCGTTTCTTGATCAATATTACTATGGGGGCTTTCTGTAGATTTGGATGTCATAGAGAGGCTGCTAACCTCTCTTTGACTTGAGACTTTCTGTGAGTTCCTCAGTCAGCAATGTCGCACAACCAGCTGTGCTGGCAGGTAGGGTTAGGCTGTTACCTTTACGTGCGTGGAGTTGTTCCCAACGCAATGTGCTGCAAGTACATTGCCACCAGCAGCACACATACAAGGTGCTTTGATATACAAAGCCTCTCTTCTTGTTCCACTGCATAATATTTAACGAGCCCGTTACAGCTTTGCTCGGTGAATGCCTCTGCAAGAGCTTCTGTGCTGACAAGTTCTGTACGCATACCTTCATATGCTTACTCAATGCCGTTTGTTGAGCACTATGCTGCAGATAAATACAACACGGTGGGTAGCTGTGTTGCATCTACAGTTATTTATCAACAAAGGAAAAAAACATGGCAAAAACGGTTTTGGATGACGTGTACACACTGCTGCTCAGCATCAATGTGGTAACCAACGAAAGCGAGTTTAGCAGGGACTGGCTTGGCAGAAGCGAGTGCTACATGCGTACGCTGCGCTTTAAAGGCATGGATGCAAGCGTGGGTGCAGTAGCTATATGTGCTAGCAAGCTGCAGCACTATGGGCACAGGATGCTGAACACAGCAGAGCACAAACAGCTTGGAGAACGCTTTGTTGGTTTGAGCAATGCGTGTCATCGACAAATCAACACACAAAGCCAGCAACACTGGATGGCTGCACTGTGAAGAGGGTGCTGTGTCCTAAAAAATCTGCAGCGCAGTTTCTAGTGGTGAAGTACTTACGCTTTTGGGGTGGTGATTTTGCACTCCCATGTGTTGGGCACAGCACATGACAGCACTCACAGACATACAGCAGGCACTCAACACAATAAGGGCTATTACACAACAAGAGGCAGAAGCAGTGCGGCTTGAAGCACTTGCGCTGATGGCTGGTGTGATTGGGGATGAAGCAAGAGACATAGAGAAACGACGCGAGCCCAAGCCAAAACGCACTCAGCGGATAGCTGCTCCAGTCCCGCGCCCAGCCAAACCTACAGCAGGCAACGCACCAGCGCCCACAACACGCACAGCACAGCCTGCGCCTGACGCACAGGATCAAGCGCCGAAACAAGCCCAAAAACCCATCCCACCCATATAATCCTACAGCATTAGATCCTGACTGGCGTGTCTAACGGTACATGTTCTTATGGTGCGTATAACAGAAAGGATGATGAAGATGGATTGGCTACAAGACTTGATGCGTGAGGAAGGGCTTGAACCACAAAGCAGTGCGAATGCCAGCTTGCGTTCAAAGCTGCTTGGACAAGCAGACCGTATGCTTGCAGAGTTGAAGAAGTACAAGACTGAAGCAGAGCTTGATGGCAACAGCACCAAATACTGGTGGGCACCACAAAGCGTTGATGGGCAGAGACGTGTTGTGATGCGTGCTGGCTCTAAGACAGTGGATGGTTCAGCTGTATACGTGGACAACACACTCACAGGCGTTCGCAATGCTGTAGAAAAGATGCGTAGCGTGATTGAACGCAGCAAGGATGCACAGTGGGCTGCGGAAGAGGAACGACGCAGAAAAAAGTAATACGGCGTGTTGCTCGACTGCATGAGGTATTAGACACTGGACCGCTGCATGAGCAAGCGGTCCAGTTGATGAGTACCTACAGATCATTTGCAGCACGCATGCAGAATGCCAAAGCCAGTACACAAGGCAAACTAGATCGCAGGCTTGAACGGTTGGGTAAGAGGATCGCTGAGCGTTTGGGTGAGCTTACAGATCAGGAACGTATGGCGCTCAGCTGCTGGCTGGACGGCAAGACCCCTGGCACCTATGAAGTTGATCATGCTGAGCTGATGGAACAGCAATATGTGAGCATACGCAAAGTAGATCGTTGGACAGAAGAATATGATCCAGCTGACGACGTGGATGACACAGACAGAAAGCCTGACGCAGCAGTATCGGAACAACTCCAAAAGTTCCTACGTATGGGGCTGGACTAGCACGTTACTTAGGCAACAACAGCACGCATGTTCCCAAGTGATATTGACGGATATGTGACGGTTTATTGCCAATCAATAATGGTTTAACTTGGGGCTGAATGGCATAGTGATGTTGGGATCAAATACGATCCAAGTCGATGGTGCTGGCTATGATGTTCACACGATCTTGCAGCGTGTTGGGGAACAGCTGTGCATAGCGTTCTGTCATTGACACATGATGGTGCCCAAGCAACTGCTGAACTTCATAGATGCTGGCTCCATTGTTTATAAGCAAGCTGGCGTATGTGTGACGTAAATCGTGTATGCGTACAGTGGGCAAGTGAGCAGCTGCACGAGCACGAAAGAACGCAATGTGAAAGCTGGTATAAGGCAACTGTGTACGTGGGTTTGTAAATACCCAACTGTCACCTGTTGTGGGTAAACCCAGTGCAGCACTGCGTTGTTGCACTTGCTCCAATACAATAAAGGCAGCGGCACTCAACTGCACTGTGCGACTGCGCCCACTTTTACTGATGGCGACAAACAGTCGCATCTTGTCAGCGTCAATGTCTCGCCACTTTGCCAGTCGAAGTTCACTCTTGCGTGCACCAGTGAGCAACAGCAACTTGACGAACAGGTACAGGTAGGGGTGTGTGCTTTGCTTGCAGGCAATGAGCAGCTGCGAAATCTCGCTGCGTGTTAGAAAGCGTTGCACATAGTCACCAACTGGCAGTTTGCGTATGGCAGCACCCTTGAATGGGTTATTACCCAAATAGCCCCAATGTACTGCAATATTGATAATGCGCTTGAGCATTGATGCATGCTTGTTAACAGTGCTGGATTTGTAACCATCATCTATCTGTTGCAGCATCCAAGCGTCGATATCTTCCCCAGTTATACCAGCCAAAGGCTTGGCACCGAGTGTTGGTCGTATGTGCTTGTTGAACAGATACACATCATGTGTGCTGCGGCGCTTTGTTGCTTGAATGAAAGAGCGATACTTGAGGTCAAAAAACGCATTCAATGTCAACTTAGCTGAAGAAGGTGGCGTTGCTGAAGATGCCTTACGAAACAGCTTTGATATTGAAACCATGCGCCCAATCCTTTGCACATTTTACTATGTTCAATAACAGCGCAGAGCGACCATTAACTGTGGGCGCATAGTGAAAAAGACACCAGCATCATGCAGTGGATATTTCTTACAACTACAGCTCTGATCGCCTTTGCTGGCGCTTCTTTCGCTGAAGACGGCATCGCCTTCTCTGGCGAAGCTTCTGCTGAGTACAACGACCAGACAGGCTTCACTACTGCGACTGAAGCAACTGCAACAATGACACGTACATTGGACAACGGCCTGACAGCTACTGCGTCCTTGACGTTCGAAACATCCGACAACGCGGACGGCACTTTCTCTGCTGGTTCCATCTCCTTGGCTAGCGACAACGCAAGCCTGACATTCGGCACAGGCCTTGACGCCGCTGTATTCGCGACTGTTGGCGACGACTACGACATCGGTCAGGTTGCTGAAGAATCTCTCGACGGCATCGTTGGCACATACTCCATGGGCGAAACAACTTTGACTGTTTCTGCACCAATGTCTGTTGGCACAACATCCATCTCTTCTGACGACATCGAAGTTGGTGTAACAACTTCCGTTGCTGGCTTCGCTTTGGCTGCTGCTGCAACTGGTGCTGGTGAAGCTGCTGCGACTGTTTCCGGTACTGTTGCTGGTGCAACAATCTCCCTCGGCGGTGCAACAACTGGCGCTTCCGGCGACGTAGAGTGGGATGCTGAAGTATCTTACACAATCAGCCCTGTAACGCTTTCTGCTTCCATCGACGAAACAGAAGCTTGGACTGTTGGCGCAGCATTCGACGGCGGTGCATACGGCGTTTCTGCTGAGTACAACTCCGACGAAACATGGGAAGTTGGCGCAACATACGCTGCAAACGGCATCTCCGTTGCTGCTGATTACAACTCCGCTGAAGAAATCGTAGTTGGCGCAACTTACGACATGGGCAACGGCCTCATGGTTGGCGCAGGCATGGAAGCAGACGAATCCCTCTACGCTTTCGCAACATATGACCTGGGCAACGGCGCAGAAGCATACGGCTACTACACAGACTCAGCTGTTGAGCTTGAAGAAGTTGGCCCAGCTGAAGTTGACGTGAACGCAGGTATCACAGTTGGTGTTTCTTTCACTTTCTAAAGAACCCCACCTGACCTAAGTTTAAGCGGCCCCTCGGGGCCGCTTTTTCTGTTTTAGGGGGCATTGTTTTCTCCTCTCCTCCCGATCCCCACGCAAATCACTTGTGACTGCGCCGCCTGTTCGCTACATATTTTGGGACTGAAATATCCTTTTGGGGGGCATGACCTTGCCAGCAACAACACGGATCATCGGCGCAACGGCGCTTTGCTTCGCACTGACAGCCTGCTCTGGCGGCTTTTTGGGCTTTGGTGGAAACACCCCCGAAAACGCAACCCGCCAAGCCGTACGCACAAAAGGCGCGGAAAGCGTCGCGGTGAACCGCTACCTTTGGGCCGCATCGCTTGATGTGCTTAGCTTTCTGCCTATCCAAAGCGTGGACCCGTTTACCGGCGTCATCGTCATGGGCTACGGCACCCCACCAGGTGGAAGCCGCAGCTATCGCGCGACCGTCTACATCACCGATCCGGCGCTTGACGCACGTTCGTTGAACGTTGCCTTGCAATCACGCAGCGGCCCTGTCGCATTGGAAACCCAGCGCGCCATCGAAGATGCGATCCTAACTCGCGCCCGCCAAATTCGCAGCGGAGACGGCGCCCTATAGGCGCTGCCAACCGCTCCCGCACTGATTTTCACGCCGGGCACCCATCGCCCGGCGTTTGCTTTTGAAAGACCATATCCGATGTCCACATACGCCCCTTCAGAAATCGAAGCCAAATGGCAGGCCGCTTGGGCCGAGGCCGAAAGCTTTAAGGCTGTCCGATCTGACGACAAACCCAAATACTACGTGTTGGAAATGTTCCCCTATCCGTCGGGCCGCATCCACATGGGCCATGTGCGCAACTACACGATGGGCGACGTCATCGCGCGTTATAAAATCGCGACGGGTCACAATGTGTTGCACCCAATGGGCTGGGACGCATTTGGGATGCCTGCGGAAAACGCGGCTATGGCGTCGGGCGGTCACCCAAAGGACTGGACCTACCAAAACATCGCCGACATGAAGGCGCAGATGCAGCCACTAGGTCTGTCGATCGACTGGTCCCGTGAATTCGCGACATGCGATCCGGATTATTATGGCCAACAACAAGCCATGTTCATCGACTTTCTCGAAAAGGGCCTGATCTACCGCAAGAAGGCGGTCGTCAATTGGGACCCAATCGACATGACCGTGCTGGCCAACGAACAGGTCATCGACGGTAAGGGCTGGCGATCCGGTGCAGAGGTCGAACGCCGCGAGTTGGTGCAATGGTTCTTTAAGATCAGCGACTATTCCGAGGAGTTGCTGACCGCCATCGACAGCCTTGATAATTGGCCTGCCAAGGTCAAATTGATGCAATCCAATTGGATCGGTAAAAGCCGCGGCTTGCAGTTCTCGTTTTCCATGGTTGATGGCCCCGCAGGCCACGACCGTGTAGAGGTCTATACAACACGCCCCGACACATTAATGGGCGCATCGTTTGTCGGCATTTCGCCCGACCATCCACTGGCCAAAGAGTTGGAGCGCGACAACCCCGATGTTGCCGCATTCTGCAACGAATGCCGCAAGGGTGGAACCACAGCGGCCGAAATCGACAAGGCAGAAAAGCTCGGCTTTGACACCGGCCTGACCGTGCGCCACCCGTTTGACACATCATGGGAATTGCCCGTCTATATCGCCAACTTCATCTTGATGGATTATGGCACTGGCGCGATCTTTGGTTGCCCCGCCCATGACCCACGTGACTTTGAATTCGCCACGAAATATGGCCTGCCGATCATCGCGACATTCCTGCCTGATGCGGACGCAGACGCCGAACTGACGGAAGCATTCGTACCGTTAAAGTCTGAAAAGGTGACCTATGTCAAAGGCTTCGCAGGCGCGCCCGTTCAAACCGGCGAAGACGCAGTCGATGCAGCTGTAACCTTCTGCGAAGACAATGGTGTCGGCACTGGCGTTACCAAATATCGCCTGCGAGACTGGGGCCTGTCCCGCCAACGTTATTGGGGCTGCCCGATCCCGATTGTACATTGCGACGATTGTGGCGCAGTGCCAGAGGCCAAGGAAAACCTGCCCATCGAACTGCCCTATGACGTGTCTTTCGACGTGCCTGGCAACCCGTTGGACCGCCACCCGACATGGCGCGATTGCGCTTGCCCGTCGTGCGGCAAACCGGCACAGCGTGAAACTGACACGATGGATACTTTCGTCGATTCGTCGTGGTATTATGCGCGGTTCACGTCCCCCAATGCGCCGACACCGACCGACATCGACGAAGCCGCCTATTGGATGAATGTCGATCAATACATCGGCGGGATTGAACACGCGATTTTGCACCTGCTTTACAGCCGCTTTTTTGCACGTGCTATGAACATGACAGGCCACCTGCCCCAAGGCACGTCCGAGCCATTTAACGCCTTGTTCACCCAAGGCATGGTGACCCACGCGATCTATAAGGCCGACGGCGAAAATGGCCGCCCTGTGTATTATTACCCAGAGGCTGTGGAGCTGCACGATGACAAGGCGTTCCTAAAATCCGACGGGACCGAGGTTGAAATCGTCCCCTCTGCCAAGATGTCAAAGTCCAAGAATAACGTCGTAGACCCCGATGACATTCTGGCAAAATTCGGTGCAGACACGGCCCGTTGGTTTGTGCTGTCCGACAGCCCGCCAGAACGGGATGTGGAATGGACAGCCTCTGGCGCAGAAGCGACGTTCAAACACATCAGCCGCGTCTACCGCATCGCCCATGACATCGCGGGCATGGATGATGCCGCTGGCAAGGGCGACGATGATCTGTTGCGCGCAATGCATAAGGCGATTGAGGATGTGACCGCTGGCGTCGAAACCTTTGGCTTTAACGCGGCTATCGCAAAGCTTTACGGCTTCACCGCTGTGTTGGCGAAATCAAAGGCAGGCGGAGCCGCGAAACGCGAAGCAATGCGCACATTGGCCCAGCTGATGTCCCCAATGACGCCGCATTTGTCCGAAGACATTTGGGCGCTCTTGGGCGGCGAAGGTTTGATCATCAACGCGCCATGGCCTGTCGCTGATCCTAAAATGCTGGTTCAAGACACCGTGACCCTGCCAATTCAGATCAACGGCAAACGTCGGTCAGAAATCGCCGTTGCGGCGGATATGCCCAAGGACGAGGTTGAAAAACTTGTGCTTGGCTTGGATGTTGTTGTGGCAGCCCTTGATGGGGCGACCCCGAAGAAAATGATCGTTGTGCCCGGACGGATTGTGAACATTGTCATCTGATCGCCCCACCCTGCTATCCCGTCGCGCGTCCCTTTTGGGGCTGCTGGCGCTCGCAGGGTGCGGGCTAACGCCAGTCTATGGCACAAGCGGCCAAGCACAGGTGCTTCGCAACGCGGTGGCCTTCACGGCGCCTAATACCGTCGAGGGGTTTCGGCTGCGTGAACGACTAGAAGAACGTTTGGGCCGCGCAACAGAACCGCGCTTCGATTTAACGGTAACCATGTCCAAGGATGCGTCACCCGCGACAATCACGACAGAGGGCGACATCTCGCGCTTCAATATCAACGGCACCGCTGATTGGGCTTTGTTTGACACGGCAGGCCAAGCCCTTGGCACGGGGTCCGTCAGTACATTCACCGGCTATTCAGCAACAGGATCAACGGTCGCGACACAAACAGCAGCCACTGACGCGGCCGACCGCTTGGCCATCGCATTGGCCGATTTGATTGCTGCGCGGCTTATTCTTTTGTCCAGCGCGTTACCCAAATGAAGATGGCCGGTGCAGGCGCGCAGGCCTATTTACGCAAACCCGATCCGACCCATGCAGGGCTATTGATTTTCGGGGCAGACGCCATGCGCGTGGCAAACGCAAGGCAGACCGCGATTGCCGCCCTTGTTGGCCCGAACGGCGACGAGGAAATGCGCCTGACCCGTATTCCTGCGGCTGATCTGCGCAAGGATGCCGCTTTGCTCAACGACGCGATGAAGGCCCAAGGCTTTTTTCCTGGCCACCGTGTCGCATTTGTCGAAGATGCGACCGATGGCATGGCCAAAATACTCGCTGCTGCCCTTGCGGACTGGCAACAAGGCGATGCCCAGATCGTGGTGACCGCTGGGCAATTGACCGCGAAATCAGCATTGCGAAAAGCGTTCGAGGGCGGCCCATTGTCGGTTGCAATTGGCATCTATGACGATCCGCCTAGCCGTGATGACATTCAGATGGCCCTGACCAACGCGGGGCTTCAGCCGCCATCACGAGATGTATCAGAAGCATTGATGGGGCTTGCTCAAACACTGGAACCCGGCGATTTCCGCCAGACAATCGAAAAGGTCGGGCTGTACAAGCGTGGCGACGACACGCCCTTAACAATGGACGACGTTCTCGCATGTGCGCCGCAATCGGCAGAAGCGAATGTGGATGATGTGCTTGATGTGGTGACGGCAGGTCAGGCCAATGCCCTTGGGCCCGTGCTGCGCAATCTTTACGCTCAAGGGGTAACACCTGTGGCGCTTTGCATTGGCGCGACGCGTCATTTTAAGCGTCTACACACTGCGGCCAGCGATCCAGGTGGAGCAGCGGCAGGTGTCGGGCGATTGCGTCCGCCTGTGTTTGGCCCGCGCCGCGATAAAATTGTGCGCCAAGCAAACCATTGGGGCCGCGATCGTTTGGAACGTGCGTTAACGGCGCTGACAGATGTCGATCTGCAATTGCGATCTGCCGATAGCGCACCGCAGAACGCATTGATGGAACGCACATTGATCCGCCTTGCAATGATGGGCCGCCGCTAACCCAATTACAGTCTTCCAAAATGCAAAAAGACGGGCCGAAGCCCGCCTTTTCGTATCTGATTTTCTAAAAAAACTTAGAAAGAAGCGGAAGCCGCAACCAGAGCAGCCAGAAGGCCAAGAACGATGTAGCCAGAGTTGATGGAACCAGCCGCAACAGGTGCTGCTACTTCCATTGGTGCTACGACAGTTGGTTCTGCTACGTTAAGGCCACCAGCGTTAGCGGCAACACCGGAAACAGCGATTGCAGCTGCAGCTGCGAGAGTAGTTGTAAGGCGCATGTCGATACTCCAAATAAATGCACGTTGTTATAGATCAACGCTTTTTTAGCGGACCCACGTTCTTTAAACAAGAATTTTCTAAGTATTCAAGCGTGTCTAAAACACTGGTAGGCTGAATGACGCTCGTTATCTATACATAAAATAGAGGTCCAAGCGGTTGGCTTACGAACGCATTCCACGTAAAACCCTATAAAACATGGCGAAATTTAGGCTTGGGGTGATGAAGTCCTGAATCAAAAACGCCAAAATATGGGAAAATCGGCCTATTTTTCCCGCCATCGTATAGTTACGAACCGATGCGGGCTTGCAACAGTGACATGCGCTGCTTCCATGATGCAACTACCAATTGAGACCATGAGTTTCGTTTCGCATGACGCGCTGTGCGCCAATCGCTGCCAGACCCCGTGTCATGGAATCAGCCTAGCGCTTGAAGCCCCGCAGCACGTCCTGTCGCAAGGCACCCCGTGATAAGATACCCGCCTGTCGCTGCCTCCCAATCCAACATTTCGCCGGCGAGATAGACATTTGGCCTATCCCGCAAACTAAACCCGTCCATAGCTGCGAACCGGACCCCACCTGCGGTTGAAATTGCCTGATCAATCGGCCGTGGCCCAAGATGTTGGATGGGAAGCGACTTGATCAAAGCAGCAAGATCATCTGGAAAGGGCCGCCCGAATTCAGACAAAAGCCCGATTCGCTGCGCATCAAGCTTGAGCGTTTTGCGTAGATGGTTCGAAAAGCTGTTTTTGCTCCGAGGACGCGCCAATGCCGTTCGAATTTGGTCCAGCGTCCAGTCAGGAAGCAAATCCACAGACAATGGAGCCCCCTCGCGCATCGCCCGGCTGACGGCATAAATACCGCCGCCTTCGATTCCATGCATAGAGATGACGAATTCGCCGCGTGTGGACACATTGCCAGCATGTAACGCCACCGACTTCACCGGTTTGCCAAAATGATTGACCATGTGGTCGGACCAATCGACCTCGAACCCCATATTCGCAGGTGCGAAAGGTGCTGTTACATCCGGAAGATGTTGGGCCCAAGCCCCATCCGACCCAAGCCGCGCCCAGCTCGCCCCACCCAACGCCAAAACGGTCCGTGTTGGCGTCAGAGCGATCCGCCCAGTGGGTGTTTCAAACAGCGTATTTGCCCCGTCCCAACCTGCCCAGCGCCAGCGGGTGTGCATTGTTACGCCAAGGTCGTTTAACCGCGCCATCCATGCGCGCAGCAATGGCGAGGCCTTCATCGCCTTAGGGAACACACGCCCTGTGGACCCAGTGAACAGCGGCTGACCTAACCCCTCTGCCCAATCCATCACTTTGGCGGATCCAAAGGCAGTTAACGCTTCACGCATCACATCGGGCACATCGCCGAAGGCACTTAGAAACGTGCCTTCATCCTCGTTTTTCGTGAGGTTCAGGCCAGATTTTCCGGCCATCAAAAACTTGCGCCCCACGGACGGCATTGCATCAGCTATGGTAACTGAAAGACCCGCACGTGCCATGGTTTCGGCGGCCATCAACCCCGCAGGGCCAGCCCCAATCACGAGGGCGTCGGTCATTGTGGCATGGTGCCTTTAATCTCGACAACGCGGTGCGGATAAGGGATTTCGATGTTGTTGTCGCGCAGGGCGTTCCAGATGATGAACAAGACGTCGGACGTGTATTTATTCTTGCCATCGTCAATTCCATTCACCCAGAATTCGACAACAAAATCAATACCGCTATCACCAAACCCGCGCAGCTCACAGTCTGGTTTCTCGGGGGCATCCAATACGCCAGGGTGTTTGGACACAGCCGCCTCTACGATGGCCGGGATCAGGTTAATGTCGGTATCATAGCTCACCGAAAATTCTGCCTCTAGCCGGTTGGCAGACCCTGAATCGGAATAGTTCACAACACGGGTCGTGATGAAATCCTCGTTCGGAACCACGATCCAACGGCCGTCAAATGTCTCTAGAAACGTCGCACGCGCGGTCATCTTAATGATCGTCCCTGCCTCGCCCCCATCCAATTCAACATAGTCGCCGACGGTTGCTTGACCTTCGACCAACAGGATCACGCCCGAAATGAAGTTGGATGCGATCTTTTGCAGACCAAAACCAAGACCAACACCAATCGCACCTCCCAAAACGGCCAGCGTACTCAGATTGATGCCGATAATGTTCATCAAAAGCAGGAATGCGATGCCAAAGATGCTGAATTCCGCGACCTTGGTCAGCAGCTGCCGGATCGACGGGCGCATGGGTTGTTTGTCAATATAAGCTGCAGATTGGCTGTTGGACCATTGGCCAAGCCAGAACAGCAGGCTGCCCGCGATCAAACCACGCACGATGGCCAATAGGCTAAAGCTGATATTCCCGATGTTCACCCGCGTTTCTGCAAGCCCCAGCAAGACCGGATCAAGAATGCCCAACGCATAAAGCGCGCCGACTGGAATAACGACGAATTTGCCCAGAAGGTGCAAGAATGGATCCGTCAGGATGTCACGCGCGAATGCCCGGAGCGCGAGGAACAGGAACACACGTTTCCCGAATGCGATGACAGCGCCCGACCCAAACGCCGCCCGTGTGACCTGCTCGCCAATCGCCGTGAACCCATAGGCAAACAGCGGCAAAAGCAGCGGCAGGAACATTAATACAAACCGCATGGCTTTTGCCAAAACGGACAGGTTGTCATCTGATGGCGTCAGTAAGCGGGTCAGTCGCGGCGTCACAAAGCGCGTAACCATCACGGCCAAAACATAGGCCCCGACCAGCATCGCAAACTGCACCCAAGCGGCAGGCGACAACAGCCAGCCCATCGCTAGGTCATAGCCCTCGTTGAACATTTCCGTCGCTTGCACGATCATTGCGTTTTCTTGGTCCATGACGATCAGACTCCTCTAAGTTGATGCCTACTTGCCTGTCATGATGCTTAAAAACAAGGTCTTACGACAGACCAACCGCGTCTCGGATCGCTTGTTCACGCAACGAAACATCACCGCCAAGGTAGGTGTCAGCCTCGGGCGAGCACATCCACACAAGCGTTTTAGCAGGCCATTCCGGCGGAATGTGATCTGCCCAATCCAGTTTACTCACAGGATTGATCCCCGACGCCTTAATGTCGCGCTGCATCTGAGTGGCAACCGTACCGGGCGACAGGCCCATGATACGCAGACCTTTATCGCGGGCTTCGTGATCGGCAGAACGGGTCAACATGAACGCACCTGCCTTGGAACTGCAATAACCGGACCAACCTTCAACTGGACCGTGCGCTGCACCTGATGAAACCGTCAAAATCGTGCCGTGACCTTGGGCAATCATACCCGGCATTACGGCGCGCATCCCGTAATAAACACCTTTTAGATTAATATCGATCAGGCGGCTCCAAGCGTCGGGGTCTGTATCCACCAAATGCCCAATCGGGTCCAAAACACCCGCATTGCCCACAAGCACGTCCAAACCGCCAAAGGTGTCTGCGGTCGCATTCACGGCTGCCTCTACTTCGGTGTGGCGGGACACATCACATGGGATCGCGAGCGCTTGTTTGCCAATCTCGCCTGCGGTTTCCGCGATGTCATCAACGCTGCGCGCGACCAGACCCACGTTCGCCCCAGCTTCGGCAAATACGAAAGCCGCAGCCTTACCAATCCCACGACTTGCCCCCGTAATCAGGACCGTTTTCCCGCTCATATCGAAGTTTTTCATGACCAATCCCTTTTTAACGCACCCAACAGTGGCTAGGTTTAACATGAAATTAGCGGCCCACCTGCGATGTGCAAGGGAAAGGCCAATGACCAAAGGATTTATCCAATGACCAGTCTTTCAATTTTGCGCGGCGCTGTATGTGGCGCAGCCATCCTTTCAGCGGGCACGGCCCATGCCGATGTGACTGCAGCCGAAGTTTGGGCCGATTGGCAAGCCAGCCTTGCGATGTATGGCGATGACGCGGTCACAATTGGTGCGGAAACCATGGACGGTAATACGCTAACGGTGTCAGATATTGTGGTGAATATGGCCGATGACGCAACAACAGTCGCAGGCACGATGGGCGATTTGGTTTTTACCGAAAACAGCGACGGCACTGTCACTTTGACAATGGACCCGTCATTCTCGATGAAAATAACGGCCGAAGACGAGGTCAGCATGACCATGACGGTCAACCACACTGGGCTGGTGATGGTGGCAAATGGCACGACAGGCGATTTGACTTATGACATCTCGGCCGATCAATACGGGTTGTCGGTGGGCGACATTGCCCAAGATGGTGATGTTCTAGACGCCACTTTCCGCATGATCGCGAATGACTTGGAAGGATCATACACTTCTCAAACGGGTGAGCTGCGCACGACACAATACGACATGACAATCGCATCACTAGACGTGCTTGCCGATGTGATCCCACCAGAAATCGCGGGCGACTACTTCACGCTCAGCGGGCGGGCCGACGACCTGACCATGCAAGGTATCATCACAGTGCCCACCGACATTGATATGTCCGATACGGCATCTATGCTCGCCGAAGGCGTAACGATGGATGGATCCTATTCCATTCAGTCCAGCAATTATTTGTTTGATGTGAAGGCAGAAGGCGAACAAACATCTGGCACAGCGACAACAGGCCCCGGACTTTGGTCTGGGTCGTTCACCGACGCACAAGCAACCTACGATTCGGCCTTGGCCGATCTCAAGGTCGCGGTGCAGGGTGCGGGCATCCCATTACCCATCGAAATTTCTGCTGCGCAATATGGCATCGGGTTCAACATGCCGCTGGCCGCATCTGACGAGGTGTCGGATTTCGGCCTGAACCTCAATTTGGTCGATCTGGCTGTGAATGACATGATTTGGATGATGGCCGACCCATCGGGTGCGTTGCCGCATGATCCGGCCACGCTGCAAATTGATCTGACAGGCAAGGCCAAACTGTTGATGGATTTGATGAACCCCGATGTCGAGAACGTGCCAGACATGCCAGCAGAGCTGAACGCGCTGACGCTGAATGCGCTGAAACTAAAAATCGCAGGGGCCGAATTAAATGGCGAAGGCAGCTTTACCTTCGACAACACTGACCTGATCACATTTGATGGTTTCCCGCGCCCGACTGGCGACGTGACCGTCAAGCTAAACGGGGCCAATGCGCTGATGGACGGGCTGATTGCCATGGGCATCATTCCCGAGGATCAGGCCATGATGGGCCGCATGATGATGGGCATGTTTGCCAATGTGACGGGCGAAGATGAACTGACATCCAAAATTGAAGTCACCGAAGACGCGCAAGTCATCGCCAACGGCCAACGCATCCGCTAAACATCGCCTCAGATCAAAGGATAGCTGATGCCAAATACTCTGTCGGACCTGACACAACACCTGCTCGACTACGCGGCGCGGGCGGGCGCGGATAGCGCGGATGCCATTGCGGTAGACGGCACATCTGTGTCCATCGACGTGCGCGGTGGCGCGCTGGAACATGCGGATCGGTCCGAGGGGATCGATATCGGCTTGCGCGTAATGGTGGGCCAACGGCAGGCCTGCGTGTCCTCATCCGACACCAAACCCGACACGCTGCGCGAAATGGCTGACCGCGCCATCGCAATGGCCCGCGAAGCCCCCGAAGACCCGCACGCGGGTCTCGCCGATCCATCGCAATTGGCCAGTGTGACGGATAATTCATCATTAGAGCTGTTCGACCCAAGCGACGAACCCGACCCCGCAATGCTGCAAGACGACGCCGCACGCGCGGAAGCTGCGGCATTGGAAAACAAGGGCATCAGCCAAGTGCAAGCAGCATCTGCCGGATACAGCCGCAGCCGCGTGCATCTGTCTGCCAGCAATGGGTTTTCCGCTGGCTACACACGGTCCAGCCGCGGCCTGTCTTGCGTCGCGATTAGCGGCACAGGCGCGGAAATGGAACGCGACTATGACTATGATAGCCGAATTTTTAGCACGGACATGCGTGATGCCGTCGACATCGGAACGCGCGCTGCCGCGCGCGCAGTGGAACGCACAGGCGCGCGCAAACCCAAAACCGGTGCATTCCCCGTGCTGTTTGATGAACGCATTTCCAGCGCACTGATTGGGCATCTGCTTCAAGCCACCAATGGCGCCGCAATCGCGCGTGGGTCGAGCTGGCTGCGCGACGCCATGGGCGAACAAGTCCTGCCCAAAGGCCTGTCGATCATAGAAGATCCACACCGCAAACGCGCCGCTTCATCTCGCCTGTTCGACGCCGAAGGCTTGGCCACAGCACGCCGTGCCATTGTTGACGACGGTGTCTTGACCGGCTGGACCCTTGATTTGGCGAACGCACGCAAACTGGGTATGGAAAGCACCGCCAATGCTGTGCGCGGCACCTCTGCCCCGCCGTCCCCAAGCCTGACCAATGTGTCCTTAACACAAGGCAACCAAAGCCGCGCCGATCTTATCGCGCAAATGGGCACGGGGCTATTGGTGACGTCGATGATCGGCTCTACCATTAACCCGAACACGGGCGACTATTCGCGCGGCGCATCGGGGTTCTGGATCGAGAATGGCGAAATTACACATGCCATTAACGAATGCACAGTTGCTGGGAACCTGCGCGATATGCTTATGCGGATCACCCCTGCGAATGATGCGCAGCCTCATCTATCGACGGTCGTGCCGTCATTATTGGTTGAAGGATTAACTCTTGCAGGCGACTGATCTTGACCTCTTGGTAGATGCGGCCCGCCGTTCTGGCAAAATCGCTGCTGGGTATTTTGGAAAAGCTCCTACCATCTGGGATAAACCCGACGATGCAGGGCCCGTGACAGAGGCCGATTTGGCCGTGAACGTCATGCTCCAAGACACGTTGGGGCATGCGCGCGCCGACTATGGCTGGCTGTCGGAAGAAACCGAAGATGACACCGCACGCCTTTCGCAAGACACGATATTCGTGGTCGACCCAATTGATGGCACCCGCGCATTTATCGAAGGGTCCAAAGACTGGTCCCATGCGCTCGCCGTGGTGCACAAAGGGCAAGTCACAGCCGCCGCGGTTTACTTGCCCATGCGCGACGAAATGTTCACCGCGACACTTGGCGGGGGCGCGTTTTTGAACGGCAAGCCAATCGCGCCATCGGCCTGCTGTGATATAAACACCGCAACTGTGCTGGCACACAAAGCCAACTGCGCCGATAAATATTGGAAATCGGGCACAGTGCCGCCAATGAAATTGGCGTTCCGCTCGTCGCTTGCATACCGTCTTTGCCTCGTGGCTCAAGGGCGATTTGACGCCATGCTGACCCTGCGCCCGACTTGGGAATGGGACGTGGCAGCCGGCACCTTGATTGTGTCAGAAGCAGGCGGCATGGCCACCACGCAAACTGGTGATCCGGTTCAATTCAACAACCCACACCCACAGCTCAACGGGCTAGTTGCAGGCTGCGGCACCCACCCCGAACTCTTGTCGCTCTTGGCTTGAGGCGGCCCGCCAAGCGGCATAGACTGCGACAAACAGATGACATCACAAAGGATGCAAATCATGACACAACGGCTTCACTTGGTTTTCGGCGGCGAGCTTATCGACCCCACGAAAAACGCGTTCAAAGACATCGATGCGATTGATATTGTGGGTATGTTCCCGGATTATGACAGCGCCTATAACGCATGGAAAGATGCCGCGCAGCGCACTGTTGATAACGCCCATATGCGCTATTTCATCGCGCATATTCACCGCCTACGCGACGAGCAAACAGCGGCTTCCCCGACCGAAGAACTGGGCAGCTAAGCCCTCGCCATCATGGCCCGCCGTGCACTTATTGCCGCTTATCTCGCCGTCACGCGACCCAAAGAACGTGGATTGGTGTCGGATGATACACCACCTCGTCCGGAAGGCGCTGTCATTTGGGCGGTCTGCGCCAAACCGGACGATCTTGGCACAGTTGAAACGTTGGTACGGCGGCTGTCGGATGATGGCGAAGACATCACGATTGTCGCGACCTTGCCCGACGGGTCTGGCACCGAAGTGACCCCAAATACACGAAATGCGGCCCGTGCCTTTCTGGACCATTGGAACCCGCAATTGGTGCTTTGGCTTGGTGCACCGCTTGATCCTGCTGTGTGCTATGAAATGGCGCGGCGCGGTTCGGCCTGTGTCGTGGCGCTCGCTAATACAACGACGTTGGCCCAAACCACAGGGCGTCGGATCATCGGCGCGACAAGGTTTTGTTTGCAAATCTGTCGGGACATTTTGACGATCGATGATGCGGCCACGAGCCAGTTCATCAAGGCCGGCGCAAACCCGGCACAAACCCGCGCTGTTGGACTACTAGAGGATGCTGTCGATCCTCCACAGTATGACGACGACATCCGCTCCACCCTTGCCAGTCACTTTAATACACGTCCACTTTGGCTGGCCGCAGACCTCCCATTGGCAGAGGTTCCGGCAATTATCGCCGCCTATCGGCAAGCCGCACGCCGAGCACACCGCACGCTTTTGATCATCACAACCCGCGATAAAACGGATGCAGATGAAATTGCAGACGCCTTGCGCCAAGACGGTCTGAGCATTGCCTGTCGCCACCGCAACGAACAGGCCAAGGACGCCACGCAAGTTTATCTGGCCGCAACGGATGATGGTCTTGGGTTGTGGTGCAGACTGTCATCGATCACCTATCTGGGCGGCAGCATTAGCGACGGAAACATCATCGATCCATTCACCCCTGCCCTTCTGGGATCGGCCGTATTGTCAGGCCCACAAATCAAAAGTCATACGTCTCATTTCACCCGATTAGCCGTGGCAGGTGCGATCAAACAAGTCTCGACCATCGACGGGCTGGGGCGCGCGGTTGAAAGCCTATTGTCCACCGATTTGGCCGCGACCCAAGCCCATGCTGCGTGGGACGTTACATCACGCGGGGCCGATGCGACAAGTGATCTTGTCAATGTGATTTACAGCTATCTTGATCAGGCGGACCATTGATGCGCGCTCCTGTTTTTTGGCATCAACCTGTAGGGCTATTGGCGCGGCTGTTGGCGCCACTTGGGTGGGTTTATGCCCGTGCCACTGCACGTCGCTTGGCCAATGGCACGCCCTATCGCGCACCCGTACCTGTCATTTGCGTTGGCAACATCAACGTCGGTGGCACTGGTAAAACGCCCACGGCCATCGCGATTTCGCAGGCCCTGATCAGCGGTGGCGCGAACCCGCATTTCGTCAGCCGTGGCTACGGCGGATCACTCACCGGACCTGTAAGAGTTCTCGAGACGCAACATGACGCCAGCGAAACCGGGGACGAACCGCTTTTACTCGCCGCCTTCGCCCCAACGTGGGTCGCCAACGACCGTGCAGCTGGGGTTAAGGCCGCCGTTGACGCAGGCGCCGATGTGATCATCCTCGACGATGGTTTTCAGAACCCAGCCGTCGCCTATGACCTGTCAATTGTGGTTGTGGATGGTACGCGCGGCTTTGGCAACGGGCGGGTCATTCCGGCGGGGCCATTGCGCGAACCTGTCGACGCCGGCCTCGCTCGCGCTGATCTTGTGGTTTGCATTGGGGACAGCGATCTGTCTTTTGATCTGCCCACGCTGCGTGGCAGATTAGAACCTTTGCGAACCGGCATGACATGGACCGATATGCCCGTGCTGGCCTTTGCTGGTATTGGCAATCCAGACAAGTTTTTCACCAGCCTCAAAGCCGCCGGTGTAAAGCTGATCCATGCAGAAGGTTTGTCAGATCACCAGCCGCTCACGACCGCATTGATGGTTCGGTTAGAGGCAGAGGCGAAGCTGCGCCGCGCCCAGATGGTCACCACCGAAAAGGACGCCGTGCGCCTGCCCGCCGCATTTCGCAGCAAAGTCCTGACCTTTCCTGTGCGCTTGCAATTCTCAGACGAACGCATTTTGCATAACGCACTGAAAAAGATAGGGTGTTAATCCAGAATGTCCTGATTCTGACCCAAGCTTGGGGACGGGTCTGAGGGGCTAATATCCGCATCTGAAAACAGCACTGGCAGGCGCACAGATGGCACGCCATCCAAATCGACCTGCATGCCGCGCGCCATGATTTGCGGGTCGGCGAACACCTCTGCCAAGTTGTTGATCGGGCCTGCGGGAACCCCTGCGCCCTCGCACGCGGCGAGCAGATCAAGCTTCGTCCATGTGATTGTTTTCGACGTAATGAGCGCGGTCAAAGCTTTGCGATTTTCCAATCGATCCGCGTTAGTTGCATAGGCCGGATCGGGGGCAATTTCCAACAAGCCGCAGAGCTTTTCAAACTGCCCGTCATTACCCGATGCGATGATGATGTGGCCGTCGCTACAATCAAATACGGCATAGGGCACGATGTTCGGGTGAGTGTTCCCAAGCTGCGCAGGCGCGGTGCCAGTTGACAGGTAATTCATCCCTTGGTTCGCCATCACAGCGGTGGCCACGTCAAACAATGCGATGTCGATGTGCTGGCCTTTGCCCGTCATGTGCCGTTGGTTCACCGCGGCCAGAATCGCGGTGCTCGCATAAAGACCAGAGAAAATATCGGTGACCGCGACGCCCACCTTTTGTGGTTGCCCAGATGGATCACCAGTGACGGACATAAGGCCGGACATGCCCTGTAGGATATAGTCGTAACCAGCCCGATGGGCATAAGGACCAGTCTGGCCAAAGCCGGTGATCGAGCAGTAGATCAGGCGTGGGTTCAACGCGTGCAGGCTGTCGAAATCGAGACCATATTTCGCGAGCCCCCCAACCTTGAAATTCTCGATCAGAATGTCGGCATCGGCAATCAGCTTGCGCAGTTGCGCCTGACCTTCCGTTGTGCGGAAATCGATGATGACGGATCGTTTGCCACGGTTACAGCTGTGGAAATAGGCGGCGGATGTTTCGCCCTTATGCTCCACAAAGGGCGGACCCCATGTGCGGGTGTCGTCGCCTGTTGGGGCCTCGACCTTAATGACTTCCGCGCCCATGTCAGACAGTGTTTGGCCAGCCCAAGGGCCAGCCAAAATCCGTGCCAATTCGATGACTTTCAGACCCGAAAGCGGCTTCATTAGCCTGCGAGTTCTTCGTCGATGATATTCTTGAAGTCGTCGTAATTCATGTTCGAATAAGCCATGCCGCCGATGCGGAACGTCGGTGTGGACCGCACATTATCGCGTTCCGCATTGGCTTGATACCAGCCCACAAGATTCTGCGCATTTTCAGCATCGTTCATGCATTCATCCAGCATGTCGTCAGTCAGGCCCGCGGTTTTCGCCAGCTTGCGCAGCTCTTCTACGATTGTCGCAGGATCGCCGCTCGCTGTCCATTCACGCTGCTTTTCATAGATCAAATCGGTGATACCAAAGAAACGCATCTCACCGCCACAACGTGCAATCATAGATGCCCACAAACCGAAGCGGTCGAAATAAACCTCGCGATAGACGAACCGGATTTTGCCAGTGTCGATATAGTCGGCCTTCAACTGCGGATAAACGTTCGCGTGGAACGATGCGCAGTGCGGGCAGGTGAATGATGCGTATTCAATGACCTCGACCGGCGCATCAGGGTTACCAAGCACCATGTCCTTGATCGCTGGCATGTCAGATGTGTCCACAGTTTGCGCGCTTGCAGCCATCAACGGGTCAGCAGGCAAATTCGTCGACGGACGTGTCAGCGCCCACCCACCAAGCCCAGCGGCAGCAACACCACCAGCGATCAGATTTCTACGAAGCATAGCGTTTTCCTTATCTATCTATTTACGTTTGGATAAGACGTTCGCGCCCAATGCTGCAAGAGCGGCGCGAAGGTCATCACTTTGAATTGATTTGGACAAGTCGGCCGCTTCGGCGGTGACTTGCGCATCGGGTTGTTTTTTCTGCACCGGCGCAGGGGTGAATGCCGCGCGACCGTCATGGAATCCTGTAGGTGCGGTTTGGGTGATCCGCACGCGGGCAATGGCGCGGTATCCATAACACGCATTCACCTTTTCGCGGATCTGTTCCTTTTGCATTTCCAACATGGGCGCTTGGGCACCGGTGGTCAAAAGCGTCAGGCACGCACCCATCCCGCCCTTGCCATAGGACACATTGACAGGAGTCGCGATGGCGGCGGTCGCCTCGCCCACGATTTCGGACCAATGAGTCAGCAAACGGGTCACGGCAAATCCACGCGCCTCTGACGCAGACCGGATTTTGGTCTGCATAAGGGACGCGGCACGGGAAAAACCGCGGGTTGTGCTGGTGTGACGTGGCTGTTTCATATCTAAACACTAACTTAATGCATTCATGCGGCCATACCAGAGAAACCGCGCAACAGGATGAAGAAACATTGACCGATACCGCCGTGGAATTGTTGGAATGGTATGACGTGCATGCGCGCACAATGCCGTGGCGCGTGCCCCCTGCGGACCGCAAGGCGGGCGTTATGCCTGATCCTTATGCGGTTTGGTTGTCAGAGGTGATGTTGCAACAAACCACAGTGGCGGCGGTGCGGGCTTACCATGACAAATTCACGTCTATCTGGCCCACGGTTGCGGATTTGGCGGCGGCGGATGATGCCGATGTTATGGCTGCATGGGCCGGACTGGGGTATTATGCGCGGGCGCGGAACCTGCTGAAATGCGCGCGGGCAGTCGTGGCAGAACATGGCGGGGCGTTTCCAACGACCAACGATGCCCTCCTCAAACTGCCGGGCATCGGCCCCTATACCGCTGCCGCCGTATCCGCGATTGCGTTTGATCAACCCTCTGTCGTTGTCGACGGCAATGTGGAACGTGTGATGGCGCGGTTGCACAATGTGCATGATCCACTGCCTGCGTCAAAACCCGCGCTGACTGCCTTGGCCGCCAAGCATACGCCGCAAAAACGCGCGGGCGATTATGCCCAAGCGGTGATGGATTTGGGGGCGACAATTTGCACGCCGCGCAATCCAGCCTGTGGGATTTGTCCGTTACAGGGGGCATGTGCCGCGTTGAAGGCGGGCACTGCTGCCGACTTGCCAAAGAAAACACCGAAAAAGAAGACACCGACGCGTATCGGAACAGCCTATGTCGTGCGGCAGACGAATGGGGCGTGGCTCCTTGAAACACGACCGGAAAGCGGCTTGCTTGGCGGAATGCTCGGGTTTCCGACGACCGAATGGTCCGACGCGCCGATGCCCGAACCGCCTGTCGATGCCGACTGGCAGACGCTAAATACGATTGCAAAACATACGTTTACACATTTTCATCTAGAATTGACGATTATGACCGCTGTCACGGATACGACGCCGACGCGCGGGCATTTTGTGGCAGACGCCGACTTTGACCCCAGCGCGCTGCCCACGGCAATGCGGAAGGTTTACGCCCAAATCGCCGCGACGCGACGCCACGATTGAGGTTCTGCACGGCGGGGCCTAACATATCGGTATTATAGATAGGTGCATGCAATGACATCGATTCCCACACCGAAGATCGCGAAACTTACATCAGCGCTGCCATTCTGGCTGTCGCTCTTGTTGATCCCCATGGCCGGGTTCAGCGCGTGGTATGGCAGCTGGATGGTTCTGCTATTGCCGATCAGCACGTGGTATTTGTTTTCCATCGTGGACCTGTTCGCAGGCTTGAACGAGGTCAACGAAGACACCGAAACCCCCGACGATCAGTTGTATTGGTATCGGTTGATCACCATGGTTTGGGCACCGCTACAATTCCTAACAATCTTCGGGCTGCTCTATTACGTCACACGCGCCGACCATCTAGGTGGCTGGGAACAATATTTCCTGTTCATCGGCGTCGGCGTAATTTCGGGCACCATCGGGATCAATTACAGCCATGAATTGATGCACCAAAAACCGAAAATTGAACGTCAAATGGGCGACGCGCTACTCGCAATGGTGCTTTACTCTCATTTCCGTTCCGAACATCTGTTGGTGCATCACCGCTATGTCGGCACGCCGCGCGATCCAGTCACGGCACGATATGGCGAAGGGTTTTGGAAGTTCCTGCCCCGCGTTCTGGTCGAATGCTATGTTTCTGCGTTCAATGCGGAAAAGGCGATGCTGGCCCGTAAAAAGCTGCCTTGGCATGACCCATCCAACCCATTCTGGCGCTATTGGTTGATGCAAGCGACCTGCCTGTTGCTTGCGTTACTGATTGGCGACGTCTGGGGGCTTTTCTTGTTCACAGTTCAAGCCACCTCTGCGGTTTTCCAACTCGAACTTGTGAATTATCTTGAGCATTATGGGCTGACCCGCAAACATCTGGGGGGCGGGAAATACGAACATGTTATGCCGCGCCATTCATGGAATTCTGCGCATCGGGCGTCGAATTGGTTGTTGATCAATTTGCAGCGCCATTCTGACCACCATTACAAACCCGACCGGCGTTTTCCAGTACTCCAAACTTATGGAACAACCGACGCGCCGCAGTTGCCCTATGGCTATCCGGTTATGACGCTGCTGGCGTTATCCCCAACACTTTGGCGTCGCGCGATGAACCCGCGGGTGCGCAAATGGCGGGACATGTATTATCCGGAAATTACGGACTGGACGGATTATAACGCCGGCACCAACCCGCAACCGTCTTAACGTTCTAACGAAAAAAACCTCGCCACGAGGGCGAGGTTGAAGTTAGTGCTGCGCCGCCTTCCATTTGTTGAAAGGCTGGTCGCATGCACCGGCGGTATTCGTAAAACTTTCAGATGTTTAGTGCGCAGCCATTTCAGACCGGATCTGCTGACGCAGCAGATCAATCGGCACTTTTTGGCCGTCACGCTTAAACTGCCAATAGGTCCAGCCATTGCAGCTTGGCGCGCCTTCCAGATGGGCGCCTACTTGGTGGATTGACCCTTTGATGTCATCTCCGATCAACGTGCCATCAGCCCGGACCTTGGCCTTGTGACGCCCGTTCAGCGACCACAGCTCTTCGCCCGGACGCAGCATGCCGCGTTCGACCAAAACGCCAAAGGCAACGCGTGGCTCTGCCCGTTTCGACTGCGTAACTTGCAAGGCCTCTTTGTCGAATTTACGGGTGTTCTTGATGCGCTTTTCAGCCACCTTACGGTAAGATGCTTCACGCTCGATCCCGATGTAATCCCGGCCAAGCATTTTTGCGACGGCACCTGTGGTACCAGTGCCAAAGAATGGATCAAGCACAACATCACCTGGATTGGTGGTGGCGACCAAAACGCGGTGCAATAGCGACTGTGGCTTTTGCGTTGGATGCGCTTTTTCACCCTCTTCGTTTTTCAAACGCTCGTGACCGGTACAAATCGGCAGCACCCAGTCGGATCGCATCTGCACGCCTTCGTTCAGGGCCTTCAGCGCCTCGTAGTTAAACGTGTATTTACTCGCCTCAGACTTGCCGGCCCAGATCAGGGTCTCGTGGGCGTTGGTCAAACGCTTGCCACGGAAATTCGGCATCGGGTTGGATTTCCGCCAAACGACGTCATTGAGAATCCAGAACCCTTGGTTCTGCAACTCAGCACCCATGCGGAACACGTTATGATAGGAACCGATAACCCAAATCGCGCCATTTGGTTTTAACAGACGGCGGGCAGCGGCCAGCCAATCACGTGTGAATTTGTCGTAGATCGCAAAGCTGTCGAACTGGTCCCATGCGTCATCAACCGCATCCACTTTGGAATTGTCGGGACGGTGTAGGTCACCTTTTAGCTGCAAGTTATACGGCGGATCAGCGAAAATCAGATCTACAGAACCAGCCGGAAGGCTGTTCATAATCTTGATGCAATCGCCGTTAAGAATTGAATTAAGCGGAAGGGATTCCGCCTCGGTGGCCGCAATTGGCCCCTTGGTTTTGATCGTCATAATACTGCCTCTGCCCCTTGGCGGTTAGTCCGCTCTTTGGTTGTCCCCATTGTGAGCCAGGGGCAGCGCGCTGTCAAAAAGTAATTTAAATCAATCACTTAGTTTTTTATCTTGATACAAGATGTTGTGGACCGGTTTAAACGAACGTCTATGGTGTGGGGTTACCCCAATTTTTAGCAGTGCTTTTTTGTGCACAGGTGCAGGGTATCCGGCGTTTGTATCCCATCCATAGCCCGGATGCTGTTGCGCCAAATCCACCATTAGACGGTCGCGCCACACTTTGGCCGCAATTGAGGCCGCCGCGATAGACAGTGAACGACTGTCCCCTTTCACAATTGTTTCGTTTGGGGTGTCCAATCCACGCGGCACCATATTTCCATCGATCAGGATATAATCGGCGCGCGCAGACAACCCCGCGACAGCACGCACCATTGCGATATGAGACGCACGTAGGATGTTGTGTTCATCGATCTCTGCGACGGTCGCTTCGGCAATGCAAACATCGGCGCAGGCCATGATCGTGTCGAACAATGTGTCCCGCCGTTTGGCCGATAGCTTTTTGCTATCATTCAACCCGTCTGGAATATTGTCAGGGTCGAGCACCACAGCGGCGGCAACAACTGGGCCAGCAAGCGAGCCGCGCCCGACCTCATCCACGCCAGCGATTGCTGAATACCCCCGTGCCATTGCGGCCATCTCGAACGAAAAATCTGGTGTTGTTTTTGTCATGCTCCCAGTGACCACTGCCTTGGCCTATGTTCAAGCCAAAAAGAGGCGCAGGTCATGTCCAGCCTGCGCCCCAAAGTTACAGCACCCCTAAAGGGGATCAGGAATGCCGATCCGTTTACCGATGGCGTTCAACGCGGTAACCAGCCTGACGCATACAGCGCGCACCCCAGCCGTTACGACGCCCATCGCGTGTCCGGATTGACCGTTCGCAGTGCTGCGGAAAGTCGATGCGAAAGTCATAGTGACGCTGAATACATTTGCGGGTGAATAGGCGTATCTCTCCACTTCGTGTTTCGATCGTTTTCAAACACCGCGCAGGCAAGGTCTTGCGCAAACGTTCTGTTACACGTGGGTCATGACGCGGACGCACACCTTGGTCATGGCGCGGATGCGTGAGTGCACGCACCGTTGGGGCAGTCGGCTTTGGCTGGGTACGTATCGCCTCTACTTTGGACTTATCTGCGCCGCCACTGTTTTCGATCAGGTGCAAAATGGCCGCTGTCCCCAACAGACCGATAAAGAAGCTGCCGACTTGGTCGTCAGTAAAACCCGTTGCGGATGCTGGCGTGCTTAACGTCAAAGAAAGTGCGGTTGCCCCTGCAATAACTGTCTTAAACATGTGGTCGTTCCTTTCCATGTGAAGTGATGGGATCAGGATGGCCGCAGGGGGGAATGTCTCTCAATAACGGGGGATGGTTATGTGATGGCAGTGCGGGTAACATCGGGCGATATTGAATAACAACGCGTGGAACAGGTAGTCAGAGACTATGAAACATCTAATAATCTCTTTTCTTGTTCTTTGCTTTTGCGCCACTGCCGCGCAGGCCGAATGCTATGCCGATTACAAAGCCAAGCGCGACGATCCCCTGCGCCTGCATTACGGTGTGGCTATGGTTGACGCAGACTGCGATGTGGACACGGCCACATCCGAGTTGACCGAAAAACTCGCGGCTGACGATTGGCAATTGCTCAATGTGCTTGATGTCTTTGACGACACGGGCCTCGAACAACGAAAGGAAAGCGCAGGTGACTACTTCCTCCGCTACTGAAGCGCGCGAGATTGGCAATAAGATTGTTATCGCGGGCATAGCCGCGATTGTCCTTATTCTGGCGATCACCGCAATTTTGCTTTTCATCAACTTGCCAGATGCGAATGCATTTAACGCGCGGGTCGAACAGTTGTTCGTTGAAAATGACACGCTGACAGGCAATACCGAAATCAAGCTGCTGGAAATTCTGGCGGGGTCTGGCACGGCGTTTTCCGACACGCTGTCATCCTACCGCTTCGTGATCTTCGTATTGTTGGTGTTTTCCACAGCCTTGCTTGTCGCCGCTATCGCGTTTCTTGTGATGCTGATCGCGCTGAACCGCCGCATGGGCCAGATTGAACGTAAGGGGATAGAGGTCAATTCCTTGCTGATCAGCCGCGATCAAAAATCAGTCTATCTGAACAATTTTGAATTCAAACTAACCGAAGCTGCGATTGAAACACTGTCCGTCTTGGCAGAGGCCCGCATGGACGATGAAGTCTTGTCTGGCGCCGAAATCGAAGGCGTGATTTCGGGCCGCAGTTCGGCAGATTGTGACGAGGCTGCGGGTGCCACACGCATCAAAAGACTAAGAGATACCCTTGGAAATCAAATGGTTAGCGAATTGCTGGTTAAAAACATCGCCCGCAAGGGTTATATGTTAGCTATCGATAAGGATGTGATCCGGATGGTTTAGGAGGCCAATCGCCCATGCCAGAGCTTAACCGCCGCCGATTTTTGCAAGGTTTGACAGCCGCAGGGTTCGCCCCTGCTCTGCCCGCAATGCCAGCCGCAGCTGCACCTGCCGCCGCCGCACATTCATCCATTCAATACACGTGGGCCTGCTATTACGCGCAAATGAATAACGCCTGTTCCGTCAACCAAATCACCAGCGCTTTGGGTGTCCGCCCAGAGGTGGCCCAAGGGTTATTTGATCGCATGGTTACCCAAAACGTCATCACGGCCCCGGGGTTTTCTGGTCTCAGCGTTTCGCGCAAACGTCAGATGATGGAGTTGCGCAGCGCAAGCGTCAAAACCACCGCAACGCGCCCCATTACATTTGACGCCGATAAGCTGATGGCCGAAGTCACCCGCGATATCGACGATCAACTGCCGTTCCAGCCAGTCTAGTTCAGCTCGTTTTTCACAGCTGCCAAAGCCGCATCAGATGCTTTTGCCAACAGCCCGCTGTCTGTCGCGCAAGCCACAAATGTGAACCCTTCGTTCAGCAGTTCGGCGGCAAAGCTGGTGTCCATGACAAGCGTCCCAACTGGCACGCCCTTGGCGATCAACGCCTGTGCGGCAGGTTTGATGAGTGCCCAAACGTCCGGATGCATTGGCTGCCCCACAAGCCCCATGTCGGCGGCAATATCGGCAGGGCCAAAGAAGATACCAGATACGCCATCTACCGTGCCAATCTCGACCGCGCGACCAACAGCGGCGGCGGTTTCCAATTGCAAAATAACGGTGGTCTCATCTTCGATGCTGGCCACATAATCTGTCACCCGCCCGAATTTCGTCGCGCGCGACGACCCTGACACTCCGCGTACACCCAGCGGTGGATAGCGGGTTGCGGCCACGGCCTTTTGCGCTTCTTCCACGGTTTGGATCATCGGGAATAACAGGCCGGGCACACCAAGGTCCAACAAACGCTTGACGATCACCGCATCGTTCCATTCGGGCCGCACGATGGCCGTGGTATTGGACACGGCAAAGGCCTGTAATTGGCCCAGCACGCTAAAGTAATCGTTTGGCGAATGTTCCATATCGATCAGCGCCCAATCGTATCCCGCAGGTGCCGTGACCTCTGCGACGTAGGGGCTGGACAGTGAAATCCATAAACCAACCTGTTTGTCACCAGCAGCGATTGCGTGGGTGAATGGATTGCGCGCAAGTTTCATCAGATAATAGCCTTTTCGATGATCGGTTTATTTAGACCAATACGATCAAAGTTAAACGGCGACATATCAAGCGTTTTATACGCACCATGCACCAATAATTCCGCCGTACCGCGCCCCATCGCAGGGGATTGTTGCAAACCATGGCCAGAGAATCCATTGAGAAAGAAGAAATTTTCTACCGTCGTATGCGGCCCCATGATCGCGTTGTGATCAAAGGTGTTATAAGCATAGTGCCCGCCCCATTCATGGGTGACTTTAATCGCCTCAAACTGTGGAATGCGCGTCGCCAAGATCGGCCAGACGTGATTTTCCCAAATGCTTTGGTCCATCGCGAAATCATCATATGCAACCGCTGGATCAATGTCGGAATGCGCCCCACATTGATAGGTCCCACCACCATTCTCACGCACATGCACGCCCGATGGGTCGATGGTCAGTGGCAAATCGCGGTCCAATGGCTCTGCCGCAGAAAAGATCCAAGAATAACGCTTGCGCGGCTCTACAGGAATGCTCAGACCCGCCATCTTTGCGGTTTCAACAGCGCGCGGACCTGACGCGTTTAACACTTGGCCACAAGCGATGACTTCGCCGGACTTCAACGTCACGGATTCAACCTTCGTACCGGCGGCGTTCTTTGTCATGCCGACGACTTCGTTGCGCACATATTCCACGCCGCGTTCCCGCGCCGATTTGCGCCACCAATCAAACACGGCGGTCGCATCCCACAACCCTTCGTCGACCAGATTGATGGACCCAAGCACAATGTCGTCGACATTATAGAATGGATAGGCCGCCTTGATCTGTTCGGGCGTCATCAGCTGTGTGGCCGCACCTGCGTTGATCTGCGTCTTTTGGTTCTCGCGTAAAACGCTCGCAAAATCCTCGTTGTCGGCCAGATACATGTAGCCGAAGCTGCGGATATCGAGGTGCGGCACACGATCATCGTTACCCATATAGCGCGGTAGGTTTTTCACGAAATCCGCCGCGAATTGGGAAATACGCACGTTTAACTCTGCCGAGAATTGCTGCCGCATGCAGGAATTGGTGTGCATCGTCGACGAGAATTCATACGTCGGGTCCTTTTCCACGACCAGAACAGAGCCGTTGAAATCCTTGTCATCCGACAAAAACCAAGCCGCAGACGATCCCATAATGGCACCGCCGACGATGATCACATCATAGCTGTTTTTGCTTGGAGCTTGGGTCATAGGTCTTCTCCCTTTGCGATCACCGCTTGCACGGCGGCAATGTCATCGGCACCAAGGCCGTAATCCTTGGCAGCAGTTTCAGCCGATATATAGCCGCGCAACAGGTCGCGTTTGACCTCGTCAACAGACCGGTCCGCAGGGTCGCCGTAGCCAGCACCACCAGGAAAAGCCATCATCACCTTGCGCCCGTGGGGCACGAATTGTTTGCCTTTGCCGTTCATCGGGGTACCGTTATCTTGGGCGATTGTTGTGGGCGCACCTGCCCCGCCGCCACGACGGCCCAGTGCAGGATGGTCCACGCGGTCGAACATCGCCTGAATATCGAACTCATGACCTTCACGCGCGCCGACTTCCATGAACTGGCCCAGCCCGCCGCGCTGTGCACCTGCCCCACCGGAATCAGGGCGCAATTCTTTGCGCCAGATAATCACGGGGCCGGCGTGTTCCGTGGCCTCGACTGGCATCGTCATCACACCAGATGGAAACGCCGTCGCGTTTAGCCCGTCATGTGCAGGCCGCGCGCCGGATCCGCCAGAATTGAACGTCAACACCTCTGACCGCCGCGCATCCGCGGGGGCTGGGGCGTCAGTTCGCGGGCGCATGGAGACTTGGAAATTACACAGGCAAGCCGCCCCTTCTGCAGGCACCAATCCGGGCACGATTTTGTCGAATGCGTTGAACACCGCGTCGGGGACAAAGTGGCCGACGATATGGCGCAAAGCCACGGGTGCGGGATGCACGGCGTTAACGATCGTATCGACAGGCGCTTCGATTTCAAACGGTGCAAGGGATGCTGCATTGTTGGGAATTTCCGGCGCGATTGCGACCTTGAGCGCATAACACGCATAGGCCTTAGCATAAACAAGCGGGCAATTGATGCCCTTTTTATCCAAGCCAGACGAGCCTGTGAAATCGGAAACAATGCGGTCGCCCTTCACCGATACATTGACCTTTAACGTGATCGGCGTCGCGAACCCGTCCATGGTAATTTCGCCATCAGCAGAGGTTTGCGGCAATGCTGCGATACGTTCAATCGTTGCACGGCGGGAGTTTTCGAGGATGAACGTCGCGATACCGTCCAAATCGCTAAGGTGAAACTCTTCCATCATCTCAATCAAACGGCGGTGACCGATTTCGTTGCAAGTTGCCAACGCGTAGATGTCACCGATCAACTGATCGGGTTCGCGCACATTGCCGCGCACGATGCGCACAAGCGTTTGATCGACCGTACCGCCATCCGCGAATTTCATGATGGGGATATACAATCCCTCTTCATACACGCTCGCCGCATCGGCACCAAAGCCACGCCCACCGATATCAACGATATGGGCGGTGCAGGCGAAAAATCCGACATGCTGACCATTGTGAAATGACGGGGTGACCATGGTAATGTCGTGCAGGTGGCCCGTGCCTTCCCACGGATCGTTGGTGATATAGACGTCACCTTCATGGATGTTCTCGCGCCCTATACGCCGAATGAAATGGGCGACGGCATCGGCCATGGCATTGACGTGACCGGGCGTGCCGGTGACGGCTTGGGCCAGCATCTGACCCCAAAGGTCGTAAACCCCTGCGGACAGATCGCCTGCTTCCCGCACCGATGTGGAAAACGCTGTGCGGACAAGGGCTTGAGCCTGTTCTTCGACCACGGAAATCAGACGATTCCACATGACCTGATAAGCGACATTTGAATGGGTCATGATTTTGTCCTCACATCGATACAACCATCGGGCTGGCGGGTGGCAGTGCGGCTGGATGGAATGATGATTGTCGTTTCGTCCTCTGTTATTATCGCAGGCCCAACGGCCGTAGACCCCGTAAACATGTCGTCACGCGAGACAATTTCGGCATCGGTGAAATCGGCCAGCGCCGGATCAAACAAGGGGCGGCGACCCACCGGCACTGCAGCGTCTATGCCAGCGCTTTCGGCAACCCTTTCTGTGGCAACGGGCGGTGTGGTGGCGTTGACAGACCAAACCGTTATTTCGATATCCATCCCCTCAACCGCGCGGCCGAACAGCTTCACGTAATCCTCAATAAATCGCGCCTCAAACGTGGCGACATTTGGGTTCATCGCTTGGCTTTCGGTCAAGGTGATCGGAATTTCCCAGCCTTGGCCGGAATAGCGCATGTAAACTTTAAATTCTGAAAGGATCAGGCTTTCGGCATCGCAATTGCGCACGAAACCCGTGGCTTCGGATTGCAAATCTGTCAGCAAGGACTTGATTCTATCCGCATCGAAATTGGCGAGCGTCATATAGACCGAACGGTTCGCCTCGAACGAAAACGGCGCGCGCAAGAACCCGATGGCAGAGCCAACGCCCGCCCCATGAGGCACAAGCAAGCGGTCAACGCCCAGCTTTTCGCACAAACGCCCAGCGTGCAACGGGGCCGCGCCACCAAATGCGATCATCGTATATTCGGACAAGTCCTCGCCATTTTCGACAGCATGGACGCGGGCGGCGTTGGCCATGTTTTCATCGACAACCTCGGCTAACCCAAAGGCAGAGGTGACCGCATCCATGTCGAGCGTATCGCCCAAAACATCCCTAAGGGCCTTGGCCGATGATGCGGTGTCCAAGGTCATCGAACCGCCTGCGAAATTGGCAGGGTCAAGCTTACCCAGAACCAAATCTGCGTCGGTCACAGCAGGCTTGTCGCCGCCGCGGCCGTAACAGGCGGGCCCCGGTTCAGAACCAGCGCTTTCAGGCCCCACACGGATCTGGCGCATCGCATCCACATGAGCGAGTGACCCGCCACCCGCACCGATTTCAACCATATCAATCACAGGAATAGAGATTGGCATGCCAGAGCCCTTTTTGAACCGGTAGGTGCGGGCAACCTCGAAAACGCGGGACGTCTTCGGCGTTTGGTTTTTGATCAAGCAAATCTTGGCCGTCGTGCCGCCCATGTCAAACGAAAGCACCTTATCCAACCCATAACGCGCCGCGATATTGGCCGCGAATACAGCGCCGCCAGCTGGGCCGGATTCGACAAGGCGCACCGGAAACTCCGCCGCGTTTTCGATGGAAATAATCCCGCCACCAGAGTGCATAAGGAAAATGTTGCAGCCGACGCCTTCGTCACGCAAACGCCCCTCTAGGCGACCCAAATAAGACTTCATCAACGGTTTGATATAGGCGTTCGCAACAACGGTGTTGAACCGTTCATATTCGCGCATCTGCGGGGATACTTCGGACGACAACGACACCATGGCGTCTGGCATCATGTCGGCTAAAACATCGGCCACCAGACGTTCATGCGCGTCGTTCAGATAGGAATGGATCAGACCAACCGCGATGCTTTCATAACCAGCCGCCACGATTTCGGCGACAACAGGCTCGATGTCGGCACGGGTCAGGGGGAGCAGTTCGTTGCCGCTGGCATCCATCCGCCCCGGCACTGTGTAGCGCATTTGGCGCGGCAGCAGCGGCTCTGGCAAGGTCAAGTTTAGGTCGTATTGCTCGAACCGCGATTCGGTGCGCATCTCAATGACATCACGGAACCCTTCGGTGGTGATCAGCGCTGTTTTGGCCCCGCGCCGTTCGATCAACGCATTCGTCGCAAGCGTTGTGCCGTGAATGATCTGACCAATCTCAGATGGGGCGACCCCCGCCTTGGCACAGACCTGGTGCATACCATCAATAATCGCATTTTCAGGGGCAACATAGGTCGTGAGAACCTTGATCGAATGGCTTTGATCACCAATTTCCAAAACAACGTCCGTGAACGTCCCACCAATATCGACGCCGAGCCGCACAGATTGCGTAACCATATGTAAAAACCTTGCATGAGTTGTGGCGATTTTCACCGATCCACAAGATCAATACAAATTATTTATATAGATGCACTTGATAGATTTTTGCTATCCATCGAAAATCTCGGACACCACCTCTGCCGCCATATTTGCAACAACTGCGACATGGTTCGCAGATGTATCCGCCGCATACCGCGCCGCGAACTGTAATGGCGAGGCGGTCCAATCCACATCGACGACCGACAGCGCTCGATCTGCGATTGCAGCATCGACCAAGGCCTTGGGCAAGAGTGAAACCCCCATGCCATCGGCCGCCATTTGAACACATGACGCTAGGCTACTTGACGAGACCACTCGCGCACTCGGCAAGTTGCGCTTCTTCATATGATCGGTCAATTCACCGTAGGCTTGGGTGTGGCGCGCATGGGTCAGCACCGCATGAGGCAATAGATCGGCGACAGATTGAGGCCCCTGCAATTCAGCTGCAATCGCCGCATTCGCAACCCAGATATATGGAAACGCGCCAAGCCCGACCTCACCGCTTGCCAGACTTGCGAAAGGGGCGCTTTGAATTGCGATATCAAGTTGATTGGCCATCACGGCCTTATCCAGATTGGTGGACAGGTCCACGGTTAGTTCGACATTAAGCACGGGAAACGCGGCCTTAATCTTGCGCAGATAGGCATGAAGCCAAGTGCAGGCCACCAATTCGGTAACGCCAAGACGCAAGCGGTCATTCACCAAATCCGGCCGCCCCGCGATGTCGATGATGTGCTCTGCCTCAGACAGAACCTTGCGCGCGGCAACCAGTATTTCTTGCCCTTTAGGTGTCAAGCTGATGGACCCCGCATCGCGAAGCATGAGCACAACACCAAGCGTACGCTCTAACCCAGCAATCCGCGTGGAGATATTCGGCTGCGTCGTGCTAAGATGGTGCGCCGCTTTACGAAAACTGCCCAGCTCGGCAACCCATACCAACGCCTCGAGCTGCTTTATGTTAAGAACACTTCCAATCATCAATCACACTCGAAATTGCTACACTGGCTATATCTATCAATCCAGCGATCGTGACACCAATCAATTGTTCGATTGTGGTGACCCCGGCAGGATTCGAACCTGCAACCTGCCCCTTAGGAGGAAAATGATCATAGATTTTATTGTTTAATTACAATTAGATATAACCAATATAGGTTTATGAATATATAATGAATATGTATAACACCATGGATTTTAAAGAAGTGCTTTTGAAATGCTTGACTTTTCGTTCCAGATGACATTCCATTCTTGAAATATCTTGCCTGCATAATGTCTGTGCAGCATATTTATTTTCCATAATTCAACAGCGTATCGTACACTGGAAAACTTATGAGAAACATTCTATTCATAGCTATTCTGCTTTTCGTCAATGCCTGCAAAGTCACTGATGATTTAGATCAAATATCTAGCTCTAAAATTAATGCAGTAGTTTTGCAAAATCAGTTTGTTCCGCCAGTTGAGAATATCTTTAAAAGTAAACGCATTCAAAGAATCCTAGACCAACGCAAAACGATTAATCCGTTCCTAGCATGGGATAACAAATATGGTTTAACTACTGGCAAAACCAAATATGGCGATAACTTTGAGTATTATGGGATGCATTGGTCTGCTGGCAATGGTGACAGATTTAGAGTCAATAATCGGTTGGAGTTAAAAACACCTAATTGGAACTACTTTTACCCAGGGAAGGAATGGAACTACTGGTCTAATCGAGAAGAGCAAATGAGATTTGTAACTAACCAAAACTGGGACCATGGGGATGAGTACGGTGCTACAAAGGTAATGAACATAGCCCACAAAGATTTTCCAAATTCTTTTGCTAGCGAGGTTCGAAATGAAACTAAAAACGGTTTTCATGGTGTAATGCTTGATTGGTGGCATAACGGGCACCCAACAAAATGGAGAGGTCGGGAGTTAGACGACGCTTTGATTAACATAGCATCTGCTATTCGCAAAGAAATGGGCGATGGATTTTTAATCATGGGCAACGTCAATTACGAGATGAACGAACCCGTTATCAAAGACTTGAATGGCGTTTTCCTTGAGTTGTACAAGGATTCTAAAGATTCTTACACCAGACGTGATATTTTGAGGATCCAAGATATTATTGATTTTTACAATCAAAAACTCAAAAGCCCGAAAATTATAGCGCTTGACGCATGGCGCTTAACAAATGCCTCTATCCCTACAAATCTTCGTGACCCAAACATTTTGACTCAAGTTAATTCAGATCGAAACAGTCTCCAAAATAGGAAGCTTGCTCGTCTTTTCAGCGCAATGTCCGCAGTATCTGCAGATACTGGCTATATATTGTATGGAGATAACAACGATGATTTTGAATTTGGAGACCATGATCATTTTTATTATGATATATACAGGCTGAACCTCGGTCAGCCAGTTTCTCAGTTTGTTGAACCTCTGAAGGGCTTGAGAGTCAAAAAGTTTAAGAGAGGATACATTGCCTACAACCTCAATAAGACCCCTATAAATCTCCAGATTTCTGATTTTGAGGTTACAGTTGGCAGCATGGATGCTGTATATATTTCGCTATTTGGTGAGAGCCTGATCTAAGCAAAATACTATCAGTTATTGGTATTAAACAATAAAAATGGCGACCCCGGCAGGATTCGAACCTGCAACCTGCCCCTTAGGAGGGGGCTGCTCTATCCAGTTGAGCCACTGAGCCACGTCTTTGTTTCTGCATATATAGTTATACATGTCAATCAAAATACTTGCCTTAAGGAAAGCAGCGACCTAGAAATACGATACACAACGTAGGCAAAAATTATACACAATATGTCAGACCATAACATACCTTTCTTAACTGTGACAGCCAAAGGAGGCTGGTATGGGTATCGTAGGCGGATCCCAAAGAAGGTTAGACACCTGTTTGAGAATAGATCGGAATGTATAAAATCATTTAAAACCAAAAACTTGGATATAGCTCAGCTTGAATTGCGCAAGATGAATGATTGGTACGAACATCGAATAGCAAGCAACGGCGGAACTGAGAAGACTAAAGGACAACTTCCACGAGAGCAGGTTCGTTCTGTTGTAACAGGCTTACTTGAACGGGGTCTTCACCCAGAAGATCAACCAGAAATCAATGTTCATAGCCCACGATCTGATGTCTTGGCTATGACCAAGGACGCTCTGAATGCCGCTATCACCAAAGAGCGGTGGAATAAGGGCGAGATAGATCAAGATGAATATCTGACATTACTTGGATCGATAAGCGGGGGGAAGCTTTGGCGACTAGTATCGTTCCAGGAACAAAGGGCATTCTTACTGGACCACCTCCACAAGAAATACACCGATCATTCACAGCTTAAGAAGCTTGGCCCAATCCTAGAAACAGACGATTACGTACCCCCGCAACTCGTGTGGGACGAAGCTGACCCAGAAGTTATCCAATACAGAGCAATGTTTGGTGAAAACCTGTTGCCTGACCCGACATGGCAAAATGCGCTGGACGATTACCTAGAACGGAATCTCAAGATTAAGCTCAGGAACCCAGAACAGAAACAAAAGCACGAGACTGCTACGGTTCGTTTAGCAGAGAAACTGGCGACAGCCTTCCCCAAAGGGATGAATACACCCATGAAACACGTTGAGACGCAGATAGTTGAGGACTTTGCAGAAACTGCGTGGCCCAACTATTCTACACGTGTTCGCAATCTAAGAACGCTTCGTGCTGTTTGGCGTAGCTGGGGTAGAAATAACCAAAAGCAAAGGATTGAGTTTGATCCATTCGTGGCTGTCATACAGAACAACCAAGGCCTTATTCAGCTACATGAAACAAACCGCAGATCATTTACACCAAAGGAGTTTCAACACTTTTGTACGAGTATCTTGGATGAGCCAAACAACGAGATAAAGCTCATCGGGTTGATTATGGCCTACTGTGGCGCACCCACTGGCGAGGCAGGTGGACTGCAGAGGCAGGACGTTATGACCAATGGTGCAGTACCGTATATCTGGTTCCGGAATCACAAAGAAAGGATAATGGGGAAGAAGCGATTAGAACGTATCATCCCACTGGTTGATCCACTACTCGGACTCTTAGCTGATTATCTGAGCAGGGCAGACCTAAATAGAAACGAACCAATCTTCCCTACTTATGGA
>CBFIAX010000011.1:123-111076 GCA_965660685.1 Yoonia sp. | reverse complement strand
CTTGAAGGTCTTGGACCGGCGATCGTAATAACCTTTGGCAGCGTCGAGAACTTTCTTGTGACGACGATGTGTGACTGTACCACCTTTAACTCGCATATCAAATTCTCCTTAGCGTGCGTAGGGCATCATGCTCTTGATGATTTTCGCATCAGGAGCTGAAAGGGTTGTCGTGCCGCGTGCGTCACGAATGAATTTGTTGGACCGCTTGATCATGCCGTGCTGTTTGCCAGCTTGACCCGCTTTGACTTTGCCAGTGGCCGTCATTTTGAACCGCTTTTTGCAGCTCGATTTTGTCTTCATCTTAGGCATTTCCGTCTCCTCTTTTGAGTTTCGGTCGAAACGCGCGACTCGGCATGCCACTTGGCCGGACGCGCGGGTTGAAGTGGTCGTTTAGGGGAATGCGTTTCCCCATGCAAGTGTCTTAGTGGATGAATCCCGCGATCACGCGCATAATTACGTCAGGCACAGCCGCCAAGGCGTAAACATCTGGCTGCTGGCTATAGGGAAAGTAAATCAGGCCGCCCCCGATCAGGACCATCAGCACAGGCAAGATAGGCCAACGGCGGTCTGAAAAGGCGCTGATGACGGCGGGGATTGCAAATATGCAGACCAAACAGCCGATCACAAACATGTGGTCGAAATCCATCACGAACGCCTTTTCCTAGTTACGAGGACAATCTACTCTGGATCGGCCGCATAAATCAAACGCTCGTCACAAGGGGCGACGCGCAGAATGTTGGTAGAACCGGCGGTGTTAAATGGCACACCGGCAGTCACAACGATCTGATCACTTTCAATCACAAGCTCTTCTTTGATCCCCGCCCGCACGGCGGCGATTACCGCGGTTTTAAAACGGTCAACCGTGCCCGTTACGACGCAATTGGTACCCCAAGACAGACACAAACGGCGCGCCGTGGATTTGTGGCTGGTCAGCGCGATGATTGGTACGCGCGGGCGTTCGCGTGATACCAACAAGGCGGTCGTGCCCGATTGGGTAAAGCAGCAAATCGCTTTGACGTCTGTTGTTTCCGCAATTTCGCGGGCAGCGGCCACAATGCCATCAGCAATTGTATTACGGTCTGCTCGGCGGGATGCCTCGATGATGTCCGTATAGGTCGGGTCGGCTTCAACCTCTGCGGCGACGTTGCTCATCGTGGACACGGCTTCGATCGGGTAAGATCCTGCCGCGGATTCAGCTGACAACATGATCGCGTCGGCACCTTCATAAATTGCCGTCGCCACGTCGGATACTTCAGCACGGGTCGGCATCGGGCTGTCGATCATAGATTCGAGCATTTGGGTTGCAACAATCACTGGCTTGGCAGCCGCACGGCATTTGCGCACCAACTGTTTTTGGATCGGCGGGACGTTTTGCACAGGCAGTTCGACACCCAAGTCGCCGCGGGCAACCATAATACCGTCAGACACAGCAAGAATATCGTCGAACATTGTCACAGCGTTCGGCTTTTCGATCTTGGACAGGATCGCAGCACGCCCTTTGGCCAGATCGCGGGCCTCGTTCACGTCGGCGGGGCGCTGCACGAACGACAGGGCCAACCAATCAACGCCAAGATCACAAACGAAGTCCAAATCCTTACGGTCTTTTTCGGACAGCGCGGCCAATGGCAGCGTCACGTCAGGAACGTTCACGCCCTTGCGATTGGAAATCTGACCGCCCACAATGACTTCGCAATCTGCAAAATCACGACCGCAGTCTTTGACGCGTAGCTTAATCTTACCATCATTGACCAAAAGGTGGGCGCCAGGTTCTAGCGCATCAAAAATCTCTTTGTGCGGCAACTGAACACGCTTCACATCACCTGCGGCGTCATCCAGATCCAAACGGAAATCGGCGCCGGGCACCAGTTCAACACCGTCGTCGTCAGCAAAGACACCAACGCGCAGCTTTGGGCCCTGAAGGTCAGCCAAAATGCCAACCGGCGTGTCCAAGTCTTCTTCGACTTGGCGAATGATCGCATGGCGCACTTTAATTTCTGAATGATCGCCATGGCTCATGTTCAGGCGGAATACATCAGCACCAGCCTCGACCAAGGCACGGATCATGTCGTAATCATTCGATGCTGGGCCCAGCGTTGCGACAATTTTTACGTTGCGGTGGCGTCTCATGGTGGTGTCCTCTTCAATGGGCTTTGACGGTGTTAGCGATAACACCACAGTTGCGCCCCTTATTGCGCAATTCCAATCGGTCCACAACTAGCCTAAATACTGTAAAAAATGAATGACAGGGAATATCGTGGTGCCTGCAGATAATATAGAATCTTCATATAATATTGAGGGCGATTTACGCCCTGGTCGTTGGTTGGTGACATGCGACCATGCCACCAACCACGTACCCGACTGGATCAATGACGGCGACTTGGGTCTTGATCCGGCAGATATGGAACGACACATCGCATTCGATATCGGGGCGGCGGGCGTTACGCGCAAATTGGCCGAACTCTTGGACAGCCCAGCAATACTGTCGGATTTCTCGCGTTTGGTCATTGATCCCAACCGTGGCGAAGACGATCCCACCCTACTGATGAAGCTTTATGATGGCACGATCATTCCCGCCAACCGGCACGCAGATGCGGTCGAACGGGAAAAACGACTGGACGCCCTGCACCGCCCGTATCACGCCGCATATGGCAGGCTGGTGAGCCGCCGTGACGATACCGTCATCTGCGCGGTGCATAGTTTTACCCCACAACTCAAAGGTCGCCCGCCGCGCCCTTGGGAAATTGGCGTTCTTTATGCCAGCGACGACCGTCTTGCCCAACCATTTATGGCTGCCTGTCGAGACATGGGTTGGTGCGTTGGCGACAATGAACCCTATACGGGCCACTTGCCCGGCGACAGCGTCGACCAACATGCACTGCGCGATGGCCGACCAAATGTTTTGATCGAATTGCGCAATGATCTAATTGTTGATGACGCAGGTCAATCATTGTGGGCCGAACGGCTCGCCCCTATTTTAACAGATGTCTTGGCCAGTTCAGGCCTCTAACACCGGAGAATTCCAATGGACGCTCAAACTCAGCTTGAAATTGAAGCCGCCGCCTTTCGTCGCCTGCAACAACATTTGATGAAAGACCGCCCAGACGCGCAGAATATCGACATGATGAACCTTGCTGGATTCTGCCGGAATTGTCTGTCGCGCTGGTACCAAGAAGCCGCGGCAGAGCGTGGCATAGAAATGACCAAGGACGAAGGGCGCGAAGCGTTTTACGGCATGCCATTCGCCGAATGGAAGGCCCAGCATCAAACAGATGCAAGCCCAATGGCCCAAGCCGCGTTTGAAGCGAGCCACCCAAAAGACTAAGCGCCCACCAATTGCCAATCTCGCAACAATCCATCGCATTTTGTGACACTGACCAAACACGAGCGACAAATCCCTCCATAAGTTGACAAAGCCTTCCCATGGGTCAACGGTGGAGAAACCACCTGTCCTTCGTCACACTGGGAGTCCGAAATGGAATTCTTTGTCATCCCCGTTATCGCGGTCGCAGCCCTCCTTTTTTCGCTCGATTTGGGATTGGGGTTCAATTTTCTGACCGGTGGTGAAGATGATAAAGAAGAAGGCGGTGATCCCGACTTTAACCGCGAAGTATTCGGCGAAACTGACGACACAACATCAGGTACCGACATTATCGACTATCTTTTCCTGAACGGTGGCGACGATCTCGCTTCGGGCGGGGAAGGCGACGATCGGATTTTCTTCGGAGCTGGACAAGACGCAACGGTCACGCTTGAAGAAGACGGGTCATTTGAGACTGACGGCATGGAGGGTGACGATCTCATCCGAGGCGGCGACGGACGTGATATTCTTATCGATGCGTTGGGCAGTAATACAGTCTATGGCGATGTCGGCTACGACCGGATTAATGTGGTTGATGACACAAGCTCGCCTGATACAGCCGATGTTGTTTTCGGTGGCTTCGGCGAGGATGTGATTTTTCTTGATACTGGCGACACGGCCAGCGGTGGCGGCGGCGATGACCGCTTCCAAATATTAGGCGACGAGTCTGACGACCCAGTGACAATTACCGACTTCGAAGAAGGTGATACATTTCTTATTCGTCACCCCGAGGAAGGCGTGATTGTCCAAGAACGGATTACCTCAGAGCTTAGCGCGGATGGAGCCGATACAAATATCTTGCTTGACGGCCAGACTGTCGCTGTGTTGGCCGGCGTTACAACATTGCCAGACGATGCGATCCTCAACGTAGTTGCTCCACCTTTATACGGTGATCGCACCCTCGACGCGAACGACGAAGTTATCGCTGACGACTTCGACGACACATTGCTCATAGGGGAATTTGGCACCAGCGTCGTTGGATTTGGCGGTGATGATGATATTCGCTTTGCGGATGGGGTTGAACCCGAAGGTCGCGATATGACCGTTATTGCCGGCGATGGCGACGATGTGGTCGTGCTGGGCGAAGGTGACGATCTCATTAACGGCGGGCTTGGCCTTGACACCCTGATCGGCGGAACAGGGTCCGACGAAATCTACGGCGGGTTTGCGGACGATATTTTGGTTTCGACGGCGGTCAACGCGGCCCAGCTTGATGCATCCGACCTCCTATTTGGGGGCGGGGCCGATGATCAGCTTTTCGGCGACAATGGTGACGCACTTGAAGGCGGCGAAGGTGTCGACAGATTCTTTATCAACGTCCCAACGCCGACTAGCGATTCCTTGGGGCTGAATACCAATGCCGCATCCGTTACGGTCAGCGATTTTGACCCAGCAACAGAAGTCATTTCAATTGAGGTCACATTGGCACAAGATGACGCCCCGGTCGTGACATATGCGGCGATGGACAGCCCCGAGGGCACATCAGTTTTGATTAACGGTCAAGTCGTGGCAGAGATTTTGGGTGTTACCGCAAGCGCGTTATCAGATGATAATTTGATAATTTATAATACCAACCAGAGCGCTTGATCTGGAGGGACCAGAGAACATGGCGGTGCAATTGCACCGCCATTTTTTCATCGTACTTCTCTTTCGGATTTAGACAGCCGCTTTACGGCTTTCCTCTAAATAAATCTCGCGCAAGCGCGTGGCCACTGGCCCAACAGCCCCGCCACCAACAGCCGCGCCGTCAATTTCAACGACGGGCATAACAAACGTGCTTGCTGATGTAATAAACGCCTCATCCGCCTCTTGGGCTTCGTCAATGGTAAAGCTGCGCTCTTCCACTTTCATCTGTGCCTCTTTGGCGAACCGCAAAACAGCGGCACGGGTGATCCCATGCAGGATTTCCGATCCTAGATGACGGGTGATGATCGTGTTTCCCTTGATGATATATGCATTGTTTGACGTGCCTTCGGTCACATGCCCGTCCTCTACCATCCATGCATCATCACAGCCTGCGGCCTTGGCCATCATCTTACCCATTGATGGATAAAGCAGCTGCACGGTTTTGATGTCGCGGCGTGCCCAGCGCTGGTCTTCGATGCTGATCACTTTGATGCCCTTTTGAGCAGCGGGGCTTTCGGCCAGACCCGGCTTGTTTTGGGTAAACAACACGATTGTCTGCGGCGTATCCTCTGGCGGATAGGCAAAGTCGCGGTCATCCGGAGCGCCACGCGTAATTTGCAAATAGATCATGCCTTGATCAATCTCGTTGATGCGCACCAATTCACGATGAACCTCAAGAAGGTCTTCTTTGGTGATCGGATTGCCCATGCCCAGTTCGGACAGGGACCGCTGCAAACGCACCGCATGCCCGTCAAAGTCGATCAGCTTGCCGTCAAGAACCGTGGTGACCTCATAGACACCGTCGGCCATCAGGAACCCGCGATCAAAGATCGACACTTTGGCTTCGTTTTCGGCGACGTATTCGCCATTCAAATATACAGTGCGCATTTTGCTATCCCCATAGGCCGGCGGTCGGGGCATGCACGCCCGCCGCGTCAAATTTCAAAGGCTCGTCGCGGTCTTCGGCCAAAAGCAGCGGGCCGTCAAGATCGGTAAAGGCCACACCTTGGGCCAGAATGGTCGCAGGAGCCATAGCCAGCGATGATCCGACCATACATCCGACCATGACACCGTAACCCTGCGCGATTGCGGCCTCTTTCAATGCGAGTGCCTCTGTCAGGCCGCCCGTCTTATCGAGCTTGATATTCACCATATCATATTTGCCCTTCAGTGCGGGCAAGGACGCGCGATCGTGACAACTCTCATCTGCACACACAGGCAGCGGGCGGGCAATCTCTGCTAACATACCATCCGCGCCGGCTGGCAATGGCTGCTCGACCATCTGCACCCCAAGACGCATCAAATGCGGGGCAAGGTCAGCGTAAACTTCTGCCGTCCACCCCTCATTTGCGTCAACAATAATGCGGCTATCGGGCGCACCACGGCGCACAGCTTCCAATCGGGCCATGTCATCCGGCGTGCCCAGCTTGATCTTTAACAGTGGGCGGGCGGCATTTTTGGCGGCCTGCAATTGCATGTTTTCTGGGCTGTCCAAAGACAACGTATAAGCTGTAATCTCAGGCAACGGTGCGGGCAGTTTCAAAAGCTCCCAGACGCGAACACCAGCAGCCTTGGCCGCATGGTCCCAAAACGCACAATCCAACGCATTGCGCGCAGCACCAGCAGGCAAGGCATCAGGTAAATCCGCACATGCCCTGTCAAACCCCAGAACCTCGGCAGTCACACTGTCCAATGTCTCGTCATAACGGGCATATGGCACGCATTCGCCCCGCCCTGTCACGCCATCCGCTGTCACCGACACGGTCAAAACATCCGCCTGCGTCCGTGAACCGCGACTAATGGTGAACACATTCGCCAGTTTGAACACATCCCGTGTCACATCAATGCGCATTACATCACCTCTTTGGTTTTCAAATATCCGCGCCGCAGGCTTTGCATTGCCTGCGGCAATCAAAATCAGATATCTGCAAGCGCATCAACCAAACGACCCGCACCCTGACGGAATGGGTCAACGGCGGGTAGCCCCATCTGCGCCTCAACCTCGGCCAAATAAGCCTCAAATTCATCATCAGCCAAATGCTGGGTGTTCACAGAAATGCCAACAACCTGACAATTCGGATTGGCAACACGGGCAATCGGCAACACCATGTCACGCAAGGCTTCCAGCGACGGTAGATCGTAGGTTGGCAAGCCGCGCATATGGGTGCGGGTCGGCTCGTGCGCCAATACAATAGCATCCGGCTGACCGCCATGGATCAACGCCATTGTGACGCCGGAATACGACACATGGAACAAGCTGCCTTGCCCCTCGATATGGTCCCAGTGGTCCGCATCATTGTCTGGGGTCAAATACTCAACCGCACCTGCCATAAAGTCGGCGATCACCGCATCCAGCGGCACGCCACCCCCGGTAATCAAGATGCCCGTCTGACCTGTCGGGCGAAAGGTGGATTTCATACCACGCTTTTGCATTTCTGCATCCATCGCGAGGCCGGTATACATCTTGCCCACAGAACAATCCGTTCCAATAGCAAGGCACCGTTTGCCGGTGCGCTTCACACCGTTTGCAATCGGATAGGCAACGGACGGAATACGGACATCAAACAAGGTGCGGCCATTCACACGCGCGGCGGCCATCAGCTCGTTTTCATCACGCAACAGATTGTGCAGTCCAGACGCGATATCATAGCCCATATCAAGCGCCTGAACCAAAATCTCTTTCCATGCATCAGAAATGAATCCACCACGGTTTGCGACACCAATCACAAGTGTCTTGGCGCCGGCCTTTAAACCATCCTCAAGCGTCATATCCGTGATGCCCAAATCAGCACCACACCCATCCATGCGGAACTGACCAACAGCATTGTCCGGACGCCAGTCCTTGATGCCTTGGGCAACTTTGGCGGCAAGCTGATCAGGCGCGTCGCCGAGGAACAAAAGATATGGGGTCTGGATCATGGGGTAGGCTCCGATTTGAATGGATTCGCTATTAAACGTAGATTCCACCGACTTTCAGGAAATGTCCTTGCGATTTGCCGCACCAAATCAAGTTAATTAAAAGAAAACAGCGTAATTTCCCCAAGATTCAGAATATTCTTGCAAGAAATTTCGCAGGATGGGTTTCAACCCATCGCCCAACAAAAAAACCCGGGCGCGAACGCCCGGGCTTCTCTCAATAGCTAGATCTTGGGGACTTAGCCTTTTGAAAACTCTGGGTAGGCTTCCATGCCCAATTCAGACATGTCCAACCCGTTGATCTCTGCTTCTTCGGATACGCGGATCCCAACAGTCATTTTCAGCAGATACCAGATTACGAAGCTGATCACGAAGGTGAAGACACCGTATGCCACGATACCTGTGATCTGTGCGCCAAAGTTGCCAGTATAAAAACCAACAGCCAATGTGCCCCAGATACCAGCGACGAGGTGAACTGGGATCGCACCAACAACATCGTCGATCTTCATCTTATCAAGCATTGGAACAACCAAGACTACGATCACACCACCAACTGCACCAGTCAACAGCGAGCCGAACAGGGATGGAGCAAGTGGTTCAGCCGTAATGGATACCAGACCAGCAAGAGCGCCGTTCAGTACCATTGTAAGGTCAGCTTTCTTGTACAGCAGCTGTGTCACGATCAGCGCAACGACAGCACCGGACGCAGCGGCCATGTTTGTGTTCGCAAAAATACGGCCAATGTCTGTGATGTCGCCAACTGTGCCAGCTGCAAGCTGTGAACCACCGTTAAAGCCGAACCAACCGAGCCAAAGGATGAATGTACCCAATGTCGCAAGCGCAAGGTTAGAACCTGGCATTGGAACAGTGCGGCCATCTTTATACTTACCGAGACGTGGACCAAGTACGATAGCACCAGCCAAAGCAGCCCAACCACCAACAGAGTGCACAACTGTGGAACCAGCGAAGTCAGAGAAGCCCAGCTCGGACAACCAGCCGCCGCCCCACTGCCAAGACCCAGAAATCGGGTACAGAACACCAGTCAGCACTGCGCAGAACGCGAGGAACGGCCACAGCTTAATACGCTCAGCAAGCGCACCGGAAACGATGGACGCGGTTGCAGCAACAAACATCAACTGGAAGAAGAAGTCAGATGCAACAGACGCATAATCCAAAGAAGCATCAGCAGCTGCAAGACCAACAGGCTCGAGCGATGTGAAGCTAAAGAACGGACCAAGCCAACCAGCAATGGACCAGGCGTCGCCAGGGTACATCAGGTTAAAACCAATCGCCCAGTAAGCGATGGAAGCAATACCGAACAGTGCAATGTTCTTGGTCAGCTGCATTGCGACGTTCTTGGAACGCACCAAGCCAGCTTCAAGCATGGCAAAACCAGCGGCCATGAAGAACACAAGGAACCCAGCCACAAGGAACAACAGGGTCGTCATGATATAGGGGCCGATCTCGTCAAAGCTCGGCGCGGCGGCATCTTGGGCCAGCGCAAGGGTCGGCAGCAGCGTTGCAGCGGCAGCGACCAAAGTTGTCTTACGGATAGTCATTTTTTGTTTTTCCTTCTTAGATCGCTTACAGCGCGTCGTCGTTCAAATCGCCGGTGCGAACACGCAGCGCGCTTTCAACATCAAGCACAAAGATTTTGCCGTCGCCGATTTTGCCGGTCTGGGCGGTGCCCGAAATAGTGCTGACGACCTGTTCGGCCATGTTGTCTGCAACAACAATTTCCAGCTTTACCTTCGGGACAAAATTCACGGCGTATTCTGCGCCGCGATAAATTTCAGTATGGCCTGACTGCGCGCCAAAGCCTTTGATTTCAGATACCATCATGCCGCGCACGCCGATGGTGGTCAGCGCTTCGCGAACCTCCTCCAGCTTGAACGGTTTGATGGTTGCAATGATCATTTTCACGTGTGTTCCCCTTCGTCAAAAAATTGCATGCGGACCAGCGGTTTCGGTGCGATCTGCTTGCGGACAAAAAAGCGTGACACATCATGAACAGCAACGATTCCGCCCATTATTGCAGCGCTAAAACGCACTCAATTGCACATTTTTTGCACAAATTCATAATTCTGCTCAATTTTTGATCACAATCTGAATAGCAATCGGCCGAATCCCGCTCTCTACAAGTGGGACACAAACCGTTATGGTTGGAAAAAACAGACAATAATGTCAGTCGGGCAGAGTAATGAGTAACAATTCCAAACGCGGGCCACTTGTGGCTGATAAACGCTATTCCAAACCAAAAGCTGCGAAAAAAGCAGCACCCAAACGCAAGCCCGTCAAGCGCACCAAACCGCGTGGCCCAATCCGGTGGGTGCTTTTCAAAATTCTTGGACTGATTGGTTTTATCTTTGGGCTGATTTGGAAACTGCTTTGGCGCGGAACTGCCGTTATGGCCATTATCATCGGCATCGGCGTCTATTTCTTTGCCAGTCAAATGCCGCCGATTGAATCTGTTATCGATGGGCGCGCGCGTGGATCTGTCACAATGGCAGACGCACGCGGGGCCACATTCGCATGGCGCGGCGACCAGTTTGGCGGGATGATTACGACGGACACCGTTTCCAAACACCTCAAAAACGCCGTCGTGTCTTCGGAAGATAAACGGTTCTACCGCCACTTTGGCGTGTCTCCACGCGGCGTGGCCTCTGCGGTGCGGATCAACCTACGTGCAGGGCGCGGCCCTCTTTCTGGCAACGGCGGATCCACGATCACCCAGCAGGTCGCAAAACTTTTGTGTCTCGGCGTGCCGTACGACCCGACGAAATGGGACAATGAAGCCGCCTATGAGGCCGACTGCCGCCGCACCACATTGTGGCGCAAAGTCAAAGAAGCCGTTTTCGCCATGGGCATGGAAGTCGCCTATACCAAAGATGAAATCCTTACCATCTACCTGAACCGCGCCTATTTGGGTGCTGGCAGCCGTGGGTTCGAAGCAGCGTCCCAACGTTATTTCGGCATTTCGGCCGCACAAGTTTCCCCTGCACAGGGCGCAATGCTGTCTAGCCTTTTGCCCGCCCCATCCAGCCGCGCACCGACCCGCAACCTTGAACGTGCACAGCAATATGCCGCGGTGGTGGTCGGCCTGATGGAAACCCAAGGGTATTTGTCAAAATCCGCCGCAGCAGAAGCCCGAGCCAATCCGGCCACACTATCGGTCGCCGCAGAACAAAACGCGGGTGGATATTTCGCGGATTGGGTCATGGCGTCTGGGCCTGAATTTTTCACACGCAACACAACCGAAGACGTGATCATTCGCACGACGCTTGACCAACGCATCCAAAAATCCGCCGAAGAGGCGCTCAAATGGGTGTTCGACAATAAGGTCAAAACAGGTTCCGAAGCCCAAGCCGCCATTGTTGTGATGTCCGCAGATGGCGCTGTGCGCGCCATGGTCGGCGGGCGCGATAGCACTGTGACCGGCGCGTTCAACCGTGCCACGCAAGCCAAACGGCAAACTGGTTCTGCCTTCAAACCTTTCGTCTATGCTACCGCGCTTGATCTGGGCATGACCCCCAATGATAAAGTCGATGATGCGCCAACCTGCTGGAACATTCGCGGATCAGGCCAATGGTGCCCCGAAAACTATGACCGCAAATTCAAAGGGCCGGTCACCCTGACACAAGCCATGGCTGAAAGCCGCAACATCCCTGCGGTCGTCTTGTCCGAACAAATGGGCCGCGAAATTGTGCGCAATGTCGCCACAGGTTTCGGCATCGACAGTGATTTGGCCGCTGGCCCTGCCTTGGCGCTGGGCGTGTCGGAAAGCACGTTGATCGAAATGACAGGGGCATTTGCAGGCATACTGAATGGCGGGTCATCCGTGACCCCTTACGGCCTGACCGACTTGCGGTTCCTAGGCGATACCGAACCGCTGATGGACGGGTCTGGGACGGGTATTGGCGAGCGTGTGATCCAACAAAGTGCGGCGCGTGAACTAACATGGATGATGGCGCAAGTCGTGGAATCTGGCACCGGTCAGCGGGCCAAGATTGACGGCTGGCAGATCGCTGGCAAATCAGGCACAACCCAAGCCGCCCGCGACGCATGGTTCATCGCCTTTACGGGCGACTATGTAACTGGCGTTTGGATGGGCTATGATGACAACCGCCCGCTATCCGGCGTGACTGGCGGCGGTTTGCCAGCTGATATTTGGCGCGAAACCATGACCCGCGTTCTGGCAGGACAACAGCCTGTGCCGCTGCCAATGCAGGCACCTGCCCAGCAAGGAAATGGGACTGTTATGGAAGGTGGAACGACTGATGCGGTTGCCGATCAGGTTCTGCAAAATGTGCTCGAAAACATCTTAAACGAAAACTAGCCCGCGTCGGCGCAGCGGCTATAGCGAAACGCATAGCCGTTCCAGACCATAATAATGCCGTTGTCTTGCTTGTCGTTCATCAACATGGCGCGCTCGGTCCAGACCGTGCCTTCGCCGGTGCATTGCATGGTATATAGTATGGCGTCCATATCGACGACGTTGACCGGACGGGTCATACGGCATTCGGTTTCGACACCGTGAAATATATCGCCGCTAATTTCGATGGACCCGCCATCTACACCAACTAACCCACATTCCGCATTGGCCGACTGTTTGTAGATTCCGTCATATGGACCCGCAAGCAAAAGCGCTGGGAACACTGAAAAGGCGATGGCAAGCCCGATCATGCCGCGTTCAATTCTGCGGTCAGCTTGCGCATGTCACCACCTTGGCGGTCCAGCATCGCGCCAATTTCGGCGCGTTCGGTCAACAGCATGTTGATACCTTCGATAATAAAGTTGAAAAACGCGGTCCGGCCTGACCGATCCGACACGTGCCAGTCCATGCGCAGCGGTGAACGGCCACGCAACATGACGGTCGTTTCAACTTCGATCCAGCTTTTGACAGGTTTTGCTCCCTGTACGGTAATGTCGCCCCCGATAAATTCACGGAACCGGCGGCCATATTTCGCAGCGATGTAGTTCGAAAATGCAGGCGTATAAGCTGCGATTTCCGACGCAGATGCGCTGCGTGCATCAACGCCAAGACACGCACGCGCGATTGTCGGCACATCGGCATAACGATCCAGAATTTTGGAAAAGTCTGCAAGCATCCCCGCCTCTGATTTGCCCGAACCGATCACCGCGTTCACATCAGCGACCAAACGGGTCACAAGTTCTTGGGCGGCAGGGGCGGATAATGCAGCCCCTTGGGTCGGCATGATTAAGGCGGCGGCACCTGTGGCCAAAACTGTGCGGCGGTTCAGGTCGGTCATCTATTCTACTCCATAGATATCGTCATAGGGGTCAAACGCCTCTTCTGGCGCTGTTGTCCCCAATTCGTAACGGCGGTTTTGCAAATAAAGCAGCCGCAGCATCGCGTAGCTATCAGCACTGTCCACCAGCACGCTATCAATCGTGTCACCCGCATCAGTCACCTTGACCACGCGGGCGGCCAGATTGCCAATCGTGCCATAGTCGATCTGGTAGGGATGACCCACATGTTCAAGGGGGTCGATGATCATATCGACAATCCGCCCTGCAAGGTCACGCTCTGTCGTTGGGCCAAGGAAAGGCACTTCGAGATAGGCCCCTTCGGCAAAGCCCCAAACCTCAAGCGTTTGACCAAAGTCGGTTTCGTGTTCTTTCATGCCGATGGCCGTGGCCGGATCGAACAGACCCAAAACGCCAACCGTGCTGTTAACGGCAAAGCGGAATGAATTGGCAACAACGCCTTCAACGTCGCCTTGCAATACGCCGTTCAACACCATGCCAGGCAGGCTGATGGTGTCGCTGAAACTGATGACGCGCTGGGTAAGCTCGGGCGGAATGGCGCTTTTTTCGTCGCCACCGCCGCTCGGCAGGCTCGCACTGACGGATTTGTTGAACGCATGCACACTCCGGTTGCGCTCTTCATATGGGTCATGGATATTCACGCCTTCTGGGGCGATGGAACAGGCCGAAAGGCAAACAGCGATGATCAATCCAATGGCGGGCAGCTTCAACATTTATTCAATCACTTTAACTTACGGCAGATTTCGGTCGGTATAGACCGATTGTAACAGTCTGGCGATGAAAATGCACTTTACGCAGATAACGCATTAACAACGACAGCGGTTTGTGCGTAATTTAGGGCCAAACAACAAGCAGGCAATTATCGTAAAGGCGGGAAAACGCGCATGTCCGATCAAGTCACCGCCCGCGGTCGGGCAGAATTGCGCACCGCCCGCAAACAAAGCCGCCATCTGTATTGGATGGTCGCCGTGTTCAGCTTGTTCGTGAACATGCTGATGCTCACTGGTCCGCTTTATATGCTGAACGTCTATGACCGCGTTTTGGGCAGCCGAAGCTTGGAAACGCTGATCGCCTTGTCGGTTTTGGTTGGGTTTTTATACGCCTGCATGGGCATTCTGGATTTCGTGCGTGGCCGCGTGATGGGCCGTATTGGCGCAAGATTTCAGGCGACAATGGACCGCCGCGTATTTGGTGCCGCCCTGCAAGCAACAACCTTAAACCGCGCACCAGCAGAAGCAAAAACTGGGCTTCGCGATCTGGAGGCCGTGCAGCGGCTGATCACATCCCCAGCCCTTATGGCGCTGTTTGACCTGCCTTGGGCGCCCCTGTTTTTCCTAGGAATTTTCATTTTTCATCCGCTGATGGGCATCCTTGCCCTCGCCGGGGCAGTCGTATTGATCATCGTCGCAGTCGCCAACCAACTGGCGACGCGCAAACCCTTGCAAGAGGCCAATGCCGCCAACTTCGCATCGGAAAGCCTTGGCGCGCAGATCCGCAGCGAAAGCGAGATGGTGCATTCGCTTGGCATGCGCGAGGCCGCATTCGACCGCTGGCAAATCGCGCGGAGCGCGTCGTTGGATGCTACGATCACAGCAACGGATGGCGCGGGCACATTTACCGCGATGACCAAATCCTTTCGCCTGTTTTTACAATCGGCCATGCTCGGCCTCGGGGCCTACCTCGTGCTACAAGGCGAACTGACACCTGGTGCCATGATCGCCGGATCGATCCTGTTGGGACGCGGGTTGGCCCCGATTGAAATGCTTGTGAACCAATGGGCGGTCTATCAGAAGGGCCGTGAAGGCTGGGCCAATCTCTCGGTCCTTTTGGGGTCAATCCCGTCGGAACCCGCGCGCACCACCTTGCCCGCTCCCGCCGCACGCCTGACCGCAGAACAAGTCACGGTCATTCCGCCTGGTGGGCAACTGGCCACATTGCGCACGATCAGCTTCGCCGTCGGGCCGGGCCAAGCCGTGGGTATCATCGGGACATCCGGCGCGGGCAAATCGACGCTTGCACGGGCATTGACCGGGGTTTGGAAACCCGCTGGCGGAAAAATCCGGCTCGATGGGGCAGCGCTGGATCAATACGATCCGGACGTCTTGGGCCAATACATCGGCTATTTGCCCCAGCGTGTGCAGTTGTTCGAAGGCACCGTCAAAGAAAACATTGCTCGCATGTCCATGTCCCCCGATGATGCAAAGGTCGTCAAGGCCGCGCAAAAGGCAGACGCGCATGACATGATCCTGCGCCTACCTGACGGTTACGATACGCGCGTGTCGGCCAATGGTGGGCAATTATCAGGTGGTCAAATTCAGCGTATCGGGCTTGCGCGCGCAATGTATGGCGACCCTGTTGTCCTTGTTTTGGACGAACCCAATTCGAACCTTGATAACAACGGATCCATGGCGCTAAACGCCGCAATCCAGCAGCAGAAAGCCGCGGGTGGCATCGTATTCGTCATGGCGCATCGGCCCGACGCAATTTTCCACTGCGACACGTTATTGGTCCTCGAAGGCGGGCAAAAACGCGCCTACGGCCCAAAGGATGAGGTCCTCAAACAAGTGACCAAAAACCGCGACACAATCGTCAAAGCGGCCGGCCAAGGTGGAGGCGTCTCATGACCCAGCAAAACGTGACAAAACGCTGGTCGGCTAAAGGACCGATGACGCTTGGGCTGTTGGCACTATTGGTGCTGGTCGGCGGGTTCGGCACATGGGCCATCATGGCGCAGATCACAGGCGCGGTCATTGCCTCTGGCCAGATCGAGGTTGATCGCAACAGGCAGGTCATTCAGCATCCCGACGGCGGCGTCGTATCCACAATTTTGGTTGAGGAAGGCGACAGCGTGAACAAGGGTGACACGCTCATCCGGCTAGATGCGTCTTTCTTGGAATCCGAGCTGGCCATTGTCGAAGGGCAGTTGTTCGAAATCCTTGCGCGTCGTGGACGGTTGGAAGCAGAGCGCGACGACCTTGATGCGCCCGTATTTGACCCGCTGTTGGAAACGGCACCCCAAGGTGTCGACCTGATCGGCGGGCAGACCCGCCTGTTCAATGCCCGCCTTGAAAGCCGCACCCGCGCAGTGGAACAATTACAACAACAGCGCGCCCAGATCAAAAGCCAGCTGGACGGGATCACCGCCCAACAAACTGCGCTCGCCACCCAAGGCGATTTGATCGCGCAAGAACTAACGGACCAACAAAAGCTGCTTGAACAACAACTGATCCAAGCCAGCCGTGTTCTTGGGCTTCAACGCGAACAGGCCAATCTGTTGGGACGCGTGGGCGAGCTTACCGCCTCTGCAGCACAAGCAGCCGAACGCGGCACAGAGATTGAAATCCAGATTCTCACGTTGGAAACAACCCGCCGCGAGGATGCGATTACGCGTTTGCGCGAATTGGAATTTGCGGAATTGGAATTGGCTGAACGGCGACGCACATTGCGCCAACAGTTGGACCGATTAGACATTCGCGCGCCAGTGTCCGGCATCGTCTACAACATGACTGTGTTTGCCGAACAGTCTGTGATCCGCGCCGCCGAACCCGTGATGTTCTTGGTCCCCCAAGACCGTCCACTCGTGATTGCAGCACGCGTCCAACCCACGGACATCGACCAGATCAACCTTGGCCAAGACGTGACCTTGCGATTTTCCGCATTCGACCAACGCCGCACGCCCGAACTCACCGGCAGTGTAACCTTGGTCTCTGCCGACATCTTTCGCGATGATGTGACCCAAATGTCCTTTTACGAGGCCGAGGTGCAATTGAACGAGGGTGAGGTGGAAAAACTGCCCCCCGACATGGTTCTAATCCCTGGCATGCCAGTCGAAGCATTCGTGCGCACAGCCGACCGCAGCCCGATGGATTACCTGCTCAAACCGCTCGCCGACTATTTCGCCAAAGCATTCCGCGAGCAGTGATTGCACCCTACCCGATTGACCGCTAGCGTCGTGCCAAACGACGATAGGAGAAATCGCATGTCCGCCATCGAATCCAAACTCGCCACACTTGGTGTCACCCTGCCCGACGCGCCTGCGCCTGCTGCCAATTACGTGCCGTTTGTCGTGGACCGAAACACGGTTTATGTATCCGGCCAGATTTCTGCGAACGCCGATGGTCTGATCACCGGAAAGCTGGGCGAAGACCTGTCAGCCGAAGATGGGGCCGCAGCCGCCCGCGCCTGTGCCATCAGCCTTTTGGCGCAACTGAAAGCAGCCTGTGGCGGCGACATTGATCGCCTTGATCGCGTCATCAAATTGGTGGGTTTTGTGAATTCGACCGCTGATTTCACCGACCAACCAAAGGTGATCAACGGCGCATCCGATTTTCTTGTCGAGGCGTTGGGAGATCAAGGCCGCCATGCGCGATCGGCGGTAAGTGCGGCCAGCCTGCCCTTGGGTGTCGCCGTCGAAATCGAAGCCATTTTTTCAATCAAATGACCCTGCCCGCCGTCTTTTTCACCCGTCCCATCGCCCATCGTGCCTTGCATGATATAACCAATGGCCGTGCCGAAAATAGCACCCGCGCAATCGCTGCCGCGATTGATGCAGGCTACGGCATAGAGATTGATTTACAGCTGTCGTCGGATGGCGTGCCCATGGTGTTTCATGATTACGATCTGGCGCGACTGACCGATGGTAAGGGCGCAGTTGCCCAACATACCGCCGCCGAGTTACAGGGTTTCGCCCTCCGGCATGACGGCGACCCGATGCCGACATTGGCGCAGGTTTTGGCGCAAGTGGGTGGTCGAGTGCCCCTTTTGATCGAATTCAAGGATCAAGACGGACAAATGGGGCCCAATGTCGGCGCACTTGGGCAAGCCTCCGCTGATATCTTGCGGGACTATGCGGGGCCTTATGCCGTCATGTCGTTTAACCCGCATGCGGTGGCCGAACTTAAGACCCTATTACCTGATATTCCACGCGGGATCGTCACCGATCCATATCGCGCAGACGACTGGCCGACGCTGACCGCTGCGACATGCGACGCGCTGCGGGACATTCCCGATTACGACCGGACCAGATCATGCTTTATCAGTCACAATCAAGCCGATCTGGATGCAGCGCCAGTGACGGCGTTAAAGGCACGCGGCGCGCAGATTTTATGTTGGACGGTGAAGTCACCAGAACATGAGATCCGCGCACGCAAAGTCGCAGAGAACATCACATTCGAGGGTTATCTGGCTTGACCCAACCCGCAATCACCGTCAGCACCCATGCATCCATCGCCGATATTGGGGAAACGGATTGGGACGCTTGTTCAGGTGATGGCGGCACACGCCCTGTCGATCCGTTCACGACATATCGATTTTTACACGCACTAGAAGTCAGCGGATCAGTTGGCTCGGGCACCGGCTGGCAACCGCAATATTTGCGCGCCCAAGAGGATGGCAAAACCATTGCCGTTGCCCCGCTTTATGTCAAAGGCCACAGTCAGGGCGAATATATGTTCGACCACAATTGGGCCCACGCCTATGAAAACGCGGGCGGGCGGTATTACCCGAAACTGCAGATCGCGGTGCCGTTCACACCCGCGACTGGGCGACGGTTCTTGACCCGCAACGGCCATGACGCGGCGGGGATGAGCGCGCTCATCCAAGGGGCTGTGCAGATCGCCGCAGACAACGAAATTTCATCGCTCCACACAACGTTTTGCACGCAGTCAGAGATGCTGGCTGGTAAAGAAATGGGGCTGATGCCACGGCTTGGGCAGCAGTATCATTGGGTGAACGATGGCTATGCCGATTTCGACGGGTTTCTGGATACCTTAGCAAGCCGCAAACGTAAAAACATCCGGCGTGAACGCGCTGCTGCCCAAGGGTTTGGCGGCGAAATCATCATGCTAACTGGCGACGCGATTACGCCGGAACATTGGGATGCGTTCTGGGAGTTTTACCAAGACACTGGCAGCCGCAAATGGGGCACGCCTTATTTGACGCGTGCGTTTTTCGACATCGCGCATGAAACGATGCGCGACGATATCTTGCTCGTGCTGGCGGTACGTGACGGGCGGCCAATTGCTGGGGCCTTAAATTTCATCGGGCGCGAAACGCTTTACGGGCGCTATTGGGGCTGCACAGAACACCACGACTGCTTGCACTTTGAATTGTGTTATTACACCGCGATTGACTACGCGATTGCCAATGGATTGACGCGGGTAGAGGCAGGCGCACAGGGCGACCACAAAATTGCGCGTGGCTATTTACCAACGCCGACGCATTCGCTGCACTGGTTTGGCGATCCTGGATTTCGGGATGCCGTCGGGCGATATCTGGAAGAAGAGCGCGACGCAGTCGACCACGAGATTGAGGTTTTGACCAGCTATGGGCCTTTCCGCAAATCCCAACATGATGAGCAACCATGACACTGAGCGCCAGCCAACGCCGCGACTTATTTGAACCGTTATTTGCCAACGGATGGTCCATGGCGCCAGACCGCGATGCAATTCAAAAAACCTATAAATTCAAAAACTTTATAGACGCTTTTTCTTTTATGACCAAAGCCGCATTGTGGGCGGAAAAAATCGACCACCATCCGGAATGGTCCAACGTCTATAATAAGGTAGACGTCACATTGATCAGCCATGACGTGAACGGCCTGTCAGAGCGTGATGCCACGCTCGCCCAAAAAATGGACGCGCTTTTCGCGGGTTAACCAACGACACAACAGGATCTGAAATGCGAACACCCATCTGGTTGGCGCAGCGGGCGAAACTGTTTCGCTATCGTCGATTACGCCTTTGTGAATAGCCCCCAATGCAAATATTGGGGGCCATCGTTTTACAGCGCCGCGACCATCGTCTCGCCCGCGGAAATTTCGCATTCACCCGGCGAGGCTTCGGCGTTGAGCACGGTCACAACGCCGTCTTCGGCACATAGCGCGTAACGCTTGGACCGGCTGACAAAACCAACAGGCGGTGCGTCGAAATCCATGCCGACCGCTTTGGTGAATTCCGATGCAGCATCGCCAAGCATCGTAATGCCAGCAGCCCCGGCACCAGTGTCTTTGGACCAAGCGTCCATCACGAAGGGGTCATTTACCGACAGGCAGATCACTTCATCGACGCCTTTTGCCAGCAACGCACCCATGGAGCGCATAAACGAAGGGACGTGCGACGTTGTGCATGTACCGGTGTAGGCACCCGGCAGTCCGAAAATCACAACCTTTCGGCCTTTCAAAAGATCAGAAAGTTGCACAGTTTCCGGCCCGTTCTCGCCCAGTTTGCAAAGGGTTGCGTCCGGTAGTTTCGTTCCTGTCGTCATTGTCATGGTTTTTTCCCTGTTTGGAATTGCGTCTGTCTTGCCCGACCATATAGGATTGGCGCAAGCAAACAAAAGGCGGAATACGACATGACCCATATGGTTGTCATCGGAGCCGGTCAGGCCGGTTCATCACTTGTGGCAAAACTCCGCAGTTCTGGGTTTGACGGGGACATCACCCTGATCGGGTCAGAAGACGTGCCGCCTTACCAGCGGCCGCCATTGTCAAAGGCTTACCTGCTCGGCGACATGGTCGAAGAGCGGCTCTACCTGCGCCCCGCCGCGTTTTACGCCGATAACAACATTGATTTGCGGTTGGATTGCACGGCGGTCAGTGTGGACGCGGAAACCAAGACCATCACCCTATCCGACGACAGCACGATTACCTATGACAAGCTTGCCCTGACGACTGGATCAATTCCGCGCACGCTGCCAGCAGCAATCGGCGGCACATTAGACGGCGTGTTTAGCGTGCGTGATCTGAAAGACGCGGACGCCATGGCCCCCTCGTTTACCGCTGGCAAAAAGGTGCTCATCATTGGCGGCGGCTACATCGGGTTAGAGGCGGCGGCTGTCGCGTCGAAACTAGGGTTGCAGGTCACGCTCGTCGAAATGGGCGACCGTATTTTGCAACGGGTCGCGGCCCCGCAAACCTCTGATTTCTTCCGCGACCTGCACAGATCCCACGGCGTCGATATCCGCGAAGGCGTCGGCCTTGATCGCTTGCTCGGCGACACCCACGTAACTGGCGCGCGTCTGACGGATGGAACAGAATTGGACATTGATTTTGCCGTTGTCGGTGTCGGCATTATGCCCGCGACAGCACTTGCCGAAACCGCTGGCGTCACCGTCGACAACGGGATCGTCACCAATGATCACGCACAAACCTCTGATCCCGATATCTATGCCGCTGGCGACTGTGCCACGCTGACATTCAAGGGCGAAACCATTCGGCTTGAAAGCGTGGGCAACGCGATTGATCAGGCCGAGGTCGCCGCGCAAAACATGGGCGGTGCCGATGTGACGTACACACCCAAACCGTGGTTCTGGTCGGATCAATACGACTGCAAATTGCAGATCGCCGGTCTAAACATCGGCTATACGGATGTGCATGTGCGCATGGGTGATGGCGGGCAGTCGCATTGGTACTACGATGGCGACACGCTGCTGGCGGTTGATGCGATGAATGACCCGCGCAACTACATGATCGCGAAGCGCCTGATCGAAGCAGGGCGCAGCCCAACGCCTGCGGAAATCACAGATCCTGCGACGGATATGAAAGCCTTGCTCAAACCATGAGGATCATCGGCGGCGCGCACCGCGGCACGATCTTGGCAGACGTCGGCGCAGGCGACGCCAGCGTCCACCTTCGACCTACATCCGACCGTGTGCGCGAAAGCCTGTTTAATGTGCTACAAGGCGGCCGCTTTGGCGAAACGATCCGCGGCAAGGTCGTACTCGACCTATTTGCCGGAACGGGCGCGCTGGGATTAGAGGCCCTATCACGCGGCGCAAAGCATGTTACCTTTGTCGAGAACGGCGCCGTCGGTGGCAAACTGATCCAAGCCAACATTACAAAACTCAAACGGCGTGACGACGCAACAATTCTCAAAATGGACGCCACTCAAATCGGTGTGGCCAAAGCATCTGATCAGGCCGATCTTGTGTTCCTTGATCCACCCTATGGCAAAGGCCTCGGGATCAAAGCACTGAAAAACGCCAGTGAAATGGGATGGATCGGCAAGGACGCCATGATCGTGTGGGAAGAAAACACCGCCCAACCCGCACCACGCGGTTTTACCACCCTCGATACCCGTAAATACGGGGACACTTGGGTGACATTTCTAAAAGCGGACACATGACCCCCGAACTCGTCATCTTCGACTGCGACGGTGTTCTAGTTGAAACCGAATCCGTAACAGATCAGGTCCTGTCGACCTATTTCACAGCACATGGCGCGCCAATCACCCCTGCGAAAGTACATGAACTTTTCGTGGGCGGCACGATGGAAGGTGCAGGCGCTGCTGCCATCAAATTTGGTGCGATCCTGCCCGAAAATTGGCTCGATGAAATCTACGCGGAGATGTTCGCAAAACTGAGCGAAGGCGTCATGGTCTTCCCCGGCCTTTTTGATCTTCTGGACGCATTGGATGCGCATGGCATTCCCATCGCGGTGGCATCCAACGGGCCCATGGCCAAAATGCGGGTCAGCTTAGGGCCATCAGGCCTTTGGGACAGGCTAAAAGGCCAGATTTATTCACGCGAAAACTACGCCCCCAAACCTGCCCCCGACATGTTGCTTGCTGCTTGTGCAGCGACCGGCGTTATGTCACAAAATGCGGTCATGATTGACGATACACCCATTGGCACAGCCGCAGCAGATGCAGCAGGCACGCGTGCCATCGGCTTTGCAGCAGCCAGCAACGCAGAACGATTAAGCGCTACAGGCCACCCGGTCGCAAACACAATGGTAGACGTGCAAAAAATGCTGGGCCTTTAGACCTTATAGGTCGGGTGATACATGTTTCCCGGTGACAGCGTGAAAATCTCTGCGCCATCTGCCGTGATCCCGATAGAATGTTCAAACTGTGCGGACAGCGATTTGTCGCGTGTCACAGCGGTCCAATCATCGGCTAAAACCTTGGTATCCGGTCGACCCAAGTTGATCATCGGTTCAATGGTAAAGAACATGCCCTCTTCCAAAACAGCCCCCGTGCCCGCACGACCATAATGCAAAACATTTGGCGGAGCGTGGAAAACGCGGCCCAACCCGTGACCGCAAAAATCACGGACCACAGACATGCGTTGGCTCTCGGCGTAAACCTGAATGGCATGCCCAATATCGCCAAATGTATTGCCCGGCTTGGCCGCCTCGATCCCCAACATCAACGCATCATGGGTTACTTGGATCAAACGCTCTGCTTTGCGGGACAACTTGCCCGCGACATACATGCGCGACGTGTCACCAAACCAGCCGTCGACGATAACTGTCACGTCGATGTTCAAAATATCGCCGTCCTTAAGCGCCTTCTCTCCGGGAATCCCGTGACAGACGACATGGTTAATCGAAATACAGCTGGCGTGTTGATATCCCTTATACCCTATCGTTGCAGAGGTCGCGCCAGCATCATCGACCATCTGGGTAATCACGCGATCAATTTCCGCAGTCGTCTGACCGACAAAAACATGGGCGGCAATATCATCCAAAATCTGTGCGGCCAAACGGCCCGCAACATTCATGCCCGCGAAATCATCCGCCTCATAAATGCGAATTCCATCCTTGGTGACACGGCCTTTGTTCGTCTGCACAGCACATTCCTTTATCTACATCCCCGACGACATAAGACACTTCTGGGGCAAAAACCACCCACCCCTCTTTGGTTGTCAATTATCCCCGCCGGAGGCTCCGGCATTCCATACAAACGGCACTGGCCGCCGCAGCGTGACGCCGCTCGGATCAATCGCACAATCATAGGCCAAAACCTGCACGCCAGCCTGCATCGCGCGCGCAAAGGTTGCGGCATAATTTGGGTCGATGTCCGCGGCCAGTGTGACCGCCGCGCAATCGGTCCGCTGCACCACGTAAAACATCACAGCGCGGCGCCCTTCGCGCACCATCTGCGTTAAGGCTTCCATGTGCTTCGCCCCCCGTGCGGTCACACTATCGGGGAATTCCGCCAAACCGAATTTGCGTGACAGCGTCACGCTTTTGACCTCTAAATAGGTCTCGACATCCCCCGTTAGCAGAAAATCAATGCGGCTCTTTTCGGCGTATTTCACCTCGGGCCGCACGGCGTCATAGCTGGGCAAACCCTCAATCTCACGACCAACCAAGCCGGGCCCAACAATCCGGTTTGGCACACCAGTATCAACCCCAACAAAATGCCCGTCGTTTTGTTCAATCAAACGCCAGCCATATTTGAGCTTTTTCTTAGGATCATCATTGGGTTCCAACCATACCTTAATATCCGCCTCCGCCATGCCCATCATTGATCCGGGGTTGGGACAGTGGGCAACCACCTCTGTACCATCGGGCAAGCGCACGTCGGCAAGAAACCGTTTATAACGGCGGATAAGGCGAGCGGGGATAAGAGGCGTGGCAAATTCCATATCACGACCTATAACAAACCCAACCAGACAGGAGAAACACCAATGACGAACCCAACCGCCGCAATGCTCGTGATCGGTGACGAAATCTTGTCAGGGCGCACGCGTGACGCCAATATGCATCACCTTGCGGGGCAGTTGACCGAAGCAGGCATCGACCTGACAGAGGTCCGCATCGTGTCCGACGACGCCCCCGCGATTGTGGCTGCGGTTCAGGCGCTTTCTGCTGCCTACACACATGTTTTCACGTCCGGCGGCATAGGGCCAACCCATGACGACATTACCGCCGATTGCATCGCCGAAGCCTTTGGGGCGGCCATCGGCGTGCGTGCGGATGCGGCGGCCCTGCTACAAGCCCATTACGACAGCAGAGGCCAAGAATTCAATGCAGCCCGCCAACGCATGGCGCGCATCCCCGATGGGGCAACATTGATCGACAACCCTGTTAGCATTGCACCAGGCTTCACGCTGCAAAACGTGCATGTGATGGCGGGCGTGCCTTCGGTATTTCAAGCCATGGTCGCCTCTATTCTGCCCACATTGTCCGGCGGTGCACAGCTGCTCTCTCGCACGTTGCGCGTTGTGCGTGGTGAAGGTGACATTGCGGGGCCACTCGGTGAATTCGCGGCGCGCCATCCAACGCTTTCCGTGGGATCGTATCCTTTTCAGACAGATGGGGTCTATGGGGCCAATCTGGTTGTGCGCGGCAAAGATGCGGATCAGTTGGATGCCGCCATGACTGAACTTGAAACCGTTTTCGCATGACTCTACCCGCGATCACCCAGCTTTATGACGTGATCGAACACACTTGGCCTGCTGCAAAGGTTTGGGATCAGGGCCCATTCACGCTGCGCCAAGGTCACGGTGGCGGCAGTCGCGTGAGCGCAAGCACGTTGAATGCGCCCGCCTCGACCGCAGATCTGACTGCCGCAGAAAACGCGATGCAAGATATGGGTCAGCCGCGGTTATTTATGGTGCAGCACGGTCAAGAGGCATTTGACGCGGACCTCGACGCGGCGGATTATGTCGTCAAAGATCCATGCTGGATCTATGCCGCGCCCATTGACGCAATGACCCAAGATGCGCTGCCACATAAAACCTGTTTTCCTGTTTGGCCGCCATTGGCCGCACAATCCGAGATTTGGGAAATGGGCGGGATAGGTCCGGCGCGTTTGGCCATTATGGAACGGGCGCGCGGGCCAAAGACGGCCGTCTTGGGGCGCGCGAACGACCGGCCCGCGGGCACGGTCTTTGCCGCCATACACAGCGGGATTGCCATGTTGCATGCGTTGGAAATACACCCCGATTTTCGCCGGCTAGGCGTAGGACGGCACCTGACCAACGGCGTCGCACATTGGGCCAAATCCCAAGGGGCCAGCCACCTAAGCTTGATCACTACGCATGCAAATACGGCGGCAAATGCGCTCTACACTTCCCTTGGAATGCAGGTTGTGGGACAGTATCATTACCGCATCAAAAACTGAAAAGTAGCAGCCCAGTGACCAATTCCCCAACCGCGCTTGATCTTCCAATGGTAAATCCATTGCCCGCCGATACACAAAAATACTTTGACATTTGCACCGAAAAATTGGGCATGATCCCCAATGTGCTGCAAGCCTATGCGTTCGACATCGATAAATTGAACGCGTTCACTGCACTTTATAACGACGTGATGCTCGCGGCCTCTGGTTTGTCCAAATTGGAACGCGAGATGATCGCGGTCACGGTGTCGTCAATTAATAAGTGTTTCTATTGCCTCACAGCGCATGGCGCGGCTGTGCGTCAATTGTCAGGCGATCCAAAATTGGGCGAAGCATTGGTCATGAACTGGCGTGTCGCGGACCTAGATGCGCGCCAACATGCAATGTTGTTATTTGCCGAACAAATGACTGTCGCCTCGGCCAAGATCGAGGAAAGAGACCGTGATGCATTGCGCCAAGTCGGCTTCACAGACCGCGACATCTGGGACATTGCAGCGACCGCCAGTTTTTACAACATGACAAACCGCATGGCATCGGCCACCGATATGCGGCCAAACGATGAATACCACGCGCTGGCGAGATGATCCGTTTCGGCATCCTGCTTTGGGCATTCATCTGGGCGGGCAGTGTTGCCGCCCAAGGCCTTAGCTTTCCAAGCAACGCGAAAATGACGCGCAGCGTCGGGCCCCAATTGGACGACTTCACCATGCCAACTGGGCCTTGGGCAGATGGCGCAGTACCCAGTGTGACACAAGAAGGCCAATTCAGCCGTCAAGCATGGATGGTTGAAGCAACCGGTTTGAGCACTTTGCAATTGGTCCGCCCTTTACGTGATCAGTTGCGCAATGATGGCTTTGACGTCGTCTTTGAATGCAAAGATGAGGGCTGCGGCGGGTTCGACTTTCGGTTTGCCTTGCCCGTTCTGCCACCGCCTGAAATGCAAGTGAACCTTGCCGATTTCCGATATCTGGCCGCGCGCAAAGACAGCGAAAATGGACCTGTTTTGCTAAGCTTGCTGGCAAGCAGGTCTGCGCGTGCAGGATTCGTACAAGTCTCCAGTGTTGGCCCGACGTCCAGCCCCGTCTCAACGCGAACGGATGCAGCACCAGTGCGAGGTGCGGTTGTATTGGCACAGACAAATGACATGGCCAAGGAGCTTATGACAATCGGGCGATCGGTACTGGCAGGGTTAGAGTTTAGAACAGGTTCATCGCAACTTGGCCAAGGGCCGTTTGCAGCACTTGATACCTTGGCCGACATCTTGGCCGGTCGCCCTGATTTGAAGGTTGCTTTGGTCGGGCATACGGATTCGTCCGGGTCGCTGAATGGCAACATCGCACTGTCAAAACGGCGCGCTGGATCGGTGCTGGAACGGCTGGTGTCCGATTATAAAGTGCCACGCGCACAACTTGACGCGCAGGGCATGGGATATCTTTCACCGATAAGCACAAATCTGACAGCCAAGGGGCGTACCGCGAACCGTCGTGTCGAAGTTATCGTTGTTTCGACAGATTAGGCCAATTGCTGCGCCTGATCCGCTGTTAGCGTCCAGAACCTCGTACACGCACGCCCTGCGTCTTTGGCGTCATAAAGCGCGCTATCAGCGCGCGAATAAAGAACGCTAAGTGTCTCATCTCCGATCTGTTTGACCGCCCCGATCGACAACGTCACGGTGCTTAAACTGCCACTTTCATTCGCCTCATAGGTGATAGGTTTGCCCAACCGTTCTGCAATGGCCAGGGCTTGTGCCCGCGTCGTGTCAGGAAGGTAGATTGCAAATTCTTCACCGCCGACACGGCCCGCAACATCGGTTCGACGCAAATTCCATTCCAATCGATGCGCAATTTTTCGAAGACAAATATCGCCAACCGCATGACCCCAGTCATCGTTCACCCGCTTGAAATGATCCGCATCCAACAAAAGCAAGACACCCGGCGCTGCCTCTTTCATACGCTTAGCCGCGAGATCCAAAAAGGTCCGTCGATTGTTCAGCCCCGTTAGCCCGTCTTTTCGTGAAAGCAGCGAAAGTTTTTGCTGCAGCTTCGCCTGATAGATCAAAACCCAGCAAAAAAAGATAACAAACGGTGTGCCAACCACAATTGCCTGCAATGCGAAGAACAAGATGGATTGCGGAAAATAACCGAAATAGACATGCACAAACGTTAGATTTAGAAGTACGATACAGCAAACAGAAACACCGCCGAGTGCAGAAATTCCCACTGCCCGCTTGGGCGTCAAAACACGTAAAATTCTGCGCATGTCGCCACCTCGCTCGGCAGCAACGTAAGGCAATGGGCCTTAGAAATTCGTTAACGCGACAATAGAAAAAAGCGCGGCCTCATTGAAGAGCCGCGCCAGTAGGGCGTTGTTACGCCGTTGGGAACTGTCTTATGTCCAATTATCGGGGCCTTTGTCGGCCAACTCGTGAACAAGATAATCAATAAATGCCCGCACTTTCGGCTGTGTAAACCGACCCGGCGGATAGACGGCATAAACGCCTTGGGTTTCCACAGGCAGATCAGGAATAGCATCCTCGACCAGCCCCTGCGCCATTGCATCCGCATAAAGGAAGCTCGGCAAATACGCGATCCCAAGGCCACCAACACAGGCGTTCAGCAGGGATTGTCCATCATTGACTGTCAGCCAACCAGCCGTGCGCACCTGACGTTTTTCACCCGATGGTGCGGTCAGTTTCCACACAGCCGAATTCGACTGGTTAGAATAATGCAACAACTTGTGGTCATTCAGATCGTCGATCTTTTCAGGCCGACCGTATTGATCAAAATACGCCAGGCTTGCGATCATACGTTTACTGGTTTCGGTCAACTTGCGGGCGCGCAGCGTGCTGTCTTCCAGCTCTCCAATGCGCACGGCCATATCGAACCCTTCGGAAATCAGCTCAACATACCGGTTGTTTAGCACCATATTGACGGTAATATCCGGAAACTCTGTCAAGAAATCGCCCAAGATCGGCGACAAATGGTTTACGCCGAAATCTGTCGCCACAGAGATCCGAAGCAACCCCGACGGTGCCGATTGCATTGATGTGACCAAGGCGTCCGCCTCGCCAGCATCATTCAGCACCCGCCGCGCACGGTCATAATATGCCAAACCAATTTCCGTTGGACTAACCCGTCGCGTCGTCCGGTTCAAAAGCCGCGCGCCGAGGCGGGCTTCTAATGACGACACGTGCTTAGATACTGCGGATTTTGAAATCCCCATTTTCTTTGCAGCGTCGGTAAATCCGCCCTGATCCACAACTGTGGCAAAGGCTTCCATTTCTGTGAGGCGATCCATGCTCGCTCCTCTGACTACTCAAACTCGTTGGGACGTTTTTGGCCGCCAAATCGGGCAGGAATGGGACACTGCCGCGACAATAGGGGGGTATTGTCGCGGACTGGTGAAGGCGGGGAAACAACCGAATTCCGTTAAGAACCAGTCGAAATCCCTTTGTTCATTGGGTATTGCACCCCACAATGACGTTTGATCGGCGAAACGACCGAATGCGTTTGAGCATTGGCCCAAAAAATTGGGCCGTAATCCAAACACGCGTGATTCCTGCAACAGGATTGCACTCCATGGGGTTCGCCGGGTTCAGCGACGCAATTCGAAAAGCATGTAAAAGGTTTCTAGACGTGCAACTGTTATAATGTCGCCGCCAACCGCGTCCCTTGATCAATCGCGCGTTTCGCATCCAGCTCTGCTGCGACATCTGCCCCGCCGATCACATGCGGTGTACGGCCAGCCGCAATCAACGTATCGGCCAAGCTCCGCTCTGGTAACTGCCCCGCACATAAGACGATAGTATCAACCGCAATCAATGTCGGGTTTTCGCGCGCCTCACCGTAAGACACGTGCAGCCCGTCCGCATCGATGCGTTCATAATTCACGCCACCGATCATCTTGACGTTCTTCATCTGCAACGCCGCACGATGTATCCAGCCCGTGGTCTTGCCAAGGTTCTTGCCCAGCTTCTGCGCCTTGCGTTGTAACAAGGTGACCTCGCGCTCCGGTGCATCGGGCTGTGGTCCCGCTGGTGCGACACCGCCGCGCTCGTCACTGGGATCGGCAACACCCCATTCGGTCAACCACGCCTGCAAGTCTTCTGTCGGGCTGTCTCCGGTCACAAGGTATTCAGCAATATCGAACCCGATGCCGCCCGCACCAATCACCGCAACACGCTTGCCAACAGGCATCTTGCCTCGCAACACATCAATATAGGACAGCACATTCGGCCCGTCTTGACCCGCAATTTGCGGATCACGGGGGACGACGCCGGTGGCAATCACGACCTCGTCAAATCCGGCCAAATCTTCGACTTCTGCCGTCACACCCAGACGCAAATCGATGCCTGCCTGCGCGACCATCGTTTTGTAATAGTCAACCAGCCCCCAAAACTCTTCCTTGCCTGGCACTTGCTTGGCCATATTGAGTTGACCACCGATCTGCTGCGCCTTGTCAAAAATGCTCACCTTATGACCACGCTCTGCCAGCGCAAGCGCCGTCGACAGGCCAGCCGGACCGGCCCCCACGACCGCAACAGTTTTGACGGCTTCAACCGGAGGCAGCACCAATTCGGTTTCGAAACAAGCACGCGGGTTGACCAAACACGACGACATTTTTCCGCTAAACGTGTGATCCAAACAAGCTTGGTTGCAGGCGATGCAAGGCGCGATCTGGGCGGTCTGCCCCGCTGCGGCCTTCGCGACAAAATCAGGGTCGGCCAGAAATGGGCGGGCCATACTGACCATATCGGCGCAGCCTTCTGCCAAAACGCCTTCGGCGACGTCGGGTGTGTTGATCCTGTTCGATGTGATGACAGGAATTGACACTTCGCCCATTAGCTTTTTCGTGATCCAAGCAAAGGCGCGACGCGGCACAGATGTGGCGATTGTAGGAATCCGGGCCTCGTGCCAGCCGATGCCGGTATTAAATATCGTGGCACCTGCCGCTTCGATCGCCTTGGCCAACTGCAGAACCTCGGCCCAAGTGGATCCGTTCGGGATCAAGTCGATCATCGACAAGCGATAAATCAGAATGAAATCAGGCCCAACAGCTTCACGAACGCGGCGCACCACCTCCACCGGCAAACGCATCCGGTTTTCATATGACCCGCCCCATTCATCATCCCGCTTGTTGACGTGCGTGACGAGGAACTGGTTCAAGAAATACCCTTCTGAACCCATCACCTCGACCCCATCATAACCCGCCTCGCGGGCGCGGACGGCTGCCGTTACGATATCCGCGATTTGTTGCTCAATCCCATCCGCATCCAGCTCTTTCGGCGGGAACGGAGAAATCGGCGACTTTACAGCGCTCGCCGATACACAATCCGGTGAATAGGCATAGCGACCTGCGTGCAAAATCTGCATCGCGATTTTACCGCCCGCATCATGTACGCGGTCGGTCACGATGCGGTGGTTGGCAATGTCTTCATCTGAAAATAGGCCAGCCGCCCCAGGAAACACGCCGCCCTCTTTATTCGGGGCCATGCCACCCGTGACCATCAAGGCAACACCACCACGCGCGCGGGTCGCGTAGAATTCGGCGACGCGGTTCCAATCGCGTGTCTCTTCCAGACCTGTGTGCATCGACCCCATCAAAACGCGGTTCTTCAGCGTTGTAAATCCCAGATCAAGCGGGGCCAATAGATGTGGATAGGTGGTCATGTAATCGCTCCCGAATAAAACTCTTCACAAATTGGCCACAGATTGACGCGCACGTCATCCGAAACGCGACGTCAGCAACTTCTTCTGGCTCAAAATACCTCGGGGGAGGCCGAAGGCCGGGGGCAGCGCCCCAACCACATCACATGGTTTCGACACAATGGCGGCGAAATGCGCTTTTTAACATATCCAGCTCTTCGCGTAGCAAGGACATCTCGGCACGAATATCTTCCGATAGGCCTTCACCCGACAGGATCGTAAAACTATTCAAAACATCGCCCGTCAGTTTTTCAGAAATCACAAATGTCTGAACACCATCGGCAAGCAAATGCGCAGGTACGGGAACATGCACCACCCAATCAGATGACTGTGCGGCCTTTTTGACTTCTGCGCCTTCGATTGGCTCGCCTAGGTGGCTGACCACAATCTCTGGCGGTCCATCATTTAGACCGGAAAAGATACCCTCCCAAACGCCAGCAATCATACGTGTTTTCGTCAATGTGACTGTCATCAAAGCTCTCCTTGGGTAGCGTTAAAGTTCGGCGCGGGGATAGCGACAAAACGTCATGTCACGAATAGTAACTTGGTTCATTTCAGGACCCTCAAAAATCAGATCAAGCCACATACGCTCGATCCGCTTTTCATTGAGTTCGGAATACCCAAGATCGAATTCGACCATACAGTCCTGTTGGCCCAGTGGCAGCTCCAACACCAATTGTTCGGTATTGGGGCCGTGCTTGATGTTTAACCGCGCAAAAATCTCAAGCGGCTTTTCAAAGTCAATGATCGTATTCAGACGGATAATATGCCGGCGTTCAAGGTTTTCGCAGGCATCTTTGGGCGCATCGATAACGACAGAAAGAAAACTACCGTCAAACTTAAAAACATCAATGCGCAATGCAAATGGGGCAAGGTCAGCCTCGCGGGTATTGCGGATCTGGCGCAGGGTGAGTTCGGAGATTTTGCAGTCATGGAATACGGTGACTTCTTCGCCAAGCGGGGTCTTGCTGGGAACAGCAGCCACGCCTTTGGTGCTTAGCGGGCCGCGCCACAAGCGGGGCCGCCAAGACCATTCGGTGCCACCGGGACGGGTAAATGCATTCGATCCAATGCGCGGCAATGCCAGCCGGTTATCTGCAACATGGATCAATTCATCGACGTGTGCGCGTATCTGGCGCGCACGTTGGCGTTGGTCGCGCAAGATGTCCAAATTAGCGGCATGGGCGTCGCGCGCCGCATTCGCCCAGCGCGCAATGCCACCGCGTTGCATCAATCGCCCGATCAAGCTGTCTTTCTTTTCCGCCATCTGGCCAATTCACCTTTTCGATTTTCGGCAGACTATAAACATTCTTTCAGTTTGCCAAACTGTTGATGAAAAAGAAACAATGCCGCGCACCTATTGCCCGTTCGACACATTTGCCGCAAGCAAGGCATCAGTTGCTTGGCCCAACAGCACTGCACCAGCACTTTGGCTTAAAGGGGCCTCCTCAAAGCCGCGCACACTGACAGTGATCAACCGACCAGCAAGATCGACAAAGCTGCGCCATTCCGCATCTTGTGCACCCTTGATCAATGAAGGTGCGTCGTCGGTGAAATAAACAGCTACTCGGTCATCGCCGTGGGTCACTGATTTGACAGATACGGTTTCCGGATCGCCCCCACGCGCAAGGATCGCTGGGCCTGATGACCCTTCTAACACAGCGGCAAGCGCCGTCGGGTCCCCTCCTACCGTCGCAGACCGCGCTCCGCCCACTTGCACTGTCACAATCGCTGTCACAGAAGGCTCTGCATCTTCGACGCCAAGCGTGCTGCAAGGAGCAAAGATCACAAAGCCTTTTTTCGGACTACTTGCAGCGGGATCGGCGCAAAAATTATCTGGCCCGACGGCGGTGATCGCACCGTTCAAAACGGACAGTTTTGCAACTGGGGCTTCGTCAACAGGTGAAGGCGCAAAAATGGACGGCAGGCTCGGCAGCGACGGCATTTTAAGCCCCGACAACCCGCCAGAGCATCCGGCAAGGGCCAATGCGGCCCCCGCCATCATGATGCGTGAAACGATCACTGGATTACAGGTCCATATAGATGTGGCGTTCGTCGCGTGCACCTGGATGCGTTGTTGCACCCAATCGTGCGCCGCCAACCAGCTGGCTGTATTTCCAAAGTGCACCGGATGCATAGATCGTCTCGCGCGGGCCTTTCCATGCCTCGCGGCGGGCCGTCATGTCGGCATCGGAAACATCCACTGATAGCTCACCCGTGATCGCGTTCATGGTGATCATGTCACCATTCTGCAAAAGGCCAATCGGACCACCATGCGCGGATTCAGGACCAACGTGACCCACACAGAAACCGCGTGTCGCGCCAGAGAAACGGCCGTCTGTGATGAGCGCCACTTTCTTGCCCATGCCCTGACCGGACAAGGCCGCAGTGGTAGACAACATTTCGCGCATACCTGGGCCGCCTGCAGGGCCTTCGTTGCGGATCACAAGCACTTCGCCCTCTTCGTACTGACGTGCCTTGACCGCTTCAAACGCGTCTTCTTCGCATTCGAATACGCGCGCTGGACCGGTAAATGTCTGCTCTTCTTGCGTCATGCCTGCGACCTTCACGATCGCGCCTTCTGGGGCGAGGTTGCCTTTTAGGCCAACAACACCACCGGTTTTGGTGATCGGTGTTTCCACGGGGTAAATCACGCGGCCATCAGCCTCACCTTCGATCAGGTCCAGCTCTTCGCCCATAGTGCGACCAGAGGCTGTCATGCAGTCTTCGTGCATCAGGCCCGCCTTGCGGAGCTCTTTCATCACGACAGGCACGCCGCCAGCTTCATAAAGGTCTTTGGCCACATACTGGCCGCCCGGCTTCAGGTCGACGAAATAAGGCGTGTCTTTGAAGATGTCGCAGACATCCATGAGGTCAAAATCGATGCCTGCTTCATGGGCAATCGCTGGCAGGTGTAGACCCGCGTTTGTTGACCCGCCCGTGCAAGCCACAACACGCGCTGCGTTTTCCAGCGACTTGCGGGTGACAACATCACGTGCGCGGATGTTTTTTTCGATCAAGTTCATGACCGCTTCACCTGATGCAACGCCATATTGATCGCGGGATTCATAAGGCGCCGGCGCGCCGGAAGAATTCATCAACGCAAGTCCAATCGCCTCGGACACACAGGCCATTGTGTTGGCCGTGAACTGACCACCACAAGCACCGGCGGATGGGCAAGCGACGCGCTCGAGTGCGGCCAAAGCTTCATCAGACAGGTTGCCCGCCTGATGCTGACCAACCGCTTCGAATACGTCTTGTACAGTAACATCTTTGCCGTCCAACCGGCCCGGCAAGATGGACCCACCATAGATAAACACAGACGGCACGTTCAAACGCACCATCGCCATCATCATACCCGGAAGGGATTTGTCGCAGCCCGCCAAACCCACAATCGCGTCATAGCAGTGACCACGCATGGTCAGCTCGACCGTGTCCGCAATCGCTTCGCGAGATGCCAGCGACGACCGCATACCCTCGTGGCCCATCGCGATACCATCGGTCACGGTGATCGTCGTAAATTCGCGCGGTGTGCCCAAACCCTTTTTCACGCCCAGCTTGACTGACTGCGCCTGACGGTTCAGCGAGATGTTACAAGGTGCAGCTTCGTTCCAGCATGTCGCGACACCAACCCACGGCTGTTTGATCGCCTCATCGTCCAGACCCATCGCATAGAAATACGACCGATGCGGCGCACGTGATGGGCCTTCGGTGACGTGGCGGCTAGGCAGGTTTGTCTTATCAGTCATGGGAACGGTCCATTTCGCTAAAATTCTGTTGGAAACGGTCTAATTGGCAAGGCGGCACATGACAAGACGCAACATCCTTGCGGGCAACGCCCCCCTTCCTTTACCAATAGGGCATTCAGACCCAAAGGACATTGCAATGGCATTTCGCACCGACCTCTTTGAAGCCTATATCGCGCCCGCCCGCGCCCACCCGCAATTCTGGCGCATTATCGCAGGCGTGACCGTAACGGTTGCAGTGATGATGGGCTGGATCGGGGCCTCTACTTGGGTGACAGGCGAAATGCGCTGGGTCGGGATGTCCAAGGCAGAGCTAAACCTAAATACACGTCCCAGCCTGAGTGAAGGGTTGCTTTGGTTTAGCGGGGCGATCATCGGGCTTTGGATTGCGGTAAAACTGCTACATCGGCGCAGCTTTGGCACATTGCTAGGTGATGGCCCAGTTGCGCGACATTTTCTGATGACCGCAGCGGTGGTTGGTTTGATCAACGGGACATGGTTGATCATATCATCTTATATTTGGGGGAGTGTGCCGAACGTGCCCCTTGCATCGGTCCTGTTATTCTTGCCACTTGGGGCCGCATTGCTGCTGATCCAGACCGGCGCAGAAGAGTTCCTGTTTCGCGGCTATTTGATGCAACAGCTTGCAGCACGGTTCGCCAGCCCGATGATTTGGTTCGTCTTGCCAGCCGTCATATTTGGGTTGATCCATTATGATCCGGCGTCCATGGGCGATATGATCTGGCCGATCATCGGTTCGCTCACACTGACCGGATTGGTCTGGGCGGATCTGACGCGGATCACCGGCAACATCGGCGCGGCATGGGGGTGGCATTTCATGAACAACTTTTTGCTGCTCAATTTCATCACGATCAAAGGATCACTGACAGGTTTCGCGTGGAAGGTGACGCCATTTGGCCCCGAAGACCTGACCATTGTTTATCTCTTACCGGAATTTGGCTTCACGATCCTGACATGGTTGATTGTGCGCCGCATGCTGACGCAATAGCGCTTTACACCGTGGCAGCAGTGCCGCAATGCTAGGAGCATGAAAACGCCCTACGCTGCACATCGCGCATTCGTCCAGCCAGCTTTAGGCGCGTCCTTTGGGGCGGTGCTGGTGATCATTGTCGCGATGGAGGCGTCGTTCTTTATGTCGCCGTGGTTGATGACATCCGCCTTGCCCGACGACTTGGCCACAGCATTCGAAAACGGCAGCACACCGCTAAGCGCCTTGGCGCAACTGTTCAGCTTTGCTCTTGTCGCGGCCTCGCTTTGTATCATGGTGTGCGGCCTACATGGGCGAGGGTTTTGGTCGATGGTGGGACCCGCCAGACCGACCATCCAGCACATGAAAATCGCGGGTTTGGCGGTGTTTTGGGTATTGCTGGCCCGTGAATTCCTGCCGCCATGGATTGCGTTTGACGAACTGGCTTTCACACGTCCACTCGTCGGCTGGGCCATTTGGATCATTCCGACCATCGGCGCGCTGATCATCCAAGCTGGCACTGAAGAGCTGTATTTCCGGGGCTACCTGCAACAGCAATTTGCTGTGATGTCTGACAGCAAATGGGTCTGGATGGGACTGCCGTCACTTCTGTTCGGGCTTGGGCATTACTATAATGGATTTGGGCCAGCCGACAGCGTGCTCTATGTGCTTTGGGCGACATTGCTGGGGATGGCCTGCGCCGATCTAACCGCGCGCACGGGGAGCATTGGGGCAGCAGTTGGACTGCATGTGTCCAACAACTTGTTCGCCTTCATGATTGTCAGCGAAATCGACATGCCATCCAATGGTCTGGCGCTATTCCTATATCCTGCCACGGATTACGGGGCGTATAACTATGGATTGCACACATTGGCTGACCCTAGGGTCATTCCAGAACTGCTCATACTCGCTTTGTCAGTCGGGGTAATGTGGTTGGCCGCAAGGATTGGGTTACGCGCCTAATTGCAATTCGTGCCGCAGCGTCATATCTGGGTTGGGTAATCTAAGAGGTCGCCCATGAATTGGATCAGCAACTACGTCCGCCCCACCATCAATTCGCTGTTTTCGCGCCGCGAAGTGCCAGACAACCTTTGGACAAAATGCCCTGAATGCGGAACCATGCTGTTCCACCGTGAATTGGCCGATAACCTGAACGTTTGCACCAATTGTGACCACCACATGCCAATTGGTGCGCGTGACCGCCTGACTTCCATTTTTGATGGCGGCGTGTTCGTCGAGGTCGAGGTGCCAGAACCTGTCGCCGACCCGCTGCATTTCCGCGACCAAAAGAAATACACTGACCGCATCAAGGACGCCCGCAAGAAAACCGGCGAAAGAGACGCGATGCTCGTGGCCGAAGGCGAAATGGGCCGCACCGGCGTTGTTGTCGCCGTGCAAGACTTTTCTTTCATGGGCGGATCAATGTCTATGTATGTCGGCAACGCAATTGTGGCAGCGGCTGAACGCGCCATTGCGCTTGGTCGTCCGCTCATCTTGTTTTCCGCCGCCGGTGGCGCGCGTATGCAAGAGGGTATTCTTGGCCTGATGCAAATGCCGCGCACAACCATTGCCGTGCAAATGCTCAAAGAAGCGGGCCTGCCCTATATCGTCGTGCTGACCCACCCCACCACGGGCGGTGTGACGGCGTCCTATGCGATGCTTGGCGATGTGCAGATTGCCGAACCAAATGCGCTCATCGGCTTTGCCGGTGCACGCGTCATCGAACAAACCATCGGGGAAAAGCTGCCCGAAGGGTTCCAACGCGCCGAATATTTACTCGACCACGGGATGCTAGACCGCGTGACAAAGCGGACAGATCTGAAGGACGAGCTGGTGACGATTGTACGCCTGCTGACCAAGCTTGATGCGCCTGTCAAAGGCGACCTGCCTGCCCCCGAGATTTCATCCCATGCGATGGACGAGGCAAAAGCCCAAACGGATAGCGCCAAGTGATCCCCGCCATCGTCGGCGCGGTTTTGGCACTGGGCACAATGTTGGCCCTATTCCGCGCTGGCGTATTGGCCGAACGATCTGGCATGGCAGTCATGCTGGCCGCCGTCGCCCTGTTCTTTCCTGTATTCGCGGCACAAGAGGGCAACCTTGGCGAGTTTATCGTTCATGGTGCGGTGTTCTTGGTATTTTGCGCATTTGCTATGGCTGGTTTTCGGAACGGCACACGCCTGATTGCGGCTGGGCTGATCGCCCACGGCATTTTCGACCTTGGTATGTTGGCTATTGGCGCGCCCGGCCCTGCGTGGTGGCCCATTTTCTGTGCGGCCTTTGACGCGGTCGCGGGCGGCATTTTGCTCCGCCTTCTTTACACACGAAAGATACCTGCATGACGACTGGATCCGACGCAATTCTGGCACGCATGATGGCGCTGCACCCGAAGATCATCGACCTGACGCTTGACCGGACATGGGCATTGCTGGCCAAGCTCGACAATCCACAAACCAATCTGCCGCCTGTGATCCATCTGGCGGGCACCAATGGCAAAGGGTCAACCCAAGCCATGATCCGCGCAGGATTAGAGGCATCGGGCGCATCCGTGCACGCCTATACATCCCCGCACCTGGCGCGTTTTCATGAACGCATCCGGCTGGCAGGAAAGCTGATTTCCGAGGACGCGCTGACCGAAATTCTGGATCGTTGTTATGTCGCCAACGGCAGTGACGCGATGACCTATTTCGAGATCACGACAATCGCGGGCATTCTGGCATTCGCGGAAACACCTGCTGATTTCACGCTGCTTGAAGTCGGGCTTGGCGGGCGGCTGGATGCAACCAATGTGGTCGACCAACCAGCGGCCACGGTCATCACACCTGTTGATCTCGATCACCAACAATTCCTAGGTGAGACCTTGGCCGAAATTGCCGGGGAAAAAGCGGGGATCATCAAGCGTGGTGTCACCTGCATTGTCGGGCCACAACATGACGAAGCGCTCGATGTCATCGAAGCCACTGCCGCAAGGCTCGGTGCGCCATTGCTGGCGCACGGGCAGCACTGGCATGTTAGCGTGGAACGGGATCGACTGATTTATCAAGACGAAACAGGGCTGCTTGATCTGCCGTTGCCCGCCCTGCCTGGCCCACATCAGGTGCAAAACGCCGGTGCCGCGATTGCGACGCTGCGCCATTTGGGGCGGGACGCGGCGGCTTGCGAAGCCGCTGTAGTCAACGCCTATTGGCCTGCACGTATGGAAAAACTGACCGCTGGTGCGCTGGTGGAAATGGCGAAGCCAGCCGAACTTTGGCTCGATGGCGGGCATAATCCGGCTGCTGGGCGTGCTTTAGCCGCGACGCTGCGCGCGCAGCCGCCGCGCCCAACACATCTGATTTGCGGCATGCTAAACACCAAGGACATTGGCGGCTATCTGCAGCCATTGGCTGATGTGGCCGCATCGCTAACAGGCGTTTCGATCCCCGACGAGATCAACACGATCCCAGCAGAGGACACGGCAGCCGCTGCTGCAAAAGTTGGCCTGACAGCTATCACCGCGCCCGATGTGCAAACCGCAATCAAACAAATCATGGCAACTACGCCGAACGCACGTATTCTGATCTGCGGCTCGCTTTATCTGGCAGGGCACGTGATGCGCGAGAATATCTAGGCAATGCCCAATGCGCTCAAAGTTGCTGCAATTGTTGCCCTGACTTGCGCCGGGTCGTTAAACGCTGCAACCCTGAACCTATGTTGGCGCGGCGCGGGCGGGTATACGATGACTGGGCGCATGATATTGCCGGATGCCGCGATGTATAAAACCATCGTCACCGAAGACGACATCAGCAAATTCAAAATCGCGGGCTATTTGAACGGGCAATTGATCGGCATGTGGAACATGGACCAACGCGGGCCGGACACAACCTGGCACTTGCGTTTCGATCCGGCCGGCATGTCGTTCCCAACTGGTGGGAGCTTTGCCGGATTGGCGTCCCAAGGCTGGAACGCAAACGGTGATGTAACTGATTGCGGGCCCTACGGGTTCGGGTTCAATTCCGGCAACTACGGCCAAGATGTCTGCGTCAACGGCGCGTATATCGCGGCCAGCAGCATTGAACCGGACACGCCATTGTTGGCCACTTTGGACCCCGTTTCGCCCGATTGCCGCAATTCTTCCGCCGTTAGCAAAGCGATTCGATAAAAAACGAATCAATTCGATTGACTGCGAATCACTTATGCTTCAGATTCGACACAACCGCGTTCGCCCCTAAAAAATAGGCGTTTCGCTGCGCTCTTGGCAGGGCGAGGGGACAGGCAGCAGGCCTGTCTTCTTGTTTTTAAGACAAAGTTTCCAAAATTCGAATCAGTTGCAAATCAGTCTTTCACTTACACCCATAAATTGCACTAAATGTTGTAAAAATGGGTCCGCAGACCGCGTTATGCAGCGGTTTTAACAAAATCTAGCGGCCTAATAGAGGATAAGGCATGACGACGCGCGTTTGGAATGGGGCCGCCGCGGTTTTGGCGACTATCTTGGCGACATCGGCTGTGGCCCAAGAGGTCCAGATTACCGACGGCCAGATGGTCGCCTCGTTTACAATTAACGGGACCGAAATCAACATTGCCCGCATCCAAGACAACAGTGCAACTTTGATCGGCGAATTCGCCCAGACCAGCCGCCCTTGTCCTGATTTTTGTATCCAACCGATGGTCCCTGCGCGCGGTATCGCGCCCGCAGGCGAGCTCGAAGTTATTGCGTTCCTGCAAGACAACGTTGCCAATAGTACCGGTCTGTTGATCGACGCACGCCTGCCCGAATGGTTCACCAAAGGCGCGATTCCGGGCGCGGTCAACGTGCCTTTTGCCGCTTTGAACGCAGAAAACCCCTATCAGGCGGAAATTCTGCAGGCCCTCGGTGCCGAGATCACCGATACCGGTCTCGATTTCACGAATGCTATGGCTTTGCTTGTTTATGGCAACGGCCCATGGGACGCGCAATCAAGCCGTGCTGTCAGGTCCCTGCTCGATGCGGGTTATCCTGCGAACCTTATTCAAAACTATCGTGGCGGGCTTGAAGACTGGCTCCACCTCGGTCTGTCCACCGTATTGCCTTAAGCCGCTGAAACGAAAGTTATCTTTGTCATGATCCGCTCCGTTATCGCCCTTTTTGTATTTTCCGTTATGCTTTGCGGATATATCGTCTTGCGACCCTCTGACGTGCGCCCTGCGACACCGATGGTGGCAGATGACATAGCAGTCACCCGTGCATCAACTGACCTGATCGTGGCACCTGTCACCAAAACAGCAGAGCTGACCAATGATGCTGTTATTCAAGCGCCACAGCGCGTCGCAGCGCCAGGGACATTCGTTCCAACCACGGATGCAGGCATGGACGCCACAGCCGCCAACGTATTGGCAGGCCTTGGGTTGAATGCGCCCGAAGACAGCAGCCCAACCGGTGCGGACCCCATGCTGGAAATGACCACTGGTATTTTGTCCGGCATTGGCGCGTTGACAGGGAAAACCATCAAGGCTGGGCCCCAAACACCAGAAGCAGAAACTGGCCTAGAGCTCTTGGTCGTCAAAGCCCTGCAAGAGGGCAAGAATGACGCCTATATCGACGCGATGGTCAATGAAGCTGCGAATGCAGGCACCATCCGCGTACCCAAAATTCTCGTAACCTCCGAAGGCCGTGTCGACACCCATGTCTTGCTGACCTCTATCGTGACCAAGGCAACAATTGCGGCTGGTGGACCTGCCCCGGTCGTTCCCGATCGGCCAGAAGGTGTCGAGGTGCGCGTTGTGCAACGTGCGACGGAATCTCAGCAGTATCGGTTTTATACCGTTAAGCGCGGCGACAGCCTTGGCGCGATTGCCGTGAACTTTTATGGCAATGTTGATAAATACAAACTGATCTTTGACGCCAATCGCAGCACGCTTAGCAGCCCTAACGAAATCCGTATTGGACAGCGTCTGACTATTCCAGAAGCTTAAGCGCCCCAGTCGTCCGCCTGCATTTCGCGCAACCTGCTGGCCGTGCGTTCAAATTCGAATGTGCCTTCGCCTTCGACATACAACATTTCAGGCGCGGCAGCGGCGGAGCAGATCAAACGGACCTTGGCCTCGTATAATGCGTCGATCAACGTGACAAAGCGCTTCGCCTCGTTAAAGTTCTGGCGCGACAAGCGCGGAATGTTTTCCACCACCAAGACGCGCACTGCGTCCGCCACAGCCAAATAATCAGCAGGCCCCAAGAACGCACCGCAGAGGTCGAAAAAGCTAACCCGCCCTGCCCCGTTGTGAAAACGTGGAATAACAACCGCGCGCCCCTTGACGGTAAGGGTGAGCGGCGCGTCCTGCCCGCCCGTCAAATCCGCCCATAGCGCGTCAATCTGCGCCTGCGCCACCCTGTCAGCGGGCGTAAAATACACCTCTGCCCCTGCCAAACGCCCTTGGCGATAATCCGTATCACTATCGAGCGGCTGAATGACCATGCGCTCTTTAATCAGGTCAATAAATGGCACGAACAGCGCGCGGTTCAGCCCGTTTTTATACAAATCATCAGGCACCCGGTTCGACGTTGTCACTACAACAACCCCTGCCGCAAACAGCGCTTCGAATAAACGCCCAACGATCATGGCATCGGTGATGTCGGTAATCTGCATTTCGTCAAAAGCCAGAAACCGAACATCTCCTGCCAGCTTTGCAGCGACGGGCACAATGGCGTCATCCACACCGTTCTTCCGCGCAATCGCAATCTCTGCATGAACCCACTGCATAAATGCATGAAAATGCGACCGCTGCTTGGGTGCATCCACTGCCTCATACAGCATGTCCATCATCATCGATTTGCCACGACCCACGCCGCCCCACATATACAGGCCGCGCATAGGCGGCGGGGCCTTCCGAAACAATCCGGCCTTTTTCACAGGTGCCGCCAAACCGGCACGTACGCGCTCTAGCTCTGGCAAAACGGCCACCTGATCGGCGTCGCGGCGCAACCGGCCACTGGCGACAGCGGCATCATAAATTTCATGCATGGTCATGGGACTACCGATACCACCATTCTAAATCTCGCTGCTAGTCCTCGCATTGGTGAAAATACTCTCGCCGAAGGCATCAACGCATTTGCGTTGACACCGCACCCTATCCAAGCGCAACTGAACCTATGAAACACAACGCGCTGATGAACCCCGTTCTTATTGCTGGCTGCCTGATTATCATGACCGGCTTTGCCATTCGTGCATCTTTCGGGGTGTTCCAAATCCCGATTGCATCCGAGTTCAACTGGGCACGTGCGGATTTTAGCCTTGCAATCGCCATCCAGAACCTCGCTTGGGGGATCGGGCAGCCCATCTTTGGTGCCATTGCAGAAAAAATTGGCGACCGTAAGGCGATTATTGCTGGTGCCGTCTTCTATGCGGCGGGCCTTTTGCTATCCGCCGGAGCAACGACACCAATCGCCCATCAAATGTACGAAATTCTCGTAGGCTTCGGCATCGCAGGCACTGGCTTTGGCGTGATCCTTGCGGTGGTCGGACGCGCGGCATCAGATGAAAATCGGTCCATGGCGCTGGCGATTGCCACAGCGGCTGGCTCTGCGGGCCAAGTGTTCGGCGCACCACTGGCTGAATATCTTTTGACGTTTCTGACTTGGCAGCAGACTTTCATCACTTTCGCCGCCCTTATCCTTGGTGTTTTGATGGTTTTGCCGATGATGCGTAGCCCAGTTGCCGCGACCAAGGCCGAGCTCGAAGAATCAATGGGCACGATCCTGAAACGGGCGTTCAAAGACCCATCTTATACTCTCATCTTCCTTGGCTTCTTTTCATGCGGCTATCAGCTCGCATTCGTGACAGCACATTTTCCGGCTTTCGTGACCGAAATGTGCGGACCAATCGCGCAGGGCAGCATGCTGGCAGGCTTGGGTATTACGACGACAAGCGCACTGGGCGCGATCGCAATTTCGCTGATCGGCTTGGCCAATATCGGGGGCACATTGCTCGCCGGTTACTTGGGGAAACGCTATTCGAAGAAATATCTGCTCGCGGGCATTTATGCGGGACGCACGGTTATCGCAGCGGCCTTCATCCTAACACCTATCACACCGACAACTGTCATCTTGTTTTCGATCTGCATGGGCAGCTTGTGGTTAGCGACGGTACCATTGACCTCAGGCCTCGTGGCACATCTATACGGGCTTCGGTACATGGGCACGCTGTATGGGATCGTATTCTTCTCCCATCAATTGGGATCATTCTTGGGCGTCTGGCTCGGCGGCACACTTTACGATATTTACGGGACTTATACCTATGTTTGGTGGGTCGGCGTGGGTATCGGCGCGTTTAGCGCAATCGTGCACTTACCAATCAAGGAAAACAGACCGGCAGGTGCGGTTGCTTAAACGGTGCTGAAAATTTGAACTGCTTCTAAGACCTGTCGCGGGAACTTTTTTGGTATTCCCGTTTTGTACTCAATCTTTTGCTCATAACTTGACCATAGGGTCACCTTAACAAAAAGGTGACTTAATAATGACAACTGCATTGAACGAACTCGCGACCTTTCTGAACCCGATCGGGATGACAATCGTCCTTGTCTACAGCTATGGCATTTTCAGTCGATCATTCCCTTCCACGCTTCGGGTGGAGGTGGCAATGGGCGTCGTATTCGGCATCGCCACATGGCTCGCGATGGCGACGCCCATTCGATTAGGAGACGGTGTGATTGTCGATTTGCGGTGCTTGTTTATCGGCATTTCCGCTGCATTTTTCGGTTGGCGGGCGGCTGTTGTCACCATGTCGATGGCAATCATGCTGCGCATTGGATTGGGCGGCGTGGGAATGGTGCCTGGTGTTGTCGGAGTTTTGATTACAGCGGTTTTGGGCCTGTTCTGGCGCTATAAAGTTGAACCGCGCATCACAAACAGCTTCATTGCGATCGGTTTATTGTCTTGCTTCATTTCGATGAACATGTTGTCCGCTTTTCTTTTACCGCAAGAGGTCTATCTGGTGTTTTTCGAGGATCTTGCGCCGCTGTCCTTTGTGCTAAATATTTTTGGGTCGTTCATCTTCGCGCTTTTGATCACCCGAGAAATGACACTGATCGGAAAAGAAAACTCTTTGGTAACCGCCGCAACGACAGATCCATTGACCAAAGCGTTGAACCGTCGCAGCGTGATCGAACAATATGAACGGATATACGACAGCGCAGCCTGTCGGCGTGGTGTTGCAATGGTCTGTATCGACGTCGACCATTTCAAGAACATCAACGATACATTTGGCCATTTAGCGGGCGATGACGTTTTGGTGGAAATTGCGAAGCGCATCACATCTTGTTTGCGTCCATCCGATCTTTTCGCCCGAATGAGCGGTGATGAATTCCTGATCGTACTGACAAATATTTCCAGCGACGAAGCGCGAATCGTCGCCGACCGCTGTCGCCAGATCGTGTCCCGTGCCCCGGTGTCGTCAAACGACATGGAGGTTCCTGTCTCGATCAGTGTGGGCACCGTGTGGTCGAACCGCTATGAAATTTTCTCTGATTTTCGTGATGCAGCAGATGCAGCACTTTACCAAGCAAAATTATCCGGCCGCGATCGATTGGCATTCAACGCACAACATGACTTTAAAATGAAACCACAGATTAACGTCGCATAGTTGGTTGTTTCAGGAACGCCAAAATTGCCGCCCCGACGGCCTGGGGATGGGAATAGGGTAAGCTATGCCCGGCATCGGAAACATCGACTTGCTCAACGCTTCTATTCCATCTCGCTAATTCCCCCATCGCGCGCAATGGAATGGTACGATCCGCACGCCCCCAAATTGCCAAAACTGGTATGCCTGCATGATAAACGGTCTTGTGGTTTTGTTTTTGACCTTCAGACAAGGCGCCGCGCATGCTTTTCAAAACAGAAGGAAGATACCCGCGCCGCGACAGTTGGAACCTTTGTATTTGGACAATGTGTTTTGGTTTGTTTGGCTGATGACCACCGCGCATCCGACCGGCTGCAAAGGTCCCAAACAACCAATCGCCGAAAACTGGCACATCGCGGCAGACGCGATCAAACCACGTTGTGGTCTGCTCCACCCCAGCACTCGCCAGCAAAATCAACCGCGACACCTGATCCGAATGCTGAGCGGCAAACGCCGTCACGATACTGCCACCCATCGAATACCCGATAAGCGTGATCGGGGTCGTCACACTTTGATCATTCAAAAGCTCATGCAGCTGGGTGACAAAGAACCCGACGGTTTGTGGACCATTTGGCGTATCCGAAAAGCCACGCCCATACAGATCGTAACGCAAAACGCGAAACCCCTGCGCGGTCAAAGCCGGAACAATATCATCCCAAACAACCGCTGGCGTCGTCAAACCATGGACCGCGACAATGATCGGCCCATCCGCTGGACCATCCCAATCAAAATGGGTCAATCCAGATGACAATTGCGCAAATTGCCCTGATGAACGTTCCCTATCGCCTTGCGACAGCGTTTTACGCTGAGCTTCCAGAAAAAACGGAAATACACAAATCAGCGCAAAACAGACAAGGATAACAAGCCAGGTCAAGACGCCGGATAAATGACTGGAAACCAGTCCTCGCGCAGCCGCTGACCGGCCGTCATTTCGTGCCCAGGGAAGGGTGGCGATGTGCGTCCGGGCCGCGCGACATAGCGCGCATCGTCCCCGACCCAGCGCAATGAAACCGCACGCCGTCGCATTGCGGATGCGTTCCCACGCGCGCCATGCACGGTGCGAAAATCGAACAAAAGGACATCCCCGGGTTCCATCGCCCACTCTAAAACCCGCATCTGATCCGGATCAGCATCCGGGTCCGGTACGGGGGTCCAATCACCGGTTTCGTAAAAGTCACTGTCATCCGCCCAGCTAACAGGACGCACCATCTTTTCCCATTTGTGCGACCCAGCGACAAACCGCAACGACGCCTGTTCCACAGGATCAAGCGGCGCCCAGATGCTCACCGTTTGGCCGCCTTCGACAAAATAATATGGCGCGTCTTGGTGCCATGGTGTTGGCTTTGGTGTGCCGGGTTCCTTGACCAAAACATGGTCGTGAAAAAACTGGGCTGTGCGGCTTTGCATGGCTTGCGCAGCCAATGCCGCCGCAGGGCTATTGCGCACAAGGTTTTCGAACGCAGGAAGGCGGGTCCAATTGCAATAGTCGTCAAAAAACCGGCCTTCGGACACTTGGTTTTCTGACGCATATTCGCTGGGGTTTGCCATATTCTGCGCAACCCCTTCTGCCATGACATCGACCCAGTCCTTCAGGACGCCGCGCACAACAATCGCGCCGTCGCGTTGAAAATCGGCAATCTGCTGTGGTGTCATCATCTGTTGGTCCATACGTTTCGAATATAATGCGCGGTCATCAAATCGAGATGTGCCCCGCCACCGTTTTTGAACAGGGTAATTTCGTCGTCGGACGTGCGCGTGAAGCCGTCTAGATCGTAAAAATCTGCTACAATATGCGACCTATCAATGACCCCTGCGGCAATGGGGATTTTAAGCTCGCCGATATGTTCTGCAGTCGTGTGCATATTGTCCACAAACACGCGTGACCGCAAAAGCGCGGCATCATCGGCCTCTCTCATATCTGGCCGGTAGGCACCGATAAGATCGACATGCTGCCCCGGTTGCAGCCACTCACCTTGGATCAATGGGTCCGTCGACATCGTCGCAGAGGTCACGATTTCTGCCGCACGGACAGCGGTTTCCAAATCAGGCGCGATTTCAACATCTGGCAGGTCATTCTGAAACGCCAAGGCACCCGCGGGCGACCTGTTCCAGACTCTAAATTGCGCGTCAGGAAACACCGATTTATAGGCAGCATAAAGCGACCGCCCCACGGTTCCCGCCCCAACAATCAGAATGTTCGCGCTGTCCGTACGGGCCAAACGACGGGCGGCGAGCAAGCTATCCGCAGCCGTTTTCCATTTGGTCACAAGGTGGAAATCCACGATGGCATCCAAACTGCCATCCACATCGGAAAACAGGTTCACAGCCCCGCCGACCATCGGCTTCCCATTGAATGGATTGTCGGGGAAAACCGTCGCGCATTTGACGGCCAGCCCCATGCCTTCGATCCAAGCGGACCGGTTCAAAAGAGTCCGGTTGCCTTGATAAAGCAACACATCTTCGACCGTGGCCTTCGGCAAGTCATGTCCCGCCGCCAATGCCTCTGTCAGCGCGATCCAGTCCAAGTGTTCGTCGGCCTCAAACGGGATGATCTGGGTCATCGCGCTTCATCCGCTGTCAGCAATCCGTGGGAAACGATGCAATCCGCCCAGCCTTGGGTGTGTTCAAACAAATGCGTTTGCCAGCCCCGTGCGCGCGCCGCGTTAATGTTGTCGATCCGGTCATCCGCGAACAAAAGCGTTGCTGGATCGAGGCCACAATCCGCTTCTAGCCGTTCATAAATTTCGACGTCGGGCTTAATCACACCCATGTGGCCAGAGATATAGCGCTGGTCAAATTCGCCCAAGAACGGGTAGACAGGTTCGGCAATTTCGAACGTCTGAATGCCAAAATTCGTCAAAGCGAAAACGGGGATGCCTTTCGCACACAAGGCACGTAGAATCCGAACCGATTGCGGGATTGCTGGGGCTGCAAGTTCGATCCAATGATCGTGCCACATGCGAATTTCATCGGCAAATTCGGGGTTAGCATCTGCCGCCGCATAAATCGTTTCGCGGAAGTTCGAACCACGATCAACCTCGTCATTGATCCCATGCAAATCGACGGCAGCGAACATCGCACGTCTGCGATCTTCTCCGATTGTTGCGTCAAAGAACCGTTCGGGCTGCCATTCGATCAGGACATTCCCGATATCGAAAATCACGGCATTGATGGTCATGGGCATTTCTCCTTAACGGCGCACCCTTGGGTTGGGCACATCCGGTTCCGCGCCCAGCTTGCCCTCTCTCCAGACGGTGAACAACCCCGCACCTAGGATCAATGCCATGCCGAAATACGCCACGGCATCAGGCCACTCGTCAAACACAATCATCCCCCAGAGCACCGACAGGGGCAGCGCAAGGTATTCATAGGGCGCAACCACAGCGGCAGGCGCGACACGGTAGGCTTGGCTGATGCAATAGCCACCAATGCCCACCCCGATACCCAAAAGAATCATGACAGGAAAATCCGCTGGATCAGGCCAGACCCACGCACGCAAAAGAAATTCCAACGATGGGTCAGATTGGTTGCCAAAGCGGCCGTCGCCAACGCTCAACCCGACAACGACACAGACAAAAATGAATGTGATCTGAATGTAGAATGCCATGGTCCCAGCGCTTTCCGTGCGCCCAATGACGCTTGTGAGCATGTGCAGCGCGGCGTAACTCACCGCAGCGATAAGCGGGAATAGAGACGCAACTTGGAAGGCATCCGTGCCGGGGCGCATCATCACCACGACGCCGACAAATCCAACCAAAATCGCCGTCCACCGCCGTGGGCCAACCGTTTCCCCAAGGAAAATCACAGAAAACACTGTGATCACCAGCGGACTGACAAAGAAGATCGCAACCGCATCCGCCAGTGGCATCGCCGCGAGACCGAGGAAGAACAACATATTCGCAACGACGACACAAAGGCCGCGCAGCAAGTGCAGGTGTAGACGTTTTGTCCGCATAATGGCAAACCCGTCGGTCAGTGGTGCAATCAAAGTGCAGATCAGCACGAGCCCCAAGAACGACCGGATCAGCACGATTTCATGCAGCGGGTAGCCCCCGCTCAGGAACTTGATCGCCGTGTCATTGATCGAAAACAGGGTAACTGCCACGGCAGCAGAAATGCTGCCAATTTGCAGCGGCGACAGGGTGCGTAGATTCAACATACGCCATCCGTCGCAGCAAATCTGACGCAGGTCTAGCTCATTCGCGACGCTTGGCGCAGCGCCTTTTCCAACGCATCGAGAAAACGCGATCTGTCGGCTTTGCTAAACGGTTTGCCGCCGCCTTGTCGAAACGGATCAGCGGCGCGCATATCGGCCATCAAATCGCGGGTGGCCAGAACGTTGCCGATGTTGGCAAGGGTCAGCGGTTCACCGTTGTGTTTGAGCACAAGCGCCCCACCTTCGATACATCGTGCGGCCAATGGGATATCGCCTGTGATAACCACGTCGCCCGTCTTAGCGCGGTCCGCGATCCACATATCGGCCACGTCTGGCCCGTCGGGCACGACAACGGTTTCGACAAGCGGGTTCAACGACGGGCGAATGCCACCGTTGGACACGACGAACATCTTAACCTTATGACGCGTGCCGACGCGTTCCACCTCTGCTTTCACAGGGCATGCATCGGCGTCCACATAGATCACGAATATAGCGCCTCTGCATGGAACGCGATGTGGTCTTCGATGAAGGTCGCGATGAAGAAATATGAATGGTCATATCCCTTTTGCATCCGGATCGTGCCTTCTTGGCAGGATGCGACCATGGCCGCGGCCAAGGCTTCGGTCCCAAGCAATTCGCCGAACTGATCGTCGGTGCCTGTGTCAATCAGGATCGGCCCATCAAAGCCGCCGTCGGCCATCAACATGGTCGCGTCATGCGGCCCCCAATTCGCCTCGTCGCCCCAATAGGCGCTGAACTGTTTACGACCCCAGTCGGATTGCGTTGGGTTGCAGATCGGCGCAAAGGCCGACACAGATTTGAACCTGTCTGGCAATGCCATCGCCATTGTTAACGCCCCATGACCGCCCATGGAATGGCCCGTGATCGCCTGACGTTCCATATCGAGCGGGAAGTTTTCCGCGAGCAACGCAGGCAGTTCTTCGGCCACATAGGTCCACATCTTGAAATGCTTGTCCCATGGCGCATTGGTCGCGTCGATATAAAACCCAGCCCCTTGGCCCAAATCATAGGCCTCGTCATTTGGCACGTCATCGCCGCGCGGTGATGTGTCTGGAAACACCAGCGCGATCCCCTGTTCGGCGGCCCAAGCCTGTGCGCCCGCTTTGACCATCGCGTTTTCATGGGTGCATGTCAGTCCCGACAAAAACCAAAGGACAGGGACCGGCCCGTGCTGGGCCTCTTCGGGAAGAAACACAGCGAACGTCATGTCGCAAGAACAGGCGCTGGAGGTATGCGAATAGACACCTTGGGTGCCGCCAAAACTGCGGTTTTCGGAAATGGTTTTCATTGGGCAGGCGTCCTTATCAGTTGCCGATATACATTTAGTCAAACGCGCCTGTCACACGGCCAAGCAACATGAACGCGCGCGCGGTGCGGGTTTCTGACAGCGCGCTGATCTCTTCGTCCGTTGCCGTCGGCTCGAACGCGATCAGGGTCTTGTCGAAACGGCGTAGAAAGTGGTGGGCCGCGTCACGAAAAATCGCGTCTTCGCGCATCCGCCCAGACGTTAGCGCCAGCGAAGACCGATCCCGCACACCACCCAAGGCCGCCATCGACCGCCCACGTTCACCATGGGCAAAACGACGCCAAATTTCGGGGCGCGCGCGGTCGGGGCGCAGATCATCCATATAGATTCCATCTTGGGACATCAGCGTCAGAATATCTTGGGACGCTTGCACAAGCTGCCGTGCGTTGCGATCTTTCAATGCGCGGGCCAATGCCTCGAAGCCACGGGTGTCTTGATCATTGTCTGGAAAGTTCAGCGCGCGGATCAGATCAGGGTTAGGCAATGGCGCAGAGATATCTTCGGCACTGGTCCCAAGGGCAAGGGTCGGCTGGTCATCAGACAGCGTCGTTGCACGCACGGACGTGATTTGAAGCTTCTGCTCTGGCCTGCTTGACGCAAATGTCGCCAGTGTGTTTTCGGTTTTGCGCGTCGCCTGCGCGATCTCGTTTAGTTTTTTCTCGACAGTTGGCTGCATTCCAGCAGCCGGGGCCGCGCGATTTTCAATGTAGGTTTTGCGCATGCCTTCAATCGCAGCCTGCAAGCGGGCAGATTCCTCTTTCATGATCCGAGCAGACCGGCTTGCAGCTGCTGCCACCAAAATCATGGACACAGGCATGAAAATCGCGATCAAGATCAGAACAAAGCTAAGACTATCAAACCGGTCCCCAACCGAACTTGTCGGCGGTAGAAAATAGAAAAACAACCCGACCACAGCCATCCACACCACGCAAAGCGCGAAAGCGATAACCTCGCCTGCGGTGCGACCTTCCGATGTTTTGATCTGCGGGCCTTTGGCCATGATTGTCGCCTTAGCTATATGTAATGCTCAAAATTTCGTAAGACCGAACGCCACCAGGGGTGCGCACTTCGACGCTATCGCCTTCGTCTTTGCCGATCAAGGCGCGGGCAAGCGGGGATTTGATGTTGAGCAAACCCGCTTCAATATTGGCCTCGTATTCGCCAACAATCTGATAAGTCTTTTCTTCGTCAGTGTCTTCGTCGACCAATTCCACTTGCGCGCCGAATTTGACCGTGCCTGACAATTTGGTCAGATCGATGACATCGGCCAAGGAAATGATGCTTTCGAGTTCCTTCACACGACCTTCGATAAAGGACTGTTTTTCCTTAGCGGAATGGTATTCCGCGTTCTCGGACAAATCACCATGCTCGCGGGCCTCGGCAATGGCGCGGATGATCGCCGGACGTTCCACCGTTTTGAGATGCTTTAACTCAACATTCATCTTGTCGTAGCCCGGTTTGGTCAGCGGTATCTTTTCCATGTCGTCAAATCCCTTCCTCGGGGCCGAAATAATCTAATCGGTCGTTCATACCCTATTTGGCCGGATATAAGTCAAGTGCAAGCGCGTTATCGCGTCGCAATTAAGACTTTTTACGCCGTGTCGCGATTGACCCACCAGTTTGGGTTTGATTTACCCAATTCAACACATTTTGAAGAGGGACAGACCATGGCCGAAATGATACGTGAAACAATGGATTATGACGTGGTCATCGTGGGCGCAGGCCCAGCTGGCCTTTCTGCGGCGATCCGCCTGAAACAGTTGAATGCTGATCTGGACGTTGTCGTCCTTGAAAAAGGGTCGGAAGTGGGCGCGCATATCTTGTCTGGCGCGGTTCTGGACACATCCGGCATCGACGCGCTGATCCCCGATTGGAAAGCCAAAGGCGCGCCGATTAACGTGCCCGTGAAAGAAGACAATTTCTACATGCTTGGCGAAGCGGGCAAATTGCGCATTCCGAATTTCGTGATGCCGCCGCTGATGAACAACCACCACAGCTACATCGTGTCCATGGGCAACGTCTGCCGCTGGATGGCAGAGCAAGCCGAAGAGCTGGGCGTCGAAATCTTCCCGGGTATGGCCTGTTCTGAATTGGTCTATGGCGACAGCGGCGAGCTGCGTGGCGTCGTTGCTGGTGAGTTTGGCAAAGAAGCCGACGGATCGCACGGCCCCAACTACGAACCCGGCATGGTGCTAAACGGTAAATACGTGTTCCTATCCGAAGGCGTGCGCGGGTCACTGTCCAAAGAGGCGATCGCGAAATACGATCTGGCTGCCGACAGCGACGAGCAAAAATTCGGTCTTGGGATGAAAGAGATCTGGGAAATCGATCCCGCCAAACATTCCGAAGGCACCGTGACACACACCATGGGATGGCCATTGCAGGAATCCGGCGCAGGCGGCGGGTCGTTCATCTACCACCTCGAAAACAATCAGGTTTACGTCGGCTTCGTCGTGCATTTGGGTTACAAAAACCCGCACACCTTCCCCTACATGGAATTCCAGCGGTTTAAGCATCACCCAATGGTGGCCGACTTGCTGAAAGGCGGCAAACGCATCGCTTACGGCGCGCGCGCAATCACCGAAGGCGGGCTGCAGTCCCTGCCCAAAATGGCGTTTCCGGGCGGCGCTTTGCTGGGCTGTTCCGCAGGTATGGTCAACGTCCCGCGGATTAAGGGCAACCATAACGCGATGCTGTCCGGCATCGCCGCCGCCGAAGCCGCACATGACGCGATCAACGCCAAACGTGAAGGCGATATTCTGGTCGAATACGAAAAATCCGTTCGCGAAGGCGCAATCGGCAAAGACCTTGGCCGCGTGAAAAACGTCAAACCATTGTGGGGCAAATACGGCCTCATGGCGTCGCTGGCCGTTGGTGGCGCAGACATGTGGCTGCGCAATCTGACTGGCTGGTCGCCGCTGAACCTGTCTCATGGCAAATCCGATGCGGAAGTGACCGGCCTTGCAAATGATTACGCGGAAATCGACTATCCAAAACCGGACGGCAAATTGTCATTCGACCGTCTGACCAATGTCGCGTTCAGCTTTACCAACCACGAAGAAAGCCAACCTGCGCATTTGCAGTTGAAAGACACGACAGTGCCAATTGGGGTCAACCTGCCTAAATACGCAGAACCCGCGCAGCGTTACTGCCCTGCTGGCGTTTATGAAGTTGTGGAAAAAGATGGCGAGAACCAATTCGTCATCAACTTCCAAAACTGCGTGCATTGTAAAACCTGCGACATCAAGGACCCAAGCCAGAACATCAACTGGACTGTCCCCCAAGGAGGCGATGGGCCGAATTACCCGAATATGTAATAAAATTAGGGCCGGATCATCCGGCCCTTTTTTATGGCGCAATACTGCGCGATCACAATGGTTTGCGCCGCTTGTGATTGCAGCGGCTGCGCCCACTGACTAGGGTAAGGGAATTACGCCAACCCAAAGGGTCTATCAGTGTCATTTCGGTCCATTCTTCTCACCAGCGCCATTTGCGCGCTTTTGCCCATCACAGCGGTCAGCGCGCCCAAGGCGGGCGACTATCTTGCAGCGAGACAGGCCGCCCTTTCCAATGACTTTGCAACTGGCGTGCGCTATTTCGAAAGCGCGTTGGCGGGCGACCCAGCGAACCCGTTTTTGCTTGAAAATGCGATTGTGTCCAATGTGGCTGCCGGCGATTTTGACGCCGCGGGGCCGATGGCCGATTCCATGGTCGCCAATGGCAACCCAAGCCAAATTGCAAACGTCGTGCGCAGCGTGAACGCCGCGCGCGCCAAAGATTGGGATGCCGTTTTTGCACAGCTTGAAAGCGGGGAGGAAGTCGGTCCATTGGTTGATGGCTTGACGCAAAGCTGGGCGTTCGTGGGCCAAGGCAAAATGTCAGCAGCGCTCGAGAGTTTTGACACCCTGTCCGAAACAGCAGGCATGAGCGCCTATACCCAATACCATAAGGCGCTGGCATTAGCCTATGTCGGCGATTTCGAAGGGGCGGACGCATTGTTCAAAAGTGGCCCCAACGTCGGGATGCGCTATACCCGCCGCGCTGCAATCACCCATGCGCAAATCCTGTCACAGCTTGGCCAAAACGAAGATGCGCTTAATCTGGTGAATGGTATTTTCGGCACCCAAGTCGATCCCACACTGGTTGCCTTGCGCCAAACCCTGACAAGCGATGACACCATGCCGTTCACAATTGTCAGAAGCGCGCAAGACGGGCTATCAGAGGTATATTTGGCCGTCGCCCAAGTGCTGGCACCCGATCAAAACGACAAATACACATTGCGGTTCGCGCGTGCTGCCATGGCCCTGAACCCAGCCAATACAGATGCAGTTCTGTTGACCGCTGGTCTGCTTGATGACCTTGCGCAATATGATCTTGCCACAACCACCTATGGGGTGGTTTCCGGCGATGATCCGGCCAATCAATCGGCACAGCTTGGCCGGTCAGAAGCCCTGCGCAAAGCGGGCCGCATCGACGAAGCCATCGTTGTGCTTGAAGGATTGGTCGCACAATACCCCGATATGCCACGTGTGCATGCTGCTGCTGCCGACTTATACCGCGAGGCCGAGGACTTGCCCGCCGCCAAGGAAAGCTACACCACGGCCTTATCGCTTTACGACACTGCAGATCCAATCAAATGGTTCATCCATTATGCACGTGGTATAACCAATCATTCGCTTGACGATTGGCCCGCAGCAGAGGCGGATTTCCGCGCTGCATTGGACTTGAACCCCGACCAACCGCAGGTCCTCAACTATTTGGGCTATTCCATGGTTGAGCGTGACATAAATCTGGACGAAGCATTGGGCATGATCGAAACCGCCGTCGCGTCAGAACCACAAAATGGCGCGATCGTCGACAGCTTGGGCTGGGTGCTATTTCAGCTCGGCAAATTCGATGAAGCCGTGGGGCATCTGGAAAACGCAGCTTCTTTGGTCCCCGTCGATCCAATTATAAACGACCATTTGGGCGATGCATTCTGGGCCGTTGGCCGCTTTATCGAGGCGGAATTCCAATGGAACCGCGCCCTGTCATTCGATCCGACAGGTACCGATTCGGCCCGCATTCGCCGTAAATTAGAGGTCGGGCTAGACGTCGTTTTGTCCGAAGAAGGTGCCCCATCGCTAGAGGCCACCCGTGACGGTAATTAAGGGCACAGCGCCCGCCAAGGTGAACTTGACGCTGCATGTGACAGGGCAGCGAACCGACGGTTACCACCAGTTGGACAGTCTTGTGGTATTTGCCAATGTGTTCGACCACATCACAGCGACGACCGCGAATGACTTGAAACTACGTGTCAGCGGCCCGTTCAGCGCGGGTATTCCGACCGACGATAGCAATCTGGTTTTACGCGCGGCCCATGCACTGCGCGATGCACGCGGTGTAACCGCCGGCGCCGATTTGCATTTGGAAAAACATCTACCCCATGCCGCGGGGATTGGCAGCGGGTCGTCGGATGCGGCGATTACATTGGCGATGCTGGCTAATCTATGGGACGTGCCACCGCTGGACCCGAAAACCGATGAGGTCACAGCCCTAGGTGCGGATGTACCAGTGTGCCTACATGCCCCAGAACCCACGCGCATGATGGGGATCGGGGATATTTTGCTGCCTTTACCTCGACTGCCAGACTGCGCAATCGTCTTAGTCAATCCGCGGGTATCTTTACCGACCGGACCTGTGTTTGAGGGTTTAGAATCAAAACGCAACCCAGGCATGGCTACCCTGCCCTCTGGCTTGCAATTCTCTGAATTTGCGCAGTGGCTGGCCGAACAACGCAACGATCTTGAACTACCCGCACGCGCCATCGCGCCAGAGGTCGACGCGGTATTGTCAAAGCTGCAATCCATGCCACTGGTTGCCCATGCAGGCATGTCTGGATCAGGGGCAACCTGCTATGGATTGGTGCGCAATATGGATGACGCGATTAAGGTCGCGCGCGCAGTGCAAGTTGCGCAAATGGGTTGGTGGGTCGCGCCAGCAAAGCTGCTTTAACTGATCCGCGCAACCACGTAATCCGCCAAGTCGATCAGCATGGATTTGAGCGCCTGATCGGGCAAACTGTCCAATGACGCCTTGGCCTTTGCCGCGCATTCCATGGCGGTGTCACGCGTGCTGTTCATCGTGCCATGTTTCGCAAGAATGGCGAGCGCCCGTTCCAAATCGCCGTCATCCTGACGACCCTTGGCAATGGTGCGATCCCAAAACGCAAGCTCGTCTGCGTCCGCCATCGCAATCGCGCGTATCACGGGCAGCGTCAGTTTGCGTTCGCGGAAATCATCACCGATGTTTTTGCCGATCGCATCCGACCCGCCATAATCCAAAAGGTCATCCACAATCTGGAACGAAATCCCAATATTGTCACCATAGTCAAACAAGGCCTGAACAACAGAATCATCCGCACCGGCAATGACGCCGCCAACTTCCATCGCAGCAGAAAACAATGCAGCCGTTTTACCGCGTGCGACCTTGAAATAGATCTCTTCTGTCGTGGCCAAATCAGCAGCTGCAGTCAGTTGCAGAACCTCACCCTCCGCAATGGTCGCGGAGGCATTGGCCAGAATATCCAGAACCCGCAAAGATCCCGTTTCGACCATCAACTGGAACGACCGCGAAAACAGATAGTCGCCGACGAGCACACTTGATTGATTGTCCCACAACAGGTTCGCCGTGGGCCGGCCACGACGCTGTTCGCTTTCATCCACCACATCATCGTGCAGCAATGTGGCTGTGTGAATAAATTCAACGGTCGCGGCCAAATGCACATGATACGGGCCTTCATAACCACAAAGCCGGGCCGCTGCCAAAGTCAGCATCGGGCGCAAGCGCTTGCCGCCTGCATCGACCAAATGCGCTGTCACTTCAGGAATACGCGGCGCATGTTCAGACGCCATACGCGTGCGGATCATCTCGTTTACCGCAGCCATGTCATCGGCAAGCGCTTCAGCCAATTGATCGTGTGGTTTCGTGGCGACGGTATCAAGGCTCATTTCGGTCATCCGGATCAGAATAGACAAAGACGCAAACGGTGCTTACGTCATAAGTATGAAAGAACTACTACGCACAAATGACCCGACTGTCATTGCTTACGCAACGGCCCTTCTTGAGAGTGAGGATATACCCTGCTTTCAGTTCGACGTAAACATGAGCATCCTCGAAGGATCAATCGGCATAATGCCGCGTCGCCTAATGGTGATCGACCGTGATCACTTTATGGCAGAGGCGATAATGCGCGACAATGACATCGACTTGGGGCGCTAAATGAACACGACTTCGGATGCATTTTTAGGCGGCAAGGTGACAGCCTTGCAGCCCGCCTGCGGCTATCGCGCTGGCGTTGACGCGGTCCTTCTCGCCGCATGCACCCCCGCCAAGCCAGCGGACCGCGTCTTAGAACTCGGTTGCGGTGTGGGGGTTGCGTCGCTTTGTCTCGGCGCGCGTGTGCCTGATCTGGACATCACAGGAGTGGAACTCCAACCCGATTATGCGGACCTCGCCGCGCAGAACGGTATCAATGTTGTCACAGCAGACTTGCGTTCCTTGCCTGCCGACATCCGCAACACCCAATACCACCACGTTATCGCCAACCCGCCCTATTTTAATCGCGGCACCGGATCATCCGCTCCAAATGCGGGGCGAGATGTGGCGATGGGCGGGGACACGCCCTTGGCCGACTGGCTCAATGTGGCGGCCAAACGGCTTGCACCAAAGGGGTATTTCACGATGATCTTGCGGATCGAACGCCTTCCAGAGGTTTTGACCCAACTACGCCTTGGCTCTGTCATTGTGCGTCCGATTGCGGCGCGTGTTGATCAGGAACCGCATCTTTTTCTGCTGCAAGCCCGCCATTCCGGCCGCGCACCATTTCGACTGCTTGCGCCGCTGATTATGCATGACGGCACAATGCATGACGTCGATCGTGAGAATTACACACCGCAAGTCGCGGGGGTTTTACGGAACGGGGATTTCCTTCCCTTGTGCGATTAATCTTTCAGCAACCTTTTGCCGAGAAGATCGTGGAATACGTGAATTGCTGCAGTGCAACGTGACACGGGATTCAAGATATGCTGCAATGAGCGTATTCATCATATTTCTTAGGAGGACGACCAATGAGTTTGAGTTCACACCTGCAGGAGCTGAAGAAAAAGCACCAGAAACTATCGGATGTGGTGGAGGACTTACAACGCAGTCCCGCCGTCGATGGTGCTGAGATCGCCCATATGAAGAAACAAAAGCTGATGCTGAAAGAACAAATCAGCCGCTTGTCCACCTAGCAAACTAAGCTAAGAAACGAAAAAGGGCCGGATAACCGGCCCTTCTTTTTTGTCTAAACCACAGATGGCTTAGGTCATATATTGCCCGCCATTGGCTGTAATTGTGGAGCCTGTCACAAATCCCGCGTCATCGGATGCAAGGAACAACACTGCCCGCGCAATTTCCGATGCTTCACCCAAGCGGCCAACGGGAATTTGCGGCAAGATGACTTCGTTCATGACCTTTTCAGGAATCGTGCTCATCATTTCCGTATTAATATAGCCCGGCGCAATGACGTTTACGGTAATGCCAGCGCGGGCACCTTCTTGGGCCAAGGCTTTGGTAAAGCCAATATCGCCAGCCTTTGCAGCCGCATAGTTCGCTTGGGCGAACTGCCCTTTTTGGCCATTGATTGATGAAATGGTGATAATGCGCCCAAATTTGCGTTCGCGCATGCCCGGCCAACAAGGATGGGTCATATTGAACACGCCCGATAGGTTGGTGCCAATGACTTCGGACCATTGTTCAGGCTTCATTTTATGGAATGGCGCGTCGCGGGTGATGCCAGCGTTATTCACCAGCACCTCTACCGGGCCAAGGTCAGCCTCGACTTGCGCGATTCCTGCCGCACATGCCTCGTAATCAGCCACGTCCCATTTGTAGGTTTTGATCCCCGTTTCAGCAGTGAATGCCGCGGCTTTTTCGTCATTGCCCGCATAGGTGGCAGCCACAGAATAACCGGCACCTTTAAGCGCTGTTGAAATTGCGGCGCCGATCCCGCGGGACCCGCCGGTGACAATTGCTACGCGTGACATATAATAATTCTCCCTATGTATCGTGAAATCAAATTACGCGAAATAAAATCCATGCGCAACATTATTGCGCACGGAAAATTTCAAATTAGGGCCGTTCGACACAAAGCGCGACGCCCATACCGCCACCAATACACAGTGTAGCAATGCCCTTTTTCGCATCACGTCGTTTCATTTCGAACAAAAGCGTATTCAGAACGCGACACCCTGACGCACCAATCGGGTGGCCAATCGCGATTGCCCCACCATTAACATTCACGATTTCGGGGTCCCAACCCATTTCCTTGTTCACAGCACAGGCTTGCGCGGCGAAAGCTTCGTTGGCTTCAACCAAATCCAGATCGTCAACCGACCAACCCGCTTTGTCCAATGCCTTGCGCGACGCCATCACGGGACCGACACCCATAATCGATGGGTCGAGGCCCGCTGTTGCATAGGAAGCGATACGCGCCAATGGCTCGATTCCGCGCTTTTCGGCGTTTTCGGCAGACATCAACAATGTCGCCGCCGCGCCGTCGTTCAGGCCAGATGCGTTTGCCGCCGTCACAGATCCTTCTTTGGTAAAAGCGGGGCGCATTTTCATCATCGCTTCGATGTTGGCGCCGTGGCGGATGAATTCGTCTTGATCAACGACAATGTCGCCCTTGCGGGTTTTAACGGTAAATGCCGCTATCTCATCCGCGAATTTTCCAGCCTTCTGCGCGGCCTCCGCCTTGTTCTGTGATCCGACCGCGAATTCGTCTTGCATATCGCGGGTGATCTGCCACTGATCCGCCACGTTTTCAGCGGTTTGACCCATATGATAACCGTTGAACGCATCCCACAATCCATCGCGGATCATCGTATCGATATACTTCATATCGCCCATTTTTTGGCCAGCACGAAGGTGGGCGGCATGAGGTGACAGGGTCATGTTTTCCTGACCACCAGCAACAACGATGTCAGCATCGCCGAGCTGAATATGTTGCGCGCCAAGCGCAACAGCCCGCAAGCCGGACCCACAAACCTGATTGATCGACCACGCAGAGCTTTCAATCGGAAGGCCCGCGTTAATATGCGCCTGACGCGCGGGGTTCTGGCCCTGAGCGGCGGTCAACACCTGACCCAAAATCGTCTCTGACACATCGGCCTTGTCGATGCCCGCACGGGCGACGACCGCCTCGATGACGCTGCTGCCCAGATCGTGGGCGGGCGTATTGGCGAATGATCCGCCGAAACTGCCAACAGCCGTCCGGGCTGCAGATGCGATTACAATATTGGTCATGATGTTGGTCCTCTTGCACTTTAATCAAAACGCAAGTTGGAGCGGCGCGAAGCCAGATGTGGCGCGCAGTCTCCCCCCTGCCGTTGGCGGTCACCATACTGATTGCCTGCTGCAGCGCAACAAAATTTCTGCGCCTGCAAACAGCCCGGCAATTACCCTACCGCAAACCGCGGGACGCCAAAATGATATCCTTGGAGGCAGTCCGCCCCCATTCGTGTCAAAATCTCTGCCTCTTGCGCCGTCTCGATTCCGTCAGCCACGACCAGCATTTCGAACTGCTGCGCAACGGTGATCAGCGCTTCTGCCAAAACCTGATTATCCGGATCAGCCGCGATCCCATGCACAAACCCCTTGTCGATCTTGATGAGATCGAAAAAGAAATCCTTTAGGTGTCGAAATGCGATCAGCCCCGCCCCGAAACCGTCCAAGGCGAAGGCAACGCCACGCGGTTGCATTTCGGCCATGAAGCGTATCACCACTTCATGCAGCATCATGGCTGATGTTTCACTAATCTCAAAGATAAGCCGGTTACCAAGTGCTCCCTGTTCGGCCAGCCCCCTTTCCAAGGTGCGACGCCACTTCCCATCACCAATGGAACGTGCTGACAGGTTCAAAGAAAGACGAAGGTTTCTATTTTCACGAAGTTTGGCCAAAGTCAGGTCCAAAGTCATGCAATCGATCTCGCGTCCTAGCACCGTTTCTTCGACCACCGGCATGAATCGCGCCGCCGGAATAATCCGCCCCGCATCATCAAGCACACGAACCAACCCCTCGTAAAACGCGATCTGCGGTTTCGGCCCCGCAGTGACAATCGGTTGAAACGCAAGCTTTGCCCGTTTAGCGGCAAGCGCCTCTTTTACCAATGTCAGCACATCCGCATCGCGGCTCGCCATCGCCATATTCAGCGGGTTGGCCATCGCTGCATCATCCATCGCCTCGCGGGATCCCGCAATATTCATAACACTGACCTTTCATAGCCTTCTTCAATTTGCCCGACGCTTGGCTAAGATGAAGTTAAGCTCTGGCAATTTTGGCCGAACGCGCCGAAACTCCGACTATGGAACATCGCTGCGGCTGGGCTGGACCCGAACAGATTTACATTGACTACCATGACGCGGAATGGGGCGTTCCCGAATATGACAGCCGTGCCCTTTGGGAAAAGCTGATCCTTGACGGATTTCAAGCTGGGCTTAGCTGGATCACGATCCTCAAAAAGCGGGACAATTTTCGCGAAGCTTTTGCAGGGTTTGACCCCAACATCATTGCGACATGGGGCGAAGATGAGATCGCCGTGCTCTTACAAAAAGCGGGCATCATCCGGCATCGCGGCAAAATTGCGGCGACGATCACCAACGCCCAAGCTTGGCAGCGGATCGAGGCAGATCGGGGATTCGACAAATTCCTGTGGGACTATGTGGACGGCTATCCGTTACAGACCACATTGGACAATCGGGGCGCGATGCCGACGCAATCGGACCTGTCGCTCCAAATCTCTAAAGACCTGAAAAAGGCTGGATTCAAATTCTGCGGCCCGACCATCGTTTACGCATTTATGGAGGCATGCGGACTAATCAACAATCACCCAACCAACTGCCCTCGCCACGCGCCATGCCGCGACATGGCAAGGTTACCACCGCTTTAACGCATCCTCGTCGGCATCCTTGGCTGCGACCCATGCAGACCCGTCAGCGGTCGTCTCTTTCTTCCAGAATGGGGCGCGAGATTTCAGGTAATCCATGAGGAAATCCGCAGCGACAAAGGCATCTGCACGATGGGCCGATTTCGTGACAACCATCATGATCGGCGCCCCTGCAGGCAAACGGCCAAAGCGGTGGATCACAAGCGTATCAACCAAATTCCAACGGGCCATCGCGTCATCCACAATCTTTGCAATCGCGCGTTCGGTCATGCCCGGATAATGCTCAATCTCCATCGCGGCCAATGTGCCGTCTGTGTCGCGAACAACGCCAGTGAAACTGACAACCGCGCCCACACCATCGCCCGCTGAAAAGGCGTTCAGCTCCGCGCCGGCATCAAATGCGGCCTCCTGCACGCGAACAGTCATCACCCACCCGTCATGGGGGGGAAAAATGCAACCTCGCGCACGCCGTTCAGTGGGGCATCAAAGTCCGACAGCTCTTGATCCAATGCCACGCGTAATGCGGTCACATCCGCGAATGCAGCAGCATAGCGTTCCTCGCGCGCGGACAATTCCACAACCAGTTCCGCAACCGTCGCGGCTTCAGTCTGGACCTCTTCAGACGGCACGCCGATCCGTTCGCGAACCCATGCGAAATACATCACGTTCATACGTCATCTTTCAGATAAGGCAGCGATTTGCGGAAATAGTCCCAACCGCTCAGCACCGTCAGCACCATGGCAATCCACAACAAAACAATGCCACCCCACCAACAAATCCCGTAGCCGGCAGCTTTCCAGCCAAGACCAATTTCGTCATCGACCTCACCCGCCAAAATCGCCTCGTACATTTCAGCATCCATGCCAACCGACTGCGCGATCAGGTAATGCTCAAAGGCACCTTTGGCAAACAGCACAGCAATAGCGACCATTTGCACAGTGGTCTTCCATTTCGCCAGTTTCGTGACGCTCAACAGCCCAGCTGTCTCGCCCAAAAACTCGCGCAAGCCAGACACAAACACTTCGCGGAAAATGATCAATGTGGCTGGCAACAAAATCCACGGGTTCATGCCTGAAAATCCGGTAATGACCACCAGCGCAATAATCACCATCGCCTTATCAGCGATCGGGTCCAGCATTGTGCCAAGCTTGCTTTCCTGCTTCCAAGCGCGCGCCAAATACCCATCTAGGAAATCGGTAAACGCCGCCAAAATAAATAGGATCAGCGCGAACCAATCGGCCAAAGGGCGATTGAAATACAAAAACATAACAGCGACGGCGGGCGCTGCGACAAGTCGCAATATCGTCAGGATATTCGGGATATTCATATTCATACGCCCATCCTACGCGCTCGCCCGCGCAGTGAAAACCGCAATGTTTTTTCCGAGCAAAAATATGTCCGCCGGAGGCATCTACCCGTTCTCGTGAAAGTAGTCGTAAATTGTCTGGGCCATATTCGCCGACACACCGACAACCGCCTTCAAATCCGCTAAATTCGCGCGCGCCACCGCCTTCGCAGAACCGAAATGCGCGAGCAACGCGCGCTTTCGCGCAGCCCCTACGCCAGGCACATCGTCCAATGGAGTCGCACCGATCGCCTTTGACCGTTTCGCGCGGTGGGTGCCGATCGCAAAGCGGTGCACCTCATCACGCATGCGTTGAATAAAATACAACACTGGATCATTGTGGCGCAACGCGAACACAGGTTTGCCCGTGCGGTAAAACACTTCTTTACCCGCATCACGATCTTCGCCTTTGGCAACGCCGACCATCGGCACGTCGCCAACGCCCAATTCGGTCATGATCTCGCGCACGGAACTTACCTGCCCTGCACCGCCGTCAATCAGCAACAGGTCCGGCCACATGCCCGATGTGCGTTCTGGGTCTTCCTTTAGCAACCGCTTGAAACGGCGGGTCATGACCTCTTTCATCATGCCGAAATCATCGCCCGGCGTCAGATCTTCACCCTTTATGTTAAACTTACGATACTGGTTCTTGTCGAACCCCTCGGGGCCAGCGACGATCATGCCACCAACCGCAAAAGCACCTTGAATATGAGAGTTATCATAAACCTCGATCCGCTGCGGCACCTTGGGCAAATCAAACGCCTCGGCCAAGCCTTTGAGCAAGCGACCTTGGGTTGCTGTCTCTGACATCTTGCGCGCCAAGCTTTCGCGGGCATTGCGCAACGCGCCTTGCACCAGCTCCGCCTTTTCCCCGCGCTGGGGCACGATGACCTCTACCTTACGATCCGCTTTTTCCGCCAGCGCCGCAGCCATCAAATCATCATTGTCCAAGCCATGCGATAGAATGACCGCTTTGGGCGGCTCACGGTCGGAATAGAATTGACCGACAAAGGCTTCCATAACCTCCGACGGATCCTCTTCACCGCTAATACGCGGGTAATAATCGTGGTTGCCCCAGTTCTGGTTGGCACGAATGAAAAACACCTGCACGCAGGCCTGCCCACCATCAATATGCAACCCGATCACATCCGCTTCTGCGGTCGCCGCGGGATTGATCCCTTGGGCAGTTTGCACTTGGGTCAGCGCCTTAATCCGGTCACGAAGGGCTGCCGCGCGTTCAAACTCCATATCTTGGGATGCAGCGGACATTTGATCGGCCAAGGCCTCTTGGATACCCTTCGTCTTACCTTGCAAAAACAGTTCTGCATCGCGGACCGTGCCCGCATATTCCTCTGGTGAAATCAACCCGACGCATGGACCGGAACAGCGCTTGATCTGATACTGCAAACACGGGCGCGTGCGCGTTTCGAAATCACTGTTCGAACAATTGCGCAGCAGAAAAACACGCTGCAATTGGTTCAACGTCCGATTCACCGCACCTGCACTAGCAAAGGGGCCGTAATAGCTGCCCTTTTCCTTTTTCGCGCCGCGATGTTTTTTGATCTGGGGATAGTCGTGGGTGTTCGTGACCAGAATATTCGGGAACGATTTATCGTCGCGCAGTAGCACATTGTAACGCGGTTTAAGCTGCTTAATCAGGTTTTGTTCCAGCAGCAACGCCTCTGTCTCTGTCCGCGTGGTCAGGAACATCATCGACGCCGTTTCCGAAATCATCCGTGTGATCCGGCCAGAATGGTTGTTGGGACGTGAATAATTGCTGACCCTCGCCTTTAGATTGCGAGCCTTACCAACATAAAGCACGCGACTTTCACTATCCAACATCCGGTACACCCCCGGCGAGGAATCAAGCGTACGCAAATAGGCCGTAATTCGGGCATATCCTGTCAGTTTGGTCTCATCTTCAAATTCAGACATCTGCGCCTACTGATTCTTGGGTTGCTGCAATGGTAGCCGCTTGGCGACAAGAGGAAAGGCATCCACGGTTTCTGTGGATAACTCCGTGGGTAAAACACGGCCAGCCCCGATTTTCCGTTGTTTTAAGGGCGGTTCAGCTAATTGCCTAAAAAATAGGCACACCCACAAGTAACTGATTCTAAATGATAAAAATATCCCATTTTCGCAAGTCATTGAAATCATTAATCTTTTGTAGACGATTTGTGACATAGGAAGATCGTAGTGCACAACTTTGCCCCTAGGTCACTCTACCCCAAGGATATCTGGAGTCTGCCAGCCAAGATGCTGGCCACCATCCACAGCTAACATTTGTCCAGTCACAGCAGGAGAATCGAGGAAATATCCCAAGGCAGCGGTGATATCCGACACATTCGCACCACGCTCTAAAATCGTCGATTTTCGTTGGTTTACGAAATGCGTATCGCTTTGGCGGTGGCCCTGAAGTGTTGGCCCCGGCCCGATCCCATTCACCCGCACACGCGGAGCGAGTGCTTGGGCCGATGTTTGCGTCAGCGCCCAAAGCCCCATTTTCGCAATCGTATAAGTCATAAATTCCGGTGTCAGTTTTTGCACACGCTGATCCAGCATGTTCACCACTAGACCCGATGCAATGGGTTCGCCGGCATCGTCGACATCCGCGTCAGGCACTTGGGCTGCCAGCGCTTGGGTCAAAACAAATGGCGCACGTAGGTTTGACCCGATATGCCGGTCCCAGCTTTCTCGGGTCGCGGTCGTGATGTTGTCGTATTCAAAGATGGACGCGTTATTGACCAGCACCGTGATCGGCCCACCCAGCGCCTTTGCCGCGTCTGGCAGCAGGGCTTGGGATGCATCTTCATCAAGCAGATCGGCCCTCAATGACACAGCCTTGCGGCCAATCGCCTTAAGCTGCGCAACAGTATCCGCAGCCCCATCTACCGAACCAGCGTAATGCACAGCCACATCGTATCCACGCGTGCCAAGATAAAGCGCCATCGCTTGACCCAATCGCGCACCCGCGCCTGTCACGAGCGCCCGCATCAGACCAGCACAACGACCAAATAGGTCACGTAAAGGACGGTCAGCAAAACGCCCCACATCCGATTGATGTCGACCTTGAAGAACACGAATGGGATCAAGATCAAAGAGGCAGCCAGCATCACCCAAAGGTCGAAAGTCAGGAACTCTGATGCGACAGGTACTTGGCCGACAAGACTGGCCACGCCCATGATGCCCAACAGGTTGAACATATTCGACCCGATGACATTGCCCAAGGCCACGTCTGCCTGACGTCGCAAGGCCGCCATGACAGTGGTCGCCAATTCAGGAAGCGACGTGCCAATTGCCACCAACGTTAGCCCGATCACAGTTTCGGTAATACCAAATGCGCGCGCAATGCTTGTGGACCCTTCGACCAACAGGTTCGCGCCAAGCGGCAAGCCGATCAAGCCCAACACAAGGAACAGCGCAATTTTGGACCAACCAAGGTTCGGGTCCGCGCCTTCGACTTCTTCGTCGTCACATGTTGATTTGCGATGTTTGCGCGCCGCATGCGCCGCGTGGAACAACATCCCTGCCAAAGCCGCAAGCAAGATCACACCGCTAATCCAAGTGAACGGCCCCAAAAAGCACAAGACGATGAACAACACGGTGCCCGCGATCATCTGCAAATAGCTGTCACGCGTGTCGCATTCGCTGGTGTGCATCGTCGCCAATAAGGCAGGCACCCCCAACACAAGCAACACATTGGCTGTATTGGATCCAACAACATTCCCAAGCGCCAGTCCCGGAACGCCGTCCCAAATCGCTTGAACTGCGATTAGCAATTCCGGCGCAGATGTCCCAAAGGCCACAACCGTCAAAGACACGATCAAGGCAGGCACGCCCAAGCGCAACGACAGGTTCACCGCCCCTTTGACAAGGCTATCGCCCGCCAGAAGCAAGATCACCAGACCGACGCCAACCAATAGCCAATCCATATTACTTTAGTCCCTTTTTACAGGCGCATGGGCCTTTGCCGATACGGTAGCGTCCGCAAGATTTACACTTGGCCGCAGCAAGTCGGGCCTGCCCCGGAAACTGCCATTTGCCAAACATCGCCAAAACGGCCATGAACACAAGGAAAAGCGTTATGACCTTGAACAGCATTTATAGACCGAACCTCGCGAATGCGGCACGGTCTTCGACGGTGGCAATGGTGTCGTCAACGATCTGCGCGCCAAAGCGCGACAACACACTCCGTTTCACTCCATAGCGGCGGAATTTCACCTTTTCGCCAAAGCGGTCCTTCATCACAGGCACCAGATGGCCGATGCCGTCTACAAGCCCTTGATCAGCCCCTTTTTGTCCGATGAACACTTCACCTGTGAACAGGTCGGGATTGTCGGCCAACTTCTCTCCACGCCGCGATTTCACGTAATCGATAAACGTGACGTGAACGTCCTCTAGCAATATGCGAAGCCGCGCCACATCGCTTGGGTTTTCTTCCTTAAAAGGGTCAAGCATCGATTTGGATTTTCCGGCTGTGTAAACCCGCCGTTCCAAACCAAGTTTATCAAGCGCACCTGCCAAGCCAAAGCCTTCGCTTAAAACACCAATCGATCCGGTGATCGAAGATGTATCCACAAAAATCTCGTCCGCAGCACAGGCCAGCCAATATCCCCCTGATGCGGCTACATCTTCGACAAATGCGAAAACAGGCACCTGCTTTTCATCCGCCAAACGACGGATACGTGCCGCAATCAGTGACGACTGCACGGGGCTACCACCAGGGCAATTTATTTCCAAGGCGACGGCGGCAGGCTTGCCTTTGCTGAACGCTTTTTCAATGATGGGACGGAGGCTGGTGTCGTCCAGACCGCGTCCACCATTTGTAATCGCCCCTTGAAGCCGGATAACGGCGACAAAAGGATCAGACTTCATAAAGGGGATAAACTTTTTCATATCATACCATTTAGGGTGCGTATCATGCCGCAACAAGGCGTCATTGTCTGATCCGCCAACCTGTGCGGAAAATCCACCAAATCGCGACCAAACACGCCCCCGTAAACAGCCCGATCGCGAACAGCGACACGCTAATTGACACGTCAGCCGACCCAAAGAACGACCAGCGGAAACCGGAAATCAGATAAACGACTGGGTTGAACATTGTGATCGTCTGCCAGACTGGCGGCAGCATTGTGACCGAATAAAACGATCCACCAAGGAACACGAGCGGTGTGATGATCAGCAAGGGGATCAGTTGGAGCTGTTCGAAATTTCCCGCCCAGATCCCAATAATGAACCCTAAAAGCGCGAAACTGATGCAAGTCAGCACAAGAAACGCCAGCATCGCAAATGGGTGCGCGATGGATATGTCCACAAAGAAGAACGACGTGATCAGGATGATAACCCCGATAAATAACGATTTAGTCGCCGCCGCCCCGACATAGCCCAGTGTGATTTCGAGAAAGTTCACCGGCGCAGACAACAATTCGTAGATCGTGCCTGTGAATTTCGGGAAGTAGATACCAAATGACGCGTTGCTTGTTGCTTGGGTCATGACCGACAACATGATCAGGCCCGGCACGATAAACGCGCCATAGCTGACGCCTTCAACCTCTTGAATGCGGCTACCGATAGCTGTGCCAAAAACCACAAAGTAAAGCGATGTAGACAGGACTGGCGACACCAATGATTGGGTGATCGTACGGAAAAAACGGGCCATCTCGAATTTATAGATGGATGCGACTGCGGACAGGTTCATGCTGTTTCCTTCACAAGATCGACAAAGATGTCTTCAAGGCTGCTTTGATGCGTGGCCATATCAGTCATTTGCAAACCGGCCTTTTGCAAATCGATAAGCAGCGTCGTGATACCCGTGCGATCACCATTTGTATCATAAGTATAGGTGACAGAAGTCCCATTCGCGCCGACTTCTAAATCATAAGACGCCAGCGATTTCGGCAGGTCGGTCACGGGGTTCGCCAGATCGATGACCAGTTGCTTTTTGCCCATCTGGGCCATCATTTCAGACTTATCTTGGATCAGCAGAATTTCACCTTTGGAAATCACGCCAACGCGGTCGGCGATGGCTTCTGCTTCTTCAATATAGTGGGTGGTCAAGATGATAGTTACACCATCAGCCTTGAGATCAGCGACGATGTCCCACATGTCCTTGCGGAGCTCGACATCGACGCCGGCCGTGGGTTCATCAAGGAACAAAACGCGAGGTTCATGGGCTAAGGCCTTGGCGATCAGTACACGACGTTTCATGCCGCCGGATAGCATCATGGTCTTGCTGTCCTTCTTGTCGAACAACGACAGCTTTTTCAAAATCTCTTCGATATAGGCATCATTGCGCGGCTTGCCGAATAGGCCCCGCGAAAACCGGACCGTATTCATGACCGTCTCAAACGGTTCGATGTTGATTTCTTGGGGCACCAATCCGATCAAGCTGCGCGCACCGCGATAGTCGCGCATCGTGTCGAACCCGCCAACGGAGACTTCGCCATCCGTCGGTACGGTGATCCCGCAAATCGTAGAAATTAACGTTGTTTTACCCGCGCCATTTGGTCCCAGAAGCGCGAGGATTTCACCCTCTTCGATTTCCAGATTGACGCCCTTCAGCGCCTCGAATCCGCCTGCGTAGGCCTTGCGCAAGTCGCGCACTGATACGATTGATGACATAGCTGTCCCCTTGATTTGCGCAGACACTACGGCGCGACGGTCAGAAGTAAAAGCCAGAAATATAAGGGCGTCAGCCCATTCGCGTTGCCATATCCAACATCCGGCAAGAAAATCCCCATTCGTTGTCATACCAACCAAACACGCGCAGTAAGCCTTGGGCCGTCACACGGGTTTCGGGTAGCGAAACGATCAAGCTTTCGGGTCGCGCACGCAAATCAGATGAAACCAGTGGCTTTGTGGTATGGCCAATGATCGGGGTTGGCTGCGACAACACATCTAGCACGTCGTCGCGGGTCACGGGCTGGCCGAGCGTCACGGTCAAATCGACAGCGGACACTGACGCCACAGGCACACGCACCGCCGCCCCCTCAATCCGTCCGGCGAGGTCGGGTAACACATGATCAAGCAAGCGCATCGCGCTTGTGGTTGTGGGCACCATAGACATAGAAGCCGCGCGGCTACGCATCATATCGCCGCGCGGCGCGTCGATGGATGGCTGTGACCCCGTGAAGCAATGGATCGTCGTCATCCACCCCGTCTGCACGCCCCACGAATCATCCAAAAGCCGCACCAATGGCGCCAGCGCATTGGTCGTACAAGACGCGTTGCTGACAATCGCCTGATCAGTCAACGCCGCATCATTCGCCCCCATCACGACGGTCACATCGGCGGCGTCGGTGGGTCCGGAAATCAACACGCGTTTCGCGCCGGCCTGCAGACCGCGCTGCGCAAAATCGCGCGTATTCGCCTTGCCGCAGCATTCCAGAAAAACATCAACATCCGACAGATCAATGTCGCGCACATCAGTGGTTTGATGCATCGGGATAACACGACCGTTTAAGTGCAGATCAGTGCCGCGCAGCTCTACATCACCCGCAAATGGTCCAAACACGCTGTCATATTCGAACAGATGCGCACAAAGATCGGGGGCCGCAATGTCATTGATGCCCACGACCTTTATATCCGCCCAACGGCCCTGCGCCCAAGCCCGCAATATTGTCCGCCCAATACGGCCAAAGCCGTTGATGAAAACACGCGTCACAGTTCGCCCGCGTCTTCCAGAACTTTGCGGGCTGCGCGGAAACATTCCAACGCCTGCGGAACACCGCAATAGATCGCAATTACGTGGATCGTGGCGCGGATTTCATCCTTGGTCACGCCATTGTTAAGCGCCCCACGGCAATGTAATTCCCACTCGGTCATCTTGCCCAGCGCACCAATCATTGACAGGTTCATCAGGCTGCGGGTTTTGACATCCAGCGCGTCGTCGCCCCAACCAAAGCCCCAACACCATGCCGTCATCGCCTCTTGGAACGGCTTGTTGAAATCATCAGCCGCAGCCAAATTTTTGTCGACATATTCCGCACCCAAGGTCGCGCGACGCTGGTTCAAGCCTTTCAAAAAAAGGTCTTCGTCGAATGTATCTGCCATAAGTCTATCCTCCTCCATCACTTGCGAAAACTTTGCACTTGTGGCGCGCCAATGACCAGCCCGATAAACCCAAATTTTGCAACGCGTGTTGACGTTTAGAAATTGGACGTGTTTCATGGAGTTCTGGAAATTGCTGCAACTTAGTCCATTTTTTGGGTAAAATTGGATCGCCTAACTAGGAGAGCGGCATGACAACTGAACGGCCCGATTTTCTGTCACAGACAGATGTGGATGCACTTAATGCGGGGGACCATCGCACGCCGCATGATGTGCTTGGGTCGCATATGGTTGGGCGCAAGCGTTGGATTGTGACTGTTCAACCCGATGCCTCAGAAGTAATCGCAATCGTGAAAGGCAAGGCAACCCCACTGCCGCGCATCGATGGTGCCGTATTCGCGGGGCCGGTTACCGGCCAGGACTATACCCTGACCATGCAGTACGAAGGGACCAGCCATACGACGCCCGACCCCCATGCATTTGACCCGGTGTTGTCCGACATCGACCAATATCTGATCGGCGAAGGCACGCATAAGGAATTATGGCGCGCTCTTGGGGCGCATGTCATGACGCATCAGGGTGTGTCCGGTACGCATTTCGCCGTCTGGGCACCAAATGCGCACCGCGTCAGCGTTGTGGGTGATTTCAACATGTGGGATGGTCGCAGGCATCAAATGCGCCCTGCGGGCAATACCGGTGTCTGGGAAATCTTCTTGCCGCTTGTCGGTGACGGGGCCATGTATAAATTCGAGATCGCGGGGGCAGACGGCCACGTGACGCTGCGCGCTGACCCAATGGGATACGGGTCACAACATCCACCTGAAAAAGCATCTATTGTTCGCGATATTTCTGGTTACGGCTGGAAAGACGCAGGATGGATGGACACACGTGCCGCACGTGCGGATCGCGCGCAACCAATTTCGATTTTCGAGGTGCATCTGGGATCATGGCGGCGCAAATATGATGATGGGGGCCGCCCACTTAGCTATGTCGAACTGGCCGCCGATCTGGTTGGCTATGTCAAATATATGGGATTCACCCATATTGAATTGCTGCCTGTGTCCGAATTCCCATTTGACGGATCTTGGGGGTATCAGCCAGTCGGGCTTTACGCGCCGACAATCCGCTTTGGCCCGCCCCATGAATTCCGCGATTTTGTCGATGCGGCCCATGCGGCGGGCATTGGCGTGTTGCTTGACTGGGTGCCGGGGCATTTCCCGACAGACCCGCATGGGCTGGCAAAATTTGACGGCACGCATCTTTATGAACATGCGGACCCAAAGGAAGGGTTCCACCAAGACTGGAACACGCTGATCCCCAATTACGGGCGCAGCGAGGTTAAAAATTACTTCGTCGCCAACGCGCTTTACTGGATGGAAGAATACCACCTTGATGGCCTGCGCGTGGATGCGGTGGCATCCATGCTTTACCGCGACTATTCACGGGACGCGGACGCTTGGGTGCCCAACAAGGACGGTGGACGCGAAAACTATGAAGCCATCGCATTCCTGCAAGAAATGAACACCGCCGTTTACGGCGCGGATGACAGCGTGATGACCGTTGCCGAGGAAAGCACATCGTTCCCCGGTGTGTCGCAACCGGCCGATACAGGCGGGCTTGGGTTCGGGTATAAATGGAACATGGGCTGGATGAACGACACCCTGCGCTACATGGAATTGAACCCTGTGTACCGCCAATACGATCACCACCTGATGACATTCCCCATCGACTGGGCCTTTACCGAAAATTTCATCCTGCCGATCAGCCATGACGAAGTCGTGCACGGTAAGGGGTCGATGATCGACAAAATGCCCGGATCAGAGTGGGAGAAATTCGCGAACCTGCGGGCCTATTACGCCTATATGTGGACTCATCCGGGAAAGAAGCTTTTGTTCATGGGCTGCGAATTCGCCCAACCGGAAGAATGGGATCACAATGGCGAATTGAATTGGGGTGCGGCCGCGCAACCTGCCAATCGCGGCATTCAGCGGTTGGTGCAGGATTTAAACGCGATTTATCGCGACACACCCGCGTTATATGCCAAGGATTGCGAAAGCGACGGGTTCGCGTGGCTTTGCAATGACCCGACCCAATCGACCATTGGTTTCATTCGAAAAGGTAATGCAGACGACGCGCCTGTGGCGATCATATGCAACTTTACGCCGGTTGAGCGCGTTAACTTTATGTTAGGCGTGCCGGAACAGGGGTTCTGGGAGGAAGCCCTCAACACAGACGCAGCGATTTATGGCGGTGGAAACCGTGGTAATTTGGGCGGGATGGACGCGACAGATGTAGGCGCAGACGGGCACGACTATTCCGTCTCGTTGACATTGCCACCGCTGTCCGTCGTCGTGTTGCGGTTGCGTCGCAAAAAGACTTGAATTGGGGAGGAGACCAAAAATGGCCACAAGACGTTTAACAAGACGGTCCATGGTATTTGTTCTAGCAGGCGGACGGGGAAGCCGCCTAAAGGAACTGACTGACAGGCGCGTGAAACCAGCTGTGCAATTTGGTGGTAAGGCGCGCATCATCGATTTCGCCCTGTCCAACGCGATGAATTCCGGCATCCGCAAAATGGCGATTGCGACCCAATATAAGGCGCATAGCCTGATCCGCCACGTGCAACGCGGCTGGAATTTCATGGGAGCAGAGCGCGGCGAGTTTATTGATGTGCTGCCCGCATCCCAACGCGACGGGACAGAAAATTGGTATAAAGGCACGGCTGATGCCGTCACCCAAAATATCGATATCGTCGACAGCTATGGTGTGGATTACGTCATCATCCTTGCCGGTGATCATATCTATAAAATGGACTATGAAATCATGCTGCGCCAGCATGTGGAAACCAAGGCCGATGTCACTATCGGCTGCCTGACAGTGCCACGTGAAGAGGCAAAGGCGTTTGGCGTGATGGCAACGGATGCGGATGGCAACATCACCAGTTTCTTCGAAAAACCAGCCGACCCACCGGGCATGCCAGAGGATGACAGCAAATCGCTCGCATCCATGGGCATCTATGTGTTCGACTGGAAGTACCTGCGCAAAATGCTGCAAGAGGATCATGATAATCCAAATTCCACCAACGACTTTGGCAATGATCTGATCCCTAAAATCGTTGCGAGCGGTAAGGCAATGGCCCACCGGTTCGACGAAAGCTGCGTGCGCGCAGAAGGTGCGCCAGCCTATTGGAAAGACGTGGGCACGGTCGATGCGTTTTGGCAGGCACATATTGATCTGACAAACTTTACGCCCGAACTTGATCTTTGGGACAAAAGCTGGCCGATCTGGACCTATAATGAAAGCGCCCCGCCCGCGAAATTCATCCACGATGAGAGCGACCGCCGCGGCATGGCGATATCGTCGATGGTGTCGGGAGGCTGTGTGATTTCGGGGACGGAGGTGCGCAATTCAGTGCTGTTCACGAATGTGCACACCAATTCCTACGCGGTTTTGGATCAAGCCGTTTTGTTGCCAGATGTGGTCGTCAACCGCCGTGCACGATTGCGAAAGGTCGTGGTCGATGCGGGGGTCGTCATTCCAGAAGGCCTCGTGGTGGGTGAAGACCCGACCGAAGACACCAAGTGGTTTCGTGTCACCGAACGTGGTACGACCCTCATCACCCAAGCCATGTTGGATAAGAAAGCCGCCAGCTCATGACAAATGTCCTTTTCGTCGTTTCCGAATGCGCCCCTCTGGTCAAAACAGGGGGGCTTGCGGATGTGGCGGGAGCATTGCCGATTGCACTGGCCGCGTTTGATTGCGACGTGCGTACCGTGTTGCCAGGATACAAGCCTGTATTGGCGCAGCTCGGCAAAACCAAAGTAGTGGAAACATATGCGGATCTGTTCGGCGGTCCGGCAAAATTGTTACAGGCTTCAGTCGCAGGGCTAGCATTATATGTCATCGACGCGCCGCATTTGTTCGATCGTGACGGCGGCATCTATATTACCGCCGAAGGACATGATTGGGACGACAACCCGCAACGGTTCGCCGCACTTTCCAAAGTTGCCGCAACCATCGCTAAATCCGGCGCGGGTGGTTGGATGCCCGACATCGTGCATGGCCACGATTGGCAGGCCGGCCTTACACCGGAATATATGCACGCGCTCGACGCCAAGACGCCGTTTGTCTTTACCGTGCATAACATCGCGTTTCACGGGAATACGGGACCAGAGCGGATTGACGCGCTCGGGCTTGATCACAGTCGGTTCAACGCCGAACACTATGAGTTTTGGGGGCAAGTGTCTGCACTCAAATCCGCTTTGATGAGTGCAGACAAAATCACAACAGTGTCCCAAACATATGCTGAAGAATTGCTCACACCCGAATTTGGGTTAGGGATGGACGGCGTTTTGCGCCACCGCCAAGCTGATCTGACAGGTATCGTGAACGGCATTGATTTGGACGCGTGGAACCCTGCCACAGACCCCGAAATCAAGCCCTATAAATCTGCCGCCGGCAAAGCCGCCAACAAAAAGGCCCTGCAAAAGACGTTTGATTTGGGCGCCGCCGACGGGCCCTTATGCGTTTTCGTCTCGCGGTTGACCGACCAAAAAGGCATCGACTTTCTTCTTGATGCGTTGCCAGCATTGCTCGACAATGGCGGGCAGTTGGCAATCCTTGGGTCAGGTGATCCACAGCTAGAGGTCGCACTGCTTGCCGCCGCTGATGGCCACCCCAATATGGCCGTCAAAATCGGCTATAACGAGGCACTATCCCATCAGATGATGGCAGGCGGCGATGTGATCCTTGTGCCCTCGCGGTTCGAACCTTGTGGGCTGACGCAGCTTTACGGTTTGCGCTATGGCACCTTACCATTGGTTGCGCTTACAGGCGGATTGGCAGATACGGTCATCAACGCATCTCCTGCGGCATTGGCCAGCGATGTGGCGACGGGTATCCAGTTCTTTCCCGTTACCGCCCAAGCGCTGTCGAATGCATTCATCCGGCTTGGCGCCCTATATGCCCAACCCAAGGTTTGGAAATCCATGCAACGCAATGCGATGAAACAATCAGTGGGCTGGGAAACATCTGCGGGTGCCTATCACGCGATTTACGCCGCCCTATTAGAGACAGCAAAGTGATCACTTCAAAAACCGCAGTCCGTCCTGGCCACGCCTCGCCGCTTGGGGCCACCGTTGACGCGGATGGCGTCAACTTTGCCGTGTTTTCCCAACATGCAACCAAAGTGATGGTTTGCCTGTTTGACGAAAACGGGGTCGAAAATGAAATCATCGCGCTCCCAGAACGCGAGGGACATATCTGGCACGGGTATTTTCCTGGCATTAAGGCGGGCCAGCAATACGGCATCCGCATGGACGGCGCCTATGACCCCGCCAATGGACACCGGTTCAACCCATATAAGCTGCTTGTCGATCCTTATGCCAAGAGCCTGACAGGCCATCCCGTTTGGAACGACGCCTTGTTCGGATATCAAACCGGTCACGCGGATAAAGACCTGAGCTTTGATAAAACTGACAGCGGTCCTTATATGCCGCGCTGTATCGTAGCCGCTCCTGTCCCCGATTGGGAAGATGATGGCCGCCCCTATCACGCGCTGGAAAACTCGATCATCTATGAGGCCCACGTCAAAGGATTGACAGCGGGGCGCAAAGACATCCCGCAGGCGGGCACATATCTTGCAATGGCGTCTGATCCGATTTTGGAACACCTCAATAACCTTGGCGTGACAGCGGTTGAATTGTTGCCAGTCCAAGCGTTCCTGAATGAAAAATTTCTACTTGATCGCGGGCTGACGAATTACTGGGGCTATATGACCTATGGGTTCTTCGCCCCCGATCCGCGTTATATGCAAGGCAGCGACATCGCCGAATTCCAGCAAATGGTGAAACGGTTCCACAGCGCGGGCATAGAGGTGATTTTGGACGTGGTGTATAATCACACCGCCGAAGGGTCGGAAATGGGGCCAACCCTGTCATTCCGTGGTTTGGACAACGCGAGCTACTACCGGTTAGCGGATGACAAACGTTACTACATTGATGATGCGGGCTGCGGGAATACGCTGGATTTCGAAAGCCCAGCCGTGATCCGATTGGTCATGGACAGCCTACGGTATTGGGTCGAGGTTATGCATGTGGATGGCTTCCGGTTCGATCTGTGTTCCGCACTTGGGCGTACACGGCGCGGGTTCGAGCGTGACGGGCCGTTTTTCAGGGCCGTGGGTCAGGACCCTGTCCTTAGCAAGGTGAAGCTGATCGCCGAACCTTGGGACATCGGGCCGGGCGGTTATCAGCTCGGTGCTTACCCGGCGCCCTTTGCCGAATGGAACGATAAATACCGCGATAACACACGCGAATTTTGGCGCGGTGATCGCGGCATGGTCGGTCCCATGGCCGGACGGCTTGCAGGGTCTGCACAGTTCTTTGACCATGACGGACGCGCGGCGACCTCATCGCTTAACTTTCTGACGGCACACGATGGATTCACTTTGGAAGACACGGTGAGCTATTCCGAAAAACAAAACCTTGCCAATGGCGAGGATAATCGCGATGGGCATTCCAATAACCATTCCGACAATATGGGTGTGGAGGGGGTGACCGACGATCCCGCGATCAAGGCTGCGCGCATCCGGCGCAAACGCAACATGATCGCAACACTGATGCTGTCCCAAGGCACGCCGATGATGCTGGCGGGGGACGAGTTAAGCAATAGCCAAGGCGGTAACAACAACGCCTACTGCCAAGACAACGAAATCGGCTGGGTCAACTGGCCAGACGAAGAAGACCCATTTTTCGCCTTTTGCCAACAAGCCATCGCATTCCGGAATATGCACCCGCTGCTTCGCCAGCGTCGGTTCCTACATTCGCGCCAGCGGCTGATTGACGGTGAACCCGATCTGTTTTGGCGGCAGGTCAATGGCGATCCGATGCGCCAATCGGACTGGGACAATCCAGAACTGAACACCATCGTGGCCGAAATGCGCATGGCCTCTGGTACCCCTGAATATGTGCAACGTGAAGGGGCATTGTTGATCGTGCTCAATCGTGGTGGCGCGATCACGGTTGTGCCACCGACCCTGCCCGATGGCGAACGCTGGGTGCGCCGTTTTGATACCAGCCAAGACAACGCGATTCATGTGACCGAAGGCATGGGTGTTGCCGCCGATGCTGTTGTGGTGTTTTCCCAAGAATAACACTTTGGTTAGCTGTGACAGGTAATGCGGCTTGTGTTCTGACGCATGGTTTGCCACTGCGGTCGGAACCAGACAGGGCGCCCCATGACCGAAGTTTCTCAAGCTACGCTGCAACAACGCATAACCCATCACTTGACCTACACGTTGGGCAAAGACAAGCCGCATGCCAGCACGTATGATTGGCGCATGGCCGTCAGTTTTGCCGTGCGCGATCTGATTATCGAACCGTGGTTTGCCGCCACCCGCAAAACATATGCGGCCCAAGGGAAGCGGGTTTATTACCTGTCCATGGAATTTTTGATCGGACGCATCTTGGGGGATGCGATGGTCAATCTTGGCCTGTTTGAAACCGTACGCGATGTGCTCGCGTCCGAAGGTATCGCGCTTGTCGATGTGATCGAAGACGAACCGGATGCAGCCTTGGGCAATGGCGGGCTTGGCCGCTTGGCCGCGTGTTTTCTGGAAAGCATGTCAACGCTGGCCTGCCCTGCCTATGGCTATGGCATTCGCTATGAACATGGGTTGTTCCGGCAAAAATTCGAAGGCGGCCAGCAGGTCGAACTGCCTGAAGATTGGCTAAACCAGCCCCACCCTTGGGAATTTGAACGACCAGAGGCGCGCTATACCATTCCGTTTAAGGGGTATGTGGATGGCGCGTTCAATTGGCATCCGGCGGAGACTGTTTATGCCCGCGCCTATGATATTCCGGTTGTTGGTTGGCAGGGCAAATGGGCCAATACCCTGCGCCTTTGGGGCGCGCATTCAACAGAGCATTTCGATCTGGAACGGTTTAATTCCGGCGATTACACAGCCGCCGCCGCACCAGAGGAGCTGGCACGGACCCTATCACGCGTTTTGTATCCCGAAGACACGACTGACAACGGCAAAGAGCTGCGGTTGAAGCAAGAGTATTTCCTAACGTCCGCCGCGTTACAAGATATCTTGCGCCGGTTCTTATCGGAGTATGACGATTTATCCTTGCTTCCCGAAAAGGTCGCGATCCAGATGAACGACACGCATCCGGCACTGGCTGGGCCAGAGCTGATGCGCTTGCTTATGGACGATCACGGGTTGGATTGGAACGCGGCGAAACTGATCGCGCAAGGCTGTTTGAACTACACCAACCACACCCTGCTGCCAGAGGCACTAGAAGCGTGGTCGACATGGTTGATGGGCCGCGTATTGCCCCGCCATATGCAGATTATCGAGCGCATTGACGCGGAACATCAGGCCGCAACAAGCTGCGCACCTGACCTTGCAATTGTGCATCATGACCGCGTGCATATGGGCACGCTTGCATTTGTCATGGCGTCACATGTCAACGGGGTGTCGGCTCTACACAGCCAGTTAATGCGCGAAACAGTGTTTGCGGGATTGGACGCAATCTATCCCGCACGGATCTTGAACCAAACCAATGGCGTGACGCCGCGGCGTTGGATGCGCTTGGCGAACCCTGCATTGTCCACATTGCTGACGGACACAATCGGAACCGGCTGGGAAAACGATCTGATGCGTGTTGCGGACGTAAAGGCCCGCGAGGAAGACCGCAATTTGCGGGATGCGATTGGTGGCGCGAAACGCGCAAACAAGCAGGCTTTGGCGCAATGGGTGCAAGCCGAGATGGACATCGCCATTGATCCTGACGCCATGTTCGATGTGCAAATCAAGCGTATGCATGAATACAAGCGCCAATTGATGAACGTCTTCGAAACCATCGCAAGGTGGGCTGCAATTCGCGCCAATCCAAACACCGATTGGACCCCACGTGTAAAAATATTTGGCGGTAAGGCCGCCCCTGGTTACGCCATTGCGAAACAGATCATTCACTTGATCAACGACGTGGCTGACACCGTAAACAATGACCCCATTGTCGGTGACTTGTTAAAAGTCGTTTATCCGGCAAATTACAACGTTTCTATGGCCGAGCGTTTGATACCTGCCGCCGATTTGTCCGAACAAATCTCTACCGCTGGTAAGGAAGCATCTGGCACAGGCAACATGAAATTCACCATGAACGGGGCCATGACCATCGGCACGCTTGATGGGGCCAATGTTGAAATTCGAGACCATGTTGGGGCCGACAATTTCTTTTTGTTTGGCATGACCGCGCAAGAGGTTCAGGCCCGTTACCAAATGAACGACCACGCACGCGCCGCGATTGAGGCCAGCCAGACCTTACAAGATGTTCTACAAATGATCGTCGAAGGCCGGTTTAGCCCTGATGACACATCCCGCTATCACGGGTTGGTCGATATGACATGGAACAGCGATCCATTTCTCGTGGCGTCCGATTTCGACAGTTACGTCGCGGCCCAAGCGAAGGTCGACGCGGCCTATGCCGACACCGACCACTGGAACCGCTTAGCACTGCGTAACATCGCGGGGTCAGGGTATTTTTCGTCCGACCGCACGATCAAGGGTTACATGTCAGACATCTGGCAAGCCCAAAGCCTCGGTTAAGCTTTGGTCAGCCCCACCGCCCCAGCCAGATAGGCAAATCCGTTCCCATCTAAGGTTAACGATTGCCCATCCAGCGCAGCGTTATTCCCAAATGACAGCGCTGTATGACCGGTCAACGCAATCTCGTGGGTGTCCGGTGACAGGTTGAACACGCAGGTCAAAACATCTGTGTCAGCGGTGCGGGTGAAGGCCAAGATCGGCTCTGGCAAGGCTATGAAATCTGTCATGCCACGGGTCAGTGCGGCACTGGATTTACGCCGCGCAATCATGTTCTTGTAGAACGCCAGAATACTGTCGTCGCCCTGTTGATCGACGGCCTTCACGGCCTGCGCATCTTTGACCGGCAGCCATGGTTTACCGGTGGAGAACCCCGCATTCGGCGCATCCTTTTCCCAGACCATGGGCGTGCGACAGCCATCGCGTCCCTTAACCGCCGGCCAATAGCGAAGCGCCGGTGGGTCGGTCAGTTCCTCAAACGTCATTTCGGTCTCTAACTGGCCAAGTTCTTCACCTTGGTAGATACCGATGGTGCCCTCGAACGACATCAGCATGGCACAAGCGAACCGTGCCATCGCGTCATCAGACACCGCATGTTCGGCCCAACGAGATACTTGGCGCGGAACATCATGGTTGCTGAACGACCAATAGGGGTGGCCGTCGGGCGCGCCGCGTTGAAACCCTTCGATGCAACGCTGGAAATGGGCCGCATTGAAGTCCGGCCCCAACATCGCAAAGCTATAGGCCATGTGCAGGCGGCCGTTGCCGTCTGTATACTCACCCATAATCTCAATCGACCGATTGCCCATTTCGCCGACTTCACCAACCATCATGATGTCGTCATATTGGTCTGTCAGCGCACGCAACCGTTCCAGAAACACCAGATTTTCAGGGCGGGTTTTGTTGTAGATATTGTTCTGCATCCCATACAAATCGGTCGCCATAACCTGTGGGGCAGCTTGGGCTGGCGGGTTGGAACGCAGGTCCTGATCATGGAAATAATAGTTCACCGTATCAAGCCGGAACCCATCCAACCCACGATCCAGCCAGAACTTACATGTGTCCAGAATAGCATCGACCACATCAGGGTTGTGGAAATTCAAATCGGGCTGGGACGCGAGGAAATTGTGCATGTAATACTGCCCGCGCTGCGGATCGAATTCCCATGCGGGGCCACCAAAATGGCTATGCCAATTGGTGGGCGGGGAGCCGTCTGGCAGCGGGTTTGCCCAGACATACCAATCGGCTTTGTCGTTGTCCCGACTGCTCCGCGAGGTTTCAAACCATGAGTGTTTTTCTGACGTATGCGACAGCACTTGATCCACGATCACCTTCAGCCCGCGCGCGTGGGCTTGCGCGATCAGTTCGTCAAAATCCGCAAGGTCGCCAAACAACGGATCGACTGACAGGTAGTCGGACACGTCATAGCCCATATCGGCCTGTGGAGATTTGAAAATCGGAGACAGCCAAATGCAATCGACACCCAACCCCGCGATATGATCCAAACGGCGCGTGATCCCTTTCAGGTCGCCAATCCCATCCCCATTGTCGTCCTGATACGACCTTGGATAGACCTGATAGACCACCGCACTGCGCCACCATTCATTCATCAAAATGCTCCTGTGTTTCCATCAGCATAGCAGGCGGTACAGCGAGGGAAAGGACAGAGCATCAGTCACCGCAAAGATGCGGCCCTTTCACTTGACGCAACCGATAACTTTGCAATTCTGTTTCACCTTGCATCCGGCGCACGGTGCTTATTTCGCCGATAGCTTCGAACAGACCAATGGCAAGGTCCGGCGCTATTTTGGTCCGTTCAACGAGCAATCCAGTCGCTTCACAAAGCTGGTCGGGAAAGTCCCCTTTAAACCCATAACGTTGCAGCTCGTCCACGCTCCATACCGGCAGGTTCTGGAATTGATATGCCAACATGCCCGTCGTGGCATAGCTCGTCGTCGCGATCCATGTGGCACCTGTCGCCTCAATCTCGGCCTGAATATCTGCATGCGCAGCGTCCCAGCCACGGGTTTGGTTTGGCGGGTTATCTGCTGTTCCGATGGGGTGCCACGGGTTAAACGCAGCGCCCAACAAACCGCACGTCATGACGACCGCCATGCCCACGGTTCCCCTTGCCTTCACAGACCAGCCCCCTAATGCCAAGGCGGCGAGAATTGCAATGGGCCCTTGCACCGGTGTGAGCCAGTTGGCCTGCACCTGCGAGTGCGACGCATGGAACAGGAAATAAATCAGCACCGGCCCAATGCTCCACAGCAGCAAACCGATATTTGGGACCCGCATTCTGATGGCTTTCAACGCGAACCACGTGACCAAAGGTGTCGGCAAAAGGACGAAAACCACGACATATTCCAGAATGAATTGTGGCTGCAGTCCTGTCACAGCGAGCCGACTGCCCTGGCGGTCGAACCCCAGCCAATCAGTTTGAATATTCCACACAAGATACGGAACCAGCACGCCAACCGCGCAACCAATCGCCGCATAGGGCCGCCATGTCCCCAACATACGACGACCATTTGTGGTGCAAATCAACCAGCCCAACATGCCAAAGGCGAAAAACACATTGGTGAATTTCGACAGACCACCTAGTCCAATTAAGACCCCCGCCCCTATCCACCAGCGACCATGTCCCGATTGGACGGCATGTATCGACGCCCAAAGCGCCGCGATCCAAAACACTGTGGACGGCGCGTCGGGCGTGGCAAATGACCCCACGCCCATGACCAGAATACTGAAATTGAACAGAACAATGACCAAGGAAGCTTGTGCGGCATTGCCTCTTAAAAGGCGCGTAATGTCGCCCACCAACAGCGACGCGACGCCCATACCGACAACGCCAACAAACCGCACACCAAATGACGTTTCTCCGAACATCGACGTGCCTGCACGGATCATATAGGCGATCATCGGTGGGTGGTCATAATACCCCCATGCCAAATCTCGGGCCCAAAGCGTGTAATACGCCTCGTCATCAAACATGGCAATTTTGCTTGCCACCACGAGATGGAAAACGAAGAATCCAAACGCGATGTGACGTGCAGAAACTGTCATAATTTGCCCTTGCTTCACGCGCCAAGTTTCATCTAATTGCTTGCACAGACAGCACGGCCTCGCAACCGCGCATCGTATTTTTCTCTTGGTCGGAAAGTTAAGTGTTCATGTACGATCTGACCGTAGTCATCCCAACCTACAACGAAGCCGAAAATGTGCGACCATTGTTTGCGCTTTTGCAAAAGACCCTTGCCGGCACGAAATGGGAAGCCGTCTATGTCGATGATGACAGCCCCGATGGCACGGCCAACGCGGTCCGCGCATTGGCCACAGAACAGTCCAATGTGCGGGTATTGCACCGGATTGGGCGGCGCGGCCTTTCGGGCGCATGTATAGAAGGGATATTGTCGTCGACGGCCACGTTCTGTGCTGTGATCGATGCCGACCTTCAACATGATGAAACGCGGCTAGCGGTGATGCTGGGCCAGCTAGAAAATGATACCGAATTGGACATCGTAATCGGCAGCCGACATGTGGATGGCGGATCGCATGGCACCGGTTTTACGGCGCTGCGCGAATGGGGCAGCAACGCGGCCAATGCCACGGCAAAACGCCTATTACGGATCACAGCGACAGACCCGATGAGTGGGTTTTTCATGGTGCGACGAGCATCCTTTCTGGATGTGGCCCCCGAATTGCAAACCGCTGGATTTAAGGTGCTATCCGATATGCTGTCCGCCTCTCGTGGGACATGGAAAATTTCCGAAGTGCCTTATACGTTCCGTAGCAGGCAGGCTGGCGAATCCAAAATGAGCACGGCGGTCACGTTGGAATTCGCAGCACTATTGTTGGCGCGGCTGACGGGCGGAAAAATCTCTGTGCGGTTCGTGCTATTCGCCGCAGTCGGCTTGAGCGGCGTGTTCGTGCAATTGCTGGGTGTCAGGCTAGCACTAGCGGCGGCCCCTGATCAATTTGCGCTCGCACAAGGCATTGGCGTGATGATCGCCATTTTTAGCAACTTCGTCTTGAACAACACACTCACCTACCGCGACCGCACATTGCGCGGGCGGGCGTTCTGGCGCGGTTTGGCCAGCTTTTACGTGGTTTGCGCGTTCGGTGCATTGTTGAATATTGGCTTTGCTGATCTCGTTTATGGTCAGTGGCCCATGTGGGCCATCGCGAGCATCGCAGGCGCGTTTGCGGGTGCGCTGTGGAATTTTATCGCCAGCGCGTTTTTCACGTGGCGGTCGCATTAAGCGCGAATTTTGTTGACCGCTCGGGGCAGCACGCTGTCAAATAAGGGATATTAAACGCCCCTTTTTTTGACAGGATATTTGCAATGCCATTTTATCATGATTTGAAAAACTATGACGCTGATCCAATTTATCCAAACAAGGCCGATTGGATCGCTCGCCGCCTGCTCGCGTTACGCTATGATCTCGCGCAGTGCATCACCAAATCCCGCAAACCAAATTCGCTGATCATCGGGTCTTGGAATATCCGCGCCTTTGACGGGGGCATGCCGCGCCTTGACGAGAGCTTTCACTATATCGCTGAAATTATCGCGTCATTTGATGTTTGCGCGGTGCAGGAATTGCGTGATGACCTCAAACCACTCAAGCGGTTGATGGGCCTGCTTGGTCCGAATTGGGACTATTTCGTCACCGATGTTGGCGATCACGAGGGTGCGAATTATGAACGCATGGGGTTCATTTATAATAAGGATAAGGTGTTTTTTCGCAATGTGATCGGCGAAATTGTGATTCCATCAGAGACGCTTAGCGACGGCACACAAATCGCGCGCACCCCGTTTTTTGCCGCATTTCAGTCTGGTTGGTTTCGTTTCACATTATGCTCTAGCCACATCATCTATGGCGATGACTTGGGGATGCGCGCCCAAGAGATCACGGCCATCACAAAAGCCCTGACCAAACGCGCCAAGAAAGAGGATCAGGTGTTCGTATTCCTTGGCGACATGAACATCGAAAGCCGCGATGACGAGGTTTGGCGTGCATTGGTTGACAGCGACATGACAGTGCCGGATTTCGCGGCGACCAATATGAAGGGCACCAAATTCTTTGACCAAATCGCCTACACCGAAAAAGGCGCATCAACCCGCAAAACCCGCCTGTTACGTCATGGCGTATTTGATTGGCGCAGCGCGGTTTACGGCCCATCACCCGCAGCTGATCCAGCCGCGCCCGATGATCCGCCTTTTGTGACCCGTGTGTCTGACGCGGACAACCGCGCCCATTACGCGCCGATCAACTCGGCGATGCGCACGACCTATGGCAAAACGCCCTATGCCGATTTTGATGCGCAATATGCGACCAATTTCATGACATTTGAAATGTCCGATCACCTGCCAATATGGGTGGAGCTAGAGGTCGACTATTCAGACGCTTACCTGAACCGTTTTCTGGATCGGTCGTAAAGAATGTTCCTTAGAAGAATATGAAGGCTATTTCATCGCCTCTGCCAACACTTCGGCGAATACGGACACAGCCAAGGTACCAGCATCGCGTGCCGATGGGATTAACCCGATGGGACCGCGCAATCGGCTGATGTCTGCCGCGGCAACGCCCATTGCGCTCAACTGTGAATCACGCGCGGCCCGTGCCCGGTGGCTGCCTTGGGACCCGATGTAAAACGCATCGGTTCCCAGCGCCCAATGAAGGATCGGCGGCTCCCAATCGTGATCATGAAAGAACAAAACTATGACCGAATGCGCATCAACCTCGATACCATCGGGTACTGTTTGTGTTGACAAGTGCTGGGTGGCGCAGCCGATGCTTTCGCCCGATTGCAATGTTTCCCTGTCCGGCGAGTAAAGCGTGATGGGGTAGCCCGCAGATTTCACAAGCGCGGAAAACGTGCCTGCCTCCGGCCCCTTGCCGAACACAAGAAACCGAATGTCGGGGTCAAAGCGGAGGGATAGCATCGCACCATCTCGCATCGTCGCACCGGTATCGGCGAGCGCCAATGCGCCTGTGTCCATGTTGACCACCAATGTGCAGCCATCGCGCGCGACCCGCCGCGCATCGACTTGCGCCAACACCACCAAATCAGGGCGCGGCAGCAGCAAGATATCCAGCCCGCCACCACAAGGCAGTTCGATATCGATAAACGGCGATCCCGCCCCATAGCGGATTACGCGTGGTGTATTACCGGCCAAAACCTCTGCTGCATGCAGGCTAATGTCAGCCTCGATACAGCCCGACGAAAGCGTCCCCACCCGTGTGCCATCTGCCATGCAGGCCATCATCGCACCAAGCGGGCGATAAGACGGCCCTTCGACGCCCGCGATGATCGCAAGAACGCTGTCGCCCTGCCCCGCAAGGATCGCGCGCAGCGGGTCAGCGCCAGAGGCATTAAAAACAGTGTTCATCGTATGTGCTGCAATCTTTGATGGATGCGCCAACCGCGAAAGTACCCCGCCGCGGTTGGTCAAATGTTACCCGCAGGCGGTTACAGCACGGCGCGTCATTACGCCAACCAAATGCGCGCGGTAAGCGCCAGTTCCGTGCAGATCACTGATCATTTCATCTGCCTCGCCCGTCATACCATCAATCGCATCCGCGGAGAAATTCGCGTCCAACGCAGTCTCTGCGTCGGTCCAGCGATAGACGCCTTCGTTCGATGCCCCTGTCACGGCTACGCGCACGCCATCGGCCATTTTCGCGACGAATACCCCAACAAGAGCAAAGCGCGACGCAGGCTGCACGAACTTCTGATAGTTCGCTTTTTCCGGCACTGGAAAGCTGACAGCTGTGATGATTTCGCCTTCGTCGAGTGCGGTCTCAAACAAACCTTGGAAATAGTCGTCAGCCGCGATGTCACGCTTATTTGTGGTGATCGTCGCACCGGACCCCAAGGCCGCCGCCGGATAACATGCCGCCGGATCATTATTTGCAAGCGACCCGCCAATCGTGCCGCGATTGCGTACCGCCGGATCGCCAATTTGACCGGCCAGTGCGGCCAATGCGGGGAAATCTGATTGCGTCGCAACTGCGCCATGTGTGGTGGCCCCACCGATGGTGACATTGCCACCGCCTGCATTGATCCCGACCATGCTGTCGATACCAGTCAGGCTGACAAGCACCTCTGGCGAGGCCAGCCGTTGCTTCATCGTGGGCAACAGTGTTTGCCCGCCACCTAAGGCCTGTGCGCCGTCGTCGGTCATCGCCTGCACAGCCTCGTCCACAGTTTTGGGGTTTGTGAATTCAAAGTTATACATTTTTCGCTCCATTCATGGCTGCCCAAACTCGCGCTGGTGATACCGGCATGTCGATATGTTCCACGTCATGGCCACCGCGTTGCAACGCATCGACCACGGCGTTGACCACCGTTGGCGGCGACCCAATGGCCCCTGCCTCGCCGCAGCCTTTGACGCCCAGCGGGTTGTGGGTGCAGGGCGTCGCGTTGCTATGATCAACCACGAAATTGGGTAGGTCATCGGCGCGGGGCATCGCATAATCCATCATAGATCCAGACAGCAATTGCCCGTTTTCATCATAGATCCCGTGTTCCAACAGCGCTTGCCCAATCCCTTGGGCCAATCCGCCCTGAACCTGTCCGGTCACGATCATCGGGTTCACGACATTGCCGAAATCATCGACCGCGACCATTTTACAAATGTCGACCTTGCCGGTGTCTGGGTCCACTTCGACCTCGCAGGCATAGGCACCGGAGGGATAGGTAAAGTTCGCCGGATCGTAGAAAGCGGTTTCCTCTAGCCCTGGTTCAATCGCTTCGATGGGGAAGTTATGCGGGATGTAGGCCTTTAACGCGACCTCGCCAAACGACACTTTCTTGTTGGTCCCTTTGACAGAGAATTCGCCGTCGTTGAAGTCCACATTCTCCGCTTCGTCTTCCATCATATGGGCCGCGATCAGCGTGGCCTTTTTGATAATCTTCTCTGTGGCACGGTGCACCGCAGACCCGCAAACCGCCAAGCTGCGCGACCCATAGGTGCCCATCCCGAACGGAATTTTGGACGTGTCACCATGCACGATTTCAATCGACAACGGATCAACGCCCAACATATCTGCGACCACTTGTGGAAACGCCGTTTCATGCCCTTGCCCGTGGCTATGCGCCCCGACCATCACAGAAATATTGCCCGTCGCGTTCACCCGCACAGTCGCTGCATCATACAACCCAACGCGCGAGCCAAGCACGCCCACAAGGTTCGACGGCGCGATGCCGCAGGCCTCGATATAGGCGTTAATGCCAAGGCCGCGCAGTTTGCCGTTTTTTTCGCTTGCCGCGCGGCGGGCTTCAAAACCTGCAACGTCGATGCGCGTCTCCAGACCGTTCATCAGTGCGTCGTAATTGCCGCTGTCGTATTCCAATCCGGCTGCGGCCGCATAAGGGTATTGGTCAGGTTTGATAAAGTTCATCCGGCGAAGCGCAATCGGATCCATACCCAATTCACGCGCCGCCTTGTCGATCACGCGCTCTAGGCTGAACGTGGCCTCTGGCCGACCTGCGCCGCGATAGGCATCGACCGGGGCCGTGTTGGTGAACACGGCTTTGACGTTCACATAGACGTTTGGCACAGTGTAGTTTCCGGCCATCAATGTGCCATGCAAAAACGTCGGCGTCGCGGTCGAAAAATTCGACAAATAGGCCCCAACATTGGCCATGGTTTCGGTGCGGAAGGCGATAAACGTGCCGTCCTTTTCGCAGGCCAATTCAATCTTGGTCACATGGTCGCGGCCATGGGCGTCGGACAAAAATGCCTCTGTGCGGGTGGATGTCCATTTGACCGGACGGCCCAGTTTCTTGGCAGCGGCCAGCACCAGCGCCTCTTCACCGTAATGATAGATTTTGGACCCGAAGCCGCCACCCACGTCAGGGGCGATCACAGTCAATTTGTTTTCTGGGATGCCCATCACAAAGGCACTAATCAACAAGCGTGTCAGATGTGGGTTTTGCGATGTGGTCGTCAGTTTATAGTCACCAGTGCCAGGGTCGAAGTCCCCGATAGAACAGCGGGGTTCCATCGCATTTGGCACCAAGCGGTTGTTGACCAATTCCAATGTCGTGACATGCGGCGCGGCCCTAATTGCCGCATCGGTCGCGGCGCGGTTGTCTTCGATCCAGCCCCAATCAAAACACTGATTTGTGCCGATCTCGTCATGCACCAGCGTTTTGTCATTGGCCAAGGCCTGCGCCATGTCGACGACAGCATCCAGCTCGTCAATGTCAGCCTCTATCGCTTCGACAGCATCAAGCGCTTGTTCCAGCGTTTCGGCTATCACAGCGGCATAGGCGTCACCGACATGGCGCACCTTACCGTGGGCCAACACAGGGCGTTTGGGTTCATGCATTGGCGTGCCATCGCGCGAATTGATCAGCCAACCAGCCGGGTTACCGCCCACCTCGGCGAAATCATCACCGGTAAACACGGCCACGACGCCGGGCATGTCAGCTGCTGTGCTAATATCAATACTGTTGATCTTGCCATTGGCCACCATCGACCGCGCGAATGCGCAATAGGTGGTGCCCGCGGGTTTGTAATCATCGGTGTATTTACCGCGACCCATCAAGAACCGCACATCTTCGCGACGCTTCGTTGCGTGGCCCATTCCTCCGTCTGCTGCCATGATCTTACCCTCCCTTATTCTGCCGCAACGGCGACAGGTTGACCGCTGGCGGCCATGATTGCGTTGACGATGCCTTGGTATCCGGTGCAGCGACAAATATTGCCTTCCAGATATTCGCGGATCTCGGCCTCTGACGGTTTTGGGTTGTCTTTGAGCAGCGCTGCTGTGCTCATCACCATCCCCGGTGTGCAGAACCCGCATTGCAATCCGTGGTGATCTTGAAACGCTTGCTGGATCACATTGAGCGACCCATCCGCGTTTGCCTGCCCTTCGATGGTGGACACCTCCGCGCCTGCGGCTTCAACCGCGAACATCGAACAGGATTTGACCGCCTTGCCGTTCACATGGACCACACAGGCCCCGCATTGGCTGGTATCACAGCCAATATGCGTGCCTGTCATGCCAAGCCCTTCGCGCAATGCGGTGGACAAAAGCGTTCGGTTCTCGACCTCGGCATCAACGGATTTCCCGTTCACATTCATCGTTACTGTCGGCATGTTTTCCTCCCTGAAGATAGCCGGACCTGCGCTAGCCTAACATGCGCCCAATCCAGCCCTTTTTTGGTGTTTCGTCATCTTGATCAGTGTCGTCATCCGTCGGGCCCTCCAGCCCGTCTTGGAACCGTTCAAAGAATTGATCGGCCAGCTTTTTGGTAAAGCCGTCAATTATGCGGCTGCCCAATTGAGCCAGCTTGCCCCCAACCTTGGCCTCGACATCATAAGTCAAAAGTGTGCCACCATCGGAGTTATCGGCAAAGGTCACATCGGCAGACCCTTTGGCAAATCCGGCAGGGCCACCCTTACCTTGCCCCGTTAATGTCAGGCTTTCGCCCTCAACAACGTCGGAAATCTCAACCGCCCCTTTGAACGTGGCTTTCACCGGTCCGACCTTTTGCACGACGACGGCCTCGAACCCGTCAGCCACCGATCCGGTCATTTCCTGACATCCTGGAATGCAGGTTTTGAGAACCTCGGGATTTAGGATCGCAGCCCATACGTTGGCCCGTGGTGCAGCAATCTCTCTGGAATCGGTAAGCTTCATTTTTATCCCTGTGTATTTAGTCGGCACAGTTCAACAAGGTTACAGCTGTCTGTGAACCCCCATATGGCAGAACAGCGTCTGATCTTGTCTCAATTCTGCGACAAAAGTGATTTAGCCGTTGATCCCAAGGCGTTTCATACGCCGATATAATGTGGCCCGTGACACGCCCAGCGCGCGCGCAGCGTTGCTGACGTTGTGATCGGCACGGACCAATGCCCGCATCACGGCGGCCTGTTGCGCCCGTTCAAAGCCCTTGGATGTCTTGTCTTGCCCAATCAAATCGCCCAATGGCACGGGTTTGAATGCACCTTCTAGCTTTAGATCAAAACTGCGCCGCGCGGCGCGTGTGGCACCGATGACAATGTCGTCCGCATCCGTTGCCAAAAGAGACGCGCCATCGGCGGTGTCATTGACCACAAGTACGCGCGCGTCACGAAACCGGTCTTGGAAATTATCCGCCTCGATCCCGCGCGCGGCTTGGCGTACCAATTCGGAAATCATGCCGTTCATCGCTTCTGTCTGATCTACCCGCGCAGACGACACATCGAGGGCTGCGACAATTTCTCCTTCGACCCCGTAAACCGGCGCATCAATACAGCTCATCGCGATATTACTGGCCATAAAGTGTTCATCACGATGGATCACCACATTGCGCCGTTCGGTCAGACAGGTGCCAATGCCATTTGTGCCTTGGGCGGCCTCGCTCCAATCCGCGCCAAGGCCAAGACCCCAGTTTTGAAAAACCTGCGTATCGGCATCCTGAAACCGGTGATCGATGATTACACCCTGACTGTCAGTCATCACGACACAACAGCCCGACGATCCGACCAGCGCGAACAGCTGATCCAGCTTTGGCTTGGCGATATCTGCGACGCGGCCCATGGCATCCTTGCGCATCAGGATTTCCGCAACTGTCAGATACTCTGCGTGGCGCGGTCGCGCCGGATCAAGCCCGTGTTTCATCATCGACCGGCACCATGACGCCGCCACGCGTGATCGCGCACCGGCGGTGCCAGAATCCACCGCCGTGGCGATTTTGTCGATATGCGCGCGAAAGCTCGTGATAGCTAAGAATCCCCCCGGTCGTCCTATTTACCTTACAACGAACGGGCCATTGCGCAAATTTTGCGGGCTTGGTCGTGTTTTACTATTTGTCAGCAAGGGTCTAGAACCTGCCAAACGTTCCCGAAAACAAAGGTGCTTTATGGCCAACAACACCAAACTGCACCGCCGCAACCGACACATCGACGGTTATGATTTTGCAACGCTCGTGGCAGATACGCCCGCGCTCGATCAGTTCACAACCCGCAACCCCGCGGGACAAACCACGATCGACTTCAAGAACCCCCAAGCTGTGCGTATGCTCAATCAGGCGCTTTTGAAAACCCACTATGACATCGATTTTTGGGACATTCCAACCGGCTATCTTTGCCCGCCTATTCCAGGGCGTGTGGATTATATCCACTACCTTGCCGACATGCTTGCTGATCATAATTGCGGAGACGTCCCCCGTGGGCCGCGCATTAAGGTGCTTGATATCGGCACAGGGGCAAGTCTGGTCTATCCACTGACGGGGCAGGCCGAATACGGGTGGCAATTTACGGGTACTGATATCGACGCGGGCGCGATCAAATCCGCGCGGCAGATTTGCGATGCAAATGGATTGAACATTCTCGTCAAACAACAAAATGATCCCAATGACATCTTTCGCGGCGTGATCGGTCCAACGGACAAATTTCACATTACAATGTGCAACCCTCCGTTCCATGCGTCCATGGAACAGGCCACCAAGGGCACCCAGCGCAAATGGGCCAATCTTGGGACGAGTGGCTCAAAAACACTGAATTTCGGCGGTCAAAACGCAGAGCTTTGGTGCCCGGGAGGGGAGATCAAATTCCTCGCTCGCTTGATTGAACAAAGCAAGGAATACGCGGATCAATGCCTTTGGTTCACGTCGCTTGTGTCCAAGAAAGACAACCTCAAAACGCTCGTGCGGATCTTGGGCAAGGCGCGGGTCGCAGACCATAAGATCGTCGACATGGCGCAGGGTCAAAAAACCAGTCGCTTCATCGCATGGACATATGTGCGTCGCAATCAACGGCGTCTATAGAATGACCGCATCTGGCGGGGGCTGCCGGGGGCGGCGTTATTGCCTATACTGCGCCTTACTAGTCCGAGGACCTGTTCGTGACCAACTATCTTTTCGACGCATTATTCGCCCCACATGTCGATAACACCGCCTGTTTTCTATGCTTTGATGATGGCACAGAACTTAGCTATCAGACGTTTTTGGCACGCACAGCGCAATTGGCCCATGCAATTGTGAAAGCAGGTGTCAAACCCGGCGACCGGATCATTGTGCAAGCGCCAAAGACAAACGATACACTGCCGCTTTATGCCGCCGCTGTGCAGACGGGTGCAATCTATCTGCCGCTGAACACCGCCTATACGCAAAACGAGCTGCGCTATTTCATCAACGACGCGGCCCCGTCATTGGTGGTTTGCGATGCAACCAATGACCTTAGCGATATTTGCGATGCACCTGTTGTGACCCTCGCGCAGGACGGCACCGGGACCCTGTCCCAAATTGGCAACGGGATGCCCACAGAATTTGAAACCGTGCCGCGTGGTCCCGATGATTTGGCGGCACTTCTATATACCTCGGGCACAACGGGCCGGTCCAAAGGGGCGATGCTAAGCCACAAAAACCTTCTGTCGAATGCGCAAACCCTGACGGACCTGTGGCAGATCACGGACAGTGACAGGCTGATCCACGCCCTGCCGATTTTTCATACTCATGGTTTGTTTGTCGCAATGAACACGGCGCTGCTTGCGGGGGCGCAGGTACGTTTTATGGCCACTTTCAATCTTGACCAAATCATTGACGAAATTCCGCTATCAACGCTGCTGATGGGGGTGCCGACATTCTACACTCGGCTACTTGGTGATGCGCGCTTAACCCGCGATCTTGTGTCGAACATGCGGCTTTTCGTGTCCGGTTCTGCGCCGCTTTTGGCTGAAACTCATGGCGCTTTCGAACAGCGCACAGGCCACCGCATATTGGAACGTTACGGCATGACAGAAACCAATATGATCACGTCGAACCCCTATGACGGCGACCGGATCGCGGGCACTGTGGGCTTTGCCTTACCAGGCACAGAGGTGGTGATCACCGACAAAGGAACCCCCGTCTCGGACGGCGAAATTGGCATGATCGAGGTGCGCGGCGACAACGTTTTCCAAGGGTATTGGAACATGCCGGAAAAGACCGCCGAAGAACTACGCGACACCGGTTTTTTCATCACAGGTGATCTTGGGATCATGTCCGCAGACGGGCGTGTATCAATCGTCGGCCGTGAAAAAGACCTTATTATTGCTGGGGGCTATAACATTTACCCCAAAGAGGTCGAAGACGTGATCAACGACATGGATGGCGTTCTTGAAAGCGCTGTTTTCGGCGTGCCGCACCCCGAGTTTGGTGAAAGCGTGTTGGCCGCCGTCGTGTTGGATAACCCGCAAGTGACCTCGCAGATGGTCGAAGATTACACGGCGGATCATCTCGCCCGTTTCAAACTCCCGCGCCGCTACATCATTGTTGATGCACTACCGCGCAACACCATGGGCAAGGTGCAAAAGAACATGCTGCGGCAGGAACATTGCTAACAATGGCCCACCTTCTATCAGACGTAGAACAAGGTTGAAATTTGCGCGGCTTGCGGTCACTCATACACGATGCGCCTGACGAACCTCTTTTTCGCCACTTTGATCCTTGCCCTCGCAGCGGGGCTTTATTGGGCGTCGTTCAGCTTTTTCAAATCGCAAGAAATCGATAAAGCGCAGGCGCGGCTCACCCTCTACCGCAGCACCTTGCAAACAGAGCTTCGTCATTTCGCGCATCTTCCGTTTCTGCTTACCCTTGATCCCGTCGTCACCGCCACATTGATAGGCGGTGATACCGAATTGCTCGACTATCGTTTGTCACGGATTGCACAAAGTGCCGGACTTGATGCCGTCTATCTGATGAATGACAACGGTGAAACGATCTCTGCGTCGAATGCGAAAAGCAATGTCAGCTTTAAAGGGCAAAACTACGCCTTCCGTCCGTATTTTCAGGCCGCTCAGAATGGAGAGCTTGGCGAATTCTACGGAATTGGCGTGACAACAGGCATTCCGGGGTATTTTTACGCCATGCCGGTTCAGACGACGGACAGCCGCACCAAAGGTGTGATTGCGATCAAGATCAATCTGTCTGGCGTCCAAGACACATGGCAGGCATCCGGCGAGAGAATTATACTGGCAAATGCCGACGGTGTGGTGCTGCTCGCATCCGACCCTGATTGGCGCTACAAAACCATGTCACCGTTGTCGGCCCAGCAACGCGATAGCATCCTTGCATCGCGTCAATTCGGGGCAGAGCAACTGGCCCCATTGGATTGGTCGATTGATCCGAACCAGCAGACAGCGACGGTCGGCGATCAGCGTTTACTGTACCTCAACACATCAGACCTGCCCAACAGCTGGACGCTCCATTTCTTTGTGCCAGGCGATCAGGCAACAACACGCGCGTGGCTGGTCACGGGCGGTTTTCTCACATTTGCCCTACTGACGTTCAGCATATTGCAAGTCAGCAGATTGCGGCGGGTACGCAGGGCGTTGATCAAATCCGAACGCGAAGAATCCGAACTGCGGTCAGCCAACACCCGGCTCGCCGTCGAGATTGAAGAGCGCCGCACCGCCCAGCGCAATCTGCAAAAAACCCAAACCGAGTTGGAACGCGCGGGGCGACTGGCCGCACTTGGACAGCTCGCATCTTCGGTCACCCATGAACTGGGGCAGCCGATTGCTGCAATGAAAAACCAGCTCGCCGCTTCAGAGATGACAGTTGGGCCAAGCAAGTTAAGTGACAAAATGCAAAGCCTTGTGGAGCGTATGGAAAGCATCACCCGCCAGCTCAAGTTCTTTTCACGCAAAGGGCGCGACAGTTTCGAGCAGTTTGATCTGGCGGACGCGATTAGCGATGCGATTGACCTGGTAGAGCCGAACATTGCGGAAGTAGGTGCCAAAGTTAAATTTGACCGACCCCAAGACGCCACAATCGTGACAGCGAACCGGTTGCGCATCGAACAAGTGATGACAAATATCATACGCAATGCGCTTGACGCGGTGCAAGAAACAGACACCCGCTTAATCGACCTTTCACTGGGCGAAACAACCGATGCTGTTTGGTTTAGTGTCGCCGATACCGGGCATGGCTTGCGCGGCAAGACGTTGGACGACCTACAAGAGCCGTTTGCCACGACGCGCGAAAGCGGGGCTGGTATGGGGCTGGGCCTGACGATTTCAGCGGGCGTCGTCACTGACCACGGTGGCACCATCCAAGCCCACGATCGCCCGACTGGCGGCACTGAATTTCGGGTGACGTTGCCAAAAGGGGGCCAGAAAGATGGCTGACAACAGGGTTCTGATCATCGACGACGACCGGTTGATGCGCAATTCAATGGTTGATCTGATGGAGGCCGCAGGCTGGGTCACCAAGGCCTTGGCACGGGCCACGGATGCCGCCAGATGGATCGATCAATTCCAACCGGACGTCATCTTGTCAGACGTGCGGATGCCCGAAATGTCGGGGCTAGAGCTGCTAAGATCCTTGGTAAACGCCCCGCCGGTGGTGTTGATTTCCGCGCATGGCGATATCCCCACGGCTGTCGAGGCGATGAACAACGGCGCCTATAGTTTTGTTGAAAAACCTTTCGATCCCAAGCGGCTTTTGCTGATTTTGTCCCATGCGGCACAGTCGCATCACATGACACAACGCAACCTGCGTCTGACTGAACGCCTTCAACAATTGGCAGGGGTGGACCGAGTCTTGCTGGGTCAGACGCCACAGATGCACCGATTACGCGAAACGATTGCGATGGTCGCTGGCACCGACAGTAGTGTGCTGGTGCAAGGTGAAACCGGCACTGGGAAGGACCTTGTGGCGCGCACGATCCATGATTTATCTGCGCGGTGCGACGGCCCCTATATCGCCGTGAACGCAGCACAAATCAGCGCAGCGCATCTGCCCCATATCGCCCGCGAAGCATCGGGGGGCACTTTGCTTCTTGATGAAATCGGGGCCTGCCCGCCGGACGTGCAACCGCTTTTGTTGCGCATGATTGATGCGGGCGAAATCTCTTCACCAGACACGGGTCTACCGGAAAAGGTTGATTTACGCATCATCGCCGCAACCAATGAAGACACAGCGGCCGCGGTGAAGTCAGGCGCACTGCGGGCAGATTTGATGTTCCGGCTGGGCAGTTTTTCGATCGATCTGCCGACCTTGCGCGAAAGACGTGACGACATCGCGCTATTGGCCATGCGGTTCGCCCAAGAATTTGCCACCCAATACGACAGCGACCCGCCCGCGTTGCGCGACGACGAGCTCAGCGCATTAATGGCACATAAATGGCCCGGCAATGTACGTGAATTGCGCAACCTGATGGACCGGCGGGTGATGATGTCGCGCCATGGAATGTCGTCGGTGCAAGACGACCTTTTGGGCGACGATGCGGATGGCACACAAAAATCTGGTTTGCGCGAAGCCGTCGCAGCATTTGAACGGCAAATGATTTCCAAGTCGATCCAAACCCATGCGGGCAAGATGGACGATGTGGCACATGAACTGGGGATCGGACGCCGAACATTGAATGAAAAAATTGTAAAGCTAGGGTTGGATAAAGACGCGTTGCTGTAGCTATGCGGAAATCCGCAGGGCAGCGGTTAAACCTCTCGCAATTTTATTCATGCGCCCTTCCCTACGAATCGTGTTCAATTGCGTCACGGATTTTTTTAGGGAGGAAACCGAAATGAAAAACTTCATGACAACTGCTGCAATCGCAGCACTGACACTTGGCGTTGCGTCATCCGCGACTGCTGAAGAATGGAACGTATCACTCTGGGGCAAGCAACGCGCCTTTACTGAGCACGTAGAAAAGCTGGCAGAGCTGGTATCCGCAAAGACAAACGGCGAGTTCACATTGAACATCAGCTACGGCGGCCTGTCCAACAACAAAGAAAACCTTGACGGTATCTCCATCGGCGCTTTTGAGATGGCGCAGTTCTGTGCGGGCTACCACCGCGATAAGAACCCGTCGATCACCGTTCTGGAACTACCGTTCTTAGGCGTTGCATCGCTGGAGCAGGAAATCGAACTGTCCATGGCAGTGTACCAGCACCCTGCAACTGTCGCCGACTTGGGCCGCTGGAACGCGACGCTTTTGATGCCGTCACCGCTGCCACAGTATAACATTGTGGGTGTCGGCGATGCGCCTGCAACACTGGCAGACTTCGATGGCCTGAGCGTGCGCGCAACAGGTGGGATCGGTGCTGCAATGGCAACTGTTGGTGCTGTTCCAACATCCATGTCCGCTTCTGAAGTACGTCAGGCGATGGACTCCGGCGTTGTTAAAGCCGTCGCATTCGCACCGCACGCGCACATGTCGTTCGGCACAATCGAAAACGCAAAATGGTGGACAGAAAACCTGAACCCAGGCACTGTGAACTGCCCTGTTGTGGTTAACTCTGATGCGCTCGACGGCCTGTCTGATGCGCACCGTGACGCGCTGTTGGGGTCCGTTGATGAATCGCTGGATCACTATGTCGCAAACTACAACGGCGCCACGATGGACGCTTGGGGTCCTGCCCTTGAAGAGCGCGGCATCGAGGTCGTAAACTTCTCTGATGCAGAGATTGAAGGGTTCGAAGCTGCCGCTGCTGCACCTGCTGCTGCCGCTTGGATCGAGCAGAACACAGCTGCCGGTCTGCCAGCACAGGAACTCTATGATCTTGTCACAGGCATAATCTCTGAAGTTAAGTAAACACCTATCGCTCCGCGTCTTTATGGCGCGGAGCTTTCTCATTAAAATTTCGGGGGCCTTTTTATGGCTACAGCGTCACTTGTGTTGTCGGACAACAGCACACTAAGCAAATGCGACAGATCGTTACTGCGCCTTGAACGTGGATTCGCCTTGATCAGCGGAATCAGCGTTTTTGCGCTTATGGTGCTGGCCGTGGTGTCAGTCAGCGGGCGCAACGCCTTTAACGCCCCTCTGCCCGGCTATGTTGACTGGATCGAACAAGCGATGCCCCTTATCGCATTTATGGGTATTTCATTTGTCATGCGCGAAGGTGGCCATATTCGTATGGACATCGTTGTCGGCAAATTGCGCGGACGCGTTTTGTACATCGTTGAGCTCATCACCACCCTTTGCGTGCTATTTTTGATGGTCATGTTGGTCTGGGGCAGCTGGGCACATTTCGACCGCAGCTTCGACTTCGCAGCCCCCATGTGGAGCCGTGACAGCTCTATGGATATTGCTCTGCCGATTTGGCCCGCAAAACTAATGGCGCCGTTGGCATTTAGCGTGCTTTGCCTCCGCCTGTGTCTTCAGGTTTGGGCTTACGGCCGCGCGATCGTGACTGGCAAGGCCATTGCCGTGCCATTGATCGCCGACGCCGCAACACAGGCCCGCATGGAAGCGGATCAATTGGAAGGACAAGACTAATGGAACCGATTGATATTGGCCTTTGGGTCACAGGCGGCATGCTGGTACTGGTCGTCTTGGGCATGCGCGTGGCTTTCGCTGCGGGTCTGGCCGGACTGATTGGGCTAATCTGGATTTTCTGGGCCAAGAAGAACTATGGCTTTGATGACTTTGGTTGGGCCTTGGGCGTTGCTGTAAAAACCGCAGGCCAAGTGCCGCACTCTAAGGTTTCAAGCCAAGCGCTTTCCCTGATCCCGACCTTCATCCTGATTGGATACCTCGCATATTACGCAGGCCTGACTAAGGCGCTTTTCGAGGCCGCTAAACGGTGGATCGCTTGGGTGCCCGGTGGGCTGGCGGTGTCCACAGTATTCGCGACGGCAGGCTTTGCGGCTGTGTCTGGTGCGTCGGTTGCAACCTCTGCTGTTTTTGCGCGGATCGCGATCCCGGAAATGTTAAAAATCGGCTATAACAAACAATTCGCCGCTGGCGTTGTGGCCGCTGGCGGCACGCTTGCATCATTAATCCCGCCCTCCGCCATTCTGGTGATCTATGCGATCATCGTGGAACAAGACGTGGGCAAACTGTTGCTCGCTGGCTTTATCCCTGGGGCGTTTTCAGCCCTAGTTTACGCAGCGCTGATTATCGGGATTGCCGTTACGTTTAAGAACGTTGGCCCGCCTGTGCGTGGCTTCACGTGGCGTGAACGTTTCACATCCTTGCCACCTGCCTTACCGATTGTATTCGTCGTCGTGACGATCATCTGTTTCGTCTACAACCCGTTTGGCGGCGACGCATGGGGCACCCCAACAGAAGGTGGCGCAATTGGTGCATTCGTCGTGTTCCTCATGGCATTATGGCAAGGCATGCGCTGGCCGCAATTGCGTGACGCATTGTTGGAAACGGCAAAGCTAAGCGTGATGATCTTTACCATCATCTGGGGCGTCTTAATCTATGTGCGGTTCCTTGGGTTCGCCAATCTCCCCAGCGCATTTTCAGACTGGATCACGTCACTGACGATGTCGCCCATGTTGATCCTTATCTGCATTTTGCTGGCCTATGCGGTCTTGGGCATGTTCATGGACGCAATCGGAATGCTCTTGCTCACACTGCCTGTGGTTTATCCTGCGGTCATGGCTCTGAACGGCGGCGAAGCCGTGGCGGCAGCGGACAGTACGTTTGGTATGTCAGGGCCCATGTGCGCAATTTGGTTCGGGATTCTGGTGGTCAAAATGGCGGAGTTTTGTCTCATCACGCCACCCATTGGCCTCAACTGCTTTGTGGTTGCAGGCGTGCGTGATGACTTGTCTGTTCAGGACGTGTTCAAAGGGGTGACGCCGTTTTTCATCGCAGACGCCGTGACCATCGGTTTACTCGTCGCCTTCCCCGGTATCGTGCTCTGGCTTCCAAGCCTGGCCTAGTCAAAGACAAGCCAGCTCAAGGCGCATTGCCCCCCCCCCGTTAGGGGGGGCAAAAACAAAGTTCACCGATGCAGAACTCAACAAGCAATCGGTTCCGAAAAAGTAAATCGACTTGCCGAGCCATGAAGGATTTCATGCTGACCGTTCGTTTTTCTCCAAGCTGGAATTGGAACCGCCACTACAATTAGCGTTCAAATCTGCCGAATAGTCACTAATCAACTGTTCCCAAGACCTATGAAATTGCGCGACCTGTCTCGCCGCATCAACCGATCCGCCTTGCGCGGCACTTTGGCCTGCGAGTTTTGAAAGGGCATTGGTCAAATGGCTTTCGGTGTAGCTTTCAAAATACTCAGCGCCCAATGAAGCGTGATCCTGCAAGCCGTCAACTTGCGCGCATAGCAGGCGCCGCCCTGCAGCCCTTGCCTCGATGGCGACCAGACCAAATGCTTCCCACCGCGATGGCATAACAACCGCGTCAACGTCTTTGAACGGTTGGGTTGGGTTGGCGCAAAATCCCATGAATTCAATTCTGTCGTCTCCAACAGCCAAGTCGCGAAGCGCCTGTTCTTCGGGACCAGTGCCGAAAACCTTTAACCGAAGTGCTGGATCAGGCAAATTTTTGAACGCTTTGATAACCATATCAAACCCTTTTTGTGGGTCTAATCGGCCGATCGCGCCAAATGTCCTAATAGGTCCGGTGACTGGATCGATCACACCAAACGGGGTTAGATCGACACAAGACTGAATCGTGGTCAGCCGAGGCGTCGCAACAAGGTTCCGTGACGCCATCCAGCTCGCTTGTGCATGGCTGACGGCAACGACCCGATCAAACAAAGAAAACGCGGCCTTAAGCAGGCTCGCAAACCGCCCCTTACGGGTCACGTTATGGCCGACAAATGCGGCGGTATAACTGTGTTCAATATGGATTATGGGCGTCTTAGGACGTGCGGCGCGTAGGGCAAGCAACATCGGCAAACTCCACCAGCTGATGGTCGTATGCGACACAATGATATCTGCCCAATCCGGCGCAGTCATAAACCTGCCACGTGTGACCTTAAGCATCCGGTGTGTGCTTGTTTTTGCAAGCAAGTCGGACCTGCAGATAAAATCAACAACGCGCATAACACCACCCGCTGTTGTATCATCAACAAGATGTAAGACGACCGGCTTGCGTGTCATTGCCTAATTTTCGTTCTTGCGCAGCAATATGGCAAGCGCAGATTGTCCGCCAAAGCGCAAGACCAATGCCGCACCAACTGTTGTGAAAGTTTTGATTGGCTCTTCAAACATTGGCCTGATGGATTGGGCAAAGGAGGCTTTTGTCATTTCCATGGCTCTGTCAGCGTCAAGATCGCTGATTGCGCGACGCGAATGATACCGTAGCTGATACGCCCGCGCCGCCTTACCGTGTCGGGCGAAAAAGGCGGGGCGCAGCGCCGTCAGCTTTGCCAACATCCGTTCCCAAGATGCAAGTTGGTCGCCGGTCGCGGCGGACAAACCGCCCGCACTGATGCGATAGCGGGTAAGCAGCCCATCGACCCCCTCAATCTCCCAATCGGTCGTCAGTGCTATGCGCAGCCAGCACTCGATATCTTCGGACTGGCGATAGGTTTCGTCGAAATACCAGTACCGAATGTGTTCACTGCTCGGAAGATAGGCGATGTCACGAAAAACCTGGCGGCGAATGACTGACGCTGACCCATTTCCAATCGGGTTCCGTTTCAGAATATGTGCGGCAGAAATACGGCGCAAACGCGGGCGCTGCGCCAGTCCGATGTCGGCCCCGTTTTCGTCGATCAACGCCGACCCAGAATAGCTGATACCGACATCTGGCCGGTCACGTAGATGTTCGATGTGGGCCTCTAATTTGGACGGTTCCCAGATGTCATCCGCATCACAAAACCCGATAAAAAGACCCGCGGCGGCATCAATCCCGGTATTGCGCGCCCCGGCCAGCCCTCGGTTGCGTTGACGAAGAATCCGAATGCGAGGGTCACTTGCATAGGTTTCCAAAATCTCAGGTGTTTTATCCGTCGATCCGTCATCAACGACAATGATTTCAAAGTCTTTGAAAGTCTGCAGTAAGAGTGCGTCCAAAGTCTCTGAAACGGTTGCGGACACGTTAAAGGCAGGCACGACGATTGAGGCTAACGGCATCGGGGACTCCATGAGTTTAATGTGCAAAAAGTGCGCGTGACAGAGAGGCGGGGAAGCAAGCTGCGCAAACAGCCGCCCCCAAGGTCAGCGCACCGCGACGAGGAGAGTTGAAAAAACCAACGGGGCTCGTCCTTAGCCCCTCGTATGCAAGTTTGAGCGCGGATGCCCCCCCACCCAAACGTAATGCCCGACGCGCAAGATAGCGAAAATAGACAGCATTCGCCGCGTCATCGACGCTATAGCCAAATGTTTCCGCCGAGCGGATCGCGGCTTCGCGGCCTTGGCGCATGGCATCTAGATCACTTGACAGCCCATGCGGGTTGGTCCGGTAATAGGTTTGCAACATATCCAACCCAACGACCCGCGCGCCGCCGCCAACCAGCCGGATCAACCAGTCCAAGTCTTCGTTATGAACCATCCGTTCGTTGAACCCACCGGTGGCTTGAAAAACGCTCGCGCACACTGCCAAATTCGACATGGTGCAAACCGGATTCTCAGCCAAGAGCATTGGGATTTTCAGGTCGCTAACCGGCACGGTCGTTTGGGTCCGTGCGCCATCAGGATCGTCTGAAAAAATCGCGATTTTTCCATAAGCGGCATCAACGCTTTTGTCGTGGAAACAACAATGAAGCTGGGCGAGTTTGGTTGGGGCCCATATGTCGTCCGCATCGCAAAATGCGAGAACATCCGACGAGTCCCATTGCATTCCAAACATGTTGCGCGCGCAGCTAGGACCCTGTCCGGTATTTCGCACAAGTTTGATCCGCTCATCCAACGCAGCATAACGTTCAACCACCGCCCGCGTGTCATCTGTCGACCCATCGTCAATACAAATCGCTTCCCACCCAAGATAAGTTTGAGCGCGCAAACTGTCCAAGGTCTGTGGCAGTGTTTCGGCTGCATTAAAACACGGGATGATCACGGCAAAATAGGTCATAATGTCACCAATTTAGTTGAAGGTTCAAAGATAAGGTGAAGGGTAATGACCCTTACCAAGAGCATGATATTGGTCGCGATAACGACATATCCGGTTGTCAGCGCTAAGAGACCAAAGGGTCTCAAAAGCATGGCACTCAGGATCACGCAGACAGACAATGTTGCCGTGACCAACAATCGCGATGCCTTCGACGCCGCTTTTGTCGCGCCGTAGGCAAGCAGATTTGTTACAAGTGACTCGTGTTGTGTAGGCAGTGACATCAAACAGCTCTCGTTGCGTGCCCCAGATTTGCACGACCCGGACCCCCAATCACAGCCGCGCGGACGGTCAGCTTGCTGTCCCAAATGCACAACCAGCTATCCGTCAGGATAGGCGAATTAGCCGACGGCGTCCTCGCACCTCTGCGCGCTCATTTTTATTTTTGCCGTTAACTATGAACAAAGTTTTTGGAGGTCGGAGTGGCCAAGAAATTTTCAACACATGGCGTTATTGGTCCGCTTTTCACTCCCTCTGCCGATGCGAGTTATGACCCGTCGGAAAACATCTAACTGTCGCCAAAGGGGACGGGTATCAGGCGGAATATCGCGAACCAGATGTGGTCCACTTCTTGTGGTCGAGCGAGCTAAATGCGCAAGAATGTTTACCCTATGGCGCGGCAACTGGCGGTGTTGGGGCAGGAAAAGGTGACGCCATCCCGGCGGTGTCCTTGCGCGGTGAACCCTTTGTCTCGCAATGATCTTTTAGATGTCCGGATCGACGATGATGACACGTTCAACGGGTCATCTGTTATTTTGCGCGACGGCATGTTGAAGCTACCATTCCTCAATGACATTCGCGCGCAGGGCCGGTTCACTGACCAAATAGAAGCGGATATATCCCGTGCCCATTTGGCCGATGGTTTCAATGACAGTGCACCACGAATTTCTGTGCGCGCCTCGGATCTTGCGTCCGTATATGTCGGCGTGTCCGGCGCGGTCTTCGAGGCCCGTACGGTTGAGATCGGCGGCGTCCGCGGTGATAGCGTTGATTGGCGTAGGCAAGACGCCAAGGGTGCCTCTACCGGAGGGCGTAATCTGTCGGCAGCCTAGCGGGCGGTGTGCGCCCCGATGACGATATTTCTGCTGTGCAAGTGCGTCGTGGAGCGGCGGTGCACCGCCTTGATATGCACGGCGTTTTCGAAGGGTCGAATGTCGTCGATATCATGCTGTTGGCCGGTGACGAAATTTTTGTCCCTAGCCGCCAGTGTTTTCAAGAATACCTGATGCGCCCTAGCTCGATCAGTCCGCCGAGCGTGAACCTGTTTTTGTCAAATCTCACCCAACCAGCCCAACTTAATGCAAGGTCCGCAATTGGCTAATCTGTGCGATCCGTCCCATACGGAACGCGCTACAAGTAAGCCATGATTGACGCAAACTGTGTCGGTGGGGGGCGCAGCACGAGTACAGACAGATCGTCGGTTCTATTCTCTCGGAACCCGACCAATGGTGTCTCTATCGTGATCGAGCGCGACATCGAAGACCTGCTTCGCCGCGCCGACCGCGACGACTATGACCCCTATCTGCTGCCAAAAGACTCGCTAGCTTGCTAGGACAACGCAATCACAAATATCGCTGAAATAGGGCGGGTATTTGGTCTCGTCGGCGCGATCACTTTGGGCTTGTAGAGGTCGCTTGTGTCAGGGCATCGCGTGTGTCCTGACAAAGGGTCAAAACCTCGGCGCGCATTTGCGAAACGGCTGTCTCGTCCCCTGCCTTTGCATGGTTTTCAAGCGTAAGCAGCGTTTTGTTCAACTGCATGGCCCCAAAAAGGGCAGCAGACCCCGCCGATTTATGTGCCTTTGCTGAGACGACATCCATACCTGCGTCAGGCGTGAACCAATCTGCAATATCCCCAACCTCGGCATCGAATTTTGCGTGCAGTGCCGAAAATCCGTCCTCGCCAACAGTGGCGCGGGTTTCAGCCAAATGGGGCAGATCAATCAGATCGGTTGGCACAGGTGACACCGCGGCATTGTCGCCCGCCAAGGCCGCACGCAGCGCGAATTTGCTCAATGGTTTGGTCAATACAGCGTCCATTCCATTGGCCAAGAAATCCGCCTGTTCATTGGCCATAGCATTTGCCGTTAGCGCAATAATACGGGTTTTGGCAGATGCGCCATCCCCTTTGCGGATATTCATTGTCGCGGTGCGACCGTCCATGATCGGCATCGAAATATCCATAAGGATCAAATCGAATTTTTGCACGTAGGCCATCTCGACGCCCTGTTTGCCATCAAAGGCTTCGGTGACTTTGTGACCATCGGCGGTGAGCATGTTGCGCACGACAAAGCGGTTAATTTCGTTGTCTTCAACAATTAGGACATTCTGCCGTGGTGTTGCCGTTTCAATGGTAGGAGATTCCGCTTCGTCTTCTTGTGGTTTGGCAATGGTCGTCGGAAGTTCAAGCAGGAATGTGCTTCCCTCGCCCACTTCGCTGTCAACCGTGATTGTGCCATCCAAGGCTTCGACAAAGCGGCGGACAATGCTAAGACCCAATCCTGTCCCGCTGACATCGCGAGCATAGGATGTGTCGCCCGTAACAAAATCATCGAACACATGGTCGACCAGATCGGGGGCGATGCCGATGCCCGTATCTTCGATCACAAACTGCAACATATCGTCTTGCCAAGAGGCGGTGACCGACACACGTCCGTGTTTGGTAAACTTCACCGCATTCCCGATCAAGTTCATCAAAATATGCTGAAGCCGTTCGGAGTCGCTGTTAATCCAGTGTTGTGCGGGGCCATCCCAGCCCCATTCCAGTGTTGTTTCTTGTGCAGATGCCATCCCGATTTGGTTGTCCACAATATCTTGAACCAATGCAGAAATATTTAGCGGTTCAGACCGCAGACTAAGCTTGCCGCTGTCATAGCGCGCGATATCCAAGACGTCCGATACATGCGACATAAGAAGGCGACCAGAGGTTTCCATATTTCGCATGAACGTGTCTTGTTTGGTGGTCAGCGACGTATCGCGGAGCAGGCTCATGTTCCCTAACAGCCCATTCAACGGCGTCCGGATTTCATGGCTCATGGTGGCCAAAAATTCCGACCTGCTTTGTTCACCTGCAATCGCTTTATCACGGGCTTGGATGAGCTCTTGCTCATCTGCGACCATCTGTGACACGTCGCGCAGGAAGGCGATATAGATCTCTCCTTCGTCCGCGGTGGCCGATTGAATGGCCAGCTCTACGGGGAAAAGTGATCCATCGGCGCGCTTTGCCTCTAGGCGCACTCGTCCTTTGCCAACGACACGTTTTTCGCCCTTGTGGCGCATCCGTTCCATGCCTGCATTATGCGCATCAATCATGTGATCTGGCACAATGACCTTTCCGATTTCCACCCCCATCACATCATCGGCTTTGTGGCCGAAAATATGTTCGGCTGCGGAATTGAACCCAGTGATCCGGCCCTGTGCATCACTCACAATCACGCCATCCAGCGATGTGTTCATGATCGTATTGATGCGATTGGTCGATTGGAATTGCTCCCGCTCACGTCGACTTATTTGTGAATTGAGCCGGACAAGATAAATCACCCCTACCCCAAGCGCAGTGATTAACGCCACAAGTGCTGCGGCCAGTTGGGTCATTGTACGAGATACCGCTTTGCGCTGTTGGTCCGCGCGTTCGGCGAATAGGTTAAGGCCTGCATTTGACAGACCGCGCACCTCTAGCCGCTCGTTTTGCGCCAATGACGTCAAACGCGGTAAATTCTGGGTCAAGCTTACATCATCGACATCGATCAACTTCACCGCTTCTTCAAGAAAGGTTTCAGTGCGCGACAGGTGCCCTTCGAAGTCTTCGGATTCACGCAAATCAGCAAAAACCTGCGCTTGGCGCACTGTTTGGATGCGGCTGTAAAAGATATCGAACCGCCGCCGGATTTCCGCCGGATTTGCCCCCATTCGCAAGCGGCTACTAAACTCTTGGAATTCGACCTCTGTCTGTGACAGGGACCATTGCACATTATCAGATTGTGCAGAACTTTGCGCCGCGATTTCCTGCGATACATTCCACGTTAGAAATGAAATTGCTATAAAAGCCAAAATGCCGGCCAGCACTACCAGAGTGCGGCCGGCCCGTTGGCGCCGATATTGAGAATTTGGCACGATTAAAATTCCACCTTTTAATTGGTTCGCGTTCCTTTGGGTTAATCAACAACTTCAATTCTGTCGAGCTGCCAGATGCTCCGAGAATAGACCACTTCGGTCCGATACTCTGCGGAGCTATCGTATGGGTAAATCACCCATAACGGGCCTTTGTCACGGATCGACATTTTCTCGCCGTTCAGTGTAATCGCGATAATCGGGCCGTTTTCAACGGCATCTGTAACAGGAATTTCAACGGTGTAGTCGTTGATCGCTGTGGCCAAAAGTGTCCCGCCTTCGACGCCCAGCGCGTCCGTGATGGATTTAAGTAAAACACCTTCAAAGGTCTGCGTACCTTCGGTCCAGATCGTCATGGTCTCGACGGTTTCCAGCCCAAGCGATGAAAGTCTTTCACGGTCAAATAGAACAGGCTCGTTTTCGACACCTGTCACTGTCAGGATCACGTCGCCGGTTGTGGCGGGGATTGAATCTGCGGTCAACGGCCCCGTGAGGGCCAACAGGGCAGCGACGGCATAGGCAAAAACACGGGACATTATGGCAAACT
>CBFIAX010000011.1:0-113 GCA_965660685.1 Yoonia sp. | reverse complement strand
TGCCCCATTATTGCCACAAATGACCGCGCTTTTCTTGCGGGCATAAGGATAGCGCCCTATCCGAAAGGATAGGCTTCACCCAATTATACAATCATTTCTTGGGTTTCGTGGCG
>CBFIAX010000010.1:0-122452 GCA_965660685.1 Yoonia sp. | reverse complement strand
AGGTATTGAGATGTTCTGCTCACAAACGACACACTTTCAAGTGTCCTCAGAGTCTCTCTTGCGTTCGTATTCATCTAAGTTGACCTTCATCATAGCCTCGTGTCTTGCAGCCTGACGCATCAGGGCTAGACCTAAAATCCATCCTATGACTGATGCACCAATTCCGAAGAGTATTTCGTTACGCACTATCCAAGAGGGTTCTCCGAAACTGTGATCTAAGTATGCCGCCGAGACTGCAAACAAGGAACCAAACGTCATAAGGATAATCAAAAACACACCGTAGCCCATTTTGAACTTGGGGAATACGGCGGCTAACGCCAACAGGATCATCTTGATGACTATGCTCATGTCTTGCGGCCTACTGTTTGATTTGAACGCATGATAACCATCAGACTAATCAGAGCGTCAACAGCTGAACTCGGCAAACTTCCAAACTTAGCACCCAACAACACCACGCAGACCGCTGAGAGAGGGTATGCACTTTTGTGAAAACCTGTGAGCTAGGTGACAAGGTTTTGGAGCGACAGGATGCTTGGAAGGCTTATTCGACTATTAGATTCATAACCTGATGGTCGTAGGTGATGATGATGGTGAGGGTCGTCTAACCTGTCGGTAATATTTTCCTCCACTTTACCATATAAGTAAGCGTTATTCAGATTTTTCGTCACTACTTGTGTCACTACTACTGTCACTACTATTCACTCTGGTAAGAAAAACCTAATCACTCATATAACCCTTATAAATATAGCAAAAAATGATTAAAATAACGAAATGATATAGGTAAGAATACGAGTTCGATTCTCGTTACCCGCTCCAAATCTCCGCCAACCTCATGAAACTGCGACAGCCTGTCTCATGCCGTTAGTCAGCGCAGCGCTACCTAACCTTTGCAACGCAAACAGCAAAGGATTTTGCACATGTTCAAAGGTCTATTTTTGTCCCTGACGGTCATCTGTGGTGGCTTTATCGTCGGCGTGCCAGCCATCATTGCCATGTCGTTTTAACACGAAGGAACGGGCCGTGAGTTTGAAATACACGGCCCGCCAATTTGGTTAAGCTAAACGCCGTTCGCTTGCAAAAACGCGACAAGCGCAGCGGTTGATCCATCTTTGCCGTCGGTGCTTTGCGCGCCTTCAACGACAGGCTGCAAAGCCGTCGCCAGCTCTTTGCCCAATTCGACGCCCCATTGGTCGTAAGAATTGATGCCAAGCACAATGCCTTCGACAAATACGCGGTGTTCATAAAGCGCGATGAGCTGACCCAAAACAAACGGTGTTAGCTGCGGATAGGCGATGGTCACGGACGGGCGATTGCCGGGGAAAACGCGGTGGCGTGCTTGACGGTCAAGCTCTGCACCTTCGAATTTATCGGCTACTTTGCCGCGCGCTTCTTCCAGATCGCGGCCTTTCATCAAGGCCTCTGATTGCGCCAAACAGTTGGCGACCAAAAGCTGATGCTGATGGTGCAGCGCATCCTCGTGCCCACGTGCGGCGACCAAGAATTCACATGGCACGACCCGCGTGCCTTGGTGGATCAGCTGGTAAAACGCGTGCTGACCGTTCGTGCCCGGCTCGCCCCAAACGACGGGCCCAGACGGCACAGTCAGATCGGCGCCATCCATGCTGACACCCTTGCCGTTGCTTTCCATTTCCAACTGTTGAAGGTAAGCCGGTAAGCGGCTGAGATTATTGTCATAAGGCAGAACAGCGCGGGTCGCATGACCGCAAACCTGATTGTGCCAAATGCCAACAAGCGCCAGCATCACAGGCATGTTTTCAGCCCAGTCCGCATTGCGGAAATGCACATCCATGGCTTGCGCACCACGCAAGAACGCATGAAACGCATCGCGCCCGACGGCCATCATCAGCGACAACCCAATCGGCCCCCACATGGAATAACGTCCGCCAACCCAGTCTTCGAACCCAAACACGCGCTCTGGCGCGATACCAAAGGCTGCGGTTTTGTCAGCAGCGGTGGAAAGTGCCGCGAATTGCGCCCCCACATCGGTGACCTTTTCCGACATCCACGCCTGCGCAGTGTGCGCGTTGGTCATGGTTTCAATTGTGGTAAACGTCTTAGACGCGACAATGACCAAGGTGGTCGTTGGGTCACACGACCGCAGCACTTGCGCGATATCGGCAGGGTCTACATTGGACACGAAATGGCAGCGGGGGCCATCATGATAGGGTGCCAATGCGAGCGCACCCATCGCAGGCCCAAGGTCGGACCCGCCGATGCCGATATTCACGACATCGGTGATCTTGCCACCCTGCCCTTTGAACGCGCCGGACCGCACAGCCTCTGCGAAATCGCCCATGCGATCTAGCGTCGCCAAAACCTCCGGCATGACATCTTTGCCATCGACATGAACCGCATCACCATCAAGGTTGCGCAAGGCCGTGTGCAGCACAGCACGACCTTCCATTTCGTTGATCGCCTCGCCGGTGAACATGGCCTCACGGCGCTCTGCCAAACCGGCCTGTTCAACGAGATCAATCAACAATGCACGCCCGTCGGCGTCAATATTCGTCTTGGCATAATCCAAACGCATATCGCCTGCGGTCGCCACGAAATCAGCCGCACGCTGTTCATTCACAAGTGTTTCAAAGCGGCGGTCTGCCACGGTCGCGTGATGGGCCTTAATCTTATCCCACATGGCTTAGCTCCTTGCCCAATGCACGGTCGCACCGGCCAGCACGGCGGCCACAGGTGCCTCGATCGGGGTCAAATGGCGGGCCTTTTCCAAGGCGTCGCGTTTTTCATCACCGATAATCACGATATGACGCGCCATCGCACCCTTGAGCACCTTAGCCGAAAGGGTAATCCGTGGTTCCGGCGCACCAGGCGCGCGCATCGCCACAAGATTGTCACTGCCGTTCAACGCATGATCAAGCTGATCGGCCTCTGGGAAGATCGAGGCCGTGTGCATATCCGCGCCCATGCCCAGCAACATGACCGAAATCGGCATGATCGGGTCCAAGGCGGCAGCCAGATCGGGCAGTTTATCTTCGGGTGTCGGTGCGTCGGCATAAAGCGGGATCAGATTGGCGCTTGCCGCCTTATCCACCAGCAAACGATTGCGTAAAAGTCGGGTGTTGGATCGGTCTGATGTTTCTGGCACCCAACGTTCATCCGTCAGCATCACATCGATGCGGTCCCAATGCAGATCAACCCCGCTGAGCGTATCAAACACAGGACCCGGCGTCGTCCCACCGGGCACGGCGAAAGAAACGCGATCATGTGTCAGCAATGCGTTTTCAAGATCGCCTGCCAGTTCATTGGCAAGATCAATCATCATCATTTCTGAATCTGGATATTCTTTAAATTCCATGACTTATGCCCCGTTATTAAGGTTTCACATCACGCCAGCGGCGGCCGTCGCGGTGCATTAACATCATTGCGTCTTCTGGTCCTGCTGACCCCGCATCATAGGTTTTAGGCACATCATTGCGCGCCTCCCAACCTTGGATCAATGGGTCGGTCCATTTCCATGCGGCTTCTACTTCATCGCCGCGCATGAACAGCGTTTGGTTGCCACGGATAACATCCATGATCAGGCGCTCATATGCATCTGTCACATCGCCCGCATCATCGCCCAGAGCTTCGGCAAATGACATGTCCAGCGGTACATCGATCAGACGCATACCCCCCGGCCCAGGTTCCTTAATAGTGACTTGCAAATCCATACCTTCGTTTGGCTGCAGACGGATCGAAAGAATGTTGCGGTGGCGTTTTTCGTCGCCCTCAAAAATCGAATGGCCAAGATCCTTAAACACAACAGAGATTTCAGACGCACGCGCCTTCATCCGCTTACCCGTGCGCAAATAGAACGGCACACCTGCCCAACGCCAGTTATCAATGTGGCACTTCAGCGCGATGAAACTCTCGGTGAAACTGCGCGGGTTTTCCGCGTCGTCACGGTATCCATCACCATCAGGACCAGCATCATATTGACCGCGCACGATTTCATGCGGCTCCAGCCCTTGCAAAGCACGGATAACCTTTAGCTTTTCATCGCGGACCTCGTCGGCGCCATATTGGTTTGGGGGTTCCATCGCGATCAAGCACAGCAACTGCATCAGGTGGTTTTGGACCATATCGCGCATCGCGCCGGACCGATCATAATAGGCCCCGCGCCCATCTACACCCACCGTTTCGGCAACCGTAATCTGGATATGATCGACGTAGTGATTGTTCCATAGCGGCTCAAACAACATGTTGCCAAAACGAACGGCCATAAGGTTCTGAACGGTCTCTTTACCCAAATAATGGTCGATGCGGTAAATCTGGCTTTCTTCAAAATGATCCGCCAGCGACTTGTTCAAAGCTTTGGCTGTCTCAAGGTCGCGGCCAAATGGTTTCTCGACAACGATGCGGCTGGTATCATTGGCGATTTTATGTGTGTGCAAACGCTGGGCCAAATCGCCAAATAAGCTAGGTGCAACAGAGAAATAGAATGCCTGAACGACGTCACGGCGGACCATTCCGGCGAGCGTATCCCAGCCACTATCACCTTTCGCGTCAATCGGTGTGTAATCCAGTTGCGCCAAGAATTTCGCAATACATTCAGCGTCGTTCTTTTCTTCACCACCAAATTCCGCAATCGCGTCGCTGACCATCGACTGATAACCCGCTTTATCGAGATCAGACCGTGCAGCACCAATGATGCGCGAATCCGCGGGCATCTGCCCTGACAGGAACCTGCGAAACAAACCGGGTAGAATTTTGCGCCGTGCAAGATCCCCCGTCCCACCAAAAATCACTAGGTCGAAAGTTTCGACAGGAATAACGCGAGAGGCCATTGAGTGCTCCGATCTGCTGTTAGCGCTAACTGAAGACTAGTTACGCTCCACAAGTGGCAAAGTCTACCACCTGTCGAGCAGATTCAACCGCTGGCTACGCACAAATCGACTTATATCGTTTACGCTTCTAATTCTGCGTCCCAATAGAGAAAATCCATCCAGCTTTCATGCAAATGGTTGGGTGGGAATTTGCGTCCGATATTGTGTAGTGCAGCAGGATCCGGCTGGCGCGGCTGTTGGCGCAGGCGAAACCCGACTTGGCGCAGAGATTTCGACCCTTTGCGCAAGTTGCACGGACTGCAAGCCGCGACCACATTTTGCCAAGACGTCACCCCCCCATCTGCGCGCGGGATTACGTGGTCAAAGGTCAAATCGCCCTTCGCCCCGCAATACTGACAGCAAAATTCGTCACGCAGAAATAAATTAAAGCGCGTGAATGCCACGCGCTTTACAGGTTTCACATAATCTTTCAGCACCACGACGCTGGGAATTTTGATCGTGGTTGAAGGGCTGCGCGCCACATCATTGTATTCGGCCACGATATCGACCCTGTCCAACCACGCCGCCTTGACCGCGTCCTGCCACGGCATCAGTGACAATGGATAATAGGACAAGGGCCTGTAGTCCGCGTTCAAGATCAATGCGGGCCTTTCTTTGAGGGCCGCGGGGTTTCGGGTAAATTCAGTTCGAAAATCAGCGTCTAACACGTCAAAAACATCCCACCTCTGTCACCATCAGCGCAGAGCGGGGAGCCCCGCTCGGACCGCTTAGGAGAAACTATATATAGTGGCTACCAAAGGGCAACCCTGTATAAGGTCGCAGGATATTGTAACGGTTTTAATACCCCAAACGGTCACGCATGAACGCAAGTGCCACTTGCAACCCATCTGGCGCAATCCCGTGGGCCGTGCCCTTCATGATATGGGCATAAACCTCTTTCCAACCGGCATCTTGTAGCGCTTCGGCGGCAGCCGGCAGAGATTGCGGCGGGACAACATCATCTTGGTCACCGTGGATCAGCAAGACAGGCGGTTTACACTGTGCCTCGTCTTTGAGAGCCTCTGGTTCCAGCAACCGACCCGAAATTGCGACGATTCCGGCAACTTCATCCTCGCGGCGAGGTAGGACATGCAGCGCCATCATCGACCCTTGGCTAAAGCCCAAGACCATGACCTGCTCGGGCAGCAAGTCTTCGTCAACCATGACACCATCAAGGAATGCGTTCAAATCATCGACGGCGTGCAACATGCCTGCGTGCGATTCCTCTTCTGACGAGCCGTCAATCCAAGGGATCGGAAACCATTGGAAACCCATCGGTGAACCTGCGCAATCCTCTGGCGCGTCTGGGGCGATGAACATCGTGTCGGGCATATGTTCGCCGAGCGGGTCTGCCAGCCCCAAAAGATCGGCACCATTGGCCCCGTAGCCATGCAAAAACACGACGCAAGACCGTGTTTCGCCTGATACCGCTTCTCTGCGCCCTGCATTGAGTGCCCGTGTCATATGATGCCGTCCTTTTTCTTTGTCATGGCGTAATACGCCCAGAATATCCGTGCTGCAACCGACCGCCAAGGCGACCATGCTTGCGCCATATCACGCATGGCGCGTTCCGTCGGGCGGTTTGGCAGATCAAAAATGATCCGCGCCGCCTCTTGTATCGCCAGATCGCCCGGTGCGAACACATCTGCGCGGGCCAGTGAAAACATTGTATAGACTTCTGCCGTCCACGGACCAATGCCTCTGACGGCGCGCAGTGTTTTGATGACATCGGCATTGGACATGTCACCCAGCCTGTCAAAGTCGATACCTGCAGCGGCCAGACCATGAACATAACCTGCCTTTTGACGCGAAAGTCCCATGTCACGCAGGGCATCGGGTGATGCGGCGGAAATGGCATCAGGGGTCGTCAGACCAGCCGCCTCGAGCTTTTCCCAAACCGCTTGCGCGGATGCCACGCTGACCTGTTGGCCCAGAATAATGTGTAACAACGGGCCGAACCCGTCGTCTTTCAGGCGCATTGGCAATGGTGTGATACGCGGTAAAACCTTGGCAAAGCGCGGCTCGACCGCTGCCAGCCATGCGGCCCCTTCGGTCAAACAGTCAGGGCCCACGATGATCCGATCGTTCAAAGACTCTGCGCCCAAAGCAGTGCATCATCGGCATTATCGACGCGTAATGCCGATGGCATGGGCGGCCGGGCAATCATCAAAACGGGGATGACCAGCTCTCGCGCGGCGGTTAGTTTCGTCGCACTTGCGGCGCCGCCCGCGTTTTTCACAACAATCCAGTCGATTCCCAATTGGGCGAAAATGGCCTTTTCGCGCGCCACAGGGAACGGTGGGCGCCCAATCAAAAACTCGCCTCCTTCAAATGGAAACGGGGCCGTTGGTGGATCAATCTGGCGGCAGATGACGCGACAGCCTTCTAGTCCGCCGAATTTTTCCAGCGTTTGTCGCCCCGTGCCCAAGAACACAGTCGCACCTTTGGGAATGATCTCTGCAGCTTCTTCTTCGCTGTCGATTTCGGTCCAGTTGTCGCCCGCTTGCGCCGTCCACGCGGGGCGCAGCACTTGAAGATATGGAATGCCGACATCTTTGCAGATCGCCACAGTGCGGCCCGTGATCTGTTTGGCATAGGGATGCGTCGCATCGATAATGGCGGAGATACCCGCCGTATGTAAAAAATCGCGGAATTCCTCTGCCCCGCCGAACCCGCCAATACGAGTTTCAATCCCAAGGGGTTTGGGCGACCGCGTTGCACCCGCCAGCGATGCAATCGCCGGAATGTCCCGCGCGGCCAAGCCCCGCGCGATCTCTTTGGCCTCTGCCGTGCCTGCCAGCAAAAGGAGTGTCATGCGCCTGCCCTTGCCAAAATGTTTCCCGCCCTGTCGATCACCACGACGTCATAAGATGGGCCGCTGAAACGGGTGTCAAGCTGGGACAAGGCGCGGTCCGCCACGATCTGCGCCAATGGCGGATGCAGTGTGACGGCCTCTAGCGCTGTGTTGCATTTGGCCAAGGCGGGGGATTTTGCCCAATCAGCCAGCACATCAAAATCCACTTGGCTGCGCCCAGAATGCAGATCAATTGCGCCTTGCGCCAATTTGGTCAGCTTGCCGATCCCACCGCCAATTGTCATCCGCGCAACCGGATGTTTGACAAGGTATTTCAGCAGCCCCCCCGCGAAATCGCCCATATCCAACATCGCGTGATCAGGCAGTTCATGTAGAATTTGCACAACGCGCTCGCTTGTTGCACCCGTGCAGCCCGCCACATGTTTCAACCCGTCTGCGCGCGCCACATCGATGCCCCTATGAATGGACGCGATCCAAGCCGCGCATGAAAACGGGCGCACGATACCTGTCGTCCCAAGCACGGACAAACCGCCGACAATGCCCAAGCGCGGGTTCCATGTTTTTGCAGCCAAAGCTGCGCCATTGCGGATCGACACGATGATCGCAATATCCGGCGTTTTGCCAAATTCAGCCGCCATTTCGGCCACGACCTCGTCCATCATCGCGCGGGGCACGGGGTTGATCGCAGGTTCACCCACACCTATCGGCAGGCCTGCTTTGGTCACAGTGCCGACGCCTTCGCCCGCATGAAACGTCACGCCGCCGGTAGAGGCAGAAACGCGCACGATAACTAAGGCACCATGGGTTACATCGGGATCATCGCCTGCATCCTTGATAATGCCAGCCTCGGCCCAGCCATCCCCTGCCGCGGTATGTGCGATCGCGAATACAGGCACCTCGCCTTTCGGCAATGTGATCTGGACGTCCGCCCCAAACGTCCCGCCCCACAGCCGTTGCAATGCGGCCTTGGTCGCGGCGGTCGCGCAAGCCCCAGTGGTCCAACCACGGCGCAGTTCGGGTGTTGCTGGCGTATTCATCAAAACTGACTATAGGAACCAATCACGATGCCGCCAATCCGCAATCGGGGGTCGCAACACAGCTTTTCAACCGCTGCCATTGGGTGCATAACGCAAATATGGAACAAAACGTCCCCCTTCCCGCCCACGCATGGCCCGCGCTTGAATCAGGCTGGGTCTGGCTTTGTGGTGCTGGCCCGGGTGATCCGGGCTTGTTGACGCTTCACGCAGTCAATGCCCTGCGCCAAGCGGATGTGGTGATCTATGACGCGCTGGTCCAAGAGGCGATCCTCGACTGGGCGCCCCAAGCTAACCACATCTACGCAGGCAAACGCGGCGGCAAACCTTCGGCCAAGCAGCGCGACATTTCATTGCGTCTTGTTGATCTGGCCCGCGAAGGCAAAAAGGTGCTGCGCCTGAAAGGCGGCGACCCCTTTGTGTTTGGCCGTGGCGGCGAAGAGGCGCAGACATTGGTGCAACACGGCATTCCCGTGCGCATCATCCCCGGCATTTCCGCAGGTATCGGCGGTTTAGCCTATGCAGGCATCCCCGTAACCCACCGCGATGTGAACCAATCCGTGACCTTTGTGACCGGCCACGATCAATCCGGCAACACGCCAAGCGCGCTGGATTGGGTGTCGATTTCCAAAGGCAGTCAAGTGCTTGTAATCTATATGGGCATGAAGCACATCGCGCAGATTTCCGCCAAGCTGATCGCAGCGGGGCGGACGTTATCCGAACCTTGTGCGGTTGTGTCTTCGGCAACCACGGGCGAGCAGCAAGTGCTGGAAACGACGCTTGGTACAATTGTCGATGACATTGCTGCATCCGGTATGGAGCCACCTGCAATCATCTGCGTTGGACAATCAGTATTGATGCGCCAAGTTCTTGATTGGCAAGGCCAAGCCGCCGGTGAAGCACCCCGCGATCTTGACCCATTGGGCCGTGGCCGCCCCGCCGAATCCGCCTGATGCGTTTTGTCATTGCCGCCCCCGCATCGGGCAGCGGGAAGACAACGATCACGCTCGGCCTTTTGCGTGCCTTTGCCCAAGATGGATGCACGGTTTCCGGTGCAAAATCCGGCCCCGACTATATTGACCCGCGTTTTCATGAAGCCGCCTGTGGGCAGCCTTGTTTGAACCTAGATGCTTGGGCGATGACGCCGGACCGGATTATGGCACTGGCCCCAAAAGGTAACCTGATTATCGAAGGTGCGATGGGCCTGTTTGATGGCGCACCGCCAGACGGCAAAGGGGCCTGCGCCGACCTAGCCCGTATCCTAGAATTACCCGTGGTTTTGGTCGTGGATGCAGGCCGGATGGCGCAATCTGTTGCCGCTATTGTCACCGGTTTTGCAGCGTTTGATCAGGCGATTATAGTCGCGGGCGTGATCTTGAACAATGTCGGATCGGACCGGCACGAGATGATGTTACGCGACGCATTGGCCCCCACAGGCGTTACAGTGTTCGGAGCCGTGCGGCGGAATGCCAACCTGCGCACGCCTTCACGCCACCTTGGTTTGGTCCAAGCCCAAGAGCGCGGCGACCTCGACGCGTTTTTGAACACGGCTGCAACGGCGATGCGGGACAGCCTTGACCTTGATGCCTTGCGCAATCTTGGCGGTAAGTCCCCGACTGCGACGGCGAATCCGCTGAACCCGCCCGCGCAAAACATCGCCGTCGCCCAAGACGCTGCCTTTGCCTTCGCCTACCCGCATATGCTGCGCGATTGGCAGGCTGCTGGGGCCAATGTCACCCCGTTTTCTCCGCTCAACAACGCGCCCGCGCCGAAAGCCGATCTGATCTATCTTCCGGGCGGATACCCAGAGCTTCACGCGGGGCAACTGGCGGCCAATACGATCTTCATTCAAAGCCTCCAAAACGCAGCAGAAGATACTGATATATATGGAGAATGCGGAGGTTACATGGTGCTTGGACAGACCCTGACAGACGCCTACGGAACGCGCCATAAAATGGCGGGCCTGCTGGACCTCGAAACCTCTTTTGCCGCGCGCAAGCTGCATCTTGGTTACCGGAATATTCAAGCTACCAACGGCCCGTTCGCTGGCACGTGGAAAGCCCATGAATTCCATTATGCCAGCACCATCCGCGCTGATGGCGACACGTTGTTCACCGCCACAGATGCAACGGATACAGCCCTGCCCGACATGGGCCTGATCAAAGGCCGCATTTCCGGATCATTTGCTCATATCATCGACGCGGTCTGAAAAACCGGTTGCAGGGCTTGCGACAGCGTCATACCGATAGCCTATGACTGATTTCATTGATGACCGCCGCGCGAAGCGCAATGTCGCCGTTCTCGTAGCCGCCCAAGCGATTTTGGGCGCGCAAATGCCCATGCTCTTCGTCATTGGCGGGTTGGCGGGACAATCGCTGGCGTGGAACATCTGTTTGGCAACCTTGCCGATTTCATTCATCGTTTTCGGATCAATGATCACGGCCCCATGGCTGAGCCCACTGATGCAACGACGCGGGCGGCGCTTTGGCTTTGTGCTTGGCGCCATTGCGGGGGCTGCGGGCGCATTGATCGCGGCTTACGGTCTTTATATCGCGTCGTTCGGCGTGATGCTGCTTGGGTCCTTAATCACTGGCGTCTATATGTCGGCGCAAGGGTTTTACCGTTTCGCCGCCGCAGATACCGCGTCAGAGGCATTCCGCCCCAAAGCCATTTCATACGTGATGGCCGGCGGTCTCTTCTCTGCGGTTTTCGGCCCCCAGTTGAACAAACTGGTGCAAGACGCCTATGTGATCCCGTTCCTCGGGACTTATCTCGCTGTCGCGGCCCTGAATATCGTTGGGATGATCCTGTTTTACTGGCTGGACCTGCCCAAGGGCACCAAGTCAGAACCCATTATCGAAAACGCCCCCACCCCGCGCACGCGCGGCGAATTGCTGCGTGATCCACGCATCCTCGTGGCGATTATCTGTGCGATGGTGGCTTATGCCCTTATGAACCTTGTAATGACATCGACCCCCTTGGCCGTTGTCGGATGCGGCTTTACGAAAAATAACGCGAACGACATCGTGTCTTTACATGTGGTCGCGATGTTCCTGCCTTCGTTCTTTACGGGTAATTTGATCAACCGGTTTGGCGTGGAAAAGATCATCGCGACAGGGCTTGTGATCTTGCTGGGCGCGGGCATCGTGGCCCTCATGGGCGTGACATTGACAAATTTCTTTGTTGCTTTGTTCCTGTTGGGAATTGGATGGAACTTCGGCTTTATCGGGGCCACATCCATGTTGACCGCCGCCCATGCGCCCCATGAACGCGGCGTTGCCCAAGGCATGAACGATATGATCGTGTTCGGCATGGTGACCGTCGCGTCGCTTGCATCGGGTGGATTGATGAACTGTTCTGGCGGATCCGCGGTCGAAGGCTGGACGGCCGTGAATATCGCCATGGTGCCGTTTCTGGTGCTGGCCGGTGGCGCGCTGATCTGGCTGACCAAGCGCGAGACGTCAGCCCAATAGCGCCATTTTCGCAAGCGCCGTTGCCTGACGCAACGGCCCCATATCCAGCCGCCCTTCGGACACACGTTCGGGGTGACGAATAATCTGACGCAGGGTGTGCGCGGCCTGAAAACCGGACAGTTTGACAGCCTTGGGTGCATCTCCACGCATCAAACGCATATAAGCCGTTTCGGCCAAAGCCCCGACCCCGTCATGCGTACCATCGACCAATGGCTTGCGCCCGCGCTCTTCCAGATCAGGCACGGCGCGCAGTAGGTTCGCGATGCCGACGCCATAGGCAAAGTCGCGCACGGCAGACTCGTCCTTTGCCCCGATTAACCGCGCTGCTGTCCACATCAAATGGCCCGATGTCGCGTCAATATATTCATCCAAGTGCGCCGCATCCTCGAACGCGTCGGTGTAGACATCCCAGCGTCGCGCATTGACCAAACCGTCAAGCATTTCAGCACCTTGGGCGTCCAACACCTCTGCCAATCCGTCGACGACTTCATGCTTGCGCACCTTGCCGCCCGCGCCGATTTCTTCCAGCGCGTCGCGCCACCATTGCAGGCGCATTTCGGCGATCATGTCTTCTTTGGTCACCCATGGGGCGCGGGTCACCTCGACATTGAACGCGTAGATCGGAAACAGAATGCGCCGCGCTGCCACTGGGGCCGCCATCGTCGCGCGAAACCGGTCTGGATCGCTGCGTTCAACCAATGCGGCACAAGCGTTTAGGCTCATGGTGCTTTGGCCCCGTCGCGGATCAGCTTCCAGTTCACAGCATCCACCAGCGCTTCAAACGACGCATCAACGATGTTTGCAGACACACCAACTGTGGACCAACGCCTGCCCTGCCCGTCTTCGCTGTCGATGATAACGCGTGTCACAGCCTCGGTCCCGCCATTGGTAATACGAACCTTGAAATCGACCAGATGCATATCTTCGATCAGCGATTGAAACGGGCCAAGGTCTTTGCCCAAGGCCAGCCAAAGCGCGTTCACAGGGCCGCGGTCATTGCCATCGGGCCCTTGGCTTTCAGACACACTTAGCATCTTGTCGCCTTGCACGTTCACAACCACGACGGCCTCTGACACAGACACAATTTGATCATGGCTGTTGCGCCGGCGTTCCACCGTCACGCGGTAACGTTCCACGTCGAAGAACGCAGGCAGTTTTCCCAGCTCGTCCCGCGCCAGCAGCTCAAAGCTCGCCTGCGCGGTATCATAGGTATAGCCGCGGGCTTCTTTGTCTTTGATCCGATCAAGGATGCGCGCCAATGCCGGATCGCCTTTTTCAACGGACAGTCCGGCTTGCGCCAAACGTTCGCGCAGATTCGATTGCCCCGCTTGGTTCGACATGGGCACAATACGGCTGTTGCCGACGCTCGCAGGATCGATATGTTCATAGGTCGTCGGGTTTTTCGCGATGGCAGAGGCGTGCAAACCCGCCTTATGCGCAAAAGCCGACGCGCCGACATAGGCCGCTTGCTTCGCGGGCAAACGGTTTAGGATGTCATCCAGTGACCGCGACAGTTGACGCAAACCACGCAACGCATCATGCGTTACGCCAGTTTCAAATTGGCTTGCAAAAGGTTCCTTCAGCAAGAGCGTCGGAATAATCGTCGTCAGGTTCGCATTGCCGCACCGCTCACCCAGCCCGTTCAACGTGCCTTGGATCTGGCGCGCGCCCGCCATCACAGCGGCCAGCGAATTGGACACCGCATTTTCTGTGTCATTATGGGTGTGGATACCGATGTGATCGCCTGGAATGCCGCTGTTGATGACGTCGATAACGATCTGCGTGACCTCATGCGGCAAGCTGCCGCCATTGGTATCACACAGCACAATCCAGCGCGCACCAGCGTCATATGCGGCGTGCACCGCCTTTAACGCATAGTCGGGATTGGCCTTATACCCGTCAAAGAAATGTTCGGCATCGAACATCGTCTCGCGGCCCTCGGCCACCAGATATTTGAAGCTGGCCGACAGGTTTTCGAGGTTGTCATCCAGCGTGATGCCCAAAGCCTCTGTCACATGAAAGTCATGAGACTTGCCGACCAGACAGACCGCTGGCGTATTGGCGTTCATCACTGCGGCCAGCACGTCGTCATTTTCAGCCGATCGGCCAGACCGTTTTGTCATGCCAAAGGCCGTCATGGTAGCGCGGGTTTTGGGGGCTGCATCAAAGAAATCGCTGTCGGTCGGGTTCGCGCCGGGCCAGCCGCCTTCGATGTAATCAATCCCAAGATCGTCCAGCATACCCGCGATCTGGAACTTTTCATCGGTGGAAAACTGCACACCTTGGGTCTGCTGTCCGTCGCGCAAGGTCGTGTCGAAAAGATAAAGCCGCTCTTTGGTCATCTACAAATCCCCCAGCTTGGCCGCGTCAAAATCGGGGCCAGCGGCCCAAGTCGCTTGCCCACCCACATCGGTGACCTGCACGCCCGCGGCGTTCAGGATATCGCGGACCTCATCGGCCAACCCCCAGTCTTTGGTCGCGCGCGCGGTGGCACGTTGTGCCAGCAATGCGTCAACACGGGCAGCAACAGCTGGCGCGATATCAGCGCCCGCTTCACCGCCATCGAACATCGGGATATCGGACCAATCGTTGACAAGCCCCAGCATTTCCAAGCCATGGGCGAAGCCTGCAAGCGTCGCAGGCGTTTTGTTTTTAGACATGACATGCAGCCGAGAGATTGCGCCCGAAGTGTTCAGATCATTGGCAAGGACACCGACAAATTCAGCATCCGCTTCCCATTTGCCATCCGCCTTCAGCGCGTCAATCAGCGCAGGGTTAAAGCCGTGGCCCTGCAAAATGCCATACCATTTGCGCAGCGCATTTTCAGCCTCGCCCTTTTTCTTTTCGGTCCAATCCATCGGCTTGCCATAATGGGTGCCAAGCATGACCAAGCGAATGACCATGCCATGCACGCCGTCATCCAACAAATCGCGCACGGTAAAGAAATTGCCCAAGGACTTGGACATTTTCTTTCCTTCGACCTGCAGCATTTCATTATGCAGCCAGACATTTGCGAAATCGTGGCCGGCGCAGGTGGACTGGGCGATTTCATTTTCGTGATGCGGGAATTGCAGGTCATTGCCCCCGCCGTGAATGTCGAACGCAGGCCCAAGCAGATCCAGCGCCATGGCAGAACATTCGATATGCCACCCCGGACGGCCATAGCCCCACGGGCTTTCCCACCCCGGCACACCATCGGTCGACGGTTTCCACAGCACGAAATCCATTGGATTACGTTTGTATGGCGCGACCTCGACCCGTGCACCGGCGATCATGTCATCAATGGATCGCCCAGACAGCGCGCCATATTCTGCGTAGCTTTCAACAGCAAAGAGCACGTGACCTTCGGCGGCATAGGCATGACCCTTCGCGATCAAATCCTCGGTCATGGTGATCATCTGCGCGATATACTGCGTCGCGCGCGGTTCATGGGTCGGGCGCATCGCGCCGAGCGCGTCCATATCGTCGTGATACCAGCCGATCGTTTCGGCAGTGATGTCGCCAATGTCGCGGCCACTGTCGGCGGCACGTGCGTTGATCTTATCATCCACATCGGTGAAGTTTCGCACGTATGTGACGGCATCCGCGCCATATTCATGACGCAGAAGGCGGAACAGCACATCAAACATCAGCACATTGCGGGCATTGCCCAGATGCGCACGATCATAAACCGTCGGCCCGCACAGATACATCCGCACGTTTTGCGGATCAATCGGGGCAAAGTCTTCTTTGCGGCGGGTCTTGGTGTTGTGCAGTCGAATGTGTGTCATGGTGCCTCACGCAGGTGTAATGCCAGCGGGCTTAACAAGTTCAGGGATCAGATGAAACGTGAAAGAGCAGCCCGCGACGAAAGTCAGCAGGTAATAATGCAGCAAATAATGATCATTGTACTCTTCATGCGACGTTCGTAGCGGGCAAAACCCTAGCTGTCCAGCATTTGTGACAGCTTGCGCATGGAATTGAGGTTGCGGGCCGTGAGCCGATATGGCCCCTTGGCCGACGACAATCGTTCGCCAAGTTTAGAGTTTTGAAAACCAGATGGCGTGTGCAGCCAGATCATATTGCCCACGTATTCAATCGCTTCATCAGTGGCGAGATGCCCCAATAGATCGGCCTTGACCGGCAATGCCCCGTCAATCGGCATGAATGCGTGCACCGCTTTGCCTTCACCATCTGGAAATGGGCAATTCTGTGCGGCGGCCTGCAGTGTGGCCCCCGTCAACAAACAGACAGGCACATCAAAACCAAAGGTTTCAGCGATCCCGTGTTCCAATTGCTTTCGAATATCTTGCGCCGTCCCTTGCGCAGAAAAAATCAAATTGCCAGATGCGATATATGTGCGCGGCGCGCTGCCAACCCACAATCGTTCACACAGTTCGCGCAGCTCTGCCATCGGCACTTTTTTATGTCCACCTACATTTATGCCGCGCAGCAAGGCCACCCAAATCGTCATGATTGCAATTCCCGTTCCTCTGGGCCAAACTTGCCCCATGTCACGTGAAACCGTCAACACGATCTGCGCCAAATTCGCAGGGGCCACCGCCTCTGACCCGACGACCGAGCTTGATAGCTGGAAGGTTGGCGGCAAAATGTTCGCATGTTTTGGCGACCGCATTGATGGGGTTTGCACCAAAACGGACAGCATCGACACCGCGACAATGTTGATCGATGCAGGAGCAGCCACAAAAGCTCCGTATTTCCACCGGTCATGGGTTTTGGTCAGCTTTGAAGCAGGCGAGGACGAACTGCGCCACCGCCTGCAAACCTCTTACAACATCATTGTCAAAGCCCTGCCAAAACGACTGCGCCCTTAGGCGTAGGAAATAACTTCGATTTCAATGCCATCTAGCCCGACGAAGTAAAACCGTGTCCCCGGCTCATAATCTGCATTGAATGCGCTGATTACCCCGCTGATCCAAAAGCGGCCGAAGGTACATGACCACGCAATCTGACACATATCGTGGGTTGACAGTTGACGGCCGCAGGCCTCCAATCGCGCTTATGAAACTATCTAATCGCATTACAAATATCACCGGCGGCGGGTCTGATGGGTGGGACGTATTTTACCGCGCCCGCGCGATGAAAGACGCGGGCCAGCCCGTGATCGAATTGACCATCGGCGAACATGACATCCGCACCCACCCCGACATCCTGAATGCCATGCATGCGGCGGCAATGAGCGGGCACACCGGATATGCCGTCGTGCCCGGCACGGACACTTTGCGCAAAACGATTGCTGCGCGCATCCAAGCGCGTACAGGCGTGCCGACCACAGCCGCCAACATCATGGTCACACCCGGTGGCCAATCTGCTCTTTTTGCCAGTCATCATGCCGTCTGTGATGAAGGCGACCGCGCCTTATTCATCGACCCTTATTACGCGACCTATCCCGGCACCATTCGCGGTGTTGGCGCGGTGCCCGTTTCAATTCTCACCCGTCCTCAAGACGATTTCCAACCGCAAATTGCCGATATCGCGGCCAAAGCAGCGGGCGCAAGGTCGCTGCTGATCAACACACCCAACAACCCGACAGGGGTCGTCTATAGCCGTGCGACGTTGGACGGGATCGCAAAAGTTTGCCGCGACAACAACCTGTGGCTCATTTCCGATGAAGTTTACGACACGCAGATTTGGGAAGGCACACACTTAAGCCCCCGCGCGCTTCCTGATATGGCAGACCGCACACTTGTTGTTGGGTCCATGTCCAAAAGCCACGCAATGACGGGCAGCCGGATCGGCTGGGTCTGCGGGCCGGAACATGTTGTGGAAAACCTGATCAATCTGGCAACCCACACCACCTATGGCGTGGCCGGTTTCGTGCAAGATGCGGCCAACTTCGCGCTCGACCAAGGCGACGATGTAGAAGCAGCCGTTGCAGCGCCGTTTCGACGCCGCCGCGCGCTGACGCTGGACGCGCTCGCAGGCCAAAACGTGGTGCGCAATGTCCCTGTGCAGGGGGCGATGTATGCGATGCTTGATATCCGCGCGACTGGGCTAAGCGGCGAGGCGTTTGCCAACAGACTGCTCGACGCTGAATTAATCGCGACCATGCCGGGCGAAAGCTTTGGCACCGCCGCTGCCGGACATATCCGCGTTGCCATGACGATCGACGACGATGCTTATACGGACGCGCTGATCCGGCTGGTCGCCTTTGCCAAATCCCTGAGCTAAAGGAAAAACCATGCCCACCATCGGTGAAACTTTCCGCGCTTTGCACGTCAAAGGCAGCCCGTTTATCCTCGCCAATGTCTGGGACGCAGGCAGCGCCAAAATGATGGCGTCGATGGGCGCGCAGGCCTTGGCCACATCGTCCGCCGCCCATGCGTTCACCTTGGGACGGCCCGATGGCGGCACCGTGAGCCGCGACAGCGCGCTGACCCATGCGGCTGACATTTGCGCGGCCACGCCGTTGCCGGTGCAAGGCGATTTTGAAAACGGGTTTGGCGATGATCCAGATACCTGCGCCGAAACCGTGCGGCTCGCTGCGGAAGTCGGGCTGGCGGGCATTTGTATCGAAGACATCAGCTTTCCCGCTGGCACACCCTATGGGTTTGATCTGGCTGTTGAGCGTATGAAAGCCGCCGCATCTGCGGCACGCGCCCTACCCCATGATTTTGTGCTGACGGCCCGTGCCGATGGGATCATGACGGGCGCCTATGACACAGACGAGGCGATCCGCCGCCTACAAGCATTCGAGGCTGCGGGCGTCGATTGCCTTTATGCGCCGCTGCCGCCGACCATAGCGGACGTGGCACGAATTTGCGTCGCTGTCACCAAACCCGTGAACGTATTGGTCGCCGGTCGCTTTGCCCAATACACAATGGATGATTTCGCCAAAGCTGGTGCGGCGCGTCTGTCGCTTGGCTCCTCGCTCGCACGTGTGACCCACAATGCGATCTTCACCGTGGGCCAAAACATGCTGCAAAACGGTGACTTCAGCGGGCTGCAATCAGCAATGTCAGGCGACGCCGTCGACAAAATGCTCACCTAAAGCAAATGTCGCAAACCGCCCCCCGCGTCGCAAATAGATAAGACGCAGGTCCACGGCCTCGCTTTGGTAGAAATACGAAAGAGGGAGGTTTGATGAAACACACCGCACGTATTGTTGTGATCCTGCGCACGATTGGCGCAAGACGCGGGCGTGCGGCGCGTGGCAGGCCAGCATTGGGCTGACGACTGCACCCATCAACGCCCTTTTGAAAGCCACCATCATGACAGACACATCTGCTGAAAACGCCCCTGCGGCCAAACCAACAGGCACGCCGCGCCGGTCCGGCGGCCGCGCTGCACGCACCGCCGCACGCGCAGCGCCCCTGCCAACCGATATGCGCCCGATCAAGGCGGGCTTGTCCGGCGGGCGATATAACCCGCTCACGGATGACGATATTGCCCGCATACACGAGGCCGCCCTCACCGCGCTCGAAGAGATCGGCCTGATCGACGCGCCGCAATCTGGTATCGACTATATGACCGCTGCTGGGGCGATTATGGGCGAAGACGGACGACTGCGTTTTCCCCGGGCCTTAGTGCTGGAAATGCTCGAAAAAACGAACAAATCCGTTACTTTACATGGACGTGATCCGAAATATGATCTCGACCTGTCGGGCACGCGGGTGCATTATGGAACAGCCGGTGCGGCTGTGCATGTGGTCGATGTGCATGGGCGCAACTACCGCGAATCCACGCTTCAAGACCTGCATGACGCAGCCAAAATCGTGCAGCAAATGGACAATATCCATTTCCTACAACGCCCCATGGTGGCCCGCGACATCACCGATAACCGTGAAATGGATCTAAATACGATCTACAGCACCGTGACCGGTACGACCAAGCATATTGGCACGTCATTCACCGAACCTGATTTCGTCGAAGACTGCCTTGAAATGCTGCATATGATTGCAGGCGGCGAAGACAAATGGCGCGAGCGGCCGTTCGTTTTGAATTCCAATTGTTTCGTGGTTCCACCGATGAAATTCGCGACGGAAAGCTGCGAGGTCATGGAAAAATGCATCGCCGGTGGGATGCCTGTGCTGCTGTTATCGGCCGGACAAGCCGGTGCCACGGCACCTGCACCCATCGCAGGCGCCATCGTGCAAGCAGTGGCGGAATGTTTGGCGGGCGTTGTGTACGTGAATGCCATTTCACCGGGCCATCCTTGCGTCTTTGGCACATGGCCTTTCGTGTCTGATTTGCGCACAGGTGCGATGTCTGGCGGGTCAGGCGAACAGGCCCTGCTGACGGCGGGCTGCGCACAAATGCACCGTTTTTACGGGCTGCCCGGTGGGGCCGCTGCAGGCATCGCGGACGCAAAACTGCCCGATATGCAGGCCGGTTGGGAACAAATGTCATCCAACGTCATGGCAGGGCTGTCGGGGCTGAACATGGTCTATGAGGCCGCAGGTATGCATGCGTCATTGTTGGGCTTTTGCATGGAATCGCTGGTGCTGGGGAATGATCTGATCGGGCAAGCGCTTCGTTGTGTGCGCGGGATCGAGGTGACAGATGAAACGCTTGGGCTGGAAACGATGCGCGATGTTTGTTTGACTGGTCCGGGTCACTATCTTGGGTCTGATCAAACACTTAGCGTCATGCAGACCGAATATGTTTATCCCGACATTGCGGACCGCACGTCTCCCAAGGAATGGGAAGAAAAGGGCAAACCTGATTTGCTGCTTAATGCGACGGCGCGCAAGGATGAAATCTTGTCAAAACCAAGTGAGGTCGCCCTTGATCCGATCACAGATCAGGCGATCCGCGCGCGGTTTAATATTCACCTGTCGTAACCAATGGGCCTTTCGGGCGGTGGATCATACCGCCCGACACTGCCGCCCGCACACCCGTTGTCCCCGCACAAGACGTTGGCAACCCGCGCGCAACGCGCACTGCGAGATAGGCAAAGGCTTGGGCTTCTAACATGTCCCCATCCAACCCCACATCTTCGACTGGTTTAACTGGCACGTCCAACGTGGCCGCGAGCATTTTCATCATCGTTGGGTTTTTGCGCCCACCGCCCGTCACCAACACTGTGACAGGGGCCGTGGGGCAATAGCTGATCGCTTGCGCCACGCTTAGGGCGACGGCGGCAGTCAATGTCGCAGCAGCGTCAATTGTGCTAAGCCCTGCAACCGCTTCACTTAACCCCGCGAAATCATCGCGGTCGAGCGACTTTGGCGGCATTTTCGAGAAGTACGGATGCGCCAAAAATTCGGCAATGATCCCGTCCTGCACAGCGCCCTCTGACGCCGCAGCACCATCAGCGTCGTATGGCACACCGATCCGCGCCATCATCAAATCGTTAATCGGCGCGTTCGCAGGGCCAGTGTCGAATGCGAGCAGTGCGCCATCATCTTCCGGCGCCGCTTTGCTGGGATCAACCCAAGTTAGATTGCCGACCCCACCAAGGTTTAAAAAGACGACCGGGGCCGAAGCTTCCATCCATTTGGCCAAAGCGAAATGGTAAAACGGGGCCAATGGCGCGCCCTGCCCGCCCAGCGTAACATCCGCGGACCGAAAATCAGATACGACTGTCTTGCCCAGCACATCTGCCAATACCTGCCCGTCGCCGCATTGATGGGTCCGCCCATTGGCGGGATCATGAGCAAGCGTTTGGCCGTGAAACCCGATCAGATCAACATCCTCAAACCCCGCCAAAACCTGCGCATGTACGGTTTCGATCAGTTCGGCGACATGCGCCAATCCGTCGTGGGGCCACTGCCCCAAGGCACCGCGCAACACCTCTGCCTCGGCGGGTGAATAGGCACGATATGCGGTTTCACCGAAACTTTCGATCGTGTGACCATCGGTAAACACCACTGCCGCATCGACCCCGTCCAGCGACGTGCCCGACATCGCCCCCAGTGCCGCAATTGATCCAGAATTTTTCAACATGCGAACATCCGCTTTCCCTTAGGCCTGAGATACGTTTATAGACTGTCTCGATATTTGTGCAGGGAAAAATGCGATGACCTACCATCCGAAATCCGAATTTATGACTGTGATGATCGAGCGCGGCTTTTTGGCCGACTGCACCGACTATCAAGGTCTGGACGAAGCTTTTGCCGCTGGGGTTGTGCCTGCTTATATCGGTTTTGATGCGACGGCGACATCGTTGCATGTCGGGTCGCTCATCCAGATTATGATGCTGCGTTGGTTGCAAAAAACCGGCCATAAGCCGATCACACTTATGGGTGGCGGCACGACAAAGGTGGGCGATCCATCGTTCCGTGCCGATGAACGTCCCCTTTTGACGCCCGAAAAGATTGACGAAAACATCGCGGGCATCAAAAAAGTGTTCGCCGCCTATATGACCTATGACGATGCGCCAAATGGCGCACTGATGCTCAATAATGCCGAATGGTTGGACAATCTAAACTATCTCGAATTTCTGCGTGATATCGGAAAGCATTTCTCGATCAACCGGATGTTGTCGTTTGAAAGCGTCAAATCGCGGCTGGACCGCGAACAGTCATTGTCGTTCCTTGAATTCAACTACATGATCTTACAAGCCTATGATTTTCTTGAGCTTAACCGCAGATATGGATGTTTGTTGCAGCTCGGTGGTTCCGACCAATGGGGCAATATTGTCAACGGGATCGACCTGACCCGCCGTGTTTTGGATCATGAGATCTATGGCCTGACATCGCCTTTGCTGACGACCTCTGATGGTAAGAAAATGGGCAAATCGGCCGCTGGTGCAGTCTGGCTCGATGCGGAATTGGTCAGCCCTTACGAGTTCTGGCAATTCTGGCGTAACACGACCGATGCCGACACTGGCAAATTCCTGAAACTTTATACCGAACTGCCGGTAGACGAATGCGACCGTTTGGGCGCGCTTGAAGGATCAGAGATTAACGCAGCCAAAATCATTTTGGCCAATGAAGTCACGACCTTACTGCACGGCGCGGATGCAGCAGCTGCCGCCGAAGCCACAGCCCGCGAAGTGTTTGAAAAGGGGGGCGTTGGCGATGACCTGCCAACCTTGACCCTGACGGCAGATGACATTGGCGACGGTATGTCCATCGTGCAGGTTTTCGTCAAAGCGGGCCTTGCAGGCAGTGGCAAAGAGGCAAAACGCCTGTTTGCAGACGGCGGCGCCAAGATGAACGACGAATCCTTGGCGAATGCTGGCCTGATGGTCACTGCAGATATGCTGTCTGCGCCGATCAAGTTAAGCGCGGGCAAAAAGCGTCACGCATTGGTGCAATTGGGCTAAAGCAACAGCCAGTCTAACACGAAAATCAATAGTCCGGCGGGGATCGACACCCCTGCCGCGAAAACGGTTGCCCCCAACAATGTTGGCTGTGGGGGCGGTGAATGGTGCAGGCTTGATTTCTTCATAGCGCTATTAACCGGCTCTTAGGTTTCTAAATGCTTAATGGCCCCATGACTTTTTCGGCCATGCAACAATCACACAATTATACGCGTGCGCTGCGGGACATGGGTGTGACTGCGGGCTATGACGATGCGACGGGCATTCACTATGTAACGCGCGGGCCGGTTGCGGTCGCCACACGCATGCCGGCAACGGCGGATTTGGACAGTTTTCGGCGACGCATGCGGGGCAAATTATGTATCGTTAACCCGAACGCTCGTCTCGATGCCCACAGGTTTCGTCAAATAATGACACCCGCGTCAACGGCCATCATTCCACTAAACGCCCCGCCGCAGCTACATCCCAAGGCGCGATCAGCCCTCCAAAAGGCGCGAGGCAGCCGGCTCACCGTAGCCCACCGCCCCTTCCAGCAATCAAAAGACAACTGGGTGTTGCGCGCAGACCGCGAACAGCAAAAGATCAAAGGATTTCAGAGCCTGCCCCATAATATCATCATGACCTGGCCCAAAAACGACACCCGCATTTTCATGGCAAGTCTGCAAGGGGTTACATTGGCGGTCATGGTTTTCTTACAGCATGATCAATCGGTTACCTATCAACTTGGATGGAGCAACGACCGTGGTCGTGCCCTTTGCGCGCATCAATTGTTGCTGGATTGCGCGACCACCTATTTCGCAGAGCGTAGCTGTAGCGGGATAGATCTGGGCACGGTGGACACAGTGAACGCGCGCGGGCTTGCGCGGTTTAAGCGCCGCGCGGGGGCTGTTGTTCAAGAGCTTGGCGGCACATGGGCAGCCTTGCCCGCATGGCGGTCCTAGTCGGCAGCGCCTTGTCGTGATAGGCAGGCGCGAACCAAGCCAAAGGACCACCCATGACCATTCTACAAATCGCATCGCTTTTGATCGTCTTGGCCGGGGCCTTTGGCGCGATTAACTATCTTTTCTTGCGCTTGCCCCCAGCGATCGGGATTCTGATCGTGGCCCTTTTGGCATCTTTCGCGGTGCTTGGCTTTGATCTATTAATCCCAAGCCTTGGCGTCGCAGATGCGGTGCGAGGCACCGTTTTGGAAATCGAATTCTCCGAGGCTCTCCTAGAAGGCATGCTTGGTCTATTGCTATTTGCGGGCGCATTGCACGTGAAATTATCCGATTTGAAACGCGAATGGGTGGTGGTCATGTTGATGGCCACAATTGGGATCGCCTTGTCGACCATGATCGTCGGGGTCGGGTTTTCGTGGCTAACCGGCATGCCGCTCATGATCGCGCTGGTGTTTGGCGCATTGATCTCGCCAACGGATCCCGTCGCCGTTTTGGGCGTGTTGCGCGAGGCGGATTTAGAAAAGTCGTTGGAGACAAAGATCGCGGGCGAAAGCCTTTTCAACGATGGGGTCGGCTACGTGGTGTTCCTTGTGCTTGTGGGCCTCGCGTTCCCACATGGGGATGACCATGCAAGCGGTTTTACTGGCGCGGCGCAATTGTTTGTGCAAGAGGCGCTGGGCGGCGCGTTGTTGGGGCTTGTCCTTGGCTGGCTGACGTTCCGTGTGATGCGCCGGATTGACGACTATTCCCTCGAGGTTTTGATCACCTTGGGTCTTGCATTTGGCGGCTATGAGCTGGCTGTTTACCTCCATGTGTCTGCGCCCATTATGGCCGTTTGTGCGGGGCTGCTTATTGGGGACATCGGCGCAAAACACGGGATGTCCGAAGAAACCCGCCGCTATGTCGACGCATTTTGGAAGCTGATCGATGAAATTCTGAACGCTGTTCTGTTCTTGATGATCGGGGTCGAGGTCTTTGCCGTCGCGTTTGATTTCGAATATTTGACAGCGGGCATCGCATCCATCGCGCTGGCTTTGGTTGCGCGTTTGGCCGCCGTGGCGGTCCCTGTCCTCATGCTCAAACCATTCCGCGATTTTAGCCAAGGCGTCGTGCCAATCATGACATGGGGCGGGTTGAAAGGTGGGATTTCCGTGGCCTTGGCATTGTCCCTGCCCGACGGCGAATGGAAGCCGCTCATTTTGACAGCCACTTATACTGTCGTGATTTTCTCTATTATTGTCCAAGGCTTAACAGTTGCGAAACTATCAGAACGGGTTGGTCGCGCGCCGGAACTGCTGCCATAATCCAGCGGGAATGATGTCGGGCGCGCCGTTTTCCCCGTAACATTCCGGTATCGTCCCCCCCTATGATGCATCAGCAAATTAAGGGGGATGACCAATGTCATTGATGAAAACACTCGCAAAAGTCGCCATCGGCGTCGCTGTCGCAAAGGGCGTAAAGTCGTTTACCAACGGTGCCGGCCAGCGAACCGCGCAATCTGGCAATGATGGGCTATTCCGCGGTCAGCATTCCCCCAGCGCATCGCAGAAACCAGACCTTGGCGGGCTGGAAAACATGATGGACAGCATCCTTGGTGGCGCCCCGCAACAAGGACGTAGCGCGCAAACCGGTGGTATTGGCGGGTTGCTTGAACAGCTGACAGGTCAGGGCCAGCTGCAACAACAATCCGGTGGTTTGAATGATATTCTGGGCCAGTTGGGTGGCGGCACGGCTGGCGGTCTTGGTGGTTTGCTTGGCGGTTTGGCGAAACAAGTCCAAGCGGGTCAAACCCAGAACCAAGGCAGCTTTGGCGAAGTTCTCAATTCCCAATTCGACAGCAACCCAATACGCGAAATGCAAGCCTCTGCACAGCAAGAGGCCGCTGCGGCTTTGATGGTGCGCGCAATCATCCAAGCCGCCAAGGCAGATGGCAAATTGGACGACGGCGAGCGGCAGAAAATTCTGTCCCGTCTCAGCGATGCGTCCCCCGACGAACAGCGTTTTGTGCAACATGAGTTCAGCACACCCGTCGACGTCGAAGGCCTCGCACGCCAGACCCCACGCGGCATGGAACAGCAAATTTACATGATGTCCGTCATGGGGATTGAGCTGGATGAACAAGCAGAGGCGCAATATTTACATCAACTCGCATCGGCGTTCAAACTGCCCAAGGATCAGGTCAACGCGATCCATGCCAAGCTTGGTGTGCCTGCAATTTACCGCTAAACAGCGGCCTTTGGTCTGGCCAAGCCGCCCCCTCGCGCGTAAACGAAAGGGGTAATTCCAGACCAAGGGCGCGTGATGCCGACTTCTACAATCCTCTCTCGGTGCGAAGACCAAGGGCTGCGCATGACCGATCAGCGCCGCACCATTGCGGGTGTTTTACAGGCTGCGACCGATCACCCCGACGTTGAAGAGCTTTATAATCGCGCCTCTGCCGCTGATCCGCGCATTTCCTTGGCAACCGTCTACCGGACAGTAAAGCTGTTCGAAGAGGCAGGCATTCTGGAAAAACACGAATTCGGCGACGGGCGCGCGCGCTATGAAACCACCGACCGCGAGCATCATGATCATCTGATTGATATGAACACCGGTGAAGTCATCGAATTCGTCGATCCCGAAATTGAGGCTCTGCAAGAAAAAATCGCGGCCAAGCTGGGATACCGGCTCATGGGCCACCGGCTAGAGCTTTACGCCGTGCCGATTAAGGACTCCGACGTTGGATAACCTGCGCGGGGCCATGTTGATGGTCGTGGCCATGCTAGGCTTTGCCATCGAAGACTCGTTGATCAAAATCATGGCTGACGACCTCCCATCAGGGCAAATCCTGATGATGTTGGGCGTGGGCGGCGCTGCTGTTTTCAGCATTATTGCAATCTTGACGGGCCAAGCGCCCATGCGTCTATCGATGTTTCGTGGCGCATCGGGCGTGCGGGCGGTCGCAGAAGGCATCGCGGCATTGGGCTTTGTCAGCGCGCTTGCCCTCGTGCCGATTTCGCTCGTTACAACAATCATCCAAGCCAGCCCAATCATGGTGACACTTGGCGCGGCCCTGTTTTTCAAGGAATCCGTAGGCTGGCGGCGTTGGCTGGCGATTATTATCGGATTGATCGGGGTTTTAATCGTGTTGCGCCCGTTTGGCACATCCTTTGATCCGCTGGCACTGTTGGCGGTTATCGGTGTCACAGCTATGTCCGCACGCGATCTGGCGACCCGTCAAATCACCCAAAATATCAGCACCGTTCAGCTGTCTGCCATCGGGTTCATGGCAACAATCCCAGCCGGTGCCTTGGGGTTGGTCTTGGTAGGCGCAGAAATTGTGATGCCAGACCTGAGAGTTATCAGCTTATGGGCCTTGGCAATCTTGGTGGGTGTCCCTGCCCTTTACTGCATTATTGCGGCGATGCGGATTGGCGACATCTCTTTCGTGACACCATTCCGTTACACACGCATCGTATTTGGATTGCTGGCTGGCCTTATCGTATTTAACGAAACGCTGGATGCCTACACGCTAATCGGGGCCGCGATCATCGTGGCATCCGGAATTTATACGCTTTTACGCGAAGCCCGTTTGCGCCGCCGCGCACAACGCGCTAAACCGGCACCAAATGACATACCGTTACCGCTAACATAGCAAAGGAACATCCCTATGAGCACCATTGTAGACGTGCACGCCCGCGAAATTCTAGACAGCCGTGGCAACCCAACCGTCGAAGTCGACGTGATTTTGGAAGACGGCACAATGGGGCGCGCAGCCGTGCCATCGGGCGCGTCTACCGGCGCACATGAAGCCGTGGAAAAGCGCGACGGCGACAAGGACCGCTACATGGGCAAAGGCGTTCTCGAAGCGGTTCTGGCCGTAAACGGTGAAATCGCCGAAACCATCGTCGGCTTTGACGCGACAGAACAGGTCGCGATCGACATGGCGATGATCGAACTGGACGGCACCCCAAACAAGGGCCGTTTGGGCGCAAACGCGATCTTGGGCGTGTCCTTGGCAGTCGCCAAAGCGGCGGCAGAATATTCCGGCCAGCCATTGTTCCGCTACATTGGCGGCACATCTGCCCGTGTTTTGCCAGTGCCGATGATGAACATCATCAACGGCGGTGAGCATGCTGAGAACCCAATCGACATCCAAGAGTTCATGATTGTGCCCGTGGCCGCGGAAAACATCCGCGAAGCGATCCGTATGGGCGCCGAAGTGTTCCACACGCTGAAGAAAGAGCTTTCTGCCGCTGGCCACAACACAGGCATCGGCGATGAAGGTGGCTTTGCCCCGAACCTTGGGTCCACACGCGACGCGCTCGATTTCATCATGACGTCGATCAAAAAGGCGGGATATGAGCCGGGTAAGGACATCTATCTCGCATTGGATTGCGCCGCCTCTGAGTACTTCAAAGACGGCAAATACGAGATGAAAGGCGAAGGCATTTCCCTGACATCAGAGGAAAACGCTGACTATCTGGTACAGCTTGCAACAGATTACCCGATCATTTCCATCGAAGACGGCATGGACGAAGACGATTGGGATGGCTGGAAAATGCTAACCGACAAGATCGGTGATAAGGTCCAGCTGGTTGGCGACGATTTGTTCGTGACCAACCCTGCGCGCCTATCCGACGGCATCGCCAGAGGGTCTGCGAATTCCATGCTGGTCAAGGTCAACCAAATCGGGTCGCTGACCGAAACGCTGCAGGCCGTTGACATGGCGCACCGCGCGAAATTTACCAACGTCATGTCTCACCGGTCCGGTGAAACCGAAGACGCAACAATCGCGGATTTGGCTGTGGCGACGAACTGTGGCCAGATCAAAACAGGGTCCTTGTCCCGTTCTGACCGTTTGGCGAAATACAACCAGTTGATCCGTATTGAGGAACTGCTGGGCGAAACTGCAATCTATGCAGGCCGGTCAATTTTGAAGTAAACCAGATGGGGCTGCCGTTAACCGGTGGCCCCGTTTTCAAACCGCTGCGGCCTATAAGGTGCCAATAAATCAGCGGTTTTATTGCTGACCCCGTTTAGTATTTCCGACGCGATCAGCCCGCCCATCACAGCGGCCAATGTGACCCCCGAATGCATGGTTGCGACATAAACCCCCGCAGGTCCCACCGCGCCCACCGCAGGCAATCCGTCTTGTGGCATGGGTCTGTTTGCAAGCATCACCTGATCCCAAGACAGATCGACACAGGGCAACATCGCTTGGACACGCACCATTGCCTCATCCGCCAATACATCCGCTTGGGTCGCAATATGGTCCGCCGTATCGGCCTGATGATTGGCCGCGACGGGCGCGAGAATTGACCCGTCGGCCAGCTGACGCAGCTCTTGCGCAGGGCTTGCCAGAATGTGGTTGATGACAGGGGCCACCGGCCGCGTGCGTAGCATCAAACCAGGGCGATCCAGCATGGGCAACTTTGCCCCAACAGTCCCCAATAGCCGTTCACATCCTGTCCCCGCCGTGACCAACACGTGATCCGCATGCATAGGCCCAAGCGGGGTGTGCACCCCTTGATCAATGCTTGTTACCGGCACCCCGCGAATGACCTTTGCGCCGCGTGCTTGCGCCGCATTCAACAGGGTCGCGGTCAACGCTGCCGCATCTACGGCAGTTTCCGATCCAAATAACATCGCGCGCGTTGGCGGGTGGGCAAGGTTGGGTTCCAGACGCGCCACCTCTGCCCCGTCAATCACACGGAAATCCGCACCCAGGGTGGTTAGCCGTTCAAGCTGCGCATCAAATGCATCGCCTTCGTCTTCCCAAACGATGCTGCCATTTTGCATGGCAGGCAGATCCAGATCGCGGGCCAAATCGGCATAAGCCGCCATCCCCGCCGCGCGGATGCGGTAGTGGTGGTCGTCGTGAAAGAAACTAGCATTGATCCAGCCAAACGATGCAGCGGTCGCCCCCCTTTGCCCCGCATCGATTACGGTCACATGCGCGCCGCCCTTTGACAGATGATAGGCTGACATTGCACCAATGATCCCCGCGCCAACGACAATGATTTCCGGGCCCATATCTGTTCCTTGGATTACCTGCTGTCCCAGCTTATACCCAAGTTATGACAGCACAAGATATCATCGACCAACTTGACCTTTTGCCCCACCCAGAGGGCGGGTATTACCGCCAAACTTGGAGTGCAGAAAACGAAGGCCGCGCTACGGGCACGTGCATCTATTTCTTGCTGAAAGACGGCGAGGCCAGCCATTGGCATCATGTCGATGCCGTTGAAATCTGGCACTATTATGCGGGTGCGCCGCTGATTTTATCGATGGCGGCAACCGACAGTGGCCCCGCGACAGACCACACACTTGGGCCGGATTTAGCGGCTGGTGCACTGCCCCAAATCATCGTGCCGACTGGGTATTGGCAAGCTGCACGCACCACGGGCGATTGGACGCTTGTGGGATGCACGGTGTCACCAGGGTTTGATTTTGCAGGCTTTACACTGGCCCCCAAAGGGTTCGACATTCCGCGCTAGGCGTCGTCTTCGCCCAGCAGCGCGGTCAGTTTCTGTGCCGATGATGTGATCAGTGGTACATGGGCCTTTAAGTCATTAAGGCTAATCCGCTGCGTTGGCGCGTGGATCGACAATGTCGCCAGCAAGCGGTTGCGGTTGTCACTAATGGGCACAGCAATAGCGACCATGCCTTCCATAAACTCTTCGTTGTCCGTGGAATAGCCACGTTCCGCGATCAACGACAGCTCATCCGTCAACTTCGCAGGATCCGTGATCGTATGGGGTGTGGAGGCGTTAAGTTTGGTCGCGGACAGATATGTACGCAGATGCGGCGCCTGAAATGTCGACAAATACATCTTACCTGACGCCGTGCAATGAAACGGGACGCTTGATCCAACGGGCAGCTGAATACGCAGTGGCCATTTGGTTTCCACGCGATCCAGATAGGTCATCACATGACGATCTGGGGTCGCGATATTGCAGGTTTCCCCGACTTCTTCGGCCAGCGCATTCAATACCGCCAGCCGTGCGGTCCTGATCCGCACCGACGAGAGCACGTCCATCGACAATCGCCGCAACCGCGCGCCGGGACTATAGGACCGCCCATCAATGTCGCGCTGAATGAACCCTTCTGCCTCTAGCGTATGAAACAAGCGGTGCACTGTGGGTTTGGGCAGTTTCAGGGTCGCGTTGACCTCGGTCGGGGTAATCGGCACCCCTGCCCGACACAGTTCTTCGAGCACCATCAGCAAACGCAAGTTCGTTGGAATTTTGCCTGCGTTGTCTGATGGTGTCGTTGTGTCGGACATGGGTTTGTTCATCTTACCTGTTTGGCAAGAGCCATAAGGCCAGCTCTGGTGTTAATGCAACAAAGAACCAAACGGCCACCAGCGAAATCAGATACATGGACGAATAACGCAACAGTCTGAAATACGGCACGCCCGTCACGCCAGATGCGACGTAAAGATTCAAACCATATGGCGGCGTGATAAAGCCAATCGACGCACCGACCAAGAACACCACAGAGAAGTGGATTGGATCAACGCCCACAGATGCCGCGATAGGTGCAAGGATCGGCGCCAGAATGATCGTCACTGGGAGCGATTCCAAAATCATCCCAGCCACGAAAACAATCGCCATGGATGTAAACAGAACCGCGTGATAGCCGCCCATGCCCGTCACGAAATCGCCAATGAAATCCTTAGCACCAAGCGATGACATCACCTGTTGCATGGCCACGGAGACCGCGATCAGGGGCACCAAAATGCCGGTGATCTGCGCAGAACGTGAGACAACAGCAGGTAAGCTCAGCAGCGTGAACCCTTCGACAACAAACATCGACGCAACCGATTTTTCCGTCACTGGCATATCAGGAGCGCTGCCCATGATTTTGTTCAGCGGATAGCTCAACAAACCAACAAGCACACAGAACCCTACGGTGACGCCAGCGGCCTCTGTCGGAGAAAACTTGCCCGTGTAGATGCCCCAAAGCACCAGACCAATGGCAAAGAACCCGAGCCACGCCCCGATACCCGTTTTCAAAACGCGTGTCGCGGACAGACCAATCAGATGACCCCAACCGTTAATCGTACAAACGACAAACGCCGTAGACATCATCGCCAGAACCATCAAAGACCCTGGAATGATACCTGCAACGAACAAGTCAGAGATAGGCAGGTTCAACAGAAAGCCATAAACGATGAAGATGATCGATGGCGGAATGATGATCCCGACCGTACCACCCGCAGCAGCAGTCGCTGCAGAGAACCGCTCGTCATAGCCGCCTTTGACCATTTCTGGGTGCAACATTGACCCGATAGTCGCCGTGGTGGCCGAGTTGGAGCCAGAGATCGCCGCGAACAAGCCACAGGCCGCAATGGACGCCATCGCCAAACCGCCGCGCAGCCAGCCAAGACAGGCATATGCGAAATCTGACAGCCGTCGCGCGATGCCTGATTGGTTGATCAAGTCACCCGTCAGGATAAACAGCGGCATCGCGAGCAGGGCAAAGCCTTTGTTGAACACATTCAGCAGCTCATTGCCCGTGTTCTCTACCGGTAGGCCGATGACAAAGCTACAGCCAACAACCCAGTAGAAAATGACAAGCAAAACAGGCGTGCCCAGCATAAAGAAGATTGTGACGCCGATGGAAATCAACGTAATCCATGTTGGATCTGACATTATACATCCCCCCCGATAACAGCCGTTTTGATGATGGGTTGCCCCGTGCGGTAGTTGTTCCAATCGTCAAGCCAGTTGCCGATCACACGTCCAGACATCAGCGTAAATGCGATTGGCACAGTGATGTAGAACCACCATTTCATCGTGTTATCGACGCCGTCGACCATCTGAAAATTGTCGGCGGAATAGGCGGTGAATTTCAGCGACGTGGTGATCGCGATCCAGCAAAATCCAAGCCAAAGGACCGTATCCATCGATTGCGCCGCCATCTGGCGCGGCGGTGCCATTTTGGACCGGAATTCGCTAAAACTAAGATGCGTGCGCAGGCGGACGTTATACGAACATCCGAACCACGCCATGATCATAAACAAGAATGGCGGGATCGTTGTGGACCCTGACCATTGGCTTGAAAACACGAACCGGTCAATGACGCCCCAGCAGATGATAGCCGCGATCATGAGATAAGTGGTTACCGCAACTGCACGCTCTAGGTGATTGTCCATAAACGGTAGTTTCTTGTAAAACAGATGTGCAAGATAGCCCCCGACCAGTGTAAACACGGCACAGGCCAGCCACATCCCATCGGTATAAAATGCTTCTCGCATCTTCCATGCACTGCCAGAAAAGACCGCTGGTACGACCTCTATGGCTTCGCTGAAAATCGACATTTGGTCTCCCCCCCAAAATGAACTTCGTTCCGCCATCATGCGGCGGTTTTTTGTAGATAAAAAGGGCCGACCTAAAACTTCAGGCCGGCCCAATCAAATCAGTCAAACGTGAAGGGCTAACTTAGCCTTTCCACCAACGACGTGGTTCAACGTTTTCAGGCAACGTGTTCGCATCGATTGTGCGGACTTCGTCGTAGATTTCCTGATATGTGTCGCGACCACCGGACCAGCCGTTCAGACGCTCGCGCCATTCTTCCCAAAGGGCTGGCTGGAACTCTGGTGAACACATCTCTTCGGCCTTGCGGATTTCCGCATCGGACAAGAATGCGTTGCGCACGTTGTTTTCTGCAAAGATCGTACCTGGCAGCTGTGGATCGGACTGACCAACAGTTTTCACAAGTGCGGCTTCGTTGGCTGCCTGTACGTGAACCTGTGCGAGGTAGGATGATTCCATCACCGCATCCTGCAGTTCGCCGGACAGACCGTCGAATACGCCTGCGTTCATGGATGTCGCTTCTGTACCACAGAAGAAGTTCAGGTGAACCGACTGGGACACAACTGGTGACATGTTCGCATATGCAACCGCAGATGCCCAAGTTTCCGCACCATCAATCAGGCCCTGCTTGAGACCATCAAGTGTTTCTTCCCAAGCCACTGGAACTGGGTTCAGGTTCAACGCTTTCATGGCGATACGGCCAAGCTGTGTACCTGTCACGCGGTTCTTTGTACCTGCAAGGTCTTCAACAGACGTCACTGTTGGCTTGTCTTCCCAAGCCAGACCCAACTGAATGCCACGCAATTCAGCGTGTGAGAACAGAAGCTTCAGACCGTGACGCTTTTCATATGGTTCACGCAACAACGCGGCGGATGCTGGGGAATATAGGAAATGGTACTGGTCGGCACGGTTACGGAACATATACGCGTAATCGAGAACGTTCAGATATGGCGCACCACCGGCAGAGTTCTGTGTGGATGCCGCATAGATATCAACGATGCCCTGCTGACATTTTTCAACACAAGATGTCTGGCCACAGATTTGGTTATCGCCGATGAATTCGATTCGAATCTCGCCATCTGTACGTGCTTCGAGGTCACGTGCGAATTCCAACGCGCCAGCGCGTTCGATCAAAAGGTTGCGCGCGTTAAAACCAGCTGCACCAAACTTCAGCGTATGCTTTGCTGGTTTGCTGAAACGCTTTTCATATGTAGATTCAGCAGCAGTTGCGAGGTTTGCAAGGCTCATCGCCCCACCAAACGACCCAGCGGCCAACAGTGTAGAGCTCATCCCATAACGACCCGCGACCTTAAAAAGGTCCCGACGCGAAATTTTGCTCAGGTTCTTTGAAGTGCTCATTTGTGTTCTCCTCCCATGAAGACTCGTTTTTGAGACTAGTAGTTTCAAAAAAGACTAGTATGCAGAAACGCATCTGTATACATTTTTCTTCAACAAACATGCGGGGACGAAAATGCAGGCAGACTATATCATCGTTGGAGCTGGGTCCGCTGGCTGCGTTCTCGCAAATCGTCTTAGCGCCGATCCCAAGAATTCCGTGATTCTGATCGAAGCAGGCGGTCGCGACTTGAACCCGTGGATTCATATCCCCGTTGGCTATTTCAAAACCATCCATAACCCGAAGGTTGATTGGTGCTATAAAACCGAACCTGATCCAGGGCTGAACGGGCGGTCGATTGAATGGCCGCGCGGTAAGGTGCTAGGTGGATCATCATCGCTCAACGGGCTTTTATATGTGCGTGGACAACCGCAAGACTATGACCGCTGGGCGCAAATGGGCAATCGTGGCTGGGCGTGGGAAGATGTCTTACCACTCTTTAAGCGGTCCGAAACAAACGAACGTGGTGCCGATGAATTCCACGGAACCGATGGCCCCCTTTCCGTGTCAAACATGCGCATTGACCGCCCGATCACAGACGCATGGGTCGCGGCGGCGCAGGCTGCAGGCTATAAATTCAACCCAGACTATAATGGCGCGGATCAAGAAGGCGTTGGTTTCTTTCAATTAACTGCCAAAAACGGACGGCGCTGTTCTTCGGCTGTGGCATTCCTGAACCCTGCCCGCAAACGCAAGAACCTAACGATCATCACCCATGCGCAGGCGGAACGCATAGAGATCAAAGACAAACGCGCGACGGCTGTAATCTACAAAGACCGCGCTGGCAAAGAAATCCGGATTACCGCCGGGCGCGAGATTATCCTGTCGGGTGGTGCGATCAATTCCCCGCAGCTGTTGATGCTATCGGGCATCGGCGAACCTGAGCAATTGCAAGATCACGGAGTCGAGGTGGTCGCAAACTTGCCTGGTGTGGGAAAAAACATGCAGGACCATTTGCAAGCACGACTGGTCTATAAAACCCATGAACCAACACTTAACGACGAAGTTGGTAGCATGGTCGGCCAAGCCAAGATTGGTATGCGCTATATCGCGACGCGCAAGGGGCCGATGACGATGGCAGCAAGCCTCGCGACGGGATTCATAAAAACTCGCGATGATCTGGAAACGCCGGATATTCAGTTCCATGTGCAACCTCTGTCGGCTGAAAATCCCGGCAAAGGCGCGGATAAGTTTTCCGCATTCACCATGTCTGTCTGTCAACTACGCCCCGAATCAAAAGGGGAAATCAGACTGCAAAGCAGCGATGGGCGCACCTACCCCAAGATCATACCGAATTATTTGTCGACAGAAACCGATTGCCGGACTGTTGTGGCGGGTGTGAACATCGCCCGCACAATCGCACGTCACGCCCCCTTAACCGACAAGATCAGTGTCGAACATCGCCCCCACGCCGATTTGGACATGGATGACTATGATGCGACCCTTGATTGGGCGCGCAACAACACGGCCTCAATCTATCACCCGACGGGGACTTGCAAAATGGGGTCTGACAAAATGTCCGTGGTCGATCACCAGCTCCGCGTGCATGGAATTGCGGGCCTGCGGGTCGCCGATTGTTCAATCATGCCAGAAATTGTGTCGGGCAACACCAACGCGCCCGCTATCATGATCGGCGAAAAAGCATCAGATTTGATTTTGAACAGCTAAGCTACGGCTCGCTAATTCTAGAAACACTCTCCGGTATTCGACTGGCCAAACGGAGTTGGCCAATCGATTGTCCTACCCATCTCTTTCCATGATCCATTCGACTTGAGGTGCTGGTACGAATCGCCAGTTTCTGCGCGGTCCTGCCATGACGTTGAGGTAATACATCTCAAAACCGTATGGCGCGCCGCAGGGGTGGTGGCCGCGCGGGACGCAGACCACGTCGCCGTCAGACACGGCCATCGTTTCGTCCAAGCTGCCGTCGTCGGTGTAGACGCGCTGAATGCCGAAGCCGTCGGCGGGGTTCAGGCGGTGGTAATATGTCTCTTCGAGGTAGGTGATCCGCGGGAAGTCATCTTCATCGTGGCGGTGGCTTGGGAATGACGACCAGTGGCCCGCCGGTGTGAACACTTCTGTCACCAGCAGGCTGTCACAGTAGTCTTCGTTTTCCATAGCGATGTTATTGATATAGCGCGTGTTTGTGCCCTTGCCGCGTTCGGTCAGGGTGATCCCATCGGGGCCGATGCGCCGCGCTTCATGCCCGCCTTTTCCCGGCGCCGTGCAAACAGCGATGACGCAATCGGTTTCGGCCTTGGCGTCCCATGCGGTGTCATTTGGCAGATACAAGCAATGGGGCGGCGTCTTTTCAAAGACGTTCATCCGTTCGCCCAAGACGCCCCAGTCCTGCCCTGCCCCGTTGATCGCGGCCTTGCCTTCGACCATCACAAGGATCACTTCGCGATCCCCCGTGACCTCGGCCGCCGTGTCACCAGCTTTCAGGCGATACAGCGAGAAGCCCACATAGCGCCAACCGGCGCTTTCAGGGGTGATCTGGTGCACTTTTCCACGGGTGCCAAAAGGCTTTTTCAATAGATCGGGCATGTCGGAACCTCAGCTTGTGATTGTTAGGCCAGAGCGGGCGCAGATATCGATGATGTGATCATAGCCCAGTTTGGAATATTCAAATGGCGGGGCATTGGCCGGGTCTTGCTCGGCTTCGACCACGATCCAGCCATTGTAATCCATCGTCTTGAGCTTATCGGTGATGGCTTGGAAGTCGATGCACCCCTCTGGGTCGCCCGGCACAGAATAGACGCCGGCTGCAACACCATCGAGGAAGCTTTTGTCTTCGGCGTTGACCCAATCCAAAACCTTTTGGCGCACATCCTTAAAGTGCACATGATGCACGCGGTGCCCCCATTTATCCAAGACGGCCACCGGATCGGCCCCGGCAAAGTGCAGATGCCCAGTATCGTAAAGCAGCGTCAGGTCCTCGCTCGACCCTTCCATCAGCCAATCGATGTCTTCGGCGTCTTGCACCATCGCGCCCATGTGGTGGTGATAGGACAAAACACAGCCCTGATCGGCAGACCATTTGGCCAGCTCGGAAAGTTTGGCGGCGTAGCCCATAACCTCATCGCGCGACAATTTCGGGCGGCGCGACACAGGCGTGTCTTGCGCCCCTTGGATCGTGTTGGAACATTCCGCGTAAACAATACAAGGCGCGTTCAGGGCCGCGAACTGTTCAACCTGCTGACGGATCGCTTCTTTTTCATCGGCCACAGATGCAACCATCAGATTGCCAGAACACCAGCCACCGCAGAGCGATACGCCATATTTATCAAGATAAGTCCGCAACCCATCGGTATCCGCAGGCATCCGGCGGCCGCGCTCGACACCCGCATAGCCGATGCGGCCTGCGTCTTCCATCGCACCTTCGGTGGTGAAGTCTTTCGTCAGATCAGGCAGATCATCGTTCTGCCAAGCGATCAAAGAGATCCCAACTTTGATGGTCATCAATCGATCCTTTGTGTCTTCTTGTTGGTTGTGTAATTGGCGTGGGCAGCGTTGACTTCGGTCCGCTCTGACACCTCCGGCACGCCCACATCCCACCATGTGCCACCGGGATCTGTCGATGGATAAGGGTCCGTGTCGATGACGATCACATAGGGGCCTTTGATGTCGCTGCGTTTGGCCAGCGCTGTTTCCAGTTCCGCGATAGAGGCCACCTTGAGCGATGTCGCGCCCATGGCACCCGCATGTGCGGCAAAATCGATGTTGGAGTTTTCGCCACCAATCGCGTGATCTAGCAGGTTGTTAAACTCTGCCCCGCCGGTGCCCATTTGCAGACGGTTGATACAGCCATAACCACGGTTATCCGTGACCACGACCGTAAAATCGATGCCCATCATTGCGGCTGTCGCCATTTCAGAGTTGGCCATCATATAGGTGCCATCACCGGCAAAGCAGATCACGTCACGCGCGGGCTGGGCCATTTTGATACCCATGGCGCCTGCGATCTCATAGCCCATGCAAGAGAAGCCGTATTCCATGTGATAGGACATGGGCTGCGAAGACTTCCACAGCTTATGCAGCTCGCCCGGCATGGTGCCAGCCGCGCACATCACCACTGTTTCGTCGGTCGCGCCGCGTTGCACCGCACCAATCACCTGCATATCCGTGGGCAGGCTGCTGCCATCAGGTGCATCCGTCAGCGGATCGACCTTGCCGAACCAATCATCCTTCAGCCCATCAACACCTGCTGCAGACTTATGGCCCGATAACGCCTCTGACAGCTCGCTCATGCCGATCTTGGCATCCGCCAAAAGCGGCAGCGCATCATGTTTGGCCGCGTCATAGGCCGCCACGTTCAAACAAGCGATCTTGCGGTTCGGGTTGGCAAAAAGCCCCCATGAGCCAGTGGTAAAGTCTTGGAAACGCGTGCCGATGCCAAGCACCAGATCCGCCTCGGCACAAACGGCATTGGCAGGCTCGCCACCCGTTACCCCGATGGGGCCTAGGTTCAGCGGATGATCCCATGGCAGGGCTGATTTGCCCGCTTGGGTTTCTGTCACAGGAATATTGTGGTCTTGCGCAAAAGCCTTCAGCGTCTCGGTCGCACCTGCATAATGCACGCCGCCACCGGCCACGATCACAGGGCGCTTGGCCGCTTTCACAGCCGCCGCCATTGCCGCTAATTCATCCAGATCAGGGCGCATGCGACGTGTGGTCCAAACCTTTGGCTCAAAGAATCTGACCGGGTAGTCAAACGCCTCTGCTTGTACATCCTGACAGAATGCCAAGGTCACAGGGCCGCAATCGGCCGGATCCGTCATCGTGCGGAAGGCGCGCGGCAAAGCCGTCAACAATTGTTCAGGCCGCGTGATCCGGTCAAAATACCGGCTGACAGGTTTGAACACGTCATTGGCGCTGACCGTGCCGTCGTTGAAGTCTTCGATCTGCTGCAACACCGGATCAGGCCCGCGGTTGGCAAACACATCGCCCGGCACCAAAAGCACGGGCAAACGGTTCACATGGGCCAGCGCCGCAGCCGTGACCATATTCGTGGCCCCCGGCCCGATCGACGACGACACCATCATCGCGCGTTTGCGGCCAAGCTGTTTGGCATAGGCAATCGCCGCATGGGCCATCGTCTGTTCGTTATGACCGCGCCATGTGTCAAAGCTGTCTTTGGCACCATGCAGCGCCTCACCCAGACCCGCGACATTGCCGTGGCCAAAGATCGCCCAGCACCCCGCAATGAAGGGGTCGCCTTAATCAGGAAATGAACGAGAGCGGGTTTCGGTCATACTTCCGGGAACATAATAGTAACTTCACAGTTCTAGAGCCACGCGCCACATACGAATCCGCTGCCGCAGCGCGAGAGTTGACCGAATCTCTTCTGATTGAAAACCCCGACCTTTGCGGTCTCTTCGTTTCTGGCGGCGGCATTACAGGCGCACTCGCCGCCCTGCGCGATACACCTAAACGAGATGATTTCGTTGCTGTCGGTTATGAATTGTTCGACGAAACGCGCGCTGCCCTAATCGACGGGACCCTCACAATGGTCATCTCTCACCCCATGGAGGCCTTTGCGCGAGAGACATTGAATACCTTGATCAAGGCCAAGCGGGCTGGAATCGACGCGGGCGCACAACGTGTGGCTTTGGGTTTCGAAATCTACACTTCAGAAAATGTCTAAACTGCTCTCACTGTGATGAGCGTCTCGGCTTGCAGCACGCCAACGGTTTTTAATGATCGGGGCGTTCGGGGTCCACTTGGCCGCCCCCCCCTGCAACTGTGACCTGATCCCCAAAATGTAGGCAAAACGAAAAAAAGGGCCCCCGAGGGGACCCTTAAAGTTTCGCTTATCGGGCTCAGTTATATACCGCTCGAAGTTTTTTTGCCTGCGGCCCGATCCGCGCCGGAGGTGAACGCATCCACCTCGGGACTGGTAAAAGGGCGGCCGAAGCCGCCCTTGAGTTCTTTTAGCTACAGCCGGATGTCCCGCCGCATGTGTTACACTTCATGCAGGTGCCGTTGCGGACCAGCGTATAGTTGCCGCATTCGCCGCATGGGTCGCCCTCATAGCCTTGCATTTTCGCTTTATCACGCTCTGAAATGCCCGTCGCAGTTGCCGCAGTGCTTGTCTCTGTCGCGACCGCGACGTTGCCCATGCTTTCGGTTACTTCAGCAATTGCGCTATCCAACGCGGCTGATTGACCGCCCTGTAACAAGGTCAGCTCTTGTGGCATCCGTTTACGCAGATAGCCGGTCGAGCTGATTTGTTTGAGCACTTCCAAGGACTTGGACGCAGCTGCTTCGGACGGGGTGGACACATTGGACACACCTTCCTGTTCGCCACGGCCGATGTCGTCGAATGACGCGCCTTCAGGTTTGACATGCGCCAGATCAGTACGATCCAGATAGGACACAGCCAATTCGCGGAAAATATAGTCAAGGATCGAGGTCGCATTCTTGATGCTGTCGTTGCCTTGCACCATGCCTGCTGGCTCGAACTTGGTGAATGTAAATGCGTCCACGAATTCTTCCAATGGCACGCCGTACTGCAGACCAACAGACACCGCGATGGCGAAGTTGTTCATCATGGCGCGGAAGCCAGCACCCTCTTTGTGCATATCGATGAAGATTTCGCCAAGCTGGCCGCCTTCATATTCGCCGGTGCGCAGGTACACCTTGTGACCACCAACAATTGCCTTTTGGGTATAACCCTTGCGGCGCTGCGGCATCTTTTCACGTTCGCGGTTGCGGATTTCTTTGACGATGATCTTTTCGACCACCTTTTCGGCCAAAACGCGGGCTTTGTCGTGCTGCGAACCGGATTCGAGGATTTCAGCGGCTTCATCGTCGTCTTCAACCAAGGACGCAGCCAATGGCTGGGACAGTTTGGACCCGTCACGGTACAGCGCGTTGGCTTTCACACCCAAAGACCATGAAAGTTCGTAAGCTTTCTGACAGTCCTCGATCGTTGCGTCATTTGGCATATTGATCGTCTTGGAAATCGCGCCAGAGATGAACGACTGCGCCGCGGCCATCATGTGGATGTGGCTGTCGACGGACAAATAGCGCTTGCCTGTCTTGCCGCATGGGTTCGCACAATCGAACACTGAATAGTGTTCTTCTTTCAGGTGCGGCGCACCTTCGAGCGTCATGGTGCCGCAAACATGGTCGTTCGCCGCGTCGATTTCCGCCTTAGAGAAGCCCAAGTGACGCAACAGATCAAACGTTGGATCGTTCAGCTTCATCGCTGGGATGCCAAGCGTCTTGGTGCAGAAATCTTCGCCCAAGGTCCACTGGTTGAACACGAAACGGATGTCGAATGCGGCTTTCAACGCGGCTTCGACCTTGTCGATTTCCGCTTGGCCGAACCCGTGACCGATCAATGACGTGTGGTTGATCGACGGCGCCTGCCCGATAGACCCGTGGCCCACCGCATAAGCGATAATCTCTTCGATCTGGGCGGAGCCATAGCCAAGTGTATCAAGAGCCGCTGGGACAGATTGGTTGATAATCTTGAAATATCCGCCGCCAGCGAGCTTTTTGAACTTCACGAGCGCGAAGTCAGGCTCAATCCCTGTTGTGTCGCAATCCATGACAAGGCCAATGGTCCCTGTTGGGGCAATCACGGACACTTGCGCGTTGCGGTAGCCGTGCTTTTCACCCAGCTCTAATGCTTCGTCCCATGAATTCACCGCTATCGCCGCAAGACGCGGGTCTGGGCAGTTGTCGTGGTCCAATGGAACCGGCTTCACCGCCAAGTCTTCGTAACCATCGGCCAAGCCAAGAGCGGCCTGACGGTGGTTGCGAATGACGCGCAGCATGTGCTCGTCGTTTTTCGCGTAGCCCGGGAATGGTCCCAGCTCGCCCGCCATTTCAGCGGAGGTTGCATAGGATACGCCGGTCATGATCGCGGTCAAAGCAGCGCCCATGGAACGGCCCTCTGCGCTGTCGTAGCCATAGCCCATGTTCATCAGCAAGCCGCCGATGTTCGCATAGCCCAGACCCAATGTGCGGAAGTCATAAGATCGCTGCGCAATTTCCTTGGATGGGAACTGCGCCATGGTCACAGAGATTTCCAGCGTAACAGTCCACAGACGGGTGGCATGCATATAGTCTTCGACCTGGAACTCGCCATCTTTGTAGAATGTCAGCAGGTTCATTGATGCAAGGTTACACGCCGTGTCATCCAAGAACATGTATTCAGAACAAGGGTTTGAACCGCGAATCTCACCGTCTTCTGGGCATGTGTGCCACGCATTGACTGTGTCGTGATACTGGATGCCCGGGTCGGCACAGGCCCAAGCGGCGTGGCCAACAGTTTCCCACAAATCACGTGCACGGATGATTTTCGCGACTTCGCCGTTTTTGCGGTTGATCAGTTTCCAGTCTTTGTCTTCTTCAACAGCCTTCAAAAACTCGTCGGTCACGCGGATCGAGTTGTTGGAGTTTTGGCCGGAAACAGAGGAATAAGCCTCGGAGTCCCAATCTGTGTCGTAGGTCGGGAATTCGATGGATGTGTGGCCCTGCTTTGCATAGTCCAACACGCGCTTGACGTAAGTTTCTGGAATGCAGGATTTTTTCGCCTGACGTACCGCGTCTTTCAGACCATCATTGACCTTTGTGTCATAGGCGTCAGCAATCGCGCCGTCCCATGCCTTGATCGCGGCGAAAATCGCATTCAGGTGACGCTCGTGCATCTTGGAACCAGCGACGATGGACGCCACTTTCTGCTCTTCAAGAACCTTCCAGTTTATGAATTCTTCGATATCCGGGTGGTCCGCGTCAACGATAACCATTTTAGCCGCTCGGCGCGTTGTTCCGCCGGATTTGATCGCACCAGCAGCGCGGTCACCGATTTTAAGAAAGCCCATCAGGCCAGAGGATTTACCACCACCAGACAGGTTTTCGCCAGCGGCGCGCAAGGACGAGAAGTTCGTGCCAGTGCCAGAACCGTATTTGAACAAACGTGCTTCGCGGACCCAAAGATCCATGATCCCGCCATCGTTAACCAAATCGTCACCAACAGATTGGATAAAGCAAGCGTGCGGCTGCGGGTGTTCGTAGCTGGATGTGGATTTTGTCAGTTTGCCCGTTTTAAAATCAACATAGTGGTGGCCTTGGGCAGGGCCGTCGATACCGTATGCCCAGTGCAAACCGGTGTTGAACCACTGTGGACTATTGGGCGCGGCGCGCTGTGTCGCCAGCATGTAACGCATTTCATCGAAATAGCTGCGCGCATCTTCCTCTGTAGAAAAATAGCCGCCCTTCCAACCCCAATAGGCCCATGCCCCTGCCAAACGGTCAAAAACCTGCTTGGCTGATGTTTCGCCGGACATGGTCGCACCTTCCGCAGGCTCGGACCGCCAAAGAAATTCGGGAACACCCTTTTCCTTGATCTTTTTCAGCTCAGAAGGAACGCCCGCTTTCCGGAAGTACTTCTGCGCGATGACGTCAGAGGCGACTTGGCTCCAACCGTCGGGAATTTCGCAATTCTCAAGTTTGAAAACAATCGTGCCATCCGGATTACGAATCTCGGATGTGGTCGATTTGAATGTCAGTGCGGCATAGGCGTCTTGGCCCGCTGCGGTGAAATTCCGTTCAATTTTCATTGTCGTCTGCCCCTATTGTTCGTTGCGGTCGTCGTTGCGACCTGTCGAGATATCCATGACCAAACTTGGCCGCCCATTTACACAACCTTTGCGCGAATTCCTTAGCAAAACATGCAAGTACGTATGCTATCACATGCAGGTTCGACCCTATGCGACCGTCGCATCGTCAACACTACATGTTGTGGTGATTTGGTGTGCTCGTTAGTTTTGGACTAGATACAGGGGAATGGTCAACGGAATTTTGACACAAATTGTGGATTAAAAACATTGACGATCCACTAGATATAGCTGCGCACAGGTTATCAATGATTCACCCACAGGCTTGTCCACAAATAGTTAATTTTTGACTACCAAAGAGAAACACTGGCAAACAAATGACTTAGCTCAAAAGGTTCAACCAAAGCATCAACGTTCATGACGTAGCGCCAATCAAAGAATCAGAACCGGAATGATTTTTTTGACCGAATGGATGAACGTAACAAATTTGTAACGTCGCCTAAGAACCACAAAAGCCGCCCACAAAATGGGCGGCTTGTGAACCTCACACTTGAGGTAGTGGTCGGGGCGGCAGGATTCGAACCTGCGACCCTCTGTTCCCAAAACAGATGCGCTACCAGGCTGCGCTACGCCCCGAACAAGGGTGCTTCTAAGGGCGTTCAACTGATTTGAAAACCCCTATCTGCACTTTTATTCACAAGAATTTTGCGTATCCGTTTCAAAGGCTGGATGCTGCAAATAATCGCCCGTTTTCACGCCCAAACGGTCAACCATGCCTGCGTTCACTTCTAGCACTGCAAAGACGCCATCGCCGCCATCGATGACAGTCTCATCCATCGGAATCGCATTTTCATGAATTGAAAGTATCGCGCCGTCCGGCCCAGCGAAAATCATATCGAGACCAATCAGTGTATTGCGCATCCAGAACGTCGCGCGTCGCGGGGCATCATATACAAACAGCATACCCGACATCGTCGCCATATGCGGCACATTCATTAATCCAACCGCACGACTTTCATTAGTGTCGGCAATCGTTACGCTAAATGCGGCCTCGCCAAACTCGCCTGCAATGACGGTTTTCAACGGATCACAGTTTGCGTTGGCCTGCCCTGCGGACATTGCGAAAACGAAAGCTGCAATCAATAACTTCATGTTTGAACGGTTTCCCAACCTACGATTTCAACGGCAAGCTTGCCGCGATCACCTTCGGTAATCCGCAAGCCAATGGCCTCTCCTGCTTGAAGGTCCGACAATCCGCTGCGACGCAACACCTCGACTTGCACAAACACATCGCTTTTATCGCCAAACGCATTAGCGAAACCGAACCCTTTGATCTTATCAAACCACTTCACGCGCGCTGGCACAATCGGCAAGGCCATCAACTCTTCGGGATCAAGGTCAAACGTATATCGGACATCTGTCGCATCCGCTGTTGACGCCGGCGGAACAATCGACAGAACCTCTAACGCTTGCAGCCCACGATCTGATTGCTGAACGTGCACCGTAATCCCAGATCCGTCCGCCACAGAGCCTTGCCCAAAGTTGCGCAAAACATTCGCATGAAGCAGGATATCTGGGCCACCTTGATCGCTGACGATAAATCCAAACCCTTTGGCAGGATCGAACCATTTGACGCTCCCCGATAAAGGGGTCGTAGGTACTGTGTCTTCAGTCGATGTCATAGTGTCAGTTTGGCAGGTGTCGCTTCGCGCCCCTGCACTCTCATTAGGTATTCGCTATAACATCCACCAGAAAAACGCCTCAATATCAAGCCTTCCATTTCACGAAGCGTGAAATTTACGGGCAGTATCTTGCTACTTTCCAATCAGAAACTGGTGAATTTCGTTGCCAAATAAAGCGATCGTGCAAGCGAAACTCGCCATCAGCCCAAAATTCAATTTGCGCAGGAATAATCCGAAATCCACCCCAGTTTGCAGGTCGAGATGGATTTACACCCTGAGCGATACCTTGCTTTGCAACCTCCGCCATAAGTGCGGCACGACTTTGGAGTGGTTGTGATTGTGCAGAGGCCCATGCTCCGATCCGGCTTTGCAGTGAGCGCGACTCAAAATAGGCATCGGCTTGCGGCCCATCCTCTTTGGTAACATCTCCGCGGACCCGAATTTGGCGACGCAGTGACTTCCAATGCATCACAAATGCAGCCTTGCCGCTGTGGGCAATTTCTTGTCCCTTCGCACTGTCGTAATTGGTGTAGAAAACGAACGCGTCTGCCTCAATTTCCTTCAGCAAAACCATTCGCACATTTGGCATGCCATCAGCATCGACAGTGGACAGTGCAATGGCGTTGGGATCATTCAGCTCGGCCACCTCTGCCTCTGCCAACCAACGCTGACAAATCACGAATGGGTCGTCGCCTTCAAAAATACCGCTGCGTTTCGCTGACATGATGGTTCCTATCGTTATTAAATGTGTCGCCCTGCTCATTGCTTGCTGACACGGGATCAATCGCCTAAACCCGTAGTAACACAGACCAACCAAAGGACGGAACCGATGTCGTCAAACTTGATGCAAGGTAAGCGTGGCTTAATTATGGGGCTCGCCAACGACAAATCAATTGCTTGGGGCATTGCAAAGCAATGTGCTGATGCGGGCGCAGAGCTTGCGTTCTCTTATCAAGGTGAGGCGTTAAAGAAACGCGTTGGCCCGCTGGCGGAATCGCTTGGCTCTGACATTGTCCTACCTTGTGACGTGTCTGACATGGACAGCGTGGACGCATTGTTCAGCAGTCTCGAAGAAAAATGGGGCAAACTGGACTTCATCGTGCATGCGATCGGCTTTTCCGACAAAGGCGAATTGCGTGGCCGCTATGTCGATACCAGTCGCGAAAACTTCCTGATGTCGATGGATATCTCTGTTTATTCGTTTACGGCCGTGGTGAACCGCGCCGAAAAGATGATGAACCCGGGAGGCTCTTGCTTAACGCTCACATATTATGGCGCAGAACGCGTGATGCCACATTATAACGTCATGGGCCTATGTAAGGCAGCGCTCGAAGCCTCTGTGCGCTATCTGGCAGAAGACTTGGGCAAGGACGGCATTCGCGTGAACGCGATCTCTGCGGGTCCCATCAAAACACTTGCGGCGTCTGGTATCGGTGATTTCCGCTATATCCTGAAATGGAACGAATTGAACTCACCACTGCGCCGCACGGTGACAACAGATGACGTGGGCAAATCCGCGCTCTATCTGCTGTCCGATCTCAGCAGCGGCGTGACCGGCGAAACCCATCACGTTGACAGCGGCTATCACGTTGTCGGCATGAAGGCTGTCGACGCGCCTGACATTTCAACTGTGTAAGTGGACCATATGACAGTTGCCGCCTTCTTTGCCGTCGCAGTTTTGCATCTGTTGGCCGCCATTAGCCCCGGACCCGCTGTCATTATGGCTGCGCCGACTGGGGTAACCGAAGGGCTGCGAACGGGTGTTTTTCTGGCGATGGGCATCGGCGCTGGCGCTGTGATTTGGGCGGCAGCCGCGCTTTTCGGGCTTGGGCTCGTCTTCGCGGCAGCCCCGTCTCTGTTATGGGCGCTGAAAATTGGCGGCGCGGGTTATTTGTTCTGGTTGGCGTATCACCTTTGGCGCGACGCCGATGTGCCCTTGCTCACGGACGGTGACACCCTCGAAACACGTACCGCAAGCAGCGCATTTCGTCTTGGTCTGTTCACGCAATTGGCCAATCCGAAACCGGCTGTTCTATTCTCGGCCATATTTATCGGCACTGTCCCACCTGCCACGCCACTCTCGGTATATGGCGCGGTGCTTTTGATCGTCTTCTTAAACGAGACAATCTGGAACAGCTTTGTGGCCCGCCTGTTTTCGCTCGAACGCACGCGCACCGCTTATCTTTCACAAAAAACAATCATCGACAAAACCTTTGGCGGGCTACTGGCACTGCTTGGGGTTAAAATCGCAGCGACCTAAGGACCAACCAATGACAGACCGCTTGCCCCACGAAAAAGGGTTCCATATCTCTTGGGACCAAATCCACCGCGATAGCCGCGCGCTCGCGTGGCGTCTCGATGGCAAAGGCCCCGACGACGGCGCATGGAAAGCCATCGTTGCCATTACCCGCGGCGGTATGGCCCCGGCCATGATCATCGCGCGTGAATTGGACGTGCGGACCGTCGATACGATTTCGGTCAAATCCTACCACTCAAGCGGCGGGAAAGCGGATGAGCGTCGCGACTCCGAAGTCCTCAAATACCCTGATGCGGATATGATGGGCGATGGCACAGGCATTCTGATCATTGATGATCTTGTCGACAGCGGCAAGACGCTAGAAGTCGTCCGCGAAATGTACCCAAAAGCTCATTTTGCGACTGTCTATGCCAAACCGCACGGCGAACCGATGGTGGACACATTCATCACCGGCGTATCCCAAGATACGTGGATCTTCTTCCCATGGGACATGGCGCTGCAATACGTCGAACCATATCGCGGCAAAGATTAAGACTTCATGCCTCCGGCGGGGATATTTCGAAACCAAAGAGACAAGACAACACTCTCTTTGGTTGTCAAATATCCCCGCCGAAGGCAAAATTCCAAAAATATCTTGCGCCGCAGGCGCCCATTTGGATCACATCATGTCACAAGCGCGGACTGCAAATACGTTTTCACCCCCAGTCATGGAAGCCCGCCGTTGGCTTGATGGGGTTACCCACCCCGCAGATCGCCCGCTGCTCAACGTGAGCCAAGCCGCCCCCGTTGATCCGCCGCCACTGGCCATGCGCCAAGCCATGGCTGATATGATCGTAAGCGACGCCGAATCCCATCTATATGGTCCGGTCCTTGGGCTCGACCCGCTGCGCGCAGAAGTTGCCAGCCAATGGAGCGCGGCATATGGCGGCAAAATCGCGCCTGACCAAACCGCAATCACATCCGGCTGTAATCAAGCCTTTGCCGCCGCGATCTCAACGCTTTGTGCCGATGGTGACGAGGTCATCATCCCTGTGCCCTATTATTTCAACCACCGCATGTGGCTGGACATAGCTGGCGTCAAAACCGTGCCGCTGGATGCGGGCCCAATGTTGATCCCTGACCCGCAAGCAGCGGCCACATTGATTACACCGCGCACCCGCGCGATCGCATTGGTGACTCCCAACAATCCAGGCGGCGTTGAATACCCAGCGGAGGTGGTCCAAGCCTTCTTTGATCTCTGCCGCAGCCATAAAATCGCGTTGATCATTGATGAAACCTACCGAGATTTCGACAGTCGCACCGGTGCGCCGCATCATCTGTTCCAAGACCCCGACTGGGACGACACGCTGATCCAACTTTACTCGTTTTCAAAGGCTTACCGTCTGACCGGTCACCGTGTGGGTGCGATGATTGCAAGCCGTGCGCGGCTTTCAGAGGCGGAAAAATTTCTTGATACGGTCACGATTTGCCCCAATCAATTAGGCCAACGCGCCGCCCTTTGGGGCATGCAGAACCTTGGCGACTGGCTCGCGGGCGAGCGGCGCGAAATTCTCGACCGACGCGCGGCCATAAACGAAGGTTTCGACCAACTTGCAGACACGGGATGGAACTTACTCGGCTGCGGGGCTTATTTTGCCTATGTCAAACACCCGTTCGACACCCCATCCGACCAATTAGCGCAACAACTAGTGCGCGATGCGGGCGTTCTTTTGCTACCGGGGACCATGTTTATGCCTGCTGACAACCCTGCGGGCCGTGCGCAATTACGCATTGCATTTGCCAATATCGACCGCAAAGGCGTCGGGACATTGTTCAACAGGTTGTCAAACCTCTAGCAGGCACTTGCACCTCGCCCCTATGCGCCCTATCCATTTGCGACGCCCAACGACACGGGCCACACATTGAACGGTAAGGCACAAGAAACATGGCAAAAACAGGCAAACCCCGGTATTTTCTTTGGATCATTATGGGTCTGCTGGTCGTGGGGCTTTTAGGCTTTGGCACGGGCGGTCTGAACGGCAACATCCGTAACGTTGGCACGGTTGGCGAAAAACCAATTTCAGTCAACCAATACCAACGCGCCGTGAATGAACGGATACAAACGTTCAGCGCACAGTTCGGTACGCCTATCGGGTTTCAGCAAGCCCAACAGATGGGCCTTGATCAAGCCGCTTTGGCGCAGATTGTGACAATGCGCGCGATGGAAAATGAAGCCGCCGAGCTGGGGATTTCCGTCGGCGATGATCGCGTGCGCACCGAAGTGCTTCGCATCCCGTCATTCCGTGGCATTGATGGCCAGTTCGACCGCGAGGCATATCGTTTTGCTTTGCAGCAATCCGGCCTAACCGAAACCACATTCGAAGCTGGCATTCGCGACGAGATTTCGCGCACATTGCTGCAAGGCGCAGTTGTCGGCGGCACGCCGCTGCCCGATGCCTATGCCAATGCCCTTGCACAATACATTGGCGAAAATCGCAGTGTTACATGGGCCACGGTGACCGCTGATATGTTGACCGCCCCAGTGGCTGGTCCGGCAGATGCCGATTTGCAAACCTATTACTATGAAAATCCAGACGCCTTCACAAGCCCAGAAACGCGCGCGATTTCATATGCTTGGTTGACGCCTGACATGATCCAAGACGAGGTCACAATCGACGAAGAGGCCCTGCGCGAGCTTTATGAAGAGCGCATCGCAGATTACAAACGCCCAGAGCGTCGCTTGGTCGAGCGTTTGGTTTATGTGGACGAGGATGCCGCAATTGCGGCCCGCGATACACTTGGCGATGATGTAACATTCGAAGCGCTTGTGGCAGATCGCGGGTTGGACCTCGCCGATGTTGACCTTGGCGATGTCAGCGCGGCTGATCTTGGTCCTGCTGCCGAAATTGTGTTTGCCGCAGAGGTCAGCGAGGTGGTTGGCCCGCTCAACACATCGCTTGGGCCTGCGCTTTTCCGTGTGAACGCTGTGCTGAATGCCACAGAAGTGTCGTTTGAAGACGCATCTGGCGATCTGCGCGAAGAGCTGTCATCGGCCCGTGCAAAGCGGATTATCGAAGACGGCTTGGACCGCATGAACGACCTTTTGGCAGGCGGAGCAACTGTCGAGGACTTGGCCGAGCAGACAGACATGCAGCTTGGCAACATTGCATGGTCCGCAGGCACCCAAGACGGTATTGCCGCCTATCAATCGTTCCGCGATGCAGCTGCCGTGGTGCAAGAAGGTGACTTTGCCGCATTGGTCGACATGGAAGACGGCGGTGTCTTTGCCCTTCGCCTCGACAGTATCACGGCCCCTGCCCTTCGCGAATTTGCCGATGTACGTCATCAGGTCGAAGAAGGCTGGCGCACCCAAGCAACCCAAGACGCTGTGCTGGCTCAAGCAGAAACCATGGCCGCAGATATCCTGCCGCTTACAGGGTTTGAAACGCTTGGCCTGACTGCCCAAACAGAGGCCGCGCTGACACGTCGGTCTTTCGTGGGGGGCACGCCGCCTGTGTTTGTTTCTGATGTGTTTGACATGGAAACCGGCGATGTGCGCGTGTTGGACAACGGCACCGACGCGATCATCGTGCGCTTGGATGGCATCACAGATGCCGACCTCACCGACGAGCAGACCGCAGCCCAGCAACAAGCAGCGGCTGAGAACGCGGCCGCCGGCATTAGCCAAGACATTTTTGAAGCCTTTGCCGCATCCGTGCAGGGCCGGACTGATGTTGTGATCAACCAAGCGGCCGTGAATGCGGTCAACGCCAACTTCCAGTAAAAGGCGCAGGCTATGGCATTGCTTCCCGATTTTGACAGTTTCGCCCGCGCCTATGACGCGGGTGAAAACCAAGTGGTTTACGCACGGTTGGCCGCTGATCTAGACACACCTGTGTCCTTGATGATGAAACTGGCGGATGCGGGTAAAAACGCGTTCATGCTCGAATCCGTTACCGGTGGCGAAGTGCGCGGGCGCTATTCCATCGTGGGAATGAACCCCGATTTGATTTGGGAATGCCGCGGCACAACCAGTCGATTGAACCGCAATGCGCGGTTTGAAGAGGACGGCTTTGTCCCTTGCGACGAAGACCCGCTCACGGCATTGCGCGCGCTGATCGCCGAAAGCCGGATTGATCTGCCCGCTGATCTGCCATCCGCGGCCTCTGGTCTGTTCGGCTATCTTGGCTACGACATGATACGTCTTGTCGAGCATCTGCCTGACGTCAACCCTGATCCACTGGGCCTGCCCGATGCAATGATGCTGCGGCCGTCTGTTGTGGCGGTGCTTGATGGCGTTAAAGGTGACGTTATCCTTGTGTCGCCTGCTTGGGCGAATGCGGGTCTGTCGGCAAAAGCAGCCTATGCCCAAGCCGCCGAACGTGTGATGGATGCCCAACGTGCGCTTGACCGCGCCATGCCTGCGCATCGCGCGTTGGCAGACGTGCAAGAACCAGCAGCGCCGGTATCCAATTTCACCCATCAAGGGTATTTGGATGCAGTGGAAAAGGCCAAGGACTACATCCGCGCGGGTGATATTTTCCAAGTGGTGCCCGCCCAACGCTGGACCCAAGAATTTCGCGAACCTCCGTTTTCGCTCTATCGGTCGCTGCGCCGCACAAACCCATCGCCTTATATGTTCTATTTCAACTTTGGTGGCTATCAGATCGTGGGTGCCAGCCCAGAGATCCTTGTGCAGGTCAAAGGCACGCAAGTTACAATTCGTCCGATCGCTGGCACCCGCCCGCGTGGAGCTACCCCCGAAGAAGATAAGGCCAACGAATTGGACCTGATGGCCGATAAGAAAGAGCTAGCAGAGCATTTGATGCTGCTTGATCTTGGTCGTAATGACACGGGCAAAGTGTCAAAAATTGGGACCGTGAAACCGACTGATCAGTTCATTGTGGAACGCTATTCCCACGTGATGCATATCGTGTCCAACGTCGTGGGCGAGTTGGCCGAAGATCAAGACAGCCTGTCCGCTTTCTTTGCGGGCATGCCTGCGGGCACTGTGTCCGGCGCGCCAAAGGTCCGCGCGATGGAAATCATCGACGAGCTGGAACCTGAAAAGCGCGGTGTTTACGGCGGTGGTTGCGGGTATTTCAGCGCCAATGGTGATATGGATATGTGTATCGCCCTGCGCACGGCCGTTTTGCAGGATGAAAAGCTTTATATTCAAGCGGGAGGCGGCGTTGTCTATGACAGCGATCCAGAGGCCGAGTATCAAGAAACCGTGCATAAATCCAACGCGATCCGCAAGGCCGCAGCGGACGCATCCATGTTTCGATCATCTGGCAATTAGGATGGGTTAAAACCCATCCTACGCTGCCGCGCTGACCCGCGTCTTATTCGCCTTGTCCCAGTAAGATCGCAGAGGCTGGCGCAAGTGCCACCTGTCCTGCCCGGTTCGCAGTGCCCCAAAGCACCAGCGCGCTGATCGTATCTGGACGTACACGCGCCAATAACAATACGCCGCTATTTTGTCGTGCACGGAACGCTGCTTGATCCAGGAAACGACGGATCACACGGGCGTCTTGTCCGTTTGCATCAAGATCGCGGAAAATAATGCGCGCTGGGACTTCGGCCTGTTCGGCGGCCCGCAACGCCATGTTCAAACCTTTGGACACGGTTACCAAACCGCGCCCGTCTTGGGCCAACCGGTCCATGGCTTGCGCGGTCACAGCGCGATCGTTTTGCAGCCCGCCGTCGCCCGCATCCAATAATAGCACTGTTTCAGGCAGCGCTTTGAACGTGGCTTCGAGCGCGACTTCGAAGTCCACCGGCGTCGCCCCATCTGGCAGTTGCGATTGAACGCCGACTTCAATCCCAGCTGCGCGGTAAGCCGCCAGCCTGTCGCTGGCCCCTTCCGCGGCCGGATCGAGCACGACTGTCACGGGGAATGGCAAGGATGCAACGGCTGCACTGCCGCCATTCATGTTCCCATCATCCATTAAGATGACACCCATCAAAGGTTTGCCGTCCGGCTGGTCAAAGGCAGTGCCATAGGTTTCAAGCGCCGAACCGGTCGACGTTGACGCAGTTTCAGGTTCGTCCGATCCTAACCGAATCCGTCCCACAGATGCATCACCCGCTGGCAGCCCTGTTGGGGCGGCAATGACAGGTGCATCTTCAATCACCGTCGCCACAGGTGCTTCTGGTTCCGGATCATCGACGATGATTGCGGCGGGTTCTACGGGGGCTGGCTGCGGTACGGGAATGTCCAAGGTGACAGCCTCTTCCACAGGTTCTGGCACCGCGACCACGATAGGTTCGGGTAAGGCTGCTGGGGCTGTCGACACATCGACGTCTTGTTCGGTCACAGGCACTTGCGGCGCGATGGATTGCGGGTTGGGCAAAACTGGCTCTTCAAGCGCAGGATCATCGGGCAAATCGGCACCTTCGGCAGGTGCGGTCAACTCATCTGATACCTCGGATGTTTCTGGCACAGCGGCAGAGGCCGTATCGGCAATCACAGGCGTTGGCGTTTCGGGGGATTCGCCAAGGTCATTGACGATTTCTAATCCGCTTGTGGTTTCCACATCGGGCGCGGTCATGGTTGGGGCGACATCCGGATCCAATTGCAATACAGGAGTCTGGTCCTCACTTGCAGATGTTGCTGGCGCGGAAACCTGTGGTGTTTCCGGTGGCGCGTTTCCTGCGGGCTGGTCTGTCACAAGCGATGCCACCGTCAAACCGGTGCCACCGACAACCACACCCAACAATCCGCCGCTTAATAATCCCTTTAACACGCCAAATGCCCCCATGCTTTTGCGTTGTGCGTCGAGATGGCCTTGACCATGCCTTGCCACTCGTCCCATTTAAGGGCCAATATAGAGCGAGGTGTCCGGCAATCGGTAGCCCCTAAATCACAACTTGGGCCAAACATGTTACTTTTGATCGATAACTACGACAGCTTTACCTATAATCTGGTGCATTATCTGGGGGAATTGGGGGCCGATGTTGTCGTACGCCGCAATGACGCCATTGATGTGCAAGAGGCCATGGCCATGAACCCAGCGGGCATCATGTTATCGCCCGGCCCCTGTGATCCTGCGCAGGCTGGTATCTGTCTGGCGCTGACCGCAGCTGCCGCTGAAACTAAGACACCGCTGATCGGTGTCTGCTTGGGCCATCAAACCATTGGTGAAGCTTTTGGCGGAAAGGTCGTGCGCGCAGGCGAGATTGTTCACGGCAAAATGGGCACCATGCATCATACGGGCAAAGGGCTGTTCGCAGGCTTGCCTTCACCGTTTCAGGCGACCCGCTATCATTCGCTAATCGTAGACCGTGCCACCCTGCCCGATTGTCTGGACATCACGGCAGAGCTGGAAGACGGTATGATCATGGGATTGCAGCACAAAGAGCTGCCAATCCATGGCGTGCAATTTCACCCTGAAAGCATTAAGTCCGAATATGGCCATGCGATGCTGAAGAACTTTACTGACACATTAAAGGTGCCCGCATGAGCGACGCGATGAAACCCCTGATCTATGCGGCCTCCGAAGGGCCGTTGTCCCGCGCCCAAGCCGAATTGGCCTTTGCGGAGTTTTTCAACGGCACCGCCACCCCTGCCCAAATGGGCGGCCTGTTGATGGCGATGCGCGCGCGTGGCGAATCTGTCGCCGAATATGCGGCCGCTGCTGCTGTAATGCGGTCCAAATGCGTGCCTGTAAAAGCCCCCGCTGATGCGATTGATATCGTGGGTACGGGCGGGTCGGGTAAACATACGCTCAATATCTCTACGGGCGCGATATTTGTGGTGGCAGGCTGTGGCGTGACCGTGGCTAAACATGGCAATCGCAAATTATCCTCGAATTCTGGCACTGCGGATGTGCAGACTGCAATGGGCATTAACGTCATGGTCGAAGCCGATGTCGTGGAACGCGCGATCGCAGAGGCTGGCGTTGGCTTCATGATGGCCCCAATGCATCACCCCGCGATCAAACACGTCATGCCAGTGCGCCAAGAATTGGGGTGCAAAACGATCTTTAACATCCTCGGTCCACTGACCAATCCCGCGGGTGTAAAGCGCCAGCTGACGGGGGCATTTGCGCCTGATCTGATCTTCCCAATGGCTGAAACGCTGCTGGCACTTGGGTCTGAAAAAGCATGGCTCGTGCATGGCGGCGATGGCACAGACGAATTGTCAATCAGTGATGCGTCCCAGGTTGCGGTTCTTGAGAACGGAAAGGTCACGGGCCGCGAGGTCCACCCCGAAGACGCTGGCCTTCCAGTGCATCCGTTCAAAGATATCCTTGGTGGCACACCAGAAGATAACGCAGTGGCACTGCGCGCGCTGTTGGCAGGCGAAACCGGTGCATACCGTGATGCCGTTCTTTTGAACGCTGCGGCAGCTCTTATCGTCGCAGATAAGGTGAACACCCTGCCCGAAGGCGTTGAACTTGCACGCGAAAGCATTGATAGCGGGGCTGCGCAAGCAAAGCTCGACAAACTGGTCCAGATTACACAAGGCACATCATGAACGTTCTCGATAAAATCAAAGCCTATAAGCTGGAACATGTGGCCGCATGTAAGGCATCCGTGCCAATCGCAGAGGTCGAAGCCCGCGCCAATGCAGCCAGCCCAACCCGTGGTTTTGCCGCCCGCCTGCAAGAGGCATCCAAAACCGGATACGGCCTGATCGCAGAGGTCAAAAAGGCCAGCCCATCCAAGGGCCTGATCCGCGCCGATTTCGACCCAGCCGCCCATGCCGTGGCTTATGCCGAAGGTGGGGCGACGTGCCTGTCCGTGCTCACCGACGGCCCGTCATTCCAAGGCGACGACAGCTATCTGGTTGCCGCACGTGGCGCGGTTGATCTCCCCGCCCTGCGCAAAGATTTCATGTATGACACCTATCAAGTCGCCGAAGCCCGTGCCTTGGGAGCTGATTGCATTTTGATCATCATGGCATCGGTGTCAGACGCCCAAGCGGCGGAACTAGAAGACGCCGCATTCGGCTGGGGCATGGATGTGTTGTTAGAGGTCCATGATGCACCGGAATTGGAACGCGCTTGCGACCTAAAATCTCCATTGATGGGCATCAACAACCGGAATTTGAAAACCTTCGAGACGACGCTGGACACCACGCGCACCCTGTCCAAAATGGTTCCGGCGGATCGTTTAATCGTCTGTGAAAGCGGGCTGTCCGGCCCTGACGAGCTGGCTGATATGGCCCGTTATGGCGCGCGCACGTTCTTGATCGGCGAAAGTCTGATGCGCCAAGATGATGTGGCCGCCGCCACGCGCACGCTTTTGGCAAACCCGTTTACCGCTGGCGGCATGTAATGGGCGATAAGCTGTCGCATTTTGATGCCGCGGGTCAGGCCCATATGGTCGATGTGTCCGACAAGGCTGTGACCGACCGAATTGCCGTTGCAGAAGGCTTCATCACCATGACCCCTGCCACTTTGGCGTTGGTGACAGAAGGGCGCGCTGCCAAAGGTGACGTGCTCGGCATCGCCCGTTTGGCGGGCATTATGGGTGCGAAAAAGACAGCGGATCTGATCCCGCTTTGCCACCCGCTGCCCATCACCAAGGTCACGGTGGACCTGACCCCTGACCCCGCCCTACCTGGTGTGCGCATTAGTGCGACAGTGAAAACAACCGGCCAAACAGGCGTAGAAATGGAAGCGCTCACAGCTGTCTCCACCGCCGCGCTCACCGTGCACGACATGGTCAAAGCCGTGCAAAAAGACATGGAAATCGGCGGCATCCGTGTAACCCTAAAAGACGGCGGCAAATCCGGTCGGTTTGAAAAAACATGAGCATTTCGGGCCGGTCATAGAGGATAGATCTTGGTACCAACTGAAAAGTATTTCACCGACTGGGAATACCAAAAACAAAACCGGATATAACATGATCTCAACCAATGAAGCCCTGTCACACCTCTTCGATCTCGTCAGCCAACAATCTGTCGAGCAAGTGCCACTGCGCGCTGCTGCAGGGCGTGTGTTGGCTGCACCTGTCGCCGCCAAACGTGACCAACCGCCGTTCCCTGCCTCTGCCATGGACGGTTATGCAGTCATCGCCGACGAAGTCGCCGAAGGTGCGACGTTCCAAATCGTAGGCGAAGCCGCCGCAGGTCATCCCTATCAGGGCCCCGTCGCATCCGGTCATGCCGTTCGCATCTTCACCGGCGCGCCTGTGCCTGCTGGTCTTAACCGCGTCATCATACAAGAGGACGTCACCCGCAATGGCGACGTGATCACCCTTGGCACGAACCTCGACGCGGGGCCCTATATTCGCCCATCCGGCGCGGACTTTACCACAGGGACGGCGATTGCAGCCCCCCGCGTCTTATCCGCGTCCGATGTCGCATTACTCGCCGCGATGAACATCCCGACCGTGCCCGTCACCCGCAAACCCACCGTCGCCATCATTGCGACTGGCGACGAGTTGGTTCAACCCGGAGAGGCCCCAAACGACGCCCAAATCATCGCCTCAAACAGCTATGGCCTTGCCGCGTTACTAGAACAAAATGGCGCGGACGTGCGTTTGCTGCCCATCGCGCGTGATAACGTGCCAGCATTGGAATTGACGTTTTCACTGGCGGCAGATGCCGACCTGATAATCACCATCGGCGGGGCGTCTGTTGGCGACCACGATTTGGTTGGACAGGTCGCCATGGATCAGGGCATGGACCGGTCGTTTTACAAAATCGCGATGCGTCCGGGTAAACCGTTGATGGCTGGCAAAATTAGCACTGCCGCCATGATTGGACTGCCTGGAAACCCTGTGTCTGCGATGGTTTGCGGGCATATCTTCGTGTTGCCTGTGATACGTAAAATGCTTGGCCTGAATGCCGCGCCTGCGCCGCGCCGTAAGGCGAAACTGTTGAACACTCTACCCCCGAATGGGCCGCGGGAACATTACATGCGCGGACGCGTAGATGACGACGGCGTCTATGTTTTCGACCGTCAGGACAGCGCCCTGCTAACTGTGCTGGCCGATGCCAACTGCCTTGTGGTGCGCCCGCCGCATGACGACACCCGTCTGCCTGACGACCTTTTGGAGATTATCGACCTCTGAGCGACCCGTTGACACAAAGCAAGAACATGTGTAGAACATACGCAAAACGTGTCAGACCGACAGGAGCAGATAATGTTAACGAAAAAGCAACTCGACCTTTTGGAGTTTATCCATAAACGTGTGCAGCGTGACGGCGTATCCCCGTCGTTTGACGAAATGAAAGAGGCGTTGGACCTGAGGTCCAAATCCGGCATTCACCGTTTGATTACTGCGCTTGAAGAACGTGGGTTTATCCGTCGCTTAGCCCACCGTGCCCGTGCGTTGGAAATCGTGAAACTGCCAGACAGTATGCAAGCCAAGACCGGTTTTACCCCGCGCGTGATCGAAGGTGACCGCCCGGATGCGACACCGCCTGCAGCCATGCCTGTGGAAAGTGCCGCGATGGAGCTGCCTGTGATGGGTCGGATTGCGGCCGGTACACCGATTGCGGCCATTTCAGAAGTATCCCGCAACATCGCGGTGCCCCATTCCATGTTGGGCCAAGGTGAGCATTACGCGCTGGAAGTACGCGGCGATTCCATGATCGAGGCGGGGATCAATGATGGTGATGTCGTCGTGATCCGTGAAACCAAGAACGCCAATAACGGTGATATCGTGGTGGCGTTGGTCGAAGATCAAGAAGCAACGCTGAAACGATTTCGCCAATCTGGGGCGACAATTGCGCTCGAACCTGCCAATGCCTCACTGACCACGCAAGTTTACCGCGACGATCAGGTGAAGGTGCAAGGACGGCTCGTTGGTTTGATCCGTACCTATTCCTGAGCAAGCAGAGTTTTATCAGACTTTGGGCGCGGCATCTGCGGCGCCCACGGTCGTTGACCCGAAATCTCACGTGCTGTCGTGATGATCAATTCCCCAGTGTCGGAAAGATCAAAGGCGAGCGCACCCGTTCTGCGCAGTGACGCGATGTCGATCACGTTACAGGGCAGGTTTTCATTCACAGTTTGATTGCTGATTAAGACATCGGCCCCACCACAGTCTTGCAGTTCGGCCAATGCGGTCTTGCCACTGATAGCGATCACCTTAACAGCCCCAAGTTCGAAACGCGCGCGCCTACCGTCACGTGTAAACCCGTCGAAACGTGCAGCCTCGGCTTGTGGCAAGGGTGTTCCGTCGTTTTCCAGCCAAATGCCCGCGACAAAGCCGCTGCCTTTGGCATTCGACAATGCGCGCCCTTCAGCACTTAGAACACCGATCAATGCGCCGTTATCTGCAACCAAGACCGCCGGGCGCACGGTGACGGACCACATCCATAACCCAACACTGACCGCAACCAAGCCAGTTAACCGCGCTCGCCCTTGCCACAAGGCGAAAACCAGCAGACCGAGGGAAAGAACCGGCAAAACCAGCGGCGTCGGGGCAATAACATGGCCCACGCCGCCTTCGATCGCGCTGACTTCACCCGCGATGAATAGCACCCATTGCAAACCCTTTTCGACAAACCACAGACCTACGGACCACATACCAAATGGCGCAAGGCACGCAGCCAGAACCGCCGCGGGCATCACGACGGCTCCCATCAATGGCACGCTCAACACATTGGCGAGCAACCCGAAATGAGCGATTTGATTGAAATGGATGGCTGCAAAGGGGGCCGTTGCCAGCCCAGCCACCCCCGATGACACAACAACGGATAGAATCGGCTGCGTCCATTTGGGCAAACGCGACAAATCCACATGCCGCAGCCCGCCGAAAACCAACACCAGCGCCGTTGTCGCCGCGAATGACATTTGGAAACCAGCGCCGATTAGCGCTTCTGGACGCAACACCAAAACCACTGTCGCGGCCATTGCCACGGCGCGCAATGTGAGCGCTCGTCGGTCCAATAGCACCGCGCAAAGCATGACAACGACCATGATATAGGCCCGTTGTGTCGCAACATTCCCACCTGACAAGGCCAAATAACCAGCCCCGACAACCATTGCGACGACGGCGGCAATCTTCTTGGTTGGATACCGAAGCGCTATCCACGGGATAGCCGCCAGTCCCATCCTGATCAGCATGAACACAAACCCGGTCAGCAACCCCATATGCAGCCCCGAAATCGCCAGCAAATGCGCAAGATTCGTGGCACGTAATTGCGCCAATGTGTCCTGAGACATGGCGGACCTATCACCGGTCATGATCGCTGCGGCAAATGCCCCGGCCTCGCCATCAATATCGCGACGCACGGCCGTAGAAATCGCCATACGGGTTTTGAAAATGAACAAGCGTATGCCGTCGCCACGCCCCGCAGCAGCCAAGCGGACAACGGGGTTACGCGTGTAGCCCACCGCGCCAATTTGCAAGAACCAAGCATGCCGCTGGAAATCAAATCCGCCCGGTTCTGCGGGGCCAGAGGGCGGTGAAAGGTGCCCGGTTGTCATGATCACATCGCCTGACCTAAAGGTCGCAGGCTGGCCTTCGCCATGTACAGATACGCGGACTTTGACAGGTGTTCGGTCGGGAGCCATGCGATTTAGCACCACCCGATCAAGTGTCAGCCGCACCGCGTCGCTGCTGGATCTGTCGATGTTCACAATGCGCCCTTGGATTGGACCGTAGTAGCGGAACGTCAGGACAGGTGCGCGCAGGTCTTCGACCCGCCATTTCGCCAGCCCCGCGCCTGCGCCGATCAGCACAAATCCAAGCAGGAATGGCGCAAATGCCGTGGGCGCAAATCGCGAGATTACCCAAACAACTGACATGCCAAGCCCCAGCAGCACCATCGGTACAAACGTGGGTTCAACCCGCAGCATGAAATAGAAACCGATCCCAGTCCCAAGGCATACTGGCACCCAAGGGAACAAATGCCCACGCTGCGCCAATGCGCACGTAACTAACCAATCATAGGCGCGCACTTGTCTCTTGCCCCCGCGCTTAGTATCTCCCCCACATAAGCCGTCACTATTCATCAACCTTGGTGAATTTTCGGTTAACGCCACCAAGAACCAAAGGTCCGTCCCATGTCACAGAAACCTGTCGTTACCCGTTTTGCCCCATCCCCGACTGGTGCTTTGCACATTGGTGGTGCGCGCACGGCGCTGTTCAACTGGCTTTACGCGCGCGGACGTGGTGGCAAGTTCTTGCTGCGCATCGAAGATACGGATCGCACGCGTTCGACGCCCGAGAATACCCAAGCGATCCTTGACGGGCTGACGTGGCTTGGCCTTGATTGGGATGGCGAACCCACAAGCCAGCATGCGAATGCGGCCCGTCATGCGGCGGTTGCGCACGAAATGTTGGCCAATGGACACGCGTTCAAATGTTTCGCGACCCAAGAAGAGATCGAAGCATTCCGCGAAGACGCGCGCGCCAATAAGACATCGACCCTCTACCGGTCACCTTGGCGCGATGTGGCAGAGGCAGATCACCCTGATTTGCCATTTGTCGTCCGCATGAAGGCCCCGCGTGATGGGTCGACCACCTTGCATGACGAGGTGCAAGGCGATGTGACATGGTCCAATGACCAGCTTGACGACATGGTGCTGTTGCGGTCCGATGGGTCGCCCGTTTACATGCTCGCCGTTGTTGTCGACGACCATGATATGGGCGTGACACATGTGGTGCGCGGCGATGATCATCTTGCCAATGCGTTCCGCCAGAACGTGATTTACGATGCCATGGGGTGGGACAAACCCGTATTGGCCCATATACCACTTATTTTTGGGCCAGATGGGAAAAAACTGTCGAAACGCCATGGCGCGACTGGTACGGCTGAATATCAGGCGATGGGCTATCCCGCTGCGGGCATGCGCAACTATCTCGCGCGCCTTGGTTGGAGCCATGGGGATGACGAGTTTTTCACCGACGCCCAAGCGCGGGAATGGTTCGACCTGGATGGCATCGGCAAATCGCCTGCGCGGTTCGACACCAAAAAGCTGGAAAGCATTTGTGGACAGCATATTGCAGTCGCTGACGATGCTGCGCTGCTGCATGAGCTGCAAGCTTACCTCGCGGCAACGGACACTGTTGCGCTGACAGATGCGCAAAATGACAAAATTTCGCGGGGTATGTATTGCCTGAAAGAACGCGCAAAGACATTCCCGCAACTCATTGAAAAAGCGCATTTTGCAATGGTTGAACGACCATTGGAACGTGACGAAAAATCACTTAGCGCTCTGGATAATGTATCCCGTGGTATACTGTCGGAATTGACGCCGCAGTTGCAAACTGTTAGCTGGTCCCGAGACGCCTTGGAGGGTGTTGTTTCTGATCTCGCCGAAAGGCACGAGACGAAATTGGGTAAGCTTGCAGCGCCGCTTCGGGCAGCACTCGCAGGTCGCGCCCCCTCTCCGAGCGTTTTTGATATGATGCTGGTCCTTGGGCGCGATGAAACAATTGCGCGTTTGGCAGAATGCACCGACTGAAACTAAATCGTTACGATTCCACGTTAACGAGATTTCAGGCGCAATGAATGAATGCTGGCGACCGATCTGGTCCGCCGCAATATTTTGGGGAATGAACACATGGCTGAAACGCAAAAAACCGCAACACTGACGATTGATGGTCAGTCATACGACCTGCCGATGCATTCGCCAACAAGTGGCCCTGATGTGATCGATATTCGCAAGCTTTACGCACAGGCTGGCGTATTTACTTATGATCCAGGTTTCACCTCCACAGCGGCCTGTGACAGCACGATCACATTCATCGACGGTGACAAAGGCGAGCTGTTGCACCGCGGTTATCCGATCGATCAGCTGGCCGAGAATTCCCACTATTTGGAAGTCTGTTACGCCCTGCTTTACGGTGATCTGCCAAGCGCTGCGCAGTTGGAAAAATTCGAAAACCTCGTGACACGTCACACGATGATTCACGAGCAAATGCACAACTTCTTCCGTGGTTTCCGCCGCGATGCGCACCCGATGGCGACAATGGTTGGCGTTGTCGGCGCAATGTCCGCATTTTACCATGACAGCACCGACCCAAGCGACGAAAAGCAGCGTGAAGTTGCGTCCATTCGCCTGATCGCGAAGATGCCGACGATTGCGGCGATGGCGTATAAATACTCCATCGGTCAGCCATTCGTTTATCCGCGCAACGATCTGGATTATGCGTCCAACTTCTTGAACATGTGTTTCTCCGTGCCTGCGGAAGACTATAAGGTTGATCCTGTTCTGGCCCGCGCCATGGACCGTATTTTTACATTGCACGCGGATCATGAACAGAATGCGTCGACGTCCACTGTGCGTTTGGCATCATCTTCCGGCGCGAACCCGTTTGCATGTATTGCGGCTGGTATCGCTTGCCTTTGGGGCCCTGCCCACGGCGGCGCGAACCAAGCATGTCTCGAGATGCTCAAAGAGATCGGCACTGTTGACCGCATCCCTGAATTCATCGCCCGCGCGAAGGACAAAAACGACAGCTATCGCCTGATGGGCTTTGGCCACCGCGTTTACAAAAACTTCGATCCGCGCGCGACAGTGATGAAAAAATCTGCTGATGAAGTTCTCGAACTGCTCGGCGTCGAAGACAACCCGATTTTGCAGGTCGCGATGGAGCTTGAAAAACAAGCGCTGGCCGATCCGTATTTCGCGGAGAAAAAGCTGTTCCCGAACGTCGATTTTTATTCCGGCATCATTCTAGAAGCGATGGGTTTCCCGACATCCATGTTCACGCCGATCTTTGCAATGGCCCGCACCGTTGGTTGGATTTCCCAGTGGGAAGAACAATTGAACGATCCGAACCTGAAAATCGGTCGTCCTCGTCAGCTTTACCTTGGCGAAACAGCCCGCGATTATACGGACATCGCGAAACGCTAAATCAATTGAGGGTCGCCAATTGGCGGCCCTTTTTCTTAGGAACCCAATGCTTCGTACGAAACGACTAATTTTACGGGCCGCCAACCAAAGTGATCTGGCAGATATGTTCGCAATTTACAGCGCGCCTGCCGCGATGAAATATTGGTCAACGCCCCCGCATCAAAACCACGCTGAAACGCAGGGCAACCTTGACCGCATGGTTGCAAGTGCCGCCAAACAGCTTGTCTATTTCGCGATAGAAATGGATGGTCATATGATAGGCAATGCCGGAATGCACCACGGTGACGAAGTGGGGTTCATCTTGCACCCCGACTATTGGCGCCGCGGTATCATCAAAGAAGCGATGGGGGCGATCATCCCCAACCTATTTGAAAACACGGATGTTCCGCAATTGACCGCTGATGCCGACCCTTTGAACACAGCCTCTGTGAACTGCTTGAAAAGCTTAGGATTTGTCGAGACGGGCACAGCAGAGAACACATATTGCATCAATGGTGTCTGGTCAGACAGCATCTATTTCGCCTTGCCTCGCCCTGCCTGATTGGCTTTAATCGGCATACGGTCCGCAGTTCACCGAGGCGTCGCCAGACCCGCAAGGGGTCACGCTAAACCTGTCATGGCAAACAAACGTTGTTGATATTTTCAGCCAACGGATAACGGCGACCATCTTCCCCGATTGGGGCTGGCTATGAAAGGTATCACCATGACACGCGATGTCACATCTTTGACGAATCCCGATCTTTCTACATTTGCAAAAGCCCTGCGCGCCGACCTATTAGGCCGCGACACGATGCCCGGCCACGCCGCATTTCTATCAGCGATTGCCAAGGCAGCCGGGTATGCGAACCACCAACACTTAAAAGCAGCCAAGCCCGCACCGACAGACCCGCAGCTCCAAAAGGCACTACGCGCATTTTCTGAAGGGATCATGATTCGTTGGCCCAAACAAACCACGACCCAAGGGCTGTGCCTGTGGGTGTTCTGGGCCCGCCTGCCCGCCAATTCCGACCTATCCGAAAAAGATGTAAATGAGGTTTTGAAGGCGGGAAACAGTTTTGGCGACCACCCGCTTTTGCGCCGGTCCATGATTGATCACAAGCTGATGACCCGGACCAAAGACGGACGCATTTACCGCCGGATCGAACGCGCCCCGACCGCGACAGCCAAGGCGTTAATTGCGGCGCTTGCTTAGCGTCCCTCGAACTTTGCAGGGCGTTTTTCGAGGAATGCCATGACCCCTTCGTTGAAGTCATGAGATTTGCCGCAAACGCCCTGTAGCTTCGCCTCGAGCGCCAATTGTTCGTCGAGCGTATTGTCGAACGATCCACGGATCGCTGTTTTGACCTGTGCATAGGTTGCTGTCGGACCACTTGCCAGATGTGCCGCCCGCGCGCGCCAATGGGCGTCGAATGCGTCGGCGGGTTTGGCCTCGTAAATCATGCCCCACTCCACGGCCTGAGCGGCGCTGACTTTATCGGCAAACAATGCCGCCCCCATGGCGCGTGCGGCCCCAATTTGACGTGGCAACCAATAAGTCCCGCCCGCATCAGGGATCAACCCGATCCGCGTAAAGGCTTGCAAGAAAAACGCATCATGCGACGCAATCACGACGTCTGCTGCTAGCGCCAAGTTCGCACCTGCGCCCGCCGCTGGCCCATTAACGGCGCTAATCGTGGGCACTTTACAGTCGAAAATCGCCTTGAGCATGGGGACATATTCGTTGTTCAACGTGCCCTCCATATCGTCGATCATCGCGGCACCGCCATCCGTCAGGTCTTGCCCCGAACAAAATGACCGTCCTGCACCCGTCAGCACAATAACCCTTGCACGATCTTGGGCGTGTAGCACGGCATGAGTGATTTCGATGCGCATTTGGCTGTTGAGCGCATTCATCACGTCAGGCCGGTTCAGCGTGATAACCGCCACATCATCCGTGATGTCCAATGTGATCGCTTGATAATCCATGTCGTCCCCCAAATCATTTGCGACCAACATAGGCGTGCAGCAATCGGGGGAAACCGAAACGGTGCGTCAGTTTTTTAGGATTTCATCTAAACGGGCGCGCTCGTCATCTGTCAGCCCCGTTTCAGCTGTCACCGGTTTTCGGCGGATCACGCCCCATGCCACAAACAATGCCATCAGAAACATGATCGGGGCCGCAGCCCACAAAAACCAATTCGCACCCTTAACATCCGGCTTTAGCAAGATAAATTCGCCGTAACGGGATACCAAATAATCCACGGCCTGCGCATCACTTTCACCAGCCACAAGCCGTTCACGCAGGATGATCCGCAAATCCTTGGCCAAGCTCGCGTTAGATTCGTCGATGCTTTCATTTTGACAAACGGGACAGCGTAGTTCGGTGGAAAGCGACCGTGCGCGCGCTTCAAGCGCGGGATCTGCCAACATTTCGTCCGGCTCCACCGCCCAAACAGGGTCGCACAAGACGACCAAAAGGCAAAGAAGACGGATCATGTCGTGACCACTTTTGTCCGCTTCGCGGCACCTGCAGCAATCCGAAGACGCCGGTCACCAAGCGACAACAGGCCACCCAATGCCATCAGCATCGCGCCGCCCCATATCCAATTGGCAAAGGGTTTGATGTAGACCCGCACTGTTTGCCCGCCGCCTGTCTGCGCATCCCCGATCACAACGTAGATATCACGCAAAATGCCATTGCGAATGGCTGCTTCGGTCGTGGGCATTTGCGCAATGGGATAGAACCGTTTTTCAGGCAACATCGTTGCAATGGTGCGGCCTTCGTTGCGGACCGTCACTGTGCCAATTGTGCTTAGGTAATTCGGCCCTTGTATCTGCGAAACGTCATCCAAGGTGAATTGATAACCGCCAACGTCATAGGGCTCGCCCAATTGCGCAATGCGGATATCTTCTTGTTGCCATGCCGTAATCGCGGCCACGCCAAAAATCGTAATACCCATCCCAATATGGGCCGTGGCCTTGCCCCAATCCGCACCTGGCAGCCGGACAAGCCGCCCCAGACGCGCGCGCAAACCGCCGCGCCCTGTGCGGCTGAACAGGTCAATAACGGCACCCGCAACCGTCCAAACGCCAAGCGCGACACCCACCGGCCCTAACGCAGAACGCCCAGACTGCATCGCATAGACCAATGCGCCAATGGCAACGGCAAGCACAGCAAACGGCCACATTTTGGCCCATGTCTTGGACAGTGTTGCCCGCTTCCATGACAGCATCGACCCAAGCGGTAATGCCAGCGCCAACACCACCATAAATGGCGTAAACGCTGCGTCGAAAAACGGTGGGCCAACCGACAACGTCCGCCCAAACGCCATTTCCGCAATCAACGGCCAGATTGTGCCGACAAACACGACAAAGGCGCTGACTGACAACAGAATATTGTTCAAAATCAATCCGCTTTCGCGGCTGACGGGGCCAAACACACCTTTGGCTTCCATTTGCCCTGCCCTTGCGGCGAACAGCGTCAGGGCGCCCCCTGTGAACACGCCAAGAATAATCAAGATGAAGACGCCACGTTCGGGGTCATTCGCGAAGGCGTGCACTGACGTCAGTAGGCCAGACCGCACGATGAACGTGCCCAACAACGAAAACCCGAATGCCAGAATCGCGAGCAAAATTGTCCAGCTTTTGAGCGCCTCGCGCTTTTCAACAACGATGGCCGAATGCAACAGGGCCGCGGCGATTAGCCATGGCATAAACGATGCGTTTTCCACCGGATCCCAAAACCAGAAACCACCCCAACCCAATTCGTAGTAGGCCCACCAAGACCCAAGCGCGATGCCCACAGTCAGGAACATCCAAGCGGCCAAGGTCCAAGGGCGCACCCAGCGCGCCCATGCGGCATCCACGCGCCCTTCAATCAGGGCTGCAACCGCAAAGGAAAATGACATGCTTAGACCCACGTAACCAAGGTACAGAAACGGCGGATGAAACGCCAAACCGGGGTCTTGCAGTAATGGGTTCAAATCCAATCCGTTCAACGGCGGCACAGCCAAACGCGCAAACGGGTTAGATGTCAGCAGGATGAATAAATAGAAAGCCACCGAAATCGCCGCCTGCACCGACAGAACACGTGCACGTAGTTTTTCCGGCAACCCGCCACCAAACCACGCGGCCGACGCGCCGAAAACGGTGAGGATCAACAGCCAAAGCAACATCGACCCTTCATGGTTCCCCCATACGCCACTGATCTTATAAATCAAAGGCTTGGCCGTATGCGAGTTTTGGTAAACCAACGACAGCGAGAAATCAGATTGAACAAACGCCCACATCAAAACGGCGAATGAAAACCCGACCAATATGACTTGGCTCGTGGCGGCAGGTTCGGCAATCGCCATCCAGTTCCGACGGTTCGTCGCAGCCCCGATCATAGGCACGACCATCTGGATCAGTGCCACCCCAAACGCCAGAATCAGCGCGAAATGTGCAAGTTCATTTAACATGCAAAATAGATAGCCGATCAGCGCTTCAAAGCAAACGCATGACGACGCGCATTTCGTCGCATTAACCGACCATCAAACCGCCTTGCACGGCATACGTCAGGGCCGCCATGAGCAACCCACCAATGATCAGCCTGACAAGCCAACGGAGGGTTTCCTCAATCGCACCCAGCCTGTCGCCAACGTTGCTCCGGTGCACATCATCCACCGCATTGCGGGTTTCCAAGGCGCTGAATCGCCGCTCGACCTCTGCCTCATCCACGTTGGGCCTGCCATTCTGCAAGTGCCGCGTTGTTGGAAACATCAATTTGAGGCTGTGCAGGCCCGGCCGTCGCAGCGGCTGCAACAGCAATAGAGCGTTGAAACTCCTGCCCTTTCACCTGATGCCTTGCGCCGAAATAGAAACTCACAATCGCGCCCATCAACCACCAAAGGGGCTCTGGCACTTGCGCCAAACCACTCATTCGCGCGGCGAACCACACTGGATCAATCATCGCTATTCAGAACAAACCGATGGTGCCTAGCGCCAACATCGGGCGCGGCAATCGGTTTACGCCATCAATAAAACGGTCAAACCACCCCTGACGCGGGCGCGCAAATTCAGCTGCAAACTGCGCCAATGCGGCGGATTTCGCATCCGCATCGCGCACCGCCCCATTTTCCGCATTCTCGCGAAACGCTTCGACGGTTTCAATGACGACATTGCGCCCATCCCCGAAAATCGCGGACATGACCTGCGTGATTAACCCCATGATGCGGTCCTTTGCTGATGTGCGTGATCTGTCAAATGATAGCGAGACGCGATGAAGGTTTCAGCGCGGGTAATCCAGCCGCCCTTGCCGCCATCACGTCTACGGGCATATTTACGGCTAGCGCTTCTGCTATCAGCCAATGCGTAATAATAATTACGCCGTGCGATCCCATATGCATCGACAAAATGATCGGGCGCTGCCGCCATCGCATGGGCTGCAGCCGCCAGTGTTTTGGGCCCCAAAACCCCGTCAACCGTCACAGCAATGCGCATCTGGTTCAAAAGCCTTTGCAGCAACGTCACAGCGTTATTGCCCGCATTGACAAACATATCAAAAACACTGGGCTGCAGTCGCTCCGGCAGCTGATCCAGCCCAGGCCCTTTAAAGTAATGTTCCGTAAAAATCTGTAATGCTTGGTCCGCGCTCAGGACTTTCACATCCGCAGCATCGACCACACCATCGTCCGTCAGATCTAGCCCCAATCGGCGCATTGTATGCACAGTCACCCCGTGGTTCGTCGCTCCACCGGGGTCATCAGGGTCATTCACATAGCCGCCTTCGCGGGCCAGAATTTCCTTGGCTATTTGGTTCACCGTTTGCATGGTCTACATCCTTGTCTGTTCCGACAAGTCTGTATGGCAAATGGTTAATTGGTCGCCTCTTCACCGTCCGGTGCCACATAAACGCCCTGATCTTTCAGCGCATCGATGACTTCCTTTGGCATATAGGTCTCGTCATGTTTGGCAAGAATTTCAATGGCTTCAAAGGTGCCGTTGATCAAACGGCCTTGCGCAACCATACCCTGATCTTCTTCGAAAAGGTCCGGTAGAATACCAGCATAGGTCACAGGAATTGATGCCCCCCCATCGGTCACGTTGAACGATACGGTGTCACCTTGGCCACGTTGCAAACTTCCGCCTTCAACCAATCCGCCAATGCGAAACAGCTCCGTCGCGGGCGGTGGGGCAGCCGCAACTTCGGTTGGTGCGCGGAAGTAATTGATACCATCGCGCATTGCATAACCGATCAGCCCCGTGGAAATCGCCAAGGCCACAAAGGCCAAGGCAATCACCTGAACGCGGCGTTTCTTTTTCAGCCCCTTCATGGGTAAACCGGTGCCATCATCAGCCCCGCCTCCTCTGGCAATCCAAGCATCAGATTGGCGTTTTGCAACGCTTGGCCCGACGATCCTTTGGTTAAGTTATCTAATGTGGCTATTACAATCGCGCGCCCAGCAAGGCGGTCTGCGACAACGCCAATATGGCAAAAATTACTCGCCCGAATATGCTTGATCGCTGGCGTCTCGCCCATCGGCAAAACCGTGACAAAGCTCTCATCTGCATAGGCATCTGACAAGGTCTGATGAATCACCTGTGCATCGCCGTCCACATAGACAGTCGCCAGAATGCCGCGGTTTGCGGGGATCAAATGCGGTGTAAATTGCACCTGCACATCACGGCCCGCAATCGCTGAAAACTCTTGGTCAAACTCGCCCAAATGCCGGTGCGTGCCACCAACCGCATAGCCATGCAGGTTCTCTGACAGCTCTGCATGCAGTAAGTTTTCCTTGAGCGCGCGACCTGCACCGGACACCGCCGCTTTTAGGTCAATCACGATCCGGTCCAGATCAATGACCCCTGCCGCAATAAGCGGGCGCAACGCATATTGACCGGTCGCGGCATTGCACCCCGTTCCAGCAACCAGCCGTGCCCCCCGAATGTCGTCGCGGTAAAATTCTGTCAGCCCGTAAACGGCCGTTTTCTGCAAATCAGGCGCGGCATGATCTTGGCCATACCATTTGCGATAAGCCGCCGTGTCGCGCAGCCTGAAATCAGCCGAAAGGTCGACGATTTTTACGTGGGCGGGCAATCCAGAAATCACCTCTTGCGACGTTGCATGCGGCAAGGCGCAAAAAACCAAATCAATGGCAGAAAAATCCACATCTTCAATCTTGGTCAGCACAGGCAGGTCGAGATGGCGCAAATGCGGATACACTTGGGCCATGGTCATACCGGCCTTTGAATTTCCGGAAAGCGCCGCAATGTTGAGCGACGGATGTGTGGCGATCAACCGCACGAGTTCTGCTCCCGTGTAGCCAGACGCGCCAAGAATGGCGATATTATGGGTCATGTCGTAATCCTTAAGTCAGGATGTCATATAGGAAAGGTTCAGGCAGCTTCAAACGTGATTTGTCGTCGCAGGAACTGCGTTGCGCGCGATGACACCAGTTTAGGGTCCCCTGTTGTCAAAAACGCAGAATCTTTGCCCGGCCCAACCATTTCTGGGCGACGGGTCAGATAATCTGCGAGGCTTTCGGCGACCAAATCCGCTTGGCTAAAGACCTTCACACCCTCGCCTAACGCGTCTTGAAACGTCTCGGTCATCAATGGGTAATGGGTGCAGCCCAAAATTGCAGCATCAGGTTCCGGCATCTTGCGTTTAAGGGCATCAACATGGCTGCGCACTAAGGCTTCGGCCAAGATGAAATCACCATCTTCAATCGCATCGACAACGCCACCGCAGGCCTGACCTTCCACGTCCACACCAATCGCACGGAACGCCAGCTCGCGTTGGAATGCGCGGCTACTCACGGTGGCTGGAGTCGCAAACAGGGCCACATGATTAACGCCCACCTCGCGCGGCGGTGAATTATCGCCCCACTGACGTTCGGTCAGTGCCTCGATCAGGGGGACAAAAACGCCCAAAACCCGCTTGTCAGATGGTATCCAGCTTTCTTGCATCTTGCGCAACGCCGCAGCACTGGCTGTATTGCACGCAAGGATCACAAGATGACATCCCGCATCAAACAAACGTTGCGTGGCCGCAGTAGTGAGGTTGTAAATATCATCCGGCGTGCGCACACCATATGGCGCATGAGCACTATCGCCCAAATAGACGAATGGGACATCCGGCAAACGGCTTTGCACCGCGTCCAAAACCGTTAAGCCGCCCAATCCACTGTCAAAAATCCCGACTGCCATCACTGCACCTTTTGCATGAATAAACCTGTCACTTGGTCATACGGCGCTTTCATAAGGAAATCCACAGGCTGATCACGCTTTGGCAGATGATTGCGCCAACAACACCTCTCTGGCTTTTGCGGCCTTGCGCACATTCGCGTCCTTCACTGGTCCGAACCCTTTGATATCCATGGGTAAGCGCGCCAAAGAAACAGCTGTTTCACCCGTGATATCGCCGCGCAGAACCCGTTCCATATCAGCCTCGTATTGCGCAATTAACGCGCGTTCCATTTTGCGTTCCGCGGTATAGCCAAACGGATCAAACGGCGTGTTTCGCAGAACCTTCATCCGCGCCAGCACTGGAAACAGCCGCGACGTCATCGCCCCAAACGCCCGTTTCATTGGGCGTCCATCAGGTCCCGTTTTGGTCAACACTGGCGGCGCAAGATGATAAGTCATGTTGAGGTTCCCATCAAAGCTATCCTCTGCCTTTTTTCGGGTCTGCATCAACAGTCGCGCAACTTCGTATTCGTCTTTATAAGACAATAGCTTATGATAACCATGGGCAACGGCAGTTTGCATCTCATAGCTTTCGAACCGCCCGACAAAATTAAGGTATTTTTGGGCCAACACCTCTCCCTGATAATCGCGCAAATGATCTGCGCGGAACGCGATCTGTTCAGCAAAAGACTTGGGACGATCCGCGCGTTTCGGCGCAATGACCTTTGCGGCACCTTCGCGATGTAGATATGCCCAACGACCATAATCAAAAGCCGCAAGGTTATTGGCCACCGCCGCGCCGTTCATCTCGATCGCGCGCACAATCGCATCACGCGCAATCGGCAGCCCGCCCATTTGCCAAACAGCCCCAAGCACCATCATATTGGCATAAATGCTGTCACCCAAGAGAACCCGGGACAGTTCAGATGCATCAAACATGGCCAAACCATCGCGCAGCGTCGCCTCTAACGACAGGCCCAGCTGATCCACAGGAAGGGTGAACCCCTCGTCTTTCGTGAATTCACCCGTCATCACAACATGGTTATTGACCACACCACATGTGCGGCCTGTGGACATCAGCCCAAGCGTCTTTGCCCCCGCACTGACCACAAGATCACCACCGATCAGTGCATCGCATTCACCGGTCGCCACACGAATGGCCGCGATATCGGCGGGGGTTTCCGCGATCCGGCAATGGATATGAACGGCCCCGCCTTTTTGCGCCAAACCCGCCATTTCCATCATGCTGGCACCCTTGCCATCCAAATGCGCGGCCATGGCCAGCACCGCGCCTATGGTCACAATCCCCGTGCCCCCCACGCCAGTCATCACGACATTGAACGTCCCCTCGATTGGGGGCAGCACAGCGTCCGGCATGTCCGGCAGGCGTATGCTTTGGGTTGCAGCCTTGCGCAGCTGCGCCCCTTCAACAGTCACAAAGGACGGGCAAAAACCGGACAGACAGCTAAAGTCTTTGTTACAAGATGACTGGTCAATCGCACGTTTGCGGCCCAGTTCTGTCTCCAACGGTACGATGGACACGCAGTTTGATTGTACGCCACAATCCCCGCACCCTTCGCAGATATCAGGGTTGATGAACACGCGCTTGTCCGGATCAGGAAAGGTCCCACGCTTACGCCGACGCCGTTTTTCCGCAGCACAAGTCTGCACATAAACAATGATCGACACACCGCTGATTTTACTAAATTTCTCTTGAACGAATGCCAATTCGGCGCGCTCATGCAGCGATACGACTGCTGGAAACCGAGATAAATCAATTTCTTCTTTATGATCATAGACAAGCGCGACGTTCTTCACGCCCATTGCCAGCATTTCGCGACAAATTTGATCGGCTGTTAAATCGCCGTCGTTGCCCTGTCCGCCGGTCATCGCGACGGCATCATTGAACAAGATTTTATAGGTCATCGTCGTGCCCGCCATCAGGGCAAAGCGGATCGCTTGCAAGCCAGAATGGTTATAGGTGCCATCGCCGATATTCTGGAAAACATGGCCGCGCGTGCTAAACGGGGCCTCGCCAATCCAATTGGCACCTTCACCGCCCATATGGGTGTAACCAAGCGTGTCGCGGTCCATCCACTGCACCATATAATGACAGCCAATGCCGGCATAGGCGCGGCTGCCTTCTGGAACCTTCGTCGATGAATTATGCGGACAGCCGGAACAGAAAAACGGCAAGCGCGCGGCCAGATCCGGTGCATTGTCAGCCCGCCGCGCCTCTGCCTGCGTGGCAATCCCTGCGCGCAGCCGCTCACTGTCGCAGCCCTCTTCGACCAGAATATCCCCGATCTTTTCGGCAATCATTACAGGGTTCAAATCCGCCTTGGTCGTGAACAATGCGTCCCGATCACCCGCCGCCCGATACTGCCCATAAACACGTGTGCTGCCGCCAAACAACGCATCCTTAATCTGGCCTTCGATCAGCTTTCGCTTTTCTTCGACGACGACAATCAGATCAAGCCCATCCGCCCAGTCAGCAAACCCCACCATATCCATCGGCCAGACCTGCCCAACCTTATAAGTGGTAATTCCCAGCCGCGTGGCTTCGTCCTCATCCAGCCCCAAAAGTGTCAAGCTATGCACCAAATCGAGGTAGTTTTTGCCCGCAGCAACAAACCCAATCTTGGCCCCAGCCTGCCCCCATTTTCGATGATCCATGCGGTTGGCACGGCTGAACGCTTCGGCAGCATAGCGCTTATGGTCGATCATCCGCGCTTCTTGGGCTTGGGGAGTGTCGACGAGCCGAATGTTCAGGCCACCATCAGGCAATTCAATTTCTGGCATGACAAATTGCATCCGGTGCGGATCGCCATCCACAACAGACGTCACCTCCACCGTGTCTTTCATCGTTTTCAGCCCGACCCATACACCGGCGAACCGCGACAATGCCCACGCATATTGACCGTAATCCAATATCTCTTGCACACCGGCGGGCGACACAATCGGCATGTAGGCGTCGATCATGGCCAAATCGGATTGGTGCAAACTGGTCGAGCTTTCGCCGGTATGGTCGTCACCCATCGCCATGATGACCCCGCCATGAGACGATGATCCGGCGAAATTTGCGTGGCGCATCACGTCGCCAGACCGGTCCACCCCCGGCCCCTTGCCGTACCAAAGGCCAAACACGCCGTCATATTTGCCCTCGCCGCGCAATTCAGCCTGCTGTGACCCCCAAAGTGCGGTGGCTGCCAAATCTTCGTTTAAACCCGGCTGGAACGTGACATCGGCCTTGGCTAATTCCTCGGCCGCGCGGGTCATTTGCATATCCACCGCACCTAAAGGCGACCCCCGATAACCGGTCACATAGCCCGCGGTATTCAGCCCCGCCACCTGATCGCGCGCGCGCTGCATCATCGCCAACCGCACAAGCGCTTGCGTGCCATTCAACAACACTTTCGTCTTTGACAGATCATATTTGTCATGAAGCGAAACATCTTGGCGGACCATGTGGCACCTCTTATTCGAATGTCATGTTCGGACCATAGGTCAGAAACCCTGACCAACAAAGGTAAAATTTCCCCGCAAACATGTAATTGCAAGCCAGTCGCACTATAACGTATCAAGATGGTAGCCTCGGATTGATGAAAAAGGGATTCTTATATGGATTGGGATAAGTTACGGGTTTTCCACGCCGTCGCCGATGCTGGCAGTCTGACCCATGCGGGTGACACGCTTCATCTATCGCAATCCGCCGTAAGCCGACAAATCCGCGCCCTCGAGGAAAGCTTTAATACAACCTTATTCCACCGACACGCGCGGGGATTGATCCTAACCGAACAGGGCGAGCTTTTGTTCGACGCGACCAAATCCATGAACAAGCGGCTCGAAGCGGCCTCTGCACGTATCAAAGATAGCGAAGAAGAGATTTTTGGCGAGCTACGCGTGACGACCACAACGGGCCTTGGCACGATGTGGCTGGCCCCCCGCCTGCCCAAGCTATATGAAAAGTACCCGGATCTGAAAATTGATTTAATGCTTGAAGAGCGTGTCCTTGACCTGCCCATGCGCGAGGCCGATGTCGCCATTCGGATGAAGGAGCCATCGCAGGCCGATTTGATCCGCAAACGGCTGATGTCCGTGCGCATGCGGCTTTATGCATCCCGTGCCTACCTTGAAAGCCACGGCACAATCGAAGACATCGAAGATATCGGCAGCCACCGCTTAATCAGCCAAAGCCCGTCTTCGGCGCAAGTCGCCGCTGGCGCGACATTGGTGCAACACCTTATGTCATACGACGTACCGAGCCTGTTCACAGTCAACAACTACTTCGGCGTGCTGCAAGGCGTGATTAACAATCTGGGTGTCGGCGTTTTGCCCGACTATCTGACACAAGACTTCCCCGATCTAGTCCGTGTCCTTCCAGAAATTGAATCCGGCGAAGTCCCTGTATTCCTTGCCTATCCTGAAGAGTTACGGCAATCCAAACGGATCAGCGCATTCCGCGATTTTGTTCAAGAAGAGATTTTCGAACAACGTCGAAAAATGCGTGAAGATGCAAAAGACGACTAAGTCATGCGTGGAGCGCATAGCGGCATTGCAAAAAGATTCGACCTTTTTTCTTGATTGCCCAATTCCTGCGCACTAAATGAAGTTCAGAAGGCGATGATGCTTCTACGCTCATCTCTTTCAACCTCCCTGTTGGACTTCGCCGGGCCTTTGTGCCCGGCATTTTTCTGTCTAACACTAGTTTGCTCAAAAAAGCCGCACACCACTTCCCCTTAGGGCCGCGCTGTCATAAAAGCCCCCTAACACCAAAGGGGACTGCCATGACCGAGCCAAAAATCACCGAAGAACTGATCGCCGCACACGGGCTGTCGCCTGATGAGTATCAGCGCATTCTAGAAATTATCGGTCGCGCGCCAACCTTCACTGAACTTGGCATCTTTTCGGCGATGTGGAACGAGCACTGTTCCTATAAGTCTTCCAAGAAATGGCTGCGCACTTTGCCAACCGAAGGCCCACAAGTGATTTGCGGCCCTGGTGAAAACGCGGGCATCGTCGACATCGGCGATGGCCAATGCGTAGTCTTCAAAATGGAAAGCCACAATCACCCGTCCTACATTGAACCCTACCAAGGGGCGGCTACCGGAGTCGGCGGCATCTTGCGCGATGTGTTCACGATGGGCGCGCGTCCTGTTGCGGCGATGAACTCACTCTCATTCGGTGAACCAGAACATCACAAAACACGCCAGCTTGTGAACGGCGTGGTTGCGGGTGTCGGTGGCTACGGCAACTGTTTCGGCGTTCCAATGGTCGGCGGCGAAGTCCGCTTTGATCCTGCCTACAACGGCAACTGCCTTGTGAACGCATTTGCAGCGGGCATCGCCGATACCGATAAGATCTTCTACTCCGCAGCATCCGGCGTCGGCATGCCTGTCGTCTACCTCGGTGCAAAAACAGGCCGTGACGGAGTTGGCGGCGCGACCATGGCCTCCGCTGAATTCGACGACACGATCGAAGATAAACGCCCCACGGTGCAAGTCGGCGATCCGTTCACCGAAAAACGCCTGATGGAAGCCACCTTGGAACTTATGGCAACAGGTGCCGTGATTTCGATCCAAGACATGGGTGCCGCTGGCCTCACCTGTTCTGCCGTTGAAATGGGCGACAAAGGCGGATTGGGGGTTAAACTCAATCTCGAATCCGTCCCCCAACGCGAAGACAATATGACAGCCTATGAAATGATGTTGTCAGAATCCCAAGAGCGGATGTTGATGGTTCTGAAACCGGAATTAGAGGCCGAGGCCCGCGCAGTATTCATCAAATGGGATCTGGATTTCGCAATCGTTGGCGAAACCATCGCCGAAGACCGGTTCCTTGTGCTGCATAACGGCGAGGTCAAAGCCGACCTGCCGCTGGCCACGCTTTCTGGCTCTGCCCCTGAATACGACCGCCCATGGGTGCCAACCCCAGCGGCTGAACCGCTCGATGACGTTGTTGGCGTGAACCCAATTGACGGTTTGCGCGCATTGATCAGCAGCCCCAACTACGCGGGCAAGCAGTGGGTTTATGAACAATACGACCAACAGGTCATGGGCGACACGGCCCGCACACCCGGTGCCGGGTCCGGCATCGTGCGCGTGCATGGCACAGACAAATCGCTGGCATTCACATCTGATGTGACCCCGCGATACGTCAAAGCAAACCCTGTCGAAGGCGGCAAACAAGCCGTTGCTGAAGCTTACCGCAACCTCACGGCCGTGGGCGCGAAACCACTCGCCACAACCGACAACATGAACTTTGGCAACCCAGAAAAGCCAGAAATCATGGGACAATTCGTCGGCGCAATCCAAGGCATCGGTGAAGCCGTCTCGGCACTCGATATGCCAATCGTTTCGGGCAACGTGTCGCTCTATAATGAAACCGACGGCACAGGTATCCTGCCCACACCAACAATCGGCGCGGTCGGAATCATCAATCACCCTGACAACATGATCAATGGCGATATTCGCGAAGGTCACGTTTTGCTTCTCGTCGGCGAAACCGCCGGTCACTTGGGCCAATCCGCCTTGCTTGCCGAAGTTTACGGGCGTGCTGATGGCGACGCACCAGCCGTTGATCTCGCAGCCGAAAAACGCAACGGGGACTTCATCCGCGATAATCACGCCATGATCCGCGCTTGTACCGATCTATCCGATGGTGGCCTTGCCCTCGCAGCGTTCGAGCTGGCGGAATCCGCTGGTGTCGGCATCACTGTCGACGCTGACGACACACCAACCCTGTTCGGCGAAGACCAAGCGCGTTACCTGATCGCCTGCAACTTCGACCAAGCCGAAGACTTGATGATTACCGCTTCTAACGCGGGTGTGCCCATCGCAATGGTCGGCAAGGTCGGTGGCGACCAAATCACATTCGGTAACTACAATGATGAACTCTCCAACCTTGGCGAAACATTCCGCACGAGCTTTGCTGCCGCCGTGGCCTAGGCCCTCGCATTGTTAAAAATACTCCCGCCGGAGGCTCCACCACTTGCCGCAAGGCACATGCGCCCATAACTATGGGAAAACGACAAAGGAAACGCGATGCCAATCACCGCTCAAGAGATCGAAGCGCTGCTGCGCGACGAATTTCCAGACGCTAAAATCACCGTGCAAGGTGACGACGGCGCACATTTTGCCGCCGAAGTGATCGACGCCAGCTTTGCTGGCAAGAACCGCGTACAACAACAACGCGCCGTTTATGCGGCCCTCAAGGGCAAAATGGACGGATCAAATGGCGAGCTCCACGCCCTCGCCCTGACCACAAAAGCACCCGAATAGGACACGAAAATGACTGTTGAGACCCAAATCAAAGAAACCGTCGCCACCAATGACGTCGTGCTTTTCATGAAGGGCACGAAATCCATGCCGCAATGTGGATTTTCGTCCCGCGTCGCTGGCGTTTTGAACTTCATGGGCGTTGAATTTGCCGATGTGAACGTATTGGCCGACGAAGACATGCGCCAAGGCATCAAAGATTTTTCCGACTGGCCAACGGTTCCACAGCTTTACGTCAAAGGCGAATTTGTTGGTGGTTGCGACATCGTCACCGAGATGACGCTATCCGGCGAGCTGGACACATTGTTCGCTGAAAATGGCGTCGGCTTTGACAAAGACGCGGCCGACAAAATCCGCGAAGCCAACGGCTAAAAAATTTGGGCCGCTGCAATTTGGATGCAACGGCCCACAATATCGTCCGCTTAAGCAAGGCTAGACCCCACCACCATCGATTTGATCGGCCAAGCTTTCCGCCCTCGCCGCAATTTCTGCAAGTGTTTCAGTAACTTCAGCAGGCACCACCGGCACTTCAACGCGTGTGGCGGGACGCGCTTCTAGTGCGTCAATCTGCGCTTGAAGTTGGGCCATTTTCGCGTCGGCCTCTTTCACTTTATCCTCCAAACCGGCAGTCTTATCGGCAAGCATTAGGCCCGCCATCAAAAGCATACGCCCTTCTGGCATGCGACCAATTTGAGACGACAAATGCGCGGCCTCTGCATCCAACATGGCAGCGGCAGAATGCAGGTAGTGTTCTTCACCTTCCTGGCAGGCTACTTCAAATGTGCGGCCACCAATGGCGATATCAATCTGTGGCATCTTAAACTTCCTCGATCAGGGGTTTGAGCGTGGTGACAATCGCGTCAATTTCGGCAGCTTCAGCTGCGCGTTGGGCTTGCAACGCGTCAACCTCGGCCATTGTTGCGCGGTTGATAAGTTCAGGTGATGTCGCCCCATCAGCTGCGGCACTGCGCAATTGGGCGGTCAACTCTCGCAGCTCGGCATTTGATGCGCGGACCCGTTGTAATTCTGATTCCATGGCAGCCAATTGGGCCGTGTGCCCCGCAGCGCGGTTTTCCAAATCGGTGACCGTGCTATCTTGGCGTTCTTTCAACACCCGTACCCGTTCTTCCAATTGGGCATTGGCTTCACGCTCTGCATCCAGCAAGGCCTGAACGGCCGAAGCATCTTCAACCGGTGCGGCGGCGGCGGCCATTGCGGCGTCGCGCTGTTGGGCCATGCCCGCGCGGATGCGGTCCAATGCGGCTGTGATCCGCCCTTCTAATTGACCAATGTCGCTCATCTACTCGTCCTCCTGTGCCGCATGGTGCGGCGTTCTTGATCGCGCCCGAGGGACCACTTTTCACAGTGTTTGCCTCAAAAATTCGAATCGCGCGTCGTTTTAAATAGCCTAAGGGATCGGCCCCAATGCATCAAATAGGCAGATACCAACGAAATGAAAGACTTGCGCGGACAGCTTGATCTTGCCCGCGACCCTGATATGTCGGGATGAAGCTATAAAGATTGACCCAAACGATAGGACTTATCACGTGGATATCGCCGCCCTGCGCTCAGCACACCCCGACCATTGGATGAAAGCCGCCGCCATCCGCACATTAACGCTTGATGCGGTTGCGGCTGCGAATTCTGGCCATTCTGGCATGCCAATGGGCATGGCCGATGTTGCCACGGTTTTGTATCAAAACCACCTGAACTTTGACCCATCTGCCCCTGATTGGGCCGATCGCGACCGGTTCATCCTGTCCGCAGGTCACGGGTCCATGCTGCTTTATTCCCTCATGTATCTGACGGGCTACGAAGATATCACGCTGCAAGAAATCAAAGATTTCCGTCAGTGGGGCGCAAAGACTGCGGGCCACCCTGAATACGGTCACGCACGAGGCATCGAAACCACGACTGGCCCGCTTGGCCAAGGTATTGCCAATTCCGTCGGCTTCGCGATTGCCGAAGAAATCCAGCGCGCGCGGTACGGCAAGAACATCGTCAATCACTATACATATGTAATCGCTGGCGATGGCTGCTTGATGGAAGGCGTATCCCAAGAGGCCATCGGCCTTGCAGGTATGCAAGAGCTCGGTAATCTGATTGTGTTTTGGGACAACAACAATATCACCATCGATGGCACAGTCGACATTGCGGATAAAACCAACCAGCCAATGCGCTTTGCAGCATCCGGTTGGCACGTGTTGGAAATAGACGGCCACGATCCTATTGCGATTGACGAGGCGATTACGGCTGCCAAAAACGATCCGCGCCCATCCATGATCGCGTGTAAGACACACATCGCACTTGGCCATGCGGCGCAAGATACATCCAAGGGCCACGGCGCATTGACCGACGCAGACCAATTGAAAGCAGCCAAAGAAGCTTACGGCTGGACCTCTGCCCCGTTCGAAATTCCTGCCGATGTCAAATCCGGTTGGGAAGCCATGGCAAAACGTGGCCAAGACGCCCACGCCGCTTGGTCCGCGCGTTTCGGCAAACTCTCTGCGTCCAAACAGGCGGAGTTCAACCGTGCTTATGCCGGTGACGCGCCCAAGAAACTGTCTGCGACGATCAAGTCGTTCAAAAAGGCAGCCACACTGGAAGGCAAAGCTGTGGCAACACGGAAATCTTCCGAAATGGTGCTTGGCGCGATCAACCCGATCATGACCGAAACAGTGGGCGGCTCTGCCGATTTGACGGGGTCTAACAACACCAAAACCTCCGACATGGGCGTATTCCACCCCGACACACGTGACGGGCGCTACATCTATTACGGTGTGCGCGAACACGGTATGGCCGCGGCAATGAACGGTATCGCATTGCACGGCGGTGCACGTGCTTACGGCGGCACATTCATGTGTTTCGCAGACTATGCACGCGGATCCATGCGCTTGTCCGCACTGATGGGTGTGCCTGTGACTTATGTCATGACGCATGACAGCATCGGCTTGGGCGAAGACGGCCCAACGCACCAACCGGTCGAACATCTTGCAATGCTGCGCGCGACGCCCAACACCAACGTGTTCCGCCCTGCGGATACCGTGGAAACGGCGGAAGCATGGGAATTGGCGCTGACATCTCAGTCCACGCCATCCGTGCTGTGCCTGTCTCGCCAGAACCTGCCATTGGTGCGCACAACGCACAAGAACAACAACCAGACTGCCCAAGGCGGCTATGTTTTGGCCGATGCCGACGGCAAACGCCAAGCGATCATCATGGCATCCGGTTCAGAAGTTGAAGTGGCTCTTGCTGCCCGCGACTTGCTGCACGCGGAAGGCATCGGAACACGCGTTGTGTCTATGCCATGCCACGAGCTGTTCGCGCAGCAAGAAGAAAGCTACCGCAAGCGCGTATTGCCAGGTGGTCCGGTGCGTGTCGCCATCGAGGCTGGTGTGCAAATGAGCTGGGACCAGTGGTTGACCGGCGAACGAGGCAACCCGCGCAAGGCGGCATTTGTGGGCATGGACGGCTTTGGTGCATCTGCGCCTGCGGAAACCCTGTTCGAAAAATTCGGCATCACGGCTGCGAATGTTGCGGCACAGGTGAAATCACTCATCAAATAAGTAGGATGGGTTTTAACACATCATTCGGTCGGGGCGCACATCTTGTGCGCCCCGATTGCGTTTGGACGATTCGCGCACAGCCAAGGCAACGTCAAAACGTTAGCGAAAACAGTTAGCGCCACCATAAAAAAACCACCTAAGTTAACGCTAACATTCTGACATAAAACTACTTTTTCCTTAGCCGCAAGCCATGCCGCCCTTTATACAAGGGTTAACAACAGCACGCTTGCACAAGGATCAAACCATGACTGTCACCATCGGGATCAACGGCTTTGGCCGCATCGGGCGTTCCACTTTGGCCCATATCACCGAAGCCGCGCGCAACGACGTGCAGGTCGTAAAGATCAATGCAACCGGCCCCATCGCCACCAATGCGCATTTGCTAAAATATGACAGCGTCCACGGTCGTTTCGGCAGCCCTATTACAGTGAACGGCAAAACAATGGACCTCGGCCGCGGCCCAATTGACGTCATGTCGACTTACAACCCTGAAGAACTGGATTGGGATGGCTGCGACGTCGTTTTAGAATGCACTGGCAAATTCAATGACGGCACCAAAGCCGATGTGCACCTGTCGCGCGGCGCAAAGAAAGTCTTGATTTCGGCACCTGCGAAAAACGTCGACCGCACTGTGGTTTATGGCGTGAACCACCGCGATATGTTCGCCAATGAACGTATGATTTCGAACGGGTCTTGCACCACAAACTGCCTCGCCCCACTTGCCAAGGTGCTCAATGACAGCATCGGGATCGAACGCGGGATCATGACAACGATCCACAGCTACACAGGCGATCAGCCCACACTCGACCGTCGTCATGACGACTTGTATCGTGCACGCGCAGCGGCCATGGCGATGATCCCGACCTCAACCGGCGCGGCCAAAGCATTGTCCGAGGTCATGCCCGAAATGGAAGGCAAGCTTGACGGCACAGCCATGCGCGTCCCGACCCCAAATGTGTCTGCCGTTGACCTGACCTTCGAGGCGGGCAAATCCGTGACCGTTGCCGACGTGAACGCAATCGTAGCCGAAGCCGCAGGCGGTTACATGGGCATGGTCATGTCCTATGACGACGAGGCCAAGGTTAGCATCGACTTCAACCACACAACCGAATCCTGCATCTTTGCCCCTGACCAAACCAAGGTCGTCGGCGGACGCACCGTGCGCGTGCTTGCGTGGTATGATAACGAATGGGGCTTCTCTGCGCGTATGGCCGATGTGGCTGGCACAATGGGCCGTTTGCAGTAATTGCACCCTGCCCTGACCTGCACTAGGTTGCAGGCATGACAAACACCATCGCGATCTGGCTTGGCCTGTTTATTATCGGTTTCCTTGTGCTGGATCACTATGTCTTGCACTGGGATGTCTTGACCCTCGCCCTCCGCCTTCTTCTCACGACAATCGAAAAAGTCGCATTCTGGCGGTGAATCGGCGGTTTTTTCCCCGCCGGTCACCTTGACCTTTCCTCATAAATCGCAATGTTAGCGCCAACAGCGGGTATTTCCCCACCATTTCCCTATTCAGGAGGCCGCATTACATGGCAGTCAAAGTAGCAATCAACGGTTTTGGACGTATTGGGCGCAACGTCTTGCGCGCGATCATCGAATCTTGCCGCACCGACATCGAGGTCATCGCGATCAACGATCTTGGCCCAGTTGAAACCAACGCGCATCTCTTGCGCTTTGACTCTGTGCACGGCCGCTTTCCTGCGACAGTGACAACGACCGAAGACAGCATCGACGTGGGCCGCGGCCCGATCCGTGTGACAGCCATCCGAAACCCTGCCGATCTGCCATGGGCTGACGTGGACATCGTGTTGGAATGCACAGGGATCTTCACATCCAAAGAAGCCTGCCAAGCGCATCTCGACAATGGGTCTTCGCGCGTTTTGATCTCTGCACCTGGTAAAGACGCCGACGCAACAATCGTCTATGGCGTAAACCACGATGTTCTGACATCCGAAGACATCGTCGTGTCTAACGCATCTTGCACCACCAACTGCCTGTCCCCTGTTGCCAAGGTCCTTAACGACACCGTTGGCATCACCAAAGGTTTCATGACCACGATCCACAGCTACACCGGCGACCAGCCAACTTTGGATACAATGCACAAGGATTTGTACCGCGCACGCGCCGCAGCCTTGTCCATGATCCCAACATCCACGGGTGCCGCCAAAGCGGTTGGTTTGGTTCTGCCAGAGCTGAACGGCAAGCTAGACGGCGTCGCGATCCGCGTGCCGACACCAAACGTGTCCGTTGTTGATCTGACATTCGAGGCATCCCGCGACACCACAGTCGAAGAAATCAACGCAGCGATCAAAGCTGCTGCTGATGGTCCACTTAAAGGCGTCTTGGCTTATACCGACCTGCCAATGGTCAGCTGCGATTTCAACCACGATCCGCACTCATCCACGTTCCACAACGACCAGACCAAGGTTCTGGACGGCAACATGGTGCGGATCCTGACATGGTATGACAACGAATGGGGTTTCTCTAACCGCATGGCCGACACCGCTGTTGCGATGGGCAAATTGATCTAAGTCGAACGACTTTAGCAAAAAGGCCGTCCCGATCTGGGGCGGCCTTTTTCGTTTTAGCGCAGCTTTTGTTTCAAGGCCGTCGCAACTGCCTCTGGGACGAACTGGCTGATATCCCCGTCAAGTCGCGCAATTTCTTTCACGAGCTTGCTCGCAATCGCTTGGTTCTTCGCATCTGCCATCAGGAATACGGTCTCGATAGAGCTATCCATGGCGCGGTTCATGCCGACCATTTGGAATTCATATTCGAAATCGGATACGGCCCGCAGTCCGCGAATGATAACCGTCGCATCGACGTCATGGGCGCAATCGATCAGCAGGTTTTCAAACGGATGCACAATCACCTCGCAGCCAACCTCTGCCCCCAAGGGAACGCATTCGGCTTTAACCATCTCGACACGCTCTTCAAGACTGAACAATGGCCCCTTTGCCCCATTGATCGCCACACCGATCACTAGCCGATCCACAAGGATGCAACCACGCCGGATAATATCCATATGGCCGTTGGTGACTGGGTCAAATGTGCCGGGGTAAAGTCCAACGCGCATGGCGTACCTCATGTATTGATGTCGTAACCGCACGCAACATTATTGCGCACCGGAATGCAAGAGCTGCTAACCCGCCAAAGCCTCTAACCGTGCGATTTCTGCCCGCAATCCGGACGCGAGCGCCGTTGCAAACCGCACAAGCCGTTCTGATTGCCTATCGGATGTATGGCGCACCAGATAAAATGACCGCGACAGCGCCACCTCGTCGGTTAAAACGCGGGTCAATTCGGGCACGCTTGGCAGGGCAAAGTCATGCACAATCCCTACCCCAGAACGCCGCAGCATCTGCATCTGCACGGCGACAGAGTTAGACGCAAGCTGCACCCCTTGTGCCCCAAGATCACCTAAGTAATCCAATTCTTTGTCGAAAATCATATCGGGGATATAGCCAACCACCGCCCGCCCAAACAGATCCGCACGCGTTGCAATCGGTGGCGCATCGCGACGCGTGGCCAGATGCAACTGATAGTCTGCGATGCGTTGCACAGTCAGCCGTCCCGCCGCTGGTGGACTAACTGTAATCGCCATATCCGCCTCGCGCCGCGACAGGTTCACCATGCGAGGCAGCGCCAAAATTTGCACCTCTAGATCGGGATGCGCAGCCTGAATATCCGCGCAAACCTGCGGCAAGAGAAAGTTCGCGGCCCCATCTGGCGCCCCAATGCGGATTTGACCAGACAGGCCCCGTCCCGCATCGACAGTCAAGCTGAATGCAGCTTCTGCTTGCTCCGCACGTTCGCGCATCTGCCCGCCCAAATCGGTGAGCGCATAACCTTGCGGAGATTTCACGAACAAGGCTGCCCCCACCGCCGCTTCTAATCGCGCCACGCGCCGCCCCAACGTCGCAGGGTCCATTTTCAGCGCAGGTGCTGCGGCTGTTAGCCCTTCTGCCCGCGCGACCGCCAGAAACACCCGCATGTCATCCCAATTCATGGCCTATCCTTACATTTTTGCAAAATGATTTTGGCATATTGACGCTTTTACGAACAAAATCGCAAGGGTAAATTCTGCGCAAATCTTAGGAGGATTCTATGACTGAACTTACCCACTACATTAACGGCAAGAACGTTAAAGGCACATCAGGTCGTTTTGCAGAAGCCCGCAACCCTGCGACTGGCGAAGTGATTTCCAATGTCCCATTGGCAACGCAGGCCGAATTGGACGCAGCCGTTGAAAAGGCAGCAGTTGCGCAACAAGCTTGGGCACAAGTTAACCCGCAGCGCCGCGCGCGCGTCTTCATGAAGTTTGGTGCCCTCATCAACGACCACATGGACGAATTGGCCGAGATTTTGTCCAAAGAGCACGGCAAAACGATCCCCGATTCCAAGGGCGACATCCAGCGTGGCCTTGAAGTTGTCGAGGTTTGCATGGGCGTCCCAGCGATGACCAAAGGCGAATATACTGGCGACGCAGGCACAGGCATCGATCTGTACTCCATTCGTCAGCCACTCGGCGTTGTTGCCGGCATCACGCCGTTCAACTTCCCGGCGATGATCCCTCTTTGGAAAATGGCGCCAGCGATTGCGTGCGGTAACGCCATTATCCTCAAGCCGTCCGAGCGTACACCAAACACATCCATGCGCCTTGCAGAATTGTTCATGGAAGCGGGTCTTCCTGAAGGTGTTCTTCAGGTTGTTCACGGCGACAAAGAATGTGTTGACGCGATCCTCGACAACGACACAATCAAAGCTGTTGGTTTTGTTGGTTCAACGCCTATCGCGCAATACATCTATGGCCGTGCGGCAACCACTGGTAAGCGCGCACAGTGCTTCGGTGGTGCGAAAAACCACATGATCATTATGCCGGACGCTGATCTGGACAAAGCAACTGACGCGCTGATCGGTGCGGCATTCGGTGCGGCTGGCGAACGTTGCATGGCGATCTCTGTTGCGGTCCCTGTGGGTGCCGAGACAGCTGACAAACTGAGCGAAAAGCTTGTGGCGAAAATCGAAAAGCTCAAAGTTGCGCCATATACTGGCGGCGACGATGTGGATTTCGGTCCAGTGATCACCAAGATGTCCAAAGACCGCATTGAAGGTTTGATCGGGTCCGGTGTTGAACAAGGTGCTACACTTGTCACTGACGGTCGTGGCCTGACAATTGAAGGCTATGAAGAAGGTTACTTCGTTGGCCCAACATTGTTCGACAACGTCACAACAGACATGGAAATCTACAAAGAAGAAATCTTTGGTCCAGTTTTGTCGATGGTACGCACTGAAAACTACGAAGAAGCGCTACAAGTCATCCAAGACAATGAATATGGTAATGGCACAGCGATCTACACAGGCGACGGCGACGTGGCACGTGACTTTGTTGCCCGCGTCGAAGTTGGCATGGTTGGTGTGAACTTCCCAATTCCAGTGCCGCTGTCTTACTTCTCCTTTGGTGGTTGGAAGAAATCCGGCTTTGGCGATCTTGATCAATACGGTCCAGATGCGTTCAAATTCTACACGAAAACCAAGAAAGTCACATCGCGCTGGTTCTCTGGCATCAAAGATGGTGCCGCTTTGAACTTCAAAGCCATAGACTAATCTATAAAAATTGCATGGCGGGCGAAACTTAATCGCCCGCCATGCGTGTCTTCCTTGCAGACCGCTTAAAACGAGCGGCATTTAGAACAAGGATTTGACTATGACACACCCAACACGCCGCGACGCGCTTCGCCTTGGTGCAGCACTTGTTGCCCTTCCCCTGACCGCAGCGGTGGCCCACGCCGATGGCCATGCAACGGCCCATACCGTTGTCATCAAAGGCATGAAATTCATCCCAGCTGACCTTGAGATCAAAGCGGGTGACACGGTGACATGGATCAACGAAGACCGCATGCGCCATTCCGCAACAGACTTGAACGGTGCGTTTGACACCGGCCTTCTGGCACAGGGCGAAGAATCTACGATGACATTCGGCGGCGCGGGCAAATTCGAATACCGCTGCACACCGCATGCAAACATGCGCGGCACAATTACGATCAGCTAGCATAGTTTTTGCATTCCCCGAACGGCCCGCCAATCTGGCGGGTCTTTTGCGTTTTTAGATGACGTGGAAAAGCCGCTCGGCTAGCGTTTGCATATGACATCGAATTTCGCCCAATTCACCGCTAATCTGGCTTACGGCGATCTGCCGGACGCGGTGCTGTTGGTATTGCGCAGGTCGTTGCTCGACACGATTGGCGTCGCAGCCATCGGATCAACCACGGAAATGGCCGCGATTGCACGTAAGGTTGCACCGGTTGTAGGCGCTGGAAACACACGGATTTTGATGAACGGCACATGTGTCAGCAGCCCCGCCGCTGCCATGGCTGGCGCAATGACCGTGGATAGCGTGGATGCGCACGACGGGACCTCTCCATGCAAAGGACATGCAGGATCCGCCGTTTTCCCCGCCTTGTTCGCATTTGCGGACGGACGGGCCATCACAGGCGAGGATTTCGCGACATTGCTTGCGGTGGGTTACGAGGTCTCTTACCGCGCGGGTCTCGCCCAACATGCGACCTGCGCCGACTACCACACATCAGGCGCTTGGACAGCTATCGGCGTCGCAGCTGCCTATGCCAAAGGCTTGGGATGCGACATGAACATCATCCGGCAAGCCGCTGGAATTGCTGAATACCATGGGCCACGCAGTCAGATGATGCGATGTATCGACCACCCGACAATGGTGCGCGATGGGGTCGGCTGGGGCGCACCAACGGGGGTCACGGCAGCCTATCTGGCCCAATTGGGTTTTACAGGTGCACCTGCATTGACCTGCGAAGACACGCCGGAGTTTTGGGCAGATTTAGGCACGGCTTGGCGCACGGTGAGCGACACCCATTACAAACCCTACCCCTGCTGTCGCTGGGCGCATCCATCCATTGACGCGGCGGCAGACCTCATGCGCGAACACGGTTTGCACCACAGCGATGTCGCCAAAGTGGATATTAAAACCTTTCACAATGCGACCCGCCTTGCAGGACAAACCCCGCAAACACCCGACGAATTCGCATATGCCATCGCATTTCCCGTGGCCACAAAGATTGTGCGTGGCCAGATCGGGGTTACCGAATTGAACGGCGCAACCCTGCAGGACCCCGACATCCTGCGGATTTCAAACAACACGACCCTGATCGACGATCCACATTTGACCAAGATCAGCCAAGGCAAGCGGTGGGCGCAGGTTAGCATCACGACAACAGACGGGCGTGTTCTTGACGCCCCTGCCCGTACGCCGCGCGGCGATACGGATTTGCCGTTGTCAGACGATGAAATCGCAGAAAAATTCCATCTGTTCGCAGACCCTGTTTTGGGCCGTGCACGCGCCAATGAAATCGCGGAACTGGCGCGAGAATTCGACATGCTCAACGCAGCCGATTTCGCCCGTTTGGTCGATCTATGCCTTACCCAGCCTTAGGATTCAGCATCTCGGCCAAATAACGGCCAGTATGGCTTTCAGCGACCTCGGCCACTTTTTCGGGCGTGCCTGTCGCAACAATCTGACCGCCGCCGTCACCACCTTCGGGGCCAATGTCGATCACGTGGTCAGCTGTTTTCACGACATCCAGATTGTGCTCAATGACCACAACCGAATTACCCTGATCAACCAATTCGTGAAGCACTTCCAACAACTTACGCACATCTTCGAAATGCAAACCCGTCGTTGGTTCATCCAGAATGTACAATGTGCGGCCCGTTGATTGGCGTGCAAGTTCCTTCGACAGCTTGACCCGCTGCGCCTCGCCACCCGACAAGGTGGTCGCCTGCTGCCCAACCTTGATATAGCCAAGCCCAACACGCATCAGAGCATCCATTTTCGTGCGGATCGACGGCACGGCGGTGAAAAATGTCTGCGCGTCTTCGACCGTCATTTCCAGCACATCAGCAATGGATTTGCCTTTGAACTGAATTTCCAAAGTCTCGCGATTATACCGCGCGCCTTTGCAAGTTTCGCAGGTCACATAAACATCGGGCAAAAAGTGCATTTCAATCTTGATCACACCATCGCCCTGACAGGCCTCGCAACGGCCACCTTTGACGTTAAAGCTAAACCGTCCCGGTTTATAACCACGCGCCTTGGCCTCTGGCAGACCAGCAAACCAGTCTCGGATCGGGGTAAAAGCACCCGTATAGGTCGCAGGGTTGGATCGCGGGGTACGCCCGATGGGGCGTTGATCAATGTCGATCACCTTATCCAGATGTTCGAAGCCTTTGATGGTCTCGCATGGCGCAGGTGTCTGGCGCGCACCGTTTAGCTTCATGGATGCGTTTTTGAACAATGTCTCAATTGTCAGCGTCGATTTCCCGCCGCCTGACACACCCGTTACACAGACGAATTGGCCCAGCGGATAATCCACCGATACATTTTGCAAGTTGTTGCCCGTGGCTTTCACCACAGTCAGCTTCTTCTTGCTGCCTTTGCGCCGTTTTGCTGGCACAGGAATTTCGCGTGTACCCACAAGGTATTGACCGGTCACAGAATTTTCATCCGCCATGATATCCGCAGGCGCACCTTGCGATACGACCTGACCACCATGCACGCCTGCCCCAGGACCAATGTCAAACACATAATCGGCCTCGCGAATGGCCTCTTCATCATGCTCGACCACAATCACGGTATTGCCCTGATCACGCAGGTTTTTCAGCGTCGTCAACAGGCGGTCATTGTCGCGTTGGTGCAATCCGATGGACGGCTCGTCGAGCACGTAAAGCACGCCTTGCAAGCCGGACCCGATCTGCGAGGCAAGCCGGATACGCTGGCTTTCACCACCTGACAACGTGCCGGAATTCCGGCTGAGTGACAGGTAATCAAGACCCACGTTGTTCAAAAAACCCAACCGTTCGCGGATCTCTTTCAGGATGGCGACAGCGATTTCATTCTTTTGCTTTGTAAGATTGGCGGGCACCGATTTGCACCAATCAAACGCCTCTTTGATCGACAATTGGACAACATGGCCCACATGTTGGTCGCCAATCCGCACGGCCAACGCCTCTTCACGCAGACGGAAACCCCCGCAGGTCCCGCAGTGCCGGTTGTTCTGATAGTTCTCAAACTCTTCGCGAATCCAGTTGCTATCAGTCTCGCGATACCGGCGTTCCATGTTCGGAATGACACCTTCAAACGGGCGTTCAACCGTATAAACACGGCCGCCTTCATCATAGCGAAATTTGATTTCTTCTTTGCCAGAGCCGCGCAAAAAAACCTGCTGGACCTTCGGATCAAGGTCTTTCCAGCGTGCGTTTTTGTTGAACCCGTAGTGTTTGGCAATCGCCTCAATCGTTTGCAGGAAATAGGGCGATTTACCTTTGCGCCACGGGGCCAGCGCACCATCCGCAATCTTCAATGTGACATCAGGGACGACGAGGCTTTCGTCAAAAAACAGTTCAACCCCAAGACCGTCGCAGCTCGGACAGGCCCCAAATGGCGCGTTAAACGAGAACAACCGCGGTTCGATTTCGGGGATCGTAAATCCGCTCACAGGACATGCGAAATTCTCGGAAAACGTGATGCGTTCGGCGTCGCCTTCCTTGGGTGCGGTTTCCAGAATGGCAATGCCGTCGGCCAAATCAAGCGCTGTGCGCAAACTGTCCGCCAGACGCGTTTCCAAGCCTTCACGCACGACAATCCGGTCCACAACCACATCGATGTCATGGCGAAACTTCTTGTCCAACGTTGGCGGCTCGTCCAATTCGTAAAACTCGCCGTCAACTTTCACCCGCTGAAAACCGGATTTACGCAGTTCCAAAAACTCTTTGCGGTATTCACCCTTGCGGTCACGGATAATCGGGGCGAGCAGGTAACCGCGTGTCCCGTCTTCCAGTGCCATGATCCGGTCGACCATGTCCTGCACTTGTTGGGCCTCAATCGGCAGGCCAGTGGTCGGGGAATATGGTGTGCCAACGCGAGCAAAAAGCAGGCGCAAATAGTCGTAGATTTCGGTGATCGTGCCGACGGTAGACCGCGGATTTTTCGACGTTGTTTTCTGTTCAATTGAAATCGCAGGGCTGAGGCCAGAGATATGATCAACGTCAGGTTTTTCCATCATATCAAGGAATTGGCGGGCGTAAGCAGATAGACTTTCGACATAGCGCCGCTGTCCTTCGGCATAGATCGTGTCAAATGCCAGACTGGATTTACCCGACCCCGATAGACCTGTGATCACGACCAGCTGATCGCGCGGGATATCCACGTCGATGTTTTTCAGATTGTGCTCGCGCGCACCGCGCACTTCGATGTTCTTCAGCTCGGCCATAATGCCCCCCAGCAACTTGCCCCCAAACAGATATAGCCATCTACAGGGATCGCCACCCCAGATACAGAACATAACCCGAACATGCGAGAAATATTTTCGCAACGAAACGTTCTAGAAGCGCTATGCGCATAAAAAAGGCCCCCTGTCCAAATTGAACAAGGGGCAATTTTTCAGCTTGGCTGTTCGATCACATGTGGATCGCGCGGCCATAGGCGTCGAGCACGCTTTCATGCATCATTTCAGACAAGGTCGGATGCGGGAAGACCGTGTTCATTAGGTCTTCTTCGGTTGTTTCCAGCTGGCGTCCGACGACATAGCCTTGGATCAGTTCGGTCACCTCGGAGCCGACCATATGCGCACCCAGCAATTCGCCGGTTTTCGCGTCAAATACGGTCTTAACCATGCCCTCTGGTTCGCCCAATGCGATCGCCTTGCCGTTCCCAATAAATGGGAAACGACCCACGTTCACATCGTAACCGAGTTCCTTGGCCTTGGCTTCGGTATAGCCGACCGATGCAACCTGTGGATGACAGTAAGTGCAGCCCGCGATGCTTTCTGGTTTGACAGGGTGCGCGTGTTTTCCGGCGATCAATTCCGCAACCATGACACCTTCATGGCTGGCCTTATGTGCCAACCATGGTGCGCCCGCGATATCACCGATGGCATAAAGCCCATCGATCTCCGTGCGACAGAATTCATCAGTGACAACATGGGTGCGGTCAATTTTGACGCCCAATGCCTCGAGACCGAGGTTTTCAACGTTGCCGACGATGCCCACGGCAGAAATGACAGTGTCAAATTCCTCTGTGATCACCTTGCCCCCGGATTCAATATGGGCGGTAACCTTACCCTTGGCGCGGTCGAGCTTTTTGACCATGGATTTTTCCATGATCTTCATGCCTTGTTTCACAAATTGCTTCTTCGCGAATGCGGAGATTTCTTCATCTTCGACTGGCAAAACGCGGTCCATGACCTCTACCACAGTCGTATCAGCGCCCAAGGTGTTGTAAAAGCTCGCAAATTCAATGCCGATTGCACCGGACCCGATCACCAACAGCTTCTTTGGCATCCGTTTTGGAGTCAGCGCGTGGCGGTAGGTCCAGACCAAATCACCATCCGCCTCTAGGCCCGGCAATTCGCGCGCACGTGCGCCAGTGGCCAACACGATATGCTTTGCTGTCAGCTCTTCGCTGCCTTTTTCCGTTTTGACAGACACTTTCCCTTTTGCAGGGATCGTCGCATCGCCCATAAATGTCGCGACTTTGTTTTTCTTCATCAGATGGGAAATGCCGCCCGACAATTGGCCCGCGACCTGGCGGCTGCGTTTAACCACCGCATCAAGATCATAACCGATGCCGTCTGCTTTTAGGCCGAATTCCTTGGCGCGGTGCATCAGGTGGAAAACCTCGGACGAGCGCAGCATCGCTTTTGTCGGAATGCAACCCCAGTTCAAGCAAATGCCGCCCATGTTTTCACGCTCTACAATTGCGACATTCATGCCAAGCTGCGCACCGCGAATTGCGGCAACATATCCACCTGGACCTGCACCGATCACGATTAGATCAAAGTTTTTCGCGGCCATCTCTTGTCCTCCAAAATCGAATTAGTTTGATGTTAAACTATTTCTTCACAGACCTCTAGTGACCATCGTGCATGGCAGCTAACCACCTCCAGAAATCCTTATTTTGCAAGGCCTTGATAGGTCCGATAAGCAATTCCATAGCCGCCTTCCTCTAGAAAAACCCGTTCCTTCGACGTTGTATCTCTCGCCAAGGCCGTGTTGCGAAATGGAAATCGCCCGAATTCACGCACGATATCGCGGTGCACAATCGCATGATCCAACTGCCCCGCCCCTGTCTGCGGCAACCGCGATCCGATCAGCTCTACAGCTTTATCCTGATCAACCAGGTTTTCAGAATGCATCAGCGGCATGTAAAAGAAATGGCGCGCTGGTTCGTCGATTTGCAGATCCCAATCGTGATCCATCGCAAGCTTCGCTGCAACGCGCGCCTGCGCATCGGTTGCAAACGACCGCGGGTCACCGCGAAACATGTTGCGCGAAAATTGATCGGTCAGAATGACATAGGCCAAAACTCCCGCCGGATCGGTCAGCCACAAACCGCAGCCCCCCTCTTGGCAGTCTTCCCATGTCGTCAAAAACCGCGCCCGAATTGCATCATCCAAGGCCTGATCCCCGCGGTACCAGCCATCGGCGCCGACTTCGTCCAGCCAATAGGACAATACATCATCGGGCTGCAAAATCGCGGTTTTCATCTACGTCTCCGGCTCCGCGTCCAAGCTTTCCTCTTCCGCGTCGCTATACACCTCTTGCGCGACCTCGGCCGCAATCGGTGTCGATGTCGCGGAAATCGCGGCGTAAGAAACAGCATCTTCGACATCGATATCCGCACGGCTACGACGGGTCATCCGATAAGCCGCATAAACGCCCATGATTAACATTAAGACAGCAGAATACATCCAGTAGCCGTTGGCCCCCAAGCTGTCCATCATTTGCCCCACAATCAGCGGCCCCGTAATCGCCCCGATCCCGTTAATAAACAGCAAACCGCCAGAGGCCGCCGCCATATCTTCGCGATCTAAATAATCATTCGTATAGGCGATCAGCAGCGCATAAAGCGGGTTGGATGTTCCGCCCAAAATCGCAGCGCTGATCAGGATCACAGTGAAATTATCGGTGACGAAATAGGCAAGCAACGCGCCAACCCCGCCGATAAATCCAACTGCCATAATCAGCAGACGCCGGTCGAGCCTGTCTGACAACCAGCCGATCGGATATTGCGCGACCAAGGCCGACACATAAATCACAGATACAAACAGTGATACTTGGCTGACACTAAGCCCGATGCGCGATCCGTAAATCGCGGACATGCCGAATTGCGACGCAAACACGCCACCCAAAAGAAACATGCCAAGGCAGCCCAACGGCGATGCCTCGATCAGGCGCCGGATTGTCATGGGTTTAGTTTGGGCGAACTGCGGCATGGGCCGGATCGACAGCAAAATCGGTGCAAAAGCCAGCGACACCAAAACGGACGGAATGATGAATAACGCATAGCCAGACACATCCCCCATCGCGACGATATATTGCGCCAAAACGATGCCAGCCATCTGCACCATCAGATAAAGCGAGAGCGCCTTGCCCCTTGTTTCGTTGGTAGATGCGTCGTTCAGCCAACTTTCAGCCGTCACATACACCCCGCAAAAACAAAACCCAATGATCACGCGCCCCAATGTCCATGCCCATGGCTCGACGAGTAAAGGATAAAGGATCAATACCGCCGAAATCGTCGACCCAAGCGCCGCAAAGACCCGCACATGGCCGACACGGCGGATCAGCTCTGGCGTGAGCCGAGAACTGAACAAAAAACCGACAAAATAGGCAGACATAACAACGGACAGTGAGAGAGTGCTGAATCCTTCAATCTCGCCGCGCAGGCCCAACAACGTCCCCTGAAGACCGTTGCCGATCATTAACATGAACATCCCAATAAACAGGGCCCAAGACGCGCTCATCACTTGAAACATGGGGTCGTCCTTTACACCAAATTATCGGCTCCGCTTAATAGCGCCGTCAGACTAACCAAACACCCATCCGCGACACTTCGCAAGACGCACGCGGCGCAATCACCTAGGCCGGAAATAAAATGGACGCATCGCCATAGGAAAAGAACCTGTAATCGTTTTGGATAGCGTGGGTGTAGATTGTCTTAACTTGCTGGGTCCCCATCAGGGCAGACACCAGCATCATCAAGGTGGACTTGGGCAGATGGAAATTGGTCATCAACGCGTCAGCCACGTGGAATGTGAAACCCGGTGTGATGAAAATATCCGTTTCGCCTTCCCATGGTTTAATCTCGCCCGACCGCCCCGCGCTTTCAATCAAGCGCAAGGCTGTGGTGCCCACGGGAATGATCCGGTGCCCTGCGGCCTTGGCCGTGGCGATGGTCTGGGCGGCATCAGTCGTCACTTCGCCCCATTCGGCGTGCATTTTATGGTCGGACACGTCGTCTACCTTCACCGGCAAAAACGTCCCCGCACCCACATGCAACGTCACATAGACAAATTGCACACCCTTGGCGGCCAGCTGATCCAGCAGATCACCATCAAAATGCAGTGACGCCGTGGGGGCCGCAACGGCGCCTGAATTTTTCGCCCAATAGGTTTGATAATCCGACTTATCCGCCTCATCCGCTGGACGTTTGGCCGCGATATACGGCGGTAATGGCATGGCCCCCACCGCATTGAGCGCCGCGTCGAAGTCATCACCTGTCAGGTTAAACTTTAGCTGTGCTTGCCCGTCCGCGCGGCCCATGACCGTCGCGGATAGATCGTCGGAAAAGACGATGACTTCACCATCGTTGACCTTGCGCAGGGGTTTGATCATTGCCGACCATGTGCCGTCCGCGCGCGGGTCAAGCAATGTCACGTCCATCTTGGCCGCGGTGACACCAAAATCACCGTCGCGATGACGTTGGCCAAACAATCGGGCAGGAATGACTTTGGTATCATTCAACACCAGCACATCACCCGCCTGCAAAATATCAATCAGATCCGCTACCTTATGATCGGAAATTCTATTCCCACGCCCAACCAACAGCTTCGCCGATGTGCGCGGCTTGGCCGGACGCACGGCGATCAGATGCTCTGGCAGGTCAAAATCAAAGTCGGACAGCTTCATTGTGTTACCTGTGGTGGTGGACGCCGGAATATATCGCGGAACATGCCGGGGGTCAGGATGGACAGCGGATTGACGGCGACCGCAGGAGACCGCGCATCACCCGAGAGGTTAAAGTTAAACCCGATCAGGCCTTCGCCGCGGCGGGTCAGGAACGACGCAATCCCGTTAAGAAAATAGAACGGAGACACCACGCCTTGGAAATCGACTTGCTTACTGCCGAGCGTGTAAATCCCATCCAGCGAAATGCCAAGCCCCGGACCGACTGCACTTGATTGCGTGACAACCACATGGGTCGGGCTTAGGCGGAATGCAGCATCGACGGTATCGAATGCCAGCCCCTGCCCGTCTAGCTGACGCAAAAGGCCGACGACACTGATCGAATCCAACAAGGCCGCAACCGCTGGCGCATCGCGCACCCGCAAATTTGTCACCTTAAGATCGCCGTCGAATGTCCCTGCCAGACCCACAGGGCGCAACGTCAAATCCATCCCGCCACCAAAGCCATTTTTCAAAAACCCCGCAGCCCCGATCACGCCACCTGCGTCATCGGATCTAATCCGCAAGGCAGACCGCCCGTTTTGCGGCACCACGGTGCCTTGAATTTCAGGCCCGCCATTCACGCGGCCCGAAAAATCGCCAGAAAACCCGCCAGCGCCGCTAAACTCGCCCCGAAACCGGTGCAATGCGATGCCTTCGGTGATTTGCAAGCGGTCAAGGCGCAATGTCATTGGTCCGCCTTCTGACGAGCCACCGCCCAGTTTTGCGCCACGCAGATCAATGCGCCCTTGGCCAATGGACACACCCACAGGCCGTCCTTTTCCGCGTCCGCGCAATGTCACGGGCGCCGATAGCCAGTCGCCAATTTTGACGCTGCTAAATCGCGCCTCATCCAAACTACCGTTGTCATTTAACGCGACGGCCCCACTGGCCTGAAGGCCGCCGCCGCTGACATCTAGCGTGGTGATATTAGGAACCGGACCCAGCGTCCCCGCCACCACCAATTCGCCGCGCGCGTTAGGCGGTTTGCGCCAACCGACGGATGGCACGGTAAGGCCAATGCCCCGCAGATTGGATGTCAGCCGGAAAGCAGGAGGTTGGTCTTTGACAAGGTTCACCGCCAACGCCCCCTGCCCTGCACCCGACACCATATCCTTGGGCAAGGCGATGTTGAAAGCGTCCAAGGCAGCGGGTGTCAGCGACAGCGTGGCCTGTAGGTCGCTTTTGCCAGCATGGCGTGCACCGAACCGTTTGGTCCAAGTCACGTCCGCGGGCACACCGTCCAATGTAACATCACCCGCAATGCGCAGCCCATCGGGATTGGCGGTCAAGCGCATCCGGCTGGCGCGAAGGTAGCGGTCTTTAATAATCGTGCGGCTTTGCACATCGCGCAAATTGGCCGTGATGTCATAAGCGATCTGGTCTTGGGTTACACCAGGGCGCAGTGGAAATTGTAATGTGCCGCGCACATCGGCACGCCCGTCGGCCATTGTCACGCTCTGCCCACCCTTGGACACAAAACGGAACGGGTCACGGTCTAATAGAGACAAGGCGGATGTGATCGTACCTGCCATCGCCAAGCGGAGCCGCGCATCTGATCCAGCGACACGTGTATCAAGCACGGTCATCGTGGTGCCCGCCACATCCATCGGCCCGCCTTGGGCGGGCGTGACACTGCCGCGATCAAGGCTGAGAAACATCTGGTTGTCTTGCAAATGCCCCACACCGTAACCACCCACAATTGGCGGCATAGAGCGCATGAACTTGATGTTCGCATCAGTAAAATCATAGCGTGCCGTCAGCCCCAAGGCTTCGCCTTGCTGCGCCCGAATGGCAAATGCCGCGTCTTTGATCATGCCTCCGTTGACGTTGGTCGCAAGCCAACGGCGGCTGCCGGCCTTGACTGTTTCGGGCCAAAGTTCGACCACTCGCGTCGTCGACATTTCATCCGCCATCAGATCAACGGATGCCGCCCAGCCCGCGCCGGTGGCCGAAATTTCCCCGCGCGCCGTGACATGTGAGCCGCCATCAGACAGGGCAACTTGGCCCAGTTCAATCACGAAAGGATCAAACCGCAAACGCAGATCAACCGTCGTGGATGGCAAGACCATGCCATCAGGATAAAGCTTGCTCTGCGACAGAGTAACATCTGGAAAGTTGAATTGTGCGACCAGCGACCCCGGCACGCCGTCCTTATATTCGCCCAAAATCGCTTGACCATCAGCACGCAATGTTCCGGCGGGCGCATCAAGTTCGATCTGGTCAAACCGGATCACATCGGCGGCTGGATCATAGGCCAAATATGCTTTCGCCCGATCAAATGGGACCGGATCAGTTGCCGCGTTGGGCTGCAACGCACCATTGCCCAAATCAACGGTCGCGCTCAGCAGTCCGAGGTTACCATTGCTGTCCAAGCTTGTGCGCAAGGCCGCGGTGATAGACGCATCAACATCTGACAACCATGAAAGCGCAGGTGTCTGACTGGCAATATCGCGCGCACGCGCATTGGTTACAGAAACGCCCATTTGGGCGGCCCGTGATCCACGAGGGCTGTTATAGTTCAGGTTCATCAACGTGATATCCGCGCCGCCCGACAGCAACGCAAAATCCCCAGATAGAGCCGTCGCCCCGCCGCGTAAATCAAGGTCCACTTGGCCGCCGTCCACTGTCCAGCTACGCCCTGCCCGCGCATCAGTGTAATTGACGACAACACCATTGGCCGAAATGGTTTCAAGAGCGGCTAAAGCTGGGCGTGAGAGGATTTGATCGCTTTGGTCTAAAAGCGCAACGAGACTTGGGGCCTGATCAAAGCCGCCGCCAGATCCGAACGCCAATGCAACAGACCCATCGGCGGCGCGGTCCAATTTCAATTGCGGTCCTTGCAACACAATGTCTTGCATCAGAACCGCGCCTTCAAAAAGCAAACCTCGCGGCGACATAAGACCGGTGACCGAAGGGATGCGTGCAATTTGGTGACCGTTGACGTCAAACACCTGCAAATCGACCAAACGCACACGCGGATGTAAGTCCGTGCCGACATTCACATAGATTTGGTCAAAGCGCATTTCACCGCCCTGCAACATCTCTGCCGCGCGGGATTCTATGCGTGATTTGATCCAGTCGGGCGCATCAATGTCCCTGTTGATCACCAAGACCCCCGCCATAAGCATAAACAACAGCGGCAATACCAAGAACAGCCCCACAGCCCGCAAAATCGCCCAAGGGCGGCCGCGCTTTTTCGTTTGCGCGTCAGGCGGCGTGGGATCGGTTTGTGTCATCAAGGCGGTCCAGCTTTGGGCTTTAACTTTGCCCGTCTTGGGCTAAAACAAAAGCAACAATGTTGTGCAAGCAGGAGATTTCCCATGGCCACCCTTTCAATTGGTGACAAAGCGCCCGGCTTTACGCTTCCCCGTGACGGCGGAGAGGAATTGAGTTTGGCCGATTTAGCGGGTCAGCAGGTCGTGTTGTATTTCTATCCACGTGATGACACGCCAGGCTGCACCAAACAGGCCATTGGTTTTACGGAAATGGTACAAGAATTCGCGGCCGCGGGTGCGGTCGTTTTGGGTGTATCGAAAGACCCTGTTAAGAAACATGAAAAATTCGTGACCAAACATGACCTTGGCATCGCGCTGTTGTCTGACGAAGACAGTGATGTCTGCGAACGCTATGGCGTTTGGGTCGAGAAATCCATGTATGGCAAAACCTATATGGGCATTGAACGCGCCACGTTTTTGATTGGCCCTGATGGCACGATCACTCAAATCTGGCGGAAAGTAAAAGTGCCCGGACATATTGATGCGGTGTTAACGGCTGTCGAAGAGGCATAGTTTGGCTTTCACAAGCGAAACCCAAAGCCTCCGGCGGACATATTTAAGCTCGGAAAAAGTGAGAGTTTCATGAAACCATTGGCACAAATGGCTGTCGCCGTTTTGACAACGGCGGATGGTGCGGAAAAAACGGCACTGTCGCGCAAATACGCGGCCCAGTGGCAGGCGGCGCGTGCGGCGGGTGAAAAACCCAAAATTGGCCATGCCACGCCGCCAATGATGCCAGCCCGCCCTGCAGCGCCCGAGCTGTTGAACCCACGCGACGTGCCGCAACGCAAGCCGGGCACGCCGGAAGGCCGCATTGCATTGCTACATGCTGTTGCACATATCGAGCTTAACGCCGTTGATCTGCATTGGGACATGATTGCGCGGTTTACAGACACGCCAATGCCGATGGGATATTACGACGATTGGGTGAAGTCAGCAGATGAAGAATCTAAACATTTCAATCTAATGTGCGCCTGTCTTGAAGCACATGGGAGTTTTTACGGGGCCTTGCCAGCCCATGCAGGTATGTGGCGCGCGGCCGAAGACACGGCAGCGGATATGCTGGGCCGACTGGCCGTCGTCCCCATGGTGTTGGAAGCGCGCGGGCTGGACGTGACGCCGGGAATGATTAAGCTGTTTCAACAGGCTAAAGACAAACAGGCTGTCGAGGCGTTGAATGTGATCTATGCCGAAGAGGTCCATCACGTGGCCTATGGGTCTAAATGGTTCAATTTCTTATGCGGACGCGACAATTTAGACCCCACAGGCGTGTTTCATGACCTGGTGCGCAAGTATTTTCACAGCGACCTGAAACCGCCATTCAACGAGGAAAAGCGCGCCGAGGCGGGTATTCCTCCTGACTTTTACTGGCCGCTCGCGGCGCAGAAATCCTAGACTTAACCAGTTTCGTGAGCAGAAAGACGCCTAACATGCAGCAATTTATGAAAAATCCATGACTTGGGGAGGCAAAAAACTTGCGGGATCGGTCCAGTCTGTCTAACACCGTATGGCGGATAACCGGCTGTGGGGGCAGCCGACGCGACGAGATTGGGACAAGGACAGACATTTTGCCATCACGACTGACACTTCGCGTTCACGCATGGCTCGAGGCACGTTTCCCTGAAAAACGTCTGTTTCTTCGGTCCGATACCGACACGCGGTTTATACGGCTCAAGCCAGAAACACAGCTTGTTGCATGGGCAGGCGGAAGCATCGTTGTTGGGTGGACAATTATTGCCACTGCGATTTTGCTCATGGATAGCATTGGTGCCGGAAATTTCCGCGCCCAAGCTCAACGCGACCAACTGATTTATGAAGAACGCCTGAACGCCCTGTCAGCCGAACGTGATATCCGCGCCGATGAAGCGATTGCCGCGCAGCAGCGGTTCAGCTCTGCGCTTGATCAGATTTCAATCATGCAAACGGAATTGCTGGCCACTGAAGACAAGCGCCGCGAATTGGAAACCGGCCTTGAGGTTGTACAGCGCACGCTGCGAAGCACCATGAAGGCTCGCGAAGAGGCCCGTGCGCAGGTCGCGGCCCTTTCCGCGGACGGATCAGGTGCCGCCGCAACCGCACTGTCACAAGAAGCGACAGGCACCGTTGATTTGCTTGCAGATGCGCTGGCCGCAACCGCGGCAGAGCGCGACCAGATCGCCAGCGACGCAGAATTCGCACTGGATCATGCAGCCGAGATGGAATTGCAGCTGCGTCTTTTGGAAGAAAAGAACGACGAAATTTTCCGCCAACTTGAAGAAGCGATGATGGTGTCCGTAGAACCATTGGACAAAATGTTCCGTCAGGCTGGTCTGAACCCAGATAGCTTGCTGTCTGCGGTGCGCCGTGGTTATTCCGGCACAGGCGGCCCATTGGCCCCGTTGCAGTTTTCCACCAAGGGCGGCGCGCCTGATCCTGATGCGGCCCGTGCGAATGGCATTTTGGACCGCATGGACCGGATCAACCTCTACCGGATCGCAGCCGAGCGCGCGCCATTCGACATGCCCGTCAAATCAAACTTTCGCTTTACCTCTGGGTTTGGCCAACGTTGGGGCCGCTTGCATGCGGGCACCGACTTTGCCGGACCGATTGGTGTGCCGATCTACGCGACCGCCGATGGCGTTGTAACATTCGCAGGCTGGTCGTCTGGCTATGGCCGTTTGGTCAAGATCCAACACGAGTTCGGAATCGAAACCCGCTATGCCCACCAAAGCCGAATGGATGTAAAAGTCGGTCAAAGGGTCTCGCGCGGGCAGAAGATTGGTGCTATTGGCAACTCGGGCCGCTCAACTGGCCCTCACCTGCACTATGAAGTCCGCGTTGGCGGCAAACCTGTTAACCCCATGATTTACATAAGAGCTGGACAAGATGTTTTCTAAATCAAAAATCAACGAACCCGGCCCAAAAGCCGATGACAAAGCCGCAGCAGCGGCCCCTGCAATGCCTGCAAAGGCAGCTGCACCTACAGCAGACTTCAAACCGGCCCCACCAAAGGCAAAGCCTGCGGCGTCCGTTCTGTCGTCCGATCTACTTGTTACAGGCAACCTCAAGACCACTGGCGACATCCAGATTGAAGGTCAGGTTGACGGCGACATCCGTGCGCATTTGCTGACTGTGGGCGAAGGCGCAACAGTCAAAGGCGAAGTCATTGCCGATGATGTAGTGGTCAATGGCCGTGTCGTTGGTCGCGTGCGTGGCCTGAAAGTCCGCTTGACGTCCACAGCGCGTGTCGAGGGTGACATCATCCATAAGACAATCGCAATCGAATCTGGTGCCCACTTCGAAGGTTCCGTGCAGCGTCAAGACGATCCGCTGTCAACCGGCACCGGCGGCAAGGCAAAAATGCCAGCGGCTGATAAATAAGTTTCGCGCATCGCGCAAAACAAAAGGCGTCCCGCTTGGGACGCCTTTTTTCGTTTCGGTATGGCTTTGGGCTTATTCGCCTTGCGCATCAGCCCGCGATTTGCCCGATACTGCCATGGCCAACGTGGCAGCCATGAACCCATCTAAGTCACCGTCCAATACACCCTTGGTGTCAGATGTTTCGTGGTTTGTGCGCAGGTCTTTTACCATCTGATAAGGCTGCAAAACATAGGACCGGATTTGGTTGCCCCACCCCGCGTCGCCTGCGTTCTCATGGGCCTCGTTGACGAGTGCCGAACGTTTGTCCAGTTCGATCTGATACAATCGCGATTTCAACGCCTTCATCGCGATATCACGGTTCTGGTGCTGAGACTTTTCCGAGCTTGTTACAACGATTCCTGTGGGGTGGTGCGTGATCCGCACGGCTGAATCCGTCGTGTTCACGTGCTGCCCGCCTGCCCCTGATGAACGGTAGGTATCGATGCGAATGTCGGATGGGTTCACGTCGATCTCAATGTTGTCATCAACGACCGGATAAACCTTTACAGATGTGAACGACGTATGGCGTTTGGCGGCGCTGTCGAACGGGCTGATGCGGACAAGCCGGTGCACGCCCGATTCAGACTTCAACCAACCATAAGCATTCTGGCCTGAAATCTTATAAGATGCAGATTTGATGCCCGCTTCTTCGCCCGGTGTTTCGGACTGCAATTCGACCTTATACCCCTTTTTCTCTGCCCAGCGGACATACATGCGTGCGAGCATATTGGCCCAGTCGCACGACTCGGTCCCACCCGCGCCAGAGTTAATCTCTAGGAAGGTATCGTTGCCGTCAGCCTCGCCATCGAGCAACGCTTCTAGCTCTTTCTGGGCGGCAAGGGTCGCAAGCTTGGTAATGGACGCCTCGGCCTCTGATACGATCTCTGCGTCGTCTTCCATCTCGCCCATTTCGATCAGGTCAAGATTATCAGTCAGCTCTTGGCGAATGCTTTCATAGGCACCCATCGCATCGACCAAATTCTGACGGTCCCGCATCAGCTTTTGCGCGGCATCAGGGTCGTCCCACAGGGTTGGGTCTTCGACACGGGCGTTGAACTCTTCCAACCGATAAGGCGCAGTTTCATAGTTCAGGCGCTGCGCGAGCAAGGCCAGCGACTTTTCAATCGCATCCACGGTATTCTGGGTCTCTGCGCGCATGGGGCACCTATCTTAAATCTGTTGCGGCGGTGATAACAAGCGGGCTTAGTAAAGACCACCCGAAGACAGCGACCCGAATGTGGCCTTTGGTCCAACCTTAGCTGTGCCACCGCTGGACGTTGTGACCTCACGTGTTGCGCGTGGCACGACGTCGAACAGGGGCAGATCGGCCGCCATGCCAAAGCCACCGTCGAAGGTGATACCAAAGACGGGCTCTTCGCCTGGGCGGAAACATTCGGCGATCACATTGTCGCCGCTGGCCTCGTCTGGCAGACGCGCACCACTGAAACGGTCAATCTTGATGAACTGACAATCGGACGGCACATAGAATTTGCCGCCGCCGTATTTCTTGATCGCTTTACCCATGAACTGGTTGAACACAGGGCCACACATGGACCCACCAAAGGCCCCACGGCCAAGCGAGCGCGGGTTATCGAACCCGATATAGCAGCCCGCAACGATGTTACTGGAAAAGCCCACAAACCAAACGTCTTTGGCGTCATTGGTTGTACCGGTTTTGCCAGCGATTGGCACTGATAGGTTTACAGTTTTGCTGGCAGAACCACGTTTGACCACGCCTTCCATCATCGATGTCAGCTGATAAGCAGTGATTTCATTCATCACGCGTTCACGGTCCGACCGGATACGTGGGGCTTGACCAGCGGGCAGGCTAAGATCAGTGCAATCGTCGCAAGTGCGCTGATCATGGCGAAATACTGTTTTGCCGTAACGGTCTTGCACTCGGTCAACAAGCGTTGGCTCAACCCGTTCGCCGCCGTTGGCGAACATGGCATAGGCGGATACAACCTTGAACAAGGTCGTCTCGTCGGACCCCAGAGAGGCCGCCAAAACGCGGTTCATATTATCATACATGCCGAATTTTTCGGCGTAACGCGCGACGGTATCAATCCCGACCTCTTGGGCCAATCGAATGGTCATCAGGTTCCGCGATTGTTCGATCCCTGTCCGCAATGGCGTCGGGCCATAAAACTGATCGGTCGAGTTTTTCGGGCGCCAGACACCCTGCGGCGTGTTAATTTCAATCGGGCTGTCGACCACGATGGTCGCGGGGGAATAGTCGCTGTCCAAAGCCGCCGCATAGACGAATGGCTTAAACGCAGAACCCGGCTGACGCTGGGCTTGGGTGGCGCGGTTGAACACAGAGTTCTGGTAAGAGAACCCGCCTTGCATCGCAATGACGCGGCCCGTGTTGACGTCCATCGCCATGAAACCGCCCTGCACTTCTGGCACTTGGCGCAACGTCCAACGGATGAATGAACCGTCGCTGTCAGCCGTCATACGGCGCACATGCACCACGTCACCGGGGGTGAAGTTGTCAAAGAAATTGCCGCGCATCCATTCGATATCTTTGCGCGGAATAACCTGTGGTTCGGCATCCGTAATTTCAACGCCTTCAATGCCAACACGCAACTGGTTGTCGGTCACGTCCAACACCACTGCCGGATACCATTCATTTTCCAAGGTCACATCACGCGCCACAACGACATCGCTAAGGGCCGCGCGCCAAGACGCTTCATCAGCCAAAGCATCCACTTCGATGGATTTGCCAGTCCCCTTCCAAATTCCGGTGCCACGATCGTATTTTTCCAAAGCACGCTGCAACGCATGCGCGGCCTCCACCTGCATGTCAGGATCAATGGTCGCACGGATCGAAAGACCGCCGTTAAAGAACTCCTCCTCGCCGAAATCCGCGCTCAACTGGCGGCGGATTTGGTCGGTGAAGTAGTCACGTGATGGGCGCTGGCTGCGGAAGGACTCGAAATCACCATTCTGAACGGTGCGCAGCGGATCGGCCAATGCTTCCGCATATGCTTCTTCGGTCAAATACCCGTTTTCAAACATCTCGCGCAGAATAAAGTCACGGCGCGCGATGCCCTTTTCACGGTTTTTGACCGGATGATAGCTGTATGGTGCCTTTGGATGCACAGCCAAAAACGCAGCTTCTGCCGGTGACAAATCAGACAGTGGCTTGTTGAAATAGCTTTGCGCCGCGGCAGTCACACCAAACGACCGCACCCCAAGGTCGATCTCGTTGAGATAAAGCTCTAACACGCCCTCTTTGCCCAAAGATGCCTCGAGGCGCGGGGCGAGGATCAATTCGCGAATTTTACGTTCGGCAGTCCGTGAACCGTCCAAAAGGAAGTTTTTCGTCACCTGCTGGGTGATCGTGGACGCGCCGCGCAGGTCTTCACCACGCGACCTTACCGCATCAACAAAAGCAGCAGCCATACCGCGCATGTCATAGCCGTCATGAGTGTAAAAGTTTTTATCTTCCGCAGAAATAAACGCCTGCTTTACCAGATCAGGGATTTCTTCGGCGGGAGTGAACAAACGGCGTTCTGTCGCGAATTCGTCAATGATATTGCCTTCGGCCGAATAAATCCGGCTGATGGTTTTGGGCGTGTATTGCGACAAAACCTCGTAAGACGGCAAATCGCGGCCATACATGTGGAACACAGCCCCAAGCGTCAAGGCCATCATCGCGAGGCCGAGCGTCAGCATCGAAAAGATACCGCCGAAAAAGGACATGATAAAGCGTAGCACTGGCGCGAACCCCCATAATCTGGTGTCGCTTATAGGGGGGATGGTGCGGGGCGTCAAAACGACAAACACCATTTCGGGCGCGATATTGCCCAACACTGATCACAATTTCACGCGTGCGCGTGTTACTGCCGGATCAAAGGCGCGCGCGCGGCCTCGTCATCTGCCCAAGACACCATGCCAGCCGCGATTCCGGCAGCCAAGGCGGCCCGCCCAATGGGCGATGTCAGCGCGGCGCGATCTGTTTCGGATGATAGAAATCCGACCTCGACCAAAACGCTGGCGAAATCGGCGGAATTCAGCACGGCGAAATTACCGCTACGCCGTGGGCGACTGTTCAAACGCACGCCCGCTTGCTGCATACCGGCGACCAATGCGTCGGCCATGCGTTCGCCCGACGGCCCTGTTTCCAATCGCGCCAAATCCATCAATACCGTCGCGACGCGGTCCTCTTGCCCAGTCAGATCTAACCCTGCAAGCAAATCGCCGCGTTCGTGCCGTTCGGCCATGCGGGTCGATGCGCCGTCAATGGCATCCTTGGCCAAGGTATAAACCGCCGCCCCGCGCGCGCCGCCAATTTGGAGCGAATCTGCATGAAGCGAAATGAACGCAGCCGCCCCGGCAGCACGGGCGCGTGTCATGCGGTCTTGTAGTGGCACGAAATAATCGGCGTCGCGGATCAAAACGGCGCGCATCCGCCCTGTCCGGTTGATCGCATCCGCGACCTCGAACGCCAACGCCAAGACGATATCCGCTTCGCGGACCCCATCGGCCTGTGCGCCCGGATCGATACCGCCGTGGCCTGCATCAATGGCCACAACAAGCGGCCCGTCGGCGGGAACTGGCGCGCTCAACGGCAAATCGGCGACCGATACGTCCCCCAATCCATACCCATCCGGCGCGCCTGCTTTTTCGGCGAAACCTTCGGCCGTGGTGGCCTGCAATTCCAATTGCAGGAATGCCTTGGATGTCTGCGGATCGACGGTCATGCCAGCTTGGGTCACATTCATCGGGGCTGCCAAGTCGATCACCATGCGCGACCAGCCCGGCACAAACGGGCCAAAACGAACATCTGACACGCCATCCGCGTTCAGCAACGCCTCTTTCGTCACGCCAACCCAATCGACCTCGCGAAAGTTCAGCACAACACGGCGCGGATCGTCCAACGTGTAAACGCGGTATGGCACAGGGATGCTAAGATGCAGATCAAGCGCCACGCCGCCACGCGTATCGCGCAGCTCGCTTTGGGCCATGTCCACGGTGGCGGTGGCCGTGAATTCTTGGCCCGCCAATGGCTGCGCAAGCAGCAGACACAGGGCAATGAGGCGCAGGATCATGTGCGATCTTTCATGAAACTCTGCAACCTTGCGACCCCTTCAACAATGTCCGCCGTACCGCGGGCATAAGAAAACCGTAGCCATTTATGCCCCTCGACCGGATCAAAGTCCAACCCAGGCGTGACGGCCACCCCCGCCTCGGCCAAAATCTGCGCAGCAAAGGCGCGGGCGTCATCAGTGTAGTCTGACACATCCACATAAACATAGAACGCGCCGTCTGGCGGGGCGTATCTGGTCAGGCCTGCATCAGCCAATCCAGCCATCAACACATCGCGGTTGGCCGCGTATACGTCCAAATGACCGTCCAATTCGTCCGTACAATCGAATGCAGCAAGAGCAAGGACTTGGGACGCATGGGACGGACAGATGAACATGTTCTGTGCAAGCCGTTCGACGCGGCGGACATGATCGTCAGGCACGATCATCCAGCCAACACGCCAACCCGTCATGGAAAAATACTTGGAAAACGAATTGATCACATAAACGTCGTCGGTGACTTGCAATGCAGTCGTGGCGGCATGGTCATAGGTGATGCCATGATAGATTTCGTCGGAAATAAACGCAGCATCTTGGGCTGCGCATGCGTCGGCCAAGGCGCGCAGCTCTTCGCTATCCAACATGGTGCCCGTCGGGTTCGCGGGGGACGCCACGATCAAACCGTCAAGCTTATGATCTGCGATATCGCTGGGCTGTGGTTGATAACGGCCTGCTTGGGTCGTCGGCATTTCAACCGGTTTCAGCCCCACGGCCTTCAGAATTTGCCGGTAAGATGGATAGCACGGCAGCCCCAACCCAACGCGCGCGTCATTGTCGAACAACGCGGAAAACGCGAGCAAAAAGGCCCCCGATGCACCCGCTGTGATCACCACACGTTCTGCATTTAGTGCGACGCCATAGGTTTCGCTGTAGTGCTGGGCGATGCGGGCGCGCAATTCGGGCAGCCCAAGCCCAACTGTATAACCCAGTGGCGCGTCCAATTGCGCAGCTAATGCGGCCCGCGCGCCTGCTGGCGCCCCCGTCCCCGGTTGCCCAACTTCCATGTGGATAATGTGGCGGCCTGCCTCTTCGGCGCGACGGGCTGCTTCCATGACATCCATCACAATAAAGGGATCAACGTCACCACGGGTTGAATGTTTCATGGGCTGCCTCTTATGGTTCGGTCGATGTTGTGCCGCCCAAGTGGGGTCGCGTCAACATGGCAACTTGGCATGCTGGCACAGATGTGATCTTTGGCAGATGCAAACAAAGGAAAAGACAATGTTCAAACACGCCGCTCTCGCATTTGGAATTTTGGCAGGCACACAAGCCGCCGCATTTGATTTGGGTGCGATGACGGATGATGAACGTGCGACATTTCGTGCCGAAATTCGCGCCTATCTGATGGCCAATCCAGAGGTCATCATGGAAGCCGTCGGCGTGTTAGAACAGCGCGAACAAGCCGCCAAAGTCCAGAACGATGTCGCCTTGGCCACCAATTTCGCCGATCAGTTGATGAATGACGGTCATTCATTTGTGGGCGGCAACCCTGACGGCGATATCACAATCGTCGAATTCATGGACTATCGTTGTGGCTACTGCAAAAAAGCATACCCAGAGGTAGCTTCATTGGTCGCTGGCGACGGCAATATCCGTTATATCGTCAAAGAATTCCCGATTTTGGGCGAACAATCCATGTTGGCATCGCAATTCGCGGTGGCTGTGAAGATCGTTGCCGGTGACGAGGCCTATGAAGAAGTGCACAACACGCTCATGGAATTTCGTGGCGACATGAGCCAAGAAAACCTGTTGCGTTTGGCCGGAGATCTGGACCTTGACGTAGCATCGATTGCTGTGGAAATGGGCGGCGGGACTGTCGCGAAAATCATCAATGATAATCGCCTGCTAGGCCAAGCAATGCAGATCAGCGGAACACCGACATTTGTGGTCCAAGATCAAATGCTGCGCGGCTATGTGCCACAAGCGCAGATGGCACAGATCGTGGCAGCGGTACGCGATAACGGCTAGATGCCGTCACACGCATTGTCAGGCGGATGAAACTGCTTTGCGATTTTGCTTGTTAAGGTCATGGTCGAGAAATGAATTATTTCACGCATCAGTTTAGCGACCGTATTTCCCTTCACGGTGTCGGCAAATCTCGGGTCATTACCTATAAGGTGCTGTTCATGCCGCCGCAGTTCGAAACCGAACTGCCGTTCAAGACTTACCCCAGATTGCGTGTTGAAGGCGAAATCGCAGAGGTGCCGGTGCGCGGTGCTTGGATGCCCGTTGGCGATGGTCGGCGCTATTTCATTGTGTCCCCTAAGGTCAAAGCAAACACAGGTCTCGATGTTGGCGACGAGGTTGAAATGCGATTCCGGATCGATGATCAGAACTTTGTCGACGTGCCACAATCCTTGGAAACGGCGATACGGGCGGACAGTGATATCAGCACACAGTGGGATAATCTAACCGCAGGCAAAAAACGCATGTTCACCAACCATGTCGGGTCGGCCAAAACACCCCCAACCGAACAGCGCCGGATTGACGAGGCCTTAGCCGCCATTTCCCAAGGCATCACGCTACGCGATCTCAAAAACCGCAAATAGGCTAATCAAGATCGCCATTGTGGCCGCAAAGATTGCCGTTAATCCTTAGCGGCTTGCGCGTCTAACTCGGCGGCCTTCTTCTCGACCTGCTCAACAATATGTTCGATCATATCGTCATTGCTTTGCTTATGGCTTTGCTTACCGGCAAGATAAACCATACCGGACCCAGCCCCGCCGCCTGTGAAACCGACGTCAGTCATGAGCGCCTCACCCGGCCCGTTCACAACGCAACCGATAATCGACAGCGACATGGGCGTTTTGATGTGTTCGAGCCGCTGCTCCAACGTCTCGACTGTTTTGATCACGTCAAAGCCTTGGCGCGCGCACGACGGGCAAGAAATGATATTCACGCCACGGTGGCGCAGGCCCAAGGATTTGAGAATCTCAAAGCCCATTTTGACCTCTTCCACCGGATCAGCCGACAGGGATACACGGATTGTGTCGCCGATCCCCGCCCAAAGCAGATTACCCATACCAATCGCCGATTTTACAGTGCCAGAAATCAAGCCGCCCGCTTCTGTGATCCCAAGGTGGATCGGTGCATCAGTGGCGTCAGCGAGCTGTTGATAGGCAGCGGCAGCCATGAATACGTCAGAGGCTTTGCAACTGATCTTAAACTCGTGGAAATCATTGTCTTGCAAGATTTTAATGTGATCCAGCCCGCTTTCGACCATCGCATCTGGGCAAGGCTCCGCGTATTTATCCAACAGATGCTTTTCCAGCGAACCCGCGTTCACACCAATACGTATTGAACAATTATGGTCGCGGGCGGCCTTGATCACTTCTTTGACGCGCTTTTCATCCCCGATATTGCCAGGGTTGATGCGCAGACACGCGGCTCCTGCCTCGGCGGCTTCGATTCCGCGTTTGTAGTGAAAATGGATATCGGCAACCAAGGGCACGGAAACCTCTGGTACAATTTCTTTCAGCGCTTTGCTGGAGGCCTCGTCCGGCACCGACACACGCACAATGTCGGCACCCGCATCTGCAGCGGCCTGAATCTGCGCAATCGTGCCTTTGACATCGGTGGTCAGCGTATTCGTCATCGTCTGGACAGAAATCGGGGCATCGCCGCCGACAGGCACATTGCCCACCATGATCTGACGAGACTTGCGGCGTTCGATATTACGCCAAGGACGGATGTGATTGAGGGACATGTCAGGCAGCCTTATGGCAGGAAAAGAATTACCCTATACCTATTGCGCGAACGCCGCAGGAACAACCATTGCCTCAGGATTTATTGCGCGGGGCAACCCGTCGTCGCGAACAATTCTGTCGCAGTGGCCAAGTCAGATGCCACAACAGATACCAAGCCACAATCAGCCGCCATATTTGCAGGCTCATAAGACGCAAGCAAATTGTCAGACGACAAATCAAGGTTGGATGACACTGTGCCATTCGGGCCAGCGGGACCATAATGTGCGCCATTGACGGCAAAATAGATCGCGCCACTTTCACCGACACGCAATGTCGCGGGCTCTTCGGTGGCTGGCATAGCGAATTTGTCGCCAGCGTCCATGATACCTTCAAAAATAACAGACCCATCGGCTGCGCGTACACGCACCCAAGCAGGGCGCGCGGCGACGAGTTCAACTTCTGGCACTGGGCCTTCGTTCACTTGAATGGCTGGTGCGGCCTCTTGGGCCTCGACTGCGGCGAGCAAGGACGCATCAGGCGAAGGCGCCAAAGTGCCAAAGTTACCGGGATTCAGCGTTGAAATCGGGCCGTCGCGCGCAACCAAGATTGGCACTTCAAGCGCTTGCGGACGATATAAACGGTCCAATGCTTCTGGTGACGGCGTATCGAATTGGGCCAATGTGTCAATTTGGCCGCCAACGGATGTGGCACCTGCCAGCGGATCAACCTCTGACACGACAACTGGTGTTTGCTCGACCGGCGCAAACTGCACCTTTTGAACTTCTTGCAAAACGGTCCAGCCGCCAAAGCCCAAGCCACCAATCAATGCAATAAGCACAGCAATCGACCCAATTGCGCCCGGTTCAATGCGCGACATCATCGCGTCGCCCGCAGGCACAAAAGGTGTCGCAGCGCTCGCAAAGATATCGTTGTTGTCGCTCGGGCCAAATTCCTGACGCGCAGGTTTGGCGGACGATGCCTTGGAAGACATACCATGTGCCGTTGCAAAGCCGCTTTCACGACAGAACGTGTCAAACGCCCAATCGGGATCCATGTTCAAATAACTGCCATAAGACCGGACATAGCCCGCGATAAAACCTGGGGTGTCAAAGGCAGAAGGATCGGCATTTTCAATCGCAGCGATATACGCCGCCTTGATTTTCAGCTCGCGCTGCACGTCCAAAAGGCTTTTGCCCATCGTCGCCCGCTCGCCGCGCATGACATCTCCAAGACGCAGCTCGAAACCGTCAAAGCCTTTGACTTCAACGTCCTCAGCAGCTTTTGTGCGTCTGAAGGATTTCACGATCATTTGTCGTCCTGTTACTCGCATGCCCCATAAAAACGCCCGAATCACTTCGGATCTTACGTTTTAGTTAACGCATGGATAGCACAGCACAACCTGCGATGCACTCGCAGAAAATTTATCCCGTTAATTCGGCACGATTTAGCGCACAATGGGACCAAAGCTCGTCCATTGCACGGATCAACGCATCAATCTCTTTTGGGCCATGCACAGGCGATGGTGTGAACCGCAAACGTTCGGTGCCACGCGGCACTGTCGGGAAATTAATCGGCTGTACGTAAATGCCATGCTCTTCAAGCAGCATATCAGACATTTTCTGGGTATGGACAGGGTTACCGACGATCACGGGCACAATGTGACTGTCATGATCAACGACGGGCAACCCCAGACCTTTTAGCCGCAATTTCAAAATCTTAGCCTGGGTTTGATGGGCGTCGCGCAGGCTTTGATTGGATTTTAGATGCGCAACGGATGCCGCCGCTCCCGCTGCAACCGCAGGCGGCAAGGATGTGGTAAAGATGAAGCCCGGCGCATAAGACCGGATCGCATCGCACATTGTCGGCGACGCCGCGATATAGCCGCCCATGACACCATAGGCCTTGGCCAATGTGCCATTGATAATATCGACACGGTCCATCAACCCGTCGCGTTCGGCAATCCCGCCGCCACGCGGGCCATACATGCCAACCGCATGGACCTCGTCGAGATATGTGAGCGCACCAAATTCATCTGCCAGATCGCAAATCTCGGCAATCGGACCAAAATCACCATCCATGGAATAGACAGATTCGAATGCAATCAGTTTGGGCGCCGCAGGATCATCCGCCGCCAAAAGCTCACGCAAATGGTCGACATCATTATGACGGAAGATGCGCTTGGCACCCCCATTGCGGCGAACACCTTCGATCATCGATGCGTGGTTCAAAGCATCGGAATAGATAATCAGGCCCGGAAAGAGCTTCGGCAAGGTCGAAAGGGTCGCATCATTGGCGATATAGGCGCTTGTGAACAACAACGCTGCGTCCTTGCCGTGCAAATCCGCCAGCTCAGCCTCGAGACGCTTATGATAAACGGTTGTGCCCGAAATATTGCGTGTGCCGCCAGACCCAGCGCCAGTTGCGTCCAACGCCTCGTGCATTGCGGCCAGAACAACCGGATGCTGTCCCATGCCAAGGTAATCATTGCCGCACCACACCGTCACGGGCTGCTGTGCGCCGTCCGGACGTGTCCAAACCGCATGTGGGAACTGGCCGCGCTCGCGTTCAATATCAATAAACGTGCGGTAACGGCCCTCTTCGTGCAGGCGGTCAATCGCGTCATTCAACATGGCATCGTAATTCAAGGGGCGCATCCTTCGGTTCGGCAGACGTCAATTCAGTGACGCTTAGAATTGTTCTAGACCACATATAGGGCCTAATCGGCTGGGGCAATACGCTACAATCTGTCGCTCCCCTGCTTGGCCTTATGCCACCCGCAGTTTAGGCTCGCCTTGATCCATATCAAAAGGCACATCTGTTATGACCCTCGACCCCGTCCTTGCACGAATTGATGAAAATCTGAAACAAGCAACAGATCGTCTGCTCGACCTTCTGCGGATCCCGTCCATTTCAACCGATCCAGCTTATAAGGCAGATTGCGATAGCGCCGCCGATTGGCTGGTCGCAGACCTGAAATCCATCGGGTTTGATGCGACAAAGCGCACCACAACAGGCCACCCGATGGTCGTGGCCCATTCACCAGGCGACGGGCCAAGCATTTTGTTTTACGGGCATTACGATGTGCAGCCAGTTGATCCGTTGGACCTTTGGGACAATGACCCGTTTGACCCACAAGTCGAAGACACGGCCAAAGGCAAAGTCATCCGTGGGCGCGGATCATCCGATGATAAAGGGCAATTGATGACCTTCGTGGAAGCCTGCCGATCATGGAAAGAAATCCACGGGTCCCTGCCCGCAAACATCACGATCTTTTTCGAAGGCGAGGAAGAATGCGGCTCACCATCGCTGATCCCTTTCATGAAAAAAAACGCAGACGAGCTGACCGCCGACATCGCGTTGATCTGCGACACAGGGCTTTACGGCGATGACACGCCAGCCATCATCACACAATTGCGCGGGCTACTGGGCGAAGAAATCACAATCACCGGCCCAAACAAAGACTTGCATTCAGGCATGTATGGCGGGCTCGCAATGAACCCTGCACGTGTTTTAGCGAAAATCATCGCCAGCCTGCATGATGAAAACGGACGGATCACCGTGCCTGACTTCTACGAAGGGGTGCCAGAATTATCTAATGAATTGGCGGCAGCTTGGGACGACCTGAAATTCGATGAAAAAGACTTTCTCGGCAGCGTAGGCTTATCAGAACCGGCGGGCGAAAAAGGACGGCGGCCATTAGAAATGATCTGGTCGCAACCAACTTGCGAAGTCAACGGGATGACATCGGGCTATACCGGCGACGGGTTCAAAACCGTGCTGCCGTCCACAGCATCTGCGAAAATCAGCTTCCGGCTTGTGGGCACACAAGACCCACTGAAATTACGCGAGAACTTCCGGGCAATGGTAACAGCGATGGTGCCTACCGACTGCCAAATCAGCTTTGCCGACCACGGCGCATCCGCTGCAGGGCAAATGTCTACGGCAGACCCAGCCTTTGCCAAAGCGCGCAACGCTCTAACAGCTGAATTCGAACAGACGGCCGCCTATGTGGGCTGTGGCGGATCGATCCCTATCGCAGGACATTTCAAATCCATTCTAGGCATGGATGCGATGCTGATCGGGTTCGGCAAAGACGATGACCAAATCCATTCGCCTAACGAGAAATACGACCTGTCATCATTCCACAAAGGCACGCGGTCTTGGGCGCGCATCCTTGCCGAATTGACCAAAGACTAAGAACTATGGGGTGCACCGGAAAATCGGTGTGCCCCGCCCTCTTCTTCTGGCCGAAAATACCTCGGGGGAATTGGCCCAACGGGCCAAAGGGACAGCGCCCCAGATTACCATTTTCAGGAAGTCAAAATGGCGCGGTTGACGGGACTCGAACCCGCGACCCCCGGCGTGACAGGCCGGTACTCTAACCAACTGAGCTACAACCGCGCATTTTTATGTTCTGTCGTCGGTGAATGGAAAGTGGCGCGGTTGACGGGACTCGAACCCGCGACCCCCGGCGTGACAGGCCGGTACTCTAACCAACTGAGCTACAACCGCGCATTTTCCATTGCAGCCATTCGACTGAACGTGCGCTGCTTTTAGGCGGGGTATCTACCCCCGTCAAGCGGACATTGACGCAAAATCGCGGCTTTCGCAAATTAGCTGAGGCATCAGGGGAGAATTGTTCAATAGGCCCTATGAAAAGCCGAGACTTGGGGCGCTGCCCCCTTGGCCCTTTGGGCCAATTCCCCCGAGGTATTTCGGGCCAGAAGAAGCCGATAGGCTTGGGCTGCGACAAAATTTGAGAAGGTGGAGAGTGGTGGGTGATGAGAGGCTCGAACTCCCGACATCTTCCGTGTAAAGGAAGCGCTCTACCAACTGAGCTAATCACCCGATGGACGTCGTTTAGAACAACGCGGCAGAGGGTGCAAGCCTCAATCTAGCAATTTTTGCACACCATTTTTTAAATGATAAATACAGCCCTGTCCGCCGTGGATTGACGTGTCTGCGATCGCGGCGTCACCAGCAACACAATGGCGCAAAATGCGGCTTGTGACGCCGTGGGTCACGAGCACAGCTGGCCCCTTCAAACTATCGATAAAACTGACAACACGCGCCGAAAGCGCGTCAAAGCCTTCACCATTTGGGGCCATTTCATACTGCGCCGCAAAAGCATCGGCGCCCTCGCCCAGCGGCAATTCTTTACGACACATGCCAGCCCAATCGCCGACCCCAATTTCCTTCAACCGCTCGTCCGTGTGAATTTCGGTCGCAATCGGGCCCAATGCGATTCCCGCTGTTTGCAGGGCGCGGCCTTGTGGGCTGCTGAACATTGCGAATCCGGTCAGGTCCAATCCTTGCAAGATTTGTCCCTGTCGCGCGGCCTGTGCCTCGCCTTTTGGGGTCAACGGTGAGTTGAGCCAACCTTGCATCCGATTCTCTGCGTTCCAAAAGGTTTCACCATGCCGCAGGACATACAGCTCTGGAATCATGCGTCAGCTGCATCCTCTGCGACCGGATTGCCCGCGCCCTGCCCCGCGCCGTCTTTCATCGTGCGCAGCTTGAGCGTCAGAACCTTTGCGCCTTCGCCCATGTCTTTGGATTTCATCACGCGCAGCTTACCCAGTGGCGGCAAATTCAGTTCTTCGCCTTTTATCAACGCCTCTGACAAAACAGCCAAGGCGGCCTCTATCGCTGGCTTGGCATCGCGCTTTTTCACGTCGCAACGTTCAACGGCACGGTCGATAAATTCCGGCTTCTTGACTAATTCTCCGCGACCGACAGATACGGCCTTTTCCGCAATTTTGGTCTTCGGGGCTTTTGTTTCGTCTAAAGGGGTGATCACAGGATCGGGGACAATCGTTTTTAACTTAACAGTCCCATCGGCGGATTTTGATTTGCGCGGCATTTTGCGATCTCCGAGTCGTGATTTCGTTTGGTCTAGGCTAGAAGAGCTAACCGCGATTGCCCACATCATAAAATGGGAATTATCGCGATTGTTGCGCATTTCGCGACAATCGCCGTACAAAAAAGGGCGCGCACCATGGATGCACGCCCTTTGTTTTCTCGATTGCAGATCAGTGCGCGGTCGCGCCCAATGACCCTGCATCGTTCGCCAATGCGGCAGCTGCAGCGGCTTCTTCTGCGGCCTCGTCCCATTCGATTGCTTCAGGCTTGGATACAAGCGCCAAGTCCAAAACTTCGGACACGTGTTTCACCGTGATGATTTCCAACCCAGCTTTCACGTTGTCGGGGATATCAGGCAAATCCTTCGCATTATCAGCAGGGATCAGAACGGTTTTGATCCCACCGCGCAGTGCCGCCAAGAGCTTTTCTTTCAGCCCGCCGATTGGCATGGCATTGCCGCGCAGTGACACCTCGCCCGTCATGGCAATATCCTTGCGCACAGGAATGCCTGTCAGAACGGACACAATAGATGTGACCATTGCCAAACCGGCGCTTGGCCCATCCTTTGGCGTGGCCCCATCAGGGACATGCACATGGATGTCGATCGTGTCGAATTTTGTCGGCTTCACACCGATTTCAGGGGAAATTGACCGCACATAGGATGACGCCGCGTCGATGGATTCTTTCATCACATCGCCGAGCTTACCCGTGGTTTTCATCCGGCCCTTACCGGGCAGGCGCAAGGCCTCGATATGCAGCAATTCGCCACCCACAGACGTATAGGCAAGCCCCGTCACGACACCGACTTGATCGGTTTCTTCGGCCAAGCCAAACTTGTGCTTTTTCACGCCAAGATAGTCGTCAAGGTTGGCGGCTGTGACCGCAACCTCCGTCACTTCTTTCTTGACGATCTTGGTGACCGCCTTACGCGCGACCTTGGCCAATTCACGTTCAAGATTCCGCACGCCCGCCTCGCGTGTGTAGACGCGCACCATGGACAGCAACGCATCATCAGACAGGCTAAATTCCTTATCCTTCAACCCGTGGTTTTTCATAACCTTGGGCAACAGATGCTGTTTGGCGATCTCGACTTTTTCGTCCTCTGTATAGCCAGAAAGCGAAATAATTTCCATCCGGTCGAGCAATGGACCCGGCATGTTGTAGCTGTTGGACGTGGTAAGGAACATGACATTCGACAGATCGAATTCGACCTCCAGATAGTGGTCCACGAATGTGGCGTTCTGCTCTGGATCAAGCACTTCGAGCATGGCGGACGCTGGGTCGCCACGGAAATCTTGGCCCATCTTGTCGATTTCATCGAGCAAGATAAGCGGGTTAGAAGTCTTTGCCTTTTTCAACGCCTGAATGATCTTACCGGGCATGGACCCGATGTAAGTCCGGCGATGACCACGAATTTCAGATTCGTCGCGCACACCACCAAGTGAAATGCGGATGAACTCGCGACCTGTCGCCTTGGCCACAGATTTACCTAGCGACGTTTTACCAACACCCGGCGGGCCAACAAGGCACATGATCGGGCCTTTCAGCTTTTTACTGCGTTGTTGTACAGCGAGATATTCCACGATGCGTTCTTTGACCTTTTCAAGGCCAAAGTGGTCATCATCCAGCACCTGCTGGGCCTTACCCAAATCCTTTTTCGTGCGGGATTTGACGTTCCATGGCAGGCCAAGAACCCAATCCATGTAGTTGCGCACAACCGTGGCTTCGGCGGACATGGGCGACATATTCTTGAGCTTTTTCAGCTCTGCGTCGACCTTTTCGCGGGCCTCTTTGGACAGTTTGGTCTCTTCGATGCGGCCTTCAAGTT
>CBFIAX010000009.1:0-136721 GCA_965660685.1 Yoonia sp. | reverse complement strand
ATAGTGCCGGTGCTGAGCGATACAGGTGCCGCGATTTTCGGACTGGGCTTCATCGTGTGGTTCATTTGGATTGGGATCGTCTTGCTGGGACGTCGATCAAGTGTCACGCTGTTTGCCGCGACCGACACGATCCACCGCGGTCTTCATGTTGTCATAGATGCCGCGTCCTGGAACGCCGCCGAAGACGCGGAACGCATGAAAGTGCGCGTCGAACAGCATCTCGTGGGTTTGAAGCGGGTAAGCCCGCACCAGGAACGCCCGGCTGTGTGACAGCTTGATATGGGCCACCTGCAGCTTGGTCCGTTCGCCGCCGATATTGGCCCAGTCTTCGCTCCAATCGAACTGGAACGCTTCCCCCGGCTGGAACACCAAAGGCACAAATGTACCGCGCCCTGTCGTCTGCTCCGCCTGGTGCCGATCGGCACGCCATGCGCGGGCAAAGGCCGCCACACGCCCGTAGGACCCGTCATAGCCCAGCTTCACCAGATCGGCGTGCATCTGCTTCACGGTGCGGCGTTCCTTGCGCGACTTACGCGTTTGCGCCAGCAGCCAGGCCGACAGGCGATCCGCATACGGGTCCAGCTTGCTCGGACGTTCTGGCGTCTTGAACCTCGGCTCCACCGCCCCTTCGCGCAGGTACTTTCGGATGGTGTTGCGAGACAGGCCGGTGCGCCGGGAAATCTCGCGGATTGGCATTTTGTCCCGCAATGCCCAGCGTCGGATAACACTCAAAAATCCCATGTCGATCACTCCATATCTCCCCGACCAAATCTGTCGAGGCAACGTGTTCACGTCCAAGATCGTTGCGGGTGACGTGGTAACCATTATTGACCCAGCGGACGGGCTTGCCCGAATTAACGGCGTCTTTGATCTCTTGAATGTTCATGCTGGCACCGCCGCTTTTGTTGGCGCTGCAACTTCTTCAATAAATAGGAAGCCCGCGCCGTTTCCCTCTGGGTCTTGCGAAACAGTGATTTGAAGCGTTTGATCGTCGGGCGATACAACAGTGAATATCGGGAACGGATCGCCGCCAAATTCATCTTCTTCCATGCGGAAACCAGTGATCTTAAAACCGACAAGCTGGCTGTAGTAAAAGGTCATATCCATAGAGTTCTCTCCTTTTTGTGGTGCGACGGTTCGGGCTTGGAGCCTTCTTTCCGCCAATGGGCGCAGACCTTGGCTGATCTGGCTTTTGAATGGCCCTCACCATTCAAACGGCGGAGCAGGTAAGGGGTAAACATCAACGCTGCCGTTGATCAAGCAGCGTTTTTTGCCTCAGCCTCGGCGTTTTTAGCATCGATTGTGTGCTGATAAGCCCACGGCATGAGATCGTTGATACGGTTTGCTGGATGATCTTGAATACGCTCCAGTACCCAAGCAAGCCAGGCTTCTGGGTTAACTTTGTTCATCTTGGCGGTCTCGATGAGAGTGTAGGCGATTGCGGCGGATTTACCGCCTGCCTCTGATCCCATGAATAGATAGTTTTTGCGGCCAACGGCCACTGGGCGGACCGCGCGCTCGGCCGTGTTGTTGTCCAGCTCAAGAAATCCGTGATCGAGATAGGGCCGCGCCTTTGGCAGACGCGCAAGCGCATATTTAATCGCCTTGGCCAGCGGCGTCTTGCTGGAGATCTTGCCCAGTTGCTCTTTGAGCCAAACCCCTAGGTCGTCAAAGATCGGCTTGGCGTATTCTTGACGCAGCGCCACGCGTTCGGCGGGGCCCAAATGACGCGCTTGTGTCTCAACATCATAGAGCTTTTTAATCCGCAGCACGGCTTCGCCCGCCACGGGCAGCTTTGTGCTGTCATAAAGAGCGAAGAACTCACGCCGCACATGGGCCAAACAGGCCATCTCCTTGACCCGCCCCGTGCGGTAGGCGTCATTGTACCCAGCATAGGCGTCCGCGTGGGCAAAACCTTCATAGGTCGACAGATGCTCACTGGGATGTTCCGCCCCTCGGCTGGTGGAGAATTGGTACCATACCGCAGGCGGTGCCGCGCCCGCCCAAGCTGTCTCATCCCTAGCATAAACCCATAGCCGCGCTGTTTTGGTCTTGTTCTTTCCTTTACCTTGGCCCTTCTGGAGCAGCTTGACCGTTGTGTCATCCATGAATATCGCCTGCGCCTCAAACACATGATCGCGGATGGCATCTGCCACGCGTTCCAGCAGTTTGGCGCATTTGCCGACCCATCCCGCCATAAGCGATCCACTCAGATCAATGCCTTCATTGGCAAACATCTGGCTCTGGCGATAAAGCGGCAGGTGATACCCGTATTTACTGCACAAGATGTGGGCCATCAGCGCGGGGCCGACAAAGCTCTTTGGAATGGGGCGGCTTGGCATCTCAGCCTGAACAACGGCCTCACAACAGGTGCAGGCCAGACGCGGGCGGCCAATTTGGTTCACGATGTAATGGCCCGGGACATACTCCAACTCCTCCATCACATCCGTTCCCAACACTTTGAAGCTGCCGCCGCAATCGGTGCAGGCGTCACTGGGGGTGATCGTCTTCTGGACGCGCTTGAGGTCTTTGGGGAATGGTTTGCGCGTACGCGGCGTGCGGGTCTGATTTGTGGTCTCAGCATCAGAAGACGTTTCCTCTTCAACTGGGGCCTCAGCGGCTTGCTCAATCTCAAGCTCTTCAAGGATCAGCTCCAGCGCCAGCTGCGCGCTGCTTTCGGACTTTGAGCCAAAGCGGTGCTTTTTGTGACCGTGAAGTTGTAGGCGCAGATCGGCGATGATGGTGTCTCTGTTCTGGATGGCACGCGCATGTGCGGAGCGCTCGGCACTCAGAGCTGCGTCCACTGATGCCATTTCATCCTTGAGGCGCTGTTGTGCCGTCGCATGGCTCAGCGATAGGCCCAACATCTCTGCATCCTTACGTGCCAATTCCGCCGCCTGCGCGGCAACAAAGGCCTGCACTTCAGGGGGCAAATCAACCAGATTGGGAGGGGGTTTACTCATGCCATTCACTACCAGATTAAGGGTCTTATGGGAATCCCAGAACAGCCAAAATGGCAACAAAACATGAGCCTATCCTACCTTGCTAGGTCGCCATGTCTTTTGCGGCATGCGCCAGTCTATGCCCTCCATCAGCATGGCCAATTGCGCGCGGCTGAGGCTGATCTTGCCCTCACGGGCCGCGGGCCACACGAAGCGCCCGCGCTCAAGTCGCTTGGTGAACAGGCATGCGCCTTGTCCATCCCACCATATGACCTTGATCTGATCGCCCCTGCGTCCGCGGAACAAAAACAGATGACCTGAGTATGGATCGCCCGCCAGAACCTGATCGGTTTGTGCCGCCAGCCCGTTAAACCCGCGCCGCATATCCGTCACTCCCGCAGCAAGCCAGATCTTTGCATCTGCCGATACTGGGATCATGCAACCAGCCCACGTACCAGCTCCAGAATAAAGCCCGCATCAACGCCGTCACTCACAACAAGTCTGCGTCCGTTCTCAAGCGTGATCTCGATCCGGGGCACAGGCAAAGTCGGGGATATAGGCGGCGATAGCGTATCCGCTGCTCCCACATCAGCAACCTCAACAGGGGTGAAAACGCCGGACCCCGATCCGTCAGGCTGAAATCGCGCATCGTCGCGCCAAGCATATATTCGATTTCTGGCCACGCCATGCCGCTTTGATACCATCGGAACACTCACGCCATCCGCCCGACTTTCCGCCACAAGCTGCCGTTTGAACGCGTCCGTGTATTTGGAACCGCGTCCATGCCCCAATTTAACCATCTGAAAATCCCCATATCACGCCAGCCAATTCGACTAGTCTCGCGCAATAATCTCAGATCAAATCAGGCCAGAATAGAGGGGGTTCCCTGTATGCTTACCCTGCTGGTTTGGTGCAGCACCGGTGTAGAACACGTTCTTGGACGATTCTTCGCCTTCATATTGCACAGGGTAGAACAGCAAGCCGTTGAGCTCTTCGATCACAGGCAAAACGGATTTACGGGAAACGGATGTCCAGTTGCCAAAGATCACGTCAACTTCGTTTACGGTCAAAAGCTCGCGCGCTTTTTCAGCGAACAGCGGCCAATCGGATGCAGGGTCAACAACGACAGCTTCCAATTCGCAACCCAAAAGGCCACCAGCGGCGTTTTGCTGTTCGATCAGCATCAACATCGCGTCTTTCAATGTGGTTTCGGAAATCGCCATGGAGCCGGACAAGGAATGCAAAACGCCAACCTTGATCGGGTCAGCACATTCAGCAAATGCAGCGGAGCCAGCGACGCAAAGGACGGATGCGGACAAAGTGGAGAGCAGAGTGGAACGAAGTTTCAAAGGATAGACCCCCTAGTTTCGCCACGTATCCAAATGCGTCTGCTAGGCAAGGCCAAGCGGGAATGCTATGCGGATTACGCAGCTTAATGTTGCGGCCATGCGGGGGTCGTTATCTGCCAGGATTGCACCCTCGCGTGGCATTGAATTACCCGTCTTCGGGCAAGCAGACCATCGAATGAGTTGTACCCGTTGAAAAGATGGGTAGTCGGTGGCGCCTCTCAGATTCACGAATTGTGCTGAAAAATTTACCGGTTGGTAGGCAGTTGCTCATTTTTTACGCAGGTCGTCAATTTATAATTACGACAATCCGTCTGCGAGAGGCGCAAGAGCAGCGCCGAAAAGTTTGACAAATGCCGTCTTCAGCCCAAAGATGAGCCGCGTACGCTTTATGACATCCATTTGTCGACGACCGACGAGTAATTTTTAAGAGTGCAAGGGGTGGGTTGCCTTGGGGGGCAAGCCATTTTCAATTTTTTTTGAGAACATCAAATAGATTTAGGGGAGGCCATTATGAGCCGCAAATACCACAGACACGTCCAGCGACACACAGAAAACCAGTTCACAGTCATGACCGAAACGAGCCTTACAGGCGGCAATCCTGACGGTTTCGAGGTTGGCAGCAGCTTCACATATAATGGTGCCGATGCTGTAATGTAAGTTTGGGACAATGACCGCGCCATGCATGGCGATACCTATCGCAATGAAACTGGCAACGACAGGCAGCCTGGCACGCTCACGCTGGCAGATGGGACAACAGTTTCCGTTGGTAATGTCTATGCAGAATCATTTCACGTTTTGCGCGGCGATGATGGTTGCTACTACTACATGATCGAAATCGAAGGCACGACCATGTCCAACGCCCAGGGCGAAGATGATGTGTTTGCTTTTTACGGCGCTGTGCCGCCCGCCGACACCGTGCTTACTTCGGTCTATGAGGGCAATATTTACGGCGGTCTCCACTATGGTGCGCTTGACGGTGGCGAATTGTTCGCACCGATTGCGGTGGTTGCGGATATGATTACCGTCGATCAAGACGCAGCCGGCGCCACCTTGGACCTTAATGTACTTGCAAACGATAGTGCCGGCACCGCAGACGGATTGGTTGTCACAACCGTCGAAGGCGACGCAATGCTGGTTGGCGTATGGGTTGATCTGCCTGATGGTGGGCGTGTTCTGATCGCTGAAAACGGTGACGTAGACTTTGATGCAAACGGTGCATTTGACTATCTTGGCGCAGGTCAATCAGTCGATGTAACGCTTTCGCTAACAGTGTCGGATGGCGACGAGCAAGAACAATCCAGCGACGTCACTATCACTGTGATGGGCATCAACGATGGCCCCGTCGCCCAGGCAGATACAGCCGCGACAGCCGATGCGGCGGGTCCGATCACTTTCAATGTTTTGGACAATGACAGCGACATCGACACAGGCGATATCCTTAACGTGTCCAGCGTGGATACGTCTGGTCTCCAAGGTCAAATTGACATCGCGGACGATGGGACTGTCACCTATGACACCAATGGCGCGTTCGATAGTTTGAACGTTACACAGTCCGCGACCGACACGTTTACTTACACCGTCAGCGATGGAAACGGCGGAACGGCCACCGAAACCGTCGTCATCACAATTGAGGGGTCCAATGGGTTGCCGGTTGCTGGTGCTGTTTTGGTCAACCCCACGTCAGAAATCCTAGAATCTGATCGCGCAATCATCGAGGGTGCAACAATTCTGAGCGCAGTCAGTGACGACGAAGATGATACCGAAGACATGCTATTGGTCGGCACAGACGGCACGTCAGCGATGGGTGTCAATCTGGACATGAATTCAGACCGCGACGTGATTTATCATGCCGCCGATGAATTTGACTATCTCGCACAGGGAGAAACAATCACAGACAGCTTCACCTACACAGCCAGCGATTCAAACGGGGAATTGACCCAGAACACCGCATCCGTCGTTGTGACCGGCGAAAACGACGCCCCAACCGTGGGTGCGGGTCTGGTATCGTCTTTTAATGCGGATCAAGGTGTCCAGACCATCGACCTTTTGGAAGGTGCGTCTGATGTTGATAACGGCGCAGTGCTAAGCGTCGCGAATGTCTCGGGTTTGGGCGATGGCATGACGCTTGTCGGAAACACGATTGTTGTTGATACGGATGCCGCCGCCTTTGATGGGGTCGGTACAACCAGCATCGATGTCACCTTTGATGTTGTTGATGAATATGGTGCCAGCGTCGCGCAAACCTTGGATGTGAATGTCAATAACGGCTTCATTTTGACGCCATGGCCTGGTGGTGGAATCATTACCATTCCCGGCGGCGGATGGACCGGGGGCGGTGTCATCATATTCCCAGGCGGTGGTATTATCACAATTCCATTGGACCCTGTGACTGCTGCTGTTGGCGACACCGGTGCGACCGAGGAAGATAACGCCGTGACTTTCACCACGTCCGAATTGCTCGCGAATGATATTGATGCGGGTGATCTGGATATGGATGGCACAGTCGATGGTCTCACATTGACCGGTGTTGCGGACGGCAGCGGTGGGACAGTTGCGTTAGATGGTGAAACCATTACGTTTACGCCTGACGCTGACTTTAATGGTGACGCAACATTCAGCTACGACATCGTCGACAGCGAAGGCGCAACATCAACGGCAACCGTTACGGTCAATGTCGCTCGCGTCAACGATGCGCCAGTTGTCTCTATCGTGCCAACACCACAAACAGCCACGGCCGGCGAGGCCATTTTGCTTGCTGCCGATGTGGCCGACGTCGATGAAGGCGAAGATCCGACTGCGATCGTGACTGCGACAGTCACATCAGGTGGCAACGACATCTTTGTTTCATCCGCATTCAGCGATCTTGCGGTTGCTGGCAATGGCACGGACACAGTTTCGGTCACCGGTAGCACATCTGATGTGAACGCAGCACTTTTGACAGGTATGAACGTCGTCACAGATGTAAATGCCAGCGGTGCATCCATTTCCGTTTCATATGATGATGGTGGCAACGGGGGCGCAGGCGCATTGACAGGGGCTGATGCGGTTGACATCAGCCTTACCGCGCCGGATCAAATCGGCACAGTTCTTGCAAATGACATAACCGGCAACGGTGTTCTGTTCGGCGCGCAAGGCAATGATGTGCTCACCAGCGCAGGCAATGCAACAATGCTGAATGGCGGTGCTGATCACGATATCCTTATCGGATCTGGCGGCCAGATGTTCGCAGATGGTGACGGGTTCGATACCTTTGTCGTAAGCAATTCCAACGGTGCCAATGGCGATGCTTACAACACCATTTACGGGTTTGAAGCTGGCGATGATAGCTTTGACTTCATTGACCTCAGCGCATTTGATCTTGCAGGTGACAACAACACCAACGAGGAAATCTTTGCAGATTTATTGAGCAACGGCACAATCAGCGAAGCAACCGCTGATGATGCGGTCGCAAGTGGGGTCGTGATTGAAATCGCGGACAACGACAGCGGAACAACAACCTTCGTCAGCATCGCTGATGTTGGAATTGATAGCCTGACCGCAGACGATTTTATCTTCGTATAAATCCATTTGAGCGACGGCAGCACATGGTTTTCGCTGTCGTCGTCTAAAACACCAAAACGTTTGTTTTTGTCGCTATGGGATGTTTTTCACTCGGCGAATTGCGCCAGAAAAAAGCCGTCGAAGAATGACGTGACCGTGGCAAAGGCGTGCAATGGCAAAATCTGAGCGATGTATTGATCTGGCCGGACAATCACAAGCGCGCCGTTCGTGCGATCAATTCCCCGAAGATCGAATATGTCGGTGCCAGACCATACATCTGGACAAAACGCTTTTTCATAATCCGTTAATCCATAGCTGCCTTTGCGAGGCAGCAATAGGTCGGGCAAATTCTCGATCGCCATGTCGCGATGCGCTGTCTGGAACACGGCCCGCACATCAATGACGCTGTCGATATCGTCGCCCTTTGGCGTAAATCGCGGCAAAAGGTCATTCGACAGAAACTGGCAAAGCTTCGCAATTTCGCCGCCCTTTTGCCCCACGTCGTCGGAAGGGGCAAAGGCAATCATGCGCCAACGCCCATCCGCCTTCAGCGTATGGGCGAGCTGCATCGGTTTGGCGTCGCCCAACCGGATCACAGGCGCAGAATGAAACCGCATGCCGACTTGCAGCCCAACAGCCAGTGATTGGTGCGTGTTGGCCCCGATCAATACTGACCGCGCGTAGCAGGTTTCGACGCCAGCAGTGTAGCGCCCGAATTTTTGGAAATACTTTTGGAATTTCTTCGCTTCTGCGGCGTCTTTGGGCTTGGCGCTAAACAGGCGTGCCATGTCTTTGTCAAAATCAATCAGCTCTTTGGCTTTGGCCTGACGTTCTTGGGAATAGCTGTCCAAGATGTGGGGTTGGGCTTGGTCGCGCAAGACAGCTGCCAGCTTCCAACCAAGATTGAACGTATCGGCCATAGACACGTTCATGCCCTGCCCTGCCTTGGGGCTGTGGGTGTGGCAGGCGTCGCCCGCGATGAAGATGCGCGGGGTTTGCGTGCCGCGTGCGTCGGGCGCAACATCATCAAACGTGTCGCAGACCCGTTGGCCGATTTCATAGGCAGACCACCAAGCGACCTCTTTCACATCAAGGCTGTAAGGGGCCATAATTTTGGTGGCCTTTGCGATGAGCATTTCGGCAGTCACGTTCCGGTCAGCGGCGCGTTCGTCGCCCTGTAGCGTATCCAACTCGATATACATCCGCACCATATAGCCGCCCTCACGCGGGATGATCAGAACACTACCATCGCCCGCCGATTGGATAGCAGCCTTAAGCCGGATGTCTGGGAAATTAGTCACGGCGAGCACGTCCATGACGCCCCAAAGTTGTCGGGCGGCTTCGCCTTTTAACTCATGTCCCGTGGCACGTCGCACCGCACTGCGGGCACCATCACAGCCGACAATATACTTGGCCCGCACGGTCTGCGTTTCGCCTGTCTCGACAGATTTGAACTTGGCTGTAACGGGGTAGTCAGGATCATTGGTGCGCGTGACATCGATCAATTCACGCCCATAGTCTGGCACAAGCTGGTGCGGCCCCTTGCGCATAACGTCCAAATAGAAATCATGGATACGGGCCTGATTGAGGATGACGTGGGGCATTTCGGACAGGTCATCTTCGACGTCTTGGATCCGATCCGCGCGGGCCAATGCGCTGCCGTCTTGACCAGGCCGCCAGAATGCAACCTCGTTGACCCAATAGCTTTCCTTCAGAACCATTTCCGCGAAGCCAAAGGCTTCGAACATCTCGACGGATCGGCAGGCAACACCATCGGCCTGCCCAACCTCGAGCGGTCCGAACTTTTTGTCCGTAATCGTGGTTGTGATGTCACCAAATGTCGAAAGCTGCGCTGCAAGCGTCAGCCCCGCAGGGCCACACCCGACGATCAAAACGTCGACGTCATCGCCAAAACGAATTGCATCCCCGACGGGGTCCGCGAAAGTTGGGTCGCCGCTGCGATAACCATTTAAGTGATATTGCATCAAACCCACCGTTCATAAGCACACTCATGATTCTAGTTACCGCAGCCTATTTGGTCAATATAATAAGCATACTGCGTAGTTTACCGTCGAAACATACCCAAGCTATCTGCAGCCTCATTGACCGTCGCGCACAAGAGCCGTCCGAAAATGGCATCGGCTCTACAATTGGCTGTTTCAAAATTCGTGGGAATTCGCCGCCAACTCCGCCTTGTACTGCGCAAGCTGAACGTCAAAACGTGTCATAGCGCGCGCCGCCAATCGTCTCATCCGCGTTGGATCACGGTGCTGGTCTGCGGTCTTTGCGATCCTTGCCCAAACGATCTGATGAACCAACTCAGCCGTCAGGTTCATGAACGCATCCGCAAACGGACGCGCGTCGTCAGCGGCCCCTAATTCATGCCAGACCATTCGCCATGCCTCATGGCTTTCAGAAATTTCTGGGCAACTGCCCGCGAAATCATCAAGCGCCTGAAGCGGGGTTTTCATGCGCATTAGCCGCGTCGCCAATGACAAGGCGTGGATGCCGTTGGCGCCCTCGTAAATCCGGCAGATACGGGCGTCGCGCAGAATTTGTGCCATGCCGTATTCTTCCAGATACCCATAGCCGCCAAGCACCTGAATGCCGATGTCTGCGGCCTGCGATCCAACCTCTGTGCAGAAATATTTCGCGACCGGCGTGAGCACCTCGATAAGATCAGCGGCGTCATCGTTTTCCAACATCACCAAGGCCAAATGCGCGATGCCCCGTGCACCAATGGCACGCAGGTCCATCTCGTCCAGCATGCGCGCAACATCGGGGTGTCGGTCGATTGGCGTGGCCTTACCTTGAATACGCTCGCTTGCGTAGCTGCGCGCAATCGATGTGGCGCGGGCGGCATGTGCCACACCTTGCAAGGCCACCGAAAGACGGGCGTGGTTCATCATCGTGAACATTGCAGCCAGCCCCTGCCCTTCGGCCCCAAGAAGCTCTGCCTCTGACCCGTCGAACCGCAGCTGGCAGGTGGGCGAGGCATGGATGCCCAGCTTGTCTTCAATCCGTGTGACGGTCACGCCATTGCGTGTTCCATCAGCGCGTTCTGATTTGCAGATGAACAAGGAAAGCCCACCCAACCCATCCGCGCCAGACCGTGCAAGAACGAGATGCAGAATACCGTCCGATAGATCTTGATCACCGCCCGAGATGAAGATTTTTTCACCCTCAATCTGCCAGCCGCCATCGGTCTGCATTGCACGACATTTGATCCGCGAGAGATCGGAACCGGCACCGGGTTCGGTTAGGGCCATGGTCGACAGCCATTCACCCGACGCAAGCTTGGGAAGGATGTCGCGCTTTTGCGTATCGGTGCCAAAGGCGATCAAAGTACGCACGGCACCTGCGGCCAGACCCGTCGACATTTCAAACGCATGGTTCGCGCCTGAAAAAATCTCTGATGTCATGCCAAGCGCGGTGGCGCCCATGCCTTGGCCACCGAATGCTTCGGGCACACATAGGGCGGGCCAGCCTTGGTCACAGTATTTTGCATAAGCGGCGCGAAAACCGTCAGGTAGTTTCACCCGACCGTTTTGCAACTGCGCCCCGTCCCGATCACCGATGGCGTTCAACGGGGCCAGTTCACCCTCGGCAAAGGTCGCGAAATGCGCGGCGATGCCAGCATGGAGTTCGGCGTCAAACCCATCAATATCCCCTGCCCGTGCTACAACGTTCAGCGAATACAGAATGTCATCTAGCGGTGCTTCGTACGGTGTCATGTCAGTCCTTAAAGCCCAATAAACGGGCCGCGTTGTTTTTGATGATGTCGGGGCGAATTTCGTCTTTAATCGCGATTTTTTCGAAGTCGGCCAACCAGCGTTCTGGGGTGATCATTGGCCAGTCAGATCCAAACAAAACCTTCTTGCGCAGGATCGAATTGGAATAGCGCACAAGGATTTCTGGGAAATACTTTGGCGACCAGCCCGACAGGTCGATATAGACATTGGGCTTGTGTTGAGCCACGGCGAGCGCCTCTTCTTGCCATGGGAATGACGGGTGGGCGAGCACGATCTTTAAGTCGGGAAAGTCCACCGCCACATCATCCATATACATCGGGTTTGAGTACTTCAGCCGCATCCCATTTCCACCTGGCATGCCAGACCCGACGCCGGTTTGACCGGTGTGGAACAGCGCAACACAGCCGTATTCTTCGAGCACCTCATAAAGCGGATAGGCCATACGATCATTGGCATAAAACCCCTGCATGGTCGGGTGAAATTTGAACCCTTTGATGCCGTAATCTTCGATCAAACGCCGCGCCTCGCGGACGCCCATTTTGCCTTTCCATGGGTCAATAGACGCAAAGGGGATCAACACGTCGTCATTCTGTTTGACGTGCTCCATCACTTCATCATTGGAATAGCGACGGTAGCCGGTTTCACGTTCTGCATCGACGGGAAAAATCACCGCGGCGATATTCTGTTCGCGGTAATGCGCCGCCGTTTCGGGGATTGTGGGCGGGTGTTTCCAAGGGGCCCGAAAGTATTTGGCCATCGTCGATTGCAGTTCATCGTAGCCGTCATCTGAATGACAACCGCAGGGTTCTTCGGCATGGGTATGGATGTCGATGGCGCGGATTTTGTTGATATCAATCATGATGGTTTTCCGATGAGAATAGTTGCAGCATCAGTGCTGTCATAAAGGCGCGCGAGCAAACCGGCGCGGCGGGTCAGCAATTTCTTGGAATTGACGCTGCCCTTGGCTGTGATTTCTCCGTCTGCCATTGAAAGCGGTTCTGAAAGGATCAGTGCGCGGGTCACCGAAGTCGAACTTGATCCACCCAAGGAGGCGAGGCTGTCGCAAAGCTGAACTTCAAGGCTCGGCACGCGCAAGGCGCCATCGTGTTCAACGACATCATCCGCCGCACGCATGCTGGCAGAGGGCACGATGAGCAAACCGATCTCGATCTTTTCCGCACCAGTGATCACAACATCTGCCACGCTGTTCCCCAGCTTCGCGAGAATATCCAGACGCAAACCAGCCGCCCGCACCCAAGTGCCCGACGAGAGCTTAAACTCGTCCGATATCCGCCCGTCAAATCTGAGCCCCATGTTCGGATCATTTCGATCAACGAACACCATCGCATCGCCCGTTTTGTAAAAGCCCTCGTCGTCGAACGCATCGGCGGTTTGTCCAGGGTTGTTAAGATAACCGGCAAAGACATTGGGACCACGCACGCGCACTTCGCACCGCATGTCCTCATCAGGCACTAGTTTAAGCTCGCAGCCCGGCAAAGGCACGCCAACCACGCCCGACCGGCTCGTTGGTTCTTGCTGCAACAGCACCGCAGGCGCAGTTTCTGTCAGCCCCCAAGATGATGTGAACAACGGAATGTCCCCGCGCACCTCGCGGGCCATATTTTCAAGATCGGACCAAACATCCTGCGCAAGGCTGGCCCCTGCGTAGAACAGCATATCAAGCTCGGCGAAATAGGCGTGGCGCAGGCCCTTATCTTGTTTCAGCGCATCGCGGATCATCGCAAACCCTAGCGGTACGTTAAACGCCATCGTCCCTGTTTTCATGCGCAAGTTTTCAAGCGTTTTACCAACCAAATGCGGCACAGGCTTGCCGCCATCGATATAAAGCGATCCGCCGTTGGCCAATATCATGTTGAAATTATGTGATCCGCCAAACACGTGGTTCCATGGCAGCCAATCCATGATGACCGGCGGGCGCGTTTTCAAAAACGGCAAGCCATGCGCGATTTGGGCTTGGTTTGCACACATCATCGCATGGGTCGTGGGCACGCCCTTAGGGGCAGAAGTTGACCCGCTGGTCATCAGGATTTTTGCAATTGTATCCGGCCCAACGCGCTGTGCAGCAGATGATATGTCACCGCCAACTTTTGCCAATCGATCAAGGCGATGGGCCCCATGCGGACCGCCATGCGAGACCAGCAGATGCAATCCAGCAAGCGCATCGCGTGCGAGCACCTCGGCCAAGGCATCACCGTCTTGCGCAAAAACAGCGGCTGGTTTGACAACGCTAGCGACAAAATCAATTTGACCACGCGCGGCAGGGATCAGCGCATATTGTTCGGCCAATGGCACAATTGGCGCACCAATGTATTGGGCGGCCAAGATAAGTAGCGCGTGATCCACACTATTGCCCGAAATAACCAAAATCGGCGCATCCGGCCCAAGTCCAAGGTCTAAAAGACCCGCCGCAATTCCCATGGCCTGCGCGCGCACCTCAGCATAGCTAAGCTCTCGCCAACCCGCGCCCGATCTTTCGGCCAAGAACACGGTATCCGGTGACTGAGCAGCCCAATGGTCCAGCCAGTCCGTGGTTTTGTTTGCAACAGGCCCAAGTGATGCCCGTGAGCGGAACAGCATCGCGCCATCTGTGCGCGTTTCCAAGACCGCGTCATGTTCACGATACTTAGACGTCATCTTCGCGGCCCCCTTTGATTGCATTGCTGGCGATCACATCAAGGACACGATGAAAATCATCCAACTGTTGCGGCGTGAGCCCTTTGGTCAACATGTCCTCGTAGCGGCGTACGGCAACGCTGGCTTGCGCAAATAATTGCTGACCACGCGGGGTCGCATGCAGGGCATAGGCCCGCCTGTCGTCGGTTGCCCTTTCTCGCAGAATAAGCCCTTCTTTTTCCAGCTCATCGACGATCTGGACAAAGTTCGGGCGTTCGATCGCCAGCGCTGCCGCGACCTGCCCCTGACGCTGCCCCGGTTTTGCGACCACAACAGACAAGGTCGAATAGGTCGTGCGGCGCAGTCCAAATTCAGCAAGGACCGTTTGCAAATATGCCATCGCGCTGCTTGTTGTCCTGCGCAAACGATAGCCAGTAAACACACGTAAAGAGGCGTCGGGTCTGTCCATCAGCGAAACTTTGGCGCTCGTTTTTCAAGGAAGGCACGTAGCCCCTCTTGGGCGTCAGGAGTTGTTTGGCTTAGTGCCGCGCAAAGGCTTTCGGTAAACAAACCGTCCGATTTGGACATGTCTTCGATACGCGCCAAGGCCTGCACCATGAAGTAATTAGATAACGGCGCGTTTCGCGAAATTTTACCTGCTAATTCGCGGGCCAAATCCATCGCTTCGCCTTCTCCAACAGCATAATGGGCAAGCCCCAAACGCTCGCCTTCCACAGACCCGAACTTGCGCCCTGTGAGCATCATTTCAGTCATGCGGTCAGCGCCCAAAATGCGCCCAACACGAACCGTCGCACCGCCCCCAACAAAGATGCCGCGCCGCCCCTCAGGCAGCTGAAAAATCGTGGATGGTTCCGCAATCCGCACATGGGTTGCGGCGGCAATTTCAAGCCCACCACCAATCACGGCGCCAAACATCGCGCTGACAACAGGCCGCCCACCGAACTGGATCATATCTAGAATCCGGTGCCAGTTGCGCGAATGATAAATCCCCTCTTCGGCACTGCGTTCTTCGTGTTCGGCCAGATCGAGACCTGCACAGTAATGCCCCGCCGCACCCGTCAAGATGACGACCTTCACATCGCTGGGCAATGTGGCAAAGGCGCTTTCAAGCTCTGCGATAAATGCGTCCGACATAGCGTTACGCTTTTCAGGGCGGTTCATTGTGATGGTGGCAATCGCCCCATCAATGTCACGGTTCACTAAAGCCATTTGGTTACCTAGGGGGCAATCGGACAGCGCCATCAAGGCGGATCACTGTCCCGTTAAGATAAGGGTTTTGAATGATATCACCCGCCAGCTGCGCGTATTCTTGCGGCAGCCCAAGCCTGTGCGGGAATGGAATGTTTTCGATGATTCCTGCGGTCGTTTCTTCTGGCAGGCTTTCCATCATTGGGGTGCTGAACAGGCCCGGTGCAATGGACATCACGCGCACACCCATTTTCGCAAACTCGCGGGCCGCAGGCAAAGACATCGCAGCAATTGCACCTTTGGACGCGGCATAGGCGGCTTGGCCGATTTGCCCGTCCTCATAAGCGGCAGAGGCGGTGTTGATGATCACCCCACGCTCGCCGGTGTCCAGTGGTGGCAAGTCCATCATCGCTTGGGCGGCGTATGTCATCACGTTGTAGGTTCCGAACAGGTTCACTTCGATCACACGGCGGAACAGCGGGGTGGATACTTTGCCCTCTCGGCCAACGATCCGGGCAGCGAGCCCGATGCCCGCGCAGTTGATCGCGATTCTTGGGGCTTGGTCAAAATAGGATACGGCGGATGCGACACCTGCGACGACGGAGTCTTCGTCAGTTATGTCACACTGCTGAAAATGGCCGCTGATGTCTGCCGCGACTTGCGCCGCGCGTGCGCCGTCTTGGTCCAAGATCGTGACCTTCGCACCAAGGGCCGCCAAATGGCGCGCGGTCGCCTCGCCCAGCCCGCTGGCCCCGCCGGTGACAATGGCACCTTGTCCTTCAATATCCACCTGATCCGCTCCTGTTTAAAATCCAAACACAGTTGTTAATTAGATGCATGACATAACAATTTTTCGAGGTCACTGGTTTTGTGTATCTCAAGTGCGTTCTTTCTATCAACTTGCCAAATTCATAAGTACGCATATTGTTTGAGCATGTCAGATATTTACCTCATGCCCGGCCATTTGATCCGGCGCCTTCAGCAGATTTCATCATCCATGTTCGCGCAACATATGAAAGCGGCAGGCACGGATTTGACATCTCCCCAGTTTGCCGCACTTGCAATGATCGACGAACACCCGATGATCGACCAAGCCACGCTTGCCGGAGCCATCGCATTCGATCGCGCGACCATCGGCGGCGTCGTGGACCGGCTTGTCACCAAAGGGCTTGTTTTGCGGTCCACCAATCCCAAAGATCGACGTGCGAGGGTTTTAAAACTGACCCACAAAGGCGCACATGTCCTCAGCAGCTTGCGGCCTGTTGTTGACGCTTGTCAGGATGCCATCCTACCCAGCCTAACCCCGCCCGAGAAAGCAGAGTTCATCCGCCTTGCAGCCAAAATCGCGGCGGCGGGAAATGAACAATCACGCGCGCCGCTTTTGGCAATTCCCCAGCCTTAGAACCAAGGAATAAGGAACAGGGTAATCGCGGGGAACAGTACCAGCAACACCACCCGCAGCAGGTCAGACGCAACAAAATAGATGACCGCCTTGTAGGTTTCGATCATCGGTGTTGACCTGTCCATCGCGTTGATCACGAACAGGTTCATCCCAACCGGCGGCGTGATCAGCCCCACCTCGACGACGATCAGTACCAGAATACCGAACCATATGGCTGTTTGTTCAACGTTGATCCGGTTCAGCGCACTTTCATTCGCGCCACGAATACCCAATTCCCGCAACAGCTCGCGCGGGAGTTCCGCACCGCTGGCAACCACATCTTTGGCCTGTTGCACCATGTCGGGCGTCGTTTCATTCACGATCGCCACGATCTGGTTTTGCGAAAGCGGCCCCGCATCTGCAATCGTGCCCAATCCCAGAGTCGCCATATGTGCGGTGCTTTCATCAAACAGGCGGGTAAATCTTGCTTCCGACAGGTTCGGGATACTGCCTTGTTGCAACCCTTCCCAGACCGCCATGCCGTCGGCAAGGGCGGCATCAAGTTTGGCGGCATGCAGGTCGATCATCGACACGAAGCTGAAATCAAGCCCCATCACAATCGGCCAAAAGATCGGGATCGTCAGCAAGATCATCGACAAGCTGTCCATCAAACAGCCGAGCAACAGGTAAAAGACGAGGATCAGGATCAAGACGACCCATGGGCTTAGGCCTTGCTGAACGACATAGGCCGCCAGTTCTTGTGGGACTTGGGTAAGCGCCAGAAAACCATTGTAGAACGCAGCGCCAAGCACGATGAAAAAGATCATCGCGGTCGATTTCGCAGTGACAAAGAAACTTTCAGACAGCGCGCCACGGGTTAACCCGCCGCTCAACCATGCGATAACCCCTGTGCCTAGCGCGCCGACTGCTGCGCCTTCGGTCGGGGTAAACCAGCCGCGATAAATGCCACCCACGACAACGCCGAAAACAAGGAGAACCGGCCAAACAGCGAGCAATGCTTTGATCCGCGCGGCGTAAGGCACACGCGGGCGGGTTCCCGCACTTTCAGGGAACAGGCGGACATAAATCGAAATCGCCACAACATAGCCGAGGGCCGCGATAATGCCCGGCACAAATGCCGCAAGGAACAGCTTCGCAATGTTTTGTTCGGTTAGGATTGCGTAAATTACAAGCACAACCGAAGGCGGGATCAGGATCCCCAAAGTGCCGCCAGCGGCCAAGGTCGCGGACGCAAAACCACCCGAATAACCGTATCGTTTCATTTCCGGCAGGGCGACACGGCTCATGGTTGCAGCAGTGGCCAGCGATGACCCACAAATCGCACCAAAGCCTGCACAGGCCCCAACAGCGGCCATGGCCACGCCACCCTTACGGTGGCCCAGCCAGCTTTCAGCGGCCTTAAACAATGCTTGGCTCATCCCGCCCAACGTCGCGAAATGCCCCATCAGTAGGAACATCGGAATGATTGATAAAGAGTAGCTTGAAAAGGTTGTATAGGTTTCAGATTTGAGCCGCGCAAAGGCCACAAGCATATTGCCGTTCACAAGACCAAGGCCCGCGAGCCCCACGGTGAACATCGCAAGACCAATGGGGACGCGCAGGAAGATTAGGCACAGCAAGACAGGAAACGAAATCGCCCCGATAAACAAATCGGTCAATGATCTGCCCCTTCCATCGGCGGCAAGAGATCACGACCCGCTGTGACGCCTAAAACACGCATGGCTGCAATGTAGATACTGACAATTGCCGCCGCCACCGCGCCAAACATGCAAAGCGCATAGCCCCACCAAACCGGAAATTCGAGAAGCAGAGACGTCTGGCCAGACCGCAGCTTGCTTTGCAGGCCACCGAACAGCTGGACCGCGATTAATATGAGGACAAACGCGAACAAAATATCAATGAGCATCTGCAAAACGCGATTGTAACGTGACGAAAGATGCGATGTGAAAATATCAACCGAAGCATGCCCGCCCGTAATCTGGCAAAGTGGTAAAAAGCAAAAGATGGCAAAGGCGACACCGGCCTCGACCAACTCGAAGTCGCCATTGATAGGACCGATGCCTGCATCAATGAGCCACCGCGCAAAGGCCGGTGCGACGGCCAACACTTGGTCAGAATGTAAAAGCCCGTTCAAGCTGCGCCCTAAAACGGATGCGCAGATGATAACAATCAAAACGACGAGCATAAGCCCGCCGAGATACGCCATCGCGCGCGACAGTTTGTGAAAGTATTGATACATTAGGGTCCCTGTGACGCCGCGCGTCGTATGGCCGCCCCGCGTGAACCCGGGGCGACCTTTCGCAAACTTAATAGTCAGAAGTTACGCCAGCACATTCACCTGTCATCAGGCTTTGTGCTTGGTCGATCATCGCCTGACCGTCACGGCCTTTTTCGGCCATGTCAGCAACCCATGATGCATAGATTGGCTGAACAATTGGCAACCAGTCGGATTCTGCAACATCCGCGCTTACGGTGATGATGTTGTTGCCAAGCTCGACCGCGACATCGCGTGCTGGGCCATCGGCATCAGACTGCAATCCGCCCGCAAAGACAGAAAACTCCAGACCAGAGTTCGCGTCGATGATTGCTTGCAGATCAGGCGCCAAACCATTGTAGGCGTCGTTGTTCATCGCCAAAACAAACGTCAGGTTATAAAGCGCAGGGCCTTCAAACTCTGTGTGGTTCTCGACCAGCTCTGGCACTTTCAACGCGCCGGTGACTTCCCAAGGAATTGTCGTGCCGTCGATCACGCCTTTTGACAGCGCTTCTGATACGGCTGGCACAGGCATGCCAACGGGTGTCGCACCTGTCAGTTCCAGCAATTGGTTCACAAGGCGAGACCCACCGCGAATTTTCATGCCTTCAAGATCGGATGGGACTTCGACAGGGTCGGCTGTGTGGAACATGCCCGGCCCGTGAACCCATGTACCTACGATATGCACATCAGAAAATTCTTCCTGCATTTCGCTTTCGAACATATTCCAATACGCACATGAAGCAGCGCGCGCGTCCGAAACCATGAATGGCAGCTCGAACACTTCGGTGGATGGGAAACGGCCTGGTGTATAACCGACAACCGTCCAAATGATGTCGGCCACGCCGTCAACGGCTTGGTCCATCAGCTCTGGCGGAGCGCCACCCAATGACATTGCCGCAAAGCGCTCAATCTTAATGCGACCATCTGATTGCGCCTCAATGTTGTCGGCCCAAACATCCAAAATTTGAGATGGCACGACCGCTTGCGCAGGCAAGAACTGGTGCATATTCAATGTGACTTCTTGTGCTAACGCGCCCGACGCGCTTAGCGCGAGTGCAGCCGCACCCAGTGTTGTTGTGATCGTTTTCATTTAACGTCCTCCCTATAGTTCCGTGCCAGCGTTCTTCTGGCCTTGTCCGGCAAATACCCCAAAGTCGACCATGTTGCCAGACATTGGTTAGAGCATGGCCTCTACAATAGGTATGATACATATCTATTTTACGTTGTCTCTAAGAAATCGACCTAAGGCCACAATGCGTCACTTTTTTCAAGAAGCCTATTTATGCAGCGGAAACTTTCTGATGCCGGACGGCGGCCGGTCAAGGGACGCGATATTACGCGCGTGAATAGAAGATTCCATTTGACGGAGGCGACAAATTCTTCCTACGGTCACAAAGCTAAAAAGGCTTCAAAAAGAATCCGATTGGGAGATCGAAATGCTTAAGAAAACACTTATGGGTGCCGCAGCTGGCGCAGCACTGATGGTCAGCGGTCAAGCCGCAATGGCCGACGGCCACGAAATCACTGTGGCTTACTTCCTCGAGTGGCCAATGCCATTCCAGCACGCCAAAGTTATGGGCGAGTATGAAGAAGCGCTTGGCGTTGGTATCAATTGGGTATCCTTCGACACTGGTACAGCCATGTCCGCCGCAATGGCGTCTGGCGATGTTCAGATTTCCGTATCTCAGGGCGTTCCACCGTTCGTGGTTGCAGCATCCGCTGGCCAAGACATCCAGATCATCGACGTTGCTGTTTCTTACTCTGAGAACGACAACTGCGTTGTCGCATCCGGTCTCGAAATCGACAAAGATTCCGCTGGCGAGCTTGCTGGTAAAAAGGTTGCGGTGCCATTGGGTACGGCTGCTCACTACGGCTTCTTGCGTCAGATGGACCACTTTGGCGTAGACCTTGCATCATTGTCCGTTGTGGACATGGCACCTGCTGACGGCGCTGCAGCACTTGCACAGGGCGCTGTTGACATGTCTTGCGGTTGGGGCGGTGCATTGCGCACAATGAAAGAGCACGGCAACGTGTTGCTGACAGGCGCTGAAAAGCAAGAGCTCGGCATCTTGGTATTCGATGCGACAACCGCACCAGCAGGCTTCGTTGCAGAAAACCCAGAAATGGTTGCTAAGTTCCTGGCCGTCACAGCCAAAGCAAACGCTGCTTGGAACGATGGTTCCATGACTGCCGACATGCTGCCAGTGATCGCAAAAGATTCCGGTATGGATGAAGACGCGACTGCGGAAACAATGGCGGGCTTCGTGTTCCCAACTGTTGAAGAGCAGCTGTCCGAAGCATGGATGGGCGGTAACGCTGCAACATTCATGAAAGGCGTTGCAGACGTCTTCGTTGAATCTGGTTCCATCGACTCCTCTTTGGACAGCTATGAAGATGCGGTGAATACTGCACCACTCGCAGCTGTTGCAGAGATGTAAAAAGCGTTAGCTCGCGGGTTTCGACCAGCGAGCTAAACCGCGACATCTTGGGCGATCCGCCGTGATCGCCCTAAACCGACCGAGCCCTCGCGGCTCGGTCTTTTTGATTGGGCAGACCGGCGCAATTTCCTCGAAAACAAGGCCGCCTAATAATCCCACATCGTCCCGTCTTGCAGACGTACAATTGGGTGGCTGCCGGGCTTGTATTCGTACTTTGCGGCTTCGCTTTCGTCAAAATCCACGCCAAGACCCGGCGCATCGCTGACAAACATCATCCCGTTTTGCATCATGTGATCTGACGGGAAAAGTGCTGCGCATTCCGGCGTGCCAAGCACGAGGTATTCTTGGATGCCAAAATTGGGCGCCCACGCGTTCAGATGATGTTGGGCCGCCATCGAGATTGGCGAATGGCTTGGTGCGCCATGAAAACCAGTGCGCACGTGGTGCAGGCCTGCCAGATCAACAATCCGTTTCATAGGGGTGATGCCACCGCCATAGGTCACAGCGATGCGGATGAAATCGATCAGCTCATCCTCGATCAATTTGTTGCAGTCCCAAACTGAATTGAACACCTCGCCGATGGCAATTGGCGTGGTCGCATGATGACGGATTAGGCGCAGCGCGTCTTGATCCTCGGCGGGGGTCGGATCTTCGAGCCAATAAAGATCCACGGGTTCGACGGCTTTGGCGAAGGACGCCGCTTCACGCGGACGAAGCCTATGGTGCACGTCATGCAGTATCTTTAATTCGGGTCCGAATTTGGCGCGAATATCAGCCAAGGCTTGCGGCATATAGCGCATGTAACGGTCCGTATCCCAAATCTCGGTCTTGGGGACGATTCCGCTGAAATCGGTCATATAGTCGCCCTTGCCGCCCTTTTCTTCGGGAACCGCATATCCGGCTGTCGCCATGTCAGGAATGCCGCATTGTACCCGCACGGCTTTGTATCCTTGCTCCACATAGCGCGAGATCGAGTCCATCAGGTCGGGCAAATCCGCGCCCGTCGCATGGGCATAAATCAGCGCGCCGTCCCTGCTTTTCCCGCCGAAAAGATCGTAAAGCGGCATGTTGGCCAGTTTGCCCTTAATGTCCCACAGCGCCATGTCGATCGCGCCAAAGGCGGCCATCGCAATCGGGCCACGCCGAAAATAAGCGCCACGATAAAAGAACTGCCAGATATCTTCGCTTTTGCGCGGGTCCTTACCGATCAGGTTCGGGATTAAATAGTCCGTCAGATAGGCAGCAGGTAGAGTTTCGCGGTTATTCAGCGTCGCATCGCCAAGGCCGTAAACACCCTGATCCGTCATGATTTTAAGCGTGACATAGTTTTTGCCAGGCCCGCCGACAAAAACCTTCGCGTCTGTAATTTTCATGATGCGTCTCCTTTGGGGGTTTTGGGCTCGTCTGCGCCGATGACCCCTCCCGATTGCCGTGCCCAAAACGTGGCATAAAGCCCGCCGAGGTCTAATAGTTCTGAATGGCGGCCTTGTTCGATTATGCGCCCTTGATCCATAACAATAATCCGGTCGAGTTCGGCAATCGTGGATAAGCGGTGCGCAATCGCGATAACGGTTTTGCCTTTCATCACGCCGCGCAACGCGGCCTGAATTTCAGCCTCGACCGAACTATCCAATGCGCTTGTTGCCTCGTCCAAAATCATAATGGGCGCGTTTTTCAGGATCACGCGGGCCAATGCCACACGTTGGCGTTGGCCACCCGACAGCTTCACACCGCGTTCGCCAACATGTGCGTCATAGCCACGGCGACCTTCGCTGTCTTGAAGCCCAAGAATAAAGTCATGGGCGTGGGCTTGTTTGGCGGCCATCTCAATGTCGGCCTGCGAAATATCCGCCTGCCCCAATCCGATGTTGTCGCGCACGGATCGGTTCAACAATGCGGCCTGCTGGCTGACCATGCCAATATGTTGCCGCAGGCTATCAAGGTTGACGCCCGCCAAATCCTGCCCATCAATTGAAATCGTTCCACCTTCGGGAGCATGAAAGCGCAGGATCAAATTCACCAACGTGGACTTGCCCGCCCCCGATGGGCCGACCAGCCCAACGCGTTCCCCCGCGGCGATGGACAGCGTGACCTGATCCAAACCACCACCATCTTTACCATAATGATGGCTGATATTCGCAACCTCTATCGCGCCATTTTCCAGCACAAGATCGGGAGCGTTCGGGTCTTGGGGAATTGCTAGCGGCTGGCCAAGCGTTTGCAACGCCTCGCGCACAGAACCCACCTGTTCGAAAATGCGGCCGACTGCGTCCATGACCCATTCCGCCAGTGTCGCAATGCGCAGCGATAGCGCGATTGTGGTCCCCACAACACCGATGGTTGCCATGCCTTGGGACCAAAACCAAATACCCGCGCCCACGAACCCGACGATAATCAGCCCTTCGAGCCAGATTGTCGTGGTCCGCAAGCCGACGCTAATCTGGCGTGCCTCGAACAGACGCTGGCGGGTGGTTTCCAAAGCCTCGGTATGGTTAGCCTCTATCTGAGCGCGGTTGGCAAAAAGGCTGACAGTGTCAAAGTTGGAAAACACATCAACGACCTTGCCCAGTAATGCGGATTTGGCGACCATGAAAATTTCCATCGCGTTCACGACACGTGGCACAATCCAGACCATGAGGCCCGCATAGATTACCGCCCAAGCCAGCAATGGGAGCGCCAAGCGCACGTCGACTTCTGACATGAACACGACGATGCCGATCATATAGACCGCACCAAAAGCAACAGCGTTGAGCGATTGGAAAATCACTGCAGTGGCATAATTGCCCATTAACACAAGACGCGAGGCTGTGCGTCCAGCAAGGTCGTCTTGAAACCAGCCAACCGACTGCCGGGTCAAATGCGCATGCGCACGGAAACGAAACAGACTGGCACCGTTACAATCGAGCCCAATGTCGTTGATGGCATGGCGCAGGAATTGGATGAACGGGCGCAAAATGATCAGCATAAACGCCGCGAACATCAGGTTTCCTGCATGGTCACGCCAGATTGCCGAAGGCGCGCTATCGACAAGCATATCAATCAACCGGCCGGCATAGCTTATCAGCCAGACCTCGACGCTTGCTGCGACGACTGTCATGATCAAGCTGAGCACGATGACCCATCGCAATGGATACAAATGCCCGCGCAGATAAGGCCAGACGCGAGTTTGCGGCGCAGCTCCGTCACCGGCATCATAGGGATCAACGATATTGAGGGCCAAACGCGTCAGGAATTCATAAACCGCAGGCATAAAGTGCTCCTCTGGACTTAAGCCGCAACATCAGACCGCTTCCAATCCCCGCGCCACAGGCGGCGGTGGAACAGCGGAAATTTCAACAATTCTTCCCAAAACATCAGGGATAAGACCCACGCCGGATGGACATCGAATAAAAGCACCGCCAGCGCCGTCGCGGGCACACGGAACAGCCATTGCGACCAGACGAAAATATGCATGACATAAATCGTGTCGCCACTTGCACGCAGTGTATTACCGCAAATCGCATTGGACTGTTTGGGAAACGGAAGCACCAACAACACCAGCGCGAAGCTTCCCAAATAGGCCCGCGTTTCCGTACCGAGCTGCGGGTAAATCACGTCCGGTAAAAGGCAAAGCACCCCGTAAACGGCGGCCACCAATGCTGCGGCAACAAAGCCCATTCGCCAAGACGAGCTTAGAAATCTATCCAGCGTGGCTTCGTCTCTTTTTTGGCCCAATAGTTGCGCCACGATGATGCCTGTGGCCTGTGCCCATTGCATGCCAATCGTGCCTGCAACCATGATCCATGGCATAATCAATGTCATGGCAGCAAAGGCTGCAATGCTCATTTGCGAAAAGATCAGCATGCTTACACGGGTTGCAAAATTTGCACTGATAAAGGTGACCGCGATGGGCCAGCCGAAAACCACATGTCGGTGGATTGTCGGCGAGAACGCCCCGTTGCGCCAGCCTTTGACATGTCGCAAACCACCGTCAATACGCCACGCCATGATCGCAAGAAACATGGCCTGCACCGCAATCGCAATCGCACTGCCAAGCGCCGCACCAGCGACACCCATCGCAGGAAATCCGAAATACCCGTGGATCAGAATGACACTCAGAATTATGTTAATCGGCACAGACAGAACATAGCTATAAAGAGGGAGCTTCGTCCGGCCACAGCCGTTGAAATGTGAGCTGAGATTCTGCCCGATAGACTCGGCCAAAATGACCACTGTAAAGATGGACAGATATGACCAAGCCTGTGCCGCGACGCTTGCATCTGGGGCAATCGCCAACAGGATCGCTTGGCCAAACAACCAAAGCGCCACCACTCCGACGACGCCGATCCCGACACCCAGTACGAGACCTGATGCCAACACGGATTTCCTAAAAACCAGGTCTTTGGTGCCAAAGGCCTGTGCAGTGCGGATCTGCAATGCGTTGGAAAATGCGAAAATGATGCCCGACACGAGACCTGCAATGGTCGCAGCCAACCCCATGGCGGCCAGCGACACCTCGCCCAGTGACGACACAAGCCATCCGTCGATTACAACCGTGCCATGCAGCAAAATCGCCTTGACCGTCATCGGCCAAGACAAAGACAACACGTCCCGTGCGGCAGGTACGGATTGCCCGGCGTCAGGCTGCTGACGCGTCCTAGCCATCGTCGTCTTCAAAATAATTGGCGTTCGTGGCCGTAATGCCGGCGATTGTCGCATCAAGTCGGGACAAATGCGCCATGCCAGCTTTAATCGCCGCATCGGCATCGTGGGCACAAATTGCGGCAGCGATTGCCTGATGATCAGCGACCAGTTCGGGCATCCGCTGTTCTTTTTCAAGGCCAAGCATACAGAGCCGGTCAACCTTAGCTTTCTCTTCCAAGATCACTTCAAAGGCGTAATCAACCTGACCGATTTCGCAAAGGATTTTGTGGAACTCATAGTCCAAACGACCGAAAAGATCGACATCCTTGTTCTTCACCGCCGCCTCTTGCTGGGCCAATTCTGAGTGCAATAGCGCCTCGCCCTTTGCGTCGCATAGGGCGGCAGCGCGGCGCAGCACCTCGGTTTCGATCGCGGCACGAATAAATCGCGTCTTTTCAATCTGGCGCATGGAAAAACGGCGCACTTCAGTGGCGCGCTGTGGGCGGATCAGCAACATATCAAGATTGGCCAACCTGCTAAATGCATCGCGTACAGGTTGACGCGACACGCCAAAGCGTGCTGCGATCTCTGCCTCGGAAATACGATCACCGGGCTTAAGCTCTAATGATAGAATCTGGTCATTTAAATGATCAAATATTTCGTCGACGTTTGTCCGTCGTGCCGCTTGGGCGGTCGCATGTGCCATTCATAAAGCTCCTTCGCGTCGACTAATAACTCAAAGCCTACTTAATAACAAACTGGTATACTAGACTAGTATTCCAGATTTACTCGACTAGTATTCCAGTTAGGGAACGTGATTCGCTGTGCGCAGACCACAGCATGACGACACAAGGGGAGACGACGATGTCCGGTGTAGAACTTAGTAGTATCGTAAAGAAATACGGTGCGTTTCAGGTGGTCCACGGGATCGACCTGACTGTTGCGGAAAAGGAATTTGTCGTCCTTGTTGGTCCTTCTGGCTGCGGCAAGTCGACGACCCTGCGCATGATTGCAGGTCTCGAGGAAATCACTGGTGGTGATTTGACAATCGACGGGCGTCGCATGAACCGGATCGCACCAAAAGATCGCGATGTAGCGATGGTTTTCCAAAACTACGCGCTTTATCCGCACCTCAACGTGGCCGACAACATGGCATTCGGGCTCCGCATCCGCAAAATGCCAAAGGCCGAGATTAAGACGACGATTGACGACGTTGCAGGTATCTTGGGATTGACCGAATATCTGGACCGCCGCCCTGCTGATCTATCTGGCGGACAGCGACAGCGTGTCGCCATGGGCCGCGCGATTGTACGCCACCCTAAAGTGTTTTTATTCGACGAGCCGCTGTCTAACCTTGATGCAAAACTGCGTACACAGATGCGCGCCGAAATTAAGCGTCTACACAAGCGTCTTGGCGTGACTTCGATTTACGTGACCCACGATCAGGTCGAGGCCATGACCTTGGCTGACCGTATTGTTGTGATGAACGACGGCCGGATTGAACAAATTGGCACCCCGATGGAATTGTTCAACAACCCTGCAAATACGTTTGTCGCAGGCTTCCTTGGGTCACCTCCAATGAACCAAGTAAAAGGCGTTTTGACGGCCAAAGGTGCCAAAATCGGCGACACGGAAATCAAGATCGACGGTGTAACAGCCGCCGATGTCGGGCGTGCCGTGACTGTAGGGATTCGCCCAGAGCATGTTTCGCTAAAGGCGAGCAAAGGCACATCTGCCCTGCCGATTGATTTGGACCTTGTGGAACCTCTTGGGTCCGAGGCGCTGCTACATGCGCGGTTTGACGACAATGAAATGGTGTTCAAGGCCGAAACCCACGGCGACATTGGACATCTGTCAGGTGTGGCCGACATTCATGTCGATGCGTCGCTGGTCAAACTGTTTGACGGCGAAACCGGCCAAGCGCTGAACCTTGGGGGCTAAGCAGATGAGTGATCAACACGCACCAACCGACGGCCGATTGGTTCGGCTTTACGATCACTTTAAACGGGAATGGCAGATTTATGTTCTGCTTTTGCCAATGGTCATCTGGTTCACAGTGTTCTTGTACAAACCAATGTACGGACTGCAAATCGCCTTCAAAGACTATTCGATCTTTCGTGGGATCGCCGACAGTCCGTGGATCGGGTTCGAGCATTTCCAAACGCTATTCGGTAGCGACCAGTTTATGCGGGCCCTGCGCAATACGTTCATGATCAGTATGCTTAGCTTGTGTTTCGGCTTTCCGATGCCGATCATTCTGGCGTTGATGTTCAACGAGATCACAAACCAGGTTTTCAAACGCACCGCCCAAACCATTGTTTATCTGCCGCACTTCATTTCCACGGTGATCATCGCGGGTATCGTGATTACGGCATTCTCGCCGACCGCTGGCATCGTGAATTCTGTGCTCGGGTGGTTCGGTATCGAACCCATCTACTTCCTTATCAAGCCAGAATGGTTCCGGCCGATTTTCATCGGCTCTGGCATTTGGCAAGAGGCTGGTTTCTCATCCATCGTCTTCTTGGCGGCCATCGCAGGTGTGAACCCGTCTCTGTACGAATCCGCTGTTGTTGATGGCGCAAGCCGTTGGCAGATGATGTGGAAAATCACGCTTCCGTCCATTTTGCCGACGATCATCATCATGCTGATCATTCGCATCGGGAACCTTCTGGAAGTCGGATTCGAACTGATCATCGTGCTTTATCAGCCATCCACATATGAGACGGCCGATGTGATCAACACGTTCATTTATCGTCAGGGTGTGCAGGGCGCGCAATACGATATGGCCGCCGCAGCTGGTCTGTTCAACGCCGTCGTCGCTTTTGTTCTGGTGATGACTGCTAACACAATTTCAAAGCGTTATTCACGCACGTCGCTTTGGTAGGAGACTGACAATGGCAAACATGAACCTTTACTCTCGGGGCGACAAATTCTTCGTCTATGCGAACATGGTCTTGATCGCGTTGTTCACCCTGTCGACGCTTTATCCATTCATCTACATCACGGCAGTGTCGTTTAGTAATGGGTCCGCAGCCAGTGCTGGTACGGTTGTCTACCGTCCAATTGCCACGACGATTTCTGCCTATAAATACGTGCTGTCAGAGCCGCTGTTCTGGACGTCATATGTGAACACTTTCATTTATACGTTCGGCGGCACATTTGTCAGCTTGCTGATCATCATCCCAGGGGCTTATGCGTTATCGCGCCCGCAATTGATCGGGCGCCGGTTCTTCAACTTGTTCGTCGCCTTTACGATGTGGTTCAACGCGGGCCTGATCCCATTCTTCCTTAACATGCGCGATTTGGGTTTGATGGACAGCTACTGGGGCCTGATCATCGCGTTTGCATGTAACGCGTTCAACATCATCTTGTTGCGCAACTTTTTTGAGGCGATCCCAGAATCGTTCGAAGAAGCCGCGCGCATGGACGGCGCAAATGAATTTCAAGTGCTTTGGAAAGTGTTCATTCCCCTGTCCAAGCCCGCCATCGCGACCATCATCTTGTTTTGCATGGTTGCCCGCTGGAACGGCTTTTTCTGGGCAATGATCGTTTTGAAAGACGAGCAGAAAATCCCGTTGCAGGTGTACCTGCGTCAGGTGATTGCGACGCTCAAAGACGACGAAGAATTTGGGCTTCAAGTGTTGAACTTTAGCTATTCGGTGGAAACCGTCACGGCGGCCATCATGGTGTGTTCAATCATTCCAGTCCTGATCTTCTACCCGTTCATTCAGAAATACTTCAACAAAGGTATCATGCTGGGAGGCGTGAAAGAGTGAACGACACCACAACAGACAACCGCATAATGGGAGGAAATAATATGCGTAAACTGACGATGATGGCGGCTGCGATGCTGTCAACAGCAATGGTGGCGCCTGCGTTTGCAGACGGTCACCTGATGATCTCGGATGAACCGGTCGAGTTTACCGTTCACCTGCACAACAAACGCTACTTCTACGATTCCGAATGGCCAGTCGAGCAAGCTGCACGTGCGGCAACCGGTGTTTCACTTGTCGGTGCGACTTTTGGCACAAACACACCAAGCTCTGCTGAAGCACATAACCTGATGCTTGCTTCTGGCGATATCCCGCACATTGTTGGCGGTGATAAAATCAAAGACATGGTCAACGAATACGGTCCACAAGGCGCATTTGTTCCTTTGAACGATCTGATTGCCGAGCACGCGCCAAACATGAAAGCGTATTTCGAGCAGTATCCAGAAAAGATGGCTGCGGTTTCGTCGTTTGACGGCAACCTGTACTACATCCCGTATCTGCCCGATGGCAAATATGGTCGCGCGTATTGGATGCGTCAGGATTGGCTCGATACTCTCGGCCTTGAAGTTCCAACAAACGTAGAAGAGCTGCACACTGTTCTCACAGCATTCCGCAACGATGACCCGAACGGCAACGGCCTGAAAGACGAAGTACCGTTCTTCGTGCGTCAGTGGCCAGAATTGCTGCGCTTGGTCACATTTTGGGACGGTCGTTCCTCTGGTTCCGATACCGCGCATGACTTCTTAATCGAAGACGGAAAAATCGCACATGGTTACGCTGGCGAAGGTTACCGTGAAGGTATCAAGAACATCCACGCATGGTACGAAGAAGGTCTGATCGACGCAGAGGTCTTTACCCGTGGTTCCACTGCGCGTGAATATCTTCTGTCCGAAAACCTTGGCGGGATGACTCACGATTGGTTCGCGTCTACTTCTGGTTATAACCCAAAGCTGCGTGACAAAATCGAAGGCTTTGACCTTGCGGTTATCGCACCACCTGCGTCTGTTTCTGGCGTTCAGATGGCAGAGCACCGCCGTATTCCAGTGAAGCCAGACGGCTGGGCGATTTCGCACACCAACCCTGACCCGATCACAACGATCAAATACTTCGACTTCTACTTCACACCAGAAGGCAAGCGTTTGGCCAACTTTGGTATCGAAGGCACACACTATGACGTCGTCGATGGCGAAGCGATCTTTACCCAAGAGTTCATGGATGCCGGTCCTGTCAACAGCCAGCTGTACCAAGTTGGTGCGCAGGTTCAGCGTGGCTACCCACAAGATTTCAAATATGAAATCCAGTGGACAAACCCATCCGCGATCAAAGGTATCGAGCTTTATGATGCTGGCGATTATCTGGTTGACCAGTTCTTGGGCGTTGCTTTCAACGAAGAAGAGCAAGGCGTCTACGACAAAAACTGGAGCCAAATCCGCACCTATATGCTTGAGAAACAGCAAGAATGGGTCCTTGGCGGCGGCATCGAAGAGGAGTGGGACGACTACATGGCCACACTCGATAAGATGGGCTTCAACGACGTTCTGGCCGCGATGCAATCTGCATACGACCGCCAGTACAACTAAACCAAACAGGGGCGGCAGTTGGTGCCGCCCCTACCCTACCCAACTTCCAATTTTTCGCAGGATTTCTGATCAATGTCGGCCAGCACGCTTCCCCTTCTCGACGAGCCAAAAGCAGGGCGTTTGACTATTCAATATAGTCCGACTGCCGACACGGATGTGACAGAAAACCCGCCCCGTTTCATGTGGATTCCGGTGGTTGATGACGATGCGCGCTATGTGCTGCGCCTCTCGACCGATCCGGCATTCCCCAAAGGCAAAACGCAGCAGTTCACTGACTTGCCGTTGAATTTCTTTACCCCCGACGCAACGCTTCCGCCTGCGGATTATCACTGGTCCTATGCCACATGGGACGGCGATGCCGTGACCAGCACATGGAGCACGCCGCGCAGCTTTACCATTGCAGAGGGCCTGACCGAGACGCCCTTGCCATCCCGAGATGAACGCCTGAAAGGCGTCGCGATGGACCACCCGCGTCTGTGGATGACCAATGACCGCTTGGGTGATTTCATGGATGCGGTAAAGGCCGATCCGGATCACTGCACATGGTCCACGTTTTACGAAAAATCCGTGCTGCCGTGGATGGATCGCGACATCATCCGTGAACCTGCTGGTTATCCCAACCACCAGCGCACAGCACCGATCTGGCGACAGACGTATATTGACCTGCAAGAAGTCTGGTACGCGATCCGCCACCTTGCGATCGGCGGCAAAGTAACTGGCGACGCGGCCATGACCGCACGTGCCAAGGAATGGCTGCTAGAGGCCGCGAGCTGGGACCCGATGGGTGTTACATCTCGGGCATATACTGATGAATGGGCTTACCGCGTTTGTAATGCGATCGCTTGGGGCTACGATTGGCTACACGACGAGCTCTCAGAAGACGAGCGCGCAACCGTGCGTACCGCATTGCTCGAACGCACACGCGATATCGCGGAACATGCAATCCTAAACGCGAAAATTCATCTGTTCCCCTATGACAGCCACGCTGTCCGGTCCGTATCATTGGTTATTGTTCCCGCGTGTATCGCTTTGCTGGGCGACGACGAGAACGACGATGCCCGCGACTGGCTGAACTACTGCATCGAATTCCTATCCACCGTCTATTCCCCTTGGGGCGACAGCGACGGTGGCTGGGCAGAAGGCACGCATTATTGGATGATGGGCATCGCCTATTTGATCGATGCGGCGAACCGTCTGAAGTCTTACACAGGGCTAGACCTGTATAAGCGTCCGTTTTTCCAAAACACTGGTGACTTCCCACTGTATTGTAAGGCGCCGAACACGCGTCGTGCGACAATGGGCGACGACAGCACCATGGGCGATCTGCCTTGTGTGAAAACCGGCTTGAACTTGCGTCAATTCGCGGGTGCCACCGGCAACGGCGCGTATCAGTGGTATTGCGACGAAAACCTGCGCACGAACCCAGGCACCGAAATGGCGTTCTACAACTGGGGTTGGTGGGACACAAATTTTGACGAGCTGGTTTTCCAGACAGACTTCCCTGTCGTTGAGGCGACTGCCCCTGAAAGTGGTTTGCGCCATTTCAAAGGCATCGGATGGGTCGGCGTACAGCACGCAATGGATGACCCTGACAGCCACGTACATTTCGTGTTCAAATCGTCCCAGTTCGGGTCCATCAGCCACAGTCACGGTGATCAGAATTCATTCTGCATGTCCGCCTTTGGCGAAGACATGGCGATCCAGTCGGGACACTACGTTGCATTCAATTCTAGCATGCACCGGACATGGCGTCGGCAGACACGGTCCAAGAACGCAATCTTGATCAATGGCAAAGGGCAATATGCCGAAAAGGACAAGTCCAAGGCCATGGCCGCGACAGGCCGGATTTTGGCGGCGGAAACCTATGACGATCACTATTTGATCCGCGGCGACGCGACGGGCGCATACCAAAGCCTATCGCCCGAGGTCACCCGCGCCGAGCGCGAGATCTATTTTGTGCGCAACTCCTATTTCGTGATCATCGACAAGGTCGACGCAGAAACGCCTGTGACAGTCGATTGGTTGCTACATGCCAACAACCCCTATGAGCTTGGTAAATCATCGTTCCGTAATAGCGGTGATAAGGCCGGTTTTTATGGCCAAGTTGTGTGGTCCGAAGGTGGTAAACCAGAAATCACGCAAGAAACCGGCTTTGCCGATGTTGACCCTGCCGATTACGAAGGCCTCCCAGTCAGCACCGTCCTAAAAGCCCACTACCCTGCCGCCACGCGCCACCGGATTGCCACGCTTTTGGTGCCTTACAAACTGGACGCGCCAAAGCGCATCTTCAACTTTATGGATGATCAGGGTTATGACGCTGATCTGTATTTCACCGACCCCGAAGAACATACCTTCCGCGTCGTGATGAAGAAACTTGCAAATAGCTAAGGGCCAAAGATGACTGTGAAAAACCACTTCCCCGGACAAGACGGCAAACTGGAAACAGTGGCCGATGGCCTGTCACGCAAAATCGGGGCGCATAACGACAATCTGATGATCGTGGAAGTGCATTTTGAAACCGGCACAACAGCGCCGTTGCACCACCATGTGCATGAACAAATCACCTATGTGATGTCCGGCAAATTCGAATTCACCGTGGGCGACAAAACCTATGTCGTGGGTGCTGGCGATTCACTTTACAAAGAGCCCAACATTGTTCACGGCGCGACCTGCCTAGAGGCCGGCACGCTTTTGGATGTCTTTACGCCACACCGCGAAGACTTTCTGTGACCCAAATTAACGTAACGGAGTATTTATCATGACCAAACCAGTGATCGGCTTTATCGGCCTTGGCCTTATGGGCGGCAATATGGTCGAAAACTTGCAAAATCGCGGGTACGAAATGGTCGTGATGGCCCGTAAACAAGATGCGCTTGATGCAGTCATGGCGCGCGGTAATGCGCGTGTCGCCACAACGCCCAAGGAAATGGCCGAGGCTTGTGACATCATCATGCTTTGCGTAACGACGTCCGAAGTTGTTGAAAGCCTGATCTACGGCGACGACGGCATTCTGGCAGGCATAAAAAACGGCGCGACTGTTATCGATTTCGGCACATCCGTCCCCGCATCCACCCGCAAAATCGGTGCGGACCTGGCCGCCAAAGGTGCCGGCATGATCGACGCCCCATTGGGCCGCACACCGGCGCACGCCAAAGATGGGTTGCTCAACATCATGGCCGCTGGCGATCAAGCCACGTTTGATAAGGTCAAACCTGTGTTGGACGACCAAGGAGAGAACGTGTTCCACCTTGGCGCTTTGGGCGCAGGACATGTGACTAAACTGATCAACAATTTCATGGGCATGACAACTGTCACCGCTATGAGCCAAGCCTTTGCCGTTGCTGACCGTGCCGGCGTGGATCGCGCGCAATTGTTCGACATTATGTCGGCTGGCCCGTCCAATTCGCCATTCATGGCCTTTGCCAAGAAATACGCAGTCGATAACGTCAGCGACCTCGGGTTTTCGCTGAATAACGCGAACAAGGATTTGGGTTACTTCCTGAAAATGGTCGAAGACATGGGCACGCGCGCCGAAATTGCTGAAGGCACATCCAACAACCTCCAAGCTGCCGTTGACGCAGGCATGGGCGAGGGCAATGTGCCGGAAATCTTTGACTACTTTATGAAGCTCAATAGCTAAGTAACACCGAAGGGAACGATCATGAAACTTGCAGGTAAAACAGCCATCGTGACTGGCGGCGGGCGCGATATTGGCGCCGCTGCAGCGAAAAAGCTCGCGTCAGAGGGTGCAAATGTTGCGATCAGCTATTTCGAAAGCTCCAAGGGCGCGGACAGCGTTGTTGCAGAAATCGAAAACGCGGGCGGGAAAGCTGTCGCTGTGCAAGCTGATCTGAACACACAAGCGGGCGTTGATGCGCTTGTAGATGCTGCTTTGTCGGCGTTTGGCAGTATCGACGTATTGGTCAACAACGCTGGCGGCTTGGTCGCGCGCAAAACGATGGCCGAAATGGATGTCGAATTTTGGAACACCGTGATGACGTTGAACCTGACAAGCACATTCATGATGACCAAGGCTTGCCTTGAACACATGACCGGTGGCGGCGTCGTTGTGAACATCGCCAGTCAGGCAGCCCGTGATGGCGGCGGACCAGGGTCGCTTGCATATGCGACATCCAAAGGCGCGGTGATGACCATGACACGCGGGTTGGCAAAAGAAGTCGGCCCAGCGATCCGCGTTAACGCGCTTTGCCCTGGTATGATAGATACGGATTTCCACAACATTCACACACCAGACGCAGGTCGGCGCGGGTTCGAGGCCAACGCCCCAATGAAACGCCAAGGCCACGTGGATGACGCTGCGAACCTTATCCTGTTCCTTGCCAGCGACGACAGCGCGTTCATGACGGGCACAAATATCGACCTTAACGGCGGCATGCTGTTTTCCTAGAAAGGCCAGATGATGCGCGTTTTAGCGATTGGCGAATGTATGGCCGAGCTGGCCCCGACGGACACCGATGGTGATCTGCGATTGGGGTTTGCTGGTGATACATTCAACACGGCTTGGTACCTCGCCCGTTGTGCGCTAAACGTGCAGGTGTCTTATCTGACGGTCATCGGCGATGATACAATTTCGGAAAAGATGGCCGCGTTCATACGCGACGGCGGGATTGATGACCGTTTCATCCAAGTCGCGCAGGGCAAAACTGTCGGGCTTTATATGATCTCGTTGAATCAGGGCGAACGCAGCTTTTCCTATTGGCGCGGACAATCTGCAGCCAAGGCGCTCGCCGATGACGTCGCAGCATTAGACGCCGCAATGGCTGCGTCTGATCTGGTCTATTTTTCGGGGATCACTCTGGCGATCTTGCCCCCACAGGCCCGCGAAAGATTGCTGGTCGCGGTGGCCAAGGCACGGGCAGCGGGTAAGATCGTCGCGTTTGATCCTAACTTGCGCCCCCGGCTTTGGGCGTCTGACACAGAGATGACGCAAACCATCATGCAAGCTGCAGCTGTCAGCGACATTGTTCTGCCATCGTTCGAGGATGAAGCGGATTGGTTTTCAGACGGGTCCCCAAAAGCAACGGCGGATCGGTATCTGGAAGCAGGTGCGATTACCGTGATTGTAAAAAACGGGTCCGACCCTGTCGTATATGCCGAAGGGGTCAACTATGCCGAAGTGCCCGTAATGCCAGTGGACACCCTCGTCGATTCCACCGCAGCCGGTGACAGTTTCAACGCGGGCATTTTCGCACGGCATGCCGCCGGTGATACATTGGCCAATGGGGTGGCCTATGCCTGTGCGCTATCGCGCGAAGTGGTGCAAAGTCGCGGGGCTTTGGTCGCCTTCGACCCAAGAACACTGCGCTGATGCCAAATCCTGCCCCAGCAGAAACGATCGACTTGCCGTCTGACACATTGGGCCTGTTGGCGAAGGCCAGCACTGCGAGTGTGGCAACACTGTTATTCAAACGCGGGTATCACAATGCTTATGTGCAAGGCGCGCTGCCGTTGAATGCTGACGTCGGCACCATGGTCGGGCCTGCCTATACGTTGCGCTATATCCCGACACGACCAGACACTGATCCCCTGGACGCGTTCCGCGAGCCGGATCATCCACAACGCGTTGCGGTGGAAAACTGCCCCGAGGGCGCGGTGTTGGTGATGGATTGTCGGCAAGATGCGTCTGCGGCCTCTGCCGGTTCGATCCTTTTGACTCGCTGCCAGATTCGCGGTGTTGCGGGCGTTGTCAGTGACGGCGGCATTCGCGACGCGCGTGGGGCTGCGGCCTTGGATATGCCCGTGTTCGCGGCCAAACCCTCTGCCCCGACAAACCTGACAAAACACCACGCGGTTGATATCGGTCTGCCGATCGCTTGCGGCGGCGTGGCGGTTTACCCCGGTGACATCGTGATGGGCGATGCGGATGGGGTGATGATTATCCCACGCCATCTCGTCGCAGAAATCGCATCCGAAACAGTCGAAATGGAACTTTTCGAAGCCTTCGTATTGGAACAAGTCAACGCTGGTGCGTCGATCCGTGGGCTTTATCCGCCGACTGATTCTGACACGCTCACACGCTTCGCCGCTTGGAAGAAAAGCTGATGCGCGAAACTTGGCGGTGGTTTGGGGAGTTTGACCCGATTGCATTGAACGAGGTAGCACAAACTGGTGCGGCCGGGATTGTCAGTGCGCTGCACGCCATCCCTTACGGCGAGGTCTGGCCGCAAAATGCAGTTGCCCAGCGCAGAGCAGAGATCGAGGCCGCCGGTTTCACTTGGGACGTGGTTGAAAGCCTGCCCGTGCACGAAGACATTAAGCGCGGCACGGGTGATCTGAACAGATTGTTTGCCAACTACCGCACATCGCTGACCAACCTTGCGGCAGAAGGCGTCAAAACGGTTTGCTATAACTTCATGCCAATCCTTGATTGGACACGCACAGATCTCGCGGCACCTGTCGCACGCGGTGGCACATGTCTCCATTTTTCGGCAGCAAAAATGGCGGCGTTCGAAATCCACATGCTGGGACGCGACGCGGCGCAAGACGACTATCATCCCGAAGCCGTGAAAGCAGGGACAGCCTGGTTCAATGCCAGCACAGCTGATGAGCAGGACAAGCTGCTCAAGACGATCATGGCAGGTCTACCCGGTGCTGTGGATCGGTATGATATCGCTGGGCTGAAAACGGTTTTGAACAGCTATGCAGGACTGACCCATGATGACCTTCGCAGCAATCTAAACCGGTTTTTATCAGAGGTCATCCCGACAGCGACTGAGCTTGGGATCAACATGTGTATCCACCCTGATGATCCACCGCGCGATATCCTTGGACTTCCGCGCATTGCATCGACGGCAGATGACATCGCGTGGATCATGCAGGCGGTCGATACGCCCGCGAATGGTTTGACGCTTTGCACAGGCTCTCTGGGGTCGCATCCCAACAACGACTTGCCGGCGATTGCACATGCTTTTGCCAGCCGCATCCATTTCGTGCATCTGCGCAATGTCACGAAACAGCCCGACGGGTCGTTTACAGAAAGCGCCCACTTGGACGGCGACGTTGATCTGGTCGCCGTTATCGACGAACTGTCAAAGGCAGAAGCCAAACATGGGGTCGACCTGCCCTTTCGCGCGGATCATGGTCACGCGTTGCTGACCGACAGCCAGCGCGAATTTCAACCTGGCTATACGCTCATTGGGCGGTTGCGCGGACTATCAGAACTGCGCGGGGTTATCGCGGCCCTGTCTTAGTTCCACAACAGGTTTGGCAGCGTCATGGAAATCGCAGGGATGAATGTGATCATCATGAGGGCCACAAAAATCGCCAGATAGAACGGCCAAATCGTGCGGATCGCCTTTTCCATCGGCAATTTGCCGACAGCACAACCGACAAACAAACATGACCCCACAGGTGGCGTACAAAGCCCAAGCCCGAGGTTGACCAAAAGGATCATTCCGAATTGCACCGGATCAATGCCAAGCGCATTAGCGACGGGCAAAAAGATCGGCGTGCAGATCAGGATGAGTGCGGCCATGTCCATGATCATGCCTAAAAGCAACAGCACCGCATTGATCATAAGGAGGATAAGAATGGGATTATCGGTAATCCCTGTCAGCAAGTTTACCATCTGTGTCGGCACACGGTAAAACGTCAGCATATAGGCGAAGGCCGCCGCACAGGCGATGAGGATCATCACCATTGCAGTGGTTTTCACAGACTGGTTCACGGCGATTTTAAAGTTAGTCCATGTGATTGAGCGGTACACCAGCAAGGTCACAAGGAATGCATAGATCACGCCGAACGCGCCGGATTCTGTAACGGTAAACACACCAGACAACACGCCGCCCACAATGATCACAGCTGTCAACAATCCAGGGATCGCGCCGATGAAGGCAAACATCAGGGCGTTCCAACCCGGAAATTTTTCAGCCTGATAACCGCGTTTCACAGCCACGATATAGGCCGCTGTCGCAAGGCAGATGCACATCAAAATGCCCGGTACGACACCGGCCAAGAACAGCTTGGAAATCGACACGGCTCCACCCGCAGCGATGGCATAGATGATCATATTGTGGCTTGGCGGAATGATGATGCCCGCAATGGATGATGTGACGGTCACGTTGACCGCATAGTCAGCGTCATAGCCTTTGTCCTTCATCACAGGGATCAAGATGGACCCGAGCGCAGAAATGTCCGCAATCGCAGAACCTGAAATCCCGCCGAACAGCATGGATGACAGAACGTTCACAATACCAAGCCCGCCGCGCACAGCCCCAACAGCGGCTTGCGCAAATTTCACTAGTCGGATCGCGATACCGCCATGAAACATCAATTCGCCCGCGAAGATGAAGAACGGGATCGCCAGTAAGGAAAATACGTTAATGCCGGAAATGATCCGCTGAAACCCGACCATAAGCGGCAGGCCTTCAAACCAGAACGCACCGATCGCGGAAATGCCCAATGCAAAGGCGACAGGTGTTCCAATGGCAACACAAAATGCGAAGACGGCGAGTAGTAGAAAAAGTCCCAATGATCAGACCCTATTCAATATTGTCGGTGCGTGTGTCACGCCCCAAAAGATGACGGACCAAATGGCCGATGGCGAAGATCAAGATCATACCCCCGCATATTGTCAGCGGCAGAGACCGCAGACCTTCAGGCAAATGAATAAGCGGAATTTGCGACTTCCATTTGAACATCGTTAGCTGCGCCCCGTACCACAACATGGCACCGCCAAAACCGGCCATCATGAAATCGGTCAACACCACAAGGATGGACCTGATTTTGCGTGTAACGGTGTTACGCAGAATAACGACGGAAAGATGGGTATTTTCATAGACGCCTATACCAGCACCCAAAAATGCGATCAGCATAACGAGCAGCAGCGACAGCGGGTCGATCCATGTGGGCGTGTCGTTCATCACATAACGCCCAAAGACCTGATACCCCAAAAGAACCGTCATTGCGACCAAGGCGACCCCAGTGATCACGCGGCAGATCGCAACAATGCCCCGAAATAGGCTGTCGATTGGGCCGAGGCCGGTTTGTTTTTCAGGGGCGTCGCTCATGCACTGTGGTCCTTATGTAGGATGACGCCCGGCAGGAGAACCGGACGCCATTTCAGACTATTGGTTTGGTATCAATCCGTCGAGCGGGCCAATTCCACCAATTCAGTCATGTCTGGGTTTGCAGCCAGATAATCAGCATAGACCGGGTCCATCGCAGCTTGGAACGGACCTTTGTCTGCGATTTCGTTGATCTGAACGCCAGCCGCTTCAACAGCTTCACGGCTTGCTTGTGTCTGCTCTGCCCAAAGCTCGCGCTGGAAGACGGATGCTTCTTCAGCTGCTGCAACAACCGCTGCCTGCATGTCTGCGGACAATGCGTTGAACTTGGCTGTGTTCACACAGATACATTCTGGAATGATCAGGTGCTCTGACAGGGAATAGTATCCAGCAACTTCAAAGTGACCAACAGACTGGAAGGATGGCAGGTTGTTTTCCGCGCCGTCAACAACGCCGGTGCTAAGAGACTGATACACTTCGGAGAATGCCATTGGTGTGCCGTTGCCACCCATCGCATTCACCATGCCTGTGAACAGATCGTTGTTCATCACGCGGATTTTCATGCCAGCGACATCGTCAGGCGTGTTGATTGGGCCCGTGTTGTTATAGAAAGACCGCGCACCAGCGTCGAACCAACCGATTGGCAGAATGCCCGCATCAGCCATTGCAGCGGATACTTTGTCGCCTGCTGGGCCTTCAAGAACGCGGAACATGTGGTCAACGCTGCGGAAGATGAATGGCAAGGACACAAGGTTGGCTTCTTTCACCAACGGACCGATTGGACCAAGGTTGAAGTTACCCGCGTCGATCGCGCCAAGCTGAACCTGCTCAAGCGCATCAGGCTGGCTGCCTAAAACACCACCATGGAAAACTTCGACATTGATTTCGCCGCCAGTCTTTTCAGCGACCAGCTCTGCAAAACGGTCCATGCCTGCGGTGTTCGGATGACCATCCGTGTGGATGTTCCAAGCGCGCCAATCGTCGGCAACAGCACTGGATGCAACAAGTGCCAATGCGGTGGCTGTGCCCAATATAGTTTTAGTGAGTGTCAGTTTCATTATTCTCTCCCTTAGTTCAAAATCTTGCGCAAATTGCACATCACCCCTCCTCCAGGGTCATGTGCTACGCTGCATGGGCCATGCTACTCCCGATAGAATGTCCACGACCTAGCGTTAGTGGAGACTAGTATCCCAGTATTGTCAAGCGGGATGTCATTTGGTAACTATAACCAACGGAACAACGCATGTATGACAGCTCGGGGTGGATTCGGCCTGCCCCAAACTATGACATGTTGAGGCCCGAAAAAGGATGGAACGGCGATGTACGACACCTTGATCACGAGCGAATCGAAATCGACAGCAGACGTTGTTTTTGATCGTCTTCACGCAGACATCGTGTCGCTAGAAATTCTACCGGGTGTCAAGATTTCAGAGGCTGATATCGCGCGGCGGTTTGGGGTATCACGGCAGCCCGTACGCGATGCATTCAGACGTTTGCACAATCTTGATTTGATCGAAATTCGGCCCCAACGTGCGACTGTGGTGCGGCGCTTTTCATTGGCAGAGATAGAGCACACCCGCTTTGTACGGCTAGCGGTCGAGCTCGAGGTCATGACACGTGCCTGCCAAGTATGGGACCCGTCCTATGACGATAGATTGGCCAAAAACCTGACCGAACAATCCGCAGCATTGGCCGCAGGTGAAACCGAAAAGTTCCACGAACTAGATTACGAATTCCACAGGCTCATTTGCACAGCTGCGGGTTTGCCAATGGCCTTTGAAACCATCAATCGCTGTAAAAGGAAGGTCGCGCGGCTATGTGTGCTAAGCCTTTCAGATGATGAAAACGTCGCAGAGATTTTGGATGACCACCTGGCGATTGCGGATGCGTTGCGCCGCCGTGCGACGCAAGAGTGCCGCAGCTTGATGCGAGAACATACCCGCAGGTTGTCACCAACGATTGCCAAAATCCATGAAACCCATGCGGAGTACTTTCAGTAATAGCGCTAAGCAAGCCGCCCCCAAGAAAGAGACCTAGATGACAAATACAAAACCACCCGTTGGTCAACGCATTGCGCCAATAAGCCTACCAATGGTCGGGTCTGACCAAACAGTTATCATTGGCGGCGACAAACCGCGCTGGTCCATGTTTTTTGTTTATCGTGGTCGCCATTGCCCGCGTTGCAAACGCTTTCTTAATAAGCTGAACGCAGTGCTGCCTGACTGGTCCGAGTACATGGATATCATCGTGGCATCTGCCGACACCGGTGAAAAAGCCATGGCAGATAAGGCAGAATTTGGTTGGGATTTTGATCTTTGTTATGGGCTGCAAGAAAGCCAAATGCGCGCGCTAGGGCTCTATGTGTCGTCGCCGCTTTCAGACGCAGAAACGGACGCGAATTTCGCTGAACCTGGCGCATTCGCATTGCGGCCTGACGGATCATTGATGCTTGTTGATATTTCGAACGGGCCCGCCGCGCGGCCCGATCTAGAAGAATTATTGGACGGTATGATCTTCAATATAACAAATGATCGGCCGGTTCGCGGGGTCGCATAATTTACCTTTTGTGTCATCTGCCGATCTTCACCGCGATCGAGATTTGACATTGCGAAACGGCACCAAGATCAGCCCGCGAAAGTTAGCCCCACTGCTTTTAAAACGGCGTCTTTTGTTTGTTCCATATCCGCTTCGGTAATCGCGAGAGATGGGTAAAGCTTGCCGGGCGATTTGAAGATTCCATTTTTGCGCAGGGCGGCGTTATATGCGGCGTTTTGCGCAGGATCGTCGTGCCGCGCGGAACGATAGTCTCTGCAATCGGATGTTGTGAAAAAGATATCAAACAATGTCTCATCGCCGCAAATCTGATGTGGCACACCGGCTTGGGTCAACGCATCGCTTTGCATGTCTTGAAGAGATTGGCCAATTGCGCGCAGTTTTTCATAGCTGCCTTTGCGGCGCAGGACTTCCATTGTTTTAAGCCCTGCTGCCGCTGCGATGGGGTTCCCCGACAAGGTGCCTAGCTGCATCAGCCATTTGTCAGCACCCACAACAGATTTGTCAAAATGCTGCATGATTTCAGCGCTGGCGCCAAGGGCCGCAAGCGGGAAACCACCGCCGATGATTTTGCCCAATGTGCAGATGTCCGGCGTCACGCCATAGCGTTCTTGCGCCCCCCCGTAAGCCAACCGAAAACCAGTGACGATTTCGTCAAAAATCAGCAGTACGGCGTGTTTGTTACACAAGTCACGTAAGCCTTGCAGATACCCCGGCACGGCGGGAATGATCCGTTGCAATGGCTCTACGATAATGGCCGCGACGTCGTTGTTTTCGCGCAAAAGCGCCTCAACAGCCGCCAGATCATTGTATGGCGCGATCAGCATTTGATCCGCAACACCTTGCGGAATGCCTGCGCTGTCGGGCACGGCTTGCGGGAAATTCACGCGGGCGGTGGGTGCGAGGCTCATCTGCGCTTCCGCGCTCATCCCGTGATAGCCCCCTTCAAATTTCAGAATTTTGTTGCGGCCTGTATAGGCCCGCGCAAGGCGGATGGCGTACATATCGGCTTCACCGCCGGATGCGACAAAACGAACCTGTTCACAACATGGCACGGCGTCCACGATGGCCTCTGCCAATTCGACCCCTTTGGCGTTGTTGGCAAAAAAGGTCATGCCTTTGGGAAGCTGTTCCAAGACGGCCTCCATCACCTCTGGGTGGCCATGGCCCAAAAGCATCGGACCAGATCCGATCAAATAGTCGATGTATTCGTTGTCATCCTCGTCCCAAACATGACTGCCGCTGCCGCGCGCGATCATGATTTCAGGGTCAAAGTTCCCGAAGCCGCCAGCAGGCAAAACGGCCTGTGCGCGCGCGATCCAATCGGATTGAGAGGTCAGTTTTTGCATGTCTTAGTTCAGTTCCAAAATGGGAGCGCCAAGGCGATCCTCGTCAGGTGTTACGCCCAACCCTGCGCATGTCGGTGGGGCGATGCGACCGTTTTCGCGGGTTGGGCAATCGGGCGCGATCCGTGGTCCAACATAGGACGACAAATCGCAAGTATTAAGCAGAGCGCCTTGCGGCGTGGAAGCTGCGAAATGAAGCGATGCAGCGGTGACAATGTCAGAACCCCACGTACATTCGGCGCAAATCTCGGCCCCTAAATGCACGGTGAGATCACGCGCACGACGCATGGCGCTTAACCCGCCAAATTTCGACAATTTCAGCGCGACAGCATCCAAAACGCCAAGTTCCGCAGCCCGCAAAAGGGATGCAAGATCATAGGCGCCCTCATCTATTTTCATGGGCAGCCCAGTCGCTTGGCGCACAGCGGCACAGTCTTCGAGTGTCTTGCATGGCTGCTCTAGCATCACATCAAGATGGGCCACCGCGCGGCCTGTCCGCGTGGCCTGCAGTTTGGTAGCCCCACAGTTCCAATCGCCATAAACGATCGGTCCTTTGCCCACAGCCTCGCGCACCTTCGTCAGCCGCTCTGCGTCCGCTTGCCAATCTGCGTCCGCACCGAGTTTTACCTGAAACTGGCGGATGCCCGTGGCATAGGCTTCTTTGGCGATCCGTGCCATATCGTCGGGTGCGACGCAGGTTATCGAATGATATAGCGGCATATCGCGGCGCGTTCGTCCCCCCAATAGCTGATAAAGCGGCAGGTCCGTGGCTTTGCCATAAAGATCCCAAAGCGCCATATCGACGATTGATTTGGCCGCCAGATGACCTTGGAGAAACCCATCGAGTTTGCGCATCGACGCGTCGATACCTGTGGGCGTAATGCCGAGTATTTCAGGGCCCATTTCCGTAATCGCGCTTGGCACCCCATCCGCAAAAGCAGGCAGGTAATGCGGGATAGGACATACTTCGCCCCAGCCTTTCAGCCCAGTGTCAGTTTCCAAACACAACACATGGGTTTTGACTGTGTCGCAGGTTTTCCCTTCGGCCATGTAATAGGTTTCATGGCTGGTGAGGTCGACGGACCAAAGTGTGATGCGGTTGACCTTCATTTGTAGACCGCGACCGGATCGCCCAAGGCGTCCTCGTTCGGATGCACGCCCAAGCCGGGGGCTTCGGGCAGATGCAAATGACCGTCCACGTTGCGCGGACCACGCCCGCCCGCGATGTCAACGGTGAGCATATCCTGACAGGCCCAGACGGCATGGCAGTTTGCATCAGGGATTGTGGCCGCCAAGTGTAACGCTTCGGTGTCCGCCAGCACCGAACCACCGGTCGCCATCACGAACATATCAATGCCATGGGCCAGCGCCACGTCCCGCATGCGCGCAGCTTTCGTGAGGCCGCCAACGCGATTGAGTTTGATGCCGAACAACTCGGCCAAGCCATCGCGCGCGATGCGGGTGGCATCTTCCAAGGTCACCAGCGCCTCATCCACCGACACAGGCGCTGCGTGCTTGGTTGAAATCGCAGCAATATCATCCAGCGTTTCGCAAGGCTGTTCAAACATCACGTTCAGGTCTTGGGTCGCTGACATCACCCGCAGCGCCTGCTGGCGCGTCCAACCGCGGTTCACATCATACAAAACAATTTCGCCGTCCCGTCGGATGTCTTCGACGTCTCTGACACGTGCAATATCGCGGGCCACGTCGCCGCCGATTTTGACCGAATGCGCGATGTAGCCACGCTGTCGGTAACGGTCGATCACGGCGCGGGTTTCCTCGACGGTTTTGGCCCCGACAGATGACGCAATCGGGCGTGGCGTGCGTGACCCGCCGCCCATCAGATCGGCAATCGGCATACCTGCCGCCTGCCCCGCAATATCCCAGCACGCCATATCAATGGGGCTTTTCGCATAAAGATGGCCCGGCAGCGCAAGGTCCATTGCCCGCTCCACATCCAGCACCTTGCGTGGATCCAGACCCATGATGAACGGCGCCATGGTTTCGATCCCTGCGCGGATACCGGGCCCGTGGGCGGGCACATAGGTATGCCCCCATGGCGTGCCTTCGCCCCAACCGGTTATGCCCGCATCCGTCTCTATCTTGACCAATGTCGCGTCGAGCATTTCAAACTTTAGCCGTCCACCTGACAGCCAATAAGGATGCTCTAGCGGTAGGTCGACATGGTAGACCGAGATGCTTGTAATTTTCATTGTGTGTACTCCGCTACGGGCGCGCCAAGGCTTTCGAAATCAGGAACCACGCCAAGGCCGGGCGCATCTGGCGCATATAGTTTGCCGCCGTCGGACCAGGCCCCGCCGATGCCAGTGGACCGCGTGTTGTAGTGCATGAGATCAGTCGTATTTTGTAAGTATTCAGGCGGGGTCGAGGCCGCGAAATGGGCAACAAGGGCTGTCGTAATTTCGCCACCCCATGTGTCTTCGGCAACAACAGGAATACGGTTTTCGACCAAGAAGTCCCGCACGCGCCGCGCCTTTGATATGCCACCAAGGTTTGACAGTTTCAGACAGCAAATTTCGGCCCCGCGATCCGCAACAATACGTTGGGCCGCAGCCATATCGGTGACGCATTCGTCAAGCTTCATGGGTTGCTGCGCAATGCGCCGAACCTGTTGGCATTCTTCGTAGGTCCGGCAAGGCTGTTCGAGGATATAGTCCAGATCAGCCGTCGCGCGCGCCACACGGATGGCATTATCAACGCGCCATCCCTGATTGGCGTCTGCCATTGCCTTTTCGCCCATTTGCAGCAGCCCGACGCCAGCGATGATCCTATCGATATCAGCGGCCCAATCACCGCCCACTTTGATTTGGAATTGCTTGTATCCGATCGCGCGGTAACCTTCCATTTCGGCCAGTGTTTCATCGGTCGCCTTTTGTGGGGCAACCCGATACATGGGAGCGCCATCGGTCAATTTACCACCCAAAAGCATCCAGACCGGCTGATCGCAGGCCTGCCCCAAAATGTCCCAGCAAGCCGCATCGTACGGGGCCTTGGCATAGCCGTGGCCTTGAACCGTGTGATCCATGATCCGCTCTATCTGTGCAACTTGCCGTGGGTCTTGCCCCAACAGTTTTGGCGCAGCTAGGCGGGCAAAGGCCTCTACCCCCTCGGAATGGGCGACCATATAGTTTTCGCCGCAGGGCGTGAATTCGCCACAGCCTTGCAGGCCTGCATCGGTGTCGATGACGACGACGCTGGCGCGCGCAGTTTCGATCGCATTCCCCGCGCCCCAGACATACGCGCCACCAACGTAAGGTAGGTCAGTTTTATAAATCCGGATTCGGGTGATTTTCATGGGCAGACCACAATGTTGCCTGTGTGGGTTTTGGCGATGAATGCGGCCTGCGCCTCGCGGAGTTGATCCAAGGGATAAGTCGCAGCAAGGGCTGGTTTAATCTCGCCCTGTTCGATGTATCGGATCAGGTTTGGCATGACTTCGGGCGTGATGACGGTTGAACCTGTGAATGTTAGGTCCCGCAGATAAAAGGTGCGCAGGTCCAGCGCGACCATCGGCCCTGCAATCGCGCCAGAGCAAGTATACCGCCCCCCGCGTTCCAGTATGTCGATCAAAGTTGCCCAATATGGGCCGCCAACGACGTCTGCCACAACTGTGATCTTTTCCGATCCCAATGCATCGCGCAGGTTGTCTGGCGCACGGCCAAGAATCCTATCTGGGCCAAGGGCCGCAACATCTCCATGTTTCGCGTCGGATGCCATCGCGATCACCCTTGCGCCACGCCGTTTGGCAAGCTGCAGCAATGCACCACCGACGCCACCAGATGCGCCGGGAACCAGAACCGTATCGTCCGGCCCAACTTGTGCGCGGGTCAACATACCTTCGGCTGTGGAATAGGAACATGAAAACGTCGCGAGCTCTGCATCCGAATAGTCAGAGTTAACCGCCAGCGCATTGCGGGCGGGCGTCGTCGTGAATTCGGCGAAACCACCGTCACGCTCTGATCCGAAATAACCTGTTTTGTCCATGTTGTAGGGGTCGGCAGCATCGCGCAGCCAGCCATCCGTGATAACCCGCTCACCAATGCGCGCAGGATCTACACCTGCACCCACAGCCACGATCTTGCCACAGACATCAGCCCCTTGGATGCGAGGGAATGTGATTGGCGCGCCGCCCCATGTGGGGTCGTCTTCGCCGACCTCCGCAAACGCGCCGCCAGTGGTGGCGTCGGTCACGGTTTTGGAATACCAGCCAGAGCGTGTGTTCACATCCGTATTGTTCAACCCACAGGCCCCAACGCGGATCAGAACTTCGCCAGCGGCGGGTTCGGGGCGCGGCCAGTCCGCGTGCAAGACCATTTGATCAAGATCACCATGTCCCATGGTCACCATTGCGCGCATTGTTGCGGGTAAGGTCATGACGCATCCATTCTAGGCTTCAAGCTGTCAGGGTCGTAAGCAGGCGCGCCCAACACGCGCGCAGCTCTGGGTTCGCCATGAATAACAACGGTTAAAGCGGTATCGGGCACGGCCGCATTGGGCGTGACATAGGCGAAGGCCAAAATTTTGCCCACTGTTGGCCCATATGCCACCGATGCGGTTGAGCCGACGACTTGGCCGTCCAGCATCACCGCCTCGCCGCCGTGACCATCAGCCACGCCGTCCGGTTCAATTTCTAAATAGGCGCAAACCCATTTCAGGTCGGTGTTCAGCGTTTTGTCACGCCCCAGATACTCTTTGTCGTCGCGGGCAAAGCGCAGCACATCGGCCTCTGCGAGCGTGACTTCGTTGGTCAATTCGCCCGCGCCCTTAAAGCCTTTTTCCATGCGCATCACGTTCATTGCAAACGATCCGTAGTCTGTCATGCCATGCGTCTCTCCTGCTGCCCACAAGGCGTTATAGACGTCGAGGCAGGCGCCTTGCGGCATGTGAAACTCCCACCCCAACTCGCCCGCATAGGACATGCAGAAGGCCCAAATGTCATGGCCTGCGACAGAGATTTGCTGCGCTGATAGCCAGCGGAAACCTGCATTTGACAGGTCGGCATCCGTGCAAGCCGCCAGAACATCGCGTGATTTCGGACCATTCAGCGACAGGGCGGACCAATCGGATGATAATGCGGTGATTGTGACGTCTTCTGTAGCGCGGTGTTGGGCCAAATGATCAAGCAGACGTTGTTCAAAAAACGCGGCACAAACCAAATAGAACTGGTCATCGGCCATGCGCACGATCGTTGTCTCAAGCTCGATCCGCCCAGCGCGATTCAGCATATGGGTCAGCGTGATAGAGCCCACCTTTTGCGGCATCCGGTTCGCCGTGAGGCGGTCCAGCAAAGCATAGGCCTCCGCCCCCTCAACGAGGACCTTGGTGAATGCGGTGACATCCATGATGCCAACGTTTTCGCGCACCGCCTTCACCTCCGCCGCGACCATGTCGTCGACGGGTGTGCGGTCGAAGGAATATTGATCTTCTTGCGTGATGCCGTTGGCAAAGAAGCGCGGGCGCTCGAATCCGTAAACCTCTTCGTGAACCGCGCCTTTGGATTTCAGAAGCGCGTATAATGGCGAGGGCTTGATTGGACGTCCGGCCAACCGGTTAAAATGCGGGAACGGGATTTCGTGACGAAGACAGTAATCCTCTTCGGCCTTTACCACCTGCCATTCCTTGGTGGCATAGCTGCCAAAACGGCGCGGATCATAGTCGCGCATGGAAATATCCGCAGCGCCGTGGACCATCCACCGCGCCAATTCGCGCGTCAGCCCCGGACCCCAACCAATACCAATTTGGGTACCACAGCAGCACCAATAATTACGCACGCCCGGTGCGGGACCGATGAGCGGGTTACCATCAGGGGGATGGCTGATTGCACCGTGCACTTCACGTTGAATGCCCAGTTCGGCGAAGATGGGCATGCGGTTCAGGCTCTCTTCAAGATAAGGCATGATCCGGTCATAATCGGCGTCAAACAGCCAGTTTTCATAGTCCCACGGGCAGTGATCGTGCCAAACAGAGTTCGGGTTCTCTTTCTCGTAAATTCCGATCAGCCCGCGTTTTTGTTCCATCCGGATATAGCCGGACACTTTCTTGTCGTCGCGAATAACGGGCAGTTCTGTTTCCAGCGCCTCGAATTCGGGCACTGGTTCGGTGACAAAATAATGGTGTGTCATTGATGTCATCGGCAGTTGCAGCCCCGACCATTCCCCCATCTGCCTCGCATAGGTGCCGCCAGCGTTGACCACATGTTCACAGGTGATCGTGCCCTGATCCGTCTCGACCTGCCATTCACCAGACGGCAATTGCGTAATGTTTGTCGCGCGGCATTGGCGGATAATTTTTACACCCTTTTGGCGTGCGCCAGCGGCCATCGCCATGGTCACATTTGTCGGATCGACGTGACCGTCATCGGGCGTATGCAATGCGCCCAAAACACCGTCGAGATTGTAGAATGGATGCAGTTCTGCAACCTTGTCCGGCCCCACCAATTCGATGTTGAACCCAAGCGCGCGCCCGACAGAAAGCGTATGCCGCAGCCAATCCATCTCGTCCTCGGTATAGGCCAGTCGGAAAGACCCACAGCCATGCCACGTAACGGGTTGACCAGTTTCTTTTTCCAATCCGCCGGAATAAAGCCCGATGTTGTAGTCAACGCATTTGCCTAAACCAAAACTGCTGGTCGAATGCGTAATCTGCCCCGCCGCGTGCCATGTGCTGCCCGACGTTAGTTCTGCCTTTTCCAGCAAAACAGTATCATCGCCCCAGCCTTCATGACCCAGATGATAGGCAAGACCGACACCCATGACACCGCCCCCGACGATAACAACGCGTGCAGTGGTTGGAAATTCAGTGGCCACGGGAAACATTCCTTTATGAGTCGTTTTTTCTGTGGACAGGCTAAGCGAACAAAAATACCATCGTCAATGATGAATGGGACAAATGTATCAAATACGATTCTGGACCGCCTCGCAGGCGAGTTGTCGGAACTGACACCAGAGGCGCGCAAGGCCGCGACTTATGTGTTGGAAAACCCGCGCGATGTCGGCGTGTCCACTGTGCGTGAAATTGCAGAAGCGGCGAATGTGAAGCCCAACACCGTGGTGCGCATGGCGCGACAGGTCGGGTTTGAAGGCTATGAAGATTTCCGTGCGCCATTTCGCGATGCGATCCGCAACGGTGCCGCAGATTTCCCTGACCGCGCGCGCTGGTTGCAAGACATTTCAAAGTCCGGCGACTTGGGCGGCCTTTACGCCGATATGGTGCGTGATGTGATTTCCAATATAGAGGAAACCTTTGCCGGTATTTCGACCGAGGATATGAAAGCTGCGGCAGACGCAATCTGGAAGGCACGGCGCGTTTTCACCTTGGGCGTTGGTGTAAACAACTCTGTTGCACGGAACTTCACCTATTTGGCGTCGACCGGCATGACCGAATTTCATGCCATCCCGCGCCCCGGCTCAACGCCCGTGGATGATCTGGCTTGGGCGGATCAAAATGACATCTTGGTCGCTGTGACCTGCAAACCTTATCGGTCAGAAGTTGTAGAGGCCGTCGCGATTGCCAAAGAGCAAGGCATGACAATCGTGGCCTTGTCCGATAGCCCTGCCAGTCCGATCATTCGCATGGCGGATCATGGGTTTGTCGTCTCGGTAGAGACACCTCAATTTTTCCCGTCGTCGGTCAGTATCATCGCGCTTCTTGAAACGCTTTTGTCGTTCGTGATTGCCGTGGCCAGTGACGAAATACCGAAACGTGTCGAGACTTTCCACAAACGCCGCCACCAGCTTGGCCTCTACTATAAGGAGCCGTCATGACAGATCCTATCCGGTCCCTTGCCGCCCGCTATTATACCGACGCGCAGGTATTCAAAGTCGAGACCGCAGGCCTGCTTGCACAGACATGGCAATTCGGGTGTCATGCGTCAGAGCTGGAAAAAACAGGCGATTACGCGACGTTTGAAATTGCAGGCGAAAGCTTGTTTGCGATCCGCGGGCGCGACGACAAAATCCGCGTTTTCTACAATGTCTGCCAACACCGTGCGCACCAACTGGTCAGCGGCACGGGCACGACCCGCGTGGTGGTCTGTCCTTATCATGCATGGACCTATGAGCTGACAGGCGAACTGCGCGCTGGCCCGAATATCAGTGCCGTAGAAGGGTTTGATAAATCCGGCATTTGCCTGACCGAGGTTAGGGCCGAAGAATTCGTGGGGTTCGTTTTTGTGAACCTCGATCCTGACGCCGCCCCAATGGACGACTGGTTCCCCAATGCTCGCGCCGAGCTGGAAGAATGGGTGCCAAATTGGGCCGAGCTGAAACCGCTGGAATGGGTGGACATCCCTGAAAACTGCAATTGGAAAGTCTCCGTCGAAAACTATTCAGAATGCTACCATTGTTCGTTGAACCACCCGACGTTCGCCAATGGTGTGGTCAAGCCCGAAACTTACGATATTCAGCCGCAAGGCAAGTGCTTGCGCCACACGACAGAATGTCAAAGCCTTGAGGATATGACCTATGACGTGCATTCTGGGTTTGCGCATCAGTATGAATATTCGAGCTGGTTCCTTTGGCCGATGTTCTCGTTTCAGGTTTATCCGGGCAATGTGCTAAACACCTATCACTGGCGCGCGGTTGATGCCGATCATGTCGTCGTTTGGCGTGGGTGGTATTCAGTCGGTGGGATTGAAGATGCCAAGGTGCGGCAGCTTGCACTGCAAGACCGCGAAACAACCGTGGAAGAAGACATTCACCTGGTCGAAAGCGTGCAACGCGGCCTTGGTTCGCGCGGCTACAAACCCGGTCCTTTGGTCGTTGACCCCAAGGGTGGCGTGAATTCGGAACATCCCGTCATGCATCTGCAACGTTGGATGAAGGAGGCGATTGATGGCACAGCCTAGAGGACGCTGCCAGTGCGGCAATATTAGTTACATCGCGGCAAGCACACCCAAATGGACTGCACTTTGCCATTGCGAAAGCTGTCGCCGCGCGGCCTCTGCACCGATTGTGGCGTGGATGGGGTTTGAAACCGAACAGGTCACATGGACTGGCACGCAATCCTTTTACCACTCGTCAAAAATAGCAACGCGCGGTTTCTGCCCAACCTGCGGCACACAAATGAGCTTTCAAAGCACCGCATGGTCGGGCGAGATCCACCTTTACGCTGCCTCGCTCGACGATCCAGACGATTATAACCCGCAATTGCACTGCCATCACGGTGAGGCACTGGCATGGCTACATGTCCAAGATGACTTACCTCGTTTTGACGCAAAGGCCGCACCATGAGCATGCCAACACAGTGGACCCCTGATCAAAAACTGTTTCCACATCAGGTCGGCTTCACATCTCCGCCTTTCGACTATGACGCGGCGCCTTCGGACTTTCTGCGCATGTCGCCGGACACTGTCGGGGTTCATGGTTGGATGCTGCATGTGCCGGACTACGAGCACGGTTTGGACCAACGCAAAGCGAACTTTGGCATGATGGAAGACTTCGTGCATTGCATGTCGCGCAATGGCGTCGATGTGTGCGGTCAGGTCGGGTCCAACTGGGTGCATGCGTCGGGCCTCGGCGTTGAGGGTATCCGCCAGCATTGCGCCGATCTGTCGGACAAGTATGAGACACGCTTCCATATGGCTGGCTATGCGATGGTAGAAGCCTTGCGCGCCATGAATGTGGAAAAGGTCGCATTAAACGGCGCTTATCATTGGCCCGCGTGGTGGCAGGGCACTGCTGGGTTCCTACGAGAGGCAGGGTTTGACGTGCTTTGGGCAGGAAATTTTGTGGACCAAGGTTGGTTTCCGGACCAAGAGGCCGTGAACGCGAAACGCTGGATATTCGACGGCGATCTGTTTGAGCGCAGTTTTTCCTTTGTCGCCGACAAAGCGCCCAGCGCCGATGCCTATTTGATCAACGGCATGTGTAATTTTCGCAGTGGTCCAAACGGCCTGCCACAACGCCCGCTGCATCTGGCGCGCGCGATGGAAGCAAAGCTGGGCAAGCCCGTCATCGGTCATGACACCGCGTTATATTGGCGGATCATGAAAGACCTTGGGATAGCTCCGACCACGCCGCAAAGCCTGTTGTTGGAGAGCCTTCATGCATAAGATCATCGCCCTTTGGGCCATTCCACGGTCCACGTCGACGGCATTTGAATGGATGATGCGACAGCGCGGCGATCTGGATTGTCTGCACGAACCCTTTGGCGAGGCGTGGTATCAGGGCGAAGACCCGCTTTGGCCGCGTTTCAAAGAGGGCGAGAAGACCACCGCAGGTCTGAGCATCGAAAGCGTCTGGGACGATATTCAAGCGCGGGCCGAAAAGGAGCCGGTCTTTCTCAAGGATTTCCCCCACTACATCAATCACATGTGGACGCCGGAATTCCTGGGCAATTTCACCCATGCCTTTCTGATCCGCGATCCGGCCAAAACGATCTCGAGCATGTATAACAAATGGCCGGACTTCGACGAGCTCGAAGTTGGGTTCCCCGAACAGCGCGCATTGTTCAATCTGTTGACAGCATTAAACGGCACGCCGCCGCCCGTGATCGACAGCGACGATCTGCTTGAAGACCCTGACAATATGGTTGCGGCGTTTTGCGATGCTGTTGGCATCCCCTTCATGCCTGACGCCATGTCTTGGGAACCGGGCGGTGACCCTTCTGCACATAGCTGGTGGGACGGCGGATCGTTTCATGCCAACCTTGCGCAATCTACGGGGCTGACACCACAAGTGCGCCGTTATATCGAAGTTGCAGATGCCCCTGAACGCGTCCGCCGCGTGCATCGCCGGATGAAACCACATTACGATCACCTCTTTCAGCATCGGATCAGACAGACATGAAGACCTATTGGCAAAACTACATTGACGGCGCTTGGGTTGACGGCGGGGCGGGGCGGATTGATGTTTTTAACCCGGGCACAGGTGAAAAGCTTGCAGAACAAGCCATCGCTGACGCGGGTGATGTGGACCGCGCCGTCATGGCAGCGGAACGCGTTCATCAATCCGGTGCCCTATCGGACCTGCGGCCGGTGGAACGTGGGCGCATGGTGCAAGCCATGGGGCGCTATCTGCTGGAACATATCGACGAGCTTGCGCATGTTTTGACACTTGAACAGGGTAAGCCGCTTTGGGAAGCACGGATAGAAGTGGAAGGCGCTGCGCGGTATTTCGAATACTATGGCAATCAAGCTGAAACCGTCGAAGGCCGTTCAATCCCGCTTGGCAAAGACTATTTCGATTTCACGACCTATGAACCATTTGGCGTTTCGGCCCAGATCATCCCGTGGAATTACCCCGTTGAAATGACAGCCCGTTCGCTGTCTGCGGCACTGGCCACTGGCAACACATGTGTGATCAAAACGCCGGAACTGACACCACTCAGCAATGCGTGGTTCGCCCATGCGGCAGAGGCTGTTGGCTTGCCCAGCGGTGCGGTGAACATTCTGTGTGGTTTGGGCCATGACGCTGGTGCCGCGCTGTCTGCGCATCCACATGTGAACCAAATCGTGTTTACTGGGTCCGTCCCAACAGGGGTCGCCATTGCGACAGCCGCCGCCCAGAATGTCGTGCCTTGCGTGCTAGAGCTTGGAGGAAAATCCGCCGCAATCGTCCATGATGATGCAGACCTTGCCGCATTTGAGAACGATGTTAGATGGGGCATTTATTTCAACGCTGGACAGGTCTGCTCGGCGATGAGCCGCGTAATTGTCCATGATAGCGTGCATGATGAACTGGTCGATCGCATGGTTGGCGTGGCGCAGTCATTGACCGTGAAACCCGGTATCGACCAACCGGAGTTTGGCGCGACGATGGGGGCCATGGTGTCCGAAGGCCAGCGCGACCGCGCCGCACAAATGGTGAGCGATGCACAGACACAAGGGGCGACTGTCGCAACAGGCGGACGCAAGATGAACATCCCCGGTGCCTTCCTTGAACCGACTATCCTGACTGATGTCACGCCCGATATGACCGTCGCCAATGAAGAAGTGTTCGGACCCGTGCTTTCGGTTCTGAAATTTTCAACCGACGACGAAGCAATCAAGATTGCCAATGGCACGCCTTATGGTTTGGTTGGCGGCGTGTTTACCCAAAACCTCGATCGGGCAACGCGGGCCGCACGCCAGTTGCGGGCGGGACAGGTATTTGTAAACGAATGGTATGCCGGTGGGGTTGAAACACCCTTCGGCGGCTACGGCAAATCGGGTTACGGCCGCGAGAAAGGTCGAGAGGCCCTATGGAATTACGTGCAGACGAAAAACGTCGCGATTAAGCTTGGTTAACCTACGAAGTCTTGTGAAAGTGCTAGCAATCCGTAGACGGTCTCGACGCCAAAGAACTGCAGGTTTTCCTTTTCAAACGAAAGGCCAATCGTTTGACCTTCGATATTGGGCATAGCGCCAGAACTGCGGACGATAAGCAAACCGAGTTCGCCACAATCGAAATATTGGAAGAAAACCGCACCGAGGTATTCGCTGACCTGCACAACACCGTCGCACTTTCCGCAGCCCGCATCGGTGACCCCGATATCTTCGGGACGAATGCCGAGCTGTAAAGCGACAACGGGTTTTGATGGCTCTGTCGTAAAACAACAGTCCGTGGCGCATGGCATCAGGTTCATCTTGGGCGAGCCAATAAACTTGCGTATTACCCCCTAAATCATCATACCCGATCAGGCAAAGCCAGCATGCCTGATCGTTTAGGACCAGCAGGTCCGATCTTCTATGCAGCAGCTATACCTGATTTCGTTTCTGACGTTTGGATTGGCCCGTTAGCTCGATACGATGTAAGACCGAAGTCAATCGATGTAGCACGGCGTCCGCGATTGCTGCATCGCCGATGTAATCGTGTCAATTGGCGACGGGCATTTGCCCACAGACGATTTTGGCGCTTAGCCCAACGCGGTCATCCAGAATTTCTAACAGGTCATGATGAGCCTGCTGCTTCAAAGGTGCCAGCCCAAAGTCGTCTAAGACGAGTAACTTGAAACGAGAGTATTTCAAGCGCAACTTGTGCATCGTACCGTCCTGACGCGCGCGTGCATATTCCTCCAAAATCCGTGAGGTGTGCCATTACGCAACTCGATGTCCAAGGCGAGCTACTTGCACACCAAAACAGCAACCCAGCCATGTTTTCCCTGTCCCGCTTTTGCCGGTAATTGGTACATTCTGACTTCGCCCAATCCATTCACCAGTCACCAACCGAACCACCAGCGACTTGTCGAGGTTGCGTTGAGCACTGAATTCCAGTTCTTCCGGCTGTGCAATAACACGCAGCTTCGCCGCCTTTAGCAATCGGTCCCTTCGGGCATTCACGCGATGGCTTTCCTCGGCACTGGACCTGTCGCGGTTTCGTGCCGCCCCAAGTTCTCGTTTGAACCACTTTCCGTTCGAAAGCGACGGGACTTTTCAACCCAGTACTGAGTGTCGACGTCGCGGTTTATAGAGCCCGTCGATGTAGTCAAAGATCCCCATCTCTTCCTTGCGCCGTTTTTCCCATGAATGCCGCCAGATCAACTCGGCCTTGATCGTCTTAAAGAAGGATTCGACTGCCGCGTTACCATAGCAATTACCTTTTTCGCTCATCGATACCTTGCAGCGATGCTAACGCATGATGCATCGGTAGTCGGGTGAACAAAATTGCGACCCACGATCTGTATGTTGAATGCGGCATTTGGTTGATCCACCGTGAAGTTCCGATCCAATTTGTTGGGCGCAATGTTGTACTTTTGATCACTATCCCCCTCTCGGCAGATTGCTTTGCAATCGCCAGCCGGCCAATGGTCGTCACCTTATGTTTGCGTGTTCTCACAACATATATGCCGTTCTGACGCATCAATCTGCCAACAGGGCGGTGCCCCACGTCCAAGCCGATCTCCTTCAGCACTTCCGTCATCCGCGGCCAGCCATAGCTGCCCAGGCTGAGACGAGACTGTTCTTCCCCTCTCATCGAAATTGCGTTTCAACTGCCGGGCAGTGGATATGTGCTAGCGTCACCAGATCAGACCGCGGTCTGCGGCTGGCTGGCCGACTACGGAACGCACGCAAACCGCGCATGCTGACATCCGTCACCTGACACAGGCGCACTGCCGGGAACGTAACCCGGTGTTCCTCAACGAACCTAAACCTCACGGCTATTGGCTCGCGAAGAACTGGCTGCCTTTGTCGTTCGGACCAATGGCGCAACATGACGGCCTTTTTTTTAGGATGTCCCGTTCCTCCTTGAGAATGCGGTTCTCACGCCGAAGCCGATCATTCTCTTGAGCAAGCTTCAAATCTACTTTCTACACCACGTCTGTGTCTCTGCGCGCGATTACCCATTTGTTCAGCATCGACATCCCGACGCCAAGATCATCCGCCACCTGCTTAAGCGTCAGCCGGCTGGTTAACGCAATCCGCACCGCATCTTGTTAGAAAACTACTTCCTGCCGGGCGATCTCGAAGCTCAGATCGAAGCCTTCGTCGACCACTATAATCATCACCGGCATCACAAGAGCATCGACAACGTCACACCTGCCGACGTCTGCTTCGGGCGTGACAAAGCCATTCTGAAACAAAGGGAAAGGATCAAACGAAAGACACTCGAAACCGGCCGCTTGCATCACCGTAAGCACACCGCATAATCAAACCAACCAGATGAGCCAAACTCTTTCTTAGTTTAGGCCGCCATTGGTTCCAAAACCCTGACGACGGACAGTTGATGATGAATCCAATTATGAGAATCAAAAGCTATAAATTTTAAAACTAATAGATGACGCAATCAGTCGGGCGGCCAAAGTTGTTTTTACCGCATATTTTATCGTCATAGGGTTCTTTTTTAGCGCTTTTTTAGGTACAGAGTCGGCAATGCTGAACCCGACATACTTATTGCAAAATCCTATACCTTGGAACGGCCTTCATGCTTTTAGGAATGTTCCTAGTAGTCCCTATTCTATTTGGATCGTTTGGTATCCAAAACGAGAAATTGGCCGGTTGATGCAAAATGTTTGACTTTTTTACCGGGCCATTTGCTTCAAGATTTTGTAGAGGGCATGAAGTGTCAGGAAAATTCGGCTACTCTCCGCGTTCTCACAATGGACATTGGCCGCACCTTAAAGAACATAATTAGTAGCCCCTTGTTGCCGTCGATATTATGTCCAATTGCTGTCTTCAACTTCCATAAAGAGACTAATTGTCCGTATTCTAACCTAGTGAACGACCGCTTTGCGGACAAAAATCGCCGCTCAACATTTTGCCTTCGAATGCTAACATTTCTTTGCAGGCGCAGCAGTGATTGTTTTGCAGTAAACCGAATGCCGCCAAAGCAGCCGGTCGACATGTTGTCGCGTTGCTGAGGTGCAGCACTGTGAACCGGACATTCGCCGCGACCGCGCAATCCTCTAGCCGCTCGATGGCAGCTTTGCGGCGCAAATCCGACATTCCACTTTTTGAGACCAACAAGTGCTATTGGATATCCTATTGGCAAAAATCGCGTCATTAAGCCAGATCTGATCGCCAATTCGTGCGGTGCTACGCATGTGAAAATCTATTTCCACAACATGTAACTTTAGGCATTTCTTCACCTGAGAAGCCCCGAAACCGTTTTCGGTTGCTTTCCGAAACCGGTTTCGGTTAGCGTTGGTTTGGGGGGAGAAAGATTCGATGGGTGACAAACCGATTAATCTGAAGGCAGTTGCAGCGCATCTTGGCTTGACCGTGAGTACGGTGAGCCGGGCGTTGAACGACTACCCCGATATCAGCCAGTCAACGCGCACCCGTGTAAAGCAAGCCGCCGATGCGCTTGGCTACCGTGCCAATCAAAATGCGCGGCGATTGTCGAAAGGGTCGGCTGAAACAATTTGCTATTTGATGCCGCGCCAGATTGGACCCAATGTCCAACCTTTCGTGGCCCAGCTTTTAGCAGGTCTTGGAGAGGCCTTGAACGAGCGCAATTGGGATCTTCTGGTCAGCCAAGCGGACGATTCAATTGGTGACATCGAAAGTATCGAACGCCTTGTGCGCTCTGGTCGTATCGCTGGTTTAGTGATTTCGCGCCCACTAAAGAATGATCCTCGAGTGAAGCTAATGCAAAGTCTGGGCTGCCCATTCGTCGTTCACGGGCGCACGGCGGAATGCGAAGATTACGCTTGGTATGATGTGGATGGTGAGGATGCATTTGTCACCGCGGTGAACCATTTGGTCACGCTTGGGCATCGTCGCATCGGATTTATCGGCGCGCCGCTTCAGTATCAATTCGCGCAAGAGCGTTTGGATGGTTATGCGCGTGGGCTTCAACACAACGGAATTGTCCATAATTCCGAGTTAATTGAAATCGCGGAGTTCTCTGACGAAGGCGGCATGGCTGCAGCTGGAATTTTGCTTGATTTGCCTCAGCCCCCAACGGCGATTATTGGTGTCACGGATATGATCGCATTGGGTGCATTGGAAGCGATCCGAGCCCGTCAGCTTACACCGGGCAAAGATGTCTCGGTGATTGGTTATGATGGATTGCATTTCGGCAAACACTCAAACCCACCTTTGACCACGCTTGCACAACCACAGGCTCACGCGGGGCGACGCCTTGGTGACATTTTGCTTTCTATCATCGACGGGGCTGAGCCGATGAAATTTCAAGAATTACAACGCGCCCATCTTGTGCGCCGTAAAACTGACGGACCTGCTCCAACAGAGGCAGGCCGAACCAACGTTTCATTTAGGGAGGAACAATTATGAAACGATTTACGACACTTACAGCAGGTTTGCTGCTTTCTACCGCTTTGGTGACATCAGCTAGTGCTGACACGATCCGTTTCTGGACGATGGAAGTTCAGCCAGAGCGTATGGCCGTCCAGCAAGAGATGGCAGACGCGTTTGCAGCCTCTTCTGGTCATACGGTTGAGATCATCCCAGTCGAAGAATCCGACATTCAAACACGCGCAACCGCGGCCTTTGCAGCGGGCGATCTGCCTGACGTTTTGAACCACACAGTGCAGCACTTGTTGCCTTATGCCGAAGCGGGCTTGCTTGACACAGCCGCGGCGACAGAAGTCGTCGAAGATCTTGGTGTTGATAGCTTTGCTCAAGGTCCAGTACGTATGGCAATGTCGGACGGTGAAATTGTTTCCGTTCCAACAGACGGTTGGACACAGTTGGTTGTTTATCGCGCAGATCTGTTCAAAGAAATGGGCCTCGCGGCACCTACGACATTCGAAGCGATGTCCGCAGCCATGGACAAGTTGCATAACCCGCCATCCATGTACGGTTTCGTCGCTGCGACAAAAATCGACGAAGGCTATATGATGCAGCTGATCGAACATTTGTCCTTGGCAACTGGCTACTCACCGATCAACGCGGATGGCTCTATCAACGAAGACACAACGAACCTCGTTCAATTGCTTGAAATGTATCAGAAGATGGTTGCGAACTCACCAGAGGGCGATCTGTATTGGTCCCAGTCTCGTGAGCTCTATCTCGACGGTAAAGCAGCGATGGTGATCTGGTCCCCGTCCATTTTGGACGAGCTTGGTGGTTTGCGTGACAGCGCACCTGTAACTATCAACGATGACCCAACAACCAAAGATCTCGCGATGGCGACCGGTTTTTCCACTGTGATTTCTGGTCCGGGCAACGCAGATGGTGCGGCCTATGCAGACGTGCGATACCTCGGCATTACTGCCGATGCGAACACGTCTGTGGCGCAGGACTTCGTGAAGTTCGTCGTCTCTGAGGGCTACGGCCAGTGGCTGTCCCAGGCGCCAGAGGGCAAGTTCCCAGTACGTCGCGGTACCGAAGCAGGTGACACGTCCTATGAGACGACATGGGCAGGTCTTGACGTTGGTGTGGATCGCAAAGCGCCACTCGCCGACATCTATCCGCAGTCTGTGATCGACGACATCGTTGCGGGTCTTTCCGTGGGTGATCGCTGGGGTGTGGCCGATGGTCAACTGGCAACGGCGTCCAAGATCGTAGGTTCGCAGGTTATGTCGCGCGTTATCCGCGAGATGACCGATGGTGATTTGTCTGTGCAAGAAGCTGCGGATAAAATCGTCGCAGAGCACAAAGCGCTCGACCTGTAAAAACTGAAGTGGCGTCGCGGGGGACCTCTCGCGACGCCATATTTTTCGGAGCTTTCCATGACACAGCCACAACCACCCAAGGGCCTAGGTCCATTGGCCAAACGTGAGATGCGCTTTGCGTATTTGCTCTTGCTGCCCACGTTCTTGATCGTGTTGTCGGTGGTATTGTTCCCGTTATTTGCTAACCTGTGGATCAGCTTCAAACCTGTGACCTTGGGCGATCTACGTGCACCGTCAATCTTAGTGAATGAACGCCTTATGGGGGATCTAGAAGCCGTCGGCGACGAAGCTGACATTCGCTACCGAGCCCGCAATTCATCGCGCAAAAGCGCGATTGCAGCAGTATCGATGACCGATACCCTACCTGCGAACTTAAACATTCTTAGCGTCGATGAGCGCTGCGTTTTGAACAACCCTGCATTGAGCTGTGACCTTGGCGATTACGAGGCCGGCCAACGCGAGGACATCTTTATCAAAGTAACCGCGACCCAAGCATTCCTTGACGCACCTGTGGACGTCAAAGACACCAAACCCGTCTTTGATTTCGTTCCAGAGAACATCCTGACCAACAGTGATTTCACACTCGATAACTTCCGTAAGGTCTTTAACGCGTCCGACTTTTGGACCGTACTTTGGGCCTCGATGTATTACACCATCGCGGGCACAGTTGGCGCATTGGTGATGGGGCTGTTCGCCGCGCAACTTATGAACATCACATTCCGAGGTCGCAGCTTTTTGCGGGGCCTGTATTTATCGCCCTATGTTGCCCCCGTTATTGCCGTTGCGCTCGCTTGGGTCTTGCTGCTCGATCCCGGTCCGGGGGGGACGTTAAACGCGCTTCTCATCCAACTTGGGGTGATCGAAGGGCCGATCAGTTTCCTTGGTCAACGGGCCGTGGACATCAATATCCTAGGCATGACATTCGCGTTTCCTGTGGCCTTAACGGTCGTGATTATCTTTGAAATTTGGCGCTATTTCCCGCTGGCAATGCTGTTCATTCTGGCCCGTATGCAAAGCATGAACACGGACATCTATGAAGCCGCCGAGATCGACGGCGCTACACCGCTTCAGCAGTTCCGCTTTATTTCTTTACCGCAACTCATGGGTATTATGGCTGTCCTGTTCTTGTTGCGCTTCATTTGGACGTTCAACAAATTCGATGACATCTTTCTGCTTACCGGTGGCGCAGCAGGAACACGCACTTTGACAGTGAACGTTTACGAGCAAGCCTTCGCTGTCTCCAACCTCGGCGCGGGTGCTGCGGTGGCCGTTGTTGTGTTCCTCGTGCTGCTCTGCTTCTCCGTAATCTTCTTCAAATTCTCGCCGGAGGATGACGCATGAAACGGTTTGGCAATATCTTCTATTTATGCCTTCTCTTTGGGGCGCTTTGGGGCGCGATTTCAGCGATCATCGTCACGCTTTTGGCGCTGTTTATTTCTGGCCTGACGTTCCAGCCGCAAGTCAGCGCGGGCGCAATCGCTGGGCTGGTTTCCACGGCGATCCTGACGTCGCAAAGACCTGCGAAACGTTCGATTGGGATACTCGCCGTGACAGGTCTAGCATTCGTTGTTGTGCTTGTTGCGGCCTCTGGTGCGCAGCCTATGGGGCTTGGGCTTGGTACATATTCGGTTGGGCAAGTCATCTTCACGGTCCTCCTTGCATCCTTCGCGGTGCAAGCGATAAATCTCACTGCCAAAGGCCTCGGCCCCAACAGTGAGAAACGCTATAATGTTGAGGTGCTCTGCTTGCGCTTCCTTAAAGGGTTCGGGCTTGTCACCTTTACCATCGCCGTCGCCTTACCGTTCTTCGTAATGGTGATGATGAGCTTGAAGAACCAACAACTTCTCCTGTCAAATCCACTCGATTTTTCGCTGAACTTCGAACAAGGGTTCCAAGCGCTGTTCCGCAGTTATATCGAACTGTTCACGCAATATCACTTTGGCAGCTACCTGTTGAATTCCGCCCTCGTTTCCGTTGCCACTGTTGCCATCACACTCTTTTTTGCAGTGCCGGGGGCCTATGCCGTTGCGCGTCTTAGGTTCCCTGGCCAAAAATTTCTGTCCCGCTCGATCCTTCTGATCTACATGGTCCCGATGATTGTTCTGGTCATCCCGCTTTATGCAATTTTCAGCCAACTGGGGATGCGCAATACGTTGTGGGGTCTGCTGCTTGTGTACCCTGCCACGACGATCCCCGTGGCGCTCTATATGCTACAAGGCTATTTTCGGGGCATACCGGCTGAGCTGGAAGAAGCAGGTCTTATGGATGGTCTCACGCGCCTCAATGTTATCCGCAAAATCACAATGCCGCTGGCACTGCCTGCGCTGGCATCTGTGGCGCTTTATGTCTTTATGATCGCTTGGAATGAATTTCTATTCGCGTTTATGTTCCTTGATAACGTCGATCTTTATACGCTCTCGCGCGGCATCGCAGAGCTGAATTCATCGGAAGTACCACGTCAACATCTTATGGCTGGGGCCGTCATCGCGACAGTGCCTGTGCTGACGCTATTCTTATGGTTTGAGCGGTTTTTGGTTGCGGGTCTAACCGCTGGAAGTGTGAAAGGGTAAATTCATGACACTCACTCAACAGGCGATTGATATCCTGACGAAAAATGATCGCGGTGGGTACACGATCCCGACCAGTGGTCTTTATCCCTACCAGTGGAATTGGGACAGCGCCTTTGTCGCGCTGGGGATTGCGACCTATGATTTCAAACGAGCATGGTCAGAGATTACGACGCTGATTGAAGGGCAATGGCCCGATGGCATGATCCCTTCGATCATCTTTCGCAGCGATGATCCTGACTATTTCCCGGGGCCTTCACGCTGGGGTGACACATTAGGACCGATCCCCTCAACAGGCATCTCGCAGCCGCCCGTTCTGGCAACTGTTGTGCGGATGTTAACTGATACCGGAACGGCGCAAGACCAATCGCGACGGGCAGAAGTTTTTGATGCCCTTTATGCTTCGCACAAATGGTTCCATGACGCACGTACCGTGGATGGCATTGTGACGACTGTACACCCTTGGGAGACGGGGCGCGACAATTGTCCCGAGTGGAATATCGGTCTTGACGGGATGGAGATCGCACCTGACCTCGCCCCATACACGCGGATGGACAACAAGCATGCGGACCCGAAATTTCGCCCCAGCCAAGAGCAATATGACAAGTTTTTAACTATCGTCCAATTTGGTCAAAGTGTAGGTTGGGATCAGCGCCGATTGACCGATGAAGGGCCGTTTCTAATGGCGGACCCGAACATTCATTTTGTCTTACTGAGGGCGGATAAAGACCTGCGTGCAATGGCTGTTGAACTTGGTAAACCAACAGATGTAATTGATAGCTGGATCGCCAAAGGTGAAGCCGCGACTGATTATCTATGGAATGACAAGCTCGGGGCGTTCACCGCGCGTGATATGCGCACTGGAGCGTTTTCTGGTGGGCTTAGTAATTGCAGCGCTTTGTGTTTTTACGCGGACAGCGGGACTGTTGAACAACGCGCGAGAACGCTGGCAAATCTGGAACGGATTGCAGCGCGTGTCGACTTTATGATGCCAAGCTGGGATCCTGATGCAGATGGGTTTGAAGCGCAGCGGTATTGGTGTGGGCCACTCTGGCCACAAATGAATTACATGACAGCGCTTGGTCTGGCTGAGCAGGGTGAAAACGCGATGGCTGATCGTGTGCGTAACGATTTGTGCCGCGCAATCGAGACCTCTGGGTTCTGGGAATGCTTCAACCCGATCTCGGGCGAAGGCTGTGTTAGTTCGCAATTCTCTTGGACCGCCGCCGTGTGGTTGTCGTGGCAACATGAAACAAAGCTAAAGGGCGTGGCATAGATGGGATCTATCAGTCTGAAATCAGTCGAAAAATGGTTCGGCAATGTGCAGGTTATCAAAGGGATCGACCTTGATATCCTCGATGGTGAGCTGATCATTTTCGTTGGCCCCTCTGGTTGCGGAAAGTCCACGCTTTTGCGCATGATCGCGGGCCTCGAAGAAACAAGCCGTGGTCAAATCTTGCTCGATGGCGATGACGTCACGCATAAGGTTCCGTCGGAACGTGAACTCTCTATGGTTTTTCAATCCTACGCGCTTTACCCGCACCTTTCTGTTGGCGAAAACATGGGATTTGCCTTGAAAACGGCTGGTGCGCCCAAGGCCGAGATCGCTGAAAAAGTGAACGCGGCAGCCGAAACATTGAAGCTGGGTGATTATCTAGATCGGCGTCCTAAAGACCTGTCTGGCGGCCAACGCCAACGCGTCGCAATTGGCCGTGCGATTGTGCGCAAACCCAAGGGGTTTCTTTTTGATGAGCCGCTCTCAAATCTTGATGCATCCCTGCGCGTCGACATGCGTTTCGAAATCGCGCGTCTGCACAAGGCGCTTGAGAGCACTATGGTTTATGTGACCCACGATCAGGTCGAGGCGATGACACTGGCGGACCGCATTGTGGTGCTCAAAGATGGGAAAATCATGCAAGTAGGGTCCCCGAGGGAGCTTTATGAACATCCCGATAACGTCTTTGTTGCGCAGTTCATTGGCAGTCCAAAGATGAATTTGATGGGCTGCACCACAGGGACATTGAACGATATTAGCCCCTCGGACGCGGTTCAGCTTGGCATTCGCCCTGAACACATCTCAGTTGTGTCGACGGACGAAGGTCATTGTGAAGGCACGGTCCAAGTCAGCGAATATCTTGGCGCGGATTACTTTCACTATGTCGATTGCGGCGAACTCGGGTTACTGACCGTGCGCACCGCTGGGTCTGCTGAAGAAATTGAAGGCCAGAAGATTGGTCTGAAATTCGATGAAACACGCCTGCATTTCTTTAACGACGCAGGACTGCGCACAGGAGACGTCAGATGAAACGATCAGAGATTAACGAGATTATCGCACAAGCCGATGAAATGATGCGCCGTTATGGGTTTACTCTGCCGCCTTTCGCCTATTGGTCGCCCGATCAATTCAAAGCCAACGTTTCAAACGCGCGCCACGTAATTGATGCGCGATGCGGTTGGGACATCACGGACTATGGTGAAGGTCGTTTCGATGAAATGGGTCTGTTTCTGTTTACTCTACGCAATGGTTTGCAATCCGACCTCGCTGCGGGTGGAGGCATGTGTTATGCAGAGAAGCTGTTGATTTCCAAGCAAGATCAGCTCTCGCCTATGCACACCCATGTGCTCAAAGCCGAAGACATCATCAACCGCGGTGGGGCAACTTTAATCGTGGAATTGTTCGGCTCTGACGAGGATGGCAATTTCGCCGATGATCGTGGTGGTCAAGTCATGTGCGATGGCGTTGTGCGCGACTATGCCGCCGGCGAGAAACTAAAATTTGCACCCGGTGAAAGCGTCACGCTGCGCCCTGGCGATTGGCACGCATTTTGGGGTGACGGAGGTAATGTTTTGATTGGCGAGGTCTCGACCGTGAACGACGATGAGACAGACAATATATTTCGGGAACCCATTGGGCGGTTTGCGCAGATAGACGAAGACGTGGCCCCGACACACTTGCTTGTAAGCGACTACGCGACTTGGTTGGAATAATCCGTGCCTCGCGCCCAATGTCGTATTGACGTCATCCCAGACACAGAATTCGCCCAGGAATTAGAAGCCGATTTACTTAATGAACTTAGAGAGAAATCCGCTCAAGCGGTGAACTCTTCTTTTTCGCTTCGCCTTCAAAACGACGAAGGTGAGACACTGGGTGGCCTGACAGCCTCAACATCATACGGCTGGCTATTAATCAAAGTATTATTCGTGTCGCCATCAGCACGCCGATGTGGCCATGGGCGTGCGTTGTTGGACTGCGCAAAGGAACATGCGCGCACCTCGGGTTGCCACAGTGTTTGGCTCGATACATCTGATGAAAATGCCTATCAATTCTACCAGAAGATGGGTTTCAAAGAATTTGGAATTTTGTCGAATGGGCCTTCAAAGTCGCCCACGGGTCATTCCCGCTGGTTCCTAAAGTCGGAAATAGCGGTGTAAGTCAGACGGCCACCGCCGCGACAAAAGCCCCAAGAAGGACAATTTCGCGAAAGGTAGACATGGGTTCTGTTTTCATGCGACGAAACTGCCAACTTCCCATAGCCGACATAATCCGCAACCCATCAATCCGTGAGTTCGGGCTCAGAGCTGCTGTTGGATCGATCCCTGCAATCTTGGCGCAGGACTTTTAGCGAATGTCCGGTATCCGCCCATGGTTCCTACCCTTATCGGCCCATAGCTGACCTTGGATCGAACCATCAATGTCGCTTTGCAGAATTTGATAAGCAGCCATTGAAACCTGCTCGCTCCCAAAGCCAGTGTTGGGGACTTTGATGACTTTAGAGCGCATTATAGTAACGGCTGTTTTACAACATTTATGGCTGAATAGCCCCTAGTTTCCTAGACACCTTCTTGGTTCGCATTACGCTGTCTGTTTTCGAATTCGACGGGCGACAGCATCCCGTTTCTGACATGTTTGCGTTTCGGATTATAGAACATTTCGATTTAGTCGAAGATATCCTGTCTGGCCTGTTCACGTGTCTTGTAGGTGCGGCGACGGACACGTTCTCGCTTAAGCAGGTTGAAGAAGCTTGCGGGTAGTCCATTTTCCGCCATTGGTCCGAGGACAATGGACGTGCGCATTGTCGTGGTTATGACCGCGTCTGCTCATCGAATGTTTAATGTTGTGGGCCCGCAGAAATGCGGCCCAATCTCGGCTGGTGTACTGCGAGCCTTGATCGGTGTGAATTAGCACGGTTTGCATTGGCTTGCGCCGCCAGACAGCCATCAGCAGCGCTTGTAGGAAAAGGTCGGTTGGTTGCCTTGATTGCGTGGCCCAGCCGATCACACGACGCGAGTAGAGGTCGATGACGACGGCCAGATAAAGAAACCCCTCGTAGGTCTTGATGTAGGTAATATCGTCGTCCATTGGGCTTGAACCAATGGCGCAACAAAGAACGACCCCAAGCGGTATCTGGTTCAGCCACATCGAACTGTCGATCTAGCGTATTATCGACCAAGACAGATGGTTTGCCACCATACTTACCGGGTTTGCGCTTATAGCCGATCTGGGCGCGAATGCCTGCTAAGCGAGCCAATCTCGCAATACGGTTTGGGCAGCTTGTCTTGCCCTGTTCGACGAGATCGTCATGCAGTTTGGGATATCCATAGACTTTGCCGCTGTCTTTCCATACATCTTTGAGCAGTTTGGTATGGCGGGCATCCTCGTGCGCACGCGGACTTAACGGGTTCTTAACCCATGCGTAGAGCCCACTGGGATGAATACTGAGGCAACGGCACATCCGACGTACTGAAAACTGTGGGCGATGCTCGGCAATGAACCCTTACTTCATCTTGCATCCTTGGCGAAGTACGCGGCTGCCTTTTTTAAGATATCTCGCTCCTCAGTCATCCGCGCCAGCTCACGCTTGAGCCTCCGGTTCTCAGCTTCGTGGTCTACAGATGATGTTTGTGACGCAGCTTTTGCGTAAAGCTTCATCCATTAATAGAGCGAATAAGTACTGACACCTAACCGCTCTGAAACCTCACGAACGGGATACCAACGCACCGTGATTTGATGCACCGCATCACGCTTAAAATCTTCACTGAAATTTGGCTTCCCCATAACGGCCTCCTTGTCTCAAAATTAGGGAAGAAAGCGTCTACAATACTAGGGGCTATTCAGTTTCATCTTCTGACTTCATCAGCATGATCGGTGACCTGTGCCCCAAATTTCCTCCAGCCTTGCGCGGAGTCCTTGGGGTTAAATCTTTGGCGTTACGCTGCCATCTTGTCCATTGCCTTTCTTTGCAAAAATTCCATCGGTGTCAGATTGCCCAATGCTGAATGCGGTCTGCGCCAGTTGTAATCCTCCTGCCATTCTTCAAGCGTTTTGCGGGCATCGCGCAATGTGCCAAACAGTGTTTCGTTAAGGCATTCGTCTCGCAGTTTGCCGTTGAAGCTTTCAATGAAGCCGTTCTGCTGGGGCTTTCCAGGCGCAATGTAATGCCAATCTATACCGGTTTCCTGGACCCACTTGAGGATCGCCATGCTGGTGAACTCGGTTCCGTTGTCCGAGACTATTGTCATTGGGACACCGCGCTCAGCAATGATGCGATCTAGTTCTCGAACAACACGGTGCCCTGACAGTGATGTGTCCGCGACCAGCACCAGGTTCTCACGGCTGAAGTCGTCGACAATCGCCAAAATGCGGAAGCGACGCCCATCTGTCAGTGTATCAGAAACGAAATCCAAGCTCCAACGTTGGTTTGGACCATCCGGCAGCACTATTGGCTTCCTTGTGCCCAAAGCACGCTTCCGGCCACCTCTACGCCGCACCTGTAGCTTCTCTTCGCGGTAGATGCGCCTCACTTTCTTGTGGTTCACCGTGAAACCTTCTCGCGCTATCATCACGTGGATACGGCGGCATCCAAACCGTCGCCGTTCCCTCGAAATGCGCTTGATGGCATCACGTAGTTCAGCATCATCGCCACTGCGCGACAGATACCGCACCGTGGATCGATCAAGCTGCAGCACATCACACGCTCGCCGCTGGCTAACCTGATGTTGCTCCATCAGGTGCGCCACAGCTTTCCGCTTTAGGTCGGGCGTCACCACTTTTTTGAATTGATGTCTCTCAGCATTGCATTGTCGAGCATCTGTTCGGCAAGCAGCTTCTTCAACTTACCGTTCTCGTCTTCAAACGCACGCAGCCGCTTAGCGTCAGACGGCTCCATGCCACCATACTTCGATTTGTATTTATAGAACGTCGCTGAACTGATCCCGTGCCGCCGACACACATCAGCGGTCTTCTCGCCGTTACTCGCTACAAATGATCCCCTGGATCATTTGCTAAACGCTCAAACCCTGTTCTTTGATCATCGCAATGATCTGTTCATCCGTAAATCGTGCCTTCATTTGTCCGTCCTTTTGTTAGACGGACTCCACACAAATTTGGAGGAGTTTTAGGGGCGCAGGTCATGACGTACAGAACTAAAGCGATACCTTTCATAGGCTCTCCAAAAATTTCAACAGTGCCTCACGGTCAGCAGTGGTCATTTCAACCACCGCATCCCGTTGCGCCTGCGCTTCTCCACCATGCCATAGCACCGCTTCCAGAAGCGAACGTGCCCGACCATCGTGCAGGAAATAGGTATGGCCAATGACCTGCTCCGTCAGCCCAATGCCCCACAGCGGTGGTGTGCGCCATTCTTGCCCTGTGGCCCGTGCTTCGGGGCGATTGTCCGCCAAAGCTGGTCCCATGTCATGCAGCAGCATGTCGGTGTAGGGCCAGATCAATTGGAAACTCTGCTCTGGCTGATCCTCAAGACGGTGGGTGACAAAGCTAGGCGTGTGGCAGGCAGTGCATCCCGTGTTGTAAAACACCTCTTTGCCCCGCAACACTTCTGGGTCATCGACATCCCGCCGTGCTGGAACGCCAAGGTTGCGGCTATAGAAGGCGACAAGGTTCATGCCTTCTGCGTCGATCTCGGTGCCACGGGCGTCATCGTCCCCGTGGATCGCGGCCTGACACAGGGTTTGGTCGGCAGTACATTCTCCAGCCCCTGACGGAAACAACGGATTGGATATGCCGACGTCACCGGCAAATGCCTCAGCAGATTGCTGCATCACAGTTGGGCTGCCCGCCTTGAGGCCGAAGCGGCCCAGCATGGGTTGATCGAACTCAACCGACCAGACGATGTTCGGGCGGCCTGAGATACCATCGTCGTCCATATCATCTGGGTCAGCGTTAGCCAAAATGTCGGCTGCGGGGATCGCCTCTAGCAGGCCAAGGCCGATCATCTGTGGGGCGACGCGGGGGGACAACATCGCGCCTTCGACCAAGGGGCCATAGCCGAGGTTATCAGCGGTATAAGTTGGGTGGCGCAGAGACACGTCCGTGCCATCGTCCAGCGTTACGATATCTTCCTTGTAGGTGATTCCAAGCGAATACTCAGAGGCATGGCCCTGCACTGCGAAGTTCTGCAACTGCTCACCATAGGTCAGGTCAGGTAGGGTTGCGATATAGTTGGCGATTTCGGCAACTCTTGCGTCATCGGGCACGCCGTCTGGGACCATGATCGAAACACGCAGGAACATCGACACAGAGTTATCCTCGGTGCTCTCTGGCGGGTGGCCACGGCCATCTTTGATGTGGCACCGTTGACAGGACCGCGCGTTGAACAGCGGCCCCAAACCATCGGATGCCAAAGTAGATGAAGGCGATGAGACCCAGAGCTTCCGAAACAACCCATTGCCTAACCTGAACTCCAGTTCATCCTCAAACGTGATATTGCCAGAGGGTTGCGAGAATGCGTTGGCATCCGGCAAGACTCGCACCGTCGCGCCCCCCGCCGGGCGCTCCTCGAAACGCTGTGCCACGCTGAAATCCGCCGCCAGTGCGGTAACGGCGGCAATCCGTTCGGCCTCGGCGTCAGTGCGGAGGACAAGATTTAGATGCGGATCACCCAGACCGCTATAAGCAGTCTGGGTGGGTGTTTCCGCCAGTGCAATTGATCCAGCCACCAAGGTGACAAGCAGCAGGTTACTCGGCTTCATCCATTTTGCTTGCATTAAGCTGCGCATATTTTTCTTCACCGAGTTTGGCCACGAGGTCTAGTTGGGTTTCAAGGAAATCGATGTGACCTTCTTCGTCCGCAATCAATTCTTCAAAGATATTCTTTGTCACGAAATCACCCACCGCCTCACAGTGCTTGCGGGCTTCCATATACAAATCCCGCGATCCATGCTCTGCGGCCAAATCGCACTCCAAAGTTTCTTTTGGTGTTTGACCAATGCGCAGTAGGTCCAACTTTTGCAGGTTGGGGTGACCACCCAGAAACAGGATGCGGGCAATAATTTTGTCCGCGTGATTCATCTCTTCGATGCTCTCTTCGCGGGATTTCTTGGCCATGTGACCAAGACCCCAGTCTTCCTGCATACGGTAGTGCAGTCAGTATTGGCTGACCGCCGTGAGTTCACTGCGCAGGGCATCGTTGAGGTATTCAATTACTTTCTTGTCGCCGTTCATGTGGTTCTTCCTGTGTGGTCGCGGATTTCAATTTCCGCAATTGCATGGGGACTTCTGTATTATCGTTGGAGCGCATGGTGGACAGGAACAACGGCATACACCCGCCACAGTCCGCTGCCTTACCAAGTGCGCGATACACCTTTCCTGGCGTGATAATGGTCTTGTCATCCGACGCCCGCATCCAGTCGATAGCGGCATGGATGTCTTGGTCCGTGATATGTTGGCAATGGCAAATGATCATGATGACAAGACCTGTTGGGGTTTACTGGAAGACCGCGTTGGGATCGTCCAAGGAGTCGGACCCTTCGATGCCAACACCATCTAAGCCCAGAGCTGCGATGACTCGTTCGATAGAACGTGTCTGGTCGATCAACCCGTTCACGCCACCCATGATCAGGGCCTCACCTGAGTCGTTGCCACGTTCCAGCATTTGGTCATAGGCAAAGCCAGCCTCGGCTGCATGTTTGATGCGCCCCAAAGCCTTGACGGCATCGCCGAGCTTACTCTGCATCTCGGAGTCCAAAGCCACGTTCGTCTCAGCCACGAGATCAGAAAGGGACGGCCCCGTGACCAAAGTGCCATCAATGCGGATGTATTCACCATTGTAAACGGACTGGATGCCGATACCGTTGTAATAGTGGTCGTTGTGGGTGTTATCGGCAAAGCAGGAATGCTCCTCTTCAGGATCGTTAAGCATCACGCCAAGGCGCATCCGTTCCCCAGCAGTTTCGCCGTAGGACAAGGAGCCCATACCAGTGAGAATCGCGGAGATACCTGCGTCGGAATCGGACATCAGTTCAGTGCGGGCCTCGCCGCCATCAGCCCAAGCACCCGCCATGTATTCCAGATCGGAAATCAACAGGTCTGTGGCAGCGGTAAGGTATTCACCGCGACGATCACAGTTGCCGTTCGTGCAATCGTCGCCCATGGCGTAATCTGTCCAAGGACGATCCGCCGCTCCAGTGCCGTGGCCGTTCAGGTCTTGGCCCCACAGCAGGAACTCGATGGCGTGGTAGCCGGTCGCAACATTAGCCTCGACACCATCCGCCTCTTGCAACGTGTCTTCCAGCAACGCAGGAGTGATGGTCGTCGCGTCGATGTCCTGACCAGACAACGTGAAAGTCGGGTTGGCAATCACGTTCAAAGCGGCGAACGCATTTTCATCAGACGGGCCGCCGTAGGATGCATCCACGTAGTCGATCAGGCCCTCATCCAGCGGCCATGCGTTTACCTTTCCTTCCCAGTCATCGACGATGGCATTGCCAAAACGGAACACCTCGGTCTGTTGGTATGGCACACGGGCGGCCAACCAAGCGGCACGGGCAGCGTTCAGGTTTTCAGCGGATGGATCAGCAACCAATGCCTTCACTGCGGCCTGCAACCGCTGGGCCGTAATCAGGCTGTCGCTGTAGTTTGCAGCCGCGATGTCAGCATAAGTGTCGAGCACGTCCGTGGTTTCAACCGCAAGTGCAGGTGTGGCGAGGCCAACTGCGATGGCGGTCGTGAGAAGGTAGCGTTTCATGCGGGAGTCCCTTTAGTGAAGTGTCTTTGATGTTTCGTGTGAATGTGTTGCGATGCCTCTTGGTGCGCTCAGTCGCATACGCATAAAGGCGCGGCCCACATCAGCCGCCAATGACGCGATCAGCGGGGCCACATCGGGCCGAACAAGAAGCGTCGCGATCAGCATGGCGTCTTCGCGTTCTCCCGTTGCGGCGGTAGCGATGAAGTTAGCAAAGCAGGATTCGTCGGCTCCGAGGCATTTGCACTGAACCGAGTGGCGCATCAGCGGACGACGCCCATGACGGGTGCAAAGTGAACAGAGGTCTTCAAACGACTTCAGAGCCTTTCGCCCTTGTTCAGAGCCAAGACCAGACGCGAAGTCATTCCAGACCTGTGCCTGCGCATCGGGACCTTCGCACCAGAGGCGCAGATAGATGACAGATGCGGCCTCGATCCCATCAAGTTCGGTGATGAAGCCAACGGGTACGCCGCCACGGTTATGATTGGATACGCTCATTTAGTCAGGATCAACTTGCCAGCCCGCGTGATCCGCAGGGTGTAGGTCTGATCGCCCAGCACAATCTGCGCAATATCCCCGTCCTGCATCAGGTCCCGTGCAAGATAAGTGGGCATTGACGGTGCGGGTGTCTGTTTTGGCGGTGTGGAATGAAAACTCATGACGCAGGCTCTCGTCTCTCGAGCCCTGAATTTGCCCGTTGATCGACCAGCCAGCCAGCATATGGGCTTTCAACCTCAGACGCAGCGACGAACAGCTCCATGTTGTCATACTGCTCTGCCCGGAGGGTCTGGCCATCCTCGGCATCGGTTTGCGGCATATTCTGCTGTGGCATTTGGAAGTCCTCACATCGTTCACGTGTCGGGCTTCCCTTAGAGAGAATCAGGGTGGCTTGACTTGAACTAATCCTGAGCGAAACAGTATGGCATGTCAATCTGACAATTTTAGTCAGATATAAATTTGGTAGTTTTAGCTTGTTCTCAAGGTATCTGAAGAGCAGCTGTTGGCGCAGCGGCAGCGAAAGTCCCTTTTGTCCGCGGCGCAGTCATCCAGCTAGACCAAAATGCTGCAGGTCGCACGAACGGCAGCTTCCGGAAAAGCGCCCTATTGAATTTGGCTTAGCTCGAATGGCCGGTAAGGGCCGTCTCTGAAGATGGTTCAAAATTTAGATTTCGATGGCTTCCGCGATAGCAAGCGCATCTTCTAGCTCAACACCGAGATAGCGCACTGTGCTGTCTATCTTGGTGTGACCCAATGGAAGCTGAACTGCGCGCAAGTTGCCCGTCTTCCTGTAAATCTGTGTGACCTTCGTGCATCGCATCAAGTGGGTTCCATACGCCGTCACTTCCAATCCAATAGAAGAAACCCAGTCCCGGACGATCCGGGCATACTGGCGGGTTGAGATGTGCAGTCGCTCATGAAAGCGCCCGGGCCATAGGTTTTCGGACCCGACCATCAGCGGGTCTTCCATCCACTTCGCAAGCGAGGTTCTTGTCCCTTCGGAGATCTCAAAGCGCACGGGTTTCCGGGTTTTGCTTTGCGGTAAGGACGCCCTTTCTTTGATCTGGCCAGACGCCATAACATCGATCACTTTCATTTTGACCAAATCGCAGCCGCGTAGCTTGCTGCCGGTCGCGAGGTTGAACAACGCGAGCTCGCGATGGTTTGCGGCCAGCTCAAGTCGAACTCTGATTGCCCATACATGCTTTGGTTTCAGCGGGCGCTTCTGGCCGACGATCCGGCCCTTGTTCCAAGCGGGACGCAGCGCGCGAATGGCAGGTAAGTTTGGTGTTTGCATAATGGTTCCTCCGATCCGCCAAACCCTCCCACATCGACAACCCGACGTTGACCTGGCCTGCATATCACAGGATGCTGCAACGCATCCGAGGTCGGCTTAGAGCCCATTGTCCCAGATGCTGCGCGGCGCACCAATGTCAGGTCTGGGGATGGCTTCAAAATGGGTCGAGGACATCGGCCCTTTGTTGCCGTTGGCCAGCCCCCTACAATGCTGCATTCGTAGCCCGAATAGCTGCCTTTCGCAGGACCTGCTCGATTTCTGCGGCGGCAGTTGACGAGACCTCGATAGAAAGCCTCCGATCAAACGCATGGAGCCTACGTCCGCATTCTTCTTCAAAATGGCGCGCATATTAGTTCGACGATAGCAGAACCAGTTCGGAATCGGATCGTCGGCGCCTCCCATGTGGTCCTTTGATCGGCTGGACCAAAATGCATGTTTCGTTAGCGTGGCGGCGCTGTGCTTTTTCGGACTACGAGGGAGACAGGAAGAACAGCAGCGTGCGCCGAGTGTTCGTCGTCAGGGGCCAAAACACGCTCCATCAGCATTTCTGCCGCCGTTTCCCCGATCGCCAAGCGATCCTGCCGAATAGACGTGAGTGGTGGGATGAATTGTTCTGCCAGATCGATGTCGTCAAATCCCATGACGGACACATTCTCGGGCACTCTGAGACTATGGCGCGACAGCTCTGCTATGAAGCCCATTGCCAATTGATCGGACGCACAAAAAACCGCTGTCGGGCGATCTTCCAACGCGATCCAAGCCTTTGCAGCCAAGCAGCCCGCGGCGAGTGAGAAATCGCCCAGAATGACCCATTCGGGCCTTAGCTCAAGTCCGAGCTTGGTCATTTCCTCGACAAAGGCTTCCTTACGGCTTTGCATCAGGACATTCCCGGCCGGGCCTGTAACATGGGCAATCTTGCGGTGCCCGAGCCCATGAAGATGGTTCACTGCCATGCGAGTGCCCTGACGATTCTGGCATCGAACCGAAGGGAAATTCGCCCCCTCAATCCACTCACATGCAAATAGAATCCGCTTGGACTGCGGAGCGCTCTCCAGCATTTCAACAACCTCTGTGTCGAGACCGCCATCGAGTACAATCATCCCATCCGCGCGTGCATCGTCGAGGTAATCGATTAGTCGTTCGCTGCTGTCGTGGACCTGAGTGGTGCTGGCGATCAACATCGAATAGCCGCGCTGTGACAGGTATCGAGAGATGCCTTCGAGGATCGTAGAAAAGAATGGGTTGGATAGATCGGGAAGTAGAACCAGAACAGAATGGGCGCGTTGTGTTCGCAGTGTTCGTGCTGCGCGGTTGATACGGTAACCCGTCACTTTCACCGCTTCGGCGACCCGCCGCCGCGTTGATTCGGACACCACATCCGGGTTCGAAAGTGTCCGAGAGACCGTCGCTGTCGAAACTTTTGCGACGCGTGCAACGTCTTGAAGTGTACAGGTTTTTGCCACTTATTATCTCCGTAAAGTGCGCCAGCTCTGCAATCGATTACATATTTTGTTGACACAAACATCAATACCGGAAGAGAATGTAATCGATTGCAGGCTGATAGGAGCGGTCCGCGATTTCACAACCATTCGCGGGAATCCGCATTTTCTGGGAGGAAAAAATGTCAAAGATCTTGAAGTCTCTTTTAGCGGGGACCGCGCTTACCGCGGCGTCCGCAACGATGGCACTTGCTGAAGGCATCGAACTGGAAGTCACCCATTGGTGGACCTCAGGCGGTGAAGCAGCAGCCGTTTCGAAATTCGCAGATGCCTGGAACGCGACGGGCAATACATGGGTCGACGGTGCAATCGCGGGTTCTGGCGGTACAGCACGTCCCATTATTATTTCGCGCATTTTGGGCGGTGACCCGATGGCGGCCACACAGCTGAACCACGGTCGCCAAGCAGAAGAGCTGATCGAAGCTGGTTTGCTTCTTGATCTCACAGACGTTGCCGAAGCAGGTGACTGGGCGAACATCGTGAATCCGTCTTCCTTGCTCGACGCCTGCACGCTGGACGGTAAAATTTACTGTGTTCCAGTCAACATCCATTCCGCACAGTGGATCTGGTTGTCCCACGCGGCATACGAAAATGCAGGCCTCGATGTGCCGACGGATTGGAATGAATTCACGGCATCCGCAGGCGCGCTGCAGGACGCCGGCACATTGCCACTAGCCATGGGTCAGCAAGGCTGGCAGCAAAACATCGCATTCGGCGCGATCACGCTGGCGGTTGCGGGTCAAGAGGCTTGGAACGGCGTTAACATCGACAAGAATGCTAATGTGGCCCGCGGTCCAGAATACACAGCCGCCTTTGAAGCTGTGGTCGCTGCGCGTGACCTCGCAAGCGAATCCAGCGTTCAGGATTGGAACATGGCCACAAACCTGGTTATCACGGGCCAAGCTGGTGCGCAGATCATGGGCGACTGGGCACAAGGTGAGTTCTCTGTTGCTGAGCAAGTTGAAGGCGAGGATTACTCCTGCCTGCCAGGTTTGGGTTTGAACCCTGTGATCGACACAGGTGGTGATGCGTTCTACTTCCCCGCGAACGACGATCCTGCAATCACAGCCGCACAGAAAGAACTTGCTGCAATGCTGATTTCACCTGAAGTTCAGGTGTCTTTCAACCTTGCCAAGGGTTCGCTGCCAGTGCGCGGTGACATCGATATGTCCACAGCAAACGGCTGTATGCAAAAGGGCCTCGAAATCCTTGCAAACGGTGGCGTGCTGCCATCTGGCGATATCTCGTTCTCCCAGGACACGACCCTTCAGATCGAAGATTTGCAGGCTCAGTTCTGGTCCAGCGATATGTCTGCGGCAGATGCTCAGGCGGCATACGCTGACATCATCGAAAACGCGGACTAAGTTTCGCCTTGATCCGGCCCGGCGGCACTGGCTGCCGGGCCACCCTTTCCCGAATTTCATTGATTTGGAGCCGACACGATGACCGTGACCTCGGACCCCCCAACCCGTAAGACCAAACGGCCAAGCCGGTTGTTCAAGAACTGGATGGCCAAGCTGGCCTCACTGCCGATGATCCTGACAGCGCTTGTTGTCTTTGTGGGTGGCACTGCTTGGACTGTGACATATTCCTTTACGGGGTCACGCATGCTGCCCAAGACGAACTGGGTCGGCTTTGATCAATACGAACGCCTGTGGGACACGGACCGCTGGATCATCTCGATCAAGAACCTCGCGATTTATGGCAGCTTGTCTATGATCCTGACGCTGGTTCTTGGATTTAGCCTTGCGGCCTGTCTGGATCGCAAAATCCGCTTTGAGTCCGCCTTCCGCACGATTTTCCTGTATCCCTTTGCCCTGTCTTTCGTTGTCACCGGACTTGTCTGGCAGTGGATTTTGAACCCCGATTTCGGCCTTCAAAATGTGGTTCGCGGCTGGGGCTGGGAGAGCTTTACCTTCAACCCCCTGAATGATCCCAACACCGTAATTTACGGGTTGCTGATTGCCGGCCTGTGGCAAGGCACGGGGCTGATCATGTGCATCATGCTGGCCGGATTGCGCGGCATCGACGAAGACATCTGGAAGGCCGCGCGTGTGGATGGGATCGGTGTTGTGCAAACCTACCTCGTCGTCATCATTCCGATGATGCGTCCTGTGTTCGTCACAGCACTGGTGCTGATCGCTTCGGGTATCATCAAACTTTACGATCTGGTGGTGGCACAAACCGGCGGCGGGCCGGGCCTGAGCTCAGAAGTGCCCGCCAAATATGTCATCGAATATATGTTCCGCGCCCAGAACCTCGGGCAAGGGTTTGCGGCTTCGACGATGATGCTGTGCTCCGTGGTGATCATCTTAATCCCTTGGGCCTACCTCGAATTCGGAGGCAAGAAACGTGGCTGATATGACAACCAATACCGCCCAAGTGCCGCGCGGCCCGAAGCCGAAGAGGGCCTTCTCGCGCGCCAATATCTTCCTTTATGGCACGTTGATCGTGGTCTCCATGTATTATCTGCTGCCACTGTACGTGATGATCGTCACATCGCTAAAGGGGATGCCGGAAATCCGCATGGGCAACGTCTTTGGCCCGCCGATGGAGATCACGTTTGAACCCTGGGTCAAGGCCTGGTCAGAGGCCTGCACCGGCATCAATTGCGATGGTCTGTCGCGCGGCTTTGGCAATTCGGTGCGCATCCTTGTGCCATCCGTTCTGTTGTCGATCGCCATTGCGTCGGTCAATGGCTACGCGCTGAGCAACTGGAAATTCAAAGGCTCCGAGACCTTCTTTACCATCCTGATCATCGGCGCCTTCATTCCCTATCAGACCATGCTCTATCCCATCGTGATTATGCTGCGCGAAATCGGGTTGATGGGGTCTATTGGCGGGCTAGTTCTTGTTCACACTGTCTTCGGCATGCCGATCCTGACGCTGTTGTTCCGCAACTACTTTACCTCGATCCCGGAAGAACTGTTCAAGGCCGCGCGGGTAGATGGTGCCGGCTTCTGGCAGATCTATTTCCAGATCATGATGCCGATGGCGCTTCCGATCTTTGTGGTTGCGATCATCCTTCAGGTGACAGGCATCTGGAACGATTTCCTGTTTGGCGTGATCTACACGAAACCGACGACCTATCCGATGACGGTGCAGCTTAATAACATCGTCAACTCGGTGCAGGGCGTAAAAGAATACAACGTTAACATGGCCGCGACATTGCTGACCGGTCTTGTTCCTCTCGTCATCTATTTTGCCTCTGGCAAACTTTTTGTGCGCGGCATCGCCGCGGGCGCAGTCAAGGGCTGATATCCAATGACCAACTCTGTAGAAATCAAAGACCTCGATCTGAACTTTGGCGCTGTCCAAGTGTTAAAGGGGCTGAACCTTGATATTGCCGAAGGTGAATTCCTTGTGCTTCTCGGGTCATCCGGTTGCGGGAAATCCACGCTGCTGAACTGCATCGCGGGGCTGCTGGATATTTCGGGCGGGCAAATCTTCATCAAGGGTGAGAACGTGACTTGGGCGGAGCCCTCGGAACGGGGTATCGGCATGGTGTTCCAGTCTTACGCGCTTTATCCGCAAATGTCGGTGCGCGGGAACCTGTCCTTCGGGCTGAAAAACGCCAAGGTGCCAAAGGCCGAAATCGCCAAGCGGGTCGAGCGGGTGGCCGAGGTTTTGCAGATCGGACCGCTGCTGGATCGTAAGCCCGGTGCCCTGTCGGGTGGCCAACGCCAGCGGGTCGCCATCGGGCGCGCATTGGTGCGCGATGTGGATGTATTCTTGTTTGACGAACCGTTGTCGAACCTCGATGCCAAACTGCGCACAAATTTGCGGGTCGAATTGAAACGCCTGCACCAGCAACTCAAGAATACTATGATCTACGTGACCCACGATCAGGTCGAAGCGATGACGCTGGCGGATCGCATTTCGATCATGAAGGGTGGCGATATCGAACAGCTCGATACGCCCGAGGTGATCTACGCCAAGCCCTGCAACAAATACGTTGCCGAGTTTATTGGCTCTCCGGCGATGAACCTGTTTGCCGGACAGTTGAACGGCACGAGTTTCACCAGCGACGGTCTGGCGGTGGACGTGTCAGGCTACGAGTTCGCTACGCAAAGCAGCAGCGAAACCGGCGCGTGGCTTGGTATTCGCCCCGAACATATCCTCACCGGCGAGACCGCCGCAGCGGCAAGCTTTAGCGGCACCGCCGAGATCGACATCGTCGAGCCCATGGGGTCAGACACGCTTGTCTGGGTCAACTTTGCGGGCCAATCCGTGCGGGTGCGCACCGAGGGCCAATCTAGGCTGAAGTCTGGCGACACACTGACAATCGGGTTCGACGCTGAACGACTGCACCTCTTTGATGAAAAAACCGAAAACCGCCTTTAATCCTGGAACAAGAACATGAACGTTGCACTACAACTCTACTCGATGCGCGATTGCGCTGATCAGATCGACCTTTTGGCGCAATTGCCCGCTCTCGGGATTACACATGTCGAAGGTTATGCCGGTGTCTACGGTGATGCGGCAACTTACCGTGCCGCGATGGATGCCAATGGCATTTCCATGCCGTCCGGGCACATGGGATTGGCTGATATCGAAGAGGATTTCGAGGCTACGATGGGCATAATCGAAACACTCGGTATCATCCGTGTTTTTGCACCCTACCTTGAAGAAAAGGACCGCCCCGATACCGCAGAAGGCTGGGCCGCTTTGGGCGTGCGACTGAACGCTGCGGGCCGGAAATATGCGAAACACGGTATCACTTTTGGCTGGCACAACCACGATTTCGAATTCGTCGCTCTGGCCGATGGCAGCATTCCGATGGAGGTTCTGCTTGAGGCTGCGCCCGATATCGCATGGGAGGCCGATCTGGCCTGGATCGTGCGCGGCGGCAAAGACCCTCTCGATTATATCAAACGCTATGGCAAGCGGCTGTCGGCGATCCACGTCAAGGACATCGCACCGGATGGCACGAACCTCGACGAAGATGGCTGGAGTGACTTGGGGGCGGGGACGATGGACTGGGCCGCACTGCTGCAAGCCTGCCGCTCTACGTCCGAAAGCCTGATCTATGCGCTGGAACACGACAAGCCGAGCGATCCTGTCGGGTACGCCAGCCGCTCAGCGAAGGCATTCAGAACACTTTGGGAGAAAACCGATGACTAAGGACCTTGGCATTGGCATCATTGGCTGCGGCAACATCTCCACGGCGTATCTCAGCCTCGCCCCGATGTTTAAGGGGTATCAGATCGTCGCGGTGGCCGACATCAACATGGACAATGCGCGTGCGCGCGCTGATGAGTTTGGCGTTCGCGCGCAGACGGTGGATGAATTACTGGCGGCAGACGACGTTGATCTGGTGATCAATCTGACAATCCCTGCCGCCCATGTCGATGTCTCCCGCGCCATTCTGCAGGCGGGCAAACATGTGTATTCCGAAAAACCTTTTGTGTTGAGCCTGGCAGAGGCGCAGGAACTTGGCGACATCGCCAAGGCCAACAACCTGCGGATCGGCTCAGCGCCTGACACGTTCATGGGCAGCAGCCATCAACTGGCCCGCAACCTCATCGATGACGGCGCGATTGGGACGGTCACCTCCGGTGCGGCCGTCGTCATGTCCAGCGGTATGGAAGACTGGCATCCCAATCCTGATTTTTTCTTTCAGAAAGGCGGCGGGCCAATCCTCGATCTTGGGCCCTATTACATCTGCAATCTGGTGCAATTAATTGGGCCGGTCGCGCAGGTCGCCAGTATGACCGGCATGGCAAGTGACACCCGCACGATCGCAAATGGCCCCCGCAACGGAGAAACCATACCGGTTGAAACCCCGACAACCATTCACGCGGTGATGAAGTTCAAAAGTGGGGCCATTGTCACGCTCTTGTCCAGCTGGGATGTCCATTCAAGCAGTCATCCCATCATGGAGCTTTATGGCACCGATGGCACCATGGACTTGCCCGATCCCAACTTTTTTGGCGATGATGTGAAAGTGATCCCGCGCGACGGCGAGGCAGCCGCAAAATCATGGGATCATCCGTTTGGCGTACCCAATTTCGAAGAAACGAAGGCAAATTATCGCGGCGCTGGATTGGCGGATATGGCAATCGCTATCGCTGAGGGTCGTCCGCATCGCTGCAATGATGCCTTTGCTACGCATGTGGTTGAAGTGATGACGGCCATACTGGAAGCTGGCGATACTGGTAAGGTCATCATAATGACGACCAGCTGTAGCAGACCTGATGTGCTTGGCCCTGATGCGGCACGCGCCTTATTGGCGTGACACACCCATTTGGAGAATAAGATGAGTAGTTTGATTAAAGGTCCCGCGTTGTTTCTCGCCCAGTTTCTGGGGGATGATGCGCCATTCAACTCGCTTCCTGCAATCGTGGAATGGGCTGCGGGCCTCGGCTACAAAGGCGTGCAAATCCCGTCATGGGATGCGCGGGTCATTGACTTGGACAAGGCTGCATCCAGCAAGGACTATTGCGACGAAATTACGGGGATCTGCGCGGAACATGGCGTGGAAATCACTGAACTGTCCTGCCACTTGCAAGGCCAGCTTGTCGCAGTTCATCCGGCCTATGACACATCCTTTGATGCCTTCGCGCCCAACCATCTGCATGGCAAACCTGTCGAGCGTCAGGCCTGGGCCGTAGATCAGGTGACAAAGGTCGCGAAAGCCTCGCAGAATCTTGGGCTGAAAGGGGCGGTTGGCTTCACCGGCTCACTGGCGTTTCCCTACCTCTATCCGTGGCCCCAGCGCCCCGCCGGACTGATCGACGAAGCGTTTGGAGAGCTTGCCAAACGGTGGAAACCCATTCTAGATATCTATGACGACTACGGCGTCGATATGGGGTTTGAGATCCACCCGGGCGAAGACGTGTTCGATGGCACAACGTTCGAGCGTTTCCTTGAGGCGCTCGACAATCACCCGCGATGCAAAATCACGTATGATCCATCGCATTTCCTGCTGCAGCAAATGGACTATCTTGCTTTCATCGACATCTACCACGACCGCATCAGCGCGTTTCATGTCAAGGACGCGGAATTCAATCCGACTGGGCGTCAGGGCGTTTATTCCGGCTATGCCGACTGGTCCGAGCGCGCTGCCCGCTTCCGCTCCTTGGGTGATGGTCAGGTCGATTTCAAAGGCATCTTTTCCAAGCTGACCCAATACGGGTTCGACGGATGGGCGGTGCTTGAATGGGAATGCTGCCTGAAGCATCCTGAACAAGGGGCCGCCGAAGGGGCACCCTTCATTGCAGATCACCTCATTCGCAGAACCGAAAAAGCTTTTGATGATTTTGCAGGGGGCACATCCGACCCGGCCGCGCTTCGCAAAATTATGGGATTCTAGAATGGCCCCATTGAAACTCGGCATGGTTGGTGGCGGACAAGGCGCCTTTATTGGCAGCGTGCACCGCATGGCGGCGCGGTTGGACGGCTGTTTCGACTTGGTGGCAGGTGCGTTCTCGTCAAACGCCGATCGCGCGCATGCTTCTGCTGCCGAACTGGGCATTGATGCTGCGCGATCCTACGCGGACTTCCGCGACATGGCGAAGGCAGAAGCGGCACGCCCTGACGGGATCGACGTGGTTTCGATCGTGACGCCAAATCATTTGCACGGCCCCATCGCCAAAGCGTTCTTGGCCGAAGGTATATCGGTCATTTGTGACAAGCCGATGACGGCGACATTGGAGCAAGCCAAGAGCCTGAGAGTTGCTGCACAGTCTTCCAAAGGGCACTTCTTTCTGACCCACAATTATACGGGTTACCCGATGATACGGCAGGCCCGTGAAATGGTCGCAGAAGGCGCGATCGGAGACATACGGGTCGTCGAGGCCAACTACCTGCAAGACTGGCTGAGCGAGGCGCCATCTGGCGACAACAAACAAGCAAGGTGGCGCTTGGATCCTGCCCAGTCAGGTGGCGGTGCGATTGGGGACATCGGAACCCACGCTTACAATCTTGCGTGCTTCGTCACCGGTCGGCGCGCCACGTCTCTTAGCGCCACCCTGTCGTCCAATGTGGCAGGGCGAACGATCGACGACGATGCACGCGTGACGTTGCAAATGGCCGATGGATTCCGTGGCTATATCTGGGCCAGCCAAGTGGCAATCGGGAACGAGAACAACCTGACGTTGGACCTTTATGGCACCCAAGGGTCCCTGCGTTGGTCCCAAGAGAACCCGAACTCCCTGTGGTTCTCCCAACTGGGTAAACCGACCCAATTGATAACGCGTGGCAGCAGCGCGGCAGGCGCCGCGTCCGCAGCGGTCACGCGAATTCCGGCAGGCCACCCCGAAGGCTACCTTGAAGCCTTCGCAACCCTCTACCGAGAGGCAGCAGAGGCGATCAAATCGGAAGGGAAGTCAGGCCATACTCTGGGAGTCGAGGATGGACTGGACGGCGTACGTTTCGTCGACGCTTGCCAACACTCGTCGCGCGAAAATGGAGCTTGGATCGAACTTAATTAGCAATCCCACCAGTTTCCCACGCAAAGCATTCTCTGGATTGCCTAGAAGCTACAGCCTGGGATTACAGCGAATTACTGCGGCGCAGAACGAAAATCGGGAACGACGGCCCCTGAATGTCAACTCTCTCCGGTATAGAAGGACTCGTTGGCAGGTGCAGCAAAGGTCCGCTTTTCCCTATGCTGCGTTTCGCTGCGTAAGCAGCAAAGGATAGGCTGCCATTGAGTGAAAAATCTCGAAGGTCTGCTCTGTCCCGCATAGCAGTCTCTTGCGGGCCGCGCGCCGAATGTCAGGTTCCAGAGCAATTTATTCAGTTCCCGAAACCCCATTGTTCAACGCCTTAAAGGCGCGCAGCGAGACCCCCGCTGCACGCCAATTCTCTTACTCGATGACGCCAGCTTCTTTGTAGTAGCGCGCTGCACCTGGGTGCAGTTGCATCAAACCACGCTGTGCGGCGGCGTATTCGATGTCGAGCGCTTTGGCCCATGGCGCCTCAGACGTCACAGAGTCGAGGTTATCCCAGAACGCTTTCGTCATTTGGTAAACTGTCTCTTCGTCGATGTCGCCGCGCACGGCGATGCCAACGGCTGTGCTAAATGACGTAACAGCCTCTTCGTTGACTTGATCCTCATAAAGACCAGTTGGGATTTCACCCGTGTAGCGCCACTTGCCAAGGAACTTGTCGACAGCTTCACCTTCGGCGCTGTCTGGACCAAGGAAGCGAACTTCTTCGGTTTCGGTAAACTGCAAGAACTGCTGGCATGGATCAAGGCAGCCGTTGGTGTACATGTCGATTGTGCCATCTAGGAAAGACTGGAAACCTGTCTGCCAGTTCGATGTGATCGCTTCATAGTCTTCACCAGCCACGAGGCCTGTTGTTGCTTGGATCCAACCAGACGCCGCGTTATACGCGCCGCCGCCTTGCGGTCCAAGAAAGACTGTGGAGCCTTCGATGTCATCCAAGAGGGTGATGTCGCTGTCGCCACGTACAGCAAAGTGATATTCGCCGTAAGGGAACCACATCAAAAGCTGTACGTTCTTTGCGGCTTCGGCTGCGTCCGCTTCTTTTTGATACATCCGTGTGCCAGCCGACATCAGGTTGTAGATCACTGGTGATGTCATGGACATTTCCAGATTACCGCGACCGATTTCCAGCTGGTGCAAGGTGGCCGCGCCACCGCCTGCGACTTCAATCGTCACCGCATCTTGGTTGTCATTCACGATGTTGGCGAATGTCGCCATTGTGATGGCTTGACCAAGGCTTGGCGCGATTGTTGCCATGCGCATGGTATCTTGTGCCATTGCTGGCAGCGCCATTGCGACCGCAAGCGCAGTTCCGTTTAATAGATGTTTCATGTTTTCCTCCTCGTTTATGAAAATCGTACGTTCGTTCCAGACCTATGTTGCAGAACCCTCCCGTGTTCTGTGTAACAAGATCAATCCAATGCCGACCGCGGCAGCGGGCAGAGCAATAGTGAAATTCGGTATCAGCATCGCGATTCCAAGAGCGAAACGCAACGCCCTCTCGGCTGTTGAAAGGGGCGCGCGTTCATGACCTGCCAGCGCAGAGGACATAAGCCACAGGGCCAGCGTAAAGGCCGCGACAATCCAAAAGAATGAAACCCACGAAATGTCATAGGGGCTGATCATGGCAGAAGACCGCGACACGTCAGACCCGAACAAATCGAAAAAGATTTGCAGCTTGTAAAGCAGGGCTGGGTGATAAGCGAATACAAAGGGGATCAAGAAGCCCGCAAGACCAATCTTGGCCGCGACAAATCCGGTTTTGATCGGATCGGCGCCCGCAATAGGTGCCGCCGCAAAAGCGGCCAGCGCGACAGGCGGTGTCACGGTCGACATTACGGCAAAGAACACAACGAACAGATGCAATGTCAGCTCTGGAATTCCCACGGCTTCGATGCCCGAGCTGAGCGCGATCACGATAATGAAATAGGTCGCCCCCGGTGGCAGCCCCATGCCGAGCACGATCGAGCCCAATGCCACCACGATCAACACGATCAACAGCGGACCATCGGCCAGTTGCGCCAACAATAATGAAAGCCGACCGGCAAAGCCTGACAATTGGATCAAACCGACGATCAAACCAATTGCGGCAACGATTACGATAATCGACGCGGACATCCGGCCTGCTTCTACAAACGCGCGCCACAGTTTTGCACGATTGCGGAACTCCGGAAACAGGATCAGCGACGTCGTAATCGCAGCGACAAAGCCATAAAAGCCTGCCTTGGGGACCGAGGGTTGGATGAATAGGAACGTCGAAAGCACACCAAGCGGAATGATAAAGACCAAACATTGCAGATACTCATGACGTGTTAGGTTCGGACGCTGATCGGGGCTAAGAGCACCGACGCCAGCGCGCCGCGCCTCAAAATAGACAGCCATAAAAGTGCCCACGTAAAAGAAGATCGCGGGCATAATCGCCGCCACAACAATATAGCGGTATTCCAATCCGATCTGACCGGCGACAAAGAATGCGACTACGCCCATCACAGGTGGCATGACCTGACCCCCGGTGGACGCCGCTGCCTCTACCGCACCGGCAAACGCGGGACGAAATCCGGCCTTTTTGATCACAGGGATGGTCATCACGCCAGTGGACACAACGTTGGAAATAGCCGCGCCCGAAAGTGTCCCGAAAAGCGCCGAGGACGCGACGGATGCATGTGCAGCCCCGCCGATAAATCCGCCCGTAAGCCGGTTCGCAATCTTCATCAACAGCTCGCCCGCGCCAGAGGCCATAAGCACCGCACCAAAGACGATAAAGATCAGCACGTTACCGGAAACCACTTGGATCGGTTGACCGAACATACCGCCGGTCTGTGCCCAGAAATTCTGCACCATTGCCCGCAGGTTTTGATCAAATGGCGCATCAGACCCTTGGAGGATTCCTGTCCACGCAGGTAGATCGCCACGGACGAACAGATAGATGATCCAAAACAGGCAAAACCCTGCAATGAACCCGCCGAACATCCGCCATGTTAGATAAAGCGCGACCGCGCTGGCAATTGGGAAGGTGATATAATCAATCGTATCCGCCGACGGCAAAATGCCAGCATCGGTCGCGAAAATGCCAGCGATCCAGACAGACATTGTTCCGATTGACGCCAAAGCGAGCGTGGTGTTCACCCAACGGCGTCCGGGCGTCCAATCCAAACTTAGCGAAGAGATCACCAAGCCAAACAGGATTGGCAAACCGAGGATCAAACCGGTGGGCTGTAAAAAGCCGCGTTCGACACTGCGCCATGCACTGCCCAACCAGTGCTCGCGAAACAGCACACGTTGATCGCGGCGTGACATTTCATCGAAGCCAGCCGTCGTTGTTTCAATGAACCATCTGACAAAGTCACTGATCGGACCGCCGGAAGCATAAAACAAAATGACGCATGCAAATGTAACCGCAAGCACATCGCCCAACCGACGTTCGGCCGTCAGCTTTAGTGCTGGTAATGTATCAGTCATGCGATCTCTCAGTCTTGGTATTTACGTAATCCTGTGTGACAGGCCCACGATACTTTTGGGTTAGCTCTGCGGGTACTTCCGACCCATCTTTCATGAATGGTAAAATGCCGCGACGAGCAGATCGCCCACGCATGGCCTCAATGTCGTCATCGGACCGTGTGACCCTTTGGGACATGCGAAGCCCCCATGCGCGCAAGTTATCATAAAGCCGCGCGATGACATCGCCATGGTCGTCCGATTTGGCCAAATCAGTCAGCTCGTCAGGGTCAGTCTGCGTATCAAATAGCATGGGGCGAAACCCGCCTTCTGCATGCATCAGTTTGTAGCGACCATCAAACACCATAAACAACCGTGCGTCGCGACTGCTGACCCCGACGACATCGCGCATTGGGGTAACGGAATAGTCATATTCGCTGATTGCGAAATCGCGCCATTCGGGTGTTTGCCCGTGCAGCCAAGGATGCAAACTGCGCCCTTCTAAGATGTGATCCGCAGGCTTTCCACCAGCTGCCTCAACAAACGTTGGCGCAAGATCAATGGCTTCGACCAACGCATCGCAAGTCGTGCCGCGCGTGCAATCTGCTTCTTTACGCGGATCATAAACAATCATTGGGATTTTAACTGACGGGTCGTGAAATAGATCCTTTTCCCCAAGCCAGTGATCACCCAAATAGTCGCCATGATCGGACGTCAGCACGATCATCGTGTTTTTCATCTGACCGGTTTCCTCGAGCCGATCCAAAATGCGACCCAGTTGGTCATCACATTGTTTGATCAGCCCCATGTAGGCAGGAATTACCTTTTGCCGGACGTCGTCTTGCTGAAATGCTGCGGCGATTTTGTTGCCCATAAAGGCATCATATACTGGATGCGGGTCGACGCGCTCATCGTCGCTTCGTTTCGCCGCAGGCACAGCATTCGCACCATACATGTCGTGATACGGCGCTGGCACAATATAGGGCCAATGCGGTTTGATATAACTGACATGGGCACACCAAGCGCCTGTGGCTTCGTCCATGAAACGCAGGGTTTGATCGGTGAGCCAAGGGGTTTCGCTGTCTTCTTCACGAATGTTGGCGGGCTTATCGGCGTTCTCGAACATCCAGCCCGACGCCAGCTCGCCCTCTTGCACACCTGCATTGGCGTTACTCGCCCAAGGATTTTCGGCGTCGTATCCTTTTGATTTTAGGAATTCATTATAGGGGCTACGCTTCTCGTCATAGAACCCGTCTGGTCCTTGGCCCCAAAGCCCGTCGTCACGGACCCAAACATCAAAGCCACATTCGGACTGCCGCGCACCAATGATGCTGTCAGGCGCCAAACCGAGACGCTCCATACCTTCGGCGTCAACCTTCATATGGGTCTTGCCAATCAGCCAAGTATCCATGCCGGTTTTACGCAGATGATCCCCCAACGTGTGCTCGCCAATACGCAGAGGATAACCATTCCACTGGGCACCATGAGAAGAGGCATAACGACCTGTGTAAAAGCTCATGCGGCTAGAGCCACAAACAGGGGATTGGCAGAATGCGTTGGTAAAGCGCACGCCCTTTGCGGCCACACGGTCAAAGTTTGGTGTATCCAAGTGAGGATGACCCGCGCACGACAAATAGTCATGACGCAACTGGTCATACATTATGAACAATATATTCATGTTCCCCCCGTCCGATTGCGTCTCCCTCGCAACCCTAGAACAATCATCTTACGCATCTTTAGTGATAACGAATACCCGCAAATTGTATAACGCTATTCCCTGAGGTTATACCACAATCTCACCATTTCTAGTCGCCGATGACCGCCAGTTCTTCGCGGGCCTAAAGCAACGAGGTTTAGGTTCACCGAAGAACATCGAGATAATTTCCAGACCAACCGCTTTTGCGAGATTGTCGGCGTTAGTGCGCGGGCGACGTGCCTTCCACAGCCGCCCAGCCAGCCTCAGACACCTATCTGATCTGGCGACATCCATGGGAGACGCGGCGGAAGGCAGAGATTGCCGACTTCGGATACACCAGCAGGTTCTAAAATCCGCCGTAAGCGTTGAATATGACCCCTTACTTAGGGCTTAGCACACCTCAAATGAGCAAATACGATGCCCCCAAAAGGATATGGGCATCATTAATACTCAAACGTTAGGTGCACTCTCAGGTTATCAGAAAATCGAAAATGTCTTTTACGCCTTCGGTTATTCAATCCCGGCCGAGAACGATGGACTCTGCATGTGGCCAACCAAATTCAAACGCGAAATGGCGCGACGGATAAAATCTGGGAAGCTCTCAATCAAAAGTGTCAAAAATGGCTGTAAGGTCTCTGACCAAACGGCCAATCAGTGGTGGCAAGAATTTGGTGGAGTCAAAAAGAAAAAACCGCTTTCAAACAAGCTGACTAACAAGTCGTTCTCTGAAATCAAAGTGATGGATGCTCAGCCCAAGACAGCCACTGTACGCAACGACATCGTATTGAAACGCGGTGACGTTGAGCTAAAGATTCCACCCAACTATCCGGTCTAGAACTTGGCACAGTTAATCCGTTCCATTGATAACAATAGCATGATTTCACCTGCTGGAAATTTCAAATTCTTAGTGCTTCAAAACCTGTCGATTTTCGAAACGGAATGGCTGGGCTTGCCTCTATCGTCATGAGTGAATTTGAGCATGACCCTTTCAATGGTGCAATCTTCATTTTTTCGATCGAAACGTTCAGATCGGCTAAAGAGGATAGTCTGGGATGGGATTGGTTCTCATTTACAAGCGGATCGAGGGGAAGGTTTTTGATTGGCCCAAAACGACTGATGGTCTTATGACAATCAACAAGCCCCAACTAGAGGCGCTCTTCGAAGGTCTAAACTGCAAGCGAGTTACACCTCGACATAAGGGTCGCCCCATAGCCGTCTAAAACGAGCCTTTTCAAAATCAGCCATTGAGGCAAATCGCAGCAAACGGCAGGTTCAAGCCAAGCTACTTAATACTGCGTTTTGCACCAACGGCCGCTTTAACGTATCACAGTAGAAAAATTGCAAGGCTTCTCATTTAAAATGCAGACTTCACCACTCGCACAATCGCTGACACTGCCATGTGGTGCTACGCTAAAGAACCGGATCGCCAAGTCGGCAATGTCAGACTCTCTGGGCGATGGGACTGGCAACCCAACCGATGATCAAATTAGGCTTTACGAACGCTGGGCCGAGGGCGGTTTGGCGTTGTCCATCATTGGCGAAGTTCAAGGAACGCCCCACTTTGCGGAGAAGCCCGGCAATCTCATTTTGAATGACCATTCAGACCGAGATTTGCTCAAGCGTCTTGCAAAAGCAGGTGCAACCGACGACGCTCAACTCTGGCTGCAACTCGGCCACGCTGGTGCAATGGCGGATGCGGGGATCAGTTCGCCCAAAGGGCCGAGCGCGCTCGACCTTCCCGGCCTAGCTTGCGGTGCGTTGACGTTAGACGAGATTCAAGCGCTGCCTGCCGAATTTGCTCGCACTGCCTGCCTTGCAAGGGAGCTTGAATTTGGAGGTGTTCAGCTACACGCGGCGCATGGATTTCTGCTTAGTCAGTTTCTGTCACCGTTGTTCAACAAGCGAGAGGATGCCTATGGTGGTACTCTACAAAACCGAATGCGGCTGCTGCTCGAAGTAATTGAAGACGTGCGTGCAGCCGTAGGCCCTGAATTTCCGGTCGGTATCAAATTGAACGCTACGGATCAGCTCGAGGGCGGATTTGCGGAGGAGGAAGCCCTTGAGGTCATTGCCGCTGTAGACCAACTGGCAATCGACCTTATAGAAATCAGCGGCGGCACATATTTCCCCGGTGCTGCATCTTCTTCGGATCGAGAAGGCTCGGGCCCATATTTCTTGGAATTCGCTGGTCGCGCCCGCAAAAGGACAAAGATACCTTTGATGATCACTGGCGGGTTCAAAACACGCGACCAAGCAGAAAGAGCAATTGTCGAGGGTGAAGCGGATCTTATCGGGTTGGCTCGTGCGCTTGTTATTGACCCGGAATTGCCAACGTATTGGCTAGCAGCTCAGCGAGGCGAGCCGCAGTTTCCGCGTTTCAAGAGCCCGCCAGAAGGCGGTGTCACCGCATGGTACACCATCCAGATTACCCAGAATGCAAAAGGAGATGCCTTGCTTTCGCCTGACGATTTGGAAAGCGCGATTGAAACCTATGAAAGTCGGGACGAAACGAAGCGGTGCATTTGGAACTTAAAGAAAATTTGAAGTTCGCGTTGCAATAGCGAAACGCCGCTTTGTCCGCATAGGCGAAATTGCGATGCTTTAAATGCTGCAAGATGCGCGAATGGCTGCTTCGGAGAAGCTGCACTGTTGCAGCTGGCCCACTTGCAAGGTCAGCTTTGGATCAAAAAATACCCAACCTCTATGCTGATGGTAGCTGATAGCGTCACATTTTCTGTGTTGGTTTAGGAGAGAAGCTGACCTATGGACTTCATCGGTCCGAGCGCATGCAGTGAAAGTTCGGTTCGGCGGGCTGCGCCGCAGCAATCTAGTAGCTGTCTGAATGTCCGGCATGGGCCGTTAACTACGGCAACCACTCGTACATTGTGATTTTGAAAGCGATTCTAAATCTTTCTCAGTCAATGGAAAATCGCCGGTGAGTGTCGGCTCCGGCACTTGGAGAATGTTCGAGAGCGTTGCGACGGTTGATTGCGGTAGAATGTACGATGACTCTGCTTCAATCTTGGCCAGCTTTCGCTCGGTCAAACCCGACAATTTCGCCAGTTTGGGCCGTCCGATCTTCCGCCCCTTTCAAATGGCTTTGAGGCGATCACTTTTGATTTCCATTTGGTCTGTCATGAGGATTAGTTATCAGGCGCTGTCGGAGTATTATAGGCGTTATTTAACGTTCACTTCAGCTAAGCTGCAGCGCAGCAATGACCGCAATGGCCAATGTCCGGTATGGGCCGCTCCAAACGCAATGACCTTTGCGATGCGAATCCTAACCGCGTCTTATCGGACCGAATTCGAAACTGTTTTAGCGACGTTCGGAAAGCCATTTATTGTGTTAGTAGATCGTTGTCCAAATCGAATGCATAGCTATTTGAAAACCTGGGTCTTTAAGACCTCGCCGCTCTCGTCGTAAACCGTCCAAGTGCCCTTCTTCTTGCCATGTTCGAATAGGCCCTCGTCCCAGAGCTGGCCATTCGGATGGTATCGTGTCCATTCGCCGTGCTTCTGCTCTTCATCATCGAAGCTGCCCGTTCCGCGTGGATCGCCAGTTTTATAGAACCACTTCCACTGACCAACGATCCTCCCTTCCTTATAGTAACCAGAGGACTGCATCTGGCCATTATTGAGAAAGTAGGTCCATTTCCCAGATTTTTTTCCATCGCCGAATTCACCTCTGCAAGAGACAACTCCGTTCTTGAAGGATAACTCAAAGGGGCCGTTCTTTAGGTTCCCGTTTTCATCGACGCCTGGAACATCTTTCATTGGATCGCGCTCTTGGTTGAAGCACCCTCAGGGTTAGGCGAAGTGCTATAAAAAACTACGTCGATGACAATACCGCTCGATCCCGGACAAACAAGCTTTAGGTCTGCTTTTCGGACTGCGGGTGCAGCAATGAAGGTATCGCGCAAGCGGCAGCTCAGGGCCGATATCGGTAGGAACAGCGATCATTCGCCGCAGAAGAGCACCAAAAATGCAAAAACTTGCAATTGGCTCTCTATGAGACTCTAGCAACGTTGTTTCGAACTAAGCTTGAGTTACTGCACTTTCCGTTAGCGAAGTCGGTTCGGAAGACTGCAAAAGGGTTATGGGTTTGGCCCCATATGTTTCCCGTTGAAGTGGCCAAGTCAGGAACAAGATCGCAGGGTTTGAAACATCATGCGCCTCAATTGTATCTGTCAAAGTCGGGGCACGACAGGACGCGATCACTTGGTCGCTTTGCTGCGCGCGCGAAACGATATCAATTTCCACGTTATCTTGTAGTCCGGCCCTTGTAAGGGTCTGAGCAATGTCGTGTGCGGTGCCCACGCCCATATAAACGGCAACCCGCGTTCCAGGGCGCAGTAGATGGAGCCAGTCTGTGGACGTTTCTGAGGCGGCTGATTGCCCCGTCGCCAATACTAAGGTGTCGCAGGTGCCACGTTCCGTCATGAAGCCACCCATTGCCGCGCTCGCAGCGCTTGCCGCGGTCACACCTGGGACGACTTCGTATGCTATGCCTGCCGCTTCCAAAGCCTCTGCTTCTTCCGCACCTCGTGAAAACACACCGGGGTCTCCGCATTTCAGTCGCACAACACGTTTGCCCTGACGGGCTGCTGCAACCAAAATACCGCTGATTTTTTCTTGGGGCCAATGGTGACACCCGGGTTCTTTGCCAACAAAAACGCGTTCTGCATCACGGCGCGCAAGGTCCAAAATTTCGGGATCAACTAAGCGGTCATAATAAATGATGTCGGCTTCTTGAAGCCGTTGAACCCCGCGTAGAGTTATCAAGTCCTTACATCCCGGCCCTGCCCCCACGAGCGAAACGGTTCCCACTGTTTCAGCAGACGCATCACCAAAGGTCGCCGTATCGATCGCTTGCTTGATCATACGCGCCGCTTCGCGTTCGGCGCCGCGTGTATGGACATCGCGCACTGGTCCCGCAAACACCCAACGCCAGAGGTCGCGCCGCATTCGTGGGCCCAATCGGTTGGCTGCTCGGTCGCGAAGCCGCCCTGCGAGAGCTGCCAAATCCCCAAGGCGCGGCTCCAACATCTGCTCGACACGGGATTTAATCTGGCGCGCCAAAACGGGTGCAGTGCCTTCTGTGCCAATCGCGACAACTACCGGACTGCGATCAACAATGGATGGTGTGATCGCATCACAAAGCGCAGGCTGGTCCACAACATTGACTGTCGCGCCACCCGCTTTGGCAAGGCTGTGCAAACTCATGTCTGCTGCGGGGCATCCGGTTGCAATAAAAGCAAGTGCTGCGTTTTTGAAGTTTGCGGGCGTGATTGGCGCATTGAGCCATTCTATGCGGCCCGCTGTGTGTAGATCGGACAATTCCGGATCAAGTGCGGGCGCCAAAATCGTGATCGCCGCCTCGGTTTTAAGGATCAGCCGGCATTTTTGAGCTGCTTGCTCTCCTCCGCCTGCAATGACCACGCGGCGGCCTTGCATTTGCAAAAACATGGGAAAGGTCTTCATGCTGATTTCCTCGACTGTTCGTGGCGATTTTGCCAAAGCTTTGTTGCGATCTGGTTGGCCTCTTCATGGGTTTGCGCCGCGCCAACTGTCCAAAGTGCGAGGGCAGCGGTACCAACGACCGTCGCCGACGCAAATGCATCCTGCGTGGTGCCATGCCATAGCGCTGCCAAATCAATTGGCTGAGAGGGGTCATGCAAGCGTCGGGCATCGCCCATTAACGCCGTGGCGGTGTCGTTCAATTCCACGCCGCCCCGCAGCCCAAAGATTGCGGCGTCCTTGGTTGGGTTACGTTCAAATTCGCCACCGCCCCCTTTGATCACCGCGAGGGTCTGATCCCCCAGCAATGCCGCCGCCCGTGATTGCAGCCCCCGATAGGACGGATGAAACACCCCTTGTACAGAGGCCGGCGCACAACTTGGGTTCCACATGCGCAAGACTGTATTGACGCAACTGCGCAGGCCGAAAGTATCGCGCAGTTTGACCAACTCAAACGCTGCTGGTGACAGTGTTTCAAGGGGCAAATAACAAAGCCCATCTCCTTTGATATCCAATTCGTTCAGCGTCGCCCGCAGATCAGCAGCCGTGCTTTGATGCGAATTCCAGCCGTGCAAGGTGACACGATACCCCGCGTTTGACACCAGTTTGGCAGCTAGCACAAACAGCGGTGCGCCCCGTGTACGCCCTGCAGAATAGCAGGGCCAATCCAAATCCGCGCGTGGTACATGCGGGGTCAATGCGCGCAGGGCCGCAGTAAAACCCGCAATCTCTGCGTCGGTTTCACCGCGCAGGCGCAGAACCATCAAAATCGCGCCAACAGCTTCGGGGGCGGCTGCGCCCGACAGCATGATCGTCATCGCCTCTTGCGCTTCGTCTTGGGTCATCGGGCGGGCGCGTCCCTTCCCTTGTGCGACGATGCGAACATAGGGTGCGAGGCTCATTCCGCTGCCATCCGAACGTTGGCCTGTGCCAACAGGCTTGCAAGCTCGGGCTTGCAAGATCCACAATTCGTCCCTGCACAGGTCGCAGCACCAAGCGCATCGACAGTGCCTGCACCTTGGGAAATGGCGTCGTGCAGCGTGTTGATACCCACATTCATACAAGCGCAAATGGTGATGCCGGGGTCCGGCTGGTTGCTTCCGCTCCGGCCTGCCAATGCTTGCAAGGGCGGCGTTGTCGTTCCAACAAGGGAAATGACGTGGTTGCGCGCCAAAGACACGGGATGTGGGCTCGCAAAGAACACGCCGACCAGCTTGTCGCCATCATGAAATGCAATGCGGGTCGCGGCATCATCGTGACCCGTGACCTCCGACATTGGTGCATCGGAGTATCCGGTCAGATCACGTGCGAGGCTTTCCCAGTCTTTGGGCAACGTTGCCCCCGCGTATTCGCCCTGCCATCCTGTCAAAGACCGCGCAACAGCGGCGTAATCACCCGCGACGTGGAGTTCGTTGAGGCTCGCCACGAACCCATACCATTTGGCATCAAATCGTTCAGCGCGCACATCGTTTTTCTTCAGCGATGGCTGGCCGGACACCGGATCACAATGCGGTGCAGTGAGCGTATTGGCGCGCCCAGAGCTCGTTTGCTGTCGTGTCCAATGCATCGGCGCAAAAAGTTGCCCCTTGGCGGTGCGGTCAGTGATCAAAGCCCGCAAAACCGAAGACCCGTACCGATTGCCAACCGTCACGAGATCACCCGTTGTGATGTGCATATCCGACGCATCGCCGGGGTGAATTTCGCAATAAGGTTCAGCAAGATGCGCGCCGAGACGCGGTGCTTTGCCCGTGCGTGACATCGTGTGCCACTGATCACGGTTGCGGCCTGTGTTGAGCGTAAAGCCGTCCCCCGATTTCAGTTCTGGCGCCCGAACGGGCAGCATCTTCGCCTTGCCATCAGGATGGTAAAACTTACCATCAGCGAAAAAACGTTTACCGTTTCTTGGCCATTGCGTTGGGATCAGATTGGCGTAATCGGCATCTGCAAAAATGCTCAGATCAAGATCACGGTCAAACGGACGCGTGGCCGCAGATAAGGCCACGTATTCCGCAAAAACTTCGGCCGGCGTCTCGAATGAGAACGCGTCACCCCACCCCATACGCGTCGCGACTTCGCAGATTATCTGCCAATCTGGGCGCGCCGCACCAGGTGTTGGAAGAAAGGCGCGCTGGCGAGAAATTCGGCGTTCTGAATTGGTGACGCTGCCGTCCTTTTCGCCCCAGCCGGTGGCTGGCAATAATACGTCGGCAAGATCGCCTGTATCCGTGCGCAGGTTGATGTCTGAAACAGCCACAAAGGGCACGTTTTTGATCGCATCTGCAACGCCGTCGGAATTTGGCAGGCTTACGACGGGATTGGTCGAAATCACCCAGAGCGCTTTGATCTTCCCCGCAGCACAAGCGTCAAACAAATCAACCGCTTTTAGCCCTGCATAGGTCGCGATGGTCGGGCTGTTCCAAAATGTTTGCACGGCCGCGCGGTGGTCTGGGTTTTCAATATCAAGGTGATTGGCCAGCATATTTGCCAACCCGCCAACTTCGCGACCGCCCATGGCGTTTGGCTGACCCGTGACCGAAAACGGTCCCATGCCCGGCTTGCCGATCCGGCCAGTCGCCAAGTGGCAATTGAGGATCGCGTTGACTTTATCGGTACCGCTGCTGGATTGGTTTACGCCTTGGGAATAGACCGTGACGACTTTTTCAGTCTCCGCCCAAAGCTGGTAGAATTGTGTCAATGCGTCGCTGGTCAGCCCACTGTCCAACGGATCATCCAATCGCGCCTGTGCGACAGCGGCGTCTTGGCCTGTGACATGCGCATCAACATATGCGTGGTTTAGCTTATCTGTATCGGCGAGATAGGCGAGCAAACCATTGAACAGCGCGACGTCTCCGTCCGGCGCGACCCGCAAGTGAATATCGGCCAACTCAGACGTTGCAGTTTTGCGTGGATCGATGTTGATCACCTTCATCGATGGCCGCGCGACCTTGGCGGCAGCGATCCGTTGATGCAGCACCGGATGGCACCAAGCGAGATTGGACCCGACCAGTACGATCAAGTCAGCCTCTTCGAGGTCTTCATAGGTGCCTGGCACCGTATCTGTTCCAAAGGCGCGTTTGTGGCCCGCAACCGATGACGCCATGCAAAGCCTTGAATTCGTGTCGATATTGGCCGACCCGACAAAGCCCTTCATCAGTTTATTGGCGACGTAATAGTCTTCGATCAGCATCTGACCTGATGCATAAATCGCCACACTGTCAGGTCCATGATCACGGATGGCGGTGCTGAATTTCTCGACCATCAAATCAAGCGCTTCGTTCCAACCAGCATCCTGACCGGCGATCTGTGGGTGCAGCAAACGCCCCTCAAGCCCAATGGTCTCGCCCAAAGCTGCCCCTTTGGAACAAAGCCGCCCAAAGTTCGCAGGATGGTCTGGATCGCCCTCGATGGTGCCATCAGCCCCCGCAAGAACACCGCAACCAACGCCGCAGTAAGGGCAGACTGTTTTGGTCAGTGTCATGCCGCCGCACGCCCACGCAGCTTTGCGCCATCAAGCAAGATACGGCCATTTTCGACACGTGCCGGATAGGTATTCACTTGTCCCTCGTCCGCGCCGTGCACCGCGCCTGTTTCCAGCGAGATGACCCAATTGTGTAAAGGACACGTCACGGCATTGCCATGCACGATCCCTTCGGCCAGTGGTCCTTGTTTATGTGGGCAAGCGTTGTCGAGCGCATAGACCGCATCATTTGCCGTGCGAAATACGGCGACACATCCAAGTGACGTTTTGACCATGCGCGCGCCACGTTTTGGGATTGCCTCTAGGTCTGCGATGTCGATCCATTCGGTCATTCTGCGGCCTCCAATGCAAGATCAGCAAGTGGCTGATAGGTTTCTGCCTTGGCGACATGATCTGCCCAAGGGTCGCGGCGATAGACTGATTGGGACAACTCAAAACGGGCCACCAATGCCGCTCGATTGTCCAGATCAACAATCTGCTCTTCGATCCAATCCAAGCCGACCTTGGCCATCCATTTATAAATCCGGTCCAGATATTTCGCATTTTCACGGTAGGACTGTGTGACCGCCTTGATCACATCCATCGCCTCGTCTTCCGTGGCGACCTGCACGAGCAATTCTGTCTCGCGAACATCCATGCCCGCGGCCCCGCCAATGCTGATTTGATAGCCACTGTCGACACAAACCACGCCGATATCTTTGCACGTCGCCTCTGCGCAATTGCGTGGACAGCCCGACACACCAAGCTTCAATTTATGCGGTGTCCAAGACCCCCAAAGCGTCTTTTCCAACTTGATACCAAGGCCAGTGCTGTCTTGAGTGCCAAAGCGGCAGTGATCAGTCCCGACACAGGTTTTCACAGTGCGCAGACCTTTGGAATAAGCATGGCCTGACACCATCCCCGCGTCGTTCAAATCCTTCCAGATCGCTGGCAAATCTTCGCCTTTGACACCCAAAAGATCGATCCGCTGGCCACCCGTGAACTTGACGGTCGGCACCATGTATTTGTCGGCCGCATCCGCAATCGCGCGCAGCTCATCTGGTGTAGTAATCCCACCCCACATACGCGGTACGACACTAAAGGTGCCGTCCTTTTGGATGTTGGCATGCTTGCGTTCGTTGATGAAACGCGATTGCGGATCATCCATGTATTCAAGCGGCCAATCAGCGAGCAGATAGAAGTTCAATGCTGGTCGACACACATGGCAACCACAGGATGTTTTCCAACCGCATTCCTGCCAAACCGCAGGCATCGACTTGAGCTCTTGGGATTTGATCATCCGGCGCACGTCTTCATGGGTCATGTCTGTGCAGCCACACATCGACGCAGCGGTGGGAATGACAAAATCATCGCCCAATGTGACCGCCAAAACCTGTTCGACTAATCCCGTGCAGGTGCCACAGGAGGCCGAAGCCTTTGTCGTGGCCTTGATAGCACCAAGGTCAGTCGCACCCGCGGCAATCGCATCTTCAATTTCACCTTTGCATATGCCGTTGCACCCACAAATTTCCGCATCACGCGGTAAGGCTGCAACGGCTAAGAGCGGGTCCGTGGCACCGCCCCCCTGATAGGCTGGTCCAAAGATCAGCGTATCTCGCATTTCGCTGACGTCGGTCTTGTCGCGGATGAGACCAAAGAACCAATTGCTGTCGGCTGTGTCGCCATACATGACCGCCCCAACGATCACATCGTTTTGCAAAACAAGGCGGCGGTAAACACCACGGGCCGGATCGCGAAATACGATGTCTTCTCGGTCTTCGCCTTCTGCAAAATCACCCGCTGAAAACAGGTCACAACCTGTGACCTTCAACTTGGTGCTTAGCTCTTTTTGGGCAAATGCCGCCTCTTCTCCCAACAGCGTTTTTGCTGCAACCTTGGCTTGATCGTAAAGCGGTGCGACAAGCCCAAAGATCGCGCCATCATGTTCCACACATTCCCCGACCGCGAGGATATTCTCATCCGATGTGATCATCTGATCATCGACATGAATGCCACGCCCGACGGCAATATCAGAAGCTTGAGCAAGCGCCACATTGGGGCGAATGCCCACTGCCATGACCAACAAATCGCAAGGCAGCTTTGTGCCGTCATCAAGCATAAGTGCCGCAACTTTACCGTCTTCGCCCAATATCTCTTTTGAGTTGGCAGAGCATTTAACCGTGATGCCCTTATCAACCAAAGCCTTGCGCAGCAGATAGCCAGCAGCCTCGTCCAATTGGCGTTCCATCAGGTGGCCCATGATATGCACTACAGTCACATCAACACCACGGGCAGCCATGCCTGCCGCGGCCTCAAGCCCCAATAGACCGCCACCAATAACCACAACCTTATTGTCGGGGCCCATGGCCATCATCTGTTCGGTGTCTTCAAGGTCGCGGTAGGCGATAACGCCGTCCAGATCATGTCCGGGCAACGGGATCATAAAGGGGTTGGACCCCGTCCCAAGGATCAGCTTGTCGTAGCTGATGATATCACTGCCGACGGTAATGGTTTGAGACGCACGATCAATTTCGGAAACCTTTTCGCCAAAACGGCAGGTGACACCGTGGGCATCATAATAGGCCGCGTCGTGGGTCACGATTTCACTGTATGTCTTATCGCCCGCCAAAACAGGGGACAGCATAATGCGGTTGTAGTTACCGCGCGGCTCCGCGTTGATTAGCGTGATGTAGTAGGCATCAGGGTCTGTCTCAACGAGGTGCTCGATCACACGCCCAGTGGCCATGCCCGCACCGATGATAACGAGTTTTTTGGTCATTGTATTACCAGAACTTCCAGAATGGTTTTTTAGTTGGGGCGTCTTCGGCACCGTAGGCCGCATCCACCATCACGCCCGAAAGCGTTGTATAGGCCGTTGTCCAAGCCGCTTTGGTCTCGGGCGTAAAATCATCGCCGAGACCTTTTTCAAGCGTGCGCAACAAAGAGCCACCAACGCTGTCGTAATCTTTGGCTTTAACACCATAGGCAACGTGACGCTTGGCAAGCTCTTGGGCCACAGGCACGATTTTATCGAGATCACGCAACCCGTTGACGACGACGCCAAGAGTTGCCATCAAAACGCCCCCCTGTTTGGCCATGTCGGTTTTCGCAAAATACGGCTTCACCTCTGGGGCTGTCTCAAAGAGATCTGCGTAGAAAATTTCCGCGGCGGCGTCTTTGATTGGCACAACTTTGGCAAAGCTCTCTTGGACGAGTTTGATCTGATCTTCGTTCATCTTCTACTCCGCTGCGATTGGCCCTGTGGCCGGTTTCGTCTTGGGGGTCTTGCCGTGTTCGTATTCTTCAAGGAAATTCAGAACCTCGGCGCGGTAGTTGTAGTAATCGGGATGTTCCAGCAGCGCCTTGCGGGTCCTTGGGCGTGGCAATCTCACATCTGTGATTTTACCAATTGTCGCTTGTGGACCGTTGGTCATCATCACCACGCGGTCCGCCAAAAGGATGGCCTCGTCAACGTCATGGGTCACACACACGGCTGTCACTTTGGTCCGCGACCAGACTTCCATTAGCACCTCTTGCAGCTCCCAACGGGTAAGGCTGTCAAGCATTCCAAATGGTTCATCCAGCAACAATAGTTTTGGGGACAAAGCAAAGGCGCGGGCGATACCGACACGTTGCTTCATACCGTTGGACATGGATGACGCTTGCTTATCCATGCTGTCGGCAAGACCCACTCGCTCAAGATAATATTCGATGACATCTTGGCGCTCGGCTTGGGACGCTTTGGGATAAACCTTGTCCACGCCGATCGCCACGTTTTCCTTGGCGGACAACCATGGGAACAGGTTGGGTGATTGGAACACAACGGCCCGCTCAGGATCGGCCCCTTCGACGTTCCAACCATCCAACCTGATCGCACCTTTGCTGATCGGGTTCAGACCTGCAGCCATTGTCAAAACCGTGGACTTACCACAGCCGGAATGACCGATCAGGCTAATGAATTCACCTTTGTTGACCTTAAGATCAAATTTCTCAACGACGGTCAGCGGGCCTTTCGGCGTTGGATAAACCTTATCAAGCTGCGAGAAGTTGAGGTAACGCTCTTCGATGCCACCCTCTTGAGCCTTAGCAACGGCTGCTGGAACCGAATGGATCGGCGTCACTTTTGGCAGCAGGCGTGTCTCTTCGACCTTGGCGGCGATACCGACGTCCATCAGGTAGTTTGTCACTTGAACACGCAAAGCCTTGAAGGCCTCGTCGTCATTCATGGCACTGCGATCACGTGGGCGTGGAATATCGACAACAACGGGATCACCCAATGTGCCATCTGGGTTCAACGGAATGATGCGGTCAGCCAAAAGAATTGCTTCATCAACGTCATTGGTGATCAAGATACAGGTCTTCTTGTCTGTCTCCCAAATCTCCAAAATCTCGTCTGCTAGGTTTGCTCGTGTCAGCGCGTCAAGCGCGGACAATGGCTCGTCGAGCAGCAACATCTCTGGATTCATGGCCAAGGCGCGGGCAACAGACACACGTTGACGCATACCACCTGACAGCTCCGCAGGACGGCGGGATTTTGCATGGGACAGCCCGACCATACCGACGTAATGGTCGATTTTCTCTTCGCGCTCTGCAGCGGAAAGCTTGGGGAACACCGCATCAACTGCGAGGCCAATATTGCCGCCTACTGTCAGCCAAGGCATCAAGGAATAGCTTTGAAACACCAAGCCGCGCTCTGGTCCAGGGCCTTTGATCGGATCGCTCTTAAAGGTCACAGACCCCGTATCAGGCATTTCCAAACCAGCGACCAAGTTCATCAGCGTGGATTTGCCAGTGCCAGAGAACCCTAGGATCGCGACGAATTCGCCGTCCGCAATTTCTAGGTTGATGTCTTTGAGAACCTCGGCGCGGGTAAGCCCCGTGCCAAAGCCTTTGTTTACGTTTTGAAAGGAAAGAATGCTCATATCGCTCACCGATTATCTGTGAAGGTGAACATGGATTGCAGCGCATACATGACCCGATCGAGCAAGAAGCCGATGATGCCAATAGTGAACACGGCCACCATGATTTTCGCAAGCGACTGGGAAGAGCCGTTTTGGAATTCATCCCAAACAAATTTCCCAAGGCCAGGGTTTTGGGCCAACATTTCTGCGGCGATCAAAACCATCCACCCAACACCCAGCGACAGGCGCAAGCCGGTAAAGATCAGCGGCAATGCGGATGGCAGGACCAGCTTCGTGATCTTCGAATATGTCGACATTTTCAGAACCTTGGACACGCTCACAAGGTCTTTGTCGATGGATGACACGCCGAGCGCCGTGTTGATCAAGGTTGGCCACAAAGAGCACAGGGTCACAGTGATCGCAGACACAAGGAACGATTTAGAGAACAAGCCGTCATTGCCAACGTAAAGTGCGGACACAACCATTGTCACAATCGGCAGCCATGCAAGCGGGCTGACAGGCTTAAAGATTTGAATGATCGGGTTGATCGCGGCGTTGGCGGTCTGAGAAAGGCCCGCCATAATCCCCAATGGAATGGCGATTACCGATGCAATCAAGAACCCGAAGAATACTGTTGTGATCGACGTCCAGATTTGCGCGTAATAGGTTGGTTTACCCGTATAGACACGCTGTTTGACCTTGTCGGATTGACCTTCGGCAATCAATTTCGCGTTGCGTTCGTCTTGACGAACATAGAAGGCGGCGGCCTTTTCCCGTTCACGCACGGCATCAGCGTTCAGATTGACCGCTTGTTCCCAAACCTGTGCCGGACCGGGGATCGCGCCGAGTGAGGTTTGCACCTTCGGCGCCAAAGTACCCCAAGCGACAAGAAAGACCAAAATCGCCAAAACCGGCACACCAAGTAGCCGCCAAATTTCACCCATTTGACCGCGTGGGTTGTCCCCTGCGATGGCCTTTAGAATTGGTGTGAGCCAAGCCAAACCAAGCACCTGAAACCATGTGTCGGCTTTGTTGATGCGGGTAAACAGACGGGCGCGCCGTGCTTCGGCATCCAAGGTATCGGGGTCAATTGCGGTCATAGGACAAGCCTTTTGAATGGGTATGAGAGAAGAGAGGCCAAGCGCGAGAACCCCCGCGCTTGGCATTTTGTCTTATTCAACGATGTCGGAACCGACGATTGTTTGCGTACCTTTCAGGCCGATTGGCAGGCTCTCGAGGTAAGCGTTTGGCGTACGGCCGTCGTAGGCGATACCATCAATGATATCCTCGGACGGTGTTGGTGCCTTGAAGCCATCGCTGTCCCAAGGGAAGTCAGCTTCATTTGCGTAGCCTTCGTCGACAAGCATACGTGCAGCTTCAAGATAGATCGCTGGCTTGTAAACTTCTTTGGCTGTTTCGATGAACCATTCGTCAGTCTTTGGTTCAGCAATTTGGCCCCAACGGCGCATCTGTGTCAGATACCAGATCGCATCTGAATAGAACGGATATGTCGCGTTGTGACGGAAGAACACGTTGAAGTCAGGAACTTCACGAACGTCGCCTTTTTCATACTCAAAAGTGCCTGTCATTGAGTTGGCAATCACTTCGTAGTCCGCACCAACATATTCAGAACGGGCTAGGATTTCGACGGCCTCTTCACGGTTGGCGTTGTCGTTTTCATCAAGCCAGATCGCAGCACGGATCAGCGCTTTGGTCAGAGCCAATGTTGTGTTCGGGTTTTCAGCTGCGAAATCCGCGTTGATGCCGAAAACTTTCTCTGGGTTGTTTTTCCACAACTCATAGTCAGTGATGACAGGCACACCGATGCCTTTGAACACAGCCGCTTGGTTCCATGGTTCACCCACGCAGTAACCAAAGATTGTACCCGCTTCCAATGTCGCTGGCATCTGTGGTGGAGGTGTCACGGACAAGAATACGTCTGCGCCAATTTGGCCTGTCACGTCTTCAGGAGAATAGTAGCCTGGCTGAAGGCCGCCAGCTGCGAGCCAGTAACGCAATTCGTAGTTGTGTGTAGATACAGGGAAAACCATACCCATGTTGAATGGGATACCTTGGTCTTTGTAGTCTTCAACAACGGGTGCCAATGCGCTCGCGCTGATTGGGTGCTGTGGACGGCCATCATCCATTGTTGGGATATGTGGCTTCATTTCGTCCCAAATTTCATTGGAAACAGTGATCGCGTTACCGTTCAAATCCATCGAGAATGGTGTGATGATATGTGCTTCAGTTCCGTAGCCGATGGTTGCAGCCAATGGCTGACCAGCAAGCATGTGCGCGCCGTCAAGTTGTCCGTCGATTACGCCGTCAAGCAACACTTTCCAGTTCGCTTGGGCTTCAAGCGTGACGAACAGGCCTTCGTCTTCAAAGTAACCTTGCTCGTAAGCAACGGCCAATGGGGCCATATCGGTCAGTTTGATAAAGCCGAATTTGAGTTCATCTTTTTCCAGATCTAGCATCTCGGCCATCGCGGGTGTCGCGCAAAGTGCCGTGGATGCGAGAAGCCATTTGAATTTTTTCATTTTTAAACCCTGTGGTAATGCAAAAAGCCGCGCGATTGCTGCATGCAGGGAGGAGGTTGCATACACAATCGAGCGGCTTTGCTCTTGAATTCTGTGACCCACATCAGCGCAGGTCGGTTAGGACATCATTGTCCTGCTAATACATTGCCCGTCTTGCCGCAGGACCTTCAAGGTGAGGACGTGCCAAAATTGGACGAATTCCATGGGCGCATTTAAATGCCTAATTTTTAGGCGAACCTTCGGGGTCAAAGTCGAAAACAGTGCCATCGAAAAACCGATCCGGCCCAAGAATCGTTTTTCCAAGCGCCGATGCAACGGTCGTTGGCGCTGACATTGCGCCTTCAACCTTTTCGGAAGCACCGGGAAGATCAACGCCGAGCGGAAGCAATGCGTCGCGGTAAATGTCGCTGCGAAAGCATGCACGGGCGACATCACTGGCAGCCGCAGCGTCAAGCCCTTGCCATTGGGCGAGCACATCTGCGATCCAAAGGGCCTGACTGCGCCAAGGAAAGTTCGCGGCGCTATCATGGAAATTTAGGAAACCCTTGGTTGGTTTCGCAGCGTCACCAGATCGGGTGACGATCCGACCAGTAAGCGCGGGATCAATGGCGTGATCAGGCAAATCGAGATGCTGGCTACGGGCAAGGATTTCAACAGCAAGCGGCGTGTTTTCTGGCTGGTTTAACCAATGCGCGGATTGGTAAAGCGCACGGACCATCGCGCGACATGTTTGCGGGTTTTGATCCGCCCATGCACGGCGTACGCCAAGCACTTTTTCTGGCGCAAACTCCCAAATACGCGCGCTTGGCAGGACAAGCGTGGCCTCGCTTTGCTGTATTGCGACCGATCCCCAAGGTTCACCAACGCAAAATACATCTAAAACGCCCTCCCGTACTGCCTGCGCCATCTGAGGTGGTGGGATTGTCACAATTTCAATGCGCGCAGGGGTATAGCCCTCTGCAGCGCGTAACCATTTTTCCAACAACATGCGATGCATCGAAAACGGAAAGGGCACGCCAACGCGCAACACCTTATCCGTCGCTGCAAAAATTGCCCGCGACGTTGCCTTTGGGTTGTCAAAAGCATTTTCCCAACCGACTGCACGCATTTTGGTGTCGAGGTCCGCCGACACCCCAATGACCGTCCCATTGACCGACAGCACCATAAGAGCATCTATGGGCATCGCAGCACCACTTAACCCCAGTGACATTGCGACGGGCATGGGGGACAACATATGGGCAAAATTGATTTGACCGAATGCAAGACGGTCACGCAGCGCGGACCATGACGGTTGCTTTTGCAATGTCAGATCGAGACCCTCTTGCGCCGCGAATTTCAACTCTTTTGCGATGATAAGTGGTGCGCTGTCCACAAGGGGAAGATAGCCACAGTGGATTTGGGTCATTGCAGCAGCTCCGATGCGGTCACCAAAGCTTGAGCCACATCAATGACCTTGCGCCCTTGATCCATCGCCGTTTTGCGCAACAGACTATATGCTTCGTCTTCGGACAAGCCGCGCGCCCGGATCAACAGACCTTTGGCGCGATCGATGGTCTTGCGGTCTGTCAGCGCTTGTTTGGCTGCTTCCAGCTCTGTCTGCATTTTGGCGATCATTCCAAAACGCGCAATGGCCGTTTCCAAAACAGGCTTGATCCGGTCCTTTTGCAAGCCATTCACGACATAAGCGCTAACGCCCGCGGAAATGGCCGCCTGCGTCATGACCTCATCCGTATGATCAACAAACATGGCAACAGGCCGACTTCGTGCTTGTGAAACGAGTGTCAGATGTTCCAACGTATCGCGATCTGGATTGGCCAAATCGATCAAGATAATGTCGGGGTCTTGTTTGGTAAGGGTGCGTTCCAAGGCAGAAGCAGAGGCAATCACGGATAAGTTCGACCAGCCGTCTTCGACCAGCGCATCGACAATCTCACGCGCTTTATCGTCGTCTGCTTCAACGATGAGGATATTCAAATTCTTTTGCATCGAATTTGCAAAACCTCAGTCCTTTGCAAGACACCAGCGGATCGAAGGAGATTGACCAAATGTTTCCAGTGGTGCCGCATGAGGCAGCAAACCCCACACCGTTTGAACACTAATTGGGCAACTTATAAACGACCAATACCCCGCAGATCTTGGTGCATTTTTCGCACGTCTTAGACGACAAAAACGTCATCGACTGTGTGAGTGGGGCTGCTCAATTGGCTCGCAGCCCCACGCGCCTATCGGATTAAAATAGATGCGCCAGCTCTTGCTCAAAGCTGAACCGCGCTTCTTCACCTACATTGAGGTCGAGGTTTTCGGGAGTCGCGAACCGGAATTGATCGTTCGATGCGGACCGTAGTTCGACAACAGTTTCTGTGCCTAAACGTTCCACAAGCGCAACTGTGCCAGCAATCGGACCTTTTGGATCGAGCACCAAGTGCTGTGGCCGAATACCGATACGGGCAGCTTCGCCAGACTTTTTGTTAGAAGACACCAGACGTAGACCCTTGGCGTCGATGCCATTGCCTTGGAATCCTGCAGTCGCCCCATCGTCAGCCACATCAACCAAAGAACCTTCAAAAAAGTTCATCTTTGGCGAGCCAAGGAACCCAGCAACGAATTCATTCGCAGGCTGATTGAACAGCTCCATCGGGGAGCCAACCTGCATGACCTTGCCATCCTTCAAGACGACAATTTTGTCGGCCAATGTCATGGCTTCGACCTGATCGTGGGTCACGTAGATTGTCGTTGCGGCCAATTGCGTATGCAGTTTGGCAATCTCGACACGGGTCTCGTGGCGTAATGCGGCATCGAGGTTTGACAGTGGTTCGTCGAACAAGAACACATCAGGGTTACGCACAATGGCGCGGCCAATCGCAACACGCTGACGCTGACCACCTGAAAGCGCGGCTGGGCGGCGATCTAAAAGATGTTCCATTTGCAAAATCTTGGCAGCGCTTTCGACGCGCTCTGCGATTTCCTTTTTCGGGACACCCTGCAATTCAAGCGAAAACGCCATGTTATGGAAAACCGTCATATGAGGATAAAGCGCATAGGATTGGAACACCATCGCGATGCCGCGTTTGGATGGAGGCAAGTCCATAATCGCGCGATCTGCGATGACGATTTCACCGCTGCTTAGCGATTCCAGACCGGCGATCAGACGCAGCAACGTGGATTTGCCGCAACCTGACGGTCCAACAAAAACGACGAACTCGCCCCTTTCGATTTCAAGGTCGACGTTTTTGATAACATGGGTTGCGCCGAACGACTTGTTGACGCCTTTGAGAGATACTTGTGCCATCTAATCTATTTCCTTGAAGGTCGCGGTCAGTGTGGTGAAGTCAAAGCAGCACCGCAGCGTTTGTGTTTCAGAAATGCGGTCAAAGATAATCCGATTTTCGTCGCCGGAAACATCAGACATCGTATTCGCATGCATCAGTGCAGGTTGCTCTTTGCGCCATTTTAGAAAGGCTGCAAATTGGTTGTAGACAGAGCTGTCACGCTTCGCCTCGTCCAGTCCTGCACGGGACAAATGGGCCTTGGAGATCGGCAGCCATGTTTCATTCGCGGTCGAAAATCCGCCCATCGGCGCGGTTTCAGACCACACCATTGGGGTGCGACAGGTATCTCGCCCCAAGAAAACAGGTGCAAATTCGATGCCCCATGGGTCTTGCAAGCGGTCCAGCGGGATGTCTTGAACATCTTCAAATGCAAGCTCTTCACCTTGATAGATACAAGCGGAACCAATCAAGCAGGTTTCCAATTGCAGGAGCAGAAGCTGCAAGGCTTCTATGCTTTCCAGCCCTAGGCCCAATGGCGCAAGCTGGCGCGTTGCAGAGCGTGGCACATCATGGTTTGAAAACGCAAATGACAAGCGGCCCGTTCCGTTGAATGCACCAACGGCATCCGAAATAGCTTGCTTCAGGCCGCTTACCTCGAGGCCCGCCCAAGCGAGCAAGTTGAAGTTATAGGTCGCATGCAGACGACCCGGCGCAGTGAAGGTTTGGCTGGCAAGGATCGGATCATCGCCGTGCAATTCGCCCATCAAGAACTTGTCGCCATATTCATCTGCGACTTCGCGGAACGCCTCGCTAAACATCTGGATTGCAGGTTGGTTCAGTTGCGCGCTGTCATGCAGTTGGCGGAAGAACGGCTGCTGTTGCTGGGGCAATTCACCGGGTACGAAATCAGGGTTCGCAAGGTTATCCTTATAAGGTGCTTGATCCGCGTTAATCGTATGCACCGCATCAAGCCGGAAACCATCAACGCCACGATCAAACCAGAAACGCGCGATGTCAGTATATGCTTTGCGTACATCCGGGTTCGCGTGGTTCAGGTTTGGTTGGCTCGGCAGGAAATTGTGCAAATAGTATTGCTGACGGCGTGGCTCCCACGACCAAGCACGACCACCAAAGAATGACAGCCAGTTGGTGGGCGCGGATCCATCAGGCTGTGGGTCGACCCAGTGGAACCAATCTGCCTTTGGATTGTCACGCGACTGCCGGCTTTCTTCGAACCAGACGTGTTGATCCGAACAATGGGCTGGCACGATGTCGATCATTATGCGCAGACCAAGCCCATGGGCCTTGGCAATCAGCGCATCAAAATCTGCAAGCGTGCCGTAGTCCGGATTGATGTCGCAATAGTCTGACACGTCATAGCCAAAGTCCTTTTGCGGGGACTTAAAGAATGGCGAAATCCAAACCGCGTCAACGCCAAGACCCGCGATGTAATCCAATCGAGAGGTGATACCGGGCAAATCGCCGATGCCATCATTATTGGAATCCTGAAAGGACCGTGGGTAGATTTGATAGATGATGGCGGTTTCCCACCATTGAAGTTCCGTCGTCATGCGATCAACCACCCTTAACCGAACCGGCCAGCAGGCCGCGGATGAAGTAACGCTGCATCGATAAGAACACGACCACAGGCACAATCATCGAAATCACAGCAGACGCGTTTAGCAAGTGCAGCTGATCCTTGAATGTCCCAAGCTGCTTTTGCAGACGGATCGGGAATACGAGATCTTCGGCATCACCTGGCCCGATATAAAGCGCGACAAGCAGGTCATTCCAAACCCAAAGGAACTGGAAAATACCAAAGGACGCCAATGCAGGCACAGACAGCGGCACGATGATCCGCACGAAAATCTGCAAGTGGTTCGCGCCGTCGATACGGGCGCTTTCCAGCAATTCTTTTGGCAAGGCAACGATGTAGTTGCGCAGCAAATAGATCGCCAGCGGCAGGCCAAAGGCCGTATGCGTGATCCAAAGGCTCGCGAATGATTTCGACGCCACGCGACAGCTGTCTGTCACCTCGCAATCGGTCAGCCATGCATTCAATTGTGTGGCCCAAGACGCGATGCCGCTAAAGCCCTGCAAGACAGGCAAGAACGCCAGCTGTGTTGGAATTACCATCAATGACACAACGATCACAAACAGCCAGTCACGCCCAGGGAACCGCATCCATGAAAACGCATATGCCGCAAACGCAGCAATTGTAATCGGAATGATCGTCGCTGGAATGGTCACGATGAAGGATGAAATCAGCGCGTTCGGCACGTTCTTATTGTCGAACAAAACTTCCATATAAGCATCGGCGCCAAAGACGGGGTCTTGGTTGATGTAAACATCAAGGTTCTTGGGCCGTGGCGCTGTGGATTCTGGGAACGTCCACGTGAAATCACCGTTGGTTTGGAACACAAATTCCCCGTCACGCACGTTCATAACCTCGCCCGCAGCAATCAACCGACGCACCAGCTTGGTCTTGCCCGGATTTTCCGGATCAAGCTCGCGGCCTGTCAACATGATGGATTGCACTTCACCCGCGACTTCATAGCTATCTTTGCCGGCGTTCAAGCGTTCAAAAATGTTGCCAGTCATTTCTACGAAGGGTTCTGTTTGGTCACGGTCGTGGGTACTAAACCTGTGGCCCAATTCGGTCGGGGTGAATGCTGTCCAGAAACCAGAGGTCTTAGATGCGGTTTCAGACCGCAATGACGTTGTGACCAGCGCCACAAATGGGACAACCCAGATAAAGACGATCAGCGCCAAAACCACATGGCGTAAGCTACGAGAGATCATTACTGCATCCCCTTCTGTTCTTGGCGTAATCGCCAGCCGTTAAAGACCATGTTGGGAATAACTGTCACCATCAGCATAATGGCAATCGCCGCAAAAAGGTTGTCGACGTTATCGCCACCGATGGACCAGTTGGTCCGTGCTTTTTCCATCATCGTGGCCAAAAGCAGTTTGTCATCGTCATTCGCAAGCAGAGCATATGGAATATCAAACACCTTCAGAACAAGGATAACCAAGGTCGTCCAAACCACGATAACGGTGGAATAAATCTGTGGCAGTTTAATTCGGAAAAACATCTGGAACGGGTTCGCTCCGTCAATGGTCGCAGCTTCAATCGTGTCTTCGGGAATACCGCGCAAAGCGGCCGAAAAAATCACCATCGCAAAGCCGGTTTGAACCCAGACAAGGATCCACATCAAAAAGAAGTTGCCCCAAAACTTAATGTTATAAAGGGGTTCGTTGTTTTCAGCACCGTGGCCCAGCAACGCCTTCAGCAGACCGATCTGATACGAAGGCGTGAAGCCATTGATCGCCTCTTGTGGCTGCACACCGCCACCCGCGAAGATATTACGCCAGATAATGGCCGCCCCCACGAATGAAATCGCCAACGGCACAAAGATGAAGGTCTTAGCCACAACACCCCAGCGGACGGAATCGGCGAGCACGGCAATCAGTAGGCCAAAGCTGATACAGATCGACGGCACCAGCACGAGCCACATCAAACTGTTACGAATAGCCAAGCGGAACTGTTCATAGCCAAGCGCAGAAGGGTCCCACAAGAAAGCGTAGTTACGTACGGAAAAGGTACCGCTTGCCTCTTGGAACGATAATTTCAGCGTTAGAAACGCAGGTACGAGCAGGAACAACAGCAGCAAAACGATTGTCGGACCGATGAAGATCCACGGCTGAATTGATTCAACGATAATGGATTGGCGGCCTTCGGACCCTTTGGACCGGTAGCGGGCCAGCCCCATGTTCAGCCAGTTTGTCAGCCAAAAATACAGAAATGAAACGCCAACTGCGATAATGACGGACCGCAGGGCAAAGCCCATCTTGGCAAACCGCTCTTCGGTGACAAGACGCTCGACAGACCAATCAAACCGGTCATGGAGCGATAGGCCCAAATTCGCAGTGAAATTATCCAGTGGAGCCGTGCCAGCAAAAGCAAACACCGCAATAGTCGGCAATACAATGATAACCGTCAGGGCAATCGCAAGACTATTGCCAGCAATAAGTGGGGTTGAAGATCGCATATCAGACTGCCTGCCGGTTTAGGAATGGAAAATTAAACGGGGCGAGACTTATTAGTCGCGCCCCGTTCAGTGTCACTCGGTAGAAACGCTTACTTGATTGCGTCCCATGCAGCTTGGATGTTGTCACCCGTTGTCTGTGCATCTTGACCGTTCGCGAAAGCAGTCATTTCTGTCCAGAATGCACCAGCGCCGATAGCACCTGGCATCAGGTCAGATGCGTCGAAACGGAATGTTGTCGCGTTTGCAAGGATTTCACCCTGCTTGCGCAGCGCATCAGTTGCATATGCAGATGCATCAACACCTTTGTGCGCAGTCAAGAAACCACCAAGACCCATGTATGACTCGTGAGCAGATGCTTCTGTCAGGAAGTCAAAGAATGCGCGTGTTGCTTCGGAATCTTTTGTGATTGTCCAAAGAGTACCCGCACCCAAAACTGGGTTGCCAAGGTCAGCACCAGCGTATGGTGGGAAGTAGAAGAAGTCTGCGTCGCCGTTTGCAACTTCTGCGCCTTCTTCAGGGAAGAACGCTGGGATGAACGACGCCTGACGGTGCATCATGCAAGATGCTGGCGATGTGAACAGACCCTTTGGCGCGTCGCCGAAGAATGTTGTCGCAACAGCAGCAGATCCACCTGCAACGTAATCGTCGTTACGTGAGAACGAGCCATAGACTTCCATCGCGTTCAGAACTTCTGCGCTGTTGAAAGGCAATTCGTTGGAAACCCACTGGTCATATGCTTCTGGTGAAGCAGTACGCAGCATCAGGTCTTCCATCCAGTCTGTCGCTGTCCAACCAGTCGCACCACCGGATTCGATACCGATACACCAAGGTGTGTTGCCATCAGCAACCATTTGGTCGGACAAAGCAATCAGCTCTTCCATGGATGATGGAATTTCATAGCCGTTGTCTTCGAAACCCTCTGGGGAATACCAAACCAGAGACTTGAGGTCCATTTTGTATGCGAGGCCGTAGAATGCGTCAGCACCATCAGCGCCTGCATATGTACCCAGCGCAGCCCAAGAAGAACCAGCACCGTAGTTTTCTGTCATCCAGTCAACTTTATCCTGACCCAGTGGGGAAAGATAACCTTCAGCAGCCATATCAGCAGCAAGACCTGGCTGTGGGAATACAGCGATGTTTGGTGCGTTACCGGACTGAAGGTCAGCAACGATCAAGGATGTGAAGTCGGCAGAACCGGAATACTTGATTGTCGCGCCAGTCGCTTTTGCGAAGCAATCCATGACAGCAACGACGTTCTCTTCGTCTTTGCCCTGCCAAGAACCCGCAACGGAGATTTCTTCGCCAGCAAAGTTGCCCAGATCGGCCAGTGCAGATGGCGTGTCACACACGTCAGCGTATGCGCCAGACGCAAAAGTGCCAGACGCAGTTACAAGCGCAGCACCAAGAAGTTTAGATTTATATGACATGGTATCCTCCCAGAAAGTCATTTTGTGCCGGACCGCCAATCACGATAGCAAAGCTCTCCCGTTCGCCCCGGCAAATTCTCGTCCTGACTTGGTGACCCTGTTTTCGAGGGACGTCAAGAAAATTATCCCAAAAAACATGTTTTTCTTCAATTGCAAGCGCTTTGGACGATTGTGAAAAACTCTGGGCCGCGCGCCCAAAAGGGCGCGAAAACCTCCGGCTTTTGGGGCATCAAATCGCACTGAACAATCTGCAAACAAGGGATTTGTTGATCATCATTGCCAAGTTGGGGGACCACTCAAAACCCCAATCCGCCGTTCAAGAAAATCGCGCAAGACATTCAAATGCATCTTACCGGCCAGCGGCTGGCAAATGGAATCAGTAGACCTGCCCCCCCCTAGAGCGAAGAACCAAAGTGGTCACCACGAAGGTGCCGGACGCCGGAGAATCGAGTCATTTCGGCTTTGAATTCGGTCTCGCAATTGGCGCGAAATTCTACTGTTTAATGGAGGAATCATTTCCGCTTAAAAATTAGGCGTCGCCGATGAAATATATGGCATTACAGTCAAAGTATCATATTCTGGATTTTCACATGACCCAATTCTTGCAACGCTGAGGAATACTCGCCACCAATTGGTGGCTTACACCTGACGAGGCGCCCTTGAATTCTCCATCTGCCATTGCGTCCCCTCACAAGCTTCAGCGCGCCTACGGCCAGCTGAATATTGCGGCGCATCGGAACAATGGCGACGTTACGCGGCTTGGGAACCTGCGCCAGCAAGGATCGTATCGTGCGATTTTTCCGCGCCCCATCGGGGGCAATATCGAAGCCGTGATGATCAATACCGCAGGTGGTGTAACTGGTGGTGACAGGTTTTCCACGAACGTCACTGCCCATGACACAGCGTATATAAGCATCACAACGCAAGCGGCTGAACGGATATACCGCGCGACCGCACCCGCGACAGGCGTCATGAAAACCACGCTTTGCGCCGAGAACGACGCACAACTATATTGGTTGCCGCAAGAAACGATCCTGTTTGACGGGGCCAGATTACGCCGCAGCCTTGATGTCGATCTGCACCCGACGGCCCGTTTCTTGATGATTGAACCGCTGATTTTCGGGCGCGAAGCCTCGGGCGAAACCCTGCATTCTGGGATGCTTGATGACCGTGTAACGATTAACCGTGACGGACAACCGATCTATCTGGACCGTATCATGCTAGAAGGTGATATCGCGGCGACGCTGGCACGGCCTGCCGTTGCAAACGGTGCGCGTGCGGTCGCAAATATTGTTCTGGTGGATCCCAATGCGCAAACCCTCTTGGCCGGTCTGCGAGATCTTTTGCCGCCGCAAGCCGGCGCTAGCCTATTGTCCGATACCGTCCTTATGGCGCGCATCTTGGCCGCTGACAGCTATGCCCTGCGCTGCGCCCTTTTCCCGATTCTGACCCTGTTGACCAACAACGCCGTCCCTAAAAACTGGAGACTTTGACAAATGCAACTGACGCCGCGAGAGAAAGACAAATTGCTGATCGCCATGGCCGCCGAAGTCGCGCGCAAGCGGCTGTCGCGTGGGGTCAAGCTGAACTACCCAGAAGCGATCGCCCTGATCACCGACGCAGTTGTCGAAGGCGCACGCGACGGCCGGTCGGTCGCCGATATGATGGAGGCAGGTGCCCATGTTGTGACCCGCGAGCAATGTATGGATGGCATTTCCGAGATGATCCACGACGTGCAGGTCGAGGCCACATTCCCCGACGGCACAAAACTTGTCACCGTTCACAACCCAATCCGCTAGGAGGCCGCAATGATCCCTGGAGAACTTTTTCCCGCCGATGGCGATTTGACCCTGAACGAAGACCGCGAGGCAATTACACTGATGGTCGCCAATACCGGCGACCGCCCTGTGCAAGTCGGCAGCCACTACCATTTCGCCGAATGCAACGGCGCCTTGGATTTCGACCGTGACGCCGCCTATGGCCGCCGCCTTGATATCGCACCAGGCACCGCCGTCCGGTTCGAGCCCGGCCAACGCCGCGAGGTCAATTTGATAGAGATGTCAGGGGCACGCCGTGTTTTCGGTTTCAATAACAAAGTCATGGGAGACCTCTGATGGCCACTTCAATTAGCCGCGCCGATTATGCCGCCATGTTTGGCCCAACTGTGGGTGACAAATTGCGCCTCGCAGACACGGATCTGATCATCGAGGTCGAGCGTGACCTAACCGCCGAACGGACCAATGGTGGCAATGGCATGTCCTATGGTGAAGAGGTCAAATTTGGTGGCGGCAAAGTCATCCGCGACGGCATGGGGCAATCCCAAGCGACCCGCGAACAAGGTGCCGTTGATACGGTCATCACCAATGCGCTGATCGTCGATCACTCTGGTATCTATAAGGCCGATGTCGGCCTGAAAAACGGGCGCATTCACAAGATTGGCAAGGCTGGCAACCCTGACACGCAACCCGGTGTTGATATCATCGTCGGGCCAGGAACCGAAGCGATCGCGGGCGAAGGGCGCATCCTAACCGCGGGCGGGTTTGACAGCCATATCCACTTCATCTGCCCCCAACAGATAGAGGACGCGTTGCACTCTGGCCTGACCACAATGCTAGGCGGCGGGACAGGGCCCGCACATGGTACGTTGGCCACCACCTGCACACCCGGCCCATGGCATATTGGGCGGATGTTGCAGGCGGCGGATGCGTTTCCGATGAACCTTGCGTTTGCGGGCAAGGGTAACGCCAGCCAACCCGCAGCCTTGGAGGAAATGGTCAAAGGTGGGGCCTGTGCGCTCAAGCTGCACGAGGACTGGGGCACCACGCCTGCCGCGATTGATTGCTGCCTGTCGGTGGCTGACGACATGGACGTGCAGGTAATGATCCACACGGATACGCTCAACGAATCCGGTTTTGTGGAAAACACGATGGCCGCTGTAAAAGGGCGCACGCTACATGCGTTCCACACCGAAGGGGCCGGTGGCGGCCACGCGCCCGATATCATCAAAATTTGCGGCGATGAAAATGTGCTGCCCGCGTCCACAAACCCGACACGACCCTATACAGTCAACACGCTCGAAGAGCATCTTGATATGCTCATGGTTTGTCACCATCTGGACAAATCCATTCCCGAAGACGTGGCCTTTGCTGAAAGCCGTATCCGCCGTGAAACCATCGCGGCCGAAGACATCTTGCACGACATGGGCGCGTTTTCGATCATCGCTTCCGACAGTCAAGCCATGGGGCGCGTTGGTGAGGTGCTGATCCGCACATGGCAAACAGCGGATAAGATGAAGAAACAACGCGGGCGCTTGCCAGAGGAAACGGGCGAAAACGACAATTTCCGAGTCCGCCGTTACATCGCAAAATACACGATAAACCCCGCGATTGCCCATGGTATCAGCGCAGAGATTGGCAGCATTGCTGAGGGCAAACGCGCTGATCTGGTGCTGTGGAACCCTGCGTTCTTTGGCGTCAAACCTGAAATGGTGCTGATGGCTGGTACGATTGCGTGCGCGCAAATGGGCGACCCGAATGCGTCGATCCCGACGCCACAGCCTGTCTATTCGCGCCCGATGTTCGGCGCATTCGGACGGTCGGTAGAACAATCAGCCGTATGCTTTGTGTCCGCCGCAGCCCAAGCTGACGGGATCGGTGATAAACTGGGACTGGCCAAGCAAACCGTGGCCGTGGAAAACACCCGCAACATCGGCAAATCCGATCTGGTCATGAACACGGCAACGCCCCATATGGAAGTGAACCCCGAAACCTATGAGGTCCGTGCGGATGGTGAATTACTGACCTGTGAACCTGCTAACGAATTGCCGATGGCACAGCGGTATTTCTTGTTCTGATGGCTGATTTTACAACGCATACAATTCGCAAGGCTGGCACTTGGTCTGGCGCATTCGAGATTTGCGTCATGACTTATGACGATCGGTTTTTGCGGCGCAAAGTGGTTACGACGGCGCATGATGAAACATTGCTTGTGGACTTGCCGCATACCACGTCTTTGGATCATGGTGACGCGTTTGAACTTGCCGACGGTCGCTTCATCGAGGTTATCGCAGCCGAAGAACCGCTATTACAGATCACCGGCGATTTGGTTCAATTGGCATGGCATATCGGTAATCGGCACACACCCTGCCAAATCGAAACGGATCGTTTGGTGATCCAGAACGATCCAGTCATCGGTCATATGTTGGAACATCTTGGTGCGACAGTAACCCCTATCAACGAACCGTTTACCCCCGAAGGTGGCGCCTATGGCCATGGCCGCACCCATAGCCATGACCACGGTCACACAGCCCATGACCACTGATGTCCTGACCCTGTCGCAACTGCTGTCTCCCAGCTTTCCAGTGGGCGCATTCGCCTATTCGCACGGGTTAGAGACGGCGATCAACGACGGGGTAATCCATGATGCAGAAAGCTTGCAAGCATGGCTGTGCGACCTGCTTGGTTTCGGTGGGCCGCGAAGTGATGCTGTTTTACTCAACGCGTCCTACGGGTCGGATGATCCGGCCATTGATGCCAACGCGCGCGCCTTTGCAACATCATCAGAACGGCTAATGGAGACCGACCTCCAAGGTGCAGCGTTCTGCGACACGGTTCTGGCGGTTTGGGGACATGACCTTGGGCGGCTGTGTTACCCTGTCGCTGTGGGGCGGACGGTGGCGCTTCTCGATCTGGATCCCGAGCTTGCAACGGCGATGTATTTGCAGGCCATGATCGGGAATCTGACGGCGGCTGCCATGCGCTTGGTCCCATTGGGGCAAGTTGACGGGCAAAAGACACAAGCCGCCTTAAAGCCACATTGCACTGATATCGCAGCAGCGGTGAAAGATGCGTCTTTGGACGATCTTCACAATGCGGCATGGCTGTCTGATATCGCGGCCATGCAACATGAAACCCAATATTCACGCGTCTTTCGGAGCTAGACAGATGGCATCACAAAACGGACCTTTGCGCATAGGGATCGGTGGCCCAGTTGGCGCTGGTAAAACCACATTGACCGCAGCGCTTGCGCGCATTTTGCACCCGCATCTGTCAATTGGCGTCATTACCAATGACATCTACACGCAAGAGGATGCAGAGGCGCTGATGCGCATGCAAATTCTGCCCCAAGATCGGGTGATTGGTGTGGAAACGGGCGGTTGTCCGCATACAGCGATCCGCGAAGATGCGTCGATCAATCTGGCAGCGATTGCGGAGATGCGCAAACGGCACGAGGACGTCGAAATCGTTCTGATCGAAAGCGGCGGTGACAATCTGTCTGCAACTTTTAGTCCCGAATTGGCCGATGTGACCATCTATGTGATCGACGTCGCTGCAGGCGAAGAAATCCCGCGAAAGGGTGGGCCTGCGATCACCAAATCCGATATTCTGGTGATCAACAAAACCGATCTGGCACCGCATGTAGGCGCGTCATTGGACGTGATGGACCGTGATGCAAAACGGATGCGCGGCGCCAAGCCATTTGTGTTCACTAGCTTGCGCAGCGGCAAGGGTGCGAAAGAGGTCACCGACCTTTTGGCCAAAATCGGCGGGTTCAACGCACCCGTCTAAACCATCACCGCATCGAACAAGGTTTGTCGTTCCAACCCGTCTGCGCGGGATTGAAATGACACCTCGCCGCGCTTCATAACCGTGAACTGATCACCAAGGTCAAAGGCGAAATCAAAGAACTGTTCGACAAGAACGATCGCCATATCACCTTGGTCGCATAGTGTGCGAATGACATGGCCGATCTGCTGGATGATGTTGGGCTGAATGCCCTCTGTCGGTTCATCAAGTAACAAGACCTTGGGCCGTGTGATCAGCGCACGCGCGATCGCCAACTGCTGCTGTTGTCCGCCCGACAGATCACCGCCACGGCGGTCTGACATTTCCTTCAACACAGGAAATAGATCGTAAATATGGTCAGGCACCACGTGGTCGGCCTTATCTAGACAGGCAAATCCAGTTTCCAGATTTTCCACAACTGTCATCATCGGGAAAACTTCGCGCCCTTGCGGGACATAGGCGATACCTGCCTTGGCTGCGTCGAATGGGGACAGATGAGACTGCGATTTCCCGTCTAAAACAACCGTGCCATCTGCATATGGATGACGACCAGAAATAGCCTTGAGCAGGCTGGTTTTGCCGACACCATTGGTGCCCATCAAGGCAGTGACTTCGCCCGCTTGGGCGGTCAACGACACCCCGTTGAGAATCTGGCTTTGGCCGTATTTCAAGGTCAGGTTTTGAATATCCAACATGGCTTAACGTCCTAGATACACGTCAATGACGTCTTGGTTTTGGGTGACGTGATCAAGCGATCCTTCGGCCAAAACTGACCCTTGGTGCAGCACAGTAACCTTGCAATTGAGCCGTCGGATGAAATCCATATCATGTTCCACCACCACAACTGCGCGGGTCTTTGCCGCGCGCACAAGGATGTCGGTGGTCTGTTCGCGTTCAACGGCAGACATGCCCGCAGCCGGTTCATCGACCAACAAAAGGCGTGGGTCTTGTGCCAACAGCATCCCGATTTCCAGCCATTGCTTTTGCCCGTGGCTAAGCGCGCCTGATGTTTGATCCAACGCATCGGTCAGCCCGATGTCGTCGCTAATCGCGCGCACGCGGTCTTCGGTATCGGCGGCAGCTTTGTTGAACAACAAATCCAGCGGACGGCGCGGATTTTTCAAGGCCATGGTAATGTTTTCGCGCACTGTCTGCGCCTCGAACACGGTTGGTTTTTGAAACTTGCGACCTATGCCAGCCTGGGCAATTTGACTTTCTGACATGCCCAGCAGGGACACCGATTTTTCGCCCCAGATGACATAGCCTTCATCGGGTTTGGTCTTGCCTGTCACAATGTCCATAAAGGTGGTTTTACCGGCACCATTCGGCCCAATAATGGCGCGCAGTTCCGGCTCTCCGATTTGAATCGACAGGTTGTTAATGGCCTTAAAACCATCAAAACTAACACTGACGCCGGACACTTCTAGGAGCGTGCTCATGATTGCTCTCCTTTGCGGCCCAAAAGATCAAACAGCCCACCGATCCCTTTAGGGAAGAACAATGTGACGGCCACAAATGTGAGGCCCAGCAGCACGAGCCACCAGTCAGTCCATTTGACAATGTAGACGCCAAGTTTGATGTCCGGCGCGCTGCCACCTGTGAACCATGATGACATCAACGACACGACCGCCGCCCCTATCACCGCGCCATAAAGCCGCCCGCGCCCGCCAATGGCGACCCAGACCGCCAAATAGATTGACGCAATAGGCGCGATTTCGGCGGGATTGATGATACCCGCCTGAGGATAGTAAAGCGCACCCGCAACGCCTGCGACCATGGCCGTGACGGTAAAGATGAACAGCTTATAGCTCTCCACATGATAGCCCAAGAAACGCACGCGCGCCTCGTTGTCGCGAATGGCGCGAATGACGGACCCGAATTTGCCAGATATCATCCATGCGAACAACAAGTAGCCCGCGCCAAGTGCGACAGCAGAAGCCCAGAAAAACCAAAGCGACAAGGTGGCTTGTGATACGTGATCCAGCCCGGGAATGTTCTGGAGGCCGGACAATCCATTGTTGCCGCGCAGGCCCGTGTCATTTTGGAAGAAATACAGCGACAACGCGAGTGTCATAGCTTGCGTCAGGATCGACAGATAGACCCCTGCGACACGACTGCGAAATGCCAACCAGCCAAACACAAGCGCCAGCAATCCGGGCACCAGCACCACGGCCAATAGCTGCAATGTAAGTGAATGGGAGAACGCCCAAATCACTGGAAAGTCAGAGCTGCCGACGACGCCGAAAATCTGCGCACCAATCGCGTCGGAAATTTCATCAGGCGTCGCGGGCAGGACATTGTTTTCTAGTGACGCGACAACGATGTCTTTCGTCCGGTCATACATCAACCACATGCCGATCGCGTAACCGCCGATGCCAAAAAACGCGAAATGGCCGAGGCTCAGAATACCGCAATACCCCCAAACCACGTCCATCGCGACAGCGACAAGGCATAGGCAAAGTGTCTTACCCAAAGTTTTGAGAAACGATGTGGAAATCAGCGCAGTGCCTGCCGCCTCGCTACAAATCGACACGATCACGGTGAACAAGGAGAGCCCCAAAAAGAACCACAGCACGGACGGGTTTTTGGCAATGAACGTGTTTTGCATGATCAATCTCCTGCCGCGCGACCCTTAAGGGCAACGATGCCCTTTGGCCGGAATTGGATGAACAGGATGACAAAGAGGATCATATAGGTTTGTGCGGCCAAGGTGTTAGACGGGTTCAACCATTCAATCCCCTTTTGACCAAAGCCGATCATCGTGGCCCCCGCCAGCGTGCCCCAGACATTACCAACACCACCCACGACCACGGTCATGAAGCTTTGAACAATGTAGTCTGAACCCATTTCGGACGTGACCTTGGCATAAAGCCCAATGGCCACCCCCGCGATGCCAGCGATGCCTGACCCTAGCCCGAAAGTCATCATATTGATCCGGTCAGGATCGATTCCCATAGACGAAGCCATGCCGGGGTTTTGCGTGACTGCGCGCACCTCTAGGCCCAGCCGTGTCCGTTTCAGGATGTAGATAATCAGCCCAAGGAACATCAGCGCCAGTACGAAAATCGCGATGCGGATAAAGCTGACCTGAATCACGTCATTGACCACCCATGCGCCTGCCAACCAGTCCGGCGACGTCAGCGGACGGGCTTGGGTGCCAAAGATGTTCTTGGCAATCTGTTGTAATGCGATGGAAATCCCGAATGTCGCCAGTAGCGTTTCGAGAGGGCGGTGATACAGGCGACGGATCACCAGTCGTTCCATCACGACCCCTGCGCCAAATGTGACGGCAAATGCCAACGGTAAGGCGATGATTAGCGAGACGGTATAACTCGGCACAAACAGCTGAACGACATAGCCAGTGTAGGCGCCCATCATGATGAATTCACCATGCGCCATGTTGATCACGCCCATCACACCAAAGGTGATCGCAAGGCCAATTGCCGCGAGAAAAAAGATAGAGGCCAACGACAACGCGTCGAGCGTCAAATCAGCGACCTGTGCAGTTGCTACACGCGAGGTTACGGACCCCAATGCTGTTTCCGCGGCCGCTGTGATATCCGCATTGGGTTCATCATAGAGGTCGTAGAATGCATGATCTTTCAGCGCCGCATCGCGCAGATCATCTGTAATCAGCGTCGGGACCAAACCGTCGGCGACCAAGCCGGCATAGGCGGCCTTGCGGCTGATAGGATCGTTCATTTGCGCCAAAGGGAACCCAGCGATACGCCCGTCAACAATGTTGGCTTCCAACGCCTGTTTTATGTCGGCGTCAGTCTGTTTTGCAGGTGCAAGGCCTGCATCAACCAAGGCTGCATAATTCAAGTCCGGTGCATCCATCGGGTCATGTATCGCCGCGATATTGCCGTCTGGTTGGGCGCGGGCGACGCCTGATTTCGATGTCAGAATCTGGTTCAAAACGGCACGAGATTCGACCGATGTATCCGTCGCCAGACTTTCAATGGCTGCGATCCGATCAGCTGGATCATCGGCGAATCGTGCTGAGAGAAAATTGGCCAATTGGGTTTTGCGGGCCTTTAAGGCTGCATCGGTCTCTGCATCAATCGACGCCAAAAGCGGGGCCAGTTGCGCGGCCTCTGGACGGCGGGCAATCGACGCGACAGCGGTTTCGCGTCGGGCCAAATCCGGGTCAATCAATTGGAACTGTACCAATGCGGTACCGATCAAGCGACGCACCCCACCATTGGGTTTGAGCTGTTTGAAGTTGGTCTTTGGCGCAGCAGACGTGGCCTGTGTATCGACATCAGTGAGCGCAAGCGTGTCGCCATCCGCCACCCCGATAAAGAACACGCCATCATCGCGCTGCCAGATATTTTTATCAGACCATTGTTCCAAGAATGCGGTTGCTTGCGGCAAACCAGAGGCGGCGATCGCGTCCAGTGTATCCCCAACCGACCCGCGCGATGGTTTCGCGATTTCGGCGGCATGGGTTTGCAGAATGGGTTGGAGGGTTTGGGCAATGGCCGCAGATGCGCTGCAGATCATTAGAAATAAAGCGATAAGTGAGGAACGCATCAGCAGACTTTCAATAAGGGAATGGCAGGCGCGCAGCAGGACCTTGGGGAGGGTCTGCGCGCCTGCCACGAGGGCTTAGTAGTTAGATGTCAGCTGAACACAGGATTCTGTTTCAACGTTGTACATCCCACAACCAAGGTCTTTCCAATCAGACTTCAGCACTGCGGAGGCTGGCAAGAAATCTGTCCATGCATCGCCTGGCACTTCCGTGGTCTGGCTGATGATGTCGAACTGACCATCCGCTTGGATTTCGCCGATCAGAACCGGCTTTGCCAAGTGGTGGTTTGGCAACATTACGGCTGTGCCGCCTGTCAGGTTCGCGAACTCTTGGCCGTACATCGCGGTGCGCACTGCATCGACGTCAGTTGTGCCTGCTTCTGTTGCTGCGTTCACCCACATGTTGAAACCAATGTAATGGGCTTCCATTGGGTCATTTGTCACACGCTCTTCACCAGCGAATGCTTTCCATGCCGCGATGAAGTCTGTGTTGGCGTCAGATTCAGCGGATTGGAAATAGTTCCATGCCGCCAAGTGACCAACAAGGTTGGATGTGTCCAAGCCGGACAGCTCTTCTTCACCAACAGAGAATGCAACGACGGGAATGTCGTCAGCGGAAATGCCGGCCGCAGCCAGTTCTTTATAGAAACCAATGTTCGCGTCCCCGTTGATTGTGGAAATCACGCCGACCTGTTTGCCGTCTTCGCCAAGTGCGACAACATCAGCAACAATCGTCGCCCAGTCAGACTGACCAAATGGTGTGTAGTTCACAAAAATGTCTTCGGCAGCGATCCCTTTGTCCATCAGATAGGATTCAAGGATGTTGTTGGTCGTACGCGGGTACACATAGTCTGTGCCAAGCAAAGCAAACTTTTCGACGCCGAGCTCTTCGAGGAAGTAATCAGTTGCAGGGATCGCCTGCTGGGTAAGCACGGATTGACTCTTCGACGTCCATTGCCAGCAGGTTGCGAAACAACATGGCGGTCGGCTTCATCTGTGTCTCGCCAAGCGACATCACAGGGAACTCAACCGGAAAGCCACCCGCCTCCCAAACGCCGCGCTTCACACCCTCGGCCAGTTCGCGCAGGCCCGAATTGCATGGGGTCAATTCGGACCATGTATTACAAATCCCGATCACCGGTCTCCCGTCAAAGGCGTGATCCGGGAACCCCTGGTTTTTCATCCAACTGCGATGGATAAAGCCGTCCTTGTCCAACTTGCCATACCAGGCCCGATTGCGTCTGTCGTTCGCCATGTCTTTGTTTCCAGTGCCGAAAGTGGTATAAATGTTAATCCGCTAAGTGGCTGCAAGCTCTTCTAGCCACTCGCGATGCGGCAGCGCTTTTGAGGCCACCTTGCGCGTCTGCCTTAACTATCGCTTTCAATCTCCGATGATCGCTGGACGAAGCGGCAAAACGGATGCCACTTCGCGTGATCGCAGATACATGCGACGGCGGGAACCCCGAAGCGGACGTGTCCGTTGCACTCAATTCAACCAGGCCGCAGTTGAAAACACGATTGCGCGTGGGCCAAACTCACGATTTTCCGGCAGCAGACCCAGTCCCCCGCATCTCATCGAAGACGAACTCCGTTGTCGTCAAACAGGAGCGCCGACGCCGTCGAGAAACTGGCGCTGCGGCGCTGTCCCTGTGCAAAGCTGCGGTCGTCGGATTTGATCGTCACCAGCGGACCCCCGTTGCTGCGACCATAGACGAAAACCTCGCCGCCAAGGTTTTCGACCATCTCGACGTCGACCTGCAGTTCGGCGTCGCCGTCGGCCGCGAAATGCTCCGGCCTCAGGCCGACCGTCACTCCGGTTCCGACTTCGGGCGAGGCAGCAAGCCGCGGCAGCGGAATGACCTGATCGCCGTGTTCGGTCAGTTTCACGCCGTCGGCGGTGACCTCGCCGGTGAGAAAGTTCATCTTCGGGGATCCGATGAACCCGGCGACGAAGACGTTGTCAGGGTCGTCGTAGAGCGCCAGCGGACTGCCGACCTGCTCCACCAGACCTGCGCGCAGCACGACGATCTTGTCGGCAAGGGTCATCGCCTCGACCTGGTCATGGGTGACATAGATCATTGTCGACGCCAGTGATTTGTGCAGGCCCGCGATCTCGAGCCGGGTCTGGACACGCAGCTCCGCGTCCAGGTTGGACAGCGGCTCGTCGAACAGGAAGACCTCGGGATGGCGGACGATCGCGCGACCGATCGCCACCCGCTGGCGCTGGCCGCCCGACAGCTGGCCGGGCTTGCGGTCGAGCAACCGATCGAGCTCGAGGATGCGCGCGGCCTCCTTGACCTGGCTGTCGATCTCCGCCTTCGACGTTCCCGAATACTTGAGCGCGAAACCCATGTTCTCGGCGACCGTGAGATGCGGGTAAAGCGCATAGGTCTGGAAGACCATCGCGATTCCGCGTTGCGCCGGATCGAGTTTCTCGACCCGCCTGTTTCCGATCTCGATCATGCCGTCGCTGATGTCTTCCAGCCCGGCGATCAGGCGCAGCAAGGTGGATTTGCCGCAACCCGACGGGCCGACGAAGACCACGAATTCCCCGGGCTCGATGTCGAGATCGATCCCCTTGATCACATTCGCAACGCCAAAAGACTTCTTGACGCCGCGCAGTTTGAGCCCACTCATCCCGCATCCTCCTTCGAAAGCAGCCCGACCGATTGCCGGCCGAAACGCTGGCTGGTGATCTGAAGTTCGACCGGTCCCTCCCGGCCGCTCGATTCGATCCAGAACCCGACGCTGCCGCCCTGCATGGCAAGCAGGGCCGGCCCGAGACGGCGTGCCGCGCCCGAGACCTCGACCTCGATCGGTTCGGAGAAATACGGCAGTTTCCGCCCGGCCTGATCCAGGGCGCGGACCATGACGCGCAGGCAGTCGCCTTTCGGCGCCATGGCGGTCCGGTCGGGGGCGATCTCCAGCGCGCTGGGGATCTTCCTCTCCGGCAGCAGACACTCCGCAACCGCAGCGCCGTCCAGATACCCGGTCAGCGCGGTCGTCTCCCAGCGTTCGCCCCATTCGCCGAGTTCCGCGTCGGTGAAATGTTTGCGATCGATGATCACCGGCGGGTGCGGCAGATGCGGGAAGGCTTCCCGGTCCGGCTTGATCCGCCGCGGCGCGGTGCCGGCATAGCGGATCTCGACCTCGTCGCAATTGGTCAGGACGATCAGGGGAAAGATCCCGCCGATATTGCGTTCGCCCCGGGCGTAGTGGGTCACCGGTTCCATGACCACCCGTTCCGACGGCTCCGTCTGGCTGGCATAGGCATAGGCCGCGAATTTCGGTTCGCGGTACATGTCCATCACGCCGTGATAGCAGATGCCGTCGCCCGAGCCGAAATCCGCATGTGTGTTGTAGTCGAAGGCGCACCATCCGATGCAGCCCGCGACCGCGCTGTCGCCATAGGCCGCGTCCATGACCTCGAGATGGCGCAGGACATGTTCGTTCTGGCGCAATTCGTTGTCGGTGCTCTTGGTCGGGAACATGTGGCCGTTGTATTCCGTCACCAGATAGGGGACGTCGTGCCCCAGCCCGGTCACTTCCCGTTGCGGCCGCAACGGCGTCCGGCAGCGGTTGCCACCGAGTTCATGCGACCCCAGGACGAAGTCGTTCATCGTATAGACGTCTTCCAGAAACTCGCTTTCGGCGATGCAGCGGATCCCGCCGGTGGGCCGGGTGGTGTCGAGAGCGCGCGCCACGCGGTTTGTTTTGGCGTAGAACGCGTGATCGTCCGGGCTTTCATTGATCCGCACACCCCACATGATGACCGAGGGATGGTTCCAGTCGCGACGGATCATGCGTTCGACATTGCGCACCGATTCCGCCTTCCATACGCTGCCGCCGATGTGTTGCCAGCCAGGGATCTCCTCGAGCACCAGCAAGCCGATGCGATCGCAATGGTCGAGAAACCAGGGCGACGGCGGATAGTGCGAGCTGCGCACGGTATTGCAGCCGAGCTCGTACCTGACGATCTCCGCGTCGCGCTCCTGGGCGGCGCGGGGCAGCGCATAGCCGACATGGGGAAAGGACTGGTGCCGGTTCAATCCACGAATTTTCAGGGGCTTGCCGTTCAACCGGAAGCCGTCGGTGGTGAAATCGACGCTGCGAAACCCGAACTGCGTCGACCAGCCATCCCGGCCATGCGCCGTTTCAAGGACCAGGGACAGCGTGTAGAGCGCGGGGTCCTTGACATCCCACAGCGCGATGTCCTTCAGGCCGGCAAGGTCGATGGCAACTCGGGCCTCGGACACCGGCACCGTGGCGGTTGCGACGGTCCTGCCGCCGCGGTCGATCAGCTCCGCGGTGATCCGCCCCTCGATCTCCTGGTCGCAAGCATTGGCCAGCGTGACGACGGCATGTACAGTTTTTTCCGCCGCCAGGACATCGGGCGTTTCGACCTTGGCGCCCGCGATCGAGAGGGCCGGCGCGACCTCGATCCAGGCGTCCCGGTAGATGCCGGCATAGGTCAGATAGTCGATCTGCCCTCCGAAGGGCGGGATTTCGGGGTTTTCCGTCCCGTCCAGAACGACCGTCAACAGGTTGTCACCGGGGCGGAGCCGGTCGGTCAGCCGGGCGTGGATCGGCGTATATCCGTCCTTGTGGGCGGCAATTTCCGTGCCGTTCAGGTAGATCCGGGCATCCGCCATCACCGCGTCGAACCGCAGCGTCACCTCCTGGCCGTCCCAGGCGGGATCGGGGCGGATCAGCTTCTGATAGGTGTACCGGCGCTGGTAGGCCGTTTGATCCGCATGGTTGTAGGGCAGATCGACCGCGTTATGGGGCAGAGTGACCGCCCGCCCGCGGCGGGCCTGCTGCCTCAGTTCGGGCGCATCGCCCTCGTGGAACTGCCAGTCGGTATTGATGTTCGTTGTGTGCGGCATCGTGCTTTCCTATTTGACTGCACCCAGCATGCCCTGGACGAATTGGCGCTGGAGGACGAAGAAGATGAGAAGCGTGGGCAGGGTGGCCAGGATCGTCGCGACCATCAGAGCGCCATAGTCGGGCAATTGCTGCGTCCCCAGAGACGAGATGGCGAGCGTGATGGTTTTCTTGTCGTTGGTCTGCAAGACGATCAACGGCCAGAGGTAGCTGTTCCATTGCGCCATGAACACGATGATCGTCGCGGCGGCATAGGTTGATTTCATCACCGGCATGTAGATGAACGCGAAGATCTGCCATTCTTTCAGCCCGTCGACGCGGGCGGCATCGCGCAGCTCGCTCGGAAAAGCGATGGTCGCCTGGCGGAAATAGAACATGATGAACAACAGCGAGAGCGCGGCGACCGAGGGAAGGATGACGCCGATATGGGTGTTGATCAGCCCGATCTTGCCGGTCAGGACGAAGAGCGGAACCATCAGCGCGGCGAAGGGGATCGACATCAGAAGCAGCAGGCCGCCGAATACCCTGTCCTTGAACCTGGACTTGAAGACCTCGAAACCGTAGCCCGCCATCGACGCCACCAGCAGCGTCAGGGCCGTGCCGATGATCGCGACCTTGAAGGAATTGTAGAGGATCTCCGGGACATTGTTCGTGGTGACGAGGGTCGAGAGGTTCTCGGCCAGGGCCGATCCCGGCCAGCTTCTGCCCTTGATGATATCGGCGGACGTATTGGTGGCACCGATGATCATCCAGGCGAAGGGGAAGACGGAGACGAAGGCCATGACTCCGAGGAAGCCATAGGTCGCCAGGGTTCTGAACGATCTCATTTCCGGTCCCTCGCAACGTAGAATTGGATGAAGCTGAGGATCGCCACGAGAACCACGATGACGTAGGACACCGTCGCGGCGTATCCGAAGCTCGGCATGAACTTGAAGGTCAGATTGTAGATGTACATGGACAGCGTGAGCGTCGCATCGCCCGGCCCGCCTTCGGTCAGGTTCACCACCTCGTCGAACAGTTGCAGCGTGCCGATCGTCGACATGACGCAGGTGAACAGGATCACCGGTTTCAGCATCGGAATGGTCAGTCGGAAGAAGACCGCTCTGGGTGGCACCCCGTCCACGCGCGCGGCCTCGTAGATCGAGCGGTCGATGTTCTGCAGGGCCGCAAGGTAGAAGATCATGTTATACCCGGTCCAACGCCAGGTGATCCCGATGATGACAAGAACCTTGGCCCAGAACGGATCGCTCAGCCAGGGGATCGGCTGGTCGATCAGGTAGAGCCCGATGAGCGTCTGGTTCACCACCCCGTCGAGTGCGAACATCGACTTGAAGAGAATGGCATATGCGACAAGCGACGTGACGCAGGGCAGGAAGATCGCGGTTCGCAGCAAGCCGCGAAATTTCAGATCGGGATTGTTCAGCAAAGTGGCCATGAGCAGAGCCAGAACGATCATGATCGGCACCTGCACCACCAGAAAGGTGCCGGTGTTCAGCAGGGCTTGCAGGAAGACAGGATCCTCCGTCAAGCGCAGGAGGTTGTCGAAGCCGCCGAAGGACAGATTCATCCCCCTGCCGGTCTGCAAGCTCATCCACAAGGAGGACAGGATCGGGTAGATCATGAAGAGCCCGATCATGACCATCGCGGGCATGATGAATGCCCAGCCGTTCGATTTCATAGATTTCACCGCATGACCTCCTTCGATTCAGCCGCGGCCAAGGCAGGGCAGCCGCCGCGGCCGCCGCCCCGTCTCGGGATTACCGGATGGCCTGGGTCAGGCGCCGCTCGTAGGTTTCGAGCGCGTCGTCAAGCGCGGCATCGCCGCGGATCACGTCTGGCACATAGGCGAGGAAGGCCGCTTCCGCCTCGAAGGTAAAAACGCCGAAATTGACCTCCGGAACCACGCCGAGCCAATCCGCGAAGTCGGCCCAGATCTTCTGGTCGGCAAAAAACGGATCCGGCGCGTCGTAGGCGGCGGTGTGACGCGCCGCCAGCAGCGAACCGACCGCGCCCTTGTCGGCGAGGATATCGGCGTAGAAGTCGCTGTCGCCGGCCCAGACATCGTTCAGGAAATCCAGCGCCACTTCGGTGTTCGGCCCCTCGGCCATGACGTACCAGCTGGAACCGCCGACGTTCGAGGCATGCACCGCACCTTCGATACCGTCGATGCGCGGGATCGGCGCCACGGCCCATTCCCCGGCCTGATCGGCGTTGGCCTTGATGGCGGCGGTGATCCATGCGCCGGTGGCGACGCCGCTCACGTCATGCGAGGTGAAGGCCCCGACATATTCGGTCCAACCCGCGGCATCCTGCACAATGCCGGATGTCATGACCTTGATGTATTCCTCGACAACCTTGCGGAACCGCGGATCGGCCCCCAGCGATACCGCACCGTCCGGCGTGGTGTACCAGGTGCCCGCCGATTGCAGCATGAGCCGGAGCAGGTCGGTGCGGTTGAACGGCTGAACCAGGAAATCCTTGCCGGTCACGGCCTCCACCGACTGGCCGATCTCGATGAACCTGTCCCAGGTGATACCCACCAGGTCATCCTGCGCGAATCCCGCCGCTTCCAGATCGGCGCGATGATAGAATACGCCGGTGACACCGGAATCGAAGGGCATCGAATAGGCCGTCCCGTCCACCGTTGCCAAGGCGACCTTGTAGGGCGCCATGCCGGACAGGTCGACATGCTCGCCCACCGGTTCGAATGCCTGCGGGAAGGTGAGCAGAAATCGTTGGGCGGCATAATCCTCGATCAGCACGATGTCCGGCAGGCCCTGGTTGCTGCCCGAGGCAAGCTGCGATTGCAGTTTCTGCTCCAGCGCATCCTTGCCGAAATCGGCAACCACCAGGCTCACGTCGGGATGTTCGGCCTGATAGCGCGCCATGGCCCTTTGCATCGAGTCACCGTTGAAATTCGGATCCCAGCTCCAGACCGTGAGCATGGTCTCGGCCGATGCCGTTCCGGCAGCAAGGCTCAGGGCGCCGGCGGTGAGCATGGCGCCAAGGCTGCCGGTCGATTTCAGTGAATTTAGTCTCATTCTCTCTCCTCCGTGAGATCGGACAACGCTGCCCGAGACCGGACATAGCACGATTCGGAAAAAAAGTTTAGTAAAAATTTACTTCAACAATCAGACGGTCTGTCTGCAGTTGCGCGGTATCAGTCTCTAGCAACGCCGACGCGAGATGGAGTCTGTTGCTTGCTGTGTCGAGTTCTGAAATGACCTGGCCCGGTGGCTGCCAATCGGGCGGCATGCTTCCACTCAGCCTGTTGAGCAAACTCTACGTGCGCACAAGCGCCGCCACCGCAACAAGCTTCGGCTTCAATGAGGGGCCCAAATGCTCGGTAGAGCCAAATGAAGCTTGCTTTGCGCGACCGCCCAAGACATCGCTGCCACAGATGTGAGCCCGGCAACGACCGTTGCCGCCTCCGGGCCGATTTTACAGACCGGTTGAACGTCGGCTACTTTCACGCCAGACGATGTCCGTCTCCAGCGTAACATGCTTGGTCACACGCCGTCCGCGAAGACGTTCCACAAGAAGATCAACAGCAGTTTCACCAATCGTTTCCACGGGGATGCGGACCGTCGAAAGCGGTGGTGTCAAAAATTGAGCGACCGAAACGTCGTTGAAGCTGACCACTGATACATCTTGCGGAATCGAACGACCGGTTTCCTGAAGGGCACGGTATACCCCTACGGCCACGCCATCATTGAAGGCCACGATTGCATCCGGCTGCACGACGTTGTCCAGCAAATCCACCGTCAAACCGTAGCCGAGCCGCTCCCAATGCCGGTCACCGCCGTCATTTGAGACCTTGCACATAGAGGCGTCGAACCGGTTGGCCTCCCGCATCCACTCGCAGTATGCCGCATAGCGGACTTCGTCGCGGTGTTCGGAATTCAGTTCCTTGCCCACACCGACAAAGGCAATCCGCTTTGCGCCATTTGAGTCCAGGCAAGTCAGCGTTTCACGCATCGCATCGCGCAGATTTGTTTCCACGGTATCAAATTTCCTGTTGGGCGCGGTGCAATCTGCAAACACGATATTTTGGCCGAAGGGTGCCATCCAGGAGCTGTCGTCCGAGGGTTCTGCGGCTATGGCAATCGCTGCCCGCACGGATGGTCCCGGCGAGTTCTGATCCCCGATCTGATCGCGACGCACAGTAACCGCGTTGATACGCTGTTCCATGCACCGCCTCTCAATCCCGAGACGCAGGCCAACGTAATACGGATCGCCCAGTTCTTCTGCCGGGTCCAAAAAGTGCACGATGGCGATCGCTCCAAGTCTCTTGCCAAGCCGGTTTCTAGGGGTTTGATAGTTCAGCGATTCCGCTGTCTCAATAATGAGTTTGCGCTTCACGTCACCCACGGAAAGGGTTGGGTCCCCGTTAAGAATCCGCGAAACTGTCGCCGCAGAGACGCCAGCACGATCGGCAATATCTTTTATCGTGACCAAACCATCGCCCCAAGTTTAGAGTGTTTCGGGAAAGCCTTGAATCACCAAAACCCTGCCACGCCTTCGGCGCTCTCGGGCTTTTGGTGATGCTTGATGGCTCAAGTATTCCCCGAAACGTTTTAGTAAATAATTTATCATACCGCGATGCCCGTCATACATCAACGCCCCTGCAGCACCTATTCCCACACCTTGGATCTGGTGTAGGTGTATCGTGAACAGCTTTGTTGGGTCAGCGGCCTCAGCTGGGTT
>CBFIAX010000008.1:0-153112 GCA_965660685.1 Yoonia sp. | reverse complement strand
GTTATTGTTGAAATACAGCAATCTGATGGCACAGTTGCCGCGCGTGAGTTGACGCAGTTATTGTGGGGTATGTGGTTGGATGCGCCCGATGATGCCGCCCAAGCATTGTTAGAACGCGGTATGGCCCAAAGCGAAAGCCAAGCGTTTTTGGCTGCCCGCGACACATTTGACGACTTGATCGCCTATTGTCCCGATTACGCCGAGGGTTACAATCAGCGGGCCTATGCCAGTTTTCTGCGGCGCGATTACCCTGCGGCCTTGGTTGATTTGGAAAAGGCGTTGGACCTCATGCCGACCCATATCGCGGCACTGTCGGGCAAGGCGTTAACCTTGATCGGCATGGGGCGCGCAGAAGAAGGGCAAGAGGCGTTGCTGGGCGCAGTGGCGCTGAACCCTTGGTTGGCAGAACGCGCATTGGTGACAGAACCTGCAGGAACAGACATCTAACATATTGCACCCCCGCGCTGGCCCGCTTAAAGATAGCGTAGCCTTCCGTTGTTGAACGGAGGGAATTGAAGTGCATAAGCCTTGAGTATCTGTGGTAAAACGCATACCGAACAAGGCGTTGCGACGACGAGATTGTTTTCAGGACCGATATGGGTCTGAGAGCGGATTTAGACGACAGCGCCAGTTGCGGGCGTGGTGGAATGGTAGACACGCCAGACTTAAAATCTGTTGGGCGAATGCCCGTGGGGGTTCAAGTCCCCCCGCCCGCACCAAATCCCTTGATAACGACATCACGCAGAGGCGATTTGTGAGCCAACATGCGTAAAAATGACGGCCCGGTTGATTTGATTGAGGTTTTGAACGCTTGGGAAACGGGCAATAACCATTGCCATTCCTGTCGCTTCTCGCAACTGTAGGCCAACAGATTGACAGGAGAAGACAATGACCAAAATCGCATTCTTGGGCCTCGGTGTAATGGGCTATCCAATGGCTGGGCATTTGCAGGCGGCAGGGCATGATGTCACGGTCTATAACCGCACGACGTCCAAGGCCGAAGCTTGGGCCGCGCAGCATGGCGGCGCCTTTGCAGCGACACCAAAACTGGCCGCTGAAGGGGCCGATTTGGTCATGGCTTGTGTCGGCAATGACGATGATTTGCGCGGCGTTTGTATCGGGCCGGATGGCGCGTTTGAGGGCATGAAAGCGGGCAGCATTTTTGTAGATCACACGACGGTTTCGGCGTCGGTGACCCGCGCGCTATATGATGCAGCGGCAGCGCGTGAACTTGCTTTCGTTGACGCACCGATTTCGGGCGGACAGGCAGGCGCAGAAAATGGCCAATTGTCTGTGATGTGCGGTGGGGATCAAGCCGCATATGACACGGCAGAACCGGTCATCAATGAATATGCCAAGCTTTGCCGCCGGATTGGTGACAGCGGGGCAGGACAGATGACCAAAATGTGCAACCAGATTGCCATTGCTGGCTTGGTGCAAGGTCTGTCAGAGGCGCTGCATTTCGCAGACAAGGCTGGTTTGGACGGTGCAGCGGTTGTCGAGGTGATCAGCCAAGGTGCAGCTGGTAGCTGGCAAATGGCGAACCGCTATGAGACCATGCTGGCGGATGAGTTTGACCACGGGTTTGCTGTCGATTGGATGCGCAAGGATCTGGGCATCTGTCTGGATGCCGCTGATGAAAATGGCGCGAGCCTGCCTGTGACAGCTCTTGTGGATCAGTTTTATAAAGACGTCCAGAAAATGGGCGGCAACCGTTGGGATACCTCGTCGCTGTTCAAGCGTTTGCAATCAATGGGTTAAATCATCGACGCGACAAGGCGCAGGGCCTGACAATAGCCGTCTGTGCCTTGCCCCACGACCGCATCATCCGCGCGCATCGCAATATAGGAATGATGCCGGAATTCCTCGCGTGCGTGAATGTCAGTGACATGCAGCTCGATCACGGGGCCGTCGAACGCATTCAATGCATCCAAAATGGCCACGGATGTATGGGTGTATCCACCCGCATTGATGATGATACCTGCGCATGTTTCGCGCGCGCTGTGGATCATGTCGATCAGCGTGCCTTCCGAATTGGACTGCTGCGCGAGAACGGTCAAATCCAATGTAGGGGCAAGTGCATGCAATTCGCCCTCGACATCTGCCAATGTCTTATGCCCATATTTTTCGGGTTCACGCTGCCCAAGCAGGTTCAGGTTCGGGCCGTTTAAGACAAGGATTGTTTTGGTCATTGTGCCGCCATTCGCAGTATATCAGTTGCAGCATACCTAACGGTGAAACCGACAAAACGGCAATGGCCGTTGCATGTCATCGCGCAAATTCTAACATTCAGGAGGGTTACCATGGCAGTCCCTAGGGGAATCGAACCCCTCTTTCCAGGTTGAAAACCTGGCGTCCTAACCGATAGACGAAGGGACCGCACTTGGTAGGGCGCTTTTAGGAAAAGGCGCGGGTAAGGGCAAGAGGTTTTTACAAAAAATCGAAGAAGTTCTCTGCTTTTTTTTAAGGCCCCATAAAATAAGGGCTTAGGCGGCTGGGGCCGCGTCTTCGAGCCGCAATTGCACGGATTGACGACCTTGCCATGTGTTAATTTCTAGCCGTCCGGCCAAATGGAATCGTGCGCCGTTGTGCCCAGTTAACAGCGGCCCCAATGGCCCGTCCATCGCGCCAAAGCTGATCGCGTCGATGCGCGCGCCTAAACCGTCGCCAAAGGTCAGTTTTAGATGGTTTGCACCAACTTGTTTCGCAAATAGAATCTGCACATCAGGAAACGCAAACCGGGGGGCGGGGGCACCGGCGCCAAAAGGGCCTGCCTGTTCGATTTGCCGTACCAATTCAACCGTGGCCGCGCCGGGCATCAGGACGCCATCAAGCCGCAGGTCGGCGGGGCCGATTTTATCGGCTCCTTGTTTGGCTAGAAGCTCGCCCAACCGGTCCATCGCCGGCTCTAGTTTATCTGCCTCAACGGACAGTCCAGCGGCCATTTTATGTCCGCCACCTTTGATCAACAATCCTTCAGAGGCGAGCCGTTGGATCGCGGCACCAAGGTCGATGCCCGAAACAGAGCGACCCGATCCTTTGCCCAGTCCGTCCTCGTCGATACCGATGACCACTGCGGGGCGGTTAGTAGCCTCTTTTAGGCGGGACGCGACAATTCCAACAACACCGGGATGCCAGTTTTTGCCAGCAGCCCAGACCAGCGGCCCGTCGGTGCCCCGTGTCTCTGCTTGCTCAATCGCGAGGTCGCGTACAGCGGATTCGACCTCGCGCCGTTCGGTGTTCAATTCGTCCAGTTTGGCGGCCATGGCTTCGGCCTCGCGCAGGTCATCAGTTGCCAGCAGGCGCGCGCCAAGATCGGCCTTGCCGATCCGACCGCCCGCGTTGACCCGTGGCCCCAAAAGAAAGCCAAGATGGTAACTATTGGGGGCCTCGTTCATGCCCGCCACATCGGCTAGCGCGGTGATCCCGATCCGCTGACGACGGCCCATGACTGTCAGGCCTTGGCGGACAAGCGCGCGGTTTACCCCGATTAACGGGGCAACATCGGCCACGGTGCCAAGGGCCACAAGGTCAAGCATTGCCATCAGGTCCGGCCCTTTTGCCCCATCCGCCTTCATCTGGCGATTGGCCTCGACCAACATCAAGAACACGACGCCCGCGGCACATAGGTGCCCAAGATCGCCGGCTTCGTCTTGTCGGTTCGGGTTCACGACGGCGACGCAATCGGGCAAGGTCTCGCCGCCCAAATGGTGATCAAGCACAATCACATCCGCCCCAACAGCTGCCGCGATTGGTCCGTGTGATAAGGTGCCGCAATCGACACAGATGATAAGATCATGATCGCGGGCGAGGGCTGACATTGCCTCGTCATTGGGCCCATAACCTTCGTCGATGCGGTCGGGGATATAAAGGGTCGCGGCAAGCCCCAAACCGCGCAGCCAGCAAATAAGTTGCGCCGCAGAGGTGCCGCCATCCACATCGTAATCCGCGAAAATAGCGATCTTTTCGCGGGCTTTCACGGCTTGCAGAAAACGCGTAGCCGCCTTTTCCATATCGCGCAGCTCATGCGGGTCGGGCAGCAGGTCCCGCAGGGTCGGGGCGAGGAAGGCTTCCGCCCCATCCGCCGTCACACCGCGTTTCACCAATGTTCGGCATAGGGCTGCGGGCAGGGCGGTTGCTTGGGTCATGGCTTCTGCCAGCCGGTCTTCTTCCACAGATGGTCCGACCCATCGGCGGCCCGTGGCAGAGGTGTCAATATTCAAGAATGCGGGTGTATGTGGTGTCTGTGTCATTGGGCGCCACCATATATGACCTGACGCGAATTAACACGACAGTTTGCTATTCAAGTTCGAATTCATCGTTAGGATAGCGTGACAATTTGAAAGGGGCGAAAAATGGCCAACCGTAAAGCAACCGTGGACACCTTCGCAAAAATGTCTTTTGCGGATATTTACCCGATGTATGTCCAAAAGGTGGAACGCAAGCAGCGCAGCAAATCAGAGCTTGATACCGTGATTACATGGCTCACCGGTTTTGATGGCGCGGATATTGATAGGTTGATCGCGGAGCAGACCAATTTCGAAGATTTCTTCGATCAGGCCGCCCTGCATCCCAATGCCCATATGATCAAAGGTGTGATCTGCGGTTACCGCGTTGAAGACATCGAAGAGCCGTTGGTGCAAAAGGTGCGCTACCTCGACAAGCTCGTGGATGAGCTTGCCAAGGGAAAGAAAATGGAAAAAATTCTGCGCGAAGCTTAAACCGCTTCGATCCGGATTGCGACAGGCGGACCTGATACGACATTGGTGCTGTTAAAACCTGCAATCGCTTCTTGTAATGCCGATGGCGTGGTTTTGTGGGTCACAATCAGCACAGGCGCCGTGGTTTCGGAATGATCGTATTGGCGCATCCGGTCGATGGAAATGCCCGCGTCGCCCAAAACGGTGGCGACCTTGGCCAATGCACCGGGTTTATCAAGCAGTTGCAGGCGCAAGTAATAGGGCGCAGAAACAGCTGCCGTCGCGGCCCGCGCCTTGCGCAATGTATTGGCGGGCTGGCCGAATGTGGACAGTCGCGTGCCGCGTGCGATATCCATCACATCGCCCATCACAGCAGAGGCCGTCGGCCCCATACCCGCGCCCGGACCGCGCAGTACAACTTGTTCGACACTGTCACCTTCTAACACGACCATATTGGTGCCGCCTTGCAGCTGACCCAGTGGCGATGTGTCGGGCACAAGGCAGGGGGACATGCGCTGTTCCAGACCGCGCCCCGTCATCTGTGCGACACCTAACAGCTTGATTTTATAGCCCATATCGGCGGCTTGGTTGATATCTTCAATGGTGACGGACCCGATGCCTTCGAGCACAACCGCATCAAAATCGACTTGTGTGCCAAATGCGATGGATGCCAGCAGCGCAAGTTTATGGCCTGCATCAATACCGCCCACGTCAAGTTCTGGATCGGCTTCGAGATAGCCAAGCTGGTTGGCGGCATCGAATACCTCTTCATAGCTCATGCCGTCGTTTTCCATGCGGGTCAGGATGTAGTTGCACGACCCGTTCATCACCCCCATGACGCGGGTGATTTCATTGGCAGCCAGCCCTTCGGTCAGGGCTTTGACGACTGGGATGCCACCCGCTACTGCGGCCTCGAAACGGATCACGCGACCGGATTCTTCGGCGGATTCAGCGAGCGCTTGACCGTAATGAGCCAAAAGCGCCTTATTCGCGCTGACCACATCCTTGCCGCTGGCGATTGCCGCCTCTGTTGCGTCTTTGGCGGGGCCTTCGTGGCCGCCCATAACCTCGATGAATACATCAATGTCGTCGCGTTTGGCCAAGGACACAGGATCGTCTTCCCACGCGTAGTCGGACAGATCCACATCGCGGTTTTTCGTTTTAGAACGCGCGGATACGGCGCTGATCACGATAGGACGGCCAGCGCGCGCCTCGAGCAATTCACGGTGTTTCTGGACGATGCGCACAATGCCCACGCCCACAGTTCCAAGGCCAGCAATTCCAAGGCGGAGCGGTTCAGTCATAAGATACGATTCCAGAGTGTGAGTGACGTTGCGCAGGGTCTAGCGAATTGCGGCGGGCACTGCAACGCCGCGCCGCATGCGCGCGCGCGTGACGCTATCAATAATTGGGCCACGAAGCGCAGCGGATTTGGTGCGTAGCCGTGCGATGCGATCGTCGAACGCCGCCTCTGAGGCGGGCGTGATTTGCCCATGCGATTGCGCGTTGGCCGCTTTGGCCAGCACCGGTGCGAGGGGTTGCAACGTCGGATAGGTTGCGTCGCGCGCGTTCGCGTCGATTTGTGCGTCCAGATCGGGAAATGATGTGCAAGCCGTCACGCCGGTCAGGGCAAGAATTAGAATAAAACGCATGAACGACGACCTTGCAGTTGCTGGTCCTAGTTTAGTGGGGGCTGGGGGGAATGTGCAAGTTTATCCGGCACAGATCAGCGATTGGTCGCTTTCAACAAAGACATGTCGCCTGTGCATCTTAGCGTGATCCGAAATAGCAGGTTGGAGAATGCCATGAAAATCGGATTTGTCGGTCTTGGGAATGTCGGGGCGAAGCTAGCGGGCAGCTTGCTGCGCAATGGGCATGACCTTTATGTGCATGATCTGAATGCAGATTTTGTATCTGATTTTGTCAATCGGGGCGCAAAGGATGGTAAAAGCCCTGCAAATTTGATGCAAACCTGCGAGGCGGTGATCACTTGTTTACCTAGCCCACAAGCCTGCGAGGCGGTCGTTAGCCAGATGTTGCCAGAGGTTGTCGCAGGTAAAATCTGGATGGAAATGTCGACAACAGACGCGGGCGAGGTCACGCGCTTGGCCGAAGCGGTGATCGCTAAGGGCGGTGCAGCGGTCGATTGTCCCGTTTCGGGCGGATGCCACCGAGCAGACACGGGCAACATCAGTATTTTCGCGGGCTGCGAGCGCGAGACGTTTGAACGCATGTTACCGCTGCTGACGACCTTGGGGCGGCGGGTTTTGCACACAGGGCCAGTCGGGTCCGCGTCGATCTTGAAAGTCGCGACCAATTATCTGGCCACGACAAACCTTTTGTCGGTATGCGAGGCCCTTGTCACGATGAAGGCCGCGGGCATTGATTTGGGCGTGACCTATGAGGCGTTTAAGATTTCATCAGGAACGTCGTTTGCCCATGAAACCGAAAGCCAAGTGATCTTAAACGGGTCGCGTAATGTGAATTTCACGATGGATTTGGTGAAAAAGGACATCGGGTTGTTTCAAAAGATCGCCGACACCCACGGCATCCCCTTGGAAATCAGCCCGTTGATCGTGTCGATCTTTGACGATGGCATCGCGCGTTACGGCGAAAGGGCGCAATCGGACGAGATCATTCGCAGGCTGGAAGAGCCAACAGGGTTGGATATTCGCGCACCGGGCTTCCCCGACGATCTAATTGACGACGAACCCGAAGAGCCTGGCTACGAGGTCGTGCCGCCCAGATAAGGCTGGTCTTGCGGAATTTTGGCGGCTAGGCATGGCGTCAAAAGGAGCGCAAACTATGCTAGAACCTGATGAAAACGGTGTCATTTTCCGCTTTGGCGCGTCGTCCGTGCGACGCCTCTTTGCCTGCGGCGTTCTTTATGGGCTGGGTGGCTTGCTGATTTATGTGGCGTTGATCCGGCCGCCTGCGGTTGCGGGGCTGGTGTTCTTGTTGGCGTTTGGCGTGATTGCGTTGATTGTTGCAGAACGGTTGCGACGCGCGACGATGATCGAGATCGAAATGACAGAAACCGAAATTCGCGACAGCAAGGGGCGCGTTTTGGCTGCATTAGATGATGTGGTGACGGTTGAACGCGGGGCATTTGCGTTGAAACCATCAAACGGTTTTACGTTGGTGCTAAATGGACGCAAATCGCGGGCCTGGGTGCCGGGAATGTGGTGGCGCATGGGCAAGCGGGTCGGCGTTGGCGGCACAACGTCAGCAGGTCCCGCCAAATTTATGGCCGAAAAGATCGCCATGCGGATTGCGCAGCGTGACCGTGCTTAGCACAAGCGCGTGTCAATATTCTCTGGCGTATTGTTCCAACAAACAGAGGTCGCAAAGCGCGGGCTTGTTACGACGTGGTGGCTAAATTCCACAGGTTGCAGTCCAGCGGCCCGCATCACGCCCATGCTCGGACCAAAACGGATACTTGGTTCGTAGTTGGTCCATGTTTCTACCAAAATCGCAGTCTCGGCGTTTGCGAGAATCGGCAATTTGTTTGCCATCGCATTCAAGGAATCGTTTGAATGTTCCACATATAGGCCTTCGCGGCGGGACCAAGTTATTTCGTATTCCTCATCGTCATCGTCCCATGAAAAAAAGGTGACACGCAGATACGACTCTCCGTCAGAGTTGGACAGAAACTGCAGCAGACTTTTCGCGCTGCTTAAGTATTCATAGTCGACATCGCTTGTTTCGCGGCTCAGCATATCGGCGACGGTCAGGGTGGCCTTGGTGCTGATCAATTCGGCGCGAAATGCATCAAAATACTGAAGCGGTGCAAGGATCGTCCAAAACAACAGCGGGATCATGATGATAAATTCTAAGGCAACCCAACCAGAGTTATCCTCGCGGAACTGGCGTAGCTTCGCCGTGATTTTTTGATATATTGTCATTGGAATGGTTCCATCACAAAGGCAGCGGAAGCAGAAAGCGCATAGCCACCTAGACCACTATTTTCGGCCATTTGGCGCCCTAAGGCACCGCCCGGCAATTCGGGGTCAAACAAGCTGCACACGCGCAGAACCATCAATTGATTGTTGCCGCCGTTGGTGAAACTCACGGCTGGCTGAACGTCTTGGTTCCTGTCGATACAGCGAGCCGTGCCAGCAATCGCATCTTCGTCCCAATTGCGCATGTCCATCACGATCATTTCGATCTGCAAACTGCCTGTGCAATCGGGAATAATTCGCGCGTTGTCGCAAATTTCTTGTTTGATGTTTTCCAACGTAGGGTCTGTCATGTTGCCGATTTGGATTTGGCGCACAGTTAAATCGACACCGCGTTCCAGCATCACATGGTTCAGCGAAATCCGCCCCGCATCAAATGACATCATAAAAATGAACATGAAGGCGGGTAGTAAAAGTGCCACCTCGGCCGAGGCTGAGCCGTCGTTCTGAGTGACGAATGACCGGATCGCACGGGCAATTTTGTGTTTAAACAACATCATTGGGACAGTCTCAGTTCGGAAATCTGGCGGGCGATGGATGTGAAAATCCCATCAAGGTCGTTGCCCGTCGCATTGTAGAAATGCGCGCTAGAAGAGGCGCAATTGTTCATTTGTGTGATGCCGTCCGAGGTGGCATCCACCGCTACCGCGTAGATGATCACGTCTTGGGCCTTGGCGAGGCTGCACAGCTGTTGCATGAGGGCGTTGCCGGTCGAGTTGTTGTATTTCTGATAGTACCAACTGCTAAGCGATGAGCCGCCTGCGAGCTGGCTTCTATGATAACTCCAGTTCATCAGGTCCCAATGTGCAAAATGGCTTGGCGTGCTGGCGTATTCCGGATACAGCCGGTTCGACACATCGTTTTGACCGTCTGTCATCAATACAATGATCTTGCGCGTATCCAATGCGGTGCCTGTCAGATTGTATTCAGCAGGTCGGCCCGCGAATGGTGTCCCATCAAGTTGAGGCGCAAGTGGTCCACGCATGGATGGGTCAAGTAAGGCCAAGCCCCATTTGAGCCCTAGGAAGATCGACGTACCAGCCCGCGGCGTCAGCTGGCTAATGGCCGCAACAAGTTGGGTTTCGTTTTGGGAAAGCGGAATGATCCGTTCGTAAGATTCGCGGGGACAGATCGGAGAACTCGTTGAATTAGAATACTCTCCAGACTTCGCACCGTTCCACTGCCAATTTTGCATGTGTTCATATTCATAAGTCGTTGAAATTGCGAGGGAGTTAAAGTCAGAGTCCTCAAAATCTACACAATGAGAAAAGTCATGCATTTTTGTGATGTTCAGTTCCGACATTAACGTCGGCCCGATATTCACTTGTTCCGTGTAGGGCACGAGCGAGATTGAGATTTTGTCTTCATATTTCTCGACCAGCATGTTTTCGACAAATTTGGTTGCAGCGGACCGCAATGCCGCAATCCGGGTGGTCGCAGGACTGGTCTCTGTCGCAGGAATGGAGAATATGCCATCGATCCCGAAATATCGACGACAAGAGAGATTTCGATATCTGATACACCTTCGAGCGCGGTAGACGCTGCAGGGGCCGAAATTGTGTCGATGCCCAGCATATCAATGAAAAGCGAATCCAGTTCGAACCGCGATTCCACGCTGACTGTGTTATAGCCGTCGATCACCCCCGTTGATGGTTCACCGACGATAGAATCTCCAAAGCCGCTTTTTTCAAAATAGTCGACGACAGTTGCCTTTTGCGCGGTTGCCAAGGATTCGTAGCTGCCCGGAAGGTTTCCTTCGGGAATTTTTGCCGCAGCCAGAACTGCCCGATCTGCGGTTGATTGCAGCATTGCACGACGCGATTCAAAACGCATGAAGTCAACAGCAATGCCGCCAAGCACAAGCATGGTGAGAAAGAAAATCAAGGTCATCGCGATGATCGCACCACCTTCGTCGCGGCCGAAGGCACGTAGTCTTGCGCCCAAGATTTGGCGCATCGTTGGTATGCGTTTTGTCGTGTCGATCACTGTCGGCCTCTTGTTTTTGCGCGCGACCATTAGCAATGGCTGGCGCGGATTATTCCAAGTCCTAATGACCATTTGCTTGTGACTGAAATAGGGCAAAAGCTTGGCTTTGTTGGACTGATTGGACAGCATTTGCAGCCTTTGAACTGCTTCGAACCATCATTGTTTCCAAAACAAGCTTAATATGGCGGAAAATCTGGCTGAATCTGCGCTGTGATGGCTTTTCATCTTTACCAAGCTTGCCTAGCGTGTCCGGGTCTAACGAAGGATTTCGCAATGGGTTTCTCGGGGTTTCGTGTCCTCAAAGAAGGGTTGTTCGGCCAACGGGGCTGGACCCCGCAATGGCGTAATCCTGAGCCCAAGGATGAATATGACATTGTCATTGTTGGCGGTGGCGGTCACGGGTTGTCCACTGCGTTCTATTTGGCCAAAGAACACGGGCTGACCAATATCGCTGTTTTGGAAAAGGGCTATCTTGGGGGTGGTAATGTGGGCCGCAATACCACGATCGTGCGCGCCAATTATTTTCTGCCCGGTAATTCCGAATTCTATTCCCATTCCCTAGAGTTGTGGGAAGGCATGGAGCAAGAGCTCAATTACAACACGATGATGTCCCAACGTGGGATCATCAATCTATTCCATTCTGACGGTCAGCGTGATGCTTTTGCTCGGCGCGGCAACGCAATGGTCAACCAAGGTGATGATGCGGAGCTGCTGGATGTTGCTGGCGTGCGCAAACATTTGCCTTATCTGGACTTCGATAATGGACGTTTCCCGATCTATGGCGGTTTGCTTCACCGCCGTGGCGGTACGGCGCGCCATGACGCTGTGGCCTGGGGTTATGCGCGCGGGGCCGATCAGCGCGGTGTTGATCTGATCCAGAACTGCGAGGTGACTGGCATTGATATCGACGCGGGTGTTGTCAAAGGCGTGCAAACAACGCGCGGTGCCATCCGCGCCAAGAAGGTTGCGATTGTCACGGCTGGCCGGTCTGGGCAGGTCGCGGCCATGGCGGGGATGCGATTGCCAATTGAAAGCCATGTGCTGCAAGCCTTTGTCACCGAAGGGTTGAAGCCGGTTGTCGACCACGTTGTAAGCTTTGGCATGGGGCATTTTTATATCAGCCAATCTGATAAAGGTGGTCTCGTTTTTGGCGGCGATCTGGATTTTTATGCGTCCTATGCAGCGCGGGGCAATCTGCCGATGAAAGAACACGTGATGGAGGCCGCGATGACCTTGATGCCGATGATCGGTAAGGCACGCGTGCTACGGTCATGGGGTGGGATCATGGATATGACACCCGACGGCAGTCCAATCATTGATAAGACCCATATCGAAGGACTCTATTTGGATTGCGGGTGGTGCTATGGCGGGTTCAAGGCGGTGCCGGGATCGGGGTATTCCTTTGCCCATTTGCTGGCGACAGGTCAGCATCATGCGCCTGCTGCTGGTTTCCGGTTGAACCGGTTCCGTGATGGCATCGGTTTAATGGATGAAGAGGGCACCGGCGCCCAGCATAATTTGCACTAATGATGCGTAATTGGAACAAAGCGAGGCAGGGCCATGCGACTTAAATGCCCCATATGTGGTGAACGGGATCGCCGCGAGTTTTATTATGTTGGCGATGCGGTTGCCTTGGATCGACCTGAGCGTGATGCGGGGATCGATGCATGGGACGACTACGTGCATTTACGCGATAATCCGGCGGGCATGACTCGCGATTTATGGCATCATGAAGCAGGCTGTGGTGCGTGGTTGGTCGTGACCCGCGATACTGTAACGCATAAGATTGCCGATGTCGTACTGGCACGGGAGGTCGCGAGATGAGGTTGCGCAGTGTCAAAACTGTTCCGTTCACCTTTGATGGTGTGACATATCAAGGCGTTGCAGGCGAAACTTTGGCTGCGGCTTTGATTGCCAATGATGTCAAACTGGTGGCCCGCTCGTTTAAATATCACCGCCCGCGTGGTATTATGTCTGCCGGATCAGAAGAGCCCAACGCGCTTGTGACGATTGGTAGTGGCGCAGCGGCAGAGCCGAATGTCCGCGCGACCGTACAAGAAGTTTACGAGGGATTAGAGGCATTTTCCCAGAATGCTTGGCCCACGTTGAAAAACGATATCATGGCGTTGAACGATCTGGCGTCGCCGTTTCTAGGGGCGGGGTTTTATTACAAGACATTCATGTGGCCCAAGGCGTTTTGGGAAAATCTCTATGAGCCGGTGATCCGCCGCACAGCAGGGCTTGGCGGGCTATCTGGCAAACCAGATACGGACACCCATGAAAAGGCATTCGCGTTTTGTGATGTGCTTGTAATTGGCGCGGGGCCAGCGGGCCTAATGGCCGCTTTCGTGGCCGCACAGGCTGGGGCGGATGTGATCCTTGCGGGGGAAGACACCGTGCTCGGCGGGCGCTTATTGGCAGAGGTCGAGGAAATCGACGGCGCACCCGCAATGGATTGGGTCGCTGGGATGGAAGCGCAATTGCGCGCCATGCCAAACGTCCGGATCATGACGCGCACGACCGTAACGGGTGCCTATGATCAAGGCACGTTCGGTGCCCATGAACGGGTTGACCGCAATGGTCTGAAATCCGCGTTTTGGCGAATTGTGGCAAAGCGCAGCATCCTTTGTGCTGGCGCATTAGAGCGCGGCATCGCGTTTCCGAACAACGACAGGCCAGGCATTATGATGGCAGGGGCCGTGCGGGCTTATGTCAATCGTTGGGGTGTTAGTGCTGGGCAGCGCGTTGCTATCTATGGAAACACCGCTGATGTGGCGCGCACGGCGCGGGATCTTACGGCGGCGGGCATTGATGTTGTCGCTGAAATTGACGCCACGCAGGCAAAGTTGGTCGGCACCAAAGGACGGCATGGCCTGACGTCAGTGACTGTGGAACGTGATGGCGTGGCGGAGCAGATTGACTGTGACCTGTTGGCCGTAACGGGTGGTTGGAACCCGACGGTTCATCTGACCTGCCATATGAACGGGCGGCCTGTCTGGGACGACAAGATCGCGAGCTTTACACCCTCTGCTGGTGCCGTGCCCGGTATGGTGACGGCTGGGGCGTGTCATGGCGTATTTGATACAATGGGTTGTCTGGCCGATGCGGCACAAATCGCCGAGGCGGCAGTCAAGAACCTTGGCATGAAGGCGGTGGCTATCGAGCTACCAGACGCCGACGCGACACCTTACCAGATTACGCCTGTGTGGTCGGTCGAAGGGAAGGGTCGCAAGTGGATCGATTTCCAAAACGACGTGCATGTCAAAGACATCAAACTTGCCGCGCAAGAGAATTTTCGGTCTGTCGAACATATGAAACGCTATACCACGCAAGGCATGGCGCCTGATCAGGGTAAGTCGTCAAATGTGGTTGCGCTGGCGGTTTTGGCCGATGTGACAGGGCGCGGGATACCGGAAACGGGCACAACGACTTTCCGTCCGCCGTTCGTACCAGTGCCGATTGCGGCAATGGGGGCAGGGGGCGCCGGGATGGGCTTTGCCCCGCAGCGGTATACGACGAGCCATGATGCGAGTGTTGCGGCGAATGCGCCGATGATCGAGGCGGGGCTTTGGTATCGGCCTAGCTACTTCCCTGCGACGGGCGAAAAGACTTGGCGGCAATCTTGCGACCGAGAGGTCAATATGGTGCGCAATGCGGTGGGCATCGTTGATGTGTCGACCTTGGGCAAAATCGATATTCAGGGGCCTGATGCGGCTGCACTGTTGGATTTTGTTTATGCCAATACGTTTTCGACCCTGAAGGTCGGGCGCGTCCGCTATGGCCTTATGCTGCGCGAAGACGGGCATGTGTTGGATGACGGCACGACGGCCCGATTGGGCGAGAGCCATTATGTGATGACGACAACAACCGCGGCGGCGGGGCTGGTGATGCGTCATTTGGAATTTGTGCTGCAAGTCCTGCGCCCTGACCTTGATGCCCACGTGATCAGCGTGACGGAACAATGGGCGCAATTTGGCGTCGCGGGTCCGAAATCACGCGACTTGCTCAATGGTTTGCTTGATGCGCCGATTGACGATTTGCCCTATATGGGCTGCACGAATGTAACTGTCGGCGGCGTCGCTGCGCGGCTGTTCCGTATCTCTTTTTCCGGCGAGATGGCTTATGAATTGGCGGTGCCGGCGCGGTTCGGGGCGGCTGTTTATGATGCGTTGATAGAGCGGGCTGCGCCGCTGGGCGGCGGGGCTTACGGGATGGAGGCGCTCAATGTGTTGCGCATTGAGAAAGGGTTTATCACCCATGCTGAAATTCATGGCCGTGTGACGGCGTTTGATATTGGCATGGACCGCATGGTGAGCCTGAAGAAAGACTGCGTCGGTCAGGCCATGTCGCGCCGCATTGGCATGTTGGACGACGGGCGCGCCCAGTTAGTGGGCATAAAACCTGTCGGTGCCGTGAAGCAATTGAGCGCTGGCGCGCATTTGTTTGATAGCACCGCCGCGCCGGTGCGCGAAAACGGGCAGGGGTATGTCACGTCAGTGTGTTTCTCGCCGACCCTTGGGTCGTCCCTTGGGCTTGCATTTTTGAACCATGGCCGCGCGCGCCATGGCGAGGTAATCCGCATGGTGGACCATGTGCGCGGATTGGATGCGCAAGTCGAAGTTTGTGATCCCGTTTTCTTTGATCCCGATGGAGGGCGTGTCCGTGGTTGAGTTGAAAGTAAAATCGCCCTGCGCTGGGCAATTGCCGGTGACAGTTGGAAATATGACGCTGACCGAAATTGAGACGGGGCCGATGTGGTCAGTTTCACCGTTTAAGGGCGGTGAAAAGGCATGTGCTGTCGCGCTGAAAAAGGTGGGGGTTGCTTGGCCAGCGGTTAGGGAGCGCACGCAATCTGCCATGTGGTTCGGATTGGATCAGATTATGGTTTTTGCTGATAGCTTGCCTGAAATGCCCGCCGCCATCACTGACCAATCCGATGGATGGGCCGTTGTCCGCGTCACCGGAGGGGCGATGGATGTTTTGGCGCGGTTGGTGCCTGTGGATTTGCGAGTGCCGGCAGGAACGGTATTGCGCAGTATGGTCGGGCATATGACAGCGCATATCACATGTTTGGGTGATGGATGCTTTGACGTGATGGTCATGCGGTCCATGGCGCGCACATTGGTCCATGATTTGACCACCGCGGGGCAGGCAATTGCCGCGCGCGGGGCCTCCGGCGGACATATTTAAGCTCGGAAAAAGCTGATGTCTCGACTCTGGTTTCGGAAGGGCCGATAATGCGCACATGAGCTTGCCCCCCGGATTCTTAGACGAGTTGCGCACCCGCCTGTCATTAGGACAGGTCGTAGGCCGTAAGGTCATGTGGGATACCCGCAAGTCCAATCAGGGGAAAGGCGATCTATGGGCGCCGTGCCCGTTCCATCAGGAAAAGTCCGCCAGCTTTCATGTCGATGATCGCAAAGGGTTTTACTACTGCTTTGGCTGCCATGCCAAAGGCGATGCGATTACATTTGTCCGCGAAACCGAGAATGTAGATTTCATGGAAGCGGTCAAGATTTTGGCGGCCGAGGCGGGCCTGCCCGTGCCCCAATCTGATCCACGCGCCCAAGAAAAAGCCGATAAGCGCACGCAGTTGACCGACGTGATGGAGCAGGCTGTGCAGTGGCATCGGTTGCAGTTGAAAACCGGAGCGGCGGGTGAGGCACGCGAATACTTGACGCGGCGCGGGTTTGATGCGACGTCTTTGGACCGGTGGGACATTGGCTTTGCCCCCGCAAATGGCGGTGTGATGGCGCATTTGGTTGACAAGGGTGTTGATCCGAAGCTGGTGATCGAAGCAGGCCTTGCCGCCGAAAGCGATCGCGGTGGTAGCCCTTATGATCGGTTTCGTGGGCGGATCATTTTTCCTATTCGCGACGCACGTGGCCGGCCCATTGGTCTGGGCGGCCGTGCCATGGATCCGAATGCGCGCGCGAAATATTTAAACTCTCCGGAAACCCCTTTGTTCGATAAAGGGCGTAGCCTGTATAACCACGGGCCTGCGCGCGAGGCAGCGGGCAAAGGCCAGCCATTGATCGTGGCCGAAGGGTATATGGATGTCATTGCCCTGTCGGAATCGGGGTTCGGGGCCACAGTTGCGCCATTGGGCACTGCGATTACCGAGGATCAGTTGCGCCTGTTGTGGCGCGTCGCGCCAGAGCCGATTATCGCGCTGGATGGTGATACGGCAGGTTTGCGCGCGGCGATGCGTGTTATTGATATCGCATTGCCATTGTTGGAGGCAGGCCAGTCGTTACGGTTCGCGCTGATGCCGGAAGGCATGGACCCTGATGACGTGCTCAAGGCCAAAGGTCGGGAGGCGATGCAAACGCTGCTGGATAATGCCATTCCGATGGTTCAGTTGCTGTGGCGGCGCGAGACGGATGGCAAGGTTTTTGATAGTCCTGAACGCAAGGCCGCCTTGGATAAGGTATTGCGCGAAAAGATAAAACTGATCGCGGACCCTTCAATCCGTAGCCATTATGGCGAAGCGATTAAACAGATGCGCTGGGATTTATTCAGCACGCGAAAACTTGCCCAAGGCGGGGCGAAACGTGGGTCAAAACAGGCGTGGTCGCGCAATCAAGAGCCTTGGCAGCGCGAGATATCGCCCGTGTCGTCAAGCAAACAATCCGCGCTCGGGTCTGGTGCGGCCGATCAGGATCATCTGCGAGAGGCCGTGATCTTGGCGACGTTGTTGCATACCCCGTCGGTTATTGGCCGGTTTGAGCCGGATGTCGAACGGATGGAGTGTCAGGATCCTGATCATGCCCATTTACGCGCCGCAATTTTGCAAAATGCTGGTGCGGATGATGTGATGGGCGCTGTTGCGGAACAGATCGGGCATGAGGCACTTGAAAACCTGATGCGGAACCCTCATTTGCGTCTAACACCTGCGATACGCAAGGCGGGAGACGTAGAGATTGCGACCCAGTCTCTGACCGAAGAATTGACGAAATTGATGTCGCGACGCGGACATATGCGCGAGCTAAGCGACGGAATGGACGATATGGCTGGCCTCGCCGACGAGGGGCTGACGTGGCGATTGTCGCGGGCAGCTGCGTCCGTGGATACGACGATCCGGCAAGATAACGACGACAGCGCGGAATATGACAAGGGCGACAATGGCGCTCTGATGAAGAAAGCCGAACGCAGCGCATTTGACGATTTGGTCGCGCGGATCGGGCTTGGCAAAGACGACGATCAGCCTAAGTCTTAGGCTGCGCAACAGAATGTAAAAACTATCGCGGCTATGCTTGCGAATCACCCCGATTCGGGATTGATTCGACTTTAGCCGAATCACCCGAATCACTTTAGCGAGGGACACGCTCATGGCCGCGAAAGACAACGACGATCGTAAACACGATCAAGACGGTGACATCAGCTTGGATATGTCCCAAGCCGCGGTCAAGAAAATGATCGCTGACGCGCGCGAGCGTGGGTACATCACATATGATCAGCTGAACGCGGTTTTGCCGCCGGAACAAGTGTCGTCCGACCAGATCGAAGACGTGATGTCGATGTTGTCCGAAATGGGCATTCAGGTGACGGAAGAAGAAGAGTCCGAAGAATCCGAAGAGCCTCAAGGTGGTACCGACGTTGCGACAGTGGCGGGCTCTCGTGAGGTCACCCTTGGTGGCGCAGAGGCTGAAAAGCTGGACCGCACGGATGATCCAGTACGCATGTATCTGCGTGAAATGGGGTCTGTGGAATTGCTGTCGCGCGAAGGCGAGATTGCGATTGCCAAGCGGATCGAGGCTGGCCGCAACACGATGATTTTGGGGCTGTGTGAAAGCCCGCTGACATTCCAAGCGATTACCATCTGGCGTGACGAACTTTTGTCAGAGGATATTTTGCTGCGTGATGTGATCGATCTTGAAACCACATTCGGCGATCAGCTGGACGAAGATGGCAATGACACCGGCGCCGTTGTCGTGCCCGGTGCCGCACCTGCTGCGCCTGCCGCTGAAAAAGCACAGGAACTGGATGCGGACGGCAACCCGATTGCCAAAGACGATGACGACGATGAAGAAGATCAGGCCAACATGTCCCTCGCGGCGATGGAAGCTGCGCTAAAGCCACGCGTTTTGGAAACGTTAGAAGTGATTGCGCGCGGCTTTAACAAGCTGTCAGAGATGCAAGATGCGCGGATGTCCGCGACCCTTAATGAGGATTCATCATTCTCTCAGAAAGAAGAGAAAAAGTATCAGAAGCTGCGGTCCGAAGTTGTGGAATTGGTGAACTCGCTTCACCTGCATAATAACCGGATCGAGGCGCTTATCGATCAGCTTTACGGCATCAATCGCCGGATCATGTCGATTGACAGCGCCATGGTAAAGCTGGCTGACCAAGCCCGCATCAACCGTCGTGAGTTCATTGATGAATACAAAGGCCGCGAGTTGGACCCAAACTGGCTTGCTGAAATGGGCGAGAAGGCCGGTCGTGGTTGGCAGGCGTTGATCGAACGTTCAACGGATAAGATCGAAGAATTGCGCGGCGATATGGCCCAAGTTGGCCAATACGTCGGTGTCGATATCAACGAATTTCGCCGCATCGTTCAGCAGGTTCAGAAGGGCGAAAAAGAAGCCCGTCAGGCCAAGAAAGAAATGGTCGAGGCGAACCTGCGTCTCGTGATTTCAATCGCGAAGAAATATACGAACCGCGGCCTGCAATTCCTTGATCTTATTCAAGAAGGTAACATCGGCTTGATGAAGGCCGTTGATAAATTCGAATATCGTCGTGGCTATAAATTCTCGACCTATGCGACATGGTGGATCCGTCAGGCGATCACCCGCTCTATCGCTGATCAGGCCCGTACGATCCGTATTCCGGTCCACATGATCGAAACGATCAACAAACTGGTCCGCACTGGTCGCCAGATGCTGCACGAAATTGGCCGCGAACCCACACCAGAGGAATTGGCAGAAAAACTGCAGATGCCTTTGGAAAAAGTCCGCAAGGTGATGAAGATCGCCAAGGAGCCGATTTCCTTGGAAACGCCAATCGGCGACGAAGAAGACAGCCAATTGGGCGATTTCATCGAAGACAAGAACGCGATCTTGCCGTTGGATTCCGCTATTCAGGAAAACCTGAAAGAAACCACGACACGCGTGCTGGCATCCCTGACCCCACGGGAAGAACGTGTGCTGCGCATGCGCTTTGGTATCGGTATGAATACCGACCACACCTTGGAAGAAGTCGGCCAGCAGTTTAGCGTGACGCGCGAACGTATCCGTCAGATCGAGGCGAAAGCGCTGCGCAAGCTCAAGCATCCAAGCCGGTCACGCAAACTGCGTAGCTTCTTGGATCAATAATTATGTCTTGGTTCAAGCGCTTGTTCGGCGGTGCACCCGCCGAGCCTACCGCCGAAGACTACAACGGATACCGCATCTTCGTAACGCCCCAGCCTGCTGGTGGCAAATACCGCCTTGCTGCGCGGATCGAGCTGGACGTGGATGGCGAAACGCTTGTGCATGATTTGATCCGAGCCGATGTCTTGGACGATATCGAGCAGGCAAACGATGTGTCACTGCGCAAAGCAAAACAGGTCATCGATCAGCAAGGCCGGGACATGTTCCGCTGATCCATGCAAGAGATTGAAATATCGACACATGGTGCGGGTCTATATGAATTTACCAGACATGTTCTCGTGTCGGGCACAGGTGTTCTGACGCTATTCGTACAACACACATCTTGCAGTCTTCTGATCCAAGAAAACGCCGACCCCGAAGTACAGACCGATTTGCAGAATTTCTTTGCACGTTTGGTCCCGCCGACGACGGACCCCAGCATGTCCTATTTGACCCACACCTACGAAGGCCCCGACGATATGCCTGCGCATATTAAGGCTGCGATGATGCCGACCCATTTGTGTATTCCTGTTGTGAATGGTCGATTGCAGCTTGGAACATGGCAAGGAATCTATCTTTTCGAACATCGTGATGCACCGCATACGCGCCGTGTGCTCGCCATGATGACCAGCGCGAAGTGAGTCCGAACGGACACACCATTTAGTGTCTGACAAATCCGGCTACCCAAACCCTGCCAAGGGTCCTATAGTGCCTGTGGATAAGTGGGAAAATACCCACATCTGGCAGTATAATAAAAACAAGGACAGGCCCTATGCGTTGCCCCTTTTGCGGAAACGTTGACACACAAGTCAAAGATTCCCGACCAGCCGAAGACCATGTCGCCATTCGGCGTCGTCGTTTTTGCCCCGCCTGTGGCGGACGTTTCACCACCTATGAACGCGTTCAGTTGCGTGATCTGGTTGTCATCAAATCCAATGGCCGTCGCGAAGATTTCGACCGCGATAAGCTAGAGCGTTCTATCCGGATCAGTCTACAAAAGCGTCCCGTAGAGCCAGAGCGCATGGATCAGATGATCAGCGGTATCGTACGCAGGCTAGAAAGCATGGGCGAAACAGACATCGAATCCAAAGCCATCGGCGAGATTGTCATGGAAAGCCTCGCGCGGATTGATACTGTCGCCTATGTGCGTTTTGCGAGTGTTTACAAGAACTTCCAAGCCGCAGATGATTTCGATAAATTCGTCAGCGAATTGCGTCCGGATGCAAAACCAGACGACGATTGATCACCGCTTTATGCAGCTGGCCCTGTCGTTGGGCAAGCGCGGGATGGGCCGTGTTTGGCCCAACCCTGCGGTCGGCTGTGTTTTGGTGCGCAGTGGCAAAATCCTAGGACGGGGGCGCACCGCTGATGGCGGGCGGCCCCATGCCGAGGTTGTGGCGTTGGCCCAAGCCGGCGATGCACGCTGTGCGACGGCCTATGTGACATTGGAACCCTGTTCCCATACCGGTCAAACCGGCCCATGTGCGCAGGCATTGATCGATGCTGGGGTGACCCGTGTTGTGATTGCGACGACTGATCCTGATCCGCGCGTCGCGGGGCGTGGTATCGCGATGTTGCGCGACGCAGGTGTCGCTGTTGATGTCGGTACATGTCAGGCGCAGGCTGATGCGGATCATGCGGGATTTTTTGCACGATTGACCAAGGATCGGCCATTTTTAACACTAAAAGTGGCGAGCACCCTTGATGGGCGTATCGCAACCTCGACAGGTGAAAGCCAGTGGATCACCGGATCTGAGGCGCGACGAGCGGTGCATATGATGCGCGCCCGTCATGATGCGGTGATGGTTGGCGGTGGCACGGTGCGCGCTGATGATCCAACGCTGAACGTGCGCGGGCTTGGAATTGAACGCCAACCTGTGCGGATCGTTGTATCCGACAGTCCGCTTGATGCGCCCAACCTGCAATCCACGTCCGCCCCTGTTTGGCATTGCCATGGCCCCGACACGGCTGCGCCCGATTGGGCCACGAGTATCGCCTGCCCGTTGCGTGATGGCGGTATCGAAATGGCTGCAGCAATGAAAGCCATTGCTGCACGGGGGATCACACGTGTTTTTTGTGAAGGCGGCGGTGGATTGGCGGCGTCACTGCTGAAGGCTGGACTGGTTGACGATCTCGTGGTTTTTCACGCGGGATGTGTCATTGGGGCGGACGGAACGCCATCATTGGCGGGGCTTGGTGTTGCTGCACTACCGGATGCGCCACGGTTTGAACTGGCTGATGTCTGCCGTATCGGACCCGATATCATGCACCGCTGGACGGCTGTTTAGGCCGTGAAGATGTAGGATGGGTATTAACCCATCATCGCCACAAATGATTGAAGCTGGCGAAAATACCTTGTAGTTTTGCAGTCAAGCGGTTGAACTTTCCGGCTTTCGGAATGTCGCCGGTTGCTAAACGGTCCACCACAACTTCGACAGGGCAGGGCCGGCCTGTTTTCGGATCATAATAACGCGGATAGTCGATCAACACGGCATGTGCGAGCTGGACTAGGCTGGGTTGCGCTTCGCGCCGTTCCAATGGCATAGCCCGATCATCAGTCAGGCCCCATCCGGCATAAAACGGGCTGCCCAGACAGGTGACTTTGACGCCGCGCAATAGCGCTTCAAATCCCAACAATGACGTCATGGTCCATACCTCATCCACTTGTTCCAAAAGCGCAATAGGGTCGGCGTGGCTGGCGATGACATCGGCTAAATCTGCTGCATCGCCAATATCGCCATTGCGCAACTCTGCTTCTACATCAGGGTGGGGTTTATAGATGATGATGGCCGCGGGATTGGCGGCGCGCACGGCCCTCAACAGCCCTGCATTTGTACAGACCTCACTAGCGCCCAAACGGATCGAGGCATCATCCTCTACCTGTCCAGGCACAAGGATACGCCGCCCTTTAGGCAAATAATCCAATGCCGCACCGTCGAGGTTATATTTGTTTAATTTGTTCTCGATCAAGCTGGCGATCAGGTTTTCGGCGCGCTCAGTTGCCCCGCTTGGCAAAGTTACAGACTGCGCAATCAACTCTTCCAATCGGCTGGGACGTGTTGGATCATAATAGATACCCAGATCGTCCAGAACCAAGGACATCGGGGCGATCAGATCTGCGCCAAGCCCTTTGGACCGGATAAACCCATCCTCGACGCATGTGACACCTTGCGCTTGCTGTTGCGGGGTGACTTTGCCAGCCCAAACCATTTGCGGGCGTGTGCCTGCTTTGTCGGTGAAGGCAACAGGCGCATAGCGGCCAAAGAATTTTTGCAGCGGTTTGCGTTTCCAAAGCCGCATCCCATGGGCGTCCCAGCCGCGATGATCGTCGCGCCATGCACGCGCGGCGGCACCGACCGTGGCGCAGGCTTCTTCAAAGCTACAAAGCCGGTCATGAAACGGATCATACCATTTGGGGTAGATCAGCATCGCGGCTGCAAACAGTTGATTTCTGGTCAGTTTGCGCTGCCGCCGGTCGAGCGGATTGCGGTCATCACTTAGGCCCCAGCCGATATAAAACGGCTGTCCAAACACAACGGGGCGATGGCCTGTCAGGATCGCTTCGAAACCCATTTGGCTGCTCACGGTGTAAACGGCGATGGCGCCCTCAAACAACGCATAGGGGGAAATGGGCGTATCAAAGAGGCTGACCCGGTCGGTCACGTCCGCGTCGGAATAGTATCCGTCGCGGTGGCCCGCTGTTGTTTCGGGATGTGTTTTAATGACGATCCGTGCGTTGGGATGTTCGGTTTGGGCGTAAAACAGCATTTCTTTGAACGTGTTGCTGTCGGCCCCGCTGGCCTTGATCGCGGCGTCGCCACGCGTTTGGTCGATGATAAGAACATATCCTGCATCGGGGGCAGGCGTGGCTGGATCAAAGGCGTTGTATTTCGACAAATGCTGATGGCGCATCGCGTCGATACCGTCGCGGGCACGGGCCAGCAGGGCGGCGTCGTCGAGCGGATCATCACGCAGGATCAATTCCAGATCAGATGGCACGCTCGGATCAAAATGCACGCCGCGGGTGTCCAGATGCAAACCAATCGGTGGATCGCCGTCACGGCCCGTCCGCACAGACCGGATAAACGCATCTTCGACCCGTAGGATTGGCGTGTCGGATTTCGCGGCAACCGCTTCGCCACGCGGGGCTGTGGGCGATTGGCCCCAGACACCGACCATATCCCCGTCAGAGGGCGCGCCCAGCTTGATGTCATAACCAGCGAGCTTCACAATCCGCTTCACCCGCGCATTGGTCAAAAAACCACCATTGTAGACGAAAAGACGCCGCGAGGTTTCCCCAGCGGCGTCAATCTTGTCATGGGCCATAAGGCTTAGTTTCCGATTGCAGTGTTCAGGCTTGTCGCAGCAGACAGCGTGCCTGTTGCCGCCGCGATGGACTTGTTAAACTGCGTGAACGGTGCTTCGGTCACATAAACCGTGTCTTCGTCACGGATGGCAAAATCGCGGGCCATAAACATGCCGTTTGGCTGTGTCAGGTCGAGCACATAGATCATGCGCTGTGTCCCCACGATGTCCTCACGATTCAACAACTGCCGTGCAATCGCTTCGGGTTCGTTGCGGAATACAAAAACACCGGTGGGATCAGCCACAGTGGACGACAGGCCGCCGACTTGGGCAATCGCCTCGATCGCCGAAATCGTTTGGCTTTCGAATGTGACGCGGTTTTGGGTTCCGGTGGCACCAAGTGCGGTGAATGTACGGGTATCTTGTTGCACGATGATCCGGTCGCCAGCGCGCAGCGCTATGTCGTGGCCCGGGTGATCGTAAAGGTCCTCGAACCAGATTTTTCCAGTATGATTGCCGCGCACAACTGTCACTTGGGCGATCTCAGGGTTGATCGACACGCCACCCGCCGAGGCAAGCATTGCTGCGAGCGTGCGTGTGGGGCGTTCAATCGGGAACACACCTTGGCCCCCGACAGCACCCACGATGGATACAGTCGCGCCATCACCCGCCAAGCGGCGGACTTGGACCTGTGGATCAGGTGTCTGATCTTCAAGCTTGTTGGTGATGATCCGGCGGATACCCTCTGGCGTGTTGCCAGCGGCCTTAATCCGGCCAGCGAAAGGCACGAAAATAAAGCCCGATCCGTCAACTTGGACTTCTTCAAGCACGGTCGCCCGCTGACCTTCTGGCACCAAAAGGCCGCTTTGGACGTTTTCCCAAATCGTCAGGCCAAGCACATCGCCTGCGCGGATCGTATCAGAACCCTGCACGCCTGCATTTTTGAAGCCTTCGGAAAAGTCTAACGCGGGGGTGACGGCAGCGATCCGATTGATCCGGTCATCCACGGTTAAAACGAATGCATCGCCTTGCTCCATCACAGAGCCAGAGAAAATTTCAGCCTTATTCGGCCCTGAACGCGGCAACCCACAAGAGGCCACAAGGCCAAGATTCACCACAAGAGCCGCGCCTTTTGCAACGCGCAATGTCAGAGAAATCACTGCTGGTCTCCTCGACCTATTTTTGTTCTGCCTCGGGTTTTTCTTTTTAAGTTGCGGGAATCCGGTCACAAAAGCTAGATTGCTGTGTGAATGTTTCCTGTGGCGCAACAATTTGTGTTGCGTGTATGCCGCGCCTTGTGAATAGCCCACTAGGTGTAGTGGTGCCTACTTTGAAACCCGCAAGGGCTGGCGTGGGGGCGTTTTGCCAGATTTGAGCGCATCATAGGGATCTTGATCCGCAAGCATCATATCCACGACTTGGCGCATCAACTGTCTGCGCCCGCGTGCGGCATAAAACCCGCCAGGCACTTGGCTGGTTTCTAACAAGAACCGGCGATAATCCTTATAGGCTTTGCTATCTGGACGAGCGGGGCTTTTGAAAAACTCTGCAACCGGTTGTTCGGATACGAATTCGGGTTTGGCGTAAACGGCCGTGCCAAACACCTTCAGCGGGATGCCACGCCACAAGACCTGTTGGCCGGCGGTGGAATTTACGGTGACTGCCGTGCGCGCCTGATCGAGCAGGCGGGCGAGCTTGCCGCCGCGTACATAGTGCACACGGTGCGCGATGCCATGTTGTGCAGCCTGTTCGCGGATGATCTTGCGCAACGGCGACCGACCATTTTCCAGCGGATGGGCCTTGAAAACAAGGTGGTGGTGCTGTGCTGTGCCTTCGGCGAAACCCTCGAGCACAACCTCTATGAATTCTGACATCCGCGAGAATGGCGAATGGTTTTGAAAACTGGCATCATGTTCAAGCTGCATAAGAACAAGGTGATAAGGAAACCCACCCAGCCGAATGCGCGCACTGGCGATTTTCCGGTCGAGCGCGATGAACGGCATCAGCAACAACCGCTTGGTATATAACATTGTTTCCGTCAGCACGGGCAGTTCGCGGTGCCGCGCCATTTTGCGGTAGTGTCCGTTCCGAAATAGTACGAACCAATGATAGAGCGCGCCATAAAACACATGCTGGCGCATATCGCCCCAATGGGCAGGTGGGGCTGCGATTTCCAGATCTGACAGCGCCAGCGCGGTTTGCATTTCGGGAACGGTCAAGTCCATCAGTTTGGAATGCCCGTTTGCGCCATCGCGTTCATAGGTGACCCAAAACGGACGCATATACCCTTCTTCGAACACATGGATTGTCAGCCCTTTGGCCTTTGCGATTTTGATCGCTTCGGCGTGGATCGGGCGGGTGTCGCCGTATAGCACAATGTCTGTGATATCGTGCTCTGCTACGATTTCGGCAAATCGGTCCGGCCAAGCGTCAAGCGTATCGCGAAACGGGATGTAGCCCTTGCCGCCAAACCAGAATGCGCGATCACCTGCATTGAACCCAACGCGCCATACGTCACCACCAGCTGTGCGCAACATTTTTGCGAGCTTGTGAAAAAACGGGCCATGAGGTCCTTGCAGGAACATAAATCGGCGGTTGAGCGGGTTGATCACGGTGTTTCGACGTCCTTGGTTCTTGTTTTGCATATAGATGCATCAGCTATCGGGCAAGAATATGACAAGCCTCTTGCTTGATTGACCGTTGCGAGAGGGTTAGATCAGGGGAAACACAAAAGGATTTCGTCATGTTTACAGGAATTGTATCTGACATCGGCACTTTGCGCGATTTGCAGCAACGTGGTGATCTGCGCGCGCGAATAGGAACAAATTATGATGTCGCGGGCATCGATCTTGGTGCGTCGATTGCCTGTGACGGGGTTTGTTTGACCGTTGTGGCGCTTGGCACGGATGACGGCAATTGGTTCGACGTGGATATTTCAGCGGAAAGCGTTGGGCTAACTGGTATTCAAGGCTGGCAAGTGGGCCGCCGGATCAATCTGGAACGTGCATTGCGTTTGGGCGACGAGTTGGGCGGCCATATTGTGTCGGGCCACGTGGACGGGATCGCGACGATTGTGGCGATGGCCCAAGAGGGTGATAGCACAAGGTTTACCTTTCGCGCGCCAAAAGAACTGGCCAAGTTTATTGCGCCTAAAGGGTCTGTGGCCCTCAATGGCACATCATTGACCGTGAACGAGGTTGATGGTTGCGAGTTCGGTGTGAACATTATTGCGCATACCAAGACGGTGACAACGTGGGGCGACGCTGAGGTTGGCGATATGATCAACCTCGAGATTGATACCATGGCGCGTTATGTGGCGCGCTTGCGTGAATTTGATTGAAGTATGATGGATTGAAACCAATCCTGCATCGATCCGCGCATAACATTTGTTTTAGTAGCATGCCGGCGTAGGGTGGGTCTTGACCCACGCCCCCTTTCCATCACCCAGCCAAAGCGATATTGCAGGGGCAATATTCATCGGGGATCACCATGACACAAATTTTCGAAACCCCCGGTCCGGTAGAGTCAGACTGGGCCGAGGCCATTAGCCCAATCGAAGACATCATTGATGACGCTCGCAACGGCCGCATGTTTGTGCTGGTTGATCATGAGGACCGCGAAAACGAAGGCGATCTTGTGATCCCCGCCCAAATGGCCACGCCTGATGCGATCAATTTTATGGCCAAACACGGTCGCGGTTTGATCTGTCTGACACTGCCTTCGGACCGGATTGACGCGCTCGGTCTGCCGCTGATGGCGACAAATAACTCCTCGCGTCATGAAACCGCATTTACCATTTCGATCGAGGCACGCGACGGCGTTACCACCGGTATTTCCGCCGCTGACCGTGCGCGCACAGTTTCGGTGGCGATCGATGCGTCCAAAGGTGCAGCCGACATCGCGACGCCTGGCCACGTGTTCCCGCTGCGCGCCCGCGATGGCGGCGTGTTGGTCCGTGCTGGCCATACAGAGGCGGCCGTCGACATTTCGCGTCTTGCTGGTCTGAACCCATCCGGCGTCATCTGCGAGATCATGAAAGAAGACGGCGAAATGGCGCGTTTGCCTGACCTTGTTGGTTTTGCACAACTTCACGGTCTGAAGATCGGCACAATTAGCGATCTGATCGCCTATCGCCGCCGCCACGACAACCTGATCCGCATGCGTAAGTCCGAACAAATCACCTCTGAGTTTGGAGGCGAATGGGAAATGCGCATCTACGCTGATGAAACCCAAGGGGCCGAGCATATCGCACTGATCAAAGGTGACATCACAACCGATGCGCCGGTGCTAACCCGCATGCATGGCATGGACCCAATGCTGGACATCGTTGGCACGGGTGACGTTGGCCGCCGCAACGAATTTGGCGACGCGATGAAGTTGATTGCATGCGAAGGGCGCGGTGTGCTTGTGCTATTGCGCGACACCCATATGGAATTGGATCCCGAAGGCGAAGCAACCCCGAAAACGCTGCGCCAATACGGCGTCGGCGCGCAAATCCTGTCCAGTCTTGGACTGAGTCAGATCACGCTTTTGTCGAACTCACCGCAGCCAAAGGTCGTCGGTCTCGACGCTTATGGTCTTGAAATCATTGGTACACAGAAAATTTCGGAGATTGGTTAATGGCTGGCTCATCCCACTATATCCTTCCGCGGCCTAGCTTTGATAAACCTGTCAAACTGCTGATTGTTGCATCGCCATATTACAAAGATATCTATGATATGCAGGTTGCCGGTGCGGTTGCCGAAATCGAGGCTGCCGGCGGAACGCATGAATTGATTGACGTGACCGGCGCTCTGGAAATTCCAACGTCAATTGCGATTGCAGAACGCATGTCGAACTTTGACGGCTACGTCGCGCTTGGCTGTGTAATCCGTGGGGCGACGACCCATTATGATACGGTTTGTAATGACAGCAGCCGCGCCATCCAATTAATGGGGCTGCAGGGCATTTGTATTGGCAACGGCATCTTAACCGTCGAAAACCATGCTCAGGCCGTGGAGCGTGCCGATCCAGCGCAGATGAATAAAGGGGCGGGAGCTGCTGCTGCGGCCTTGCACCTAATCGCATTGGCTCGTAAGTGGGGCCGTCCCGACACTGGCGTTGGGTTCACATCCGAAATCCTATTGGCGCAAGGCGGCAAGACCACAGCATGACCATTTCGAACAATCAATTGCGCAAAATGAAATCCGCGGCCCGCTATTTCGCGGTGCAGGCCCTGTTTCAGATGGAAGCGTCAGAACAGACCGTGGACCAGATCATGCGCGAATTCGAAGACCACCGCTTCGGTGAGGCATTCGACGATTTTGAAATGCAAGAAGGCGACGTGGATACATTCCGCCTGTTGATGGATAAGGCCGTTGATAACCAAGCCGAGATCGACCAAATGACCGACCGCGCCTTGGTCGCGAAATGGCCGATTGCACGGATCGACCCGACGTGGCGGGCACTCTTCCGTGCAGCTGGCGCGGAATTGTTGGAAAAAGACACACCACCCAAAGTCGTGATCGCGGAATTCGTGCAAGTTGCAGATGCGTTTTCGCACGATGGCAAAGAACCGAAGTTCGTTAACGCCGTGCTTGATCACATGGCCCGCGCCGCCCAGCCAGAGGCATTTTGACGTTTGGGCACAGCTTGTTAGGATAAACCATCCCAACAAAGAGGCGCATCATGTCAGATCAAACCCCACAAAACGATATCATGGAAGCAGTGCGCACGTTCCGCACGCGGTTCCGCAACGTTGGCTACGTGCTGATCGCGCTCGGCGTTTTGGCAATCGCCTTTCCACTTGTGTTCTCTATCGCCGCGAAGGCGCTTTTGGGCTGGATTTTTCTACTGACCGGCGCGGCCCTACTTTACCACGCTTTCCAAGCCAAAGGGTGGCAATCGGCGATCTGGTCGGGGCTGATTGCCGTGATGCATATCGCGCTTGGGGTCTATCTTGGGTTTTTTGCGCTAACCGGACTTGTTGGGCTGACGGCACTGATGGGCGTTATGTTTCTGATCCAAGGCGGCTTTGAATTGGTCATGGCCAAACAGCACCGCCCACAGAAGGGGTGGGGCTGGCTGGGGTTCAACGGGGCGATCACATTGATTCTTGGGGTGATGTTATTGGCCGGATTGCCCGGCACAGCTCTTTGGGCCATCGGGCTTTTCCTTGGTCTTAACTTTCTGACCTCCGGTTTGGCCTTTGTCGGGTTGGCGCGGTCGGCCTAGCTTCTTCTGGCCCAAAATACCTCGGGAGTGTGGGGGCTGGCCCCCGCCGGTCTGCGGCTGTGTGGTTGTGGTGGCGGGAACCGCAGCAACCGTTCAAGGATTTATTCCCGAGGACCTGTATGTACAGGTGGGCGCCAGATAAATGAACCAGGGTCCAAACAGAGCCAGCTCCCTCGGAATTGCTTAAGGCCACTGGAATGTAACCCTTATGCGATCAAGAAGAGCAGAAACCCGCCACTCAATCAGATAGGTCGCAATCCCGCGCTGGGCAAGGGGGCTTGACCGATGTTTATGGTTTGTTCATATTTGGTGGATGCCAGATGATCTGACCCCAACAGCCCTTATGCCAGGACAATTGCTTGCCCGCGGCGTCGCACGGCATTTGCGGACGTTAGATTTTGTCAGTGTGGAAGAGCTGGTCCCGACCCGTGGCTTGCGTGTGGATGTCATGGCGCTCGGACCAAAGGGTGAAATTTGGATCATCGAATGCAAATCTTCACGCGCGGATTTTCAGTCTGACAGTAAATGGCAAGGATATTTGGAATGGGCCGATCGGTTTTTCTGGGCGGTTGATCAAGATTTTCCGACAGAGTTACTGCCGGATGACACGGGGCTGATCATTGCGGATGGTTATGACGCCGAGGTGATCCGCTTGGGGCCGGAAACCAAATTGGCAGGCGCCCGACGCAAACAGATGCTGCTGAGATTTGCGCGGCATGCGGCCGTGCGGGCCCAAGTGGCGCGCGATACTGGATTTCGCTGAAGGCGATGCCTTCACCGATCGGCTGGGGGCCAGCCCCCAGACCCCCGATATATTTAGGCCCGGAAAAAGGAGTTATTTAACTGCGCGGGCGGCCATGGCAGCGGCGCGGATTTCTTCGGCGATTTCTTCGGCTTCTTCGGGGTCGAAATCCATTGGGATTTCCGTACCACCAGCCTCGATAAAGATGCGCACCATGCCTGCGTCAGTCGGGCCGATTTGCATATTTGCTTCTACGTCGCGTTCATCGTTGATACCCATTTGAGGGACCTCATTTGCTGTGAATGACCCGATCTAGCGCGCGTGTAGGGGACAAGGCAAGTCTGGTTGCTAATTTTGCGCCACAAGCCCTTGCAATCAATTCCGCATCCCGCTAAATCGACCCCAATGCCGCCTTAGCTCAGTTGGTTAGAGCACTGGTTTGTGGAACCAGGGGTCCCCCGTTCGAGCCGGGGAGGCGGTACCACAATCCCCCTGAGTTGATATGCCGATCAAAAGGATGTCCCCATGGGTCAGACAATCGTTTCATTCGAAATTGCCGATGCGCCGCCGCCGCGGTTGGATAAGGCGTTAGGTCGCGACGTTCCCGCAGAGGCATCGCTGTCCCGCTCTCGGTTGGCCAAACTGATCGAGGCAGGCGCCGTACAGGTTAACGGTACGGTCGTCACGGACCCACGGTTTCGCGTGGAAGCCGGTGCGCAGATCGCTGTAACCGTTGATGTGGCCGAGGAAAGCCATATCGGTCCAGAAGATATTCCGCTGACAGTTGTTTATGAAGACGACGATTTGATCGTTGTTGATAAGCCATCGGGTATGGTTGTGCATCCTGCACCCGGAACGCCCAATGGCACATTGGTGAACGCTCTGATCCATCATTGCGGGGAAACGCTGTCTGGTGTTGGCGGCATGAAACGCCCCGGTATTGTGCACCGCATCGATAAGGAAACGACGGGCCTGTTGGTTGCAGCGAAATCGGACCGTGCCCATCATGGCTTGGCCAAACAGTTTGCCGATCACACAGTTGAACGGCGCTATTTGGCTGTCTGCTATGGTGTGCCTGAGGCCAATGACCCGCGGTTACGGGGCATTAAAGGCACGTCGTTCGAAGCCAGCAATATTCTGAAGGTTCAGACGTTCTTGGGTCGCCATAAAACGGACCGTCAGCGTCAGGCGGTGTCGTTTACAACTGGCCGCCATGCCGTTACTCGTGCCCGCATTGTGCAACCGCTGGGGACCCCGCCTGTGGCCGCATTGATCGAATGTTGGTTGGAAACCGGCCGTACACATCAGATTCGTGTGCATATGGCCCATTGTGGCCATTCCCTGATTGGTGATCCGACCTATGGCGGAAAGCGTAAACTGTCACCTAAGGCGGTGGGTGAAGCAGGCATTGCAGCAGTAAACGCATTTGGCAGGCAGGCGTTGCACGCGGCGACATTGGGGTTTGAACATCCTGTGTCGGGCGCGTTTCTAGAGTTTGAGGCAGAGATGCCGGCTGATATGGCGGCGCTTTTGCGCGGTCTTGGCGTTGAGGGCTGAAATCTGCGATCCCATGTGCGTGATCGCACTGACATAGCCCTTCAAACTTCGGGTTTGTGTATTCATATTTGATTTACGAATTACACATACGCGGTCTTGAAACGACAACCAACAAGACCCATATCCATGTTAAGCCTTTAAACATTGGGAGGGGATAAGACACATGAGTAACTATAAAAATCTGCCCGCACCGTCACCGGAACAAGGCTTGAACCGGTATATGCAAGACATTCGGAAGTTTCCGATGCTTGAGCCGGAAGAAGAATATATGCTGGCAAAGCGCTGGGTCGATCATGAAGATACGGATGCTGCGCATAAAATGGTGACGTCGCATCTGCGACTTGCCGCGAAAATTGCGATGGGCTATCGCGGCTATGGACTGCCGCAGGCTGAAGTTATTTCAGAGGCCAATGTCGGCCTGATGCAGGCCGTCAAAAAATTCGATCCTGAAAAGGGTTTCCGTCTGGCAACCTATGCCATGTGGTGGATCCGTGCGTCTATTCAGGAATATGTGCTGCGGTCATGGTCCATGGTCAAATTGGGCACAACATCGGCGCAAAAGAAGCTGTTTTTCAATTTGCGCAAGGCAAAAAACCGCATTGGTGCATTGGAAGAAGGCGATTTACGGCCCGAAAACGTGGCGCGCATTGCGACCGATCTTGGCGTGACTGAAAAAGAAGTTGTTTCGATGAACCGCCGTTTGTCCGGTGGTGACGCGTCGCTGAATGCAGTTGTTGGGTCCGATGGTGAAGGCGCCACGCAATGGCAAGACTGGTTGGAAGACGAAAGCGTCAATACCGCCAGCGATTATGAGGCCAATGACGAGATGGAAGTTCGTCGTGCGCTTTTGGCCGAAGCCATGGATGTTCTGAATGACCGCGAAAAGGACATTCTGATGCAGCGCCGTCTGGCCGAGGAAACGATCACGCTCGAAGATTTGAGTGGTCAGTATAATGTCAGCCGCGAACGTATTCGCCAAATTGAGGTCCGCGCGTTTGAGAAATTGCAAAAGCGGATGCAGGATCTGGCAAAGGAACGTGGGATGGCAACGGCCCATTGATTGGTTAGAAATTGGAAAAGGGGCCTCGTTTTACGGGGCCCTTTTTTGTTGGGTTTGAAAACCCAATGCCTCCGGCAGAGGTATTTTATGGCGAGAAGAAGGGGTGATTGCATGTTTCGTCGTTGCCGCGTTAGGTTGATTTAACAATACAGGGGGGATCAGATGCGTTGGGGAATTCTAGGGGCATCGCGCTTTGCATTGAATCATATGGGGCCTGCCATTCATGCCGCACGTGGCGCCGAACTGGCGGGCATTGCTACATCTGATCCGGCTAAGGCAGTACCGTTTTCAGAATTCGCGCCGCGCCTGCGCGTGTTTGACGATTATGAAACCTTGCTTGCCGATCCTGACATTGACGCGGTCTATATTCCGCTGCCCAACCATGTGCATGTTGCTTGGGCGCGCAAGGCCTTGGCTGCGGGCAAGCATGTCTTGTGTGAAAAGCCTATTGCGATGGTTGCCGCTGATTTCGATTTGCTCGAAGCGGACGCGGCGACGGCAGAAAAGTTATGTGCAGAGGCGTTTATGATTGTGCATCATCCGCAGTTTGAGCGCGCCCGCGCGTTGGTCCAAGGCGGCGCGATTGGCAAGCTGGTTCATGTCGATTGTACGTTTACGTTCAATAACGCCGCCGCGGCTGGGGACATTCGTAATCGGGCGGAAACTGGCGGCGGGGGGCTGCGTGATATCGGGGTTTATGCCTTTGGTGCGACCCGATTTGTGAGTGGGCAAGAACCTGTTGCGATCACTCATGCCGATCTGCGGTTTGAAAATGGCGTCGATGTATTTGCCAATTCAACGGCGGCTTTTGAAGGATTTACGGCGAATGCTTTGGTGTCGATCCGCATGCATCCACGTCAGACGATTACATTTCATGGCGACAGTGGATTCGTGACACTGACCTGCCCATTTAACGCGGGCGTGCATGATGTGCCGACGTTGGTTTTGGAAAACGATGGTAAACGGGTTGTGACCGAACGTTGGCCAGCGGTGAACCAATATGTCCTGCAAGTTGAAAATTTTGTCGCATCGGCCACCGCAGGTTCGGCTTACCCTTGCCCGCTGTCCTTCTCTCGTGGCACACAAGAGATGATGGATATGGTTTTTGCTGCAGGACAGACACAATGACAGACCAAGACGATAATCACAGCGACTATGAAAGCATGTGGATGCGCCTGATTAATATGATCATTGTTGGCGTCCTTTTAAGTTTTGCACAAAGCCTGTTTTGGGTGCTGGCCGTGATCCAGTTCATCATCATGTTGTTTAATAAACGCCAGCCGAATGAACAGCTGGCGGAATTTGGCACGACGATGGGCATTTGGGTGGCCAAGGCGCTGCGGTATCAAACCGCAGCATCCGAAGTGAAGCCTTGGCCGTGGACCGAGCTGGACTAGCCCAATCCACGGCGCATTTTAGTCTTCCATCGCTTCTAATTCGTCGATCATGCCTTCGATCATCGACAGGCCTTTGTCCCAGAATTTCGGGTCGGATGCGTCCAGCCCGAAAGGTGCGAGCAATTCGGTGTGGTGCTTGGACCCGCCCGCGCGCAGCATATCAAAGTATTTCTCTTTGAAGTCAGGATCGCCCTCGGCGTAGACGGCATAAAGCGCGTTTACCAATCCGTCGCCGAATGCATAGGCATAGACGTAGAACGGTGAATGCACGAAGTGCGGGATGTAGGCCCAGAAGGTTTCATAGCCAGGCTGGTAATCGAACACTTCGCCAAGGCTTTCGGCCTGTACGGACATCCACAGCGCATTGATATCGTCTGGCGTCAGTTCGCCTTGGGCGCGGGCGGCGTGCAATTTGCATTCGAAGTCGTAAAACGCGATTTGGCGCACGACCGTATTAATCATGTCTTCGACCTTACCGGCCAACAGGACCTTGCGTTCTTCCTTGGTCTCTGCCCCTTCGAGCAGCTTTTGGAATGTCAGCATTTCACCGAACACGGATGCGGTTTCGGCCAAGGTCAGCGGAGTGGATGACAGAAGTTCACCCTGTTCGGCGGCCAGAACCTGATGCACGCCATGGCCCAACTCATGGGCCAATGTCATCACGTCGCGCGGTTTGCCCAAATAGTTAAGCATCACATAAGGGTGCACGGTCGTCACGGTCGGGTGCGCGAATGCGCCCGGTGCTTTGCCCGGTTTCACGCCCGCGTCGATCCAGCCTTCGGTAAAGAACGGCTTTGCGATCTCGGCCATTTCTGGGGCGAAATCGGCATAGGCGTCCATAACCGTTTTTTCGGCTTCGGCCCATGACACGCTGCGCGTGCTTTCCATTGGAAGCGGTGCGTTACGGTCCCATGTTTCCATGCGATCGAGCGCTAACCACTTGGCTTTTAATGCGTAATACCGATGCGACAGACGCGGGTAGGCGGCGACGACGGCATTGCGCAGGGCCTCGACCACTTCTGCCTCGACGTGGTTGGACAGATGGCGACCCGTCTGCGGCGTTGGCATTTTGCGCCAGCGGTCTTCGATCTCTTTTTCCTTGGCCAATGTGTTGTGCACGCGGGCAAAGATTTTGATGTTCTCTTGGAAAACGGCGGCCAATGCGTGGGACGCAGCCTCTCGTTTGGCGCGGTCTTGGTCCGTCAATAGGTTGAGCGTGGATTCAAGATTGAGCGCTTCGCCATCAACATCGAATTCTAGCCCAGCCATGGTTTCATCAAACAGCCGGTTCCACGCGGCGGACCCCACGGTCGACTGATCGTGCAGAAATTTTTCCAGCTCGTCGGACAGCTGGTAAGGCTTCATCGCGCGCATCCGGTCAAACACGGGTTTGTAGCGGGCAAGATCCGCATTGGCGTCCAGCATGGCCGACAGCTGCGCGTCGTCTAACCGGTTGAATTCAAGGCCATAAAAGACCAGTGGCGTTGTGTAAGCTGTAATCTTGTCTTGCGTATCTGCCAAAAATTTTGCGCGGTCACTGTCGGTTGTGATTTGGTAATAACGCAAACCTGCAAAGGACATGATGCGCCCCGCGATCACGTCAATCGCCTCGTATCTTTGCACGGCCCCCAGCAGCCCATTGGCATCCAGATCGGCCAACTTGCCTTCGTAATCGGACGCAAATTCCGCACAGGCATTTTCCAGCCAATCCATGTCTTGCAGCAGCTCTGGGCTGTCTTCGGCAGGGTATAGATGGGTCAGGTCCCATTCGGGCAGGTCGCCAAAGGCGTTGCCGCCACCAGATGTGACATCGAAAACAGGCTGGATTTTGCGCATCTTAAAAGGACCTTATAAACTGTTGCAGGGAAGATATATGTCCCCAGCACCGGCTTTAGAACCCGTAAACTGTGCAATTACCGATGTTGGTCGAAATGTGCAGTCAGCGTATCGAACACATGGGTGCGAATGGCGGGGGCTTCCATCATCACCTCGTGCTGACCGCCCTCGATCATATGCAACGTGCCATTGGGCCAGTCGTTCATACGCGCATGGATGCGGGCGGGGTCGACAATGGCCTCCGCTGTCCCGAGGAATGTGCAGCATGGCACATTGGGGGACGGCATTTGCGACAGGCGGCGCATTTCGCGCAACGATCCGTTCAGCCAGCGCAAGGATGGTCCGCCAAGCCCGAGTTCAGGGTGCGCGGTTAACTGCGCTTTTAATGCGGCGAAAACCTCGGGGTCGTTGGTCAGCGTGTTGCCCTCGAACGGTTCGCGCAGCACATAGCTTTCTGTCGTTTGGCCCGGGGACAATGTCGTGCCTTTGCCGATTCTGCAGGCGACGGCCGACAAGGCCCATGCAAATGGGCGCAGGAGGGGTGACATTATAACGCCCCACATTGGCGCGGAAAATGCCGATGCGGCGACGGGCAATCCATTGTGCAAGGCGCGCAGCCCGATACAGCCGCCCATGGAATGGGCAAGCAAGTAGAATGGTTCAGGTAATTCCAGCGCGCGCGCATGTGCGACAGTGGCGGTCACATCATGTTGATAGTCTGAAAACTGCGCCACATCGCCGATGGCCGCGTTGTCACATGTACGATCCGCCAGCCCTTGCCCACGCCAATCGATTGCAATGGTGGCATAGCCCCGCGCCAGCAATTCTGCCGCCGCGAGCCCGTATTTTTCGATATATTCAGTCCGTCCGGGGAATAATAACACCGTGCCTTTGACATCCGCGCCTGTCCAATGGGCAACCCGAATGCGTAACCCGTCAGCTGTCGTAATCCAATGGGCCGTGCCAACTGGGCCATCTGCGATTTCGTCAAAGAACGGTGCGTTTTCCATGGTTTAGGACAAGACGCCGGACAGTTTCATGGCCAATCCCATGTCGCCGTCAACCTTCAGCTTGCCCGTCATAAAGGCCGCTGTCGGGTTCTGTTCACCGTCCAAGATCGCCTTGAATGTTTCGGCTGTCGCGGAAAGCGTCACATCTGCGTCGTCGTCGCCAGCACGCGCGCCATTTTCGTCGATGATAATGCCACCTTCGTCTTCGATGTCGAATTTCGCAGAGCCGTCAAAGCCTGTTCCGCCCATTTTTTCGTTTAATGCCGCTACGGCTTCGGTGATGACGTCGCTCATTTTTAATCCTTTGTTTGAGAATTGGTCGTGACACCCACTGGCGCACGCCGTTTCATACGCTACATTACATATATGGGCAGTCAAACACAGACCTTCAAATGTATCGTTACGGCACTTTTTATCAGTGCTGTTTCCGGCGGGCCTGCGGTTGCATCAACTTTAGACGATTTATTTGCCAGACTTGCCGAAGCAGAGGCAGGCAAAGGCGGACGGATTGAACGCCAGATTGTGGCGATTTGGGAAAACAGCGGGTCGCCCGCGCGCGATTTATTGCTGCAACGTGGTAAAGATGCGTTGGAAGACGGCGACGCCGAAGCCGCATTTGATCATTTCAGTGCGTTGATCGACCACGCGCCGGACTTTGCGGCGGGATATAACGGACGCGCGACGGCATATTTTTTGCTGGGATTATATGGTCCGTCGCTGGACGATCTGCGCCAAACACTGGTTTTAGAGCCACGGCATTTCGGGGCTATGCGCGGTTTGGCCGTTATTTTCGAGAATTTGGAACGCCCCGCAGAGGCGTTAGAAGTCTACCTGAAGGTCGCTGATCTCAACCCCGCCGACACCGATGTGCAAGACGCGATTGCACGTTTGAAAACTGAATTAGAGGGTCAGGCGCTATAATCCGCTTACCCCCGTTGAACGGGTAAAAGATGCAAAATTCCCGTGTGACGGCCATTCTTGGGCCGACAAATACCGGCAAAACTCATTACGCAATCGAGCGGATGTTGTCGCATCGGAGCGGTGTCATCGGTCTGCCGTTGCGACTGCTCGCACGAGAGGTTTACGACCGCATCGTCGCAATCAAAGGCCCCGGCGTCGTCGCGATGATCACTGGCGAAGAACGCATTGTACCGCCGCGCGCCGCCTATTGGGTGTGCACAGTCGAAGCGATGCCAGAGGGCATGGGATGTGACTTTCTGGCGATTGACGAAATCCAACTATGTTCAGATTCCGAACGTGGGCATGTTTTCACGGACCGGTTGTTGCATGCTCGTGGCCTGCACGAAACGCTGTTCATGGGTGCGGATACGATGCGCGATGCGATTGCGGAATTGATTCCACATGCAGAGTTTTTGCACCGCGAACGTATGTCCACGCTGACCTACACAGGTTCGAAAAAGCTATCTCGGATGCCCGCAAGATCTGCAATTGTCGGGTTTTCGGTTGAAAATGTCTATGCCATTGCCGAATTGCTGCGCCGTCAAAAGGGCGGGGCAGCCGTGGTCATGGGGGCGTTGTCGCCGCGCACGCGCAACGCGCAGGTTGAAATGTATCAAAACGGCGACGTCGATTATCTGGTCGCTACGGATGCGATTGGCATGGGGCTGAACTTGGACATTTCCCACGTTGCGTTTTCCAACCTGTCGAAATTTGATGGCCAGCGCATGCGCTATCTCGCCCCCGAAGAGCTTGCACAAATCGCCGGTCGTGCGGGGCGGTTCAAGGAAAATGGCACCTTTGGTGTTACCGGTGAAGCCCCGCCATTGGATGACATGGTGGGCCAAGCGATTATGGAACACCGGTTCCGGCCCGTGCAGAAATTACAATGGCGCAACAGTGACTTACAGTTCGGATCGCCCAAACGCTTGATCCAAACTCTGGAACAACGCACCAACGATCCATTGCTGACCCGCGTGCGAGAAAGCGATGATCTGGCTGCGCTGAAGGCGCTAGCCGCCGATGAAATCATCGCCGCGCGGGCCAAGGACGGTTCATCGGTGAAACTGTTATGGGATGTGTGTCGCGTGCCTGATTTTCGGGGCATCAGTCGGGGCGAACATGCGGGTCTGTTAATGCAGATATTTAGCGACCTGCACCAAGACGGCCATGTGTCGTCCAATTGGTTTGGTCTGCAAGTGCGCCGCATTGACCGTACCGATGGCGACATCGATACACTGTCTAAACGCTTGGCATATATCCGCACATGGACCTATGTCGCGCAACGCAAAGGCTGGCTGCGTGACGAAAACCATTGGCGCGAGGAAACCCGTGCGGTAGAAGACCGCCTATCAGATGCGCTGCACGGCGCATTGACGCAAAGATTTGTGGACCGGCGGACCAGCATTTTGCTTCGCCGGCTCAAACAAAAGGAGAGCCTGTTGGCCGACGTAAACGACAAAGGTGAAGTCACCGTAGAAGGTGAATTTGTAGGTAAAATCGAAGGCTTCCGCTTTCGCATGGATAAAGCAGGCAGCCCCGACGAGGCCAAGACATTGCGTCAGGCATCGACCCAAGCGCTGGCGCCGCAGTTCCACTTGTTGGCTGACCGCTTTTACAACGCGCCTGATCCGGAACTGGATTTTACTGAACAAGGCGGCCTGATGTGGGGTGACGCGGCTGTTGGTAAACTGGTTGCAGGCTCTGATCCGCTCAAACCAGAAGTGGTGGCCTTCGTCGACGACGAAGCCGGTCCCGACGTGATGGCCAAAGTACAGCGCCGTTTGCAGCATTTCATCGACCGCAAGATCGCAGCTGGATTTGCACCGCTTTTGGCGCTGAAAAACGATGAAACCCTTGTAGGTGCGGCCAAAGGCTTTGCCTTCCGCATGGCCGAAGGGTTCGGCATTGTCCCGCGTGGCGATGTGGCTGACGAGGTTAAGGCGCTTGATCAAGACGCCCGTGGCACATTGCGCAAACATGGCATCCGTTTCGGCCAGTTTACGATCTTTATGCCGCTTTTGCTGAAACCCGCGCCGACGCGTTTGCGGTTGGTGCTGTGGTCGCTGTCCAAAAACCTCGGCGAGTTTCCTGAAAGTCCGCCACCGGGTTTGGTGACTGTGCCTGCTGCGAAAGATGCCGTGCACGGTTACTATGCGATGTCCGGTTACCGCGCCGCGGGCGAACGTGCGATCCGTATCGATATGCTGGAACGCCTTGCCGATATGTTGCGCGACAAAGACAGCCGTGGTGGTTTTGAGGCCAACGCGGATATGCTGTCTATCACCGGCATGACGCTGGAACAATTCGCCGATCTGATGGCGGGTCTTGGCTATAAAGCCGAGAAGGGCGAGCGCGAAAAGGTCAAAGCGCCGAAGCCGGAAGATGCTGAAAAACCAGCGGAAACCGAAGAAGCCGCACCAGAGACGGAGGTCTTCTATACCTTCACATGGGCGGGGCGCGCAGCACGTGCCAACGCACGCCCGCAGCGTGACAACAAACCAAAGGGCAAGGGTAAGCGTCCGGCCAAAGGTGGCGATCAGCGTCAGAAATTCTCTGCCAAGCCGAAGGCGGACAAGAAGATAGACCCTGATAACCCGTTTGCGGCCCTCGCTGCATTGAAAAAGGGTTGAGCGACAAACGCGAAACCATTCGGCTGGATAAGTGGCTGTGGCAGGCGCGGTTTTTTAAATCGCGGTCTATCGCAGCCACTGTCGTCACTACAGGTAAAGTGCGGATTGGCGGCGACGTCGCCATGAAGCCAGCCCGCGCCGTGGGCGTTGGTGATGTTTTGACGTTTCACCAACAAACCGATGTTCGGATCGTCAAGATCCTTGGCCTTGGTACTCGCCGTGGCCCCGCACCCGAAGCCCAAGCGTTGTATGACGATATGTCGCCGCCCAAGGTGCATGTTCCGAAAAACCCCCGATACGAGGGAAAAGGACGCCCCACAAAGAAGGATCGCAGGGACATGCGATCTGATCCGTTTGGCGGCGGTGCTTTCGACCTTGAATGAACGGACGGCTTGGCCTAGCAAGACCGTGATAAAAATCCGGATGAGATCATGACATATATCGTCAACGACAACTGTATCGCCTGCAAATACACCGACTGCGTCGAAGTATGCCCCGTAGATTGTTTCTACGAGGGTGAAAACATGCTGGTGATCCACCCTGATGAATGCATCGATTGTGGTGTGTGTGAACCAGAATGCCCAGCGGATGCGATCCGCCCCGACACAGAGCCTGACATGGAAAAATGGGTTGAGTTCAACCGCAAGTATTCCGAAATGTGGCCGGTCATCATCACCAAGAAAGACCAGCTTCCTAATGCGGAAGAAATGGACGGCAGAGAAGGCAAGATGGAACTGTTTTCCGAAGCGCCTGGCGAAGGCGGCTGATTCGGGCCGGTTTGGCGCATTCGCCTTATTTTCTTGACCAACGAAACAAAACGCCCCTCTTTTTCGCGGGGCGTTTTTGTGTTATACTACCCACAATGCTTCTAGATTTTTGAAAATATCTGACGATGTGGATAGGCCGACGGGACCGCGATGGACCCGCCGGATTTTTTGTCTGTGCGGTCAGTTGAAAGGACGACGATGAGTAAGAAGAAACTGGACTTTAGCCCGAATGAATTCGTGGTGTATCCGGCGCATGGTGTGGGCAAGGTTGTATCGGTCGAAACGCAAGAGGTTGCCGGGTTTGAGCTGGAAATGTTCGTGATTGCCTTTGAGAAAGACAAAATGACATTGCGCGTCCCGACCCATAAGGCGCTGGACGTAGGCATGCGTGCGCTTGCGACCCCAGACGTTGTTGCACATGCGATGAAGACGTTGCGCGGCAAGGCCAAAGTGAAAAAGGCGATGTGGTCCCGCCGTGCCCAAGAATATGAACAAAAGATCAACTCTGGCGACTTGATTGCAATTGCTGAGGTCGTGCGCGATTTGCACCGTCAAGACGACCAGCGCGAGCAAAGCTATTCCGAGCGTCAATTGTATGAAGCCGCGCTAGAGCGTTTGACCCGCGAGATCGCAGTTGTTGCCGGTGGCGACGAAAACGCGGCTGCTGCTGAAATTACCGAAGTCTTGGTTGGTCGCGCGGCATAATTTTTGTGATTGAAGGCAAAAAAGGCGGCGCTTTAAAAGCGCCGCCTTTTTCCATTTTTAGATAAAAATGGTGCCTCCGGCGGAGGTATTTTGAGCCAGAAGAAGGGTTAAAGCGCCCGCCAACCGATGTCGGTCCGGAAAAAACCTTCGGGCCAGTCGATTTCGTTCGTCATCGTATAGGCGCGTTTGTTGGCGTCTTTTAGGCTGTCACCCCGCGCTGTCACCGCGATGACCCGCCCACCGGTTGCAATAATTGCGCCGTCTTTCGCTGTCGTACCTGCGTGAAAAACCATGTTCTTGCTATCGGCGGGCAGTGTGTCGAGCCCATTGATAACAGTCCCTTTGACGTAAGACCCTGGGTAGCCATCGGCCGCCATCACGATCGTGATAGCATGGTCGTCGCCCCAATTGACGGTCATGTCATCCAAGCGATGTTCTGCACAAGCCACCAGCAAATCAAGCACTTGTCCGCCCAAACGCATCATCAAAGTCTGGCATTCAGGGTCACCAAAGCGCACGTTATATTCAACAAGACGCGGCTGCCCGTCTTTGATCATCAACCCAACGAACAAGACGCCCTCAAAGGGGGTGCCGCGTTTGCGCATCTCATCCATGCAAGGTTGCACGATTTCGGTCAAAGTTTTTGCAATGATATCGTCGGACATGACAGGAGCTGGCGAATATGCGCCCATGCCGCCTGTGTTTGGCCCCGTATCGCCATCGCCCACGCGTTTGTGGTCTTGGGCGGTGCCGACAGGCAGGATGTTGGTCCCGTCGCAAAGCACGAAGAACGAGGCCTCTTCGCCATCCATGAATTCTTCGATCACGACTTCTGCGCCTGCATCACCGAATGATCCATCAAACATGTCGTCGATGGCAGCCAGTGCTTCGTCTTCAGTCATGGCGACGATCACGCCTTTGCCTGCCGCAAGTCCGTCTGCCTTCACCACGATCGGTGCGCCGTTGGCCCGGATATGGGCGCGAGCGGCGTCGGCGTCGGTAAAGTGGCCATAGGCGGCGGTGGGTGCCCCTGCGGCGTCGCAGATTGCTTTTGTGAAAGACTTGGAGGCTTCGAGCGCGGCTGCGGCCTTTGAAGGTCCGAAAACCAATAGCCCTGCGTCACGTAACCTGTCAGCGACACCAGCGGCCAATGGGGCCTCTGGGCCGATGATCACAAAATCGATCCCGTTTTCTTCGGCGAAGGTTGCAACCACGTCGCCGTCCAGAATATCGATATCGGCGCAGTCGCACATCTGCGCGATGCCCGCATTACCGGGGGCCACGATCAGCTTGTCGCATTTCGGGTTTTGTTGGATCGCCCAAGCAAGGCTGTGTTCTCGCCCGCCGCTGCCTAAAATGAGGATATTCATGTCGCACTCCTGCTTGGCCTTTGATGCCATGCGTTCTAAGGTTGCGGCGACAAGACCACAAGGGCAAGACATGGACCTTTTTGACGACGCGCCTGCCGCGACCAATGCGCCGGAATTCACCGTTTCCGAACTGAGCGGGTCGGTAAAAAAGACGTTAGAGGGCACATTTGGCCGTGTGCGTGTGCGCGGCGAGGTGGGCCGTGTGATGACTGCCCGTTCCGGCCACATGTATTACGATATCAAAGACGACAAGAACGTGATCGCTTGCACCACGTGGAAGGGCCAAGTGTCGGGCCTTGGCGTTATCCCCGAAGAGGGGCTAGAGGTCATTATCACCGGCAAGCTGTCCACATTCGGGGCCCAGTCAAAATACAATATCAACGTCGACACAATCGAGGTGGCGGGCGCGGGCGCCTTGATGGCGATGTTGGAAAAACGCAAGGCCGCGTTGGCAGCCGAAGGTCTGTTTGATCCTGAACGTAAGCAGGAGCTGCCCTATCTGCCGCAGATCATTGGCGTCGTCACATCGCCTACTGGGGCGGTGATCCGTGATATTTTGCACCGCCTGCGCGACCGCTTCCCGCGCAAAGTGTTGGTTTGGCCTGTCGCCGTGCAGGGTAAGGCTTGTGCGCCAGAAGTCGCCAATGCCATTCACGGGTTTAACGCCATGACGCCCGGTGGCGCATTGCCGCGCCCTGATGTGATTATCGTCGCACGTGGTGGCGGTTCAATGGAAGACCTTTGGGGTTTTAACGAAGAAGTCGTGGCCCGCGCAGCGGCGGCGTCGAACATTCCGCTGATATCGGCGGTCGGTCATGAAACAGATACGACATTGATCGATTTCGTGTCAGATATGCGTGCGCCCACGCCGACAGCCGCCGCCGAAATGGCTGTGCCTGTGCGCATGGAATTGATGGCTTGGGTGGATCAGCAAGGCGCCCGCTTGTCCCGATCATTAAGCAATGGTTTGGCCCAACGCAGCCAGCGGTTGCGCGATCTGTCACGAGTATTGCCGAGCCAAGATAGTTTGCTCGACGGGCCGCGTCAGCGGTTTGATATCGCATCAGAGCGATTGCCAAATGCGTTGCATAGGGCGGTCGCATCCAAGGAATTGATCTTGTCGCGGGCCGCGGGGCCTTTGCGGCCCAGCGTTTTGACTGCGCAGATCGGCCGTGCGCGAGACAAGTTAGATGCGACATCGCGCGGACTTCGGTCCGATGTCATTTCTCGGGACTTGGCGCGTAAATCCGAACGCTTGGAGGCAGTAATGGCGCGGCTCACCGCGCGCGCCGTTAGCGATCAAGCCGCACGCGAGGCCAAGCTGACGTCCCTTGACCGTTTGCGCGAAACGCTCGGCTATGTCGAAACGCTTAAACGCGGCTATGCGGTCGTGCGTGGAGACGGGGCCGTTGTGACGACCAAAGCTGCCGCCAAATCTGCCAAATCCGTGGAGATCGAATTCGCAGATGGGCGTGTGACCCTAGACCCCTAGGTTCGGCCCCGGGCAGATTAGGGGCTCATCGCTGTCTTCGGCTTCATATAAGACTGAAGTATCGGGCATGTTCATGAAAACAGCGCGCAACCCGTCGGGGTCGTCGTAAAACTGCCAGCACTTTGGTTCTGGATCAAAATCATAGCGAAAACAGATGCTTCCCTTGCTTTCGTACCAGACGCCATTGCTGCATTCCCCATCGAGAAACGACCAAACGACGCGCCTGTTGTCTTGGTATTGTTCGATCCCATAGGCCTGCGTGCCCGCTCTGCCAAAGGTCAGCGTTTTGCCCTTGGTATAGGCATCGAATTCGGCGGCTGTCATGGGGTCTTGGGCCATGGCGGGGGTCGCGAAAAGAAGAAGCGCAAAGAATTTCATAGTGTGATGTTGGCGTATATCCGGTGGTTTGGCCAGCGGGATCACGGGGCTCAGGCCGACCATTGCGCTGCAAGCGGGTCCATCACCTTGCGCCACCGTCGCGGGAATAACGCGAGGCAGGCCATCATAGGCAGGGATCGTGGCAACATGGGGCTGCCTTCTGGGATGACTAACGTATCATAGCGGCGCGAAGGGTGGGCGTGGTGATCAGAATGGCGCGGCGCATTCAGCATCATAGCCGATGAAAACCAATGCGGGTTGTTCCAGCTGTGACGGATATTCACAGGTTCGAACACGCCATTCACTTCTGCGCGGCGTAGGCCGTAGTGCTGGATGTAATCGGATAGTAAAAGTTGCGAGGTCGAAAGACTGCCAAGCGCGATATAAACGAGCACGCCAGCGCCGCCGCCGATGAGCCAAGCAACGAGAATAAATGCCCAAGCACCAAGCACATAGGCCACATAGGGATGTTGATACCTTGGTGTGCCGATCCGCGCATGGCGTTCGGTTTCGGCGGCCAATCCTTTGCGAAATGAACCAACCCAAGCGCGTCTGGCAAAGCGGTAATAGCTTTCGCCCAACCGTGACGATGACGGATCAAGCGGTGTCGCCACATGTCTGTGATGCACCAAAACATGTGCCGATGTATGATGACCGAACAACATGGAAATATAGACCCATTTACCAAGTCTGTGCAGCCACCGCCCGCCGCGATGGATCAGTTCGTGTGCGTTTGAATTGCTCACTTGCCCGAAAAAGAAGCCGGCACAACCGAACAGCCCAATTTTGGCCCATAACGTCCCATTTCCATTGGCAAGTTCGTCGACAACGAGCCACAGCAAACCGAAATGCGCCACCGCCAGTGTCGCTGATAATCCCATCGCCACAGGAAATTCGCTGTCAGGGGCAGGCGGGGTTATGCGGTGCATAACCTCGTCCAAACTGGCGCTGAAAACGGTCATATAGAATAGGGCTGCCACGATCCAAGCACCGCCAGACTGCGCCGCCATCCCAGTTAAAATCACAGGCGTCAGGGTTGCGAGTGCGAATATGCGCATGGGTGTCAGAATTGCGGGCATGCGTGGTCTCTATCACGTCGTTTGTAACGGGTCAGTTAATGCGGATGTAGCGTACCGCGTCAACCTGAATTCGGGGCTGGATGCCTGCGGCCTCTTTCAAATCTGCGCCATCGCGATTAAGTACAACAAGCAATGTGTTCAAAGGCGCTCTGATGTCATTTTTCAAAAAGCTCAAAGACAGGATGACGCGGTCGTCGTCCAAAATCGACGAAGGTTTGGATGCAATCGTCAGTGATGGTGCCGACGTGCCCGAAGAGGTGGCCGAGCCGGTCACAGAGTCCGTAGCCCCACAGCCGGAACCAGAAGCGACGGCCCAACCAGTACCAGCGCCCGAGATCATTCCAGAACCGGTAAGAGAAGCCGTCGTCGCGCCAATGACAACCCTCGCGCCGTCTCCGCTTGATGAAGAAACGGTGCAAGAAGACCCCGCAAAACCCAGCCTTTTGGGCAGGCTCACCGGGCGCAAGGCTGAACCTGCGGTCGTGCGTCGTGCGCTGGACGACGAAATGCTCGAACAACTCGAAGAACTGCTCATTTCCGCGGATATGGGCGTCGATACGGCGTTACGCGTGACTGCGAACATGGCCGAAGGGCGCATGGGCAAGAAGCTGTCGACAACGGAAATCAAATCGCTCATGGCCCAAGAGGTCGCGCGCATTATGGAACCGGTCGCCAAGCCCATGCCGCTTTACGCGAAAAAGCCGCAGGTCGTGCTTGTGGTCGGCGTCAACGGGGCAGGCAAAACCACGACCATCGGGAAACTGGCCAGCCAGTTTCAGGCGGCGGGCAAATCTGTTGTGATTGCAGCAGGCGATACTTTTCGTGCCGCGGCGGTCGAGCAACTTCAGGTCTGGGGTGATCGCGCTGGCGTCCCCGTCTTGACCGCGCCCGAAGGGTCTGATCCAGCCAGCCTCGCTTACGATGCGATGGAACAAGCGCACCGCGACGGGGCCGATCTGTTGATGATCGACACAGCGGGGCGTTTGCAAAACCGCGCCGACCTGATGGAAGAGCTCTCCAAAATCGTGCGGGTCATTCGCAAGAAAGACCCCGACGCGCCCCATAATACATTGCTTGTCCTCGATGCGACCACCGGTCAAAATGCAGTTCAACAGGTGAAAGTATTCCAAGAACTCGCGGATGTTTCCGGTCTGGTGATGACGAAACTGGACGGCACGGCGAAGGGCGGCGTGCTGGTGGCACTCGCCGATAAATTCGGCCTGCCGATCCACGCAATCGGGGTGGGCGAACAGATCGACGATCTGGCACCATTTGACCCCGAAGACTTCGCCAACGCGCTTGTGGGTCTTGATGCGTAACCCGCTTCTTCTGGCCCCAAATACCTCGGGGGAGGCCGTAAGGCCGGGGGCAGCGCCCCTAACACCGCCAATTGGGTGACTGGATCGTCCAAATTTCGGGCACACCCCAAGGGGCACAATTGGCGACAGCATTGGCGCTTCTTTCTGCCGTAGCCCACGCCGCATTTGGCGCATTGCAAAAGGGGCGGCATGATCCTTGGCTTACCCGTGGGTCGATTGATGCTTGGCTTGCGGTCATTTCAGCGCCCGTCGCATTGTTCCTCGTGCCATGGCCCAACGCCTTCACGATGTGGATGCTTTTGGGCGCGATGGTGATCCATTTCGCCTACAAATTAACCATGGCTCTGGCTTATGAACGGGCGGCCTATACTGTCGTTTACCCCGTCGTGCGTGGGACGGGGCCGGTCGTTACGGTTATCGCGGCATCGCTGATCTTTCATGAACATTTTACGCTGGCTCAATGGGCAGGTGTGGCCTGTGTGTCGGGGGGCATCCTTCTTCTGGCGCTGCGCAACCTGTCAGAGGAGACACTGGACCGGAACGCGTTGAAAACCGGCATCGGTTGGGCACTGCTTGGCGGCATTACTGTTGCGATCTACACGACATGGGACGCTTATGGCATCCGGTCCAGCCTGAACCCGTTTACGTTCCTTGCATGGTTTTTCTTCCTCACCGCGCTCGATTTTCCAATCATTGCAGCATTCCGGTATCGGCGTATGGCCAACAAACCAACACTTGGCCCGCTAATGTGGCGCGGGTTTTTCGGCGCGCTTATCGCATGGGTAAGCTTTGGCGGCGTCATGCTCGCCACACGACTGGATAAGGTGGGAGAGGCTGCGGTCCTGCGCGAAACCTCCACCGTCTTTGCGGCGCTCATCGGCTGGTTCATTTTGGGCGAAAAAGTTGGCCCACGCCGCCTGTTTTTGATGAGCTTGGTTGCACTTGGCGCTGTGATCGTTGAAATGGGCGGATGAAGGAGAGCACAATGTCCGAAAAACCAATCAATCCGGTCCTGAAACAAGTCCTAGAGCTTGGCCCGACGATCGTATTCTTCGTGATCTACATGCGGATTAAGGATGATGTGTTCACATTCGCAGGCACCGAATATTCGGGCTTTATCGTGGCGACATTGGTGTTTGTGCCAATCTTATTGGTCGCAATGGCAATCTTGTGGAAATTGACCGGCAAGTTAAGCCGGATGCAAATTTTTACCGCCTTCATGGTGATCTTCTTTGGCGGGCTGACGGCGTGGTTCAATGACGAGCGGTTTTTCAAGATGAAAACCAGCATGGTTTACGGCTGTTTTGCAATGATCCTGGGGTTCGGCCTTTTGCGCGGGCGCAGCTATCTGCGCTTCATCATGGATGAATTCCTGCCAATGCAAGAAGAAGGCTGGATGATCCTGACCCGCCGCTTGACCGTGATGTTTGTGCTGCTTGCCGTCGCAAACGAGGTCATTTGGCGCACGCAAACCACGGAATTATGGGTCAAACTTGAAACCTTCGCATTCCCCGCCGTGCTATTTTTATTCCTATGGTCTCAGATCATGGGCCTACAGAAATATTTGATCGAACCTGATCAAGCCAAGTAGCGGGCGCTGTTGACGCCGCGCTGCGGCAAAGATAGATACTCCCCGTGGCGATTTGTTACCGGATTGCGGGCCACGTTAAATATGCCGCTAAAAAGGAACGGGTTATATGCCCCGATACCTTTTCCCGGTGTCGGGGTTTTTTATTGGCCACAGGCCAGCCAGAGAGATGACAATGACCAACTGGACCAAGCGCACCAAAGCGATCCATACAGGCACCCGCCGAAGCCAATATGGCGAAGTTTCCGAAGCCGTATTTCTGACCCAAGGGTTCGTTTACCCCACGGCAGAGGCTGCCGAGCAGAGGTTTATCAAATCCGGCGAGGACGAGTTCATTTATGCCCGTTACGGCAACCCGACTGTGCGCATGTTCGAAGACCGCATGGCAAACATGATGGGATACGAGGATTGTTTCGCCTGCACATCCGGCATGGCGGCAGTGAGCGGTGCCTTGACCGCTTTGTTAAAGGCAGGCGATCATGTTGTGTCATCGCGGGCGTTGTTCGGGTCTTGCCTATATGTGCTTGAAGACATCCTTGCGCGGTTTGGTGTCGAAATTACATTGGTCGACGGCACGGATAATGCGGCATGGGATGCGGCGATCCGGCCTGACACGCGGCTCGTGTTTTTTGAATCGATCTCGAACCCGACGCTTGAAGTTGTCGATGCCCGTCACGTCGTCAAAGCGGCCCATGCCGTGGGCGCGCTTGTACTTGCCGATGATGCGATGGCCACGCCGGTTTATTCCTATGCTGCGGAATGCGGCGTTGATGTCGCCATCGTGTCCACGACCAAACATGTGGATGGGCAGGGGCGCATGTTGGGCGGCGCGATCCTTGCAAACCGCGACCTGATCCGTGGCCCGATCGAGGCCTATATGAAACACACCGGCGGTGCGATGAACCCGTTCACGGCGTGGAATCACCTCAAGGCATTGGAAACCATTGATTTGCGCGTGCGCGCACAGGCGGATGCGGCGGCTAAGGTTGCGAAAGCGTTGGCAGGGCATCCGAAGCTATCTTCCGTTCGATACCCAACTGACGCGGCCCACCCGCAACAAGCGCTCGCATTGTCGCAAGCACCGACGGGCGGCACTGTGTTGTCGATCGAGGTAGAGGGCGGGCGCGATGGGTGTTTCAAGTTCCTTAATGCATTGGAATTGTTCACGATTTCGAATAATTTCGCCGATGCCAAATCAATCGTGACCCACCCGTCCACCACGACGCACCAGCGCCTGCCACAAGACCAAAAAGATCTTTTGGGTATTTCAATGGGCCTTGTGCGGGTATCCATCGGGCTGGAAGACGCGGATGATCTGATTGCAGACATGACACTGGCGCTGGATTCGTTGTAAATGACGCCAGACGGGACGCATTTCACCGTCTTTTGCTGTGCAGGCCATGGTATGGCTATCCTAAGGGGGACACGGAATGACTGAACTACGGGCCACATTGTCGCGCATCTATTACGAAAATAATGGCGCCGAGGCGAACGCGAGCGACATTGATATAGACCCCACGCGCCAAGACGCAGAAGCCGCGCTCGCGATCCTGCGCCGCTGGGCCGTGGATGTGACGCCCGAAGAGGTGGCGCAGTTGGACCCGCTCGTCAGTCGCTTGATCCCGGGCCAAGAGGTGACGAACTATCCCGCCTTGGCCCGCGCATACCCCGATGCGTTTGAAGTCGACGAAGATTACAAGGCGTCGATGCCCGATCTGCAAAACGGCCCCAGCAGCCTGATCCGTGGCGCGCAGCAGCAAATCCAACACGTGGGTATCAGCAATTTCCGCCTGCCAATCCGGTTCCAAACCCGTGGTGGTGGGGACCTCACGCTGGAAACTTCGGTCACCGGCACTGTGAGCCTTGAGGCAGAAAAAAAGGGCATCAACATGTCCCGCATCATGCGGACGTTTTATAAACATGCCGAAGAAACGTTCAGTTTCGAGGTAATCGAACGGGCCTTGGATGCCTATAAAACCGACCTCGAAAGCTTTGACGCACGTATCCAAATGCGGTTTTCGTTTCCAGTAAAAATCGACAGCCTGCGGTCTGGGCTTGCGGGTTACCAATACTATGACATCGCGCTGGAATTGATCGAGGTAGACGGCGTGCGCCGCAAGATCGTGCATCTTGATTATGTTTATTCCAGTACCTGTCCTTGTTCGCTGGAACTGTCCGAACACGCCCGCCAATTCCGCAACCAGCTTGCTACGCCGCATAGCCAACGGTCGGTCGCGCGGATTTCGCTGATCGTTGCAGACGACCAGCCGATCCTGTGGTTCGAAGACGTGATTGACATGGCCCGCACAGCGGTGCCCACGGAAACCCAAGTTATGGTCAAGCGCGAGGATGAACAGGCATTTGCTGAACTCAACGCCGCCAATCCGATATTCGTTGAAGACGCGGCGCGGCTGTTTTGTGAACAGTTGCTTGCCGACGCGCGTGTCGGCGATTTCCGTGTGGTGGCAAGTCATCAAGAAAGCCTGCATAGCCATGACGCCGTATCGATCATGACCGAAGGCGACACTTTCGCCGCTGCATCCATTGATCCGCGCATGTTCCAGACACTGTTTCATACAGGGTAATTCCTTGACATGACGGACCCAGCGGGCCACCCCTAAACCATGTTAGATTTACGCCCAGTTGGTTATGTTATTGGTCTGCTTGTCGCGTCGCTTGGGGTGACCATGCTGGCGCCACTGGCGGCCGATGTGATGGCTGGAAACGGTCATTGGCCTGTATTTGTTGAAAGCGCAGTGATCACGATTTTGACCGGCGGCTTGCTGGCAGGGGCATGTGCGAACGGCGTGTCCGAAGGTCTGTCGCTGCGCCAGACGTTTTTGCTTACATCGTTGGTCTGGCTAACGTTGCCCGTGTTCGGAGCGATCCCTTTTGTGATTGGGGCCACAAATGCAGATTTCATAGATGCGTTTTTCGAGGCCATGTCAGGCCTGACCACCACAGGAGCCACTGTTTTCAGCGGGCTCGAAGCATTGCCCGAAGGACTGCAGTTATGGCGCGGGATCCTGCAATGGTTGGGTGGTGTCGGGATCATTGTTGTGGCGATGGTGTTTTTGCCGGAATTGCGCGTTGGCGGAATGCAAATCTTCCGCACCGAAGGGTTTGACACAGCAGGTAAAATCCTGCCGCGCGCCGGTGAAATTGCCAGTCGTATTTCGGTGATCTACATTAGCCTCACGGTCGTTTGCTCCGTGGCCTATTCGGCATTCGGGATGGCACCATTCGACGCCTTTGTGCATGCGATGACAACGGTCTCGACAGGCGGCATGGCCAATTCGGATGCGTCATTTGGGATCTATGGGGCTGCGGTGCATTACACGGCCGTGATCTTTATGGTGCTCGCTGCACTGCCCTTTGTCCGCTATGTCCAGTTGCTGGCGGGGACCGCAAAACCGATCTTCGCAGACAGCCAAATTCGCGTGTTTTTCATGATCGTGATGGTCTGTGTTATGTTGATTTCCGCATGGGTTTGGGGCCGCGATGGGGCGGTAACGGAACTGGCCTTCCGCGAGGCGCTGTTTAACGTCACATCAATCATGTCAGGCACGGGATACGCCAGCGCGGACTATATGACATGGGGTACATTCCCAGTGGTCATGTTCTTTTTCATCGGACTGATCGGGGGCTGTGCGGGATCGACCGCTTGTTCGATCAAGGTGTTCCGCTATCAACTGTTGATCGCGTCGATCAAAACCCAAATCCGCAAAATCCACTCGCCTCACGGGCTGTTTGTGCCCCGCTATGACGGGCGGCCGGTGTCAGAAGATGTCCTCAATTCCGTCATGGCGTTCTTTGTCGCGTTTCTTTTGTCCCTTGGTGTCGTGGCGACAATGCTAGGGCTGACGGGGCTGGATTTCATTACCTCGATTTCAGGGGCTGCGGCGGCGATTGCAAATATCGGACCGGGGCTGGGCACGGAAATCGGACCAGCGGGCAACTACGCAGGTCTGAACGACACGGCCAAATGGATTTTGGCGATTGCCATGTTCGTCGGGCGTCTTGAAATCATGGCCGTCCTGACCATTCTAACCGTTTCATTCTGGAGAGAGTAATGACCCAACGCCCCCTTGGTGCTCAGATTTCACATATGCTCAAGGATCGCGGGGTCGAGGTGATTTTCGGCATTCCGGGCGTGCATAATCAAGAAATGTACCGCGGCATCGAAGAGGCAGGGCTGACCCATGTGCTGGCGCGCCACGAACAAGGGGCGGGGTTCATGGCTGATGGTTATGCCCGCGCCACGGGCAAACCGGGCGTGGCCTATGTGATCACAGGACCGGGGTTGTGCAACATCATGACGCCAATGGGCCAAGCCTATTCCGATAGTGTGCCGATGCTGGTTTTGTCGTCATGTTTGGATGAAACGACTGCAACGCGGGGCCAGTTGCACCAAATGCGCGACCAAGAGAGCGCAGCCCGCGCGGTTTGTGACTGGTCCGAAACCGCCCGCGATGCGGATACCGCTTATGCGTTGGTAGATCGGGCGCTTGGCGAATTTGCTGTCGCACGGCCGCGTCCCAAACATGTGTCGATCACCATTGATACACTCGAAGCGCGCGCCGATGCTGCGCCCCAACCACCTGCAACGATCACGACGGGCCTGCATCTTGATGCTCAACTTATGACCAAAGTCGAAGACCGGCTGAAAGCTGCGAAAAAACCGTTGTTCATCTTCGGCGGTGGGCTGAAAAATGAAGCGGATATTTCCCAGATTGCGCGTTGGACTGGTGCATTGGTCATGACGACTTATGCGGGGCGAGGGCTTCTGGCCGGAACGGATGCTCATTGCTTGGGGGCTTTTCTGGCCCGCCCGGGCAGCGCAAAAGTTATCGCGCAAGCTGATCTTGTCGTGGTTGTCGGGTCCGAGTTGTCAGAGGTTGATTTATGGCGGGACGACTTGGGGCATACTTGCGATATGATCCGCGTCGATATCGATCCAGAGGTTTTGCGCGACAGGCATCGCGCCCAGATTGCTGTGCATGCAACCTCCATTGGATTTATGAATGACTTATTCATCCGCCTCGATAATTGGCCCGATGAAAAACCGTTCTTGTGGGACCATGACAAGATTGCCGCCCAAGACCAAGCTTTCCGCGCTGAAATCGCCACCGAACGCCCCGGTGTCACGCCCGTCGCAATGGCGCTGCATGACGTTCTACCTCATGATACAACGATCTATTCGGACATGACCCAATTCGCCTATGCGGCCAAGGAAATCTATCCGATGAGCGCGCCCCGCCACTGGCACCATCCTTATGGGTTCGGAACATTGGGCTATGCATTGCCTGCCGCAATTGGCGGCAAGATCGGGCTAGGGGACAAGCCGGTCGTGGCGATCGCAGGCGATTACGGGTTTCAATATACGCTGCAAGAATTGATGGTGGCCGTGGAACTGAACCTGACCTTGCCCATTATCATTTGGGACAACGGTAAGCTGGGCGAGATCGAAGACAGCATGGTGCGCGCACAAATCGCGCCGAACGCAGTCATCCAGAAAAACCCTGATTTCGTGATGTTGGCAAAGGCCTATGGCTGCGCGACGGCGCAACCAAAATCACTGGATGCTTTCAAACAGGCCGTCACTGATGCATTGGCGGCAGATGGGCCAACGGTGATCCATGTGACCGCTGATATTTGTTAAGGCATTTAGCCTCGTAGGATGGGTTTTAACCCATCCACCCTTACCAGCAACTGACAAGAACCGTGTTATCGGTTGCCCGCAATGTCAGCGTCTCTGGCGGCATAAACGCCATCGTGTCCGTTGTGGTGGCCGAAATCCCTGCATCGTTCAGTGACGCCAAAATTTCATCTGAATCCAACGAAAAGCTCACATCGGCAGGCAGTACCTGCCCGTCATTACTTTCACGCGGCAACAACATACCCAGCACTGCGCCCCCATTGTCAAACACAGGCCCGCCCGCGTCGCCGTCTTTGGCAAACAGGGACAAACGTTTGACGTTTTCTTCGCCGTTCAAGCCGCGCAGATCAGCCAAGCGACCAAAGGTCATTGACGGCGTCACAAGCACACCACCATAGGGGAAACCAGCCACAGCAACCTCTGCCTGTAGGCGCGGAATGCCTGTCTGGAAGCTCGCAACACCCAATGGCGCAAGTCGCTCATCAGGGCGCAACACGGCAAGGCCACGTGCCGCGTCTAGATGCACCACTTGGGCGTCATGTTCGGTGTTCAGCGTGATCCGGTCACAAGACCCAACGGCTTGGGCCGTCGTCAAAACTGCACCCTTGTCATCGACAAAGAAACCTGCGCGTGACGTCTTGGGCTTGCGGACCTCGAGGCCTGCGATCAGGTCAATCGCCTGATCCTCGCTCGGGGTCGACAGAGCAGGGTCCAATGCGCCGTCCAGCGTGACAAAGCTTGCCTTCATTTCTGCCAGCACACGACGACGCCGTTCATCATCGTCCGCAGGCCAGATCAGGCTAAACCCCTTGATCGCACCATTTGATAGCGTGGCATAAGTATAGGAATGGATGTCGTCATCGACCCCTTCCAATTCGAACGAGCTTTTGTTCCGCTTGCGTGGCCCTTCAGTCGGAACAATCGAAAGGGTCTGAAGAATTTCGTATAGTCCAAACAAACGGTTCTGGTCGCCCTCTTGAGAGATAAACAGCACGCGCGCATCGATGTCGCCTTTTGGGTCGAAGCGGACAAATGGCGGCTCGTATCCTGCAAAGGCCACGACGCCGTTCGGCACCAACATCTCGATTCCGGATGCATCGTCGCGGACCAGTTGAAGGTCCATGCCGTTCAGCACCGCGTTGTAGTCAGCCAGCAATTGGGCACGTTGCGCCGTGGTCAAAATGCCTGTGACTTCGGCATTGTTCGCCTCTTGCCATGCGCGCATGGATGCGCGCGTGCCGCGGCCATATGCGCCATCAATTGCGGCCGTATAAAAACCCGCCCATTGCAAGGCCGTTTGCAATTCCTTGCGGGCGGTCCGGTCCAGCAATGCTTCTGACGCTTGCGCCTCGGCACGGGTTTCATCTGGGATGTCGATCGCGGGTTCTTCCACAACGGGCTCTGCCACGATTGTGGGTTCTTCGGGGGCTGGATCTTCTACCACAAGCGCCACCACTTCGGGGACTGCCGCAACATCTTCTGTTGTTTCTGGCAAAGGCTGCGGCGACGTTTCCGCGCCAACCCCAATAGGCCAGAACTGTTGTCGGAAATTGCTACCTGTCACAATGTAGCTGTCGTTAGGGATCACGCCGCGGCGGCGCAAGTCACGCAGCAATTGGTTCGCATCAGCTGGTGCATATGGCCCCAATGCGATCCCATACCAGCGGCCGCCCAAGAAATAGCCATTCACGTTTTCGATCCGGCCAGCATAAGCGCGCGCGCGGGCTTGTGCTCCTGTCAGGGTCGGCTGTGCCTCGATCTGGATGTAAACAGATTGTTGGGCAAGCGCGGCCACTGGCCAAAACCCCAAGAAAATAATTGCAATGACTGCCCGCAACATGAAACGCCCCAAAAATCTATAACCAAGGTCCGCAAGCGCGGATTTCCAAAAGTTCTAGCAGAGTTACGTCAAAGTACAGCCCCGAAAATTCGCGATTCCTCAAGAATTAACCCCAAGTGATCCAATTGACCCTCTTGGCCCATGTGCGTATGACGACCCTAACCAGTGAAAGAGGGCAAAGATGGCCGATAAACCACGTAGTTTTCAGGAAATCATCCTGCGTCTCCAGAATTATTGGGCCGCCAAGGGCTGCGCCATTCTGCAGCCATATGACATGGAAGTTGGCGCAGGCACATTCCACCCAGGCACGACGCTGCGGTCATTGGGCGATAAACCTTGGGCGGCTGCCTATGTGCAGCCTTCACGTCGTCCGACCGATGGGCGTTACGGCGAGAACCCGAACCGTTTGCAGCACTATTACCAGTATCAGGTGATCATCAAACCTAGCCCGCCGGATTTGCAGGACCTTTACCTCGGCTCGCTCGCCGCGATTGGCATTGATGCATCCATCCATGACATTCGGTTCGTCGAAGACGATTGGGAAAGCCCAACCCTCGGTGCGGCGGGGCTTGGCTGGGAAGTTTGGTGCGATGGCATGGAAGTTAGCCAATTCACTTACTTTCAGCAGGTCGGCGGTCATGACTGTAAACCCGTGTCGGGCGAGCTGACTTACGGGTTGGAGCGTCTGGCGATGTATGTGCTCGCATGCGATCACGTCATGGACATGCCGTTCAACGACCCCGACGCGCCAATCGCGTTGAAATACGGCGATGTGTTTTTGCAGACCGAACAGGAATACGCACGTTGGAATTTCGACGTGGCGGATACGGACACGTTGTTGCAGCATTTCAAAGATGCCGAAGCTGAATGCGAACGCATTTTGGCCCAGCCGCATGACGACCCGAAAACCGGCAAGCGCATCATCATGGCGCATCCGGCCTATGATCAGTGCATAAAGGCCAGCCATTTGTTCAACCTGCTTGACGCACGTGGTGTTATTTCCGTGACGGAACGTCAGGCCTATATCGGACGCGTGCGCGCCTTGGCCAAGGCCTGTGCGGATGCATTTGTTCAAACACCAGCAGGTGGATTTGCCGCATGATCGCGCGCATAGCAGTATTGGGGATGGTTGTGATTGCATTGATGGCAGGGGCGGCGCTGTATTATCTACAGGTCTATGCCTATTACGACGACGTATCGGCGCAGGTTGAAGATGTGCAACTCGTGTCGATTACTTCCGGTGAGCCAGAGGGGATCGTGTTCGAAAACCTACAGGCGATTGATAGCGACAGCAGCCCATTGCGGTTCCGGTCGTGCTTTACCACAGAGCTTTCCCAAGCATTGCTGACCGAAACTTACGCCATCTACGACGACGCCGAACCCCGCGTCGCCCCTGGTTGGTTTGACTGTTTTGACGCCGACCAAATCGGCGCGGATCTGACCACTGGCATCGCATTTGCCTTTATGGGCACCGAAAATATTCAATACGGCATCGACCGCGTTGTCGCTGTTTACCCCGATGGCCGTGCGTTCGCATGGCATCAAATCAATTTTTGCGGAGAGGTCGTTTTTGACGGCAACCCCGTACCGCCTGAATGCCCACCAGCCCCTGAAAGCCTGCAATAATGCCTGATCTTCTGATTGAACTTTTCTCCGAGGAAATTCCGGCCCGTATGCAGGGTCGCGCCGCCGCTGACCTGCAAAAGCTGGTCACAGATGGGCTTGTGGACGCAGGCCTCACCTATAAATCTGCCGCCGCATTTTCCACGCCGCGCCGTTTGACCCTGTCGGTCGAAGACTTGTTGGCTGAAAGCAAACCGGTACGTGAAGAACGTAAAGGGCCCAAGGTGGGCGCGCCCGACAAAGCGCTTGAAGGGTTCTTGCGCGGGGCAGGCGTGGCCAAAGAAGACCTTGAAATCCGCGACGACAAAAAGGGTCAGGTGTATTTCGCCGTGATCGAAAAACCGGGCCAGCTGGCTGCGGATATCATCGCCGAAGTGCTTGAAAACGCGATCCGAAATTTCCCATGGCCAAAATCCATGCGCTGGGGGGCTGGCAGCCTGAAATGGGTCCGTCCTTTGCATTCCATCATCTGCATGCTGACCGACGAGGCTGGCGCCGAAGTCGTGCCCGTCGACGTTGACGGCATTACATCTGGCAACACCACGCGTGGCCACCGTTTCCTTGGGCCCGACGCGTTTTCTGTCACCTCTTTCGAGGATTACGAGGCGAAGCTGAAGCGTGCGAAAGTAATGCTGCGCCCTGACGAACGTGCCGATATGATCTGGAACGATGCGACAAACCAAGCCTTCGCGCTGGGTCTTGAAGTCGTCGAAGATCGCGGTTTGCTGACAGAGGTCGCAGGACTGGTCGAATGGCCTGTGGTCCTGCTCGGTCAGATTGATCCGACGTTTTATGATCTGCCAGCCGAGGTGTTGCAGACATCCATGAAGGAACATCAAAAGTTCTTTTCCGTGCGCAATGCAAAGACTGGTCAGATCGAACGCTTTGTCACCGTAGCCAATACGGTCACGTCGGACGATGGCGCGACGATCCTGAAGGGCAACCAAAAGGTGCTGTTTGCGCGCTTGTCAGACGCGAAATTTTTCTGGGAAAACGATCTGCGTATCGCCAAGGCGGGCATGGACCCGTGGCTGGATAGCCTGTCCAACGTCACGTTCCACAACAAGCTGGGCAGCCAAAAAGACCGGATCGAACGGATCACGGCGCTCGCATCCGAAATCGCGCCGCTTGTTGGTGCCGATGTGGCCGAGGTGGCAGAGGCGGCGCGGGTGGCCAAGGCTGACCTTTCGTCCGAAATGGTCTATGAATTCCCTGAACTTCAAGGGCTTATGGGCCGTTATTACGCAACGAATGCGGGTCTGTCCGATGCCGTGGCTGCGGCTGCGCAAGAACATTATTCCCCGCTCGGCCCATCAGACGACGTGCCAACCGCGCCCGTTTCTGTGGCCGTGGCGCTGGCGGATAAGCTTGATACGCTGACAAGATTCTGGGCGATTGACGAAAAACCAACAGGGTCGAAAGACCCGTTCGCTCTGCGCCGTGCGGCCTTGGGTGTGATCCGTTTGGTTGTGGACAATGATCTGACGATTAGCTTGTCCAAACTGTTCGGAGAAACCGATTGGTCAGTGAATTTGCTAAGCTTCTTCCACGACCGTCTTAAAGTCTACCTCAAGGATCAAGGCGTCCGTCATGACATCATTGATGCGTGCATTGCGATGGACGGGTCCGACGACCTGACATTGCTTGTTAAACGGGCGAAGGCATTGGCGGCGACGCTGTCCACTGATGACGGCGAAAACCTGATCCAAGGCTTCAAACGCGCCAATAATATCCTTACCAAGGAAGAGGCAAAGGACGGCGTCGAATATTCATTCGGCGCGGACCCAGCCCATGCGCAGCATGACAGTGAACGCGCGTTGTTCATTGCCTTGGACGAGGCCGACACCGTGATTACCCCCGCAATGGCTGCCCAAGATTTTGGGACTGCAATGGCTGCGATGGCAGAATTGCGTGGCCCGATTGACGCGTTTTTTGAAAACGTGCAGGTTAACGCAGATCAGCAGGTTGTACGCCGAAATCGGCTTAACCTTTTGTCACGTATTAGAAAAATCTGCCTTGGCGTGGCGGATTTGACGCGGATCGACGGCTAGAACTTCACTGGACGCATTGGGGAACGCTCCCTATGCTGCGGCTACATAATTTATGGTGCTGCAGTGCAGAATGAGAAGATTTTCACCCCGATCACGTTGATCACCAACACCGCCCCCATGGCGCCTAATCTGCACGGCGGGCGGGCGAAGTGTTTGCAGCGGCTTGTGCGGCTCGACATGCCGGTGCCAATCACGGTCGCTTTGTCGTTTGACGCGGTTCATGACATCGCCAAAGGCACGATGCCTGATATGACAGAGGTTCTGGCCCCGTTCGGTGATGCGCCGCTATTGTCTGTGCGCCCGTCCAGCCAAGACCCCGATTGGGGCGGCCCAAGTGCGATTTTGAATATCGGGATGAATGACACCCGCCACGCCGCCATGGTCGATGAGCTTGGCGAGGCGACAGCGACAGCGCTTTATCTGCGGTTTATACGGTCGTTTGCGGTGCATGTATCGCGTCTTGACCCCGACGCATTCGATATCCCCGAAGAGGCGGATCGTAGCACCTTGGCCCGCATGTTAGAGGCCTATGAGTTCGAGACCGACGAGCCGTTCCCGCAAGACCCTGCTGCGCAGCTGACGGAAGTTCTGCGGTCCATGGCGCGTGCATGGGATGGGACCACCGCGCGTCTGTTGCGCCAAGCCAAGGGTGCGCCAGCTGATGCGGGGCTTGGCCTTGTTGTGCAGGCTATGGCGCTGGGTGTTGGGAAAGGCGAAAGCGGGTCTGGCGTGATCCATTACGTCGATCACGAAACTGGCTTGCCACAGATCAAAGGGCGCTATTTAGGGCAAAGCCAAGGGCGGGATGCATTGGGTGATGCCGCGGGTGCGATCTATCTTGTGAAAGATGGGCGCGGCCCGTCATTGGAAGAAAAATGCCCTGATGTGTTTAAGCAATTGGTGGCTTACGGTGATGTTTGTCGTCGCAAGTTACGCGAAGAGATGCAAGTCGAATTCACGATTGAAAACAATACATTGCATATCTTGGATGCAGTACGCGTGCAGCGATCTTCACGGGCGTCAGTGCGAATTGCCGTAGCCTTGGCCGCTGACGGGATTATTCCAAAGGCAGAGGCCGTGATGCGCGTTGAACCGACCGCCTTGTCCGAATTGTTGCACCGTCAGGTCGACCCCTATGCATCGCGCGACCACATTGTGCGTGGCATCGCGGCCAGTCCGGGTGCGGCGTCAGGCCGGATCGTATTGACCGCAGCAGAGGCACAGGCCAGTGCCGCGCGTGGCGAGGCATGTGTGCTCGTACGCCGAGAAACCACGCCCGAAGATATTCGCGGGATGCATGCCGCATCAGCAGTGTTAACCATGCGTGGCGGGGTCACGTCGCATGCGGCTGTGATCGGCCGTGGCCTTGGATTACCTTGTGTCGTTGGCGCCTCGGATCTGTCGATCGACCGCAAAACTCACGCGATAGTATCGCCGGATGGGCGTCGATTTAGTGCCGGCGATTTGATCACGGTGGATGGGACGACGGGCGACATTTTGGCTGGCGCGCCGGACATGTTAGAGGCCACGCTGGACGAGGCATTCCGCACGCTCTTGGACTGGGCCGACGATTACCGCGATATTGGCGTGCGTGCGAATGCCGATACGCCCGCCGATGCACAAACAGCGCGTAACTTTGCCGCCCAAGGCATCGGGCTGTGCCGGACTGAACATATGTTCTTTGAAGGTGACCGTTTGGGCGTGATGCGCGAAATGATTTTCGCCAACAAAGGAGATGATCGGCGCGCCGTTCTGGACCGTTTGCTGCCCATTCAGCGCAAGGACTTCACAGAGTTGTTCCAGATTATGCAAGGCCAGCCGGTTTGCATTCGACTGTTCGATCCACCCTTGCATGAATTCTTGCCATCCGAAAAGGCTGGGATTCGCGATTTGGCCGAACAGCTGGCCCTTCCGGTCAATGATGTGGCCGAACGAGTGGCAGCCATGACCGAATACAACCCAATGTTGGGGATGCGCGGCGTGCGTTTGGGGATTGCCCTGCCTGAAGTCTATGACATGCAGGTGCGTGCAATCTTTGAAGCAACGGCAGATGCGAACCTTGCAGGCCATTCGATTGAGCCAGAAATCATGATCCCGCTGGTTAGTGCGATGCGCGAGGTCGAGCTGGTCAAATCACGTATTGATGCCGCCGCCGCCGCCGTGCGCGCGGAACGCAAGATTGATTTCAACTACCGTTTAGGTGTGATGGTCGAAACGCCGCGCGCAGCCTTGCGTGCCGAAGATATCGCCCAACATGCAGCGTTTTTGTCTTTTGGTACCAATGATTTGACCCAAATGACCTATGGATTGTCGCGCGATGATGCGGGCCGGTTCATGTCAGCCTATGTCCAACAAGGCGTTTACCCCGAAGATCCGTTTCATCAGCTTGATGTCGAAGGCGTCGGTGAATTGCTGTCGATCGGTGCGGAACGCGGGCGCAAGGGGCGGCCCGACGTTGTGCTGTCAATCTGTGGCGAGCATGGCGGCACGCGCTCTTCGATCGCGTTTTGCCGGAGCCAAGGGTTCGATTATGTGTCCTGTTCGCCATTTCGCGTACCAGTCGCGCGGTTGTCAGCGGCGCAATTGGCCATCCAGGATAAGCTATCTGCACAAGCGTGAAACAGCTGATAACAACCCAGTGTCTAGACAGGGCGCGTCTTTCCCACTAAGTCGGCCCAGCTTGCGCGGGGCTGACCGCGTGTTGTTTGGACGAACGCAAATGGGCTTTATGGTCAAAAATACGGTGAAAGCGGCGATTGCTGCGATGGTTCTGGCCGGAACAGCAACAGCTGATCCCGTGATTCAGGGGCGGCTCGAATCGCTGCTTGGACAAGAACGCCAATCCCTCTCCGTTGTGCCAGATGCCCGCATGGCAGCCCTGACGACTTTGCCACCCGCGTCCGAGCGCGATGTGAAAACCGGCCCCGTCGGGATCACCTATGACCGCGCGTTTTTGGCGTCATTGCCAACGGCGACCGGCGGGCCACAATGGCGCTGCTTGTCAGAGGCGTTATATTTCGAGGCCCGCGGCGAGAGTGTTAAGGGCCTGTTTGCCGTCGCAGAGGTGATCATGAACCGCGCCGATAGTAGCCGTTATCCAAATTCGGTTTGTGGTGTCATCAATCAAGGCACAGGGCGCAAATACGCATGTCAGTTCACCTATACATGTGACGGCAAACCAGAGGTGGTGAACGAACCTGCCGCATTTGCGCGTGTTGCCAAGGTCGCCAAGATCATGGTGGAAGGTGCTGACCGGCCGTTGACCAGCGGGGCCACCCATTACCATACCAAAGCGGTGAATCCGTCATGGGCGCGTAAATTTCCGCGCACGGCCACCATCGGCTTCCACCATTTTTATCGACAGCCTATGCGCACTGCATCCAATTAACGTCGCTTTTCACGTGGTGACGCGGGCCGCCTGCGGGTAATGTGCCGCAAAAGCCTGATTGGAATGACCTCAATGACCGACGATATTCGCCTTGCCTTTGCCCATCCAAGTGAGCGGGCGGAAGCCACTGCAAGTGCACCCTGCGACCGCATTTCCCTGCGCGATTACACAGTGGAAGTCGAGATTGGCGCGTTTCAGTTGGAACGCGGCACGTTGCAACGTGTGAAATTCAACGTTGTGGTCGAGGTCACGCCACTGACCGGGCCGATTGACGACGATGTAGACCGGATTTTGTCCTATGACCGTGTGACAGAGGCGATCACGATTGAGCTGGATGCCGAACGGATTAACCTGTTGGAAACGCTTGCGGCCCGCGTGGCCGAACGTATTTTGTTAGAGCCACAGGCAGAGCGTGTTTTTGTGCGTGTAGAAAAGTTGGATCGCGGTCCGTTTACGCTGGGGGTCGAGATTGTTCGGTCACGCGATGGGCTGTCTGATGGTGGCCAATCCCATCAAGAGGCCCCGCATCCGCGTGTGGTGTTCCTGTCCAATGATGCGATTGCATCAGATCAATTGGCGGGCTGGATTGATGATTTTGCGGCCGCAGACGCCCCGTTGATCATTTGTACCGGCGCAGCGGATGTGGCCGCCCCGCAGACCGGACATGCCATGACCCAACGCCGGATCGACCTACTGGCGATTGAACAAAATGCATGGCTTCTTGCCAGCCGTGACGCGCGGTGTAAGGTGGTTGAGACCCGCACAGAGCTTGATTGGGCCATGAAAAACGGCCAGATTTGCGTTTGGGCCCCCTCCAAGATAGTACTTGATGCTGTCGATGGTCCTGCGACGGGCCCACGTGATGCCGCTGCTTTGGCGGCCTGGTTTGCGGTTGAAATGCAAGCAATGGAGCTTTGTTTGATTGGGGCCGAGGCCCCGCCGGCAGATGTGCCTGTGAAAGTGATGACGGTGAAACAGTCATGACGAGATTGTATTATCAACCCTTGTTGAGCAGCACTGGACCACGGTCGTCTGATGCTTTTGCATTGGGCTGGTGTTGGTTCGACCGTGTGGTGGTGCACCAGCGCGGCGCGGCCGCGCGGATCGTGCCTGCAACACAGGTGCCGGATGATGTGATGGCCCGATTGACGACGCCGCGCCCGATGGTTGCTGGATTGCCGATGGATGCGCCCAAGATCATGGGGATTTTGAATGTCACGCCGGACAGCTTTTCAGACGGGGGCCAGTTTGCTGCACCCGATCGTGCTGTGGCCCATGCGCTTGATATGGTTGCAGCGGGTGCTGACATTTTAGATGTTGGCGGTGAAAGCACGCGGCCCGGTGCGGTGACCGTTGATAATGCGGATGAAATTGCGCGCACGGCCCCCGTGATCGCCGCAATTCGCGCCGCATCCGACGTGCCGATTTCAATTGACACGCGCAAGGCCGATGTTGCGAAGGCCGCCCTAGATGCAGGTGCAACGCTGGTCAATGATGTGGCCGCGATGACCTATGACCCGGAGATCGCCCAAGTGGTTGCGCGTTCTGGCGCGCCGGTGTGTTTGATGCATGCGCAGGGCGATCCGGCAACGATGCAGGCTGATCCAGTCTATGATGATGTCCTGCTGGACGTTTACGACTTCCTTGAAGCGCGCATCGCTGTCGCGCTGGACCAAGGCATCGCGCCCGATCAGATCGTCGTCGATCCTGGCATCGGGTTTGGCAAAACGCTGGATCATAACCTTGCACTGTTGTGTGGATTGTCCGTGTTCCATGGGCTTGGCTATCCGGTCTTGCTTGGCGCGTCACGCAAGCGATTTATTGGCACCATTGCAAATGCGCCTGATGCCCAAGATCGTATGGCAGGCTCTGTTGCCATTGCATTACATGGGGTTTCAGCAGGGGTGCAAGTCTTGCGCGTTCACGATACAAAAGAGACAAAGCAAGCCATTCAATTACAAATGGCCATGACGACAGAGGCAGAATAATATGTCAGAAATGCTATTTGGCACCGACGGGGTGCGCGGTAAAGCAAATGTTCACCCGATGACCGCTGAAATGGCGCTCAAGATCGGTGCAGCCGCGGGGCGTTATTTCCGCAATGATGGATCAAATGGCCACCGCGTTGTAATTGGCAAAGACACGCGACTGTCCGGTTATATGTTTGAAAACGCACTGACCGCAGGCCTAACGAGTACTGGCATGAATGTGCTGTTGCTAGGCCCCGTGCCGACACCTGCGGTTGGCTTGCTAACCACATCCATGCGTGCCGACATTGGCATCATGATTTCTGCAAGTCACAACCCGCATCATGACAATGGGATCAAATTCTTTGGCCCAGACGGGTTTAAGCTATCTGATGAAGCTCAGACTGAGATCGAGGCGATAATCGCAGGCGAAATTGAACCAGCGCAGGCCGAAAACATTGGTCGCGCCAAACGCATCGATGATGGGCGTTTCCGGTATGCTGAGCGGGTCAAAAGCACGTTTCCGGCGGGCAAGCGTCTTGATGGTTTGAAGGTCGTGATTGACTGCGCCAACGGTGCCGGACACCGTGTTGCCCCTGAAGTGTTGTGGGAACTGGGCGCGACAGTCATTCCTGTTGGCGTGTCGCCAAATGGCTATAATATCAACGAAAATTGCGGGTCGACGTCACCTATGTCGGCGGCAGAGGCAATCATCGCACATGGTGCGGATGTTGGCATTTGTCTGGATGGTGACGCAGACCGCGTGATGATTTTGGATGAGACCGGCAAGGTTGCTGATGGTGATCAGATCATGGCGCTATTTGCGGGGCGCTGGGCTGTGGAAGATCGTTTGAATGGCGGCACATTGGTGGCCACCGTCATGTCTAACCTTGGATTAGAGCGGCACATGGAAGCGCAAGGGTTACGCTTGTTGCGCACCGGCGTTGGTGATCGCTATGTGGTTGAGGCCATGCGGGAAGGCGGGTTTAACCTTGGCGGAGAGCAGTCCGGTCATATCGTCATGACCGATTTTGCAACGACTGGTGATGGCTTGCTTGCTGGGCTGCAATTCTTGGCTGCGATGGTCGAGACCGGCAAGAAGGCCAGTGAGCTGACAAAAAGCTTTGATACCGTCCCGCAGATGCTGAAGAACGTGCGCTATGAACTGGGACAAAGCCCGCTGGAGACAGATAGGGTCAAAGCCGTGATTGCCGACGCAGAGGTCAAGCTTATCGGTAAGGGCCGGTTATTGATCCGCAAGTCGGGGACCGAACCATTGGTTCGTGTGATGGCCGAATGCGAGGATGCCGATCTGTTGGAGCAGGTCGTTGACGATATTGTCGCCGAGGTCGCAGCGGTCGTTTGACCCACTGGGGCGCCGCCCCAGACCCCGACATATTTAGGCTCGGAAAAAGGCCTGCGAGGCGAGTTTTTTCAGGCTCGTCCATTGACTGATTGATAGTCCAAACATGATGAGACCCAGTGCGATAAAGAAGCGCAGGGGCAGGATTTCGGACAAGATCCATGCGCCGAAAATCATCGACCAGACGGGGACTTGGTAGTTTACAAGCGTCATGAAAACTGAACCCGCGGTGCGAATTGTTTGCACGCGCAAGAGTGCTGCGAGCGCAGTAGGGAATATCCCGAGGAAGATGATCGCGATCGTGCTGTTTTGCGTGGAGATGGTGGGAATGCCTTCGATCCAGAGCATGGCGGGGATGAGAGCAGCTGAACCAACGACCAGCAAGAGCGCAGACATGGTGATCGCGTCGATGGGCGGGCAGCGGCGCGTCATGATGCTTGAGATCGCGTAAGATAATGCGGCGGCGAGGCAGGCCAATTGCCCCAAGGGTTCCATGCCTGTGCCTATTTTTAGAACAGATGGTCCGATTAAGACGACCGCGCCGATAAAGCCCATTGTCACGCCTAAGAGGTTGCGTGTGCTGAGTTTTTCATCAGTGAAGACATGCGCGAGGGGCAGGACGAACAGTGGCAATGCAGCCATTGAAATGCCTGCAAAAGCTGAGGGCACATATTGTTGGCCCCAGCTAAGAAGTGCAAATGGAAGGGCGGTGTTCAAGATGCCGATGACCACCAAGTATTTGATCATCGTTGTGTCGAATTTGGGCAGAGGGCTCTTCATGATCCACATGAGCAAGAGAAGGGCGACCGCCCCGAGTGTCGTTCTTGCGCAGGCAACCGTGAAAGGGCCATAACCGCCAAGCGCAATGGTCACGACCATGAATGTGCCGCCCCAGATGATCCCAAGCGCGAGGATCGACAGCCAGTTTGAAAGGGTGGGTGTTTGCATGGGGTTGTTGAAACAGAAGGCCCCGTATTTGTCTAGGTCGACCGCGCCGTTGATTGAGATAGATCGCGCCGAACGACTGGCGCCGTGATCTGACTGATGCGGTGACCTGTATTGATCGCGCAGTATAGTGACCTTGGCGGACGGGCGGTTTGGTCGACTTGGCGCCGCACCCAGTCATTGGCCTCCATGGATTTGAGTGACTGAGACAAGGCCCGATCTGTGATTGTTTGCAGGTCCCGCTTAATGTCCGAGAAGTGGCGCGGAGACTGAAGCGACGTGAGAACCGGCACGGTCCATGACTTGCGGAGCAAGCGATTGTCCTTTTCGGCAGACACAAGTTGGATTTTATTGGCGATGGCGGCTGCGTATTTTCCGCGTTCTGTGAGCCGGAATTCTGGGCGGAGCGGATGCCCGTGGCCTGGGTTTCGTTCCATCAAACCAATTTTGATAAGGTGGTCCATGCTTTGTGCAAATGCAGTTCTGCTTGCGCCTGTCGCCGTGAGCAACGTGGCCTGCCGTCCAGCCACGCCGCGATGCAAGCTTGACAAGATGGGCATGGCCCAAGCTTTTGAAGTGAGGTTGACAAGTGCCTTTGTGTCCATAAAGTATAGTTAGTATATTTTTGAACATAGGGGAACCCCATGGCACTTGTTAACTTGGAAGAGACAATTACAATCGCGTTTTCAGTGACGGATCGCCACGCCAGTGCGGCATGGTCTGATGACAAGCTAGGGTTCGAGACGATCTATCATGCTGATGAGGCAGGGTGGTCGGAGCTGCAGTCAAAAACGAACGGGGTGACGATTGGTCTGGGCGAGCACACCAAACCGGCACCGGGAAATTGTGTCCCTGTTTTCGGGGTCGGTGACTTGGACGCCGCGCGCCATGCGCTCGAGCAGGCAGATGTGAAATTTGATGGCGAGACGGACGTTGTTGAGGGCATGGTCAAAACGGCCACATTTTACGATCTTGACGGGAATGCGCTAATGCTTGCCCAAGATTTGACGGGCGGGGCCTGACATCTGGCAAGAAAAAAGGGCCGCCCAAATAGGGCGGCCCTTTCGCAATCAAGTCCATTGAACCTTAGTTCTTGGCTTTGTCGACCATTTTGCCTGCGGAGATCCAAGGCATCATGTCGCGCAGTTTCTTACCAACAACTTCGATCTGGTGCTCGTCATTCGCACGACGGGACGCTTTGATTGTTGGCTGGGCCACAGCGTTTTCAAGCATGAAGTCACGTACGAATTTGCCGGACTGAATGTCGTCCAGAACCGCTTTCATGCGGGCCTTTGTCTCAGCGTATGGCAGGATGCGTGGGCCGGATACATACTGGCCGTATTCCGCAGTATTGGAGATGGAGTAATCCATGTTCGCGATGCCGCCTTCATAGATCAGGTCAACGATAAGCTTTGTTTCGTGCAAGCATTCGAAATAAGCCATTTCAGGCTCGTAGCCAGCTTCAACAAGTGTTTCAAAGCCACAACGGATCAGTTCAACGATACCGCCGCAAAGAACAGCCTGCTCGCCAAAGAGGTCAGTTTCGCATTCCTGACGGAAGTTTGTTTCAATGATGCCGGAACGACCGCCGCCGATGCCGGAGCAGTAGGACAGACCGATTTCCATCGCTTTGCCAGTCGCGTCTGTGTGAACCGCAACAAGGCAAGGCACGCCGCCGCCTTTTGTGTATTCGCCGCGGACCGTGTGGCCAGGGCCTTTTGGCGCCATCATGATCACGTCAACACCTTCTTTTGGCTCGATCAGGCCGAAGTGCACGTTCAGGCCGTGTGCAAATGCGATCGCGGAACCCGGCTTAATGTGGTCTTTGACATATTTGTTGTATGTTTCAGCCTGCAGTTCGTCGGGCATTGTGAACATGATCACGTCACACCAAGCCGCAGCTTCGGAAATGCCCATAACTTTCAGGCCTTCGCCTTCGGCTTTAGCTGCAGAAGGGGAGCCTTCGCGCAGGGCGACGACAAGGTTTTTCGCGCCAGAGTCACGCAGGTTCAGCGCGTGGGCGTGGCCTTGGGAGCCATAGCCGAGGATGGCTACTTTCTTGTCTTTGATGAGGTTAACGTCGCAGTCACGATCATAATAAACGCGCATAATGGCATTCCTTTTGTTGGTTTCTGGGGACTTTATATCAAATGTGTCGCCCGCGTGGAGGGTTGAAAGACACATATTTATACTCAGAAAAAGCTTGTTATGCGCGATTTGATTGATTAGCGATGTTTTTATGCTTGATGATGTATCCCGCGCGATATTGCGCCAATTACAGAATGACCCTGCTTTGACCGTGCCGGAATTGGCGGCCCTCACAGGGCTGACCGGTGGCAAAGTGCAGCGCCGCTTGGATCGCTTGGTCGAGGACGACATTTTGTCGGGACAGGTTGCCGTGATCAACTGGGCTGCATTGGGGTTCGCTGTGCAGGTATCGTTGCGGGTCACACTGGATAAAACGCAGGCGCGCGCCTTTGACGAGTTTATTGCCGCGGCGCGTTTGGTGGCTGAGGTCATCGAAATCCAGACGTTTCTGGGCCGTGTCGACGTGCGCCTGTCCTTGGTTGCGCGTGATTTGCCGCATTATCAGCAAGTTTATCGCGCTCAGGTTCTGACCCTCCCTCATATCGCGGATATCGAGGCACTTATGACCGTGGCCACCGTCAAATCCGATCAGGTTCTGCCGCTATGATGATTGACGATATGGATCGCGCGATTTTGGCGGCCTTGCAGGCAGATGCCAGTCAGACGCCAAGCGCATTGGGCCGTAAAATGGGGATGAGCCAATCTGCGATGTGGCGGCGGATTAAGCGTTTGCAGGACACTGGCGTTATAACAGGGCGGCGGTTGGTGCTGGATGCGCAAAAGGTCGGATTTGGTGTCACTGTGTTTTTGGGTGTGAAGCTGGCGACCAAAGGCCGCGTCAGTCTGGAAGATTTTGAACGCACGGTTGGTGCTATTCCAGAAGTGCAGACGGTCGAGCATGTTTTGGGTCTATATGACTACCGCTTGCGGGTTGTGGCCCGCGATTTGGCGGATTTTGAACGGGTGCTGCGCCGCCGGATCATGGCCTTGCCAGGGGTGGGCGATGTCGAGGCAAATGTTTTGTTGTCCGAAGAGCGCCTAAGCGGTCCGATATGAAACGCGTCATCGCCGAATTCCGACAATGTATACCCAAATAGACTTTGCTTTGGGCGGGCTGGGCAGGCATCCTTTTCCTACTTTAAGGGAGAAATAAAAGATGTCGCAGGTTGATCCAGATGGGCTGATGGAGTTTTCGGTCGTTTTCACAGACCGTTCGCTGAATAGTATGTCCAAGGCGTTTCAGGGCGTGATGACGGATATCTCTGACATGCTCAAAGACGTCTATCAGGCCGATCATGTGGCGATTGTGCCCGGTGGCGGCACTTATGGGATGGAGGCCGTCGCGCGCCAGTTCGGCAATGGCGCACATGCTTTGATCGTCCGCAACGGGTGGTTTTCGTTCCGTTGGTCGCAGATTTTTGACGCAGGCGATTTTACCGCGCAAACCACTGTGATTAAGGCGCGCCAAGCGGGCAACAACAGCCGAGCGCCCTTTGCGCCAGCCCCGATTGGGGATGTGGTGAACGCGATCCGCGATGCAAAACCCGATGTGGTTTTTGCCCCCCACGTGGAAACCAGCGCGGGGATTATCTTGCCTGATGATTACATCGCGCAAATGGCCGCAGCCGCCCACGAGGTGGGTGCGTTGATGGTGCTCGATTGCATCGCGTCGGGGTGCATTTGGGTTGATATGAGGGCGCTTGGCGTTGATGTGCTGATCTCTGCACCGCAAAAAGGCTGGTCCGCGACACCGTCCGCTGGTCTGGTCATGATGTCCGACCGCGCGGCGACCCGTATGGCCGACACACAGTCCAATTCATTCGCTGTTGATCTGAAAAAATGGCACAGCATTATGCAAGCCTATGAAAATGGTGGGCACGCCTATCATGCGACGATGCCCACGGATGGGCTGCGTGCATTTCGCGATACAATGATTGAAACGCGCGATTACGGTTTTGCGGCGTTGAAGTCAGCTCAGCAAGATTTGGGCGACAGCGTGCGGGCTTATTTGGCGGAAAAGGGCGTCAAATCCGTGGCGACAGAGGGGTTCGCAGCCCCCGGTGTGGTCGTCAGCTATACGGATGATCCCGCTGTCCAGAATGGATCGAAATTTGGCGCGCTGGGGATGCAGATTGCAGCAGGCGTACCCCTACAATGCGATGAACCGGAAGATTTCCGGACCTTCCGTCTTGGATTGTTCGGTTTGGACAAACTCTATGACGTTCCGGCGACCTTAGCGCGGCTCAAAGGTGTGCTTGATCAGGTGCTCTGACGACGGCCTGTGCCAAGCCCCATTTGCATCAGTTTGCGGCGGATCGGGGCCGCGCCATAAAGCGCCTTAATCCCCGCAACCCGCAGGTCTTGCACCAGTGGACTGCCCGCGATTGAAGCGCGGTTCAACGCATCGACACCGGTTACACGCAAACGCACGTCGTTATGGCGGGCCGCGTGATAGGCGGTCAGCATTTCGGCATTGCCCAGCGTATCCGGCGATGCTGTGGCCAAATCGAGCAAGGCCGACAGATCGGCGAGCGACATGTTCAAGCCCTGCGCACCAATCGGTGGCATGACGTGGGCAGCCTCGGCCACAAGGGCGGTGCGGGGGCCAGACATTGCGGAAGTGGTTTGACTGATAATCGGCCAAAGGCTCCTTTTTGATACCAGCGTCAGTGCGCCATAAATGCCGCCAGAGCGCGCCGTGGCTTCCTCATTAAAAGTGGCCTCGTCAATCGCCATGCGGTCTGCCGCGCGGGGGCCTTCATCCATCCATACCACGGCAGAGCAGGGCAAGCCGTTGTGGTCGGGCAATGGCACCAATGTAAATGGGCCGCCAGAGCGGTGAACTTCGGTCGATACGTTATTATGCGGGGCGTCGTGGGTGACGGCAAACGTGATCGCCTTTTGCCCGTAACGCGTTGTTTTCACGTCTATACCTGCCGCCGCGCGCACGGGCGAACCACGGCCATCCGCCCCAATGACCAATTTGCACCGGAGGCGCGTGCCGTCGGTGAGGCTGACCAATGCATGGGCCGTACGCGCGACCATATTGGCGAAACCAACGCCGGTCTTCAGCGTTACATTGGGCAAGGCGTCCAGCCGCGCGACCATTTCGCGCCGCAACAACCAATTGGGCAAGTTCCAGCCAAATGGTGCGTCGGAAATATCCGCCGCGTCAAATGCTGCAGTGGTGCGGATCGCACCGTCTTCGCCACTCGCATCAACGATCTGCATCACTTGTAGCGGGGCCGCGTATGGCGCCAGTTTGTCCCAGATGCCGGCACGATCAAGGAAGGCTTGGGCTGGTTGCAAAAACGCGGTTGTGCGCAGGTCTGCGCCATCGCCGTCTTGCGTGGTCACTGGCGGGGAAGGGTCCACAATAAGAACGTCGAACCCAGCCGTGCCAAAGGCCGCGGCCGCAGTCAAACCAGCCACGCCGCCGCCGGAAATCACAATGTCATAATCGGTCGCTTTCATACCCCAGACATAGGCCGCGCCGCACCCCGATGGAAGGGGCTGCGACATTGTTGTGCGGTGGCAATCTTAGCGCTAGGGTGATCCAAGGCAATAGGGACTGATCATGCAAGATAACCGGACACCGCAAAAGGACGCCTATGCGCTTATCCTCGAAGCGATCGACAGCCATGTTTATACGCCGGGGGATCGGCTTGTAGAAAATGAGCTAGCGGATCGTTTTGGCGTGTCGCGCACGCCGATCCGCGAAGCGTTGCAGCGATTAGAGACGCAAAGCCTTTTGACGCGTGATGGGCGGTCGCTAATTGTGGCGTCCTTGGATCATAATGAGCTGGCAGAACTATATGTCGTGCGCGGAGAGTTGGAAGGGTTGGCAGCTAGGCTTGCATCGCGTCATGCCACCCCCGAAGAGGTCGGCGTCTTGCGTGATATGTTGTTAGAGGATCACAAGCTTGTTGATGACCCCGCGGCCCTAAGCCGCGCAAACCGCCGTTTTCACAAACAAATCCACCTTGCGTCGCATAACCGGTTTTTGGTGCGGCAATTGGACCTTGTGCATCGGTCCATGGCGCTCTTAGCGACGTCATCATTGGCCGCCGAAGGGCGCGCCGAGGGCACATTAGAAGAGCACAGCCGTATCGTAGAAGCGATTGCAGCAGGTGATGGCGATGCGGCTTATACCGCGCTGCGCGACCATATTTCTCAGGCTTATGTCACTCGTCTGAAATTGGATGCGCAAGCGGTGGAATAGAGCCTTTTGGCAACAAGATGCCATGGGTGGTCTTATCCCAAAAGAAGGGTTTCCATGCGAGTTCGATCAATCCCTTATAGGCAGCGATCGCGGCCATCGGGAAATAGATCTGGAGGGTCAGCGCCCATTTGATCAACCATGTTTTGTTGGCGGCCCGCAGCGCAATGGCGGCCACTGCGAGATTTATGGCTTCGGCGACGAAAAACGTGATCGCGAGGATCCAAAACCAAGCCGTCGGAAGGGTATCGTGGAACGGATGGTGCCAACCAAGCGGGATTAGCCAGAACGACCAAAGCACGGGCGCCAATACGAATTGTGACAGCGTGCCCGCGAACAACAATTGCACGCCCCAGAACCGTTTCGCCCCGAGATCACGCCACAGTTTGCGCGGTTCGCGCATATGCACGGTATAGGTGATCGCGTATCCCTTTAGCCAACGAGAGCGCTGTTTGATCCAAGGCCAGAACCGACCATTTGCTTCTTCTTGGGTCACAGTTGGGATCAATTCGGTCGTGTATCCTGCGCGGGCAAGACGGACGCCAAGATCGGCGTCTTCGGTCACGTTGTGGGCGTCCCAGCCGCCTAATTCCTCCAGCACATCGCGCCGAAAAAACAATGTGGTTCCGCCGAGTGGCACGACCAATCCCATACGTTCCAGTCCAGGCAGGATGACGCGAAACCAGCTTGCATATTCGATTGTAAAACAGCGTGTTAGCCAATTCGCGCTATCGTTGTAGTAATCCAAGACGCCCTGCAGACAGGCAACCGATGGGCCTCGATTGGCAAAGTGATGCGCCACGATCTGCAACTGATCTGGGTCGGGCGCGTCTTCTGCGTCGTAAACGCCAATGATGCTGCCGCGCGCGAAATCTAACGCGAAATTCAGGGCGCGTGGTTTGGTACGAAGGGTTCCTTGGGGCACGACAATGGGGCGCATCCATGTGGGCAATACGGTTTTACCCAATGCGTCGCGGGTCGTTGTGTCATCACTTTCGGTAACCAGACAAATGTCCAACAGTTCGCGCGGATAGTCGATGCTGCGGAGCCGCGAAAGCAAGTGCTGTGCAATTTCCGTTTCGCGAAACAGCGGGATCAGAAGTGTGATGTGGGGCAGTCTGGCGGCGGTGACTTGGTGGGGCGTCAGTTGGTGGTTGAAACCGATGACAGCGGCGCAAGCCTTTACACCCATGTTGAGGATTAGAATGGTCGAGGCCAAAGCGCACAATGCGATGACCGTGATTTGCGGAAAAACAATCGCGGCACCTGTAAGCGCTGCTAAACCGCCGATACCCCAGCGCAGAGCGCGCTGAGCATTCCAAGTCCGGCTACTGAAATTGGCGGCCACCTTGGTTTCAGCGTCAAAACACAGCCAGTCTCGATGGGTCGCGACAACGCTGGTTTCCAAAAGGTCGCGCGTCGTGATCGCCATACGGCACGGGCCGAATTGTTTGGTCAGATCGGCATGAAATTTGTCAAATTGATCGGGTTTGTCGGTCAATATGATTGTTGTCGAGCCCATTCTGCGCCAAGGTAAGATTCCAGAACGAATAGCCTTTGTCGGTCCAAACTCATCCAAAAGTGTCGGATCCGATGAGCTATCGCACGGGTTGATAAGCTGACATTGGTAAAGCGTTGAAAATGTCTGCGCAATTGTGAGCTTGGCTATTCCAAACCGTGACGTAAGCACATCCGCGACCCGCAATCCTTGGCGTTGCGCGATATTTTCAGCCGCTTCCGCATCTTCGGGGCAGATAATTCCGTCATCAACGAGAAGGTTAGATAGGCCGCTAAATCTGCGGACATCAGACGTATGGAAACCAATGGGATGCGGCGGTAAGGACATTTGAACCAAAGTAAATAAAGTTCAATTGTCCTTCACCATGATTAACAGCGCGTTAACAACGGTTAACCGGCTTTACGGTTGTCCATTGCAGCTGAGAACCGTTCAAACAGGTAATAGCTGTCTTGCGGGCCAGGGCTTGCTTCGGGGTGGTACTGCACGCCGAATACAGGGCGGTCGGCCATGCGGATACCACAGTTTGACCCGTCAAATAGGGACACATGGGTTTCGATCACGCCCTCAGGCAATGTCTGGCTGTCGACCGTGAACCCGTGGTTCATAGATGTAATCTCGACCTTGCCTGTTTCATTGTCTTTGACTGGGTGGTTGGCACCGTGGTGGCCGTGGTTCATTTTGACAGTCGTGGCCCCAAGAGCCAACGCAAGCATTTGATGTCCCAAGCAAATCCCGAAAACAGGTAAGTCGGTTTGGGCTAGCACGTCTTTGATCATCGGCACGGCGTAGGCGCCCGTTGCAGCCGGATCGCCCGGGCCATTGGACAAGAACACACCGTCTGGATTATGGGCGAGCACTTCTTCTGCTGTGGCGGTCGCGGGAAGGACGGTAACCTCGCAGCCCGCAGAGGCCAAGCAGCGCAGGATGTTACGTTTCGCACCATAGTCGATTGCAACGACTTTGTGTTTCGCGTCTGTAAGTGGCTGATAGCCGTCGGGCCATGCCCACCGCATTTCATTCCATGTGTAAGATTGCGCGCAGGTCACATCCTTGGCCAGATCAAGCCCCACAAGACCGTTAAAGTCGCGGGCCTTTTGTACCAAGGCCTCGATATCGAAATTGCCGTCTTTGTCATGGGCGAGGGCAACATGAGGCGCGCCTTGTTGGCGGATCGCGCGGGTCAGGCGACGTGTGTCGACACCGCCCATGCCGATCCGGCCACGTGCGGCAAGCCAGGGGCCGAGCTCTTCTGTCGCCCGCCAGTTCGACGATTCAGTTGGGTCCCATTTGACAATCATGCCTGCTGAAACCGGATCAGCGGTTTCATCATCTTCGGGCGTCACGCCTGTGTTGCCGATGTGAGGGAAGGTGAAGGTGACGACTTGGCCCGCATAGGATGGGTCAGTCATGATTTCCTGATAACCGGTCATCGCGGTGTTAAAGCAAAGCTCTGCCGCGGTTACACCCGTGGCTCCAAACCCGTGTCCGTAAAACACTGTGCCGTCTGCGAGTGCCAAACACGCGGTGGGTTTCATCTGTTCAGATTGCGTCATCTTCATTCATCCCCATGCAGCCAAATTGGTGTGGGGTTTACGGGGGCAATAGGGCAGGGTCAAGGTCCGATCGACGTGTAAAACAACAGTTTCATGGGTTATTGAGAAGTGGTTGTCAGGCCGTCCTGTTGGCCCTATGTTCGCCTCTCTGATTTAGTCATCAATGGGGATCCCAGATGGATATGCGCACACGTATCACAGCCGCACTCAAAGACGCGATGAAAGCCAAAGAGGCAGACCGCTTGTCAACATTGCGGTTGATTAACGCCGCGATTAAAGATCGCGATATTGCGAAACGTGGGGCTGGTGAAGAGGACACAAGCGTGTCTGACGCAGAGATTTTGGCGATCCTTGGCAAAATGGTGAAGCAACGCCAAGAAAGTGCCCGCGCTTATGAAGAAGGCGGGCGTTTGGAATTGGCGGCCAAAGAACAGTCAGAGATTAAGATCATCGAAGATTACCTGCCGCGACAGCTGTCCGAGGATGAGGCCGAGACGGCAGTATCTGCTGCGATTGCGGAGATCGGGGCAGAAAGCCTGCGCGATATGGGCAAGGTGATTGCTGTCCTCAAAGACAAATATACGGGCCAAATGGACTTTTCTAAAGTGGGCCCAATGGTGAAATCCCGTCTGGGGTGATGGGTTTCAACCCATCGTCGGAGGATTCCCCGACAGGGCGCCCTGCAATTCGTCATACAGTTTACGGCGCTCTGCTACGTCTAAGAATGCCCCGATTTCGACCTCTCTGTCGCCGCCGCGCAATGTGAGATAATTCTCGACCGGCCCGCCAGTGCTATGCATATGCACGCTCGCCCAATAGATATTCGCGGCCCAGGCTTGCGCGGTGCCATCGATATTATGGCGGGTCAGCTGTAGCATGTCGTTACTGGCCACTAGCTCTTCAAGCACCTCACCTCTTTTGTAGCTGGTGGATATGGCAAACCACAGCCCAAAGAGCATCACCGCGAAAAACGGAAGAATGCCCCATAGAATTGGAGAGCCGAGCAATACGATCATGGGCAAAGCAACGATGACCGCCGTCGATCCGAAAAACAGGACAAAGTCCTTGCGCAGCAAAGACCTGTAGGGCCAAAGCGACAACGCCCATCCTTTGTTTTCTGAATTTGATTTCCATTCGTAAGGCATAACCGAAACTTAGCTTTTGCAACGAAGATTGCCACTGCGACCGACGGACGCGGACTATTCTGGCCCTTGCTCCAAAACGAAAAAGGCCCCGCACTTGGCGGGGCCTTTCTTATGTCTAACCTTGCACAGATTAATGTGCGTGGCCTTTGTCCCAGTCTTCCTGCTTTGGCAGGATTTCGAACGTATGCTCTGGTGGTGGGCATGTTAGTGTCCATTCCAGTGTATCTGCATATTCGTTCCATGGGTTGTTTTCTGTGACGCGCTTACCGCGTGTCAACGTCCACGCCATGACGCCAATGAAGAAGACAAAAGAACCGAACGACAGGAACGCGCCCCAAGAGGACAGGTAGTTCCATGTTGCAAAGGCTTCAGGATAGTCGATGTAGCGACGTGGCATGCCCTGACGGCCCAAGAAGTGCTGTGGGAAGAAGGTCAGGTTGGCCCCAATGAACATTGCCCAGAAGTGCAGCTTACCAGCCCATTCAGGATACATACGGCCCGACATTTTTGGCAGGTAGAAATAGATACCCGCAAAGATCGAGAACACCGCACCCAGCGACATCACGTAGTGGAAGTGCGCCACAACATAATAAGTGTCGTGATACACACGGTCCACGCCCGCTTGGGACAGAACGATGCCAGTCACACCACCAACGGTGAACAAGAACAAGAAGCCCATTGCCCAAAGCATTGGTGTTTTGAACTCAACAGAGCCGCCCCACATGGTCGCGATCCAACTAAAGATCTTAACCCCCGTGGGTACCGCAATCACCATTGTGGCCAGCATGAAGTAGGACTGCTGTGTCAGGGACATACCGACGGTATACATGTGGTGCGCCCAAACGACGAAGCCCAGTACACCGATTGCAACCATCGCGTAAACCATTGGCAGGTAGCCAAAGATCGGCTTGCGCGCGAATGTTGCGATGACGTGGGATACGATGCCGAAACCTGGGATGACGATGATATACACTTCTGGGTGGCCAAAGAACCACAGGATGTGCTGATACAAAATCGGGTCGCCGCCGCCTTCTGGTTGGAAGAAGGTTGTGCCAAAGTTACGGTCAGTCAGCAACATTGTGATCGCGCCAGCCAAAACTGGCAGGGCCAAAAGGATCAGCCAAGCGGTGACAAAGATGGACCATGCGAACAATGGCACCTTATGCAATGTCATGCCCGGTGTACGCATGTTCAAAAATGTGGTGATCATGTTGATCGCACCCAAGATGGATGACGCACCAGACAAGTGAACAGCAAAGATTGCGAGATCCATGGACATGCCTGCTTCGGATGTGGAGAGTGGCGGGTAAAGAACCCAACCGACGCCAGAACCGAGCTGACCGTTGCCGCCCGGGGATAACATGGATGCCACACCCAAAGAGGTACCAGCAACATACATCCAGAACGACAGGTTGTTCAGACGTGGGAACGCCATATCGGGCGCGCCGATCTGCAATGGCATGAAGTAGTTACCAAATCCGCCGAAAAGCGCAGGGATAACAACAAAGAACATCATCAACACACCGTGGTATGTGATCATTACGTTCCAAAGGTGGCCGTTGGGCGTACATTCTGCCGCCGCGTCTGCGATGAAACGTGCGCCTTCTGTACACATATACTGTACACCAGGTTCCATAAGCTCAAGGCGCATGTAAACGGTGAAGGCGACGGAAATGAAGCCCACGACGCCTGCGACGAAGAGGTATAGGATACCAATATCTTTGTGGTTGGTGGACATGAACCAGCGGGTGAAAAACCCGCGTTCGTCTTCATGGCCGTGGATGGCTGCATCTGCCATGGGGCTCTCCTCAAGTTGGCTACATCTACATCAGTCGCGGAATCAGACCGCTACCAGTGGTTTGAGGTCGTTCTAGTGCACGAGGCTCTATTGAGCAATATTTCATCGTTGGTTTTACATGGGTTAATTTGGCGCACCCCCTTAGCAATAAAACGGCATTCACGTTTTGGCCGAATGCACGGAAGCAGGCCGAAAGGTGAGCTATTTTGGCAATAGGGGATGCAACCTTTTACAGGGCTTCTATTTCTCTCACGCGGCGCCTGCATCCAACTGCATCAGCGCGGAATGGGCGGCTAGTCACGAGGTGGGAAACTGGATTGGAATGTCTGATGCAGCGCGACATCCAGATCATCCATAGTGACCGGCAGACCAAGATCGATCAAAGAGGTGACGCCATGGCCCGAAATGCCGCAAGGCACGATTCCGTCAAAATCGGACAGCGCTGGGTCGACGTTGATAGATAGCCCATGAAAGCTTATCCATTTGCGCAACCGGATACCCAGCGCCGCGATTTTATCTTCAGCGATGCTTCCATCGGGCATTAACGGCTTATCGGGCCTGTCGACCCAGACGCCAACGCGCCCCGCACGACGCCCCGCATCGATATTGAACGTTGCAAGACTAGCGATAATCCAGCCTTCGATTTGGTTCACAAAGGCCCGCACATCGCGACCCCGCGCGCCCACGTCCAACATGATATAGACAACCCGCTGACCCGGACCGTGATATGTGTATTCACCACCGCGCCGTGCGTCATAGACTGGGAATTTCTCGGGCTCCAACAAATCCGACGATTTCGCAGACGTGCCCGCGGTGTAAAGCGGGGGATGCTCGACCAACCAAATGGCCTCGTCCGCCGTTCCATCGGCAATCTTTGCGACCCGATCTTCCATAAACGCCAAAGCGTCGGGGTAGGGGGTCAGCCCTTGCGATGTGATCCAGTCAACCATGTCTTATTTCGCCAAAAGGCCCGCCTGTTTGATATCGCCGACATAGCGCCTGCTCACTGGGATGTCATCACCAGTTTGAAGGGTAAGAATTGCACGGTCGCCGTCGCGCCGCGCCGATGTCACCGCATCCAATGCAACCCAATGGGACCGGTGCACCTGAAGCCATACCACATCGCCCGTTTCAAGCATCGCATCGCGCAGCCGTAAAAGCACCACATCAGCGCCTTTGGTCGTCAAGATCCGCACATAATGATCCTCGACCGACAGGGCCACCAACTGGCCACGCTTTTCATATGGCAAGCGTTCTAGGACGGGTGGTGGCACGGCCGCTGTGGAGGCTCTTTGCTTGGTCACTATCTGAAAAATGCCAGCCACGATAAACGCAATTGCAAAGATGCTTCCGATATAGGCGGGCAGGTCGACCAAGTCGGGCCAGTATTGGAACGTGAAATAGTTGATGACAGTAACAATGGCCGAAATGGCGATGCCTGTTGCCAAACAGCTCAGCAGGATCAATCGCCATAATGGCATCCGGCCGCGCCACAGTTTGCTCATCACGTCATTGATCAATGCACCGGCGCCATAGGTTACCCCGACAATCGCCATCCAATAAGGAAACCGTGCAATTGGGCCAAGCGTTTCATCGGTGTCAAAAGGAACGACAATCCCAAGAACCAACGCAACCCCAAAGAGCACCGCTAATGTGACAGGGGCTGTCATTTGGGCTCGCCATTCACGTAGCGCCAAGTGCAGATTGCCGTCTTTCACGAATAAACCCCTTATTTTACGCATCAAGAGTGGCCCGACGCGATCTCTCACATCATGGATAGTTCAGCAAATCGAAACTGCCAATACTGGAGACCGACATGACCCTTGCCCCTTATCTGAACGCCGCGCCCAATATTCAATTGCATATTATTCTGGCATTGACCTCGCTCATATTGGGGCCTTTCGCGCTATACCTGCGGAAAGGAACGCGGATGCACAAAACGATTGGCTATATCTGGGTAGTCTGCATGGCGGGTGTCGCGCTGTCGTCATTTACTATTGACAGCTTTGGCGTCATCGGGCCGTTTAGCCCGATTCACGGATTGGCGGTTTTCACGCTATGGTCGCTTTATTCGGCCATTCGTCATGTGATTGCAGGACGGATCGCGCTTCACAAGCTCATCATGCGCAATTTATATTGGTATGGCTTGATCCTTGCAGGACTTGCGAATTTCTTGCCTGGTCGCAGCACAAACCGCATCTTTTTCGCCGAAAACGAACAGTTTGGGTACATCGTCATTGGGGTTGGCGTGGCCGCATTGGTGATCAATACGATCGTACAAAAACGCTGGTTAAACCGATTGGCGCAATCACCACGCATTTTTCCACTTGAGAAGCCTGCAACCATGGTCTAGACGACCGGCAGCCTAGACATCGCGGTCGTGGCGGAATTGGTAGACGCGCAGCGTTGAGGTCGCTGTTCTGTAACAAGAGTGAGGGTTCGAGTCCCTCCGACCGCACCAGGCCTATCCTGAAATTGCTGAATTTTTAACAGTTGTTGACCCGCGTGGGGCTGTCTACCAGGCGATACAGTTGAATCGCCCCTGTTTGACGGGAAGGGGCGCTTTTCTTGTGATCCCTGTTGCCGAATCCTAATCCAATTGCTCTATTCGTTTCAGTAAGTGTGGCCAAAGCCACCGAAGTCTAGGGAGAGTTGGTTTGGCCAACACGGAAAACGGCACCGCATTCGTCGAATTTGAACGGGTGCAGAAAAGCTATGATGGCGAAAATCTGGTCGTTAAGGATTTGAACCTCGCAATGCCCAAGGGCGAATTTTTAACGATGTTGGGGCCATCAGGGTCGGGCAAGACGACTTGTTTGATGATGTTGGCTGGGTTTGAGACCGCCACTCACGGCGAGATCAAGCTTGATGGTGTTTCCATCAACCACATTCCGCCGCATAAACGTGGTATTGGCATGGTGTTCCAAAACTACGCATTATTCCCACATATGACTGTCGCCGAAAACCTGTCGTTCCCGTTGGAAGTCCGCAAAATGGGCAAATCCGACCGCGAAGAAAAGGTGATGCGAGCGCTGGGCATGGTGCAGATGCAAAATTTCGCAGGCCGACGCCCGACACAATTGTCTGGTGGTCAGCAACAACGGATCGCATTGGCCCGTGCATTGGTGTTTGAACCGGAACTCGTGTTGATGGACGAACCGCTTGGTGCGCTTGATAAGCAGCTGCGCGAAACGTTGCAGTTCGAGATTACGCATCTCGCCCACGAGCTTGGTATTACCGTTGTTTACGTGACACATGACCAGACAGAGGCGCTGACAATGTCAGACCGTGTTGCGGTGTTTGACGATGGCCGCATTCAGCAACTGGCCCCGCCGGACGAATTATACGAGTCGCCGCAAAACAGCTTTGTGGCGCAGTTCATTGGAGAAAATAACACTCTCGAAGGTGTCGTTCAGGAAATCAAAGGCAACACATGCATTGTGCGTCTTGATAGTGGGGATATCATTGATGCAATCCCTGTGAACGTAGCCAATGTCGGTGACCGGACCAAGGTGTCGATCCGCCCAGAGCGCGTTGAGTTCGACAAGTCACGTCTGCACGCCAATGCGCATACGCTCAAAGCCGAAGTTCTGGAGTTCATTTATATGGGCGACATTTTCCGCACGCGATTGCGTGTGGCTGGCATGGACGACTTTGTCATCAAATCACGCAACGCTCCCGATCAGACCCGCCTGAAACCAGGTGAGCAGATCGAGATTGGCTGGTTGCCAGAGGATTGCCGCGCGCTGGACGCCTAGTCTGGCCGCGTCGGTGAATACGGTGTCGTTTCCGCCCGGACGACGGCTCCGCAGTAAAATTAACCGGGTATCTAACGGGAGAGTACTATGAAACTCACAACTACATTGATGGCGTCATCCGCTATCGTAATGGCTGGCACATCTGCATTCGCAGACGGTCACATGGCATCTGAAATGACAATCGTCAGCTGGGGCGGCGCATATTCCGCGTCACAGCAGGCCGCATACCACGACCCCTATTCCGAAGCGAATGGCGTCACCATCGTCAACGACGAATCTTCTGCCGAAGCCGTTGCAAAACTGCGCGCGATGAACGAAGCGGGCAATGTGACTTGGGATGTTGTTGACGTTGTTGCGGCTGACGCGATGCGTCTTTGCGACGAAGGTTTGGCACTGGAAATCGATCCAGACACACAGCTGGCTGACGGCGACGACGGCTCCACAGCGTCTGAAGACTTCGGCGATTTGCTGGTTTCCGACTGCTTCATTCCACAGATTGTTTATTCAACAACTGCGGGCTACCGCACTGATCTTGTGGGCGACACACCGCCAACATCCATCTGCGCATTGTTCGATCTGGAAGCCTATCCAGGCATGCGTAGCCTTGAAAAGCGTCCGATCAACAACATGGAATGGGCACTTCTTTGCGACGGCGTAGCGAAAGACGACGTCTATGACGTTCTGGAAACAGAAGAAGGTCAGGCACAGGCTTTGGCCAAGCTCGCAACAATCAAAGACAGCATCGTTTGGTGGTCTGCTGGTGCGGATACGCCGCAGCTTTTGGCTGATGGCGAAGTTATCATGGGCACAACATACAACGGTCGCTTCTTCTCTTTGATCGAAGAGCAAAAGCAGCCGGTTGCGATGCTTTGGGATGCGCAAGTGTTTGACCTTGACGGTTGGATCATCCCAACAGGCCTGTCCCCAGAGCGTGAAGCACGTGCTTTGGATTACGTGAGGTTTGCGACAGACACACAGCGTCTTGCAGACCAAGCAAAATACATCTCTTACGGTCCGGCACGTGCGTCTTCTGCGCCGCTTGTTGGTCAGCACGCAACGCTGGGTATCGACATGGCGCAGCACATGCCAACAGACCCAGAGAACGCAAAGAACACGTTCTTGTATAACTACGAGTTCTGGGCTGATTACCGCGACGATCTGGATGCAAAATTCCAGGCGTGGTTGGCACAATAAGCCACGTTTGATGGGTTAAAACCCATCCTACGATCATGCACTTCGCCGCAGCCCCGATCATGTGGGGCTGCGGCACACCCTTCGACATTCAAGGCGCATTGCACATGACCGACACCGCAAATTCAGGCCCCGTTTTGGCCGCCGATGGCCGTCCGCTTAAGGCATCGTTGAACCGCGCATTGCGTCGTTCCAAGATGCGGGCCATGTTGCTGATCGCGCCGCTTTTGCTATTTATTACAATCACGTTTGTCGTGCCTATTGGTCAGATGTTGTTCCGGTCTGTTGAAAACCAGATTGTGAGCGAAGTTCTGCCGCGCACCACGCAAGAACTGGCAACGTGGGATGCAGCCACGGGCGAAACCCCTGACGCGCCGGTTTTTTCTGCCTTGCTCAAAGACATGATGGTCGCCGTTGAAAAGAAACAGCACACGCGCCTTGGGTCGCGCCTGAACTATGAAATGACTGGTATTTCTTCGATGTTCCGCAAATCCGGCCGTAAGGTCGATGATTTGGCCGAAGGCTATACCGACCAATTTGTGGCCCTTGATCCCGCATGGGAAGACCCTGCGTTCTGGGCTGACCTGGTTGTGGCTGACGCCGGCGCCACATTGCCGCGTACCCATGAGGCATATCAGTCATTTGCGCAAACCATTTTGTCAGAAGACGGCGACATCGCCCGCGAAGAGCAGCCCTGGCACACGGTTTATTTGTCGCTGTATGAAGACCTAAGCACCGCGCCTAATGCCGATCTATCCGGCTTGCCTGCTCAATTGACTGCGGCACAAACCGCTGTTGGCGGGTTCGAGGTTGAAGATCTGGCCGCGTCTTTTGCGGATATTGATGACGACTGGATCACAGTCGATACATGGCAGACGATCCAAACCTACAGCCCTGCGTTTACCAACGGTTATTTCTTGAACTCTGTTGATCGTGAAAAGACGCCAGATGGGTCAGAATGGCGGCCCGAGGATCAGCAGATTTATCTGACCTTATTCGTACGCACCTTGGTGATGTCACTGACAATTACAGCATCTTGTATCTTGCTCGGCTATCCGGTCGCGTGGCTTTTAGCGAACTTGCCAATGCGTCAAGCAAACCTGTTGATGATCCTTGTCTTGTTGCCATTCTGGACGTCGCTTTTGGTGCGGACATCGGCGTGGAAGGTGTTGTTGCAACAACAAGGCGTCATCAATGAAATCGTGGTGTGGTTGGGTCTGGTGGCAGATGACAACCGACTGGCTTTGATCAACAACGCCACAGGCACAATCATCGCCATGACGCATATCCTGCTGCCATTCATGATTTTGCCACTGTATTCCGTGATGAAGACCATTCCGCCAGCCTATTTGCGCGCGGCAAAGTCGCTGGGTGCGACGAATTGGACTGCTTTCTGGCGGGTCTATTTCCCACAGTCAGTGCCGGGCATCGGGGCAGGGTCGATCCTCGTGTTTATCTTGTCGATTGGTTATTACATCACACCGGAAATCGTGGGTGGGACCAAAGGTGTCTTTATTTCCAACCGGATTGCATACCACATCTCCAGCTCGCTCAACTGGGGTTTGGCTGCGGCGCTTGGAGCCATTTTGCTGGCCGTCGTCTTGCTGCTGTATTGGGCATACGACCGGATCGTGGGCATCGATAACGTGAAATTGGGGGGCTAAGGCCATGACTGCGACGACATTGACTGGCCAGCCGGCCACCCCAAGCGTGACGAGCTTCACCATGCCGATAACGGCGGCATTTGGCGGGGTCTTTGGCCTGTTTGCAGGACAAGCGACGGGAGGCAATGGTTTTGCTGGTATCCTTTTCGGGGCCGTTGTAGGAGCCCTGATCGCCTATATCCTTGTGAACCATTTTGGGCGCAGCAAAGGACGCTTGGCCACGATTGTACTGCTTGCTGTTTTCGGCGGCTTGATGGTCGGTGCCATGGGCGTACTGGTCGGTGCGATTGCTGGCGCACTGCTAAGCTGGTGTGCCTATTGGCTGCATTCGGGCGGTTACCGCGCGAGCGTGCCGCCTTATGCGACTGCGGGCCAAGTTCTTTGGCATAACAGTTTTAAACTGATTTGCGGGCTGATCTTTTTCTTCCTGATCGCGCCGATCGTTATCATTATTCCGTTGTCCTTCAACGCATTGGACTTTTTCACCTATACGCCGGGCATGTTGGCGCTGGATCCCGAAGCCTTTTCGTTGAAGCACTATCGTGACTTTTTCACCAATGATGACTGGCTGCGCCCACTGAAAAACTCGCTGATTATTGCGCCATTCGCGACGGCGATTTCGGTTTCACTGGGCACATTGGCAGCCATCGGGCTTAGCCAAAGCCACGTACCATTTCGCCGCGCGATCATGGCGATCCTGATTTCCCCGATGATCGTCCCATTGATCATTTCCGCGACTGGTATGTTCTTTTTCTACAGCCAAATGGGCCTGTTTTTGGAAAACACATTGGGCATTTCCAAGGACTTGTCCGGTTACATCAAAGTCATCTTGGCACACGCCGCCTTGGGCATTCCGTTTGTCATTATCACAGTCACGGCAACGCTCGTGGGCTTTGACAATTCATTGACGCGGGCGGCTGCCAATATGGGTGCGACGCCAACGACCACATTCTTTAAGGTGCAGATGCCGCTGATCTTGCCCGGTGTGATTTCCGGTGCATTGTTTGCGTTTATCACATCCTTTGACGAGGTGGTTGTGGTCCTGTTTGTTGGGGCGGCTGCGCAGAAAACACTGCCATGGCAAATGTTTACCGGACTGCGCGAGCAGATCAGTCCAACCATTCTTGCAGTTGCAACGATCCTTGTAGTCCTGTCGATCTTGCTCCTGACGACCGTAGAATTACTGCGCCGCCGATCAGAACGGTTGCGCGGTATGTCGCCAGCTTAGGGTAGCACCGTTAACCAGACCCATGCGGACACGGTGGATAGCGCGGTGCCAATGAGCACTGCCGACGCTGCCACCCGCCGCGCGGCCCCATAGATGTTCGCAAACAAATAGGCGTTGATGCCCGGGGCCATCGCACCGGTGATCACGGCTGACCTGATGTCTTCTGTTGATAGATCAAAGTACTTGGCCAGCCCGAATGTGACGATGGGATGCACGCAAAGTGACACGGCGACGATGAACATGATCGTGCGCATGTCGCCTTCGGGACGATACCGATAAAGGACCCCGCCAAGACCGAAAAGCGCGGCGGGTAAGGCCGCACGGACCATCAAATCAACGGCGACAGTGAATGACGTTGGCAGGCCAAAGCCCGAAAGATTGACCGCAAATCCAAGCAGGACCCCTAAAATCAGCGCGTTCTTGAAAACGGCGCGCAGCACCTTGGTCGGAAGCGCGCGCAAAGAGCCGCCTTGGTTGCGCGCGATTTCCATCGCAGTGATCCCGACGACGTAACAAAATGGGGCGTGGATCGCGATAATCGCGTAGTTGCTGGTCAGCGCATCTGCGCCGTAAGCCTGCTCGGTGATCGGCAGCCCGAGCAGAACAGAGTTCGAAAACAGCCCGACGAACCCAATGGCGATGCTGTCTTCGGTATTGCGGCGAAACAAGAATTTCGCGCCTGCAAAGCCAACGATAAAACCGGCAAGTGCACCGCTGTAATAGCTTATCATCAGTCCAGCATGAAAGTTCTGGCCGAGGTCGAGCGTGGAAATAGCGCGAAACAAGAGGCAGGGGATCGCGAAGGACTGTGCAAACTTCATCAATCCGTCGACGCTTTGGTCGTTGAAGTAACCTTTCCAGACGGCAACGTAACCGAAGCCGATAATTAGGAAGACCGGTAGGATGACGTCAATGAGTGCGCCCATTTTGCAGGCCTTTCGATTGTCGCGCTGTCGGAGCCTCCGGCGGAGGTATTTAGGGCCAGAAGAAATTAAAGCGCGATCGTGATTTCCATACCATCGTACGCAGGACGGATGTGGTCAGGCGTTTCGCTTGCAACGGTATCGTGGTCCAGATCGTTGTGCATATTGGTCAGGATCGCATGTTTTGGGGCTGCCTTTTCGATCCATTTGAGCGTGTTTTCAAGGTGGCTATGTGTCGGATGTGGCGCGCGGCGCAATGCATCGACGATCCATAGGTCAAGATTTTGCAACTGATCCCATGCTGGGGCAGGAATGTCGGATACGTCAGGCATGTAGACGGTGTTTGCGATCCGAAAGCCGAGCGCGTCGATATTGCCATGGGTTACAGTGATAGGTGAAAGTGTTATCGGCCCGGCGTCGCCGTCGATTGTGACGTCCCCTTTGATCAGGTTGAGTTCACAGATTGGCGGGTAGTTCGACCCTTTAGGCGTTGCGAAAATATAGCCAAACCGCGCCAGCAGTGCGTTGCTTGTATCCGCATCAGCCCAGCATTGCATGCGTTGGCGCGTGTTGAATGTAACCATGCGCAGATCGTCGATCCCGTGCACATGGTCGGCATGGGCATGGGTGTAGACGACGGCGTCGAGCGTGCCGACATCCGCATCGATCAATTGCGCGCGCATGTCAGGCGATGTGTCGATGAGCACGCGGGTGTGCTTGTCGCCTGATGTGCGTATTACGAGCAGGGAGCAGCGGCCCCGCCTGTTATGTGGGTTTTTGGGGTCGCAATCGCCCCATTGCCCGCCCAGTCGCGGCACCCCGCCAGAAGACCCGCAGCCCAAGATCCGAAAGGTGAGTGTGTCACCGCTCATACCTTGGCTTTCCAAAATAACCGGTCGAAATTCATTGTCGTTTGCGCTGCGAAATCGGCATAGTCCATGCCCATGACTTCGGCACCGACGGCCGCTGTGTGGGTTGAATAAGCGGGTTCATTGCGCTTCCCGCGGTACGGTTTGGGCGCAAGATAGGGGCTGTCGGTTTCGACCAATATCCGGTCAACAGGCGCTGCGCCAAAGATGTCGCGGACCTCTTGGCTTTTGGGAAATGTCGCGATGCCCGACATTGATATGTAGAACCCCAGATCCAATGTGGCGCGTGCCAGTTCTGGCGAACTGGAAAAGCAGTGCATCACGCAAGTGTAGGCCCCGTTGGCATATTCATCCGCAAGTATAGCGGCCATGTCATCGTCGGCGGCCCGAGAATGGATAATCAGCGGCAGTTTGGTTTCGCGGGCTGCGGCGATGTGGATACGCAGCGATTGTTTTTGGATTTCGGCACTATCAGCGGTGTAGTGGTAATCCAAACCCGTCTCGCCGATGCCCACAAATTTCGGATGCGCGGACATTTTGATCAGCGCGTCGACAGTGGCCAATGGCTCTTCTGCGGCGCTCATCGGGTGGGTGCCAGCGGCGTAGAACACAGGCGCATGGGCTTCGGCGATGGCGCGCACGGCTGGTTCATTGCGCAGGCGTGTGCAGATTGTCACCATGCGTTCGACCCCCGCATCCAGCGCACGCGCGATTACATCGGGACGTTCGGCGTCAAAGTCAGGGAAGTCCAGGTGGCAATGGCTGTCGACGATAGTTGCGGTCATATGCGGCCTTTACTTGGCGGCGAAATTGCGCGCCGTTTGTTCGATCTTAAAGATCATATCAAGGATCAACGAGGCTGGGTCAAGGTTCACCGCTCGTCCGTGACGGACCCGCGCCGTCAGGTCTTGTTGCAATTGCGCCCAACCACGTGCGGCGTGATTGTTTGGGGACAGGCGGGCGAGGAGACGGGCCTCGTTTGGGGCTGCTTGGAAGTTGGGTTCACCGAACAGACCGGCATGGGCTGCGCGGGCGATGAATTGGTCGATCAGATCGAGCGTCAGGCCGTATTGGGTTTCGGCCCCACGTGCGGTGCAAGTGTCTGCGAGTTTCAGCGCGGCTGTCCGGTTAACGTTTGGCAAACCGTCGAAAAGATGAACCAGTTCGGCGTAAAGCGGTAACCCGTTATGGCGCAATAGCCGCACTGCATCGCCAGCGGATCCGCCTGCTAATGTCGCCAAACCTTCGGCATTGCTGCTTTCGAGGCCTGCTTGACTTAATGCGTCGCGCAAGTCGTCCGCGCCCAGTTTCGTACACCGCAATTCGCGGCAACGTGACCGGATCGTGGGCAGAAGTCGCGATGGCTGATGCGCGATCAACATGATTGTTGTGTTCGCGGGTGGCTCTTCAAGTTCTTTGAGGATCGCATTGGCCGCGTTGCGGTTCATTTCATCTGCCGCGTCCACGATCACGACACGCCGTCCGCCATCCGCGGCAGACATGTGAAAAAAGTCTTTCACCCCGCGCACCGCATCAACCGTGATCTCTTGGCGGAGCTTTTTTGTGTCGTGATTATAGGGGCGGCGCACGACAGTCATGCGCGGATGCGCGCCCGATAGCACAAGACGCGCATCGGGATTGTCGGGCGAAATATTCAACGATGTGGCTGCTGGCGGGGCATCACCGAACATTCCGCCGTCAGCCTGTTCGGCAAGAAGGAACGTTGCGATTTTCCATGCCAGTGTGGCTTTCCCTACACCGCGTGGACCGGTGATTAACCAACCGGAATGCAATCGGCCTGTGTTATAGGCTTCGAGAAAATCGGCCTCTGCGCGGCTTTGGCCGTATAACACCGGTGTTTCGCGCGGGTGGGGCGCACCTTCAATCCGGTCGGGTTCTGGCAGCGCGTCGTCGTTCATGCGTGGGCCGCGATTTCAGATGCAATTTGGTCGGGCGTGCGGTTGCCGTCGATCACGATGCAACGGTCCGGGAATGATTTCGCCAGTCCAAGGAAGCCATGGCGCAGGGTTTCTTGGAACCCGAGGCCGAAATCTTCGAAACGGTCCTCGCCGGATTTACGGGCGAGCCCACGTTCCAATGCAATTGCCGGGTCCATATCTATGATGAAAGTCAGATCAGGTTCACGACCAATCATCAGGCTATGCAAGGCATCGACCTTGGCACGCAGATCGCCGCGCGTGGCCCCCTGATAGACGCGTGTGCTGTCAGCAAAGCGGTCACAAACGAGGGTTTGACCACTGGCCAATGCGGGTTCGATCGTCTTTTCGAGATGATCGCGACGAGCGGCGGTGAATAACAAAAGTTCTGTTTCCGCGCTCCACCTGTCGGGATCGCCTGTCAAAACCAGTTCACGGATTTGTTCCGCGCCAGTACTTCCGCCGGGTTCGCGGGTCAAAACAACATCATTGCCTTGCGCGCGCAAAGTGTCGACAAAGCGGCGGGACTGGGTTGATTTACCGGACCCGTCGATGCCTTCAAATGTGATGAAACGTCCGGCCATCTGGGGCTAGTTGGCTTCAGGCGCGGCAGCGGGCGTCGGTACGATGCGGTCCATCAAAACGGTGGCGGCCGTGCGCAATCGTGACGACACGCCGCCCTTTGCCACATCGCGATCTGCGACCAATGGCAGGCGGGCTTCGGGCAGGTTGCCCAGATTGATGACCAATTCGCCGATTTCATCGCCGGCCGTTATCGGGGCTGTCAATGCGCCATGAAACACGACCTCTGCGTCGATTCCGTCAGAGGTGCCTAAAACAGGGACCAACATGGATACGTCCTCTGCAACCGTCAGGCCAACAGTGGGTTGGTCGCCCATCCAAACATCGGCTTCGGCCAATTTGGTGCCTGCGCGCACGATCTCTTTTTGTGCGAATTGGCGGAATGACCAATTCACGATTTTTTCGGCCTCTTCGGCACGTGCCTGAGGACTATCCAGCCCTGTGATGACGAAAATGATACGACGGTCGCCCTGTTTGGCGGACCCGACAAGGCCATAACCTGCTTCTGATGTGTGGCCGGTTTTCAAACCGTCCGCGCCAATGCCAAGGCCCAAAATTTGGTTCCGGTTCTGGCTGTTTGATGGCGCGCGTCCGTCGAACATAAATTCACGCTGAGAAAAGAGGGGGTAATAGGTCGGATAGTCGGAAATCAAACGCTGGGCCAGAATGCCAAGATCTTTCATCGACATGCGGTGACCGGCAGCGGGCCAGCCGTTGGAATTGGCAAAGGATGAGTTCATCATACCCATTTCCTTAGCGCGGGCAGTCATCATTCGTGCAAAACCGGCCTCTGATCCGTCGATGGACAAGGTTTCCGCCAAGACCGCGCTTGCGTCATTGCCAGATAAAACGATCACGCCGCGCAGCAGGTCTTCGACGGAAACACGCTCGCCTGCTTTTAAGAACATGGTGCTGCCGCCGTAATCCATCGCGTGTTGCGACACGAGCAGTTTTTCATCAATGCGCAAGCGGCCATCGGCCACGGCCTCGAACGCCATGTAAATCGTCATCAGCTTGGACATGGATGCAGGCGGCAACGGGGTGTCCGCGTCCTTGGACAGCAAAACTGTGCCGGTGGACAGATCAAGGACATAAGCTGCTGTCGCGCGTGTGTTAAAGGCTTGGGCCGTAGCACCAAACGGAAGCAATACAAGCGCAATAGCGAGCATCATCATGCGGCGAATAAACATCAACATGTCGTCCTCTCTTGGTCGGATTAGTTGGTCACGAAATAGGCATCCGCAAAGCCAAGCGATTTGACCTTCGTCAATGCATCGGCGCGGGCGGCGGAGGATTGGGATGGACCGACAACGACGCGCCAGAATTTTTTGCCCTGGCTGTCTTGAGCGATGATTTTTGTGGTCAGCCCAGCACCGCGCATCTTTTCAGCTGTTCGGTTGGCATTAGCCTGCACGCTAAAGATACCAATCTGGATGAATGGTTTGGACAGCGAAGATGTCGCTGCGGGCGCGGGTGCAGGCGTTTCTGCGGCTTCAATCGCTGCGGCAGCATTAGCAATTGGGTCAAGTGGCGTTGCTGCGATGTCGGAAGGCGTGTCAAAATCAGTGGTGGCCGTTGTTTCAGGCGGGGCGACTGCGGCCTCTTCACGGCGCAATGCGGTTACGTTCAGCGACGACGGTGCACCAGCCAAAAGCCCAAGCGCATCTGCGGCGTCAGAGCTAACTTGAAGGGCAGGGCCAGGATTTTCCCGTTCGCGGCGGAAAAGGGCACCAATGACGAATTTGCCATTGGCCGTATTGCGAATGATCACACGCTCTGGATCAACCGCATCAGGATGCGCGACCCAAACGCCGCCAAGTGACGGGCGGCCATCCCAAAGACCTTCGGTTGTGATCTGGAAAACCTCTGGGGCTTCGACGTCGCGTTCGACAAGTTCGGTGCTTGTGGTGACTGTTGGGACAGTGTCCATTTTATCATCGCTGCCACCCGGGAATGACGGCATTTCAAATTTGCCATTCTCGTCACAGGCTGCCAGAGCCAGCGCAGCTGTAAGCAACATCGGAAGATGCAGGCGTTTGAATGTGAAATTACCGTGACCTGTCATTGTCTTGCCCTTACCGTGTTTCGCCCTGATTTTCAGGTTTGAACCTTGCATTAGTCCATTTTAAGTTTTCGATCACGCAGAAATTCCCGATCTGAAAACTTGGGTGCGCGCCTTTGACGAAACACTAGCGGGCAATCGCGAATTTTGAAAGGGTTTGGCGCAAGAACTCGGCGGAATTCCCCATTTCGTAAACGGCCTTTCCGAATCAGAATTGGTTGGTTATGAGGAGCGTGCTGCGGAGGTTTGGCAGAGTGGTCGAATGCACCGGTCTTGAAAACCGACGAGGGTGAAAGTCCTCCCAGGGTTCGAATCCCTGAGCCTCCGCCATTTGATCTAGCGAACATACTGGGATTCCTTGGCTTTCTATGATCTGGTTTATGTGGGGTACACTTCGGGGTACATTCTTGCAGAACCTTGGTGGAACCCCACAAGCCAACGTTAGTCGCTTTCCCCGTGTTTGGCTACAGTTCCCAACTTCGCGGACTCTTTGCGCAGACTACTTAGAGCTCATTGCTTCACTAAGGGGTGGCATACGCCTGACAACTAACGGCCCTTAGCGGACTCTCAACATGCCGCCCGAATGCTGCATCCGCAGCCCGCATTGCCGCCATTCGCTGCACCAGAGAGTTTCCAACCTAGCCGAACTCACGGTCTGCGGGACGGAGCCGACCTAGGAGCAATTTCAACCAATGGCAGCTTTCCTCAATCAATCGATTTGACGGTTTCCAGAATAAGCATCGTTGTTGTCTCCGACACGCAAGGGATCGTCTTCAGCTTTGCTAGGACGAAGTCCTTCAAGGCTTCGACATCAACTGCTCTGACCTTAAGAACGTAGTCTAGATTTCCTGCAACAAGGAGGCACTCGGAGATTTCGGGTAACCTGTGTATGGCTGCCAAGAACTCTTCGATATCCGAAGGGCTTTGCTCGGATAGGCGAACATTGACCATGACGCTGACACCGATGCCAAGTGCGGACCGATTGACCCGCGCGCCGTAGCCCGTAATCACTCCGATATCTTCCAGTCGTCTAACCCGTCGATTGCACGGAGTTGGTGACAGGCCCACCCGCTCAGCAAGCTCGAGATTCGAGATACGCCCTTCAGCTTGAAGAACGGAAATGATCTTTTTGTCGGTGCTATCAAGTGCTTCTGTAGGCATTATCACTCCAAAACCTGACTCATTGAGGGATAATGTATCGAAATTGCGCAGCGATCCACAGGGAAAGCACGAAATCACCCCTTGATTTTGGGTATAATACACTGAAACCTAGCGAAGGCCTGCCAATGTCAGTTTTTACCCACCCCGAATTCGACCATGAACAAGTTTTGTTCTGTCATGACCCTGAGATTGGGTTGAAAGGGATCATTGCGATCCATTCGACCGCTCTTGGTCCAGCTGCGGGCGGTTGCCGAATGCATCCCTATGCCTCGGCAGATGATGCGCTGATGGATGTGCTTCGTTTATCAAAGGGGATGAGTTTTAAGAACTCCGTCGCGGGGCTTCCTTTAGGGGGCGGGAAATCCGTGATTATCGCGGATCCATCGCGTTCTGGCAAAGCTGATCTTTTGCGAGCATTCTCGCGGCATGTGCAGGACTTGGGTGGCCGGTATTGGACCGCGATTGACGTCGGCGTCGGCCCGGCGGATGCAGACATTCTGGCTGAGAGTTGCGACTACATCTTTGCCCGTGCGTCCCAGTATGAAACAGGTTTCAATCCCTCGCTGTTCACAGCCCTTGGTGGGTTTGTCGGAGTAAAGGCCGCGGCCAAACATGCGCTCGGGCGTGATGACTTGGCTGGGCTGCGTGTCGCCGTTCAAGGGCTGGGACAGACCGGTGGCGATCTATGCCGACAGTTGCACGAAGTTGGCGCTGAATTGGTTGTGGCTGATGTTAACGAGGACGCCGTTCGCGAGATGGTTCAACGCTTTGGTGCCACACCCGTCGCGCCAGACGATATTCACGCGCAAGACGTCGATATCTTAGCCCCCTGTGCAATGGGTGGCGGGATCAATGATGCAACCCTGCCGGATATCAAAGCAAAGGCCATCTGTGGACTTGCGAACAACCAGCTTTCTGAACCCCGTCATGGGGCGGCGTTACAGAGCCGAGGGATCACTTATGTGCCTGATTACGTCGTCAATGCGGGTGGAATGATGGGGGCGTCTACAGTCATCTTTGACACCCCATCGCGCGAGGCATCCAACAAGCGCATCCATGGTCTCTACGATACGATTTTGAATATCCTTGATACCGCTAAGACGTCTGGACGGCCGAGCTCTGATGTCGCCGACGAAATGGCTGCGGCTCGCATCGCAGCGGCGTGATAAGCGAGCAAAGGAAGCCTAGAATGCCTGCATATGTCGTTGCCCAAATGACGGTCCATGACCCCGAAAAACTGCGCGAATACGCACGCCTTGCCCCGCCATATGTTGCAAAGCACGGTGGGCGGTACTTGACGCGCGGCGGTGATCTGACGTGCTTGGAGAACACCAGTTGCACGTCCCGCGTGGTTGTTAGCGTCTGGCCTGACAAAGCCGCTGCCGAAGCATTTTTCGCTGACCCAGACTATTTGAAAGTGGCCGAGCTGCGCAAAGCCGCATCGACTATGGAATTGCTCATCGTTCAAGATGGCATCGAATACACCGACGCACCGGACCCCGGCGTCTAAGATCAAAAGGAAAACACCATGCCTGCATATGTCGTGTCCATGATGACCATCAATGACCCAGAGACCTACAAACAATACACTAGCCGCACACCGCCTATCGTTAAGAAATACGGTGGGAAGTTCCTGACCCGTGGCGAAGAGATCACCTGCGTTGAGGGGCAGGACTACGATGGCCGCATGGTCATTCTGGAGTTCCCAAGCAAAGCAGATGTTGAAGCGTGGTTCGCGGATCCTGAGTATCAAGAGGCGATGGTTTTCCGCCATGCCGCGTCGACCATGAACTATCTTCTGTTGCAAGAAGGTGGGGCGAACACAAACGACCCTGACCCTAAGCTGTAATCCAGACAATTTCCTCGTGCTCACCAATCAAACGGACCGAAAAGATGAACAACATGCCCAAAGCGATCGTGATCAGAAACTACGGTGGATCCGATGTCATGAAGCTCGAAGACATTGCCATGCCAGAGCCGGGCAACGGTGAATTGCGTATTCGACAGACGTCGATCGGTGTGAACTTTCACGACGTCTATGTCCGTTCCGGCCTTTATAAGACACTCCCTTTGCCTGGCATTTTGGGCTGCGAGGGCGCGGGTGTGATTGAGGAAATCGGCGAAGGCGTCGAGGGTTTCGACATCGGGGATCGGGTCGCCTATGTCACTGGTCCGCCTTACGGCGCATATGCGTCGCATCGCCTTTTGCCCGCGAGTGTCGCGGTTCCGTTGCCTGGCGCCGTAAGCAACGATCTTGCCGCTGCAACGCTTTTGCGTGCTCTGACCGTGGAAATGTTGACCCAGCGGGTCCATCAGTTGGAAGCCGGAATGACGATCCTTGTTCACGCGGCTGCTGGCGGCGTTGGGCGTCTGATGTGCCAATGGGCGTCTAATATGGGTGTCACTGTTCTTGGGACGGTTGGTTCGCCAGAAAAGGCCGAGATTGCCAAGGCATCCGGTTGCGATCATCCGATCCTGTATCGTGAAGCTGCGTTCGAGGACGAAGTGCTTCGTCTTACGGATGGGCGCGGCGTTGATGTCGTTTACGACTCCATCGGGGCCGACACGTTTGCTGGTTCTCTTAAAACGCTCGCTCTTTGCGGTCACTTGGTAAACTTTGGGCAATCCTCTGGGCCGGTCGATCCCTTGACGATGAGCACGCTCGCCGAAAAATCGCTAACGGTCACAAGACCCATCTTGTTTCACTACCTAGCGGACCCCGTTCAATATCGCGCGATGGCTGATGCTGTGTTCAAAAACTTTGATACCGGGGTGCTGCGGTCTGACGACCCGGTTTCTGTTCCACTGGCTGAGGCCCAAAAATCCCACGACATGCTCGAAAGCCGCAAAGCAATTGGTGGGCTAGTGCTCAAGCCGTAACAAGTTGAGGAAACGGGCCGAGATTATAAAGCAAATCTATTGGGTTCCTCAGAGCGGACATTTGTGAGTGGTGCAGCATTTGTGACTCTGGGCTCACTGCCGCCATTAGATCGGTCGCAGCATTTTGCCCGTTAGACGCTATCCCTGACGACAAGGACGGCCCATTCCCGCCATTCAACCAACGGTCGACATGCTGTGGATGCATCCCGCTTTACGGACGTTCGCCGCAGTTGCAAAGTTTAAGCTATAATAAGAGCCTTCGCCTTTAAGGAAGTGCTACCAGGGCACAGCATCAAAATGGAACATCCGCACGGCAAAAGATACTTCCGGGTCTTTGGGTGGGATTGGGTTAGCGGATGTGTTGGCGACAATGCATTCAGAAATTTGGGGGGTAAGGACGTTGTTAACTTCACGCCAGACTTCATGCCACACTCTAAGGCTCTGATCACTGAGGGTATGTGAGTAGAGTGACGTCAAGTAGTCGATCTCGCGTCCCGTTGCACAATCTGGACCGGTGGCAGTGAGCAAGATTTGTTGAGCCGCCCAGAATGACTCGTCCGCCAAAAAATCGTCAAGGGGCGGCGTTCTTCCAGCAGGTCGTCGCGCATATAGGCCTGCTCCAGCTGATCCTTCTCGTGTGACAACGACGTTTCCATGACGTCATGGGCGTAACACCCTTGTTTCCGCGCCCACGTCCGGAAACTTGTGCGCATACCGTGGCCTGTGATGCCCGCATCAAAGGTCTGAAACCCGAGCCGTGCGCTGTTCTCGCAGATGACGCCGGACTTGTTTTTGGGCCGTGCAAAGATGTGCGCTCTCTCATCGTTCAAGAGGCGCATATTCTCGAAGACCTGATCGAGTTGCGTTGAAATCGGAACCCTATGCACGCGACGCATCTTCATGTGCTCCCTTTGGCTGGTCCAGATGCGAGCCTCCAGATCGAGGTCATCCCAGGTCATGAACCGGACTTCTTTGGTCCGTTTCCCGGACAAAAGCATTACCATCATCATGTGCCGGACGTCTTCTTCTTCGTCCGGCGCGTCGGACACCAACCACTGCCAAAGCTCCGGAATGCGCTCCCACTCCAGTGCCGGATGGTGCTGGGTGTCCTTGCGGACCTGGCCGAAGGCGATCTGAGTCTTGAAGTCTGCCGGGTTCACTTCGACATGCTCCAACACCTTCGCAAGCTCAAAGACCTCCTTCACCCGACCCAACGTGCGTTTTGCCGTCTCGTGCTTCACCCGCCAGATCGGGTCGAAGGCTGCAATGATATGGCGTTGGCGAATCTCGTCGAGCGGAAGCTTGCCAAAGTGCGGAAACACATACGTTTTCAGCGTCGACCAGTTCTGTTTGATGTGTTTGCCATTCGAGAGGCCCTTTTTCTTCCGGTCGAACCATACCTTTGCAAAGTCCTGAAATTTGGGCATGACGCATGTCGGCTCCGGGAGTGCAGGCATGCTGGTTTGCAGGGGCTTGTCCGCGCTATCGTGACCGGTTTTTGTAAGAACCGCTTGAACCCGCGCATCCCTCAGTGACAACTCAGGATAGCGCCCCAGAGTAATCCACCGGGTTCGGTTGCCTTCGGTCAGGCGGAGCTGAAATGTCTTGCCCCCGCCCTTGTTCAGGCGAATATAGAGACAATTGCCATCAGACAGACGGACTGGCGAGACGCCATAGCGCGCCGCTTCGATTTGTTTGACTGTCAACATGGCATGGCTCCTCGATTTGTGATGCAAAACGAGGGTACAAAACCGCATTGGCCTGTATCAGAGCCACCACGGGGCAGCTGGGGGCACGCGACGAATAAATTAAATGAATTCCTGCGCTTGAAGGGATTCGAGTGATGGCATCTGGGGGCGAGTGACGGAGCTCTTGCGCTTTCTGAGCCTCCGCCACTATTTCAAAACTGTGATATCTCAACGACTTATACGAGACCTGCCGCCTGTGCGTACCACTTGCGTTTGCCACCCTCGGCATTGCCTGAATTTTTCTCGGGTTGCTGAGTGCTTTCGACCACCCGACTACTTGTTAATACTGATTAATACTGAAACTAGGTTCGCAGAGCTGGTAAATCATTGCTGAAAACCAACCCTATTATTTATGTTGTCGATATGAGGCGCTAGCTGCCTAAGTCGAATTCATTGGCCTATGATTTCTAGGGTCCCACAATCTTGTCATATCTCGTTTTTGTTCCGGTCTCTTTCGAGCAATGTTTGCTATGAAGGAGATTGAAAATGGCAACGAGATACTCAGACGAGTTCCGGCGTGATGCAGTTCTAACGTAACGACCAGTGAGCTGACACGACCATAAGCGGCCTCTGATTTGAGTGTTGAGCTTTCGACGCTGAACAAGTGGATCCAAAAGCATCAGCATGATGACCTGATGTCAGGTCCTCACAAAGACGTCGAGAAGGAGAGCGAACGCCTTCGTATGGAAGTCCGGCTGCTTCGCAAGGAGAGGGAAGTTTTAAAAATGGCCACCATCTTCTTTGCAGGCCAAAACCGATGAGGTTCGCTTTCATTGATGCCTGGAAAGAAGAATGGTTGGTGGAATTTCTCTGCAGCATTATGCAGGTTACATCGCGTGGTTATCGTGCGTGGAGGGTTCGCCCGATGGGCCAAATCAAAAATTGGCGGGTGATATAAAGTGCATTTGGACCAGCAAGGGTTGGCTCTATCTGGCGGGTGATCTCAGATCATTATGCCCGGTGTGTCATCGGCTGGGCCTCCACTCGGCATCTTTTCCGTTGGAAAAGAGCCTGCCGGACATTGGTCAGCTATCGTATGAAGCGAGATCTGGCGATCGGGGCGTTGGACATGGCCGTGGCTATGCGGCAACCTCCCAAGGGCTGCATTCACCACACAGATCGTGGTTCGCAATACTGCTCACAAGACGACCCGAAGTTGCTGTCAAAGCATAGCTTCAAAGTCTCGAGGAGTGGAAAAGGAAATTGCGACGACAATTCCAACGAGGAAACATTCTTCAAATCGCTCAAGGCAGAGCTGATCTGGCGCAACCGATGCGAAACCAGACGCCAAGCTGAAGTGGCGCTCGCCCATTGTTCATGAGCCAATGGCGAACAAGGGCTCGCTCCAGTATATCAATGGTTTCTATAGTCGACGACGGAGTCATTCATCTTTAGGTGGCAAAAGCCCCTTGGCCTTCCAGCGAAAGGTCGAGCGGGTCCAGTTCTGCAGCACGTCTGGCTTTGATTTAACGAACAGCGGCTACTCCCGCTTGCATCAGCTTCTCTGGCTTGCGTGGGTCCGTAATAAGCCCATCGTTTTCTTCTGCCTAGGTCACAACCATCTGAACGGCATTAGAGTAACTGACATCGCCACTCGGCCAATGCCATCAACGAATGCTAAGGTGCACCTTCGGGTCATAGAAACAGCATGTTGAGTGTAATGGTGGGCGACCCTGGAATCGAACCAGGCGTGCGTCTCCGCGAGAGAGTTACAGTCTCCTGCCACACCTTGCGGCCTGTCGCCCACTATGGCGCTGATTAAACGTGACCCAAGACAGGGTCAACTGCTAAATTCAGGTTTTTGCAGGTGGCTTCACAGTCGCGCCAAACTAGGCTATCGCGGGGCGGAATTTATGCGGCGAAATCGCCACCTAGCAGGGATATGACCATGGAAAAGCCAAAGTGGGTGATCGCCAAAGAACAAGCTAAGCGGCAGGCGGCCAATGAAACAGTTTGGCTGTTTGGTCTTCATGCGGTGCGTGATGCGCTGATGAACCCCAAGCGCGAGCGATTGCGGTTGGTTGTCACGCGCAATGCGCTCGATCGTCTGGGAGAGGCTGTTGGCATCAGCGGGATGGAACCAGAGATTTCTGATCCGCGTAAATTTGCAGCACCACTGGATCCCAATTCCGTGCACCAAGGCGCGGCCTTAGAGGTCAAGGCGCTCGATTGGGGAACTGTTGAGGATATTGCGGTTGGCAGTGGCGAAGATGCGGGGCCGCCGCGTATCGTGTTGTTGGACCGCGTCACCGATCCGCATAACGTCGGTGCAATCTTGCGGTCTGCCGAAGTGTTTGGCGCACGTGCAGTGATCGCGATGCAGCGCCACGCCGCACCTGAAACCGGCGCGTTGGCCAAAACGGCAAGCGGTGCATTGGAACGCCAGCCGTATTTGCGCGTGCGCAATCTGGCAGACACAATGGTCGCGCTCAAAGGGATGGGCTATTTCGTGATTGGGATGGACGGCGAAGCAGAACAGACGATTGAACAAGTGATCGACGGCAAGCGCGACCGTGCGATTGCGCTTGTTATGGGCGCCGAAGGGCCAGGATTGCGCGACAAGACAAAGGAAACCTGTGACGCGCTTGTCAAAATTGACTTTGCAGGCGGATTTGGATCGCTCAACGTCTCGAATGCGGCGGCCGTCGCCCTATATGCCACAAAAGGCTAGCGCACAGGGGGCATCATGCCAGCGATCAAAGTTGCCACATGTTGTTATTGCGGGGCCAAAGCGGCCTTGGTTCTGGCGGGTGAAACGCGCCATGAATTGGTTTGTGGGAGCTGTGGCGCGCCGTTGCGCCAGATGAAAATGTTACGAAAAGACCCTGTGCCGGTGACTGCGCCTGCGGCGACACCCACCCGCCCCGAGCCCAAAAAACCCGTTCAGAAACGTGACAAGTACACGCGTAACCGTCCCAAGAAGAAAAGCAAATTCAGTAAGTTACGTCGCGAATTTTTAGAAGAAGTCTGGGATTTTGTCGAAGACATTTTCGATTGAAACATTTGTTTCGGGCCGGTCACAGCTTGGCGAGGGGGCTTTGAAAATTGCCCCAAGAGACGCACGTTAGGATCAAGTTTTGATTCTATTGGAGAATACTCATGATACAGCGTCGTACCTTCTTGGGCCTTTTGGCTGCATCCCAGTTACTTGCTCGTCCGGCTTTTGCCGCCACCCCGCCGATTTTTGCCGAAGGCGGTATTGCGATTTCAGGGTCGGACGCTGTTGCGTATTTTGATGGCAATGGTCCCGTGGCCGGTGATGCCGCCCATGCGTTAATGTGGCAAGGCGCTGAATGGCGGTTTAGTTCGGCGGCGAATTTGGCGGCTTTCGAGGCCGATCCCGAACGTTTTGCCCCACAATACGGTGGTTATTGTGCTTACGCATTGTCCAAGGGCGCAATCGCCTCGACGGACCCGCAAGCGTGGACGCTACATGATGGGAAGTTGTATCTGAACTATTCGCGTCCTGTGCGGCTTATCTGGGCGCGCGACATTCCGGGCAATATTGCCTTGGCGGATGCCAATTGGCCGGATGTTTTGGGCGCATAGGCCAAAATTCTGGGCTGGTGTGATGATCTGATGTCGTTACTGTGCCCCTATGACCTATTCGGATGATTATTTGCGCAATATTTTGCGCCGCACCAAAACCGTTGCCATTGTCGGCGTGTCAGCCAATCCTGTGCGCCCCAGCTATTTCGTGGCGCGGTATCTTCGGCTGAAGGGGATGCGCGTGATTGGCGTGAACCCTGGGCTGGCGGGGCAAGAGCTTTTTGGTGAAACGGTATGTGCTGATCTGTCGAGCGTGCCTGTGGATGTCGATATGGTCGATATTTTCCGCCGCTCTGACGCTGTGCCTGCGATTGTCGAAGAGGCATTGATCCGTTGGGAGAATTTGCCCACGATTTGGATGCAGATTGGCGTGATGCATGATGGCGCGGCGGCAGTCGCGCAAGCGCGCGGTGTCGATGTGGTGCAAGATCGCTGCCCAAAAATCGAGTATCAGCGGTTGTTCGGTGAGCTGCGTATGGGCGGGTTTAACACGGGCGTCATTTCGTCAAAGCTATAGCCGGGGCCAGCCCCGGACCCCGCGATATTTGTGCTCGGAAAAATTAGCGCGATGCTTTTTCTGCAATGCCAGAGGTGCCTTGGCGGCGGGCGAGTTCTGCCATGACGTCGTCGAGTGATACGTCGCAGGCTGCGAGCATGACGAGTAGGTGGTAAAGCACATCGGCGGCTTCTGACGTGAGCCCCGCTTTGTTGCCTTTCACAGCTTCGATGATGGCCTCGATTGATTCTTCGCCGAATTTTTCTGCGCATTTTTCCGGCCCCTTGGACAGGAGTTTTGCAGTCCAACTGCTGTCAGGGTCGGCGGATTTGCGGGCGGCGATGGTTGCTGCAAGATCGTTTAAGGTCATGACATCCTCATCGGTATTCCGGCGGCGGCCATGTGCTGTTTGGCCTCCTTGATTGTGTAAGTGCCGAAGTGGAAGATTGAGGCGGCAAGCACTGCGGATGCGCCTCCTTCGGTGACGCCTTCGACCAAGTGATCTAGGGTGCCGACGCCGCCAGAGGCAATCACGGGCACATTGACGGCGTCGCTGATCGCGCGGGTCAGGGGCAGGTTGAAGCCTGCCTTGGTCCCGTCGCGGTCCATCGAGGTCAGCAGGATTTCACCGGCCCCTTTTGCCACCACGGTTTTGGCGAATTCTACCGCGTCAATACCGGTCGCACGACGCCCGCCATGGGTAAAGATTTCCCATTTGCCAGGGGCCACGGTTTTGGCGTCAATCGCGCACACGATACACTGGCTGCCGAAGCGCATGGCTGCGTCTGCGATCACATTCGGGTCGGCGACGGCGGCAGAGTTAAAGCTGACCTTATCTGCACCGGCCAGCAGCAAGTCACGCACGTCGTGGTGGGTGCGTACGCCACCGCCGATGGTGAGCGGCATGAAGCATTGTTCGGCTGTGCGCGTGGCCAGATCGAACATCGTACCACGGTTTTCATGTGTCGCCTTGATGTCCAAGAAGACGAGTTCGTCTGCGCCGGCCTGATTATAGGCGATGGCTTGTTCGACGGGGTCGCCCGCGTCGATCAGATCAACGAAGTTCACGCCTTTGACGGTACGCCCCTCGGCGACGTCAAGGCAGGGGATGATGCGTGTTTTTAGCATTAGAACTTGGCCCCTTTGTAAACGCCCCAAAGTTTGCTTGCGATCGTTAGATTGACGTTTAGCGCAACTGGGATGGAGGCGCCAGTCAGTGTCGGGAACTCGATTGGGCCAAGACCATATATCACCGCATGAAGCAGGTCGTAGACATTCCGCCCAGCATTGGTAGGTAATAGCAATGATTGCGCAGGATCGTGATCCATGAAAGAGGCGCTAAGCATGCGAAGTTCGTCGGTACTTAGCCCTGATGTTTTTTGAATCGCGGTTGAACTTGCGCCGCATTGGGCTTCGCGAAGTGCGGATTGGATAAGTTCGAATTGCTCGCTTTTTAGAAGAATGCGATGTTCGGACAGCATGGGCATCACCCCTGCAAGTGAGTGAGTGCTTTGCTCAGATCAATCGCCCCGTCGTAAAGCGCGCGACCCGAAATTGCGCCGGAAATCACGCCTGTGTCTTTCAGCGCCGTCAGATCGGCCATGGATGACACGCCGCCCGAAGCGATGACCGGAATGTTGACCGCACGCGCAAGTGCTGCGGTAGCGTCGATATTTGGGCCCTTCATCGCGCCGTCGCGCAGAATGTCGGTGTAGATAATCGCGGAAATGCCTGCGTCTTCGAATTGTTTCGCCAGATCAACGACTTGGATGTCGGTTTCCTCGGCCCAGCCACGAGTGGCAACGAACCCGTTGCGCGCATCAAGACCGACGGCCACTTTGCCCGGAAATTCGCGTGCGGCTTCGCGGACCAAATCAGGTTTTTCGACGGCAACCGTACCAAGGATGACGCGCGCGAGGCCCTTGTCGATCCAGCGTTCAATGGTCTTCAAGTCGCGGATGCCGCCACCAAGTTGCGCAGGGACGGGGCATGCTGCAAGGATTGCTTCGACAGGTGCCGCGTTCACGGGTTCGCCCGCAAAGGCGCCGTTGAGGTCAACTAGGTGCAGCCATTCACAGCCTGCTGCAACGAATTCTTTGGCTTGGGCCGCGGGGTCGTCGTTGAACACGGTTGTCTGGTCCATGTCGCCATGCACAAGGCGCACAGCGTTACCGTCTTTTAAATCAATTGCAGGGTAAAGGATCATGGGAACGGCCTATGTTGACGAGGTTTGGGGCGTTTTTGCATAGCTGGGCGCGGATTGCAAAGGACCCAACGTCAGTCTTGCGTGGAATCACGGGTCTCGCGCAGGGTAGCGACAGAAAATGGGAGAGAGACCACTATGAAACGTATTTTGACAACGGTCGCGGCCATAATCGCGCTTGCCACACCAGCATTTGCGGACCCTGCAGAGGGGATTTGGCAAACAGAAGTCGACGATGGCGCATTTGCTTATGTCACAATCGCCCCTTGCGGCGGTGCATATTGCGGCACGATTTCACGCACTTTTCAGGGTGGCGGCACCGAATATAACTCCGAAAACAAGGGCAAAAAGATCGTGATCGACATGGTTGCCAATGGCGACGGGTCTTATGAAGGTAAAGTTTGGCGTCCGTCGAACAACAAAACCTACATTGGCAAAATGTCTGTGTCCGGCAATGCACTGACGCTCAAAGGTTGTGTTGCTGGTGGCCTGCTTTGTGCGTCCCAGTCTTGGGTGCGTGTGCAGTAAACGCGCTACACGTTTAAATTGGCCCTCATCCGCTGTTGCGGGTGGGGGCTTTTTCTATGGGGCCCAGCGAAGGAAATTGCCAATCATGCGCAGCCCTGTGTCTTGGCTTTTTTCGGGGTGGAATTGCATCCCGATGATGTTGTCGCGACCAACGATTGCCGTGATGTCGCCAGCGTAATCCACATGGGCCAGCCGGTGGGCAGGATCGGCGACTTCCATGGCAAAGGAATGCACAAAATAAGCGTGATCGCCTGATTTTACGCCGTCCAACACCGGATGGGGCGTGTCGATCACCAGATCATTCCATCCCATATGCGGGATTTTCATACCAGGTGCGGCAATCGGGCGAATGTCGCCGCCGATCCAGCCAAAGCCAGACGTGGGCGTATATTCATGCCCAGTCGTGGCGAGCATTTGCATGCCCACACAAATCCCCATGAAAGGGACAGCGCGGGTTGTCACGGCTTCAATAATCGCCTCTGCCAATGCGGTGCGACCAAATAATTCTTCGCGGCAATGCGGGAATGCGCCGTCACCGGGCAACACAATACGGGTCGCCTTTGCCACCACATCAGCGTCCGAAGACACGACCACAGGGCCAGCGTCTGTTTCTAGCGCCATACGTTCAAACGCTTTTTGCGCGGAATGCAGGTTGCCGCTGTCGTAATCGACAAGAACCGTGGTCATAGCATGCCTTTGGTCGATGGGATCGCATCAGCCTTGCGCGGATCTGTTTCAAGCGCGTCGCGTAGGGCGCGGGCCACGGATTTGAACGCAGCCTCAACCACGTGGTGCGCGTTGAACCCGTGCAATTTGTCGATGTGCAAGGTGATGCCGCCGTGCGTCGAAAGGGCTTGGAAAAATTCGCGGACCAATTCAGTGTCAAAGGTCCCGATTTTGCCGAACGGCAGGTCGAGATTGCAGATCAGATACGGGCGCGCCGACAGGTCAAGCGCCGCGCGCACTTGAGCGTCATCCATCGCAAGCAGGCAAGACCCGTAGCGGACGATGCCTTTTTTGTCGCCCATGGCCTCGGTCAAGGCTTGGCCAATCGCGATGCCCACGTCCTCGACAGTGTGGTGATCATCGATGTGCAAATCACCTTTGGCACGCACAGTCATATCGATCAGCGCGTGGCGCGACAGCTGGTCCAGCATGTGGTCGAAAAACCCAACACCCGTTTGGTTGTCATAGACGCCGGTCCCGTCAAGGTTCAGGGTCACGGTAATCGCTGTTTCCGCTGTTTCGCGGGTGATCGTGGCTGTGCGCATCTGGCAGGCTCCTTGGTTCTGCGGCTCTTATAGGCGGGCAAGGGGCAACAGCCAAGTCAAAGGTGCTGCGCGGTCCAATCGTGTATGTACGCGTGGTGTTCGGCCCAATCATCCCAAGTGGCCCGCGCCCAAGCGAGAGATTTTTCTGCATGCTGATCGGTACCCGCAAATGGGGCGACATCAGCGGCGGTGATCGTGAACCTAACAGGCGGCGTCAGGTAGATCAGCGTGTGCTTGTGCGGTGTCAGCCCCAACATGACGTCATTTGTTTGCTTAGGCGGCAGGTCGCTTTTCAATTGCAGACCCAACCGCGCCAAATGTAGCCCAACGGATTGAATTTGCTGGCGAGACTTTTCGTGTCCGGGGTGCTGGACCGCATAGGTGTCGACACTGAATCGATGGACTGGAAGCAAAAGCGGGTTGCTATATTCGGCCGCAAGGATCGTGTTGAAATGGGCGTAGCAAGCGGGAGTCGACGTCATGTATTTATGCGTCGGCCCGTCGATAGTGGGGAGCGTGGCGCCGCAACCAGAGCAGCGGGTATTGGAGTGGTTGTTAGACATTTATGAAGTTTAAATGTCGAAACTTGGATGAACACAAGTGGCTTCGTGAAAGTACTCCATTCAGACATGCCACAAACAAAAAGGCCGCCCGCAGGCGACCTTTGTTTGACCAAATGGAGCGGGCGATGAGATTCGAACTCACGACCTAAACCTTGGCAAGGTTTCGCTCTACCCCTGAGCTACGCCCGCACCGTTTGGTAGCCGCTGTTTAGAAACTGTTGTGGGTGGCCGCAAGGGTAAAATGCATAGCTGGGAAATGGGCACAAAAAAACCGCCCGAAGGCGGTCTTTGTTATCTCTACTTGGGGTGAAGTAGACCAAATGGAGCGGGCGATGAGATTCGAACTCACGACCTAAACCTTGGCAAGGTTTCGCTCTACCCCTGAGCTACGCCCGCATCCGTTTGGTAAGGGGTATTTAGAAACTGTTGCGCGGGGCCGCAAGGATAAAGTGGATGGTTTGGTCGATTTTTTGGCAACTTTTTACACAGAGTGTCCGTCGCGCTGGATTTCGCCCATGAAACCAACGTCTTGGCTGTGGATGACGGTGCTGCCATTTGACAAAAGTGCGACCCCATAGCTGGCTGACTCATCCACAGACAGTGACGAATCTGGGGTGGTCAGGTCCATAACCCCTTGATGGCACGTGCTTTTGAGCATCGACCAGCCGACCCCATTGGTCGTCCCTGAAATTGTTCTGTGAATATGCCCGCAAACCAAATGTGCATTTGGGTAGGGCGCGATTGCGTCGAGCAGCTGCGTCCCGTCTTGCAGTCTAATTGCGTCCATCCCGACGATGCCCGTGTCGAACGGAGGGTGGTGCGCGATGATCAACGGGATACGCTCGCCTGCACCGTCGAGGGCATTGTTGAGCCAATGCAGTCGTTTGCTGCAAAGCCACCCCGCGTGGTGTCCGGTGGGGTAGGGCGGCCCGTCAAGCGTGTCCAAGGTGATCACGCGGTGGGTCGGCAGGTCGCGCATGTGTTGCACAAATCCGTTGTCGTCGGTCGGGCCGTTGAACTGATCAAGGAATGCGTCGCGCCTGTCATGGTTGCCAAGCATCGGGATCACGGGGATTGGCACATCTTTCATGATTTCCGCCAGCCGCGCGTATTGATCGTGCCGCCCGTGGTGCGTCAGATCACCCATCAACACAATCGCTTCGGCGTCATTGTGGTGGGCCAGCGCATGATCCAATACGCCCTGTAATCGCGCGACTGGATCAAGCCCGATTATCGTGTCACCCAAACTGGTGACATGGAGGTCCGTGATCAGGATGAGTTTTGTGGTCAAAGGAGTGTCTGCAAAATCAATGTTATGGATAAGGCGACCAAGGACATGAACATGCTCACCATCCCGACCGTGCGCATTTTCAAACCAATCGGCTGGCGCATATTGTCGAGCCCATAGACATGGCATAAACGCCCGCCCAAAATCGCGATACCGAGCAAGATCAGCCACAGTGTCGGCGCGCCTTGAAATTCGGCAATCGCCATCAAAGTGATGGACAGCGGTACATATTCCCCAAAGTTGCCGTGCTGCCGGATACGTGTTTCCAAGGTCGCGTCGGAAGCAGTGCCGAGCGATATCTTATTCGCGCGTCTGAATCCAATGACCCGAAATGCAAGCCGGATGTAAAAGAAAACGGCCAGCGCCGCGAAAATGGATGTGACGGGAAGCATGACGTGCCTTTCTGACTGAGAGGCACAAAAAAGCCCCGCATCACAAGGCGCGATGCGGGGCGTATTGTCAAGAAATGGAAAGGCTCATTCCAATTCGATCAGCAAGTCCTTGGCGTCGATCTGGCCACCGGCCGTCACGTGCACGGCCTTGATCACCGCGTCGCGTTCGGCATGGATGCCGGTTTCCATTTTCATCGCCTCGATTGTCAGCAACAGATCGCCTTCTTTGACCTGATTGCCCGCGACAGCGGCGACAGTGGCCACAACACCCGGCATTGGCGCCCCGATGTGATCAGCATTGCCTGCTTCGGCTTTGGGACGGCTGACTTTGGTCGCCGTTGCAAGATGGTTCATCACACGAATTGTGCGCGGTTGGCCGTTGAGTTCAAAGAACACTTTGACCTCGCCATCTTCTGACACTTCGGACACGGCCTGCATGCGGATTTCAAGCGTTTTGCCGGGATCAATCTCTGCACTGATTTCATCACCCGGTTGCATGCCGTAGAAGAACGTTTGCGTCGGCAATGTGCGCACAGGGCCATAGGTCCGGTGACGGCCCATATAATCCAAGAACACCTTAGGATACATCAGATAGCCGTTCAGGTCCTCGTTATCTATGTCATGCCCTTCGAGTTGTTTAGACAGATCAGCGCGGGTTGCTTCCAGATCGACAGGTTTCAGATGTGCACCGGGGCGGTCGGTTGATGCCTTTTCACCCTTCAAAATCTTCTTTTGAATGGCGGCGGGCCAGCCACCTGGGGGCTGCCCAAGCGAGCCTTTCATCATGTCGATAACACTGTCAGGGAAGACCACATCAGTGGCGGGGTCTTCAACTTCGCTGCGGGTCAGGTTCTGGCTGACCATCATAAGGGCCATGTCGCCGACAACCTTGGACGATGGGGTCACTTTCACGATGTCACCGAACATCTGGTTCACATCGGCATAGGTCTGCGCGACCTCGTGCCAGCGATCTTCCAGACCCAAGGACCGCGCTTGCGCCTTGAGATTGGTGAATTGCCCGCCGGGCATTTCGTGCAGATAAACCTCGGATGCAGGGGCCTGTAGGCCGGATTCAAACGCGGTATAATGTTCGCGGACTTGCTCGAAATAGTTGCTGATTTCGCGGATAGCTGTGACGTCCAGCCCCGTGTCACGGTCTGTCCCTTTCAGCGATTCAACGATTGATCCTAGCGTCGGCTGCGATGTGTTGCCAGAGAAGCTGTCCATCGCGGCATCAACCACATCCACGCCTGCTTCGGATACCGCCAGAACGGTCGCGATCGCCGCACCGGACGTGTCGTGTGTGTGGAAGTGGATCGGCAAGCCGGTTTCTTCTTTCAGCGCCTTGACGAGCGCACGACCAGCAGCAGGTTTCAGCAGGCCAGCCATGTCTTTCAGACCAAGCACATGGGCGCCAGCGGCCTCCAGCTCTTTGGCCATGCCGACATAGTATTTCAAGTCGTATTTGGCGCGGTTCGCATCGAGCAGATCGCCAGTATAACAGATCGTGCCCTCGATGACCTTACCGGATTTACCGACCGCATCCATGGCGACGCGCATGTTTTCAACCCAGTTCAGGCTGTCGAAGACGCGGAAGACATCAACGCCGGATTCTGCGGCTTGGGCCACGAATGACTGCACCACATTGTCAGGATAGTTCGTGTAACCCACGCCATTAGACGCACGCAGCAACATTTGCGTCATGATGTTTGGCATGACCGCACGAATGTCGCGCAGACGCTGCCAAGGGCATTCCTGCAAGAACCGGTAGGCCACATCAAACGTCGCACCGCCCCAGCATTCCACAGAGAACAGGTTGTTCATCTTGGTCGCATAGGCGGGGGCCACATTGATCATGTCGATGGACCGCATGCGGGTCGCCAACAACGATTGGTGCCCGTCGCGCATTGTCGTATCGGTGATCAGCAGCTGCGATTGATCGCGCATCCAGTCGGCGACAGCTTCTGGGCCTTTACTGTCCAGAATGGTGCGGGTGCCTGCGGGCACTTCTGTTGTCGGTTTCACGGGCGGCTTGGGTGGTTTCACGTCAGCGGCAGGTTTTGCACGGCCCGCCGTTTCGGGATGCCCGTTCACAGTGATATCCGCGATATATGTCAGGATTTTTGTCGCACGGTCACGGCGCTTCTTGAAATCAAACAGGCTCGGCGTCTCGTCGATGAACTTCGTGTGGTATTCATTGGACAAGAACGTGTCGTGTTTCAGCAGGTTTTCCACAAAGGCAATATTGGTCGACACGCCGCGAATACGGAATTCGCGCAAGGCGCGGTCCATGCGTGCAATCGCCATTTCGGGCGTCGGAGCACGCGCAGTCACCTTGGTCAGCAAGCTGTCATAGAACCGTGTGATCACCGCACCGGAATAGGCTGTGCCGCCGTCCAAACGAATGCCCGGACCAGTAGCACTGCGATACATTTGGATGCGGCCATAGTCGGGGATGAAGTTGTTTTGCGGGTCTTCCGTTGTCACGCGGCATTGCAAGGCGTGGCCGTCCAACTGAACGTCGTATTGCGATGCACAGCCTGTGGCCTCGACCAAAGATTTGCCTTCGGCGATCAGAATCTGGGCGCGCACGATGTCGATGCCTGTAACCTCTTCTGTCACAGTGTGTTCAACCTGCACGCGCGGGTTAACTTCGATAAAGAAGAACTGGCCTGTGTCCATATCCATCAAGAATTCAACGGTGCCAGCGCATTCGTAATTCACATGCTTACAAATTTTCTTGCCCAATTGGCAGATTTGTTCGCGCTGTGCTTCGGACAGATAAGGCGCAGGGGCGCGTTCCACGACCTTTTGGTTGCGGCGCTGTACCGAACAATCGCGTTCCCACAGGTGGTAGATTTCGCCGTGGCTGTCGCCCAGAATTTGGACTTCGACGTGGCGGGCCTTGATGATCATCTTTTCCAGATAACCTTCGCCATTGCCAAATGCGGCCTCTGCCTCGCGGCGGCCTTCGAGCACTTTCTCTTCGAGCTCGTCTTCGGACATGATCGGGCGCATGCCCCGTCCACCACCGCCCCATGAGGCCTTGAGCATCAGGGGATAGCCGACTTCGGCGGCTTGTTTTTTGACCAGCGCCATGTCGTCGCCCAACACGTCGGTGGCGGGGATCACTGGCACGCCAGCAGCGATGGCCACATCACGCGCGGATGCTTTGTCGCCCAGCTCGCGCATTGTTTGCGCCTTGGGTCCGATGAATTTGATGCCGTTTTCGTGGCAGGCATCAACAAAATCTGGGTTTTCGGACAGCAGACCGTAACCCGGATGGATCGCATCAGCACCAGCCATTTTGGCGACGCGAATGATTTCCTCGATCGAAAGATAGGCGGCGACTGGCCCCATGCCTTCACCAATGCGGTAGGCTTCGTCTGCCTTAAACCGGTGCAGACCCAATTTGTCCTCTTCCGCGTAAACCCCGACGGTTTTCTTACCCATTTCGTTGCAGGCCCGCATGATGCGGATAGCAATTTCGCCACGGTTTGCGATCAGGATTTTTTGGAAGTCGGCCATGAATTTGGTCCCTCATTATGCAGTTGCGGCATTTCTGCACAGAAATCCGACGAAGGTAAAGTGCTGGCCCGTAGTTTTGTTACCGCTAACGTGCGCAAGCCCCTTGGGCTTTTGGGTCAGGCCCTAAGCCTTGCGGCAAGATCGGTCAGGGTCGGCGTCCCCAATTGCCCCATATTGGCGATCATGTCTTGGCGTAGGATATCAAGCACATGGGCTGCACCTTTTTCCCCCAAGGCCCCAAGGCCATAGTGGAACGCGCGCCCTAACATGACGAAATCGGCCCCAAGGGCGATGGCGCGAATAATATCCAGACCGTCCGAAATGCCACTGTCCATAATCAGCGGCAGGGTGGTTGCCGCGCGGACCAATGGCAATTGTTCAATCGTGGCGGGGCCGCCATCGAACTGGCGACCTGCGTGGTTGGATATCCACAGCGCGTCAACGCCCATCGTTTCAAGTTTTGCCGCATCGTCCGGTAGGCTCACGCCTTTAACGATCAAAGGGCCGTCCCATTCATTGCGCAGTTTTTGAACATACGACCAGTCCGGCGACGTGCGTAGCAAGTAACCCACATGCTGGTTGGACGGCAGGGCGGTGGTTTGTTCGGCATAGCTGTCCATCAGTTTCATCCGCGGCATGCCGGTTTTGCGGATGCCCATCAGCCAAGCGGGGCATTGGGCGGCTTGGATCGCCAAGCGCGGCGTCAGGCGCGGTGGTTGTTGCAGCCCGCCACGTGTCTGCCGTTCGCGCCGTGATGCAACGGGTACATCGACCGTCATCACAAGCGTATGGAACCCCGCGTCCTTGGCCCGTTTGAGCATATCGGCGCGAATTTCGGCGTCGCGGGGTGGGTAGATTTGGAACCAACCTTGGTCACCGATGTCGTCCGCCACATCCTCTGGCGTTTGGGTCGCGACCGTCGAAATCGTATAGGGGATACCTTCGGACGCGGCGGTGCGCGCCAGCATTTGTTCGGCCCCGGGCCAGATCAGGCCCGACATGCCGACAGGCGCGATGCCCACGGGCATCGGGTAGTCACGGCCAAGGAAAGCTGTCGAAAGATCTGGCGTGAATTCGCCATGCAGGATCGAGGGGCTCAGCAGCACATCGTCGAATTTGGCGCGGTTTCGGGCTTGGGTAGCCTCGTTGCCTGTCGCACTGTCGAGGTATTCCCACACGAAATGCGGAATGCGCTGGCGCGCGCGGGATTTCAGGTCGCTGATGGCGGGGTATCTGTTGTGCAGGTTCATATGCCGAACGTTAGGGGGTTTGCATGCAGAGCGGAAGGGCCTCCGGCGGACATATTTATGCTCGGGAAAAGCATGTGGAACGAAGTGTGAACAAGGCTTTTACTGGATTTGCAAATGTGGTTAGAATGGCCGCATGAATGATTATGACGAAAATGATGCCTTTGAGGCGGCGGTCCCATTGTCGCAGCGTGCAATGGCGGGGCGTGCAGCACCCTATTTGGACGGGTTAAACCCAGCGCAGCGCGAGGCGGTAGAGGCCATTGATGGCCCTGTCCTGATGCTGGCGGGTGCGGGGACGGGTAAAACCAAGGCGCTGACCACCCGGATTGGGCATTTGTTGATGACGGGATCGGCCCAGACCCATCAGATTTTGGCTGTGACATTTACCAATAAGGCCGCGCGCGAAATGAAAAACCGTGTGGGCGCGATGATGGGCCAAGCGGTGGAAGGGATGCCGTGGCTTGGCACGTTTCATTCGGTTTGCGCCAAGTTGTTGCGTCGCCATGCCGAATTGGTCGGTTTAAAGTCGAATTTTACGATTTTGGACACCGATGATCAGATCAGGCTGTTAAAACAGTTGATCCGTGCGACCGATATTGATGAAAAACGTTGGCCACCGCGGATGCTTGCCGGAATTATTGACGGGTGGAAAAACCGCGCGCTTGTGCCGGGGGCTGTGCCCGTGGCTGATAGTGGCGCGTTCGATCATCGTGGGGTCGAATTATATACCGCCTATCAGGCCCGCTTGCGCGATCTGAATGCCGTCGATTTTGGCGATATTTTGCTGCATATGGTCACGATTTTTCAAACCCATGCAGATGTTCTGGATCAATATCAGCGGTGGTTTAAGTATATTTTGGTCGACGAATATCAAGATACCAACGTTGCACAGTATCTATGGCTGCGCCTTTTAGCCCAAGGGCACAAAAACATTTGCTGCGTCGGCGATGACGATCAGTCGATCTATGGCTGGCGCGGGGCAGAGGTGGGCAACATCCTCCGGTTTGAAAAGGATTTTCCGGGGGCTGTGGTTGTCCGGCTGGAACAGAATTATCGGTCCACGCCGCATATTTTGGCCGCCGCTTCCGGTGTGATTGAAGGCAATAAGGGCCGATTGGGCAAAACCCTGTTCACCGCCGAAGAGGATGGGGAAAAGGTCCGGCTGATCGGTCATTGGGACGGGGAAGAAGAGGCCCGCTGGATTGGTGAAGAGGTTGAGGCCTTGCAGCGCGGCACGCGGGGGTTGGCGCAGTTTGGCCTTGATAGCATGGCGATTCTGGTGCGGGCGTCGCATCAGATGCGCGCGTTCGAGGACCGGTTTTTGACCATCGGGCTGCCATATCGCGTGATTGGCGGTCCGCGATTTTACGAGCGGTTAGAAATTCGTGATGCCATGGCCTATTTTCGGTTGTCCGTTTCACAAGACGATGATCTGGCGTTTGAACGCATTGTGAATACACCCAAGCGGGGGCTTGGCGAGAAAGCCGTGCAAACCATTCAGCGCACCGCGCGCGAGAACGGTGTGAACCTGATTGAAGGTGCACGGATTTGCGTGGAAGGCGGAGCGATCAAAGGCAAAGGTGGCAGTGCGCTGCGCGAATTGGTTCAAGGTCTGGATCGTTGGCACGGCCAAGTCATGGCCGAGGCCGATACCCATATGGAGCTTGCCGAGATGATCCTCGACGAGAGTGGGTATACGGGGTTCTGGCAGAACGATAAGACGCCAGAAGCACCGGGGCGATTGGAAAACCTCAAGGAATTAGTCAAGGCGCTTGAGAATTTCGAGAACCTGCAAGGGTTTCTCGAACATGTTAGCCTGATTATGGACAATGAAACCGAAGAACAGGGCGAGAAAGTGTCGATTATGACATTGCACGCCGCCAAGGGCTTAGAGTTTCCGGCTGTGTTCTTGCCCGGTTGGGAAGACGGGTTGTTCCCGTCGCAGAGGTCGATGGACGAAAGCGGTGTTAAAGGACTAGAGGAAGAGCGCCGCTTGGCCTATGTCGGCATTACGCGGGCTGAGCAGTTGTGCACCATTTCATTTGCCGCGAACCGCCGCGTTTACGGCCAATGGCAATCATCCATGCCGTCGCGTTTCATTGATGAATTGCCAGAAAAGCATGTCGAGGTGCTGACGCCTCCGGGGCTTTATGGTGGGGGCTATGGCGCGGCTGGTATGTCGGCCAGTGCCAACCCTGCGGCGCGCGACGGGTTTGGATCGAACCTGCATGAAAAAGCGTCAGAGGCGGATGTTTATAATTCGCCCGGTTGGCGGCGATTGCAAAGCCGCAGCCAACAACGCGGCATGGCCCAGCCCAAAGAGGCCCGTAACATGACCATTGATATGACCGCGGTTAGCGCCTTTACCGAAGGGGATCGCGTGTTTCATCAGAAGTTTGGCTATGGCGAGGTCATGGGTATCGAGGGCGATAAGCTGGTGATCGAGTTTGATAAGGCGGGGGCCAAGCATGTCGTGGCACGGTTTATTGTGAGTGCGGATCAGGCCGATGATGTGCCGTTTTAAGATTTTAGGCCTCCGGCAGGGATATTTGACAACCAAAGAGGAATGACATGCATACGACTGGATATGTCGACACGTTGATAGCGCCGTCGCCAGATTGTGCGGTGGTGGCTAAAGTCCCGTTGAAGGCGGGTTCAATCGCTGCATTACAGTATGAGTTGTTGTCAGAGGCCTATGTCATGACGGGTGATGAATTGCTGGTCGCTGTTACTGGCCTGCGTCGTGACGTGCCACAAGACGAATGGGACGCGTTGCATGATGAGTTATTTCAAAATGGGCAGCCCTGTTTGCGTGCCTCGCCTTTGGTGAAGACCCATGGCTGGGCAGTGCATTATGATGCGCGGGGGCGGATCGCCTTGGTCGATCCTTCCTCGGACCGCTTTCACGTGCTCGCGACAGATGCCGGAATTAAGCGACTGTATGGGATGCGGTCAAAGCGGGCCTAATGCGTCAACATCGGGTAGAGCGAGACAACGAGCAGGAGTGCCATGGCGATGTTAAAGGCGCGTAGCCTGCCAGCCGTGCCAAGAAAGCGGCGGACTTGCACGCCCATCCATGCCCAGACCGTCACGCAGGGGAGGTTCACGGACGCAAAAACAATCGCGACGACCAATGCGCCAATTGCCACGCCCATGGATTGGGGTGCATAGCCGCTGATCGCTGTGATCGCCATGAACCATGCCTTGGGATTGACCCATTGGAACGCGGCGGCCTGAAGAAAAGTAAAGGGTTTGCCTTCTACCGCTTTTGCCTCTGGCGGGACTGCGTTGGCGATTTTCCACGCGAGCCAGAGCATGTAGCCGGTGCTGACGACCTTAAGCACAGTGTTCAGAATTGGATAGGCGGTAAAGACCTGTAGTAAAACCACACCGACCATAAACACCATGAACGCATGCCCGAGACTGATTCCAAGCATATGAGGCACAGTCCGGCGCAACCCGTAATTCGCGCCCGATGCCATAAGCATCAGGTTGTTTGGGCCAGGTGTGATCGAAGACGCAATCGCAAAACCGATCAGCGAGATGAGGATTGTATAGGTCATACACGCAAGTAGTAGCGACCCGCTGCAGGATTGGAACCGCCGATAACCCTAGCGCAGTAGAAATTTATCCGAAAAGGGCCAGTGTTTGCGAGGTCAAGAAGCTGGCAAGCGAGAGACCACCCATGATGGTCACGAAAATATAGGGAAGATGGTGCATGATCACTGTCCTATTACGCGGTTGTGATCATTAAACGCAGGCGCCGCGAGTTTCCGTCGCAGCTGGGCATAAAAAAACGGCCATGCCCGGGAGGAGGTGGGCATGACCGCTCTCTATAATCAGTGCCACATATGTCTCGGGAGGAGAAAGACGTGGCACTTCCTCGCAGCTTTCCCTCGGGAGGAGGTGAGGTCGGCTGCGGTATGATCGGACCCACCGGGAGGAGGTGGCAGGGCCGAAACTGGTGTTTGGTGGTGGCGACACCCGGGAGGAGGTGGGTGTCGCCGCCTTTCCAATGATCTGACCCACTTACAGGGAGGAGGTCGGGTCAGACCGGACTTGATGCACTTAAACAGGGAGGAGTGTGCATCAAATGCGCTATTTATTTGCCGTATGCGGCTTCGATTGCGATTCCTTTGATCATGGAGCGGCTAAGGCCCAGATCGCTAAGTTCGCGGTTCGTCAGCATTTCGAGCTCTGCAACTGTTGTGCGGTAAACTTTACGCTGCTCCAAAGAAGTTGCGATTGTCGCGCGCAGTGCGTTCAAGCGCTGGCCGAATGTGTTGCCGGAAGTGCGTGTGTCTGTGATAAATGCCATTGTCTCGTTCTCTTTCATCTAACTAAGATGCGACGTATTCCGCGTCTTGTTGTGACCCTTATCTATGAGAATGCTGCACTCGCACAATCCCAAGTCTGGTCAATGCCGCTATGCAGAAAGCGCATAGGTGCCGTTGACGCCGCGGCATGCTCTGGGGGCTCACTTTATAACAAGTGGTTTTGCCTCCTTGCGGTTTTGCGAAAAACTGCGACATGTAACCCATGAAAATTGGCACGATATGAATAAGGGGCCGCAGGAGATGGCGATCACAAAAGACGATGTAATGGGCGTTTTGTCCAAACTGGACCTTCCTGACGGGGGCGATTTGGTATCCCGCGACATGATACGCGCCCTTGCGGTGAGCGATGGGGCAGTGCGATTCGTGATTGAGGCACCCGATGCGGGCCTTGCGGCCAAGATGGAATCGCAGCGCGTGGCAGCTGAAGCTGCTGTAAAGGCATTGTCCGGTGTTACGTCGGTGTCTGTTGTTTTGACGGCTCATGGTCCTGCGCCCAAGGCACCCGAACCACCGGCGTTGAAGGTTGGCCGTCACCCGACGCCGCAAGCTGGCCCAGCCAAAGTCACCGGCGTTGACTGTATTCTGGCCATTGGGTCGGGTAAAGGTGGTGTGGGCAAGTCTACCGTATCGTCGAACCTTGCCGTTGCGTTGGCACGTGAGGGCCGCCGCGTGGGTCTGCTTGATGCTGATATTTATGGCCCAAGCCAACCGCGCATGATGGGGGTGTCTAAACGTCCCGCGTCACCGGATGGCAAAACGATCATTCCACTGCAGGCGCATGGCGTCACCATGATGTCGATCGGCCTTATGGTTGATCCGGATAAGGCGGTCGTTTGGCGCGGGCCGATGCTAATGGGCGCGTTGCAGCAGATGCTGGGTCAGGTCGAATGGGGCGAACTGGACGTGTTGATCGTCGATTTGCCGCCGGGCACCGGTGATGTGCAACTGACGCTGTGTCAAAAAACCGAGCTGACAGGCGCTGTCGTGGTGTCCACGCCGCAGGATGTCGCACTTTTGGATGCGCGCAAGGCGTTAGATATGTTCAAAAGCCTGCGCACGCCGGTTCTGGGCATGATCGAAAACATGGCGACATATACTTGCCCCAAATGCGGGCATGAGGCGCATATCTTTGGTCATGGTGGCGTTGCGGCGGACGCAGAAAAACACGGCATTCCGTTCCTTGGATCCCTGCCAATTGATCTGGATACGCGTCTGGCAGGCGATGCGGGCACGCCGGTTGCCGCAGGTGATGGCCCGATGGCCGATGCGTATCGCGTTCTGGCGCGCCGGTTTATCGAAGGTGGTATGGCCTAAATGCAGATACGGCAGGCAACGCAAAGCGACCGCGATGCCATTTGGGCGCTGCTAGAGCCTGTGTTCCGCGCAGGCGACACCTATGCCATTGATCCTACGATTTCCCGCGACGACGCGCTGGCCTATTGGATGGGGCAGGCGGGGTGTTTTGTCGCCGATGATGGCGACGTGATCGGCACCTATTATATCAAGACAAACCAGCAGGGCGGCGGGGCACATGTCTGCAACTGCGGCTATATCGCGGGGGTGCAAGGGCGCGGCGTCGCCAGCGCCATGTGCGAAGCATCGCAAATCCAAGCGCGGGCCATGGGCTATCGCGCGATGCAGTATAATCTTGTGTTAGACAGCAATGCTGGTGCTGTCCGGCTATGGCACAAGCTGGGGTTCAAGACGGTTGGCCTAATCCCAAACGCATTTGACCATCCCACACGCGGGCTGGTCGATGCCCATGTCATGTATAAATGGCTCGCCGACTAGTTTCGGGAATTTATGGAATCAATCGGGATTCGCGGGAATCAACAGGTTGATTCCGTGGGAATGGTTGGGATTTTCCCCGAAATCTCAAAAGTTGCACGCTGATTTCACCAAAAATCACCCCTGTGGATAAGTTTTTTGGGATTTTCTGGTCTCTTGTGGAATTTGCGCCATATGCACAAGATATAGTGATTGTTTCGTGATATGATACAGTATGCGCGGCAATTTGCCGATTGTGCAGCTGTCGAAAATCTGTGGATAAGCCCTCGATAACCCATCTGGTTCCATGAATTCCCAAAAAACTGTTGATCGGTAGCGATTCATGGGCCATTAAGGATGCACGGTAACGACGAGACGTTGACATCAAGGGGCGACAAAGAACCCCACGGCAAAAGCAGGTTTCATACAGGCCTCGCCATTACCGAACGAAGAGCCAGCGCGCGAGCGAGCAGACATCCCCCCAGGTGGCGCGCGCAGCTGGACAAAGACCCGCCAAGCGGGACGAAAGCGGCGGATTGAGTAGTGGCAGCTTCTTCAATCCGCCGTTTTTTCGTTTAGCGGCAACGATTTGATGGTTTGAGCGTGAAAGGTTCAACGGGACAGTGGTTCTAAGTTTTACAGGCGAACACACCCAAAAGGTGGACGGTAAGGGGCGCATGTCGATACCTGCCGATTTTCGTCGCGTGCTTGAATCCCAAGACCCTGATTGGACCGATGGCCTGAACCCCCGCATGTACCTTTTGTATGGTGACCATTTGAAAGAAGAGCTGCACGTTTATACGGTGGAACAATTCGCAGCACTCGTTGATCAGATCAACGCAATGCCCAAAGGGTCGCCTGCAAAGAAAAAGCTTTCGCACCTGTATATCGGTCAATCCATGAAGATGGAGATCGATAAGGATGGCCGCACTGTTATGCCAATCCGTCAGCGTGAAAAGCTTGGCCTGAAAGACGGCGAGCTTTATTTCCGCGGGGTAGGTGACCACTTCGAGATTTGGAAAGCTGACACATTCGCGGCAACCGTCGCTGACGATATGACCGCGTGGCTTGATGAAATGCCCGATGACTTTGATCCGCTGTCTTTGTTGGACGAAAGCTAGGATCACATCATGTCAGCTGCCACTGAAACCCCGCATATCCCCGTTCTGATCCGCCCCATTATTCGGGCGGTTTCGCCTGTTCAAGGTGTCTGGCTGGACGGCACATTTGGCAATGGCGGTTATACACGTGAATTGCTGGCCGCTGGCGCCGATAAAGTGATCGGCGTGGATCGCGATCCATTGGCGTTTGAAATGGCGGCAGATTGGATCGCCGATTTCGGTGACCGCATTGAGACCGTCGAGGGCACGTTTTCCAAGCTTGATGAATATGCATCCGATCTTGACGGCGTTGTGCTGGATCTCGGTGTATCGTCCATGCAGCTTGATATTGCCGAGCGCGGGTTTTCGTTTATGCGTGACGGCCCGCTCGATATGCGCATGTCGCAATCCGGCCGTTCCGCTGCGGACATCTGCAATGAAGCGGACGAGGCGGATATCGCGTCGATCATCTATCTTTATGGCGAAGAACGCGCATCGCGCCGTATTGCAAAGGCCATAGTTGCGGCGCGGCCGCTGACGACGACATTGCAATTAGCAACGATTGTGGCGGGTTGTTTGCCCCGCCCCAAGCACAACCAATCCCACCCTGCGACCCGCACGTTCCAAGCGCTGCGCATTGCGGTGAACAATGAATACGGCGAATTGGCGATGGGGCTGATGGCAGCTGAACGGGCGTTGAAACCCGGTGGTCAGCTGGCTGTCGTCACATTCCATTCTGTCGAAGACCGCATGGTCAAACGGTTTTTGCAAGCCCGCTCGGGTGGGCAAGCAAATGCCAATCGTTATGCGCCCGAGGTGGCCCAAGACACCCCGGCGTTCCGCGTTGAAAAACGCAAGGCGATTGGCCCCGATGAAGAGGAGTTGGCCGAAAACCCACGGTCCCGCTCCGCCAAATTGCGCGTGGCGATTCGCACGGACGCGCCCGCCAAAGACGTTGACCCAGCAAAACTGGGCATGCCGATGATGAACAAAGGGGGCAGATAGATGCGCACGCTTTTGTATCTTTGCGCGGCTTTGGCCGTGATGGGGCTCGCGTTTTGGTCGTATCAAGAAAACTACCGCACCCGCGACGCGCTGGCCGAGGTCCGCAGCCTCCACCGCGAGATTGGTGCCAAACATGAACGATTGAACCGGTTGCGCGCGGAATGGGCCTATCTGAACCGCCCTGACCGCCTGTCCGATCTGGCAGAGCTGAATTTCGAACGGCTTGGCCTCTTACCATTGATGCCCGACGCCTTTGGTCGTGTGGATCAGATTATTTATCCACTGCCCGAAGTTTTATCGGTTATTGTCCCAATTGAGGTCAACAGCGATCCTGTCGATACATCCGAGGACGCGCTATGATCCGCACACCTCTCCGCCCGCTTGCCCGTATTTTAAAGGCCCGCGATCGCGGTGAAGACACGCAAGCCATCGAGGCCGAAAATCTGCGCCTGCGCCACGAGGCGATGCGCGATAGCGCACGGCTGCGTGCAGAGGGGCGTTTGCTGGTGCTTGGCGCGATGTTTGCGATTGCGTTTGGCACCATTGGGATGCGCATGGGCGCGCTTGCCAGTGCCGAAATTGAAGAACCTCAGGCGGCGGTAAATGGCAACCCGATTATCGGGCAACGCGCTGATATCACTGATAGAAATGGTCGCATTCTAGCGACAAATCTGGACACCCACGCGCTCTATGCCCATCCGCGCGACATGATTGACCCGCTTTATGCCGCGTCAGAACTGGTTAAAATTTTCCCAGAACTGAAAGAAGAGCGGCTGGTCAAGGATTTCACAGGTGACCGGAAATTCCTGTGGATTCGCAAACAGATTTCGCCCGAACAGATGCAGGCCGTTCATGACATCGGCTCGCCGGGTTTGCTGTTCGGCCCGCGTGAAATGCGGCTTTATCCGAACGGTGCAATCGCGTCCCATATCCTTGGCGGCGCACAATTTGGCCGCGAAGGCGTGGCAAGCGCAGAAGTCATCGGCGTGGCGGGCGTGGAACGCGAATTCGACGAACGTCTGCGCGATCCAGCTGCCGAAGGTGAGCCTTTGGCCTTATCCATCGACCTAACCGTCCAAGCCGCTGCGGAAGAAGTGCTCGCCGGTGGAATGTCGATCATGAACGCCAAGGGTGCAGCATCCGTGTTGATGGATGTGCACACAGGCGAGATTATTTCAATGGTGTCGTTGCCCGATTTTGACCCCAACAACCGCCCGCAGGTTTTGACGACAGGCGACCAATCCGACAGCCCGCTGTTTAACCGCGCCGTGCAAGGGGTCTACGAGCTGGGGTCCACATTTAAGATTTTCGCCGTTGCCCAAGCGATGGAACTTGGCCTGCTCAATCAAGACACGATGATCGACACCAAGGGCCCGTTGCAATGGGGGCGTCACAAGATTCGTGATTTTCATGACTATGGCGCGCAACTGTCCGCCACAGATGTCATTGTAAAATCATCGAACATTGGGACGGCGCGTATCGCAATGCAGATTGGCGGCGCGCGGCAGCAGAGTTTCCTCGACCAACTTGGGTTTATGAAAGCCACACCCGTCGAATTGTCAGAAGCCCCATCCGGCAAACCGCTCTTGCCGCGCCAATGGTCGGAAATCTCTACAATGACGATTTCTTATGGTCACGGCCTGTCATCGTCGCCGCTGCATTTAGCGGCTGGCTATGCGTCGCTGCTCAACGGCGGGACCAAGGTTTTACCAACGTTAATCCGCCGCGACACCCCGCAATATGGCCCGCGCATCGTGTCCGAAAGCGTGAGCGAACGGTCCCGCGATATGTTGCGGCAGGTGGTCACCCGCGGCACCGCGTCCTTTGGCGAGGTCGCTGGCTATGAGGTTGGCGGCAAAACCGGCACCGCAGATAAGCCTAAGGAACGCGGGGGCGGTTATTATAAAGACAAAACAATCTCTACTTTTGCCTCCGTCTTTCCAGCCAATGATCCAAAATATGTGTTGATTGTCACCTTCGACGAACCGTCTGAAAATTCAGGTGATAAACCGCGCCGCACGGCTGGTTGGACTGCCGTGCCCGTGGCCGCAGAAATGATCCGACGCACGGCACCGCTTTTGGGTCTCAGACCACAAGTGGACACTTCAGAGCCGATCGGTGTAACACTCACATCTAACTAATATTCGGTGAGTGACATGACGCAGCAGACGAAATCTTTGGCCGCCGTCGGGCTAACAGCCCAAGCGGGCCGCGAAGCGCAGATCACTGGCCTGACAGTAGACAGCCGCGCTGTGAAAGCAGGCATGCTTTTCGCCGCACTTCCGGGTGCAGTTGTTCATGGGGCCGAATTCATCGCGACAGCTTTGGAAAAAGGTGCAACCGCAATCCTTACCGATCCCGCAGGGGCAGGGATTGCGGCGACCGCATTGGCTGCATCTGACGCTGCATTGATCGTGGCACAAGACCCGCGCCAAACCTTGGCGCAGACCGCATCACTTTGGTCCGGCGCGCATCCGGCGACGGTGGTCGCCGTGACTGGCACCAACGGCAAAACATCCGTTAGCACATTTGCGCGTCAAATCTGGGAAGAAATGGGGATCGCGGGCGTCAACCTTGGTACCACAGGGGTTGAGGGCGCGTGGACACATCCGCTAGGCCACACCACGCCGGAACCAATTACCTTGCACCGCGTCATGGCGGACGCTGCCGCCAATGGCATCACCCATGTCGCGATGGAGGCATCGTCGCACGGGCTTGACCAGCGCCGCCTTGATGGCGTGATGCTTGCTGCCGCAGGTTTTACAAACTTCACGCAAGACCACTTGGACTACCACGAAACATTCGAGGCATATTTCACCGCGAAAATGGGCCTGTTCACGCGGGTGCTGGCTGATGATGGGGTTGCGGTTATCAATCTTGATGATCCCAAAGGACCGCAAGTCGCAGAGATTTGTGCCGACCGTGGCCAAGAGGTGATTGGGGTCGGGCGTCACACGAATGCGCGCCTGCAGCTGACCGGTCAGCGGTTCGATGCAACGGGCCAAGACCTTTTGTTCCAGTGGCAAGGCAAACCCCATGCTGTGCGGCTCAACCTGATTGGCGGGTTTCAAGCGGACAATGTTCTTTTGGCGGCCGGTTTGGTCATCGCAGCGGGCGCTGATCCGCAAGACGTGTTCGATACGCTGCCACATTTGAGCACCGTGCGTGGTCGGATGGAACTGGCAGCGACTCGCGACAATGGCGCGGCTGTGTTCGTCGACTATGCCCATACGCCTGACGCGGTCGCCACCGCACTCAAGGCGATGCGCCCTCATGTCATGGGCCGGATCGTCGCAATTGTCGGTGCTGGTGGGGACCGCGATGTGTCTAAGCGTCCCTTGATGGGGGAAGCTGCGTCCGAACACGCCGATGTGGTGATCATCACCGACGACAATCCGCGATCCGAAGACCCCGCCACGATCCGCGCCGCCGTCATGGCTGGCGCGCTCAATGGCACTGGCACGCCGAGTGTGACCGAGGTCGGCGACCGCGCAGAGGCGATCTTGCGTGGCGTTGATGCACTAGGCCCCGGCGACGCATTGCTGATCGCGGGCAAGGGCCATGAAAGCGGACAAACAATTGGCGATGTCACATTGCCATTTGACGATGTAGAACAAGCAAGCGTGGCCGTCGCCGCGTTGGAGGGCCGGATATGACCACACTTTGGACAGCAAAAGACGCCGCCGCCGCGACAGGCGGGCAGGCGATTGGCGATTGGTCGGCAGCAGGCGTTTCTATTGACACGCGCACAATTGCGGCCGGTGATTTATTCGTCGCATTGAAAGATATCCGCGATGGCCATGATTTTGTCGCCATGGCGCTGGAAAAAGGGGCTGCCGCTGCCTTGGTCACATACCGCCCCGACGGCGTTGCAGACGATGCGCCGCTGTTGATTGTGAAAGACGTCTTAACCGCGCTCGAAGCCATGGGCAAAGCCGCGCGCGCCCGCACGAACGCAAAGGTTGTGGGCATCACGGGATCAGTCGGTAAAACCTCGACCAAGGAAATGCTGCGCACTGTCTTGTCGCCGCAAGGCAAAACCCATGTCGCCGAAGCCTCTTATAACAACCACTGGGGCGTGCCGTTGACGCTCGCGCGGATGCCATCCGACACGGAGTATGCCGTCATCGAAATCGGCATGAGCAACCCGGGCGAAATCGCGCCCCTGTCGCAAATGGCGCAGCCGCAAGTGGTGATGGTCACCACTGTCGCCGCCGCGCATCTTGAAGCCTTTGAAAGTGTCGCAGGTATCGCGCATGAAAAGGCAGAGATTATGGATGGGCTGGTGTCTGGCGGCACGGCAATTCTAAATGCGGACATCTCGACGACCGGTATCTTGCAAGAAAAAGCCGACGCCGTGGGTGCCCAAACCGTATTGTTCGGGGCGCACGGGCGCGACTGGACAGCGGCGGATGTGCGTCTGGCCGACGACAAAACGGTTGTCGCTGCGGCCAACAATGGCACCGAATATTTGTTCAAGCTGGGCCTGCCTGGACGGCATTTTGCGATGAATGCCTTGGGCGTATTGGCTGTTGTCGACGCACTTGGTGCGGATGTCGGGCAAGCGGCCCGCGACATTGCAACATGGGCGCCGCCGGGTGGGCGCGGCACGCGCGAAGTGGTCGTTCTGGACCCAGCGCAACCGGCCGATACACTGGATTTGATTGATGATGCGTTTAACGCAAACCCGACATCGATGACAGCAAGCCTCGAAATTCTGGCCGCGGCGACCCCGCGCGACAATGTGGGCCTGATCGTCAAAGGACGGCGCATCGCCGTGTTGGGCGACATGTTAGAACTTGGGCCGTCATCACGCGAAATGCACCGCGCCATTGCCCATGATAAGTTTTTGCAATCGCTAGATGTTATCCACTGTGTCGGCCCTGAAATGCAGAACCTACATCAAGCATTGTCAGAGGCGCAGCGCGGCCAGTGGACGGCGGATGTGTCCGAAATGGTGGCCCAAATCGGATCGCTGATCGACGCAGGCGATGTTGTGCTGGTCAAAGGATCCAAGGGCAGTAAAGTGTCGCTTGTCGTTGACGCCATCCGCAAACTCGGGCATCGCAAGGCCTAATAATTACGACGCATAAAAGGTGAATATGTCATGCTCTATTGGTTAACCGCACTGTCCGACGGCGGCGATTTCTTTAACCTGTTCCGCTATATCACCTTCCGCGCGGGCGGGGCGTTCATCACCGCATTAGTATTTGGCTTCATCTTTGGTCTGCCATTGATCAACGTGCTGCGCCGCAAGCAAGGCAAGGGCCAACCGATCCGCGACGACGGCCCAGAGGGTCATTTCGCCAAAGCGGGCACCCCAACCATGGGCGGATTGTTGATTGTCGGGGCGCTCACATTCTCGACCTTGCTATGGGCGCGGCTGGACAACCCGTTTGTCTGGATGGTCTTGTTCGTGACGCTGTCCTTTGCGGCCATCGGCTTTGCTGATGATTACGCGAAAGTGTCGAAACAAACCACGGCGGGGGTTTCCGGTAAGGTACGCATGGCGTTGGGCTTACTCATCGCGGGCATCGCAGCCTATTGGGCGGCGCAGTATCACCCCGAAGCCTTGCAAAACCAATTGGCCGTACCTGTTTTGAAAAACACGCTGATCAACCTTGGGGTCTTGTTCATACCGTTTGCGATCATCGTGATCGTCGGGGCCGCCAATGCGGTGAACCTGACGGACGGTTTGGACGGCTTGGCGATCATGCCTGTCATGATTGCAGCAGGCACATTCGGGATCATCGCCTATGCGGTGGGTCGTACCGATTTCACCGATTATTTGGACCTGCACTATGTGCCGCAAACAGGCGAACTTTTGATCTTTTCCATGGCGCTGATTGGCGGCGGTCTGGGCTTCCTTTGGTATAACGCCCCACCAGCCGCTGTGTTCATGGGCGACACCGGATCGCTGGCTTTGGGCGGCGCATTGGGTGCGATTGCCGTGGCCACCAAACACGAGATCGTTTTGGCCATCGTCGGCGGTGTCTTCGTGGCGGAAGCACTGTCGGTCATTATCCAAGTGCTCTATTACAAACGCACAGGCAAACGCGTGTTCCTGATGGCCCCGATCCACCACCACTACGAGAAAAAGGGCTGGGCAGAGCCGCAGATCGTGATCCGGTTCTGGATCATCTCGCTAATCCTGGCGATGATCGGACTTGCGACGCTGAAGGTGCGCTAGCACATCCACACAATCGGCACGCGCGGCGGCAACGCTGCGCAGCGCCCGACCCTCCCCACGGGAGGGCGCTATGCACCCACCCAGGGTCAGGCGCTCCGCAAATTGCTTCACATCACAGGCGATCCTGCTATCTTTTCAAACAATTAATTTGAAAGGAAAGTTATATGCCCGCATCCGTAATGGACTGGATTGTCGTCATAGGTGTAATCGCAGCGGTATTAGGCGTTGCTGTCGCCTTTATGCGCCGACCAAAAAGACAACCAATGAAATCGTTAACGGATCAGGAAACGCGCAAAAGGGCGGTGAAGGCACCACAACCAACAAAATCGACGGCGGCGACAACAATAAGCAGAGCGGCTGATGGCGCTTGGTCCCAAAACTGACAATGCAATCACCGACGGTGACGGCAATGTCCAAGTTGGCCACAACGCGGGAACAATCACGTCGGGCTATACGCCTGAACGCCACGAGCAGTTGAGAAGAGAAGCGGTAGCCGAAAAGACTGCCGATCTTGAGCGGGCTCATGGCGCGGAAGAGGATGTATTGCTAAGTCAAATCAATGACTTGCGCGATAAACTTGAAAACATCGATGCTGACTATGTAAATCAAGTTGAAGAGCTGACACGCCTCAAATCCCTCATTGCGCGTTCCGACAATCAGATTTCACAGCAAAAACGCGATGCCGCTTTTGCAGCCATTGATCTTGGCGAAACGACACTTGCTCAGGCATTGTTAAAGGAACTGGCCAAGGCTGCGAGCCTCCGGCGCGAAGATGCCGCAATGGAAGAGGCCGAGTTTGAATTTGAACTTGGAAAGCTAGCAGAGGATGCGGTCCGCTGGCAGGACGCCTATACCCATTACAAACGCGCGGTTGCCTTGCATGAAACACCCGACCACCTGATGTCCTATGCGCGAATGACATGGCGCTTGGCCAAGGGGGAAGAGGCGGTTGCGGTCAATCAAAAGCTGTTGGATCGGGCGAAAGCGGAATTTGGCGATCAGTCGCGAGAATATGCATCTCGATTGAATGGACTTGCTTTGGTCGTCAAGGCGCAGGGGCGGTATGCAGGGGCAGAGGGACTGTTTCGCGAGGCGCTCGCGATTGGTGCGGCGACGATTGGCACGGCGCATCCGAACTATGTTATCCGCCTCAATAATCTTGCGGGTGTGGTGCAGGCGCAGGGGCGGTATGCCGAGGCAGAGGAACTGTATCGCGAGGCGCTTGCGGTTACCCTGAAAGAGGGTGGGACGACACACCCAGTCTATGCCAATAGCCTCAATAACCTTGGGGTGAATTTGGCTTATCAGGAAAAATATGCAGAGGCGCTTGATCTGTTGACCCAAGCCTTGGCCATCCGGCAGGCGACCCTGCCTGCGGATCATCCTGATAATGCCCAGACTGAAGGTAGTCTTGCGGCGTAACGCGCAGACATGGAATGACCGTCGCCCCTTGTCACCGCTGCGCGTTGGCGTGACTATAGCGCCAGCAAAATGAAGAGGCAGCAGATGATTCCAGTGCAGGGGTATAGCGGACAAACCGTTGCGGTTTTGGGCCTTGGTCGGTCGGGCAAGGCGGCTGCTTTGGCATTGGAAGCGGGCGGAGCCACGGCTGTAGTCTGGGACGACGGCGCGGCCGCGCGGGACGGGGCAGAGGCCGAAGGTTTCACCATCCGTGATTTGACCAAAGCGGGCGGCTTTGACGGGATCGCCCGCTTGATCGTCAGCCCCGGTATTCCGCATTTATACCCCAGCCCGAATAAAGTGATCGCGGCGGCTTGGTCTGCGGGCGTGCCGGTGGACAATGACATCGGCTTGTTCTTCCAGTCGTTTGCGACCGGCAATTGGGCAAATTTTAGCAACATCCCGCGTGTCATTGCTGTGACCGGATCGAACGGCAAATCCACGACCAGCGCCCTAATCCATCATATCGTGTCTGAAAACGGGCGGCCAACGCAGTTGGCGGGCAATATTGGACGTGGTGTGTTGGACATTGATCCGGCCCATGATGGCGAGGTGATTGTGTTAGAACTTTCGTCCTATCAAACCGATTTGGCCAGATCATTGACGCCTGATGTCGCGGTGCTGACCAATATTTCGCCGGATCATTTGGACAGGCATGCGGGGCTCGGTGGCTATTTCGCGGCCAAGCGCCGGTTGTTTGCCGAGGGCGGGCCTGATCGTTGCATTATCGGGATGGATGATCCCGAGGGGCAGTATTTGGCCAATCAAATGTCCGAAGGTGCCAAAGATGACCGCGTTATTCAGGTGTCGTCTGGCCAAAAGCTGGAAGGGGCCGCGTGGTCCGTGTTTGCCCGCAAGGGGTTCTTGTCCGAATACCGCAAGGGCCGTCAGGTTGCTTCGATTGATCTGCGCGCGATTGCGGGGTTGCCGGGTGCGCATAACCATCAGAATGCCTGTGCTGCCTATGCCGCCTGCCGGACGTTGGGGTTTAGCCCGAAGGCTATTGAGAATGCGATGCACAGCTTTGGTGGTTTGCCGCATCGGTCCCAAGTGGTTGGCGCGCGCGATGGTGTGCGATTTGTGAACGATAGTAAGGCCACCAATGTCGACAGTGCCGCGAAGGCATTGCAGGCGTTTCCGAAAATCCGCTGGATTTGTGGTGGCTTGCAAAAGGAAGGCGGGCTTGATGGGCTGTTGCCCCATGTGGGTGGGGTGCAAAAAGCCTATGTTATTGGGCGCGAGGCGGAGAGTTTTGCCCGCCAGCTGGTCGGGGTAGAGACCCAAGTTTGCACGCACATGGAGACGGCTGTTGCGGCTGCGGCGGCAGATGCCGTTGCCGGAGAGGTGGTTTTGCTGGCCCCAGCTTGCGCGAGCTTTGATCAATACGACAGTTTTGAAAAGCGCGGCGATGACTTTATGGCGCAGGTGCAGCGGGTGATGGGTTAAAACCCATCCTACGCGGCAATGGCTTGGCCGGCAGCCCACCCCGATGACCAAGCCCATTGGAAATTATACCCGCCGAGCCACCCCGTGACATCGACACATTCGCCGATGAAATAAAGGTTTGGCATAGATTTGGCGGCCATGGTTTTGGAGTTGAGCTGATCGGTATCGACACCGCCCAAGGTGACCTCTGCAGTGCGGTAGCCTTCGGACCCAGACGGGGTTTGTACCCAATGTGTCAGCGCGTAGGTGATTGCTTGAAGGCTTGCATCAGAGCGGTCCGCGAGGTTGCCTGACAGGTCCAAGGCTTCAGCCAGATAGGCCACGAGCCTTGCGGGTAAGTGTTGTGACATCACAGTGGTGAGCGCCTTGCGCCCTTGCGTTTTCCGCTGATCCTTGAGGGCTGTGAAGAGGTCAATTTGAGGTATCAAATTGGTGCTAATGCTGTCGCCTTCGTGCCAATAGGATGAGGCTTGAAGGATGGCTGGCCCCGATAGGCCGCGGTGCGTGAACAGCAATGCCTCGTCGAAACTGGTTCCGTTTGCTGTGACCCGCGCAGGCAAGGCTGTGCCCGCCAGTGGTTTAAAGCGGTCATCCGTGAAGGTGAGCGGCACGAGACCCGGACGCGGCGTGATGATGCTCAGCCCGAATTGGGTCGCGATCTGATAGCCGAGACCGGTTGCCCCCATTTTGGGGATCGACTTGCCGCCTGAGGCCATGACCAGATTGGTGGCGGTAATAGTTTGCGTTTTCCCGTCTTTGGTCAGTTCAACCTTGAAATGGGTGCCATCATGGCTGATCTCGCCCACATCCGTGCGCAGCCAAAGTTGCGCGCCCTTCATTTCGCTATGCAGCATCGCAATGATGTCTTTGGCCGAATTGTCGCAAAAAAGTTGCCCGAGGGTCTTTTCATGATACGCGATGCCGTGACTGGCCACGAGCGAGATAAAATCCCATTGCGTATAGCGTTTCAGCGCGGATTTCGCGAAATGCGGATTTTCCGACAAAAAATTCGCCGCCGTCGTACCCATGTTCGTAAAATTACAGCGCCCTCCGCCAGAAATGCGAATTTTCTCACCGGCGGCTTTGGCATGGTCCACGATCAAGACGCTGTCGCCCGCGTGAGCGGCGCACATCATGCCGGCGGCACCGGCGCCAATGATAAGGGTTTTAACTTGCATGACTGCCTCGTGCCGCGAAAACGCGGTGGGTGCAAGGGGAGCGGATGTCGGAGCCTCCGGCGGGGATATTTCAAAACCAAAGAGGCGGGAGGTCGCGCATCCACAATTTGCAGTGGAAATAGGGGGCTAAACCCGCTATTGGTGGTGTCAGACCCGAAAAAAATCGGGCGATTGAGGCAGTATTGGCGGTAATTCCATGACGGAAATGGTGTATGGCACGGTGCCTGTGTATGCGGGTGAGCCGGTTCTTCCACGTTGGTGGCGGACGATTGATAAATGGACAATGGGCTGTGTTTTGATGCTGTTTGGCATCGGGTTGCTGCTTGGGCTGGCGTCGTCGCCGCCATTGGCCAGCAAAAACGGCCTTGAACCCTTTCATTATGTGAGCAGGCAAGCATTCTTTGGCGGTGTCGCCATGGTTGTCATGCTGGTGATGTCGATGATGTCGCCGCAGGTCGTGCGCCGATTGGCGGTTGTTGGCTTTTTGGTCGCATTTGTCGCGCTCATGGGGCTGCCGTTTTTCGGGACTGATTTTGGCAAAGGGGCTGTGCGCTGGTATTCGCTTGGCTTTGCATCCTTGCAGCCGTCGGAGTTTTTGAAGCCCGGGTTCGTCGTAATGGCCGCATGGTTGATGGCCGCTGGGTTAGAGATAGGCGGCCCGCCGGGTCGCATGTATTCTTTCATTCTTACCGTGATTATTTGCACGTTTTTGGCGTTGCAGCCAGATTTTGGCCAAGCTTGCTTGGTTCTGTTTTCATGGGGCGTGATGTATTTTGTGGCCGGAGCGCCGATGCTGCTGCTCGCAGGCATCTGTGCCGCTGTCGTCGCTGTCGGCATGTTTTCATATGCGAATTCGGAACACTTTGCCCGCCGGATTGACGGTTTCCTTAGCCCGGATTTGGACCCGACCACGCAGCTGGGTTATGCGACCAATGCAATTCGCGAAGGCGGCTTTTTTGGCGTTGGCGTCGGCGAGGGCCAAGTGAAATGGTCGCTACCGGATGCCCATACGGATTTTATTATTGCGGTGGCGGCCGAAGAATACGGGTTGATCTGCGTGCTTGCGATCATTCTGCTTTACGGTGTCGTCGTCGTGCGAAGCCTGTTGCGGTTGCTCAAAGAACGCGATCCGTTTATCCGCTTTGCGGGGACGGGGCTGGCTTGCGCGTTTGGCGTGCAGGCTATGATCAACATGGGCGTCGCTGTGCGCCTGTTGCCTGCCAAGGGCATGACGCTGCCATTTGTCAGCTATGGTGGATCGTCCATTATCGCGGGTGGTATTGCGATGGGCATGTTGCTGGCGTTTACCCGCACCCGCCCGCAAGGCGAAATTGGTGATATTTTGATGCGAAGAGGCCGATGACAAAGTTATTAGTAATTGCTGCGGGTGGGACCGGCGGCCATATGTTTCCAGCCCAAGCGCTGGCAGAGGCCATGTTGGCCAAGGGTTGGCGTGTAAAGCTGTCCACCGATGATCGCGGTGCCCGTTATGCCGGTGGTTTTCCTGATGCCGTTGAAATTAATGTTGTGAAATCCGCGACATTTGCGCGGGGTGGTATTGTCGCCAAGCTCGCCGTGCCTTTCCGTATTCTCGCAGGCATCGGGGGCGCCAAATGGCGCATGTTCCGTGAAAAGCCCGACGTTGTTGTTGGCTTTGGCGGCTACCCCGCCATCCCCGCGATGGCGGCCGCATTTGTGCTGCGTGTCCCGCGCATGATCCATGAACAAAACGGCGTTTTAGGCCGCGTGAACCAGCTGTTTGCCAAACGCGTTCACACCGTGGCTTGCGGGACGTGGCCGACGGAATTGCCGAGCGGCGTTGAAGGTGTCGATGTTGGCAACCCAGTGCGTGCCGCGATTTTGGATCGCGCTGGAGCAGGCTATATTCCGCCTGGCGATTACCCGATGTCGATCCTTGTGATGGGTGGATCGCAGGGCGCAAAAATCCTATCCGATGTGGTGCCCGAAGCCATTGCCCGGCTGCCCGAAAACCTGCGCACCAACATCCGTGTGGCCCATCAAGCCCGCGACGAAGACGGCATGCGTGTCGCCACCTATTACGCCGAGGCTGGCATCGACGCCGACGTGAAGCCATTCTTCGACGATGTGCCCAACCGCATGTCAGAGGCGCAGTTGGTTATCACACGTTCCGGCGCTTCCACCGTGGCCGATCTGACGGTCATCGGACGGCCCGCGATCTTTGTGCCGCTCGCCGCCGCTATCCGTGACGAGCAAACCGCAAATGCCCGCCAAATGGTCGAGGCCGGTGCGGCGATATTGATGCCCGAAAGCCAATTTACCCCTGAAACACTGGCCGAACAAATCACCGCTGTTTTGACCAACGAACGCGCCGCAACACAGATGGCCAATGCGGCACTGTCATGCGGTAAACCCGATGCAACCGACCGCCTTGTGGGGCTGGTCGAAGACCTCGTTTCCAACGCCTAAGAAAGTATCCCGATGACTGTCAAAGCCACCAAACTGCCGATTGATGTTGGTCCAATTCACTTTGTCGGGATCGGCGGCATCGGCATGTCGGGCATCGCGGAGGTGCTTCTTGAACACGGCTATACCGTGCAAGGGTCTGACCTGAAAGCGACCCCAATCACCGACCGTCTGGTTAAACTGGGTGCGACTGTTTTTGAAGGCCAGCGGGCTGAAAACTTGGCCGATGCGGCCGTTGTTGTGATTTCATCCGCGATTAAGCCGGGCAATCCGGAATTGGACGAGGCGCGCGCCACGGGTCTGCCAATCGTGCGCCGCGCTGAAATGCTGGCCGAGCTGATGCGCCTGAAATCCAACGTCGCTGTCGCGGGCACGCATGGCAAAACGACGACGACGACCATGGTCGCGGCTTTGCTGGACGAAGGCGGCATTGATCCGACGGTTGTCAATGGCGGGATCATCCATGTCTATGGGTCCAACGCGCGCATGGGGCAGGGCGAATGGATGGTTGTCGAGGCCGACGAGAGCGACGGCACATTCAACCGCTTGCCCGCCACGATCGCCATTGTGACCAACATCGACCCCGAACATATGGAACATTGGGGCACCATCGAAAACCTGCGTCAGGGCTTCTATGATTTCGTGTCCGGCATCCCGTTCTACGGGCTGGCCGTTTGCTGCACCGATAATGCCGAAGTGCAAAGCTTAGTCGGCAAGCTAACTGATCGCCGCGTCACCACATACGGGTTCAACGCCCAAGCCGACGTGCGCGTTTTGAACCTGCACTATAAGGCGGGCGTCGCCCATTTCGACATCGCGTTGCAGGCCGAAGATGACATGATCGAAGGCTGCGAACTACCCATGCCTGGCGACCACAATGTGTCCAACGCGCTGTCCGCCGTCGCCGTCGCGCGGCATTTGGGCATGACAAAGGACGCGATCCGCGCCGCACTGAAAGGCTTTGGCGGGGTCAACCGCCGCTTTACCAAAGTCGGCGAAGTGAACGGGGTCACAATCATCGACGACTATGGCCACCACCCCGTGGAAATTACCGCCGTGCTCAAGGCCGCGCGCCAAGCCACCACAGGCCGCGTGATCGCCGTGCACCAACCGCACCGCTACACACGTTTGGCGCATCACTTCGACGAATTCTGCGCGTGCTTTAACGACGCCGATGTGGTGGGTATCGCGGATGTTTATTCGGCGGGCGAAGACGTGATCGAAGGCGCGACCCGCGACGATCTGGTCGCGGGCCTGATCCGCCACGGCCACCGGCATGCACGGGCCGTGGCGTCAGAAGATGATCTGGAACGGCTGGTGCGCGAACAAGCGGGCACGGGCGATATGGTCGTCTGCCTTGGGGCAGGGACGATTTCCACATGGGCAAACGGACTGCCCGCGCGGTTGAAAGGGTAAGAGTTTGGAGATTGCGGAGGTTGTAGATCGGGAGAGTTTGGAGGCCTATTTGAATGGGCTGCCGATAGAGTCCGGATTGCGTTCCGCTCATTACTTTGCTCTGCAAATGGGAGCAAGGATTGCACCGGTCAGCCTTTCATTTTTTTCGAGGCAAAATCCATTTAAGTTGGTAGACGACTCACCGCTGCCAATCTTCGGCGCGATATCGACCGCGTTCACAGTGTTTTGGAGTGATCTCGAACCCATTTCTGCGTATCCTGCGTCACTCGCTGCTCTCGAGCTGAAGTCAAGTGCCCCAATCGGAGTTGCCGCTTCAACATCGGTTGTTTCTTTGGCTGCGGCAACCGCCAATGCTACCAAAAGCCATCCCGCCCAAATCACTTTTGAAACCTGTAGCCTGTCATTTGCAAGAGTTGGAGAGTTTACATATTCAACTGCGCTGCGAGGCGAGATGAGGGACGATTCAATCTTTTTGGAAACGGGGCAGCAACGTCCACTATGGATGTCAAGTGAGATGCCACAACAGATTGCGGATGATTGGTCTGCGACCTGCGAACATTTGACAGCCGATAAAAACGACTGGCGGTTCTGGATCGCATTCTATGAGCGTCTGCTGGCGGGCAAAGACATCCACGCCAACCTCTTGGCCCCGATCCTGTCGAAGTTGACCAAAGAAGACTGGCTCGGCGATCCAGCATTGGTCACCCCGCTGTTTAACGATGTGCTAAAGGTTTATGATGAGGAGGATGCGGCAGCCGCTGCGACCACGGTCAATATCTCGAAAGGTGATCCGCAAAGTATTGAGCGTACGAAGACCGCAATGATTGAAAGCCGTGGTGCCTTGCCTGCGACACTTGATGCGATCATGGGTTATATTGACCTAGAGATTGAGCGGCTTCAGGGACTGAACTATCAAAATGACGCAATGATGGATGAGGCCAAGCGCCAGATCAGAGTTTTAACAACGCTTCGTATGGCCATTGGCCAGTTGATGCCTTTGATACCGACCACTGAATTTATGTCGGATAAGGATGCAGCAGAAGCGGAAGGTCTTGTGCGCCTTTACGTATCCAAGTTTCAAGAATGGCCTCGAGCCAATGCTGGAGATCTGGTTGATAATACGATCCGACTTAGCCTTATTGGTTTGACTGCAACGGTTGCGCCGATGGTTGGTATTAGTGCAAGTGTTGCAGCCATTGGCGGGGCCGCATTGTTTGGCAGCAAAAAAATCGCTGAATCTGCGAAGGCCGCAAAAGATGCGGTGGGTGGAGGCTCTTGACCCCCTCCCTCATCATTGGCTGCATCTGGGTGCTTTTGGCAACGGTCACTGCTTTCCTGCCTATGCGCCGTCAGTATGTGCCGGGGGTGACGCTTTTGGTTTTGGCCCCTGTGTTGATCATCTGGATCGGCTATGATTTCGGGTGGATCGTGGGGCTGGCTTGTGTGGCGGCTTTCGTGTCTATGTTCCGCAATCCGCTCCGTTATCTTCTGGCCCGCGCGCGTGACCAAAACCCCAAGGTGCCCGAATGACCCCATCATTGATCTGTGCTGCCGTTTGGCTGGTGGCTGCCAATGTCATGGCGATGATCCCGTCGCGTGATAACCTGTGGCAGCGCGCGTATTTTCTGATTGCGTTGGGTGTGCCGCTGCTCGGCTGGGTAACTTATCAAAACGGGCCGCTGATCGGGATTGTGACATTGGCGGCGGGTATGTCTGTGTTGCGCTGGCCGGTTGTTTATCTGACCCGTTGGGTCAAATCGCTGTTCAAGGGGGGCGTGTAGCATGGGAATGATTATCATCATTGGGTTGATGTTCATTTGCGCCTTGGTTGCATTTGTCCTCTTGTCCCGTCTTGTCGCAGCCCAGCAGAATGGTTGGGCGCTCAGCGTTATTTCCGTTCTTGGCGCGGCATTCATCATGTTCTGGTTCGCATCGACCACCCCCATCGGCATCGACCCCATGCTGTCTGTCAGCATCGCGTTCCTCATCGCCTTGCCCGCGTTTTTGGGGGGCTGTATGGGGGCATTGATGGGCCGTCTTTTGTTGCGCCGCCGTTTAAGGATGAAATCATGATCGAAAACCTCCCCCCAGTGCGCGGCACGTTGACGTCGGATCGCAGCCTTGCGGATTTGACATGGATGCGTGTGGGTGGACCTGCGGATGTGTTGTTCCAGCCTGCCGATGTCGATGATCTGTCCGCGTTTCTGGCGGCCCTTGACCCAAGCGTGCCCGTGTTCCCGATGGGCGTTGGGTCCAACCTGATTGTGCGTGATGGCGGTGTGCGTGGTGTCGTGATCCGCATGGGACGCGGGTTCAATGGGATCAGTTTTGACGGTGATATCGTGACTGCTGGCGCTGCGGCCCTTGATGCCCATGTGGCGCGCAAGGCGGCGGCAGAGGGGCTTGATCTGACCTTTTTGCGCACCATTCCGGGCACCATTGGTGGCGCTGTGCGTATGAATGCGGGCTGTTATGGCAGTTATACGGCGGATGTGTTGCAGTCGGTCACGGTCGTGATGCGCGACGGCACGATTGTTGAAATGCCCGCTGATGCGCTGAAATTGGCCTATCGCAATTCGACCCTGCCAGAGGGTGCGGTGATCACTGGGGCCACATTGCGCGCGCCCAAGGGCGACCCCGATGCGCTGTCCGCCCGCATGGACGCCCAATTGGCCAAGCGTGACGAAACACAACCGACCAAGGACCGCACGGCCGGCTCTACATTCCGTAATCCGGCTGGTTTTTCGTCAACAGGGCAGGCGGATGACGTGCACGACCTAAAGGCATGGAAGGTGATCGACGACGCAGGCATGCGTGGTGCGACCATTGGCGGGGCCGTGATGAACACCAAACATTCCAACTTTTTGACCAATGCAGGCGGTGCAACGGCTGCAGATCTCGAAGATTTGGGGGAGCTGGTGCGGAAAAAGGTTTACGATTCCAGTGGGATCACGTTAGTATGGGAAATTATGCGGGTGGGCACAAAATAATGTGGCTGGTCCGATAGAATACGAACAATCGCCTCGCTTGGGGCAGGCCCCGGGGCAAGGGGTCAAATCAAATGACGGGTCGCAAAGGCCCGCGTTAAAGGTGGTGGGTTATGTCGAGCAGGGCAAACCCGAAAGTTGTTGTTTTAATGGGCGGCCCGTCCGCGGAACGTGAGGTTTCGCTTAGTTCGGGCGCTGAATGTGCAATGGCTTTGCGGGAAGCAGAATGTGAAGTGATCGAGGTCGATGCTGGCCCCGATCTTGCTGCGCGTTTGACAGAGATTTCCCCTGATGTCGTGTTCAACGCCTTGCATGGCCGCTGGGGCGAAGACGGCTGTGTGCAGGGCATGCTCGAGTGGATGAAAATCCCGTATACGCATTCTGGCGTCATGGCCTCGTCTGTCACCATGGACAAACAACGCACCAAAGAGATTTACGCGGCGCATAATCTGCCATTCATGCGGTCGGTCATTGCGCGCGCTACCGATGTGCAGGCGGGGCATGTCATGCCACCGCCCTATGTGGTGAAGCCCTATAACGAAGGGTCGAGCGTTGGCATCTATATCATCGCAGAAGGCGACGCGCCGCCTGTGCTGGCCGATGATATGCCTGATCAAGTCATGGTCGAAACCTATGCACCCGGGCGCGAGCTGACCACGGCAGTGATGGGTGACCGCGCCTTAACAGTCACGGACATTATCGTTGACGGCTGGTACGATTACGAGGCGAAATACGCAGACGGCGGATCGCGCCATGTGATCCCTGCCGATATTCCAACCGAGATTTTCGACGCGTGCATGGAGATGGCTCTGCGCGCCCATAAGGTGCTTGGCTGTCGCGGGATGAGCCGCACTGATTTCCGCTGGGACGAAGCCCGCGGCGTCGATGGTTTGATCTTGCTTGAAACAAACACACAGCCCGGCATGACCCCGACATCGCTGGCCCCTGAGCAGGCCGAAAAGATGGGGATCAGCTTTCCACAGCTTTGCCGGTGGCTCGTGGAGGACGCATCATGCGACCGCTGAACGCCATGGCCCGCCACCGCGCCTTACCGCGTGATCCGGCCCCATCGAAATGGAAATACCGCTATCAGCGCATGATGCTGACGCCCGGCATGCGCGGGCTTATTCGCATTGGCGGGCCGCTGGCCTTGATCGCGATCATCGTCACAAGCTGGTCGAGCCACGCCGAAAACCGCGCCATGGCTGTCGCCAAATGGGACGAGATAAAGCAATCGGTGCAACAGCGCCCCGAATTCATGATCAGCGAGATGGACGTAACGGGTGCGGATGACGTGCTCGAACCCTTAATACTTGCAACGTTGCCCGTGGAATTCCCGCTATCATCATTCGAGCTGGACTTTGAGGTTATGCGCCAAAAGGTCGAGGCCTTGGATAGTGTCCGGTCTGCACGTGTGCGTGTCGGCGATGCAGGTGTGTTGAATGTTGATATCACGCCCCGCGTACCAGTTGCTATTTGGCGCGATGGCCAAGAATTGCGCCTACTGGATGCCGAGGGCACTTTTGCAGGTTTCGCCGACAGCCGCGCGGCCCGTCTGGATTTGCCATTGATCGCAGGCGATGGAGCGCAAGCCCATATCGCAGAGGCATTGGCCCTGTTCCGGAATGCGCGCCCAGTCGGTCAGCGCTTGCGCGGTTTAGTGCGAATGGGCGAGCGGCGTTGGGACGTCGTACTTGACCGAGATCAGCGCATTTTGTTGCCCGCGGAAAACCCTGTTGCGGCCCTTGACCGGGTGATTGTGCTGCATCAGGCGCGGGACATGTTGGACCGTGATGTGGCTGTTGTTGACATGCGCAACGGTGACCGACCGACCTTAAGAATGAACAAAGAAGCCGCCGGTGCATATCGCCGCGTAGGACAGATAGAGGTAGACGAGTAAATGGGCGATTTATACGACAGCCAACGCGCAATGCGCGCAATGCGTAAGGCCGCGATGCAACGTGGTGTGATCGCGATTTTGGATATTGGCACGAGTAAAATTGCTTGTCTGGTTTTGCGCTTTGACGGGCCGGAAACGTTCCGCGATGCGGATGGGATCGGCTCGCTTGCCGGTCAGTCATCGTTCCGCGTGATTGGTGCCGCGACGACGCGGTCGCGTGGCGTGAAGTTCGGCGAAGTTGATGCCATGCAAGAAACCGAACGCGCCATTCGCACCGCTGTGCAAGCGGCACAGAAAATGGCAAAAGTCCGTGTGGACCATGTGATTGCCTGTATTTCTGGCGGACGGCCAAAGTCTTATGGTCTTGATGGCATGATCGACATCGAAAACGGGCTTGTAAATGATGGCGATATTGGTCGCGTGATGGCGGCCTGTGATGTGCCTGACTACGGTGCCGAACGCGACGTATTGCATGCACAACCTGTGAATTTCGCGCTCGATCACCGGTCTGGCATGGCCGATCCGCGCGGGCAAATTGGCAACCAGCTGACCTGTGACATGCACATGCTCACTGTCGACAGTGTGGCGCTTCAGAACATATTCTTCTGCATCAAACGCTGCGATCTGGAATTGGCTGGGATCGCATCCAGCGCTTATGTGTCCGGCGTATCGTCACTTGTTGAAGACGAGCAGGAATTGGGATCGGCCTGTATCGATCTTGGCGGCGGCTCCACTGGCATTTCGGTGTTTATGAAAAAACATATGATCTATGCGGACAGCGTGCGCATGGGTGGTGACCACGTCACAAGCGATATTTCTATGGGATTGTCGGTGCCAATGGCCACGGCGGAACGCATCAAAACATTCTACGGCGGCGTTGTGGCGACGGGGATGGACGACCGCGAAATGATCGAAATCGGTGGGGACACTGGCGATTATGAACACGACCGACGCACCGTGTCGCGCGCCGAATTGATCGGCATCATGCGTCCACGTGTCGAGGAAATTCTAGAAGAGGTGCGCGTCCGTCTGGACGCCGCAGGCTTTGAACATTTGCCGTCGCAGCAGATCGTTTTGACGGGTGGCGCAAGTCAGATACCGGGCCTAGATGGGCTGGCATCTAAAATCCTTGGACAGCAAGTACGCCTTGGACGTCCACTGCGTGTGCAGGGCTTGCCGCAGGCTGCAATCGGGCCCGCATTCTCAGGCGCAGTTGGGCTAACACTGTTCGCTGCACACCCCCAAGATGAATGGTGGGACTTCGAAGTGCCAGCCGATCAATACCCCGCACGGTCCCTGAAACGGGCTGTAAAATGGTTCAAGGACAACTGGTGATACGCAATATCTTGCCGATGGGCCCAAATCAGGCGGAAAACTTGCGTTTTTCCCCCACATTTGGTGGCGATCTTGCGATTTTCGCGTGACGAACAAGGGCGATACCGCTAGGATTGTCCTAATTTCGAGTAAAAAGCCCCGGTGGGAGGGGCATAGAAAAACAAGGCGGACAGAGCAATGACATTGAACCTCTCCATTCCCGGTCAGGAAGAACTGAAACCACGCATCACCGTTTTTGGTGTTGGTGGGGCCGGTGGTAACGCGGTCAACAACATGATCGAACAAGCGTTGGATGGGGTGGAATTCGTTGTTGCCAACACCGACGCCCAAGCCTTGCAACATGCAAAGGCACAGGCCCGCATCCAGATGGGGATCAAGGTTACCGAAGGTTTGGGTGCCGGAGCCCGCGCAACCGTCGGTGCAGCGGCTGCCGAAGAAAGCATTGAGCAAATTGTTGATCATCTGGCGGGCGCACACATGTGCTTTATCACCGCTGGCATGGGCGGCGGCACTGGCACTGGTGCAGCCCCGATCATCGCGCAAGCAGCCCGCGAACTTGGCGTTCTGACTGTTGGTGTTGTGACCAAGCCGTTCCAATTTGAGGGTGGCAAGCGCATGAAACAGGCCGAAGAGGGTATCGAAGCCCTGCAAAAGGTCGTAGATACGCTGATCATCATTCCAAACCAGAACCTGTTCCGTCTGGCCAATGAGAAAACAACCTTCACGGAAGCATTCCAGCTTGCTGATGATGTGCTTTATCAAGGTGTGAAGGGCGTCACGGACCTCATGGTTCGTCCGGGCCTGATCAACCTCGACTTTGCTGACGTTCGTTCTGTGATGGACGAAATGGGCAAAGCGATGATGGGCACTGGCGAAGCAACGGGCGAAAACCGCGCAATTGACGCGGCGGAGCAGGCGATCGCGAACCCACTTCTCGACGAAATCAGCCTCGAAGGCGCACGTGGTGTTCTGATCAACATCACTGGTGGCTACGACCTGACCCTCTTCGAACTCGACGAAGCTGCGAACAAAATCCGCGAGAAAGTTGATCCCGACGCAAACATCATCGTTGGTTCGACCCTCGATCCGAACATGGACGGCGCAATGCGCGTGTCCGTTGTTGCGACAGGTATCGACGCATCGGTCGGCCAAGTTGACGCACCGCTTCCGCGCCGTAGCATGTCGGCTCCGCTGACTCAGACCGTATCGGCTGAAATGCCTGCGGCTGAACCAACTCCTGCACCTGTTGCAGAGACCGCTGCTGACGACCGCACTCTGTTTGATGATGCGTTCGAAGCAGATACCGCTCAAGATGACGGTTTTGACGGATTTGAACCGCAAGTCGAAGACGACCTTCCGCCGCCGGCTTACCAGCCGCGTCCGGAAACCCAATTCGCACCTGCTGAGGCATTTGTTGCACCGCGCGCACCTGCACCGGGCACACCGTCGCCAGAGGCACTTGCACGTCTCGAAGCAGCCGTTCGTAAGCCGTCCGCCCCTGCAGCGCCTGCCGCTCCGGCACCTGCTGCCGAAGCAGAGGCTCCGCGTCGTGGGTTCGGGATCAACAACCTGATCAACCGCATGACAGGCCACTCTGACGCAGAGCCTGCACAGACCGCTCCGTCCCGCGCTCAGCCGCAGGTTCACGCGGTCCGCGAAGAGGCAAAAGCAGCCGATCCAGAGCAAGAACGGATCGAGATTCCTGCCTTCCTGCGCCGTCAAGCGAACTAACAAACTGACATAATTCAGTGAAAAGGCCGTCCATTGGGCGGCCTTTTTGCTTGTTTAGCAATGGCTTAACAAAACTGTTTCATATGTTTCAGTCCGTTGCAAAGAGTGAGTTGAGGGTTCTCAGTACCCGTCTTAAATGAGTGTCAGTAACAAAAGGGCGCATTTACGTGCAGACCACACTGAACACTGACCTGACATTTGATGGCGTTGGATTGCATTCGGGCAAACCGGCGCGGCTTGTCTTGCGTCCTGCTCCTGCGGGCCATGGTATCGTGTTTCGCCGTGTGGACCTCGCGTCTGACCGCGATATGCCCGCCCTGTGGGATCACGTGATCCAAGAACCGCTGAACACCCGTCTGACCAATGACGCAGGGACCAGCGTTTCGACCATCGAACACCTCATGGCCGCTCTGTCGGGCACGGGCGTTCACAACGTTCTGTGTGAAATCGACGGCCCTGAGGTTCCGATCCTCGACGGGAGCGCGGCACAGTTTGTGCGTGCGATTGTGACGGCTGGCCTGCACCGACTGGGCGCACCGCTTCGCGCTATTGAAGTTCTGGACGTGATCGAAGTGCAGAATGGCGACGCGATTGCACGCCTATCGCCTGCGACATCGCTCCAGATGGATTTCGAAATTGAATTCCCCGATGCCGCGATTGGCCAACAGCAAAAGACGCTGAATATGGCCAATGGTGCCTTTGTACGTGAGTTGTGCGACAGTCGCACCTTCTGCCGTATGCGGGATGTTGATGCGATGCACGCGGCGGGTCTTGCGCTGGGTGGTACGCTGGAAAACGCGGTCGTCGTTGAGGGCAGCGATATCCTTAGCCCCGGTGGTCTGCGTCACAAAGACGAAGCTGTGCGTCATAAGATGCTGGATGCGTTGGGTGATTTGTATACCGCAGGTGCGCCGATCCTTGGTCGGTATTCGGGCCATCGTGCGGGTCATGCACTAACCAACAAACTGCTGCGTGCGATGTTTGATCGTCCTGATGCATGGCGTTGGGTCACCTGTGATGCATCCATCGCTGCGCGCCTGCCAGGTGTGGGTGTAAATATCGCTGATCTGAGCCGGGTCGCCTGAGTGTGACCACGACAAGTGGCAAAAGGCATTTTGCCCTGCATTTTTCTATGCTAGACCAAGACGAAACACGATCGACGCAGCCCGTCGGTCGACTGATCGAGCAATGAAAATTGGGGGCGTTCATGTTAAGCCGTAGTCGGGCCACAAAAGCACGAACCATCCTGTCTGTCGCGTTCCTGTCTGTCGCCACGTTGACGGCCTGTAATTCCTTTGACCCCAAAGTCGAAGGGGCGCTTGAGCAATTTTCTGCCGAAGAAATTTATCAGCGCGGTGAATACGAACTCGAACGCGGACGCGAGTCCGACGCAGCGTTTTATTTCGGTGAGATCGAGCGGCTTTATCCCTATTCCGAATGGGCCAAACGCGCGCTGATCATGCAGGCCTTCGCCTATCACCGTGACAAAGATTACGAAAACAGCCGTGCTGCGGCACAGCGGTTCCTGAACTTCTACCCTGCGGACGGTGACGCGGCCTATGCGCAGTATCTGTTGGCGCTGTCCTACTATGATCAGATCGACGAAGTGGGTCGCGATCAGGGCCTCACGTTCCAAGCACTCCAAGCACTGCGGGCGGTGATCGAAAACTATCCTGACAGCGAATATGCGCGGTCGGCGATTTTGAAGTTTGATTTGGCCTTTGATCACCTCGCGGCCAAGGAAATGGAAATCGGGCGTTTCTATCTGAAGCGGGGCCACTATCAGGCCGCTGCGAACCGTTTCCGCGTCGTGGTCGAGTCGTTCCAGACCACCAGCCACACACCAGAAGCCCTGCACCGTTTGGTGGAATGTTACCTGTCGCTCGGCCTTGTTGAAGAGGCGCAGACCGCAGGGGCCATCCTCGGCCATAACTTCCAATCGACCGAATGGTATGCGGATAGCTACAAACTGCTGACCGAAGGCGGGCTTGAGCCGTCCTTGATTGGGGATAGCTGGCTGGCGGCGGTCTATCGCCAAATGATCCGTGGCGAATGGCTCTAAGGGGAGGCGGGGGAAATCCTGCTGGACGCTGACACAATGCTGCGCGGTTTAGACATCCGAGATATGCTGATCATTGATCGGTTGGAGCTAGAGTTCCAACCGGGCCTCAATGTGCTGACGGGTGAAACTGGCGCGGGTAAGTCGATCTTGCTTGATTCCCTTGGTTTCGTATTGGGTTGGCGCGGCCGTGCTGACCTCGTGCGGCAAGGGGCAGAGCAGGGCGAGGTGGTTGCCGTATTTGACCTGCCCGCAGGTCACGCGGCCGAGGCGGTTCTGCAAGAAGCTGGGATTGAGGCGGATGGGGAACTGATCCTGCGTCGCATCAACACCGCTGACGGGCGCAAGACCGCGTGGGTCAATGATCGTCGGGTGAGCGGCGAGGTCCTACGCCAACTCTCCGACACGCTGATCGAATTGCACGGCCAGCATGATGACCGTGGATTGCTGAACCCGCGTGGGCATCGGTTGCTCTTGGACGATTTTGCGCAGGTATCCGATCTGATCGACGCGACCCGCGCTGCATGGCGTGGATTGGCGCAATCACGCAAGGCGCTGGTTGCGGCAGAGGCCAAGATCGCAGAGACCCGCGCCGAAGAAGAGTTTTTGCGCCATGCGGTTGGGGAGTTGGATAAACTCGACCCGCAACCCGGTGAAGAGGCGACCTTGGACGGCAAACGCCGTTTGATGCAGGCCGCCGAAAAGATCCGCAACGATATCTCTCAGGCCTTTAACGCGCTGTCCTATGAAGGCGCTGAGGGGCTGATGTCGAACGCGGCACGGTGGCTCGGCGATGCGGCGGAGAAGGCCGAAGGTCGTCTGGACGCCCCCTTGTCGGCCCTATCGCGGGCGATGGATGAATTGGGTGAAGCGCAGCGCGGGATCGAAGAATGCCTCGATTCTCTCGACTTTAACCCTGCCGATCTTGAACTGACCGAAGAGCGGTTGTTCGCGATCCGTGGTTTGGCGCGGAAATATGCCGTTCTGCCAGATGATCTGTCTGCACATGCAGATGGCTTGCGGGCAAAGCTGGACTTGCTGGACGGTGGCGAGCGCGACCTCGCGGCGCTGCAGGTCGCGGTGAATGCGGCAGAGCAAACCTATGATGCTGCAGCCAGCGCATTGACCGCAGCGCGAGTTGAGGCGGCGGCCCGTCTCGACGCGGCGATGGCGGCGGAACTCGCCCCGTTGAAAATGGAACGCGCGGTTTTCAAAACTGATGTCGTGGCTGGCGAAGAAGGCCCCGAAGGGCGCGATGACGTGGCCTTTACCGTGGCGACGAACCCTGGTGCGCCCTCTGGTCCGCTCAACAAAATCGCGTCTGGCGGTGAATTGAGCCGCTTCCTCTTGGCGCTCAAGGTCTGTTTGTCAGCAGGCACGACGGGCATCACGATGATCTTTGACGAAATTGACCGTGGTGTTGGCGGTGCGACCGCCGATGCGGTTGGTCGCCGATTGGCAGGGCTCGCCTCGGCGGGGCAGGTGCTGGTCGTGACCCACTCGCCGCAAGTGGCAGCACTGGGCGGTCACCATTGGCGGGTTGAGAAACGTCAAACCGAGACGCAGACGCTTTCGACGGTGGTGCCGCTGGATGCAGACGAACGCGTGGATGAAATCGCGCGGATGATCTCTGGTGACCGCATCACCGAAGAAGCCCGCGCCGCGGCACGCGCATTGCTCACCGCCTAATAAAAACGGGCCACCCGAAGGTGACCCGCTACCGTTCTATAGAAAACCCGTCAGCCACTCACAGACATCCGGTTTAAAATCTTAGCGCCCAAAGGCATATTCTTAGGTATAAAAACTACGCCCAACGTATAGTTGAATTGTGACGCTTTGTTAACCCTTTTCTGGAACGAACGTGCTAATTTAACGATGACGTTGCGGAAACTTTGGGGATTACGGGGCTAAATCCCTGAAATGACGCGACGATGCTTGGTCCATTTGACGAACTGTCCTACACAGAAATCAAACGAACCAGTGGGCTAGCGATGTCGACGAAGACGACTCAGCACGTGAAATCCGCCAGCGGCGCAGTTGCCAAAGCCTTGGCTGACACCTTGCGCACCATTCGCACCAAAGGGCCGAGCGAGATTCAGTTCTGGTTCATCGCTTTGATGATCGGGATTGGCGGTGGCCTAATTGCGATGGGGTTCCGGCTGGGGATCGAGAGCCTTCAGTCCTTTGTGTACCAAACCAATCAGGTGGCGCGACTGCATCGGTCGGCTGCGATGCTCGACTGGTATTGGATCGTGCTGATACCTGTGTGTGGCGGTCTGATTGTTGGCCTGATCCTTGATCGATTTACCCCTGATGGGCGCGTGCGGGCGGTGGCCGATGTTATTGAAGGGGCCGCACTGCGCGATGGACGGGTTGAAAAACGCGAAGGTCTGGCCTCTGCTGCCGCAAGCTTTGTAACTTTGGCGACGGGTGGTTCGTCAGGGCGTGAGGGGCCTGTAGTCCACCTCGTGGGTGTTTTGGCGACATATGTGAGCGGGTTGATCAAGGCGGACGGCGTGACAGGTCGTGACCTATTGGGCTGTGCCGTGGCTGCGGGTGTCTCTGCGAGTTTTAATGCGCCGATTGCGGGGGCACTATTTGCGCTCGAAGTGGTCCTGCGCCATTTCGCGATGCGTGCTTTTGCGCCGATTGTGATTGCCTCTGTCGCGGGCACGGTGGTTAGTCGGATGATCCACGGCGATGTGACGGAGTATTTCCTGCCGACCACAACGACCCTTCGGTTCTACGTCGAATTGCCCGCCTTTATCCTCTTGGGCCTTCTCAGCGGCGTGCTGGCTATCGTTCTCATGCGGTCGATCTTTTGGGCTGATACCATAGGCACGGCCATTCAGTCGAAACTGCGGATTCCACGTGCCCTTCGCCCTGCGATCGCGGGTGGGATTCTGGGCGTGATCGCGCTTTGGTTCCCGCATATTATCGGTGTCGGCTATGGGATCACGTCGGATGCGCTGTCGGGGCGGTTGCTGTTCTGGCAAGCCGTCGTCTTTGCCGCGGTCAAAGTCGTCGCTGTCGCCATTACAATGGGCGGACGAATGGGCGGCGGTGTCTTTTCACCCGCGTTGGTTGTCGGATCGCTTGCAGGGTTGGCATTTGGGATGGTGGCAACGGGGCTTTTGCCTGACTATTCGGGAACGGCCGCGCTTTATGCGCTTGCAGGGATGGGGGCTGTTGCGGCGGCGGTCTTGGGCGCGCCAATCTCCACCACGTTGATCGTGTTTGAACTAACGGGCGACTGGCAAACGGGTTTGGCCGTGATGGTCGCTGTCTCCATGTCGACGGCCGTTTCGTCGCGGTTTATCGCAGGGTCGTTCTTTCTCACCCAGTTGGAGCGTCAGGGCGTGCGGATCGCGGCGGGACCACAAGCCTATCTGTTGTCCACCTTTGATGTGGCGACGGTTATGCGGTCGATGGATCACCCGCGCGGTGCGTCGCTTGAGGACTGCGAGGCGCTCATTCAACGCGGGATCTATGTGGCGCATGATGCCACGCTCGACCGTGCGATGCCCCTGTTTGAAAACAGCGGGGAATCCTTTGTTCCAGTGGTTCGACAAAATAAAAACGCCCCAGCAGAGGTGCGGGGCGCCTTGTTCCATGTCGATGCCTTGCGTGCGTTTAACCGTGCCCTTGCCGCCGTGTCAGCCGAAGAGCACGCCTAGGTTAAACCTGCTCTACCGCGACTTTGCTGGTGTAGAAGGCAAGGTAATCTTTGATCTGCGACACCGCGTCGGATGGGTTTTCATGGGACCAAACAGCGTCTTTGATCGGGCCGCTTTTCGCAACGATGGTGAAATAGCGTGCGTCACCTTTGCGCGGGCAATGCGAGGTCGTGTCGGATTCATCCAAAAACGCCATCGCGATGTCCGAACGCGGGAAATAGATCACGGGCGCCATATCGCCTTCGATCAGCTCCAGCGCGTCAGAGCTTTCGCCCAGAACAGCACCGCCAGCGCGAACGACCCAAGTGCCCCCAGCGGGACGAATAGTGATGTGGTCGGCCATTGTGGCCCCTCCCTTGTGTGTCTTTCAGTTGCCTGTTGATACAGGCCGCATGTTACGATTTGGCGTCAGAGCGGCGCATACGCCTGCTCGAGCCAGTGTTTGG